>NZ_BAIV01000001.1 GCF_000517545.1 Bacteroides reticulotermitis JCM 10512 | reverse complement strand
TTATTTTGTATCGTTTTTAAATATCCGTTCAAAGACGGATTATCAGGCAGCAGATTATTACAGGGAAGAGAGAACTTTCCCTTCCCTGCAGTAATCTTTCTTGCTATCTATCTGTCAGTCTATGATTTTATTGAGGAATTAGACTAACGTTCTCACTCTCCAGATTCCAAGGACTAACCTTAACCTCTACTTTGATTTTAGTTGTTAGGTCAATCGGATTAGTTGGTACTTTAGGACCTTCCGTTGAATCTCCCAAGCCCATAATCTCATCAATAATAACTTGGTAGAAGTCATTACGGAATATATCGTAATTCTTAGCCTTGTTCACATAAACGGTATAGTAGCAAGTACCACTCGTATATTCCACTATATTGGCAGCAGGTATCAAGTACTCAGTGGCATAGGCATCGGCTTCCGTTACTGTTTTGAAGTACAGGTTGCCTGTAGTTGTTTTAATGCACCAGAATTTTCCGTTTGTACCATGAGGCGTTTCTTTATTCCAGTTACCGGTTGTTCCGGTAACTACATTGGTCGGAGCGAATTTCGCGCTAACGCTAACATAAGTCAGGTTACCGGCTAGTACGTTGTCATTCGTGTTTTCCGGAGCATACTTTGCAACCAGCGTATTTATTAGTGTAATACCGGAAGCATTCACTGCAGAGTAGTCGGCAACTGCGGGAGTAGCGGTCAGCCCGTCACCCGGAGTTGAGGGAGCCGCATAGTTAGGGTCTTCAATGGTAGTCCCTACTTTCTTCTGTGCAGCATACGTTGATTTATTCACCTGCCCCAGTGCAAACTGCAAATCACTCAGTGTTCCGCCATCAACATTTGCCAAAGCCAAATTAGCTTTCTCTTCCACCGTAATTTTAGAGGCAAATCGTTTTACATCTACCGTAATGGCATTGGCAGCCGGCATACTTCCCGTCACACCATCCCAAGCAATGAAAGTTGCACTATTCACATCGCTACCCATCGCGAAATTATTGTTGGTAGCAATATCAGCAACTGTGATTGCTTGGGCTACGGAAGTAAGAGCAGCGAGCGTCTTATTAGTCGTAGACAAGCTCGTTCTAATTTCACCAGGAAGGTTAATTCCTACATAAATCTGCTTGGCACCCGAAGTTGTTTCCATCAGTTGGGTTGTTTCCCAAACACCTGATCCCGGAGTTGTTTCAGCAAACGTAGAGAACTGATGGTGGTTTTTCAGGAAGCCACCGGAATTGTAGATAAACACATCAACTGTGTTGATCGTAGATTCTTCCGTAGTACCCGTATGCGAAGTAGCATACGTAGAGGGAGAACTGAATTTGATGCTGGCATACGTTTTAACTCCTTCTTTGGAGGTGTCATCTACGACATCACTTTCATTCGAACAACTGCTTAAACCCATTGTAAGGGCAGCAGCCATCATCATTACATACTTGAAATTTGCTTTCATTCTTTGTTGTTTTTAATTAATAATTAATATAGCGTTATCGCTTTTCGTGTTTTATCTATGATTTACCGACGCTTGGTGTAGCGTTCCATCTTCAGATTATCGGCACGCTTCGTCTGCACTTCCTCTTTGTTAAGGGTAGCTTCTTCGCTCCCTGCCTGCTGCGCTCGTTCGAAACAGGCTTCGGCTTTGTCGAGATCACCTTCCAATAGGTGGAGTACACCTTGGTTATTGATTGTTTGCGCACTGTCGCCCGCCTTTTCGAGATAGCGGGAAGCGGTGGTCAGTTCTCCGTTTTCCAGAAACACAACGGCTGCATTGTTGTTGGCGGCAGCGTCTTCACCGTAGTAGCGCAGAATCAGTTCCGTGAAGACAGTTGCATAAACCGGATTTGCTTTATCCAACGACTGGGCCAGCGTATAAAGTTCCAGATGTGATAAGTCCTCGGGACGGGAGTCCAGCAGTTTACTACTTTCCTCTACACTGTAATCCTTGACTGTATAGTCGATTTGGTATTCAACCCGGCGTAGCTCGGGAAACACATCTTTAAAAAGTGTCCGGTATGGTATACCTCCCTTGAAGCGTTTAAGCAGAACTTCTTTCTTGTCGGGTTCCTGCTCGGAATTGATAATCGCCAGAAGCTGTTCGGCATCGGGGTAGTCGCCCGCACCGACCAAAGCGGCTAATCCTTCCCAGTCCTCAGCTACCGAACTGATTCGGAAGAGGGATTCATCCAACGAGAATTTCGTGCGAATATATTCTTTCAAAGCAGTGGCTCGTTCACGGGATAGTCGTTCGTTTAAGGCGTACCGACTTTCGGGTGAAGCGAAGCCTTCTACATAGAGTCCTTTCAACTCGGCATCTTGATGGTTAATCACTTCCCCAACAGCATCCTCGATCTTCTGCAACTCCTGCGGGTTACGGCGGTATGTAGGCAAGATAACCGAACGGCCTGCCGGGAAGTCTAGGAATGCTTTACCCTGACGACTGCGACGCTTTTCTTCCTTCTGTGGTGTTATTAAGGCAAAACGAGGACAAACAGCATAGGGAAGTTTCTTTTCCAATTCCACTTGATCCCTCAGCTGATAGTGCGTGATCAACTTATGTCCCCGATAGCCCGACACTTCCTGCCGAATACACAGTCGCGCGGAATCCATCCAGAGTTGATAAGGAATACGCACTTCGTAGTTGTTAGCTGGCAGACTCGAAGCCTGTTGCTCAAGTTTGCGATTATGCTGATAGCGCTTAAGCACTTTATTCTTATTCTTACCCAGAACAGTCATGTGTGGCAGCCGAAGAATCGAATCACCCGCCTGAATCATTGGAACGATGTGCAGCCCCTGTCCACTTTCCACACTGTGGGGAGGCAGTTGTAATTGATAGCTCATATGCAGGCTATCGCTCTTCTCCCTAAATTGGAGAAATTTCACGCGGACCACCTCCTGAGAAAAACAGCTTGTTGTCCCCAACAACAGCAGTCCACAGAGTAGCGTGAATGGTATATGATCTCTTTTAATCCCTTTCATATAGATCTTTACTTAATAATATAGATTAGTGAAACGCCCAATTTGGTAGGGCCGAAATAATGTTTGTTGTTCTTGTTTAGCTTTTTGCCACAGGTATGACACTCGTAGCGGGAATAGTCCAAATACATATAACCCAGTCCCAGTGAGGCTTCCATGCTCCAACGAGGAGAGAGTAACCATTGATAACCGTAGGCAACACCCACTCCATACCCATTCCCCTGAAGGCGGTGATCTTTCAGATCCGAAAAGATATTCAGCGGAAGATTCAGGTTACCCACATTGAAGTTTGTATAGTTTACGTGAGCACCCAGAAAGTGTCCGTTAAAAGGTTCATGCACCCAATAGCGAAGTTCCGATTGAACTTGGAAGTGTTTGAGTTTGCGGTTATCCGAGAAAGTCCACGGATTGTAGTTAGCCGACAGATCCAGCGTCAGATAGTCTGACAAGCGGAACTCGGCACCCAGGTTAAAAGTTCCCGTCAGATCGGTAAGCAGATTTGTTTTCAACGCTACCGCAGGCAATGACTCCCCACCCGGCAAGTTTTCGGTTGTAAAGTCCGGTTGCTGAGCATGCAGCAGCAGTGGTGAAGCGAGAAACAACAGTACTAGTTTTGCTAATAGTTTATTCATTCAATCTAATTTTAAGGGTATCAGATACAGGAGAAAACGCCTAATATCCGTGCAAAAAGAATGGTACATTATGAAATGTCATCTATATATGCTTACTTTACCCATTTGTTTTAATATCTCTTTTCTAGGGAAGAGAGTTAAACCTCACAAAAGCCATTTAAAGGCCTTTTCTTAACTTCAATAAATTCACGCATATCTTTTCTGACACTTGCAGAGTGTCAGAGGGGGTTTTAGCATAATCACAGAATACTGACATACAGCACATTACATGATCAAATAATGACTCAAAAAACGACTTGTGAAACATTTGTGAAACATTATTTGAGAGGTCAGCTAAAAAAGAGGCCGGAAGAGACTGGCTACTAGCGTAGTAGTAACAGTTATCGAGAAAAACCCCAAGCAAATTTGTGAAACATTTGTAAAACATTGACTTAACAATCTTATTATTAATTAGATATGAAGAATAGAAGTGAATTCGCACATAAACTGTGCGCCAATTGTCGCAAGACAGGAAAAGCGGCAGTTGAAGTAGTGAAAATGGTAAAAGGAAAATCAGAGGTTGCAAACCTTATATTTCACAAAATTATATTTATAGCGGAAGGAAGCTTAAAACTTTCTTATAAGGATGAACCGGACTACCAAACCGCAAAAGGAAGGATGCTTTTTCTGGTTGCCGGAAGTCGATGCTCATACAAGGCAATAGAAAATACCACAGTTGTTTTCTTTAGGATTCAAGCACCGATTAATTTATGCAGGGACTTCTCACTGGAAGACTTATATACAAGAATGAATAGGAAGAGAAAAGACACCTACAAACCGGAGCACAACAACTTCGGAGAGTTGGACATTAGGTCTCAGATAGAGCAACTGATGGATGATATTAGTCAATCGGTCGGGAGTGGATTAAACTGCCACTACTGGCTTGAAATAAAGGTTAAGGAGTTCTTCTTACTACTTAGAATCAGTTATACCCAGGAGGAGATCTATGAGTTTCTATACCCTATACTAAGCAATGACATAGCCTTCTCCGAACAGATAAGACTTCATTGGAAGAAGTTTCAAACAGCGGCTGAGTTGGCAGCATTCCTGAACCTGACAAGCAAAAGGTTTACCGCACAGTTTACCGCTGTATTTGGGTTGACACCCTATCAATGGATGTTGCAGGAGAGAGCACGTAGTGTCTTGTTTGAAATCAAATCAACCGGAAAGCAGTTTAAAGAGATAGCCTTGGAAAACGGGTTCTCATCGGAATCATCCTTCACACGCTTCTGTAGAAAGGAATTTAACAAAACACCCACGCAAATAAGGTTGGATAAGTTGGAAGGAGAAGCCTGAATGTAAAACAAACGGCGATTAATGACAAATGCAAATCGAAGACTACACCCTATCTTTGCACCCAGAAATTTTAAGAAGTTCATGGCGACCTCTGACACTCTGCAAGTGTCAGATCATATATATCCGTCTAGTTACATGCTTTTGCAAAGGTAAAAAATATAATCGAAACTTGACTTTTTTTATTTAGAACCCCTTTACACTAATTAATTGTATTCGCTTGACGGACTTTTTATATTCGGAAGGATAAATGCCTGTATGACGCTTAAAGAAACGACTTAAATAGGACTGATCAGGGAAATGCAGTTGGTCGGCTATTTGAGTTATGGTTAAATCGGTAGAAGCTAATAACGATTTAACTTTGAATATCAATTGTTTATCAATAAGCTGTTTAGGAGTTTGTTCGGGAGCGTTTTCTCTAACAATTTGCGAGAGATAGCGCTTACTGATACACAACCGGGATGCATAAAATTGCAGATCGTGCTCTTGTTCACAGAAATTATAGATGTCGGCAATAAATCTGCGATACATATATTCCCGGTTAACGTATGCATTCAAACTCGATTTTAGAAAAGGACTGATATAATCAAAAAGATAAAGTATGTAGTTCAATGCAAAGTTCTTGATACGGGTTGAAGCTGTTTGCAAACTTCTTTCCAGATACAGTAATTGGGCCATATCCATGGATACACGCACAAATTGCAATGAAAGAGCTTCCGACGAATGAATATAAGCTGGAATTTTAGTTAAGAAATCGACGAATGCCGGGGGAATGCTTGGTATGATCTCTTCATACAACGCATAAGAAATGCTCCACATCCGAACGCTAAAGTCATCGCTTGCGTTGACAAGAAGGATGGAAGATCCATTTAAAAACATAGTGGTTGCATTCTGTACTAACTCAAGCGTTTCGATCCCTGTCACGATTGTGGCTTTCCCCTGAGTGCAAAGCATTACAACGCACCCGGATATAGACATAGGAGTACTTGTTAGATTATGCAGATCAGTGTCAGCATATACGAAGCTAGAAGTCTGAATTGTTGTTTCCATAACTGCAAATGACATACAAATATACGATAATAACGCAATAACTCCATAAGAGTTCCTGATATGAAATATTCTACTGAACTAATGAAATGAAGACATCAGAGGATTAGCCGTATGTTTGCATATAGTATGAACATTAACTAATGGATTATGAATAAAGACTTTAAGCAACAGTTGTTGGAAAGATGGAGTTTGTATTTTCCTGAGACGTCTCTTCCTATAGGCGTATTTTACTCAGACGATTTATGTGAAGCAACCTATGCAAAGACACCATCAGCTAATTCGCGCGGCTATACATGTATTTTTGCACAGATGGCACGTGTGCATTTAGGACATAGCCTAGCTTTTGACACGGAGAACTTGGGATGTTTTGGTTCTATGCAAACTTTGTTCGGCGGACCTTATCATGAAGAGAAAACAGTGAAGTTGCTGTGTGAGATCGAACATTTCAAAAAGAACAGGGAGCAGGTTAATGCCATGCACCAAATTAATCCGAAAGCTGAGCCAACCGGACGCTATATCATCTTTAAACCCTTCGACAAACTAACAGAAGAGGATAAGCCTGCTATCTATTGCGTGTTTGCCAAACCTGATGTAATCGCCGCACTACACGGATTAAGTTGCTATGATGACACGCGTGTAGACAGTGTTATTGTACCTTTTGGAGCCGGGTGTGAAGGGCTGATCTCGTTTGCTTTTTCCGAAGCTAAGAAATCACAACCACGTGCAGTTATCGGTGGAATGGACACAGCGATGCGCAACTGCATAAAAGCGGAATTATTAACTTTCTCTGTTCCGTCTATGCGCTTCGAGCAAATGGTGGAGAACATGGACAGTTCTTTTCTGAATACTTATATCTGGAGTGGACTGAAACCAAGGTTAATGAGAAAATAATGCGCACTTATTTTCAATACATATAAAACGCTGGGAAGAACGATCCTCATTCGATAGATCTCCATCCGTTTGAACACAAAAAAAGGATGTATTTTCATACACCCTTTTTTGTAATTTCATCGGCTATAGTAACTTAGTCAATTACTTTTTCGGCAATGCTTCTTTAACAACCATCGGACGACCTACATATTCTGCACCGTTCAATTCTTTGATAGCATTAGCTGCTTCAGCATCGTCCGGCATTTCAACAAATGCAAATCCTTTTGATCTTCTAGTTTCACGATCTGTAATAAGTTTCACAGAAGCAACTGTTCCGTATTCTTCCATTACATTTTTCAAATCTACTTCCTTAACATTGTAGTTAAGATTTCCAACGTACAAATTCATAAAATCAAATATAAATAATTAATAATCTCAATAACAAAGTTTCTTGGAAGTTCTTAATCAGAGATGGATATGCTCAATTAAATGAGAAGATTCACTTGAAATAATCAAATCGTAATAAACCTTTTATTGTTTAATGCGCAAATAAAAGCATTATCCGCCGATAAGCAATTATCTTTTGTTATTTTTCTTTCAGAAAATATCATTTTTTATGAAATTAGAGCAATCGTTGACATTCATGTTTCAAATATGTGATTTCTCTAACCCCGAAGTCTATGTCTCACAAGCTTCTATATTGACCATAAATTTGCAGATACCGATGTTTTTTTACTTGTATCAATCTCTACCTCCAATAAATTCACTAAATTCGTGGCGAACTAAATGAAATAAGACAATGGAGGTTAAAATAGACAACTGGAATAACCGAAGGTATCAGATAGGATATGCTTTAAGTGGTGGATTCATTAAAGGATTCGCTCACTTGGGAGTGATGCAGGCATTGCTGGAGCATGACATCAAACCGGACATTATATCAGGAGTCAGTGCCGGGGCCCTAGCTGGTGTATTCTATGCCGACGGAAATGAACCGCATAAAGTGCTTGATTATTTTACAGGACATAAGTTTCAAGACCTAACGAAATTGGTTATTCCCAAAAAAGGATTATTCGAACTAAGCGAGTTTGTCGATTTCTTAAGAACGAACCTGAAAGCTCAGAAGTTGGAAGAGTTGCAAATTCCATTAATAATCACTGCCACAGACCTCGATCATGGACGCATGGTGCATTTTCATCGGGGAAGTATAGCCGAACGTGTTGCCGCATCATGCTGTATGCCGGTACTTTTTGCACCTGTAAATATAGAAGGTTCGCATTATGTAGACGGCGGACTGATGATGAATCTTCCCGTTTCGAGCATTCGGAGAATATGCGACAAAGTGGTGGCTGTCAATGTAAGCCCTATCATGGCGGAAGACTATAAAATGAATATCGTCAACATAGCGCTACGCTCTTTCCATTTTATGTTCCGCGCCAATACATTTCCCGAAAGAGAAAAAGCCGACTTACTGATTGAGCCGTACAATCTTTATGGATACAGTAATACCGAACTAGAGAAAGCTGAAGAGATATTCGAACAGGGATATAAAACTGCAAGTGAGATTATAGACAATCTCTTGATTGAAAGAGGGAAAGTCTGGAAATAACCAAAACGATAAATATAGAAACAGATATGAATGAGAAGAATAAAATAATTATCTATCAAGTATTTACCCGCTTGTTTGGAAACAACAACAACCATTGCAGCTACAACGGAGATATTGGCGTAAACGGTTGTGGTAAGATGGCAGACTTTACGGCCAAAGCTCTGGGAGAAATCAAAAAACTCGGAACAACACATATATGGTATACCGGCATCATCGAGCATGCTACGCAGACGGATTATCGCCGATACAATATACAGCCCGATCATCCCGCCATTGTGAAAGGAAAAGCCGGGTCACCGTATGCGATCAAAGATTATTATGATATAGACCCGGATATCGCGACTGATGTTCCGGGACGTATGAGAGAGTTTGAAAATCTGGTACAACGCACGCATCGTGCCGGACTCCAAGTGATTATCGACTTTGTGCCCAACCACGTTGCACGTCAGTATCGCTCGGACGTACAACCGGATGGGACCACTGACCTAGGTGCAAACGATGACCCAAGCCAGCCATTCAGTCCCTACAATAACTTTTACTATATCCCTCAGTCCGAACTTCACGGCTTGTTTGATATGAAAGGCAGTGCCGCAGAACCTTATCGGGAGTTTCCGGCTAAGGCTACCGGTAACAACCGGTTCGATGCGACTCCAAATATAAACGATTGGTACGAGACAGTTAAACTTAATTACGGGGTTGACTACCAGAACGGGGGAACTTGCCACTTCTCTCCCACTCCGGACACGTGGTTCAAAATGCTCGACATACTTTTATTCTGGGCTTCGAAGAAGATTGATGGTTTCCGTTGTGACATGGCGGAGATGGTTCCGGTTGAATTCTGGGAATGGGTAATCCCTCAGGTAAAAGCAGTATATCCGCATGTTCTGTTCATTGCCGAAGTTTACAATCCGGGTGAATATCGGAATTATCTGTTCCGTGGGAAGTTTGACTATCTGTACGATAAGGTCGGACTATACGATACCTTACGGAATGTTATCTGCGGCAACGAATCGGCCACAATGATCAGCCGCTGCTGGCAGAACTTGAATGGGATAGAAAAGAGGATGCTCAATTTCCTTGAGAATCATGACGAACAACGCATAGCCTCTGATTTCTTTGCCGGAGATCCCCGGAAAGCTATTCCGGGACTGATTATCTCCGCTTGCATGAATACCAATCCGATGATGATTTACTTCGGACAGGAGTTCGGTGAAATGGGTATGGACAGTGAAGGATTCAGCGGACGAGACGGACGAACAACGATCTTTGATTATTGGAGTGTAGATACGATTCGTCGCTGGCGAAACGGTGGTAAGTTTGATGGCAAAATGCTGTCGGAAGAGTATAAAAGGATTTATGAAGTCTACAAAAAGGTACTCACGCTGTGTAACGAGGAGCATGCCATCACCGAGGGAGTATTCTTTGATTTGATGTACGCCAATCAAAACGGTTGGAAGTTCAATGAACATAAGCAATACGTTTTCTTGCGAAAGTATAAGAACGAACTTCTTCTAATCGCTGTCAACTTCGATCATCAGTTGGTGGATGTGGCAATCAATATCCCTTCGCACGCCTTCGACTTTCTGCAGATTCCTCAATCTGACGCGTATAAAGCGACTGACTTGCTAAGTGGTTTGCAGGAAACAATTACTCTGCTGCCTTACAAAGCAACCGATTTGTCAATTGGCGCTCATAGCGGAAAGATATTAAAGGTTTCTTTAGCTCAGCCAGAGAAAGAGGTCAACGAAGCCGGACACTAAGAAATACAGCATTTAATAAGTGGCTGCCCAACCTTTTTGGGGTAGCCACTTTCAAAACATTCCATAAAGAGATTGATCGAATAAAGTCGTATGATATCCTCATAAATGAGGATTGTCACATAAATCGAAACTCGCTACTTTTGCAAGCAAAAATAATAAAGAAAGATAATGAGGTATTATTTATTGCTTACCGTCCTGATGTCCGCCAAAGCAAGTTTTGCAGCCGTATCCATTCCAGATTCCATTACACACAGATCCGTAACACTGGATGAAGTTGTGGTAACTTCATATAAAGAACAGAAGGGTTTTAAAGAAATCCCGGCCTCGGTATCCATCTTATCAATCGGCGAACTAAGGAAAAGTAACATTACCGATTTTAAAGAAATCAGCTCCTATATACCCAACTTATATTTTCCTGACTATGGTTCCAAGCTGACCTCTCCCCTATATATTCGAGGAATAGGCTCGAAGCTTACTCCATCGGTGGGACTGTACATCGATGGGATACCGTTTTTCGAGAAGTCGGTATTCGACTTCGATATGAATGAAGTGAGCCGCATTGAAGTGCTACGAGGTCCACAAGGTACGCTTTACGGGCGGAACACCATGGGCGGAATTATCAATGTGTACACCAAGAACCCCTTGAATTATACGGGTTTCAACTACCGCCAGACTGTAGCAAACTATGGTCAGACGGATTTCTCCGGAGCGTATTACGGACGAATATCCGAAAAGGTAGGCTACTCCGTTTCATCCAAATACAAACATAATGATGGTTTCTTCACGAACCTGCATACCGGAGATAAGGTTGACCGCTCCAATCATATAGCCGCCAAAGGTAAATTACAGTGGCGAGCAACGAATGGACTGGAAGGTTTATTAGCCATAAATTATGAATATACCGATCAAGGGGGATATCCTTACGGGTTGTATGACCAAGATAACGGTGTTATTAATGATGTGGATTATAATGATTACAGTTCGTACCGCCAAGGGGTATTGACCGCCGGGTTGACGCTTAACTATGCTTTCCCCTATTTTATACTTAAATCGGCGACCGGTTACCAGAATCTGGATGACCGCCAAGCGATTGATCAGGACTTCACATCTCAGGCAAATTCATTTGTGATCCAGACTCAACGCCAAAACCAGTTCTCGCAGGAGTTGGAGATGCGTTCGAAAGAGAATGAGAAGTATAGTTGGCTAAATGGAGTCTTCGGTTTCTATAATACTGTAAATCGAAAGGTGTTCTTTACGACACAGAAGGATTTCAAAGAACCGGCTTACGGATTGGCCTTTTATCATCAGTCCACCATGAAAGACCTGTTTATTGAAAAGCTATCGGCCACGTTGGGCGTCCGGCTGGATATTGAAAGAGATAAGCAGGATTATACGCTCTGGAAACTGACAGATTCCGCGAAAGAACTTTCCACCCAATTGAATGACAGCAAAAGTTTTACTCAGTTTACACCGAAACTCTCTTTGCAGTATCAGTTCGATAAAGATAATATGGTATACACCACCGTTACCCGTGGCTATAAGACCGGTGGATTCAATGTTTCCTTCTCCTCCGAAGATGAACGTACATACAATCCCGAATACAGTTGGAATTATGAGGTTGGAGCTAAAGCGTCCGCATTCAACGGAAAACTTCAAGGAGACGTCGCTTTATTCTACATTGATTGGAGACATCAGCAAATCTCACACAAGATTCCCAATGGACAGATTTTGACCAATGCAGGACGCTCATATAGCAAAGGAGTGGAACTTTCGCTCAAAGCGCAACCAATCGAACAACTCCACCTGCAACTTTCTTATGGATACACAGAAGCTAAGTTCAGGGAGTATCTATATAACGATGCTGACTATTCCGGCAATTACACGCCATACATTCCGCGCCAGACTATTATGCTAGGCGGAGATTATGGGTTCAATCTGCATAGCCGCTACATCGATCATCTGCTCTTTTCTGCTCAATATACAGCTATCGGACATCAATATTGGAATGAGGCGAATGCAGTAGGACAAGGCTTTTACGGGACATTAAATGGTAAAGTGTCTGCAACGAAAAAGAACTTCACCGTTGATCTTTGGATAAAAAACGCCACATCCCGTGACTATACCGCTTATTTATTCCAATTGGGAACAAAATATTTTGCGCAGAAAGGGAAACCACTTACTTTTGGAACAACTATTTCATTTACGTTATAAGTGGAAGTTGCCCGAAGTATATATACTAGGTATAAGATCCCAAAGAATGGGTCTCAACTATGTTTTAAACAAATACGCCGATAATGAATTTATCAACACTTATATCCTCTGTCAATAGAGGAAGAGGTAATAAACAAGAGATAGTGAACGAAGAAAATCCGCTAGCGACGACTTCCGAACGTGACGATTCGGGACATAAATTCAAGCTTCTTACTTTCTTCTCGCTCTACATAGCTCAATCGGTGCCGATGAGTCTATTCAGCACCTTGCTACCGGTACTGATGAGAGAGGATAATTTTTCACTGACTTCCATCGGCTTGCTTCAATGTATCAAACTGCCCTGGATCATTAAGTTTCTCTGGGCACCACTCGTAGACCGCAACACCTCGAATCTGAAGACGTATAAGAAATGGATCTTCTGTTCGGAGGCAGTTTACGCGTTCTTAATCCTGGCCATTGCCCTACTCAATCTGAAAACCGATTTCCTACTGATTCTCGTGCTCATCGTATTGTCTTTTGTAGCCTCAGGCACTCAGGACATTGCCACAGATGCACTCACAACTCTCTCTTTCAACCGCAAAGAAAGGAGCCGGGGTAATAGTATGCAAAGTATGGGAAGCTTTGCCGGCTCATTAGTCGGTGGCGGTTTGTTGCTGGTCTTGTATAAATATATAGGATGGACTTCCACGCTTCTGGGATTGTCCGTATTTGTACTCATCATGCTTATCCCACTCTATCAATATAAAGACAAAAGCTTTACGTCACATTCGGGAAGAGTGCCTATTGGCATGAAAGACCTGCTCTCGTTCTTCCGTCAGCGCAGGATCGGTTCGCAATTGACGTTCTTGATTTTATTTAATTCCGGTTTGATCGGCACACTGGCTATGCTCAAACCCTGGTTGGTCGATTTGCATTATCCAATGGCTCACATCGGACTGATGTTCAGTGTTTTCGGCTCGTTATGTGGTTGTATAGGTTCTTATTTCAGTGGCAACATCATCCGTCGTTGGGGAAGAGGAAAAGCAGCAACGCTGTATGCGATATGCATTCTTTTCACCGGGCTTTACTTTGCCGGACTATCTCATTTCGGACTGTTAAGCACAATCAATCTTTATATCGGCATCTTCTTTCTCTGGGGAAGTTACGGACTGGCTACAGTATTGATTTATACTATAGCCATGGATTATGTACGTGTAGGACGTGAAGGGACTGACTTCACCCTCCAGATTGTAGCGTTGCATTTAAGCAGTATGTTGGTGGCCGTAGGAAGTGGCAAACTGGCAGATCATCTGGGTTACACAACTTTATTTGTTGTCGAGTCTCTCTTTGCGCTAGGTTCACTTCTATATGTTTGGTTTTATTTTAAGAAGATGCACCGGGCATAAAGAAAACAAACGATTTTATTTCAAAAACAGATATACAGACTATGCGAATGAGTAGTTTCCATATAAACAAAAGGTTCCAGTCATGAAAGTAGACGATTTAATAGCAAAATATAACTTACCGACTCCCCGATACACGAGCTATCCTCCGGCCAACTATTTCCACGAAAGGTTTACGGAAGAAGATTTCAGAAAGACTATTGCGGCGTCCAATCAATTATCTCCCGAACATCTGTCGTTCTATATTCACATTCCGTTCTGTCCGCAACTCTGCTATTACTGCGGGTGCAATTCTTATCCCATGGAGAAGAAAAATGTGGTGGAAGCTTATATGAATGCTGTAAAAGCTGAGATTAGAACCGTACTTCCACTACTGGATAAGAAGCGAAAAATAGCTCAGATTCACTACGGTGGAGGTACTCCTACCGCTATCCCTTTGCATTTCCTGAAAGAAATCAATGAGATGTTGCTTTCAACATTCGGTTGCATAGATAAACCGGAAATAGCTATTGAATGTCATCCGGGATATCTGACAGCAAAGCATTGGTTGGAA
Organism: Bacteroides reticulotermitis JCM 10512; assembly: GCF_000517545.1. Lineage (GTDB taxonomy): Bacteria > Bacteroidota > Bacteroidia > Bacteroidales > Bacteroidaceae > Bacteroides > Bacteroides reticulotermitis. Next base: position 255,910 of record NZ_BAIV01000001.1, on the reverse strand, counting down.
TTAGTTGAAGCGGGCTTCAACCGTTGTAGCATCGGCGTACAGGATTTCAATGAGACCGTTCTCAAAATAGCCAACAGACGGCCGTCACTTCTTCCACTTGAAGAGATCATTGAGTTATTGCGTACGAATGATATATCGATTAATATGGATTTCATCTATGGACTTCCCGGTCAGACTGTAGAAAGCTTTTCACAGACCATAAGTCGGGCTGTGGAACTAAAACCCGATCGACTGGTTACCTTTTCCTATGCGCATGTTCCTTGGATCAACAAAAACCAGCTAATTCTGGAAAAAGCGGGACTGCCCAAAACTGAGGATAAAAGTAAAATGTACAGCCATACTGTAGAGACGATGGGTAGCCACGGATATGTACCTATCGGATTGGATCATTTTGTACTACCGAACGACTCGCTGAATATTGCTTTGAGAAACGGTATGCTTCATCGAAACTTCCAAGGATATTGCACCCGCGAAACGACTGGGCAAGTCTATGCTTTCGGAGTAACAGCCATCAGTCAACTGTCAGCCGCATACAGTCAGAATACACGTAGTATCCCACAATATATTGCAGCTGTCAATCAGGGGCTATCCCCGTCATGAGAGGCTATACACTGAATGAAGAAGAACAATTGGCACGTGAGGTTATTACCACGCTGATGTGCAACGAACGTTTGAATTGGGAGGAGTTGGCCAAACATATTGGTATACCGGTCGTCGACATAAAGCAACGATTGACTTATGATGAGTCGAGATTAGAAGATATGGCGAAGGACGGTATCATTACCTATTCTCCCAATGAAATAAAAGTGACTCATACGGGGGCACTCTATGTGCGTAATGTGGCAGCGGTATTCGATCCCTTGATGCATAACGGTGGTGCACAAAATTTCTCCAAACCGGTATAGGGCGAAAAGAGTAGGTATAAGTGTGAAAGGAAGCAGAGAGTGCAATAAAAGATTAGCAGTATTATAAAGAAAAACAAAAGATATGGATAAGAAAGTTGAAGTAGTTGTTATCGGTGCGGGAATTACAGGCTTGATCACCACGTTCCTTTTACAGGAAAAGGGTATTGACGTAGTATTGCTGGAAAAAACGGACCGAGTCGGCGGACAGCTCCATACCATCAACGACGAAAGTTTCTTATTCGAATCGGGACCAAACACCGGCGTTGTATCCAATATAGAAGTATTGGAACTCTTCAGAAAACTAAATGACGAATGTACACTCCAGATTGCACAGCAGGAAGCAAAAGTTAGGTTGATCTGGAAAAACGGACTTTTCCGTCCGCTCCCCAACGGACTTTCAAGTGCCATATCCACCAATTTATTTTCATGGTACGATAAGATCAACATTCTGTTTGAGCCATTCCGCAAGAGAGGTAATGATCCGCTTGAGAGTGTTGCATCGTTGGTAAAACGACGCCTGGGTAAATCGTATCTGAACTATGCGGTAGACCCATTCGTTTCGGGTATTTATGCCGGTGACCCCAACCGACTGGTCACTCGCTTTGCGCTGCCTAAGCTCTACAGGCTAGAACATGAATATGGAAGTTTTATACGCGGTGCGATGAAACGTCGCAAAGCGTTGGCAGAAGAAAAAGAACAAGGCATTTCCAAAGATGTTTTTTCGGTGAAGGGTGGCTTCAACCAATTGGTAGAAGCATTACGTAAACGAATATCGAATGATGCGATCATAACTTCAGCGGGGAACAGTATCGTGGAACCGACTCTTGACGGTTGGTCTACCTCCTTGTCCGCCAGCGGAGATAAGATCTATTCGCAATACGTTATCACTACCGTGCCAGCTTATGCGCTCCCGGACTTACTCCCCTTTGTAGAAGAGGAGGAGATGAAACCCATAGCATCTCTGCACTACGCTCCTGTCATACAGATTGGTGTAGGAATCAAAGACGGTAGTCGTGTTCCCTTGGCATTCGGCGGACTGATACCGTCTGTTGAAAAAGAAAAGCTGCTAGGTATTCTGTTCAACTCTTCATGCTACAGTGACAGAGCGCCTCGCGGAGCAGCATCTCTATCTTTCTTTCTAGGTGGAGTTCAGCATGCCGACCTATTAAACTATTCTGATAATGAACTTTACGAGTTGGTAAAAGAAGCCATGCATACCATGTTGAAGTATCCTAAAGATACCGAGCCTTACAAGTTCCACATTTTCCGACACTCGAAAGCTATTCCTCAATACGAAGCTGATAGTGAAGAACGCCTAAATACAGTGGATAAATTGCAAGAGAGATACAAAGGACTGATCATTGCAGGAGGTTTACGCGACGGTATCGGCCTTGCCGACCGCATCAAACAGGCAACCAAACTAGCCAACTTGCTTAGTAGATAATATCAGATACCATCGTTTACAGGTGATCCGTTTTTCGCAAGTAAGCAATAGTGTGATCGACACGTCAGTATAGTATCGGACAAAAAAAAGGTTGCCTATCGCATACGATGGACAACCTCTTTTATGGAGCGGAAAACGAGACTCGAACTCGCGACCCTAACCTTGGCAAGGTTATGCTCTACCAACTGAGCTATTTCCGCAAACTAAACTTTCACTACCATGAGCAGTGCCCAGAACAGGACTCGAACCTGCATGCCTTGCGACACACGCACCTGAAACGTGCGCGTCTACCAATTCCGCCACCTGGGCAAATCTAGTTGTAATATTTATTTCAAAGGAACAAGAGCGGAAAACGAGACTCGAACTCGCGACCCTAACCTTGGCAAGGTTATGCTCTACCAACTGAGCTATTTCCGCAATTTATCTTTAATGAACCGTGAAGAGAAGGAGACTCGAACTCCCACGACATAACTGTCACTACCCCCTCAAAGTAGCGCGTCTACCAATTCCGCCACCTCTCCAGATCCTAAAGTTTTTAATCTCTGTGCCCAGAACAGGACTCGAACCTGCATGCCTTGCGACACACGCACCTGAAACGTGCGCGTCTACCAATTCCGCCACCTGGGCAAAGATTTATTCCAATATTTCAAAGAAATATGAGCGGAAAACGAGACTCGAACTCGCGACCCTAACCTTGGCAAGGTTATGCTCTACCAACTGAGCTATTTCCGCGTTTTGTTTGCGGTTGCAAAGGTAGACATTTTCTGTAAACCTGCAAACATTATGCACTTTTTTTTTCACAGAGCCTCTATCCGCCTCAACGACCGCCAAACGATCAATTTGATTATCAACTCATTCGATCCCGATAGTCTTCGTAAGAGAATTCCTTAAAGATTTCAGCCTTTCCCTCTTTTGTCCACATAGCAATGCCCGGATGATGAATTCCATTAAACATATTAGTCTTTACTATGGTGTAGTGAATCATGTCTTCGAATACAAGTTGCTCACCAATCTGCAGTTCATGATCAAAACCCCACATTCCCATATAATCGCCACTCAAACAGGAGCTTCCGCCCAGCCGATAAACAAATGCACCTTCATCTCCGATTTCAGCACCGCGTACTACCGGTTGATAAGGCATTTCCAAACAATCGGGCATGTGACAAGTAAAGCTTACGTCCAGAATAGCCGTCTTTATTCCCCTACTCTCTACAACATCCACCACCTGAGAGGTTAAGACGCCCGTTTGCCAAGTAAAAGCGGATCCCGGTTCGAGGATAATCTTCAAATGCGGATAGCGTGCTTTCAGTGCTTTGAGTAAGTTAATCAGATGCTCGGTATCATAATCAGCACGCGTCATAAGATGTCCTCCACCCAGATTGAGCCATTCTATTTGCGGAAACCATCGGGAAAACTTCTCTTCCAAATGTTGCAACGTACGTTCTAGTTCGAACGAAGATGATTCACAGTGACAATGGCAATGAAAGCCACGAATGCCTTCCGGCAAAGTTTCCGGTAGCAGATCGGCCGTCATACCAAAACGGGTTCCAGGTGCACAGGGGTTATATAACTCCGTCTCGACTTCCGAATATTCCGGATTGACACGAATTCCACAAGAGATACCGCTTCCTTCGGTGACAACCTTCGGATAGAAACGTTCATATTGCGAGAAAGAATTGAAGGTGATGTGACTGCTACAACGCATTATCTCCGGGAAATCTTGTTCGGTATAGGCCGGCGAATAAGTGTGTGCTTTGCTTCCGAACTCTTCTAAGGCTAAACGCGCTTCATATACGGAACTTGCCGTAGAATGCCCGATATACTCCCGAAAGATAGGGAATGAACGCCACATGGCAAATGATTTGAAAGCAAGTATTATTTCTACTTCCGCCCGATCGGCTACATTTTTAATTAGGCCCAGATTCTTCCGGAGCAATTCTTCGTCCATTATATAGCACGGTGAAGGAAATTGAGTAAAGTCTATCATATTTCAAGTTTATTATCCAAACGTATTCATTGAATATGCAAAAGTACAAATTCGAAATCAAAGACTTTCGTTTTTATTTTTAATTAAGAAATGGCTTATTTCAAAAATAAATCCTATTTTTACACATTATATCATTTAAGCAGTTATTTCATTCCAAACGTTTGATTAGTATGAATAAAGAATTAAGAAAAGTCGTGATCTTACTGGCCCATCCAAATTTAAAGGACTCATTGGCCAACAAAGCTTTGATTGATACCGTGAAAGACATCGAAGGAGTAGCAGTGTTCAACCTGTACGAACATCAGGAAATAGCTTTCGATATCGACGAATGGAGTAAAGTCATATCTGAGGCTTCTTCAGTCATCTTCCAATTTCCATTTCATTGGATGGCGGCTCCGGCTCTACTTAAAAGATGGCAAGACGAAGTATTCACTTTCCTCTCCAAGACACCGGCAGTAGCAGGAAAGCCCCTACTCGTAGTCACAACGACTGGCTCCGAACATGAAGCCTATCGCAGCGGAGGAAGAAATCGCTTTACCGCCGACGAGCTCTTACGCCCCTACCAAGTGAGCGCAATTCATTCGGGAATGAACTGGCAAACTCCTATCGTGGTTTACGGTATGAGCACCAATGAAGCCGGAAAGAACATTGCCGAAGGAGCCAACTTATATAAGCAAAAAGTCGAAAACCTTGTTGACCACAGCAATGCAGGAAACAATTGGTAATTATAATACGGGAATCTAATTGATTTCCGATGAATCCGACCGACTAACTCATTGCAAGCTAGTCGGTCGGATTTATAGCCTCAGCCGGATAGGAAGCCTATTTTATTTGCGCCGGCAAACATCTTTCTTTCTCAAAGTCAGTATCGGCAAGAAAATAAATACGCCAATAACCGACATGATCAATCCTCCAATCGTACCGGCTGCCAATGGGAACCAGAACCCTTCCTTTTCAGCCCCTATCATAAAAGGTATAAAACCCAAAATAGTAGAAGTGACCGTTAGAAAAATAGGAATTATTTTCGTATTCCAAGCTTTCACATAGGCCTTCACCGAAGCAAGGCGAGGCTGTCTCTTCCGAATCGCATTGTATTCATTCAGAATGTAGATACTTGCATTCACCGTCACTCCACAAAGCAGGATGAATGAGGCGAATCCACCCTGATCGAAATTCAGCCTGAACCAATAGAAGGTTAGAAAGACACCGATATATGATATTGGAATCACAAAAATAATAGCCAACGGCTGCTTTAACGAATTGAAAAGGATACTCGATATCAAGAAAATGATGGCAATTACAATTAGTAGCAGGTAATACTGCTTATTACCTTTACCGCCCCAGTGCCAATTGGCCTTTTCCGATTTAGCAGTATACCCCATTGGCAACAATTCGCTAAGTTCTTCCAAATCCTTCTCTAATAATTTATCACCTTGTTCCGACGAACCGATATATTCATACTGCAAACATAATCGATATTGCTGATTTTCTTTGGATACCTCTTGAGGCATCTGACCTTTCTCCACCTTTGCAAGCTCCGAAAGTTTATAATCTCTTCCGCCTATACGGAGAGCATTATACTGCATAGCCCACACATCCCACTCGTTCGACTGACGAGAGGTGAGTTTAATCTTCTCCGAACCGTTCTCAGTAGCTACCGTCCCGACATTCATATCTCGCCCATATATCGGTCGAAGAGCCGCAAATAGTTGTCCGGCAACAATTCCCTCCTCTGCCATGCGCCTTCGATCCAAATCAAAGTAGAACTCCCGGTAGTCGTCTTTCCACCAAGAGAAGTTCGATCCGATGGCTACTTCTTTAATACGTCGATGCGTCAATAGCTTTTCCTTCAACTTCACAGCCCAACCATAGAGTTCATCATAGTTATAGCCATACATTTTTACCCGGAACGATCCCGCAGTTTCGCGCACATCGTTACTAAAACCCTGATCTTCCAAACCATACACACTCCAGCTACCACCTCCTAACTGCAAAGCTTTACTGGTAATACGTGCTTTCAGCGTATAAGGAAACCCGCTTTGTTGGTGCTCTTTATCAAAATAGATACTAAGGCTTGCTCGCTGCGCACTCTCAACGGATGCTTGAAACTGTTTTATCTCTTTAAACTCACTCAGATAAGCTTCCATTCGTTTGATCAAGGTGTTCATCTGTTCCAACGTACTTCCGTTCGGCAAGTTAGCATTGGCATAAAGTACAACCTCTTCCTTACGACTGAAGTAACTACCCTCATACACCTTTTCGACAAATAGTCGCAGGCTACCTCCTAACGCTTTATCTACAAGGGGCTTGATGCTTTCTTTGTATGTAGAAGTTCCTAACGTGTGATTATAAATTGTTGGCCATGCACCTTCACCTCCCATTTTATCCGGTAATAGAAAAACCGGCAATCCAAATGCCAATAACAACAATACGCAAACCGCTATCCGCCAACGGCAAAGTATTTGTATAAACCATGAGTAAAAACGTGTGAAGTAAACCGGGAAACGCCGTATTTTGTGTCCAATCCTCGAAAATACGCGGAGATGTACCCGTCGCGAGCTTAGGCGGGAAAGATAAGACTTTCGCCTTTCCATTCCCATCTTATCGATCAAAGACGGTACCAGGAATAAAGCGACCAGTAGTGATACGCCCAAGTTGATGATTACCACAGCGGCAAAGTCTTGTAAATTGAGACGTATCTTTTCATCCAGGAAGAAAATGATGACTAAAGCCCCCATTGTGGTTACCGTGGCCGCCAGTATAGACATAAACGCTTTCCGGTTACGACAACGCAAATAGTGATCACTCATCACAATGGTGTTATCGATCACCAGATTGAGTGAGACGGTAATACCGGCTAAAGAATACAGTTGCATTTCGAGTCCGAATGCATAGTAAAAAATAACAGCGATAGCCATATTGATGCTCAAACTACACACAATCAAGAACAGATATTTAGGACTAAAGGTGATCAGCAATACAAATAAAAGCAGAATCACCAACGTAGCACCTGTACGAAGATAGATCTTGCTCAACTCCGCATCGATAAATTCCGTCGCATCATAGCTGGTATGAATCTCATATCCGAAGGGTAAAGTGGCACGCAACGACTCCATAAAATCGGTAATTTGTTTACTCAATGTCAGTTGGTTGGCCGATTCTTCAGCAACAACAGACAAATAGATGGAATTCAGACCGTTGATACGGTAATAACTTTGAGGCTCTTCCTCCGCTCGTGAAACTTTGACCAATTCATCCAAGCGGATTATCCGTCCGTCCTTTATTTTAACTTGTATTTGACCGGCATCAAAGAGCCTGTCATTTTTTTCGGGCACTAAAGCCAATCGTATCCACTCCTTCTCACCGGACATCTGTTCTACGTCGTATGTACCCAGAAACTCCTTTTGATAATGTAATCGGATGGCTTGCTGAACTTCACCGGTAGTTACGCCTAAGGTCTGCAATTGGTCGTAATCATATTCCAGTTGCCACTCCATCGGAGTAGCTCCGCTTAGGTTTATCTTATAGATTCCCGGAATTTGTGCCAAACGTGTCTTGATATGCTCTTCCGCATATTCCTGAATCAGATAAGGCGTAGACGGTGCATTAATTGTGAACGATATAAAGGGCTTTTGGCTCTTCTGATCCGAACTTTTCATCTGGATATACGGATAGCTAACTCCATCGGGCAGCTCCGACCAAGTTTGTCGGATAATAGCTGAAGCCTCGAAACGAGCAACAGCCAAGTCGGCATGTTTATCTAAATTCACATTGATACTGCCCCACCCATTGCCCGACGTAGAGGAGATCTGCCGAACTCCTTTGACTCTGGCAAGCATGGATTCCAATTTGCTGGTAGCCTCCATCTCTACTACTCGTGCCGAAGTACCGTGCATGCTAAAGTGGACAGAGAACCCGGGAAGATTCCGTGACGGATTTAATTTCACCGGTAGCAACGGAACAAGAACTAACCCAACCAATGCCACACAGATAAAGGCTACAATTAGTGTAAATGCAGAGGCTTTTGAAGTTCCTTTTATATTCGAATCCATTTTCATTCTTTATTCATTGCATATAGTGTATAAATCCGGAATATCTCTTCCTAGATTTGCCCGGGTCGTCTAACTATCGGATGATATGTCCTCCATTAAAATCAAAGCGATCGGACAAGGATAGGTTCGTCGCAAAGTCAAATAGCGTGAGGCGTCGGATTTTATAATAATTCAACCAATAATTTTGCAAAGCAGAAATGTAGTTGCGTTGTGCCTGTTGCTGGCGATTGAGCGAGAGTGTCAGACTGCTAATATCTGCCTTACCTATAATAAAACGCTGTTTAGTTTCATTGTAGGCAAGAATAGAAAGGTCTAACGCTTCTTCAGCACTAGCTATTAGCTGTTGTTGAATATTAAAATCGCTCACTGTCATAATCACCTCCTCCTCAATATTGATTTCATTCTGGCGAGAGGAGATCTTCACCACATTGAGGTTGTTGCGTGCCATGTTATATTTGCCTTTCCTAACCCCCCAATCCAATAACGGCACAGAAACACTCACCGCTATCAGATCTTGTTGCATAGGTTTATGATATACATCTCCGAAATTATCGGCCACTTGATTGAAACCGATACTCGCATTCACACTGGCATTAAAACGGGCTTCCTTCTTTGTTTTATCCACGCTCCTCTCCGCCTCCAGTATGTTTTGTTTCAATTCGAGTAGTTGCGGATTATTGCTTCTTCCCCACAGAATAGCCTCATCGACAGGGATTTCAACACTTTGCGAATGTGAAGGAAGTTCCAACTCAATCTGTGTATCCTTATCAAGGTTCAAGAAAGAAGCCAATGAAAACATGGCTCGTTTTAAATCACTCGCCCGGTTTTGCAACGTGTTCTGCGCATTCACACGATCCAGTTTCAACGTCAACAGATCCGCCTGAGATATCGCAGCAATCCGATGCCGTTGTTCTCCGATGCGATACAATGTATCGGTAGAGCTAAGATTCTCTCGAGCCAGTTTATATTCTGCTTGTGCCATAGCCAAGGAAAAGAAGTAAGTCGTAGCTGTTTCCGATACTTTCTCTACATTATAAAGAAATTCCTTTTTCACTCGTTCGTATTTCAACGGCTCGATCTTTCTCTCCCATTGAAAAGAGTTGTAACCAACCAGGCTTTGCGAATATCCGATACGTATAGGTACACTGGTAAACTGAGTCGTGCGATTATCTCCAAAATTGCGCATATAGGCTAAGTTGGATTCCAGATAGAAAGTACCTCCGGTTAAATCGAGATTCTGCCGTACACTTAAACCTCCATAAGCATAATAGGACTGCTGTCTGCGATAGACATCCAGGTTCTGTCCCGAATCATAGCGCTTGGTTATATCCCGATTGTATTGAGCCGGCGTCATATCTAATGTCAAGCTCGGCAAGCGATTGGCACGATATGTTCGGTATTGCCAATAACCGGATAGATACATATTTTGCGTACGAAAAGACTCTAGTGAACTATCATTAGCCAGACTAATCGTTCGACTCAAGTCTAATGTCAGCCGTTTTTGTGCCTGTGCGGAAAGATTAACTCCCCATGCTATTGCCAACAATGCGACATAATAATAGAATTTATTCATATCTAAGCGTGTTTTTTCCGATAAATAAACCAATAAAGTAAGGGTACAATGAACAGGCTCACCGCAGTGCCGACCAGCATGGTACCAATCATTGCCACAGATAGTGGTTTCTGCAATTCTGATCCGAGGTCGGAAGAGAACAAGAGTGGAACCATAGCAAAAACGGTTGTAAGTGACGTCATGATAATGGGACGCAAACGTCGACGCCCCGCCTCATGAATAGACTCGACAAGAGGCATACCGGATTTACGCAGTTCATTGATCGCATCCAGTTTCAAGATGGAGTCGTTAATCACAATACCGCACGTGACAATTAAGCCGATAGCCGACATCAGATTCAATGTATATCCGCATAGCCAAAGTAACATCAGCGCAAAAGCAACGTCTATCGGGATTTCGACTAAGACCAGCAACGGTTGGAGGAAGCTTTCAAACTGAGCAGCTAGAATGAAGTACATCAATAGCAAAGAAACTAGCAGAATGATAACTAGTTCGTCGAGCATCTCTTTGTTAGAAAAGAAGCTTCCCGAAAATCCCGTATCCCAGTCACCGGTATCTTGCGCGACTTGTTTTGCTTCTTTTATCAGTTCTTCGGCATGTTTCACTCCATAAAAATGAAATGGAACATATTCGCCGTTACGACCGGCAGTAATACTTTTCAAATCCTCCGTAGGGGCTACGGTGATTAACTCACGAAGAGGAACATACGCTATTTCGCCCTTATTATCGGGTAGGGTTTGTATCAGCGTTTCCTGCAACACATCATTCACCGTTTTCTCATCACCGGCTACACTGATCGGTAAATACTGTTGGTAAGAGTGCAACATGGTTACACTGTTTTCGCGAAAAGCTGTTTTCAACATCCGATATAACTCATTATAGGATATGCGATAAAGCAGTAACTTCTCTTTGTTGATACTCAAGTTCAACTGGTTTTCAAAAGCAATACCGATAGGAACAACTCCCGCTCGTTGACCTAACTCAAGCTCGACTTTCCGAATAGCCTCTGCCCGAGGTGCTTCTGTCTTATCACGTGCATAAAACTCGGCAACCACATCCGGCTCACCGGTTACAAAAAGCTTTTCAAATACCGTTTCAGGTGGGAAGAATGAGACTACAGCATTCGGATAGGAATCTGTCAGTTTTTGGTGCACTTTCTGTTTTAGAGGTGCAATCTCTTTGGAAGTCTCCGTACGAAAATACAGTTCAGCTTCCGAAGATGAAAGTTCCCTCTCTCTGTTTAATATAAAGTCTTGATGTCCGATGGACGCCGTCTGCTCCAGTGTTTGCGCACTTAGTTCCTTGAAAAGTTCATCAATGCGTCGTTTGTTTTCATCTACGTGAATATTCTCATTCCAATCAATCCGTACCATGAGTTCACTCTCCTCCACAGTAGGCATTCGCTCCTTATCAATAAAAAAGAAGAAAAAGACACAGAAGGGGACGGAAATAAGACAAAAGAGCACACTCAGTGTCTTATGACTAAATACCCAGTCGATACCTCCATCATACATGCGAAAAAGAGTACGATCCTTTATCGGATTATTGAACTTAAAAGAAAGCCATCTCCATTTTCGAGTACGGACTCCGGTACGGTAAACCAAATAATAGAGCACCGGAAGTAATATAATGCCGGTAAAGTAAGAAACCATCAACCCCACAGTGACAGCAAATGCCTGGTCGAAGAAAATAGCACCGGCAATTCCACTCATAAAGATCAGTGGTATAAAGACGGCAATCGTTGTCAGCGAAGAACTCAACATGGGTGTAATCACCTCGTTGGTACCAACTATACAAGCACGACGCAATGAATAGCCTCGTTCACGATACTGAGATATATTTTCGGTAACCACTATCGAACTATCAATCATCATTCCCAAAGCCAGAATTAATCCAGCCAACGATATGATGTTAAGCGACATATTGAAAAGATAGAAAAGAGTGAAGCAACTCACGATAGAGACAAACATACTAATACCGATCACCAGCGGAGATTTCACATCACCCAGAAAAAGGACAGCAATCAGGCAGATAAACAGAAAGCCCAGAGACAGGTTTTCTTTTAAGTTATAAATTGTATAGTCTAATAGTTCCGTTTGATTACGGCTAATGCTGAAGTCAATATCCGGATACACCCGCTGGAAATGCCCCATAGTCCCCGCCAATGCTTTCTTCATCTGATCCATATTCTCATCAGCCTGCTTGATAACCGCCAAAGTAACAGCACGTTTACCATTGGACACAGCCATTCCCCGCTCTTTGACAGGAATAATGTGTATCCGGCAAAAGTCTTTTAGCTGCATAATGCGTCCTTCTTTACGAAGATAGATATTCTCAACGTCCTCCGCTGTACGCAGCAACGTTGAAAACTTTATGTTGTACTCATAGTATCCGTCACGAACCGTCATGCTGCCGGGCTCTACATTGTTGGTTGAAAGAACAGATTCAATATCCTCAATAGTAAGCCCCATGATGCCCATTTTATCTTTATCCGGCACAATCTGCAACTGTTGCTCCAATATTCCGGTAACATCAACCATAGCCACCTCGGGGAGTTGTTCTATTCGCCGCTTGATAACCGATTCGGCAAATTCACACAATTCTAGAAAAGACTGTTGCTGGGTGCTACCATACGCACTGTCTTTCTTCAATGTCAAATTCAGATAAAACACAGGAATATCTGTTGCACTAGCCTTAACTACCTTGGGACGTGATACATCCTTAGGTAAGTAGCTCATTGCCGCATCAATCTTTTCATTTACTTCAATAAAGGCTAGATTGGTATTTGTGCCATATTCAAAAGAAAGACGAATAATTCCTGCTCCATCTCTTGACTCACTCTGTATATCCTTCAGTGTGGAAACCTGAATCAGCTGTTGTCGTAAGGGTTTAACAATCGTATTCTCCAGTTCGCGTGCGGAGGTGTTTGCAGCAGATACTTGCACCGTTATTTCCGGAATGGCAATATCGGGGAGCAGCGATATGGGCAATGTATAATAAGTCACCAAACCAATAATGAAGCTAGCAGTAAATGCCATCAACACAGCGATAGGACGATGAATCAAAAATTTTATCATGAATATTTAAGTGTTTTTTATTATTTACCCTACCCTTCCGAATGCATTATTCGGCATGCATAGTAGCTTGTACTTCTGCCTCATGCGCCAAGTTCAAATTACCAGTAATAATAACTGTGTCACCTTCAAGTAGCCCATCCGCAATCCCTTTCTGCGATTTATCGGAAACAACATACTCGGTGGCGTTTTCTAATCCTGTATGTACATAATTCCACATAGCTTTGTCGTTACTTAGAGTAAACACGACCTGTTTGCCCGAACGCAAGACAACAGCCGTTTTAGGTATCACCAGTTGACCGCCCAAGGAGCGACGTACACTCACTCGCACATTCATGCCACTAAACAACTTATCTTGTCCATTCACCGCAGCCTTTACCTTTACCATCCCATTGACATCTACCAACGGATTGACTTCGGATACACTCCCTTCATAAGAATCACCGCCGGCATAGGGAGTAACCGAAACTTTGTCTCCCATCTTGATAAAAGACAATTCGCTCTCTAATACAGTAAAGTCCGCTTCCATTCCCCGTGTGTCGATAACCGTACAAAACACCTCAGACGTATTGGCGGGATTATGAGGTTTTGCGAATAAGTTAGCCACTATTCCATCAAAAGGAGCTACCAACGTAGCATGCTCTAGCTCTCTCTTTATCAACTCATACTGTGATTTTGTTTGGTCATAACCACTTTTCACCTTGGCAAGCTTCATCGTTTCAGCCGGTACTTTACTAAAATCATCCGATGTGTACCCCTGCCCAATCAGAACATCCTGTAACTCCAAGCTTGCTTTCGCTAAAGCATCTTCCGCTTGAGCCATTTTTTGTTCAAGGCGAAACTGATCCAACTCTGCCAACTTTTGGCCTTTACGTACTCGATCCCCATTTTTTACGTAGATACGAGCAATGACTTCACCTGTCTCAAACCGTAGATCAGCTTTACTGCGCGCATTCACCTTCCCATTACTTATCAGTTCGTGGTGGAAGTCGCACCGCTTTAAGATCTGGGCACTCACTCTATTATCGCCATCAGGAAGAACTGTAGAAACTCCTAGTTCTTTTTTATCAGCATCACTCTTTTTGCCAGAACAGGCAACTACCAGACTTAAGGCTACAGATAGTAAAAGCCACGTAAATTTATGTTTCATCATATTTTAATGTTTGTTTATCTTAGTATAGTCAACTAGCTAACATCAATCGTTTATTTGCAAATGTAAAAAATAAAACACATTAATCAAGCTGTATGGTTAATATTATAACTTACAAAGTGCATCTCACTCAGATATCTTATCATCTTTTATTTCATTATTATCTATTCACTCATATTACCGTTCGCTATGATCAATTATTAATTTCCGTACCTCTTCTCGCATCTCCTTTATAGCTGTTGATTGTACTTTAGGTTCTTTTGTCAATACTATAGAAGCTGTTTGCTTAAACTTTTCCAGGTTCTGAAATTCCGGTTCGGTATACAACTTCACCAATAAGTAATACGGATAAATACGTCCCGGAAGACGATGCGTAGAACGTATCAACATTCCTCAGCCTTTTCAAACTCACCCAATGCATGGTAGTTCTTACCAATAATATTCAGAATCATCGGATCACTGCTATACTGAATCGCTTCTTTCAACATCCTTATAGAAGAGTCATATACTTTCAATTTATGCAAACAATGACCATATTCAAAAAGGAATGCTCCTCTATTTTTCAACTCAGGATATAGCACCTCATATTCTTCCTTAGCAGCCTGATAAGCACCAATATTATACATCATTTTAACACGGAACCACTCCTTACAAGCATCATATTGATTACTCTTTAAGCAATAAGTTCCCAAAAGAGCTACTATCAAACTAAAAAATATCAATGAAATTTTGGAACGACTTATAACACAAGCGGCCAATAAAAAGAAAATAGCTATAGCAAAACCGGGAATTTGCATCGGATAAGAGGAAAAGGCAAATACCAAAACAGAAATCACGCCACCACAGATACCAATCTTTTGTTCAGTAATCCCTTTCCAAAGGCAAAACGCAATCAGCATTAAAATAAGAATAAGGAATGGAACTCCATATTCCACCGCTATTTGCAGATATTCGTTAAAAGCATATTCCGGACTTCCTGCCACCAACTCTTCCGTTTTTGTATAGCTTCCGGCAGCAAAATAACTCTCCTGTGCCATTCCGTAAACTGAAGCAAAAGTTCCACTTCCATGGCCCCACAAAGGGCTTTCGGCAATAGCCAGTCCACTTATTTTCCACATGAACAGACGCCCGCTAGCCGAATCAGCCTTTAAATGGAAAAGGGCATAGCCAGCCATTAACAATACAATCCCCCCAGTGATAATAGCGGCTAATGCCCTTCCCCTATATTTTCGTCCTATCTCCTTTATTCTACTTCCCCAGGAAGCATGCATTCCATATACCCATGCACTCGAAATAGTAGCAGCAATCCATGCCGAACGACTCATACCAGCAGGCAGTACACAAACAATCAATAAAATCACTCCTATCGACAAATAGCACTTCCCCTGCTGCATCCATCGACGCTCTCTTACATTTTTCACATTCAGCCATTCATGCAAACAAATCGGAAATACCATCGCCAAGTATCCCGAATAGGGGCCGGGATTGTAGAAAGAACCTGTAAGGGCATACAATGCATGGTTTGAAACAGCCAAACCATATAGTTGCCTCAAACCCCAAATTGCTTCAATTCCACCTAATGCAATCAATACCCATATAACAAATAAATGAAAAGAGAGACATTGTTTCTCATTCATATTAAAATAAAACAAACAACCAATAATAAACACAACAGACATATATCCTAACCATAGTTTTTGATATGACATATCTCCGACAGCAATGATGGTTGAAGTGGGCAAAAGTAATACCGCTAGAATAGCGATAACTCCCACGAGCATTATCAAATTCCCTATATGTTTTATTCCTATTTGTATCAATTTAATATTTCATTCAACAAGTAATTCAGGTCCTAATATCGTTACATAAAAACGCTAGCATCAGAAATAATATAGTATTTTACCATTTTCGAAGATTATCATTCTGGAAAAACTAAATCCATCCTCAAATCATCTGTCGTATTCTGCTCATCCAGTGCATTATCTACAAAAAGAGCAATACCATCACTTAATACATTCCACCCTGTATAATAGCTATATCGATGCTTAGCCAATTTAACTTCACAAACCACCTCAAAAGCCTCATTAAACAGCATCAAATATAAATCTCGATCATTTATCAATTTCTCTAGGTCTCTATTCGCATCAAATTCTAGTTTATCGATATGCAAACGCGCATACATTTTGACGCTTGGAATATACATTACATCATAAAAATGAGGATTCTCAATTCTATGCCTTTCCAAAGCGGCATAATCCTCCGCTAATGTAAATTTCTCAACTAAATTTGAAGTATAACGACTTTTCGCCGTGATCACTTTATTTTCATTGGTAAGTATATTAAGCGTATAAATAGAAGATTCTATCGGATAGTTATATATAATATTCTCACCAACAAAATTAACATTAGGCGCATCCATATAAGTATATCCCTCACTTATATCAGGCACGATCTTTGAGGGCGAAAGCTCATAAGTTATTGCACTCCTTTCACTGTCCACAAAGACCTCTTTTATGCCAAAAGAATTAGAAGATAGGTCCTTTACCAAAAACATCAATGATTGACGAACAGCATTATAATACAAATGCGAAGTATACATTGCGTAATTAGTATTAATGAGTAACTGCTCTGTTTCTTTCAAATGCTTTCTCAAACTAACCGTTTTTTTTATTGTTCCGGTAGAATCTACTAAAAAAATAGATTGAGATTCATCAGATAACCATACCGAATCTAAAGTATGAGCATATATCCCCGATAACCGAGTAAGAGCATCAGGACCGTCACTAGATAGTTGAGTTTGAGTAATTCGTTTTGTTCTTAGATCTATATAATCTAATGAATGTAATCTATAGTTATAGCCTATAAGGATATCCATAGAATCCAAATGAGTAGGAGAAGATAAATAATATGACTTTAGTTGTAATATGTTTTGTGGAGGAAATTGTATTTCCTCCACCTGTATCCCAACTTTATTATTATCTACTGCTCCTCCCTTTTTTACTCCTGTACATGATATTAATATCACAAAAAGCATAAAGAAGAATACATAAGCAATATGTTTAGCACGTAAGATCATTTATCTTTTTTTATTTGTTCAATTATCATAATTGGCGACTCCAAAAATAGGCGAAACGAAAGTAATTGCACAAAAAACAGGCTGACTATTTCGGACCAATTGCTTTTAGTTCGTATCTCTGCCTATTTAATTTTTTTCATGACACGTTCCCACAGGACTTGCCCAGTATATCTATTTACAGAACTCCAAATATATGTAGCTTTACCTACAATATACTCTTCAGGCAACATGCCCCAATAACGAGAATCCTGAGAGTTATCAGCCTTATCTCCTGCTACAAAATAATAGTTCTTTTCAAACTGATATTCGTTTATAACACTATCACCAATCATTACCGCATCATCCTTTACGGTCACTTTCCTTTTCTGCTCCCATCCTAGCAATTGTTTATACAAGCAGCCATTCTCACGATTCATCTTTACCACTTGCCCTTGCTTGGGCACAGGTAATGGGCCAAACTCTAACACCGTCCACCCCATTATTTTATCACGGGGAAATGCTCTTAATACAATAGTTTTCTCATCTTTCGCCAACATTTCAGAAATTTGTCCCTGTGCTCTCGCATTTCCTAATATTTCATTCACACCACGAACTTTAAAAAGACCTTGCCGAATTTCTAATGTATCACCTGGAAGAGCCACACATCGCTTTACATAATATTGCATCACATCAAAACGAATGCTATCTTTTCGTTTCTTCTCATAAGGAAAGTTGAAAACCAGAACATCATTTCTTTGCAATTTATCTAGGCTAGGTACTCTGTAAATGGCAACATCTTTGTTTTCTAAAGCAGCAGAAATATTAAATAAACGTGCTCCCATAACCATTTTATTCACCAGAATTTTGTCACCCGCTTGTAAAGTTGGCTCCATAGAATCGGATGGTATCTTGAACGAAGTAAAGCAAAATACTTGCAGAACTAATGCTAGCAAAAACAAGAGACACAAGCAAAAAGATAGATTCAGCAAGCTATTGCAACATTTTAGCAGAATTGTCCTCACTTCATTCATAGGCTTTCCTAATCAGTTAACGCATTTCCAGTAATGTTTAATAGTAAAGGCGATTTCTCTGCATTACAAAAGACTTTAACACTTTTATTAAAATATCCTGGTTGGTCCGCCTTATATTTAATAGAAAGCTTAAGTCCTTTTCCGGGTAGCACCGGTTTTCTACTATATTCTACAGTAGTGCATCCACAAGAAGTAACCACATCAACGACTACTAAAGGAGTATCTCCTGTATTAGTTAAAGTGAATTCGGTTACCACTTCTTCCTCCGAAGGGAAACTTCCCAAGTTAGCTACTGATTTATCCTTTTTCACAGTTGTATTTTTATGGGGAATTTGTTTAAAGGTTTCATCTCCTAAAATGACTTTTTTATATAGTTCTTTCACTTTGGGATTATGAATAGGATTGCCGATAGCTAGAACTCGGTCATCTTTATCAAGAAGGAATGTTTGAAAATTCTCATCCTTCGGAAAATGGTTTATCTTATTTAATGTATCAATCTCATCAATATAAACAAAATTAGTAAAGTGTTCTCTTTTTAAAAGCCGAGCTAGTACTCTCTCATCTTGAGAATTAAAAATAAAAATAAAATCTAGCTTATGTGGAGTTATTGAATCAAATTCCGCAATCAGTTCTTTCCACTTTGAAAGTTGCAACCTACAACTGAAACAGCCTGTAGAGTCCACATAATTGAGTATAGTGTATGGAAAAATCGATTTATCACATTTCGTTATAACTGAATCTTTGGAATATGATGTAAAACACATTCCACTAGGATAGTAGACTATTTCGCCCAACCATTCATTTAACAAACGAACAAATCTTTGTTTCTCAGTTTCTTTACATGATATCATCAAGAAAAAGACACAAAGCAACCCTATTATTTTCTTAATCATTTTAGGTAATATTTTAGTATTACAGGATTATCATCTTCTTTCAATTGCTTCATTTTATCAATATTTTCCAAAGACATTAAACTAGTATCCACAGATACAGGAACCTCTTCTGGTTCACAAATACTCAATAGCACATTATCGACATAGCAAAGCAAGGAGGGAACATAATAGGTTTTTTATCTTTCGTTAAAAAGGACTCTTTCGATTTTCTGTTAAAAATAAAAGTATTTCCCGGACGTTTATCTCCCTGAACTAGATACACATAAACATAATCATCATTGAAAAATTTGATTAAAGGATAAATATAATCAGACTCTCGCACAGCATTCCACCTCTTATCGACCTCATCTGCCAGTTTTTTTCTTTCCTTATCTGAATCAACTCTTTCTTCAATCGCACGACCAGGTAAGTCTTCATCTTTTATTTCCGCATCTCCAAAATCGAGATACATAATAGGAGTCAGCTTCATCTCCTGTTCATCAACTCGATAAAAATAATAATTAATACCCGGAGGAATAAAATAGAAATTATTTCCGACTTTGTGAAAGCACTCTCTGTCCATTGAATTTAAAGAAATCGTTCCACTATACCTCACATTCTTTGTCACTTTCGTATCCATATTTACGAACAAAACCTCTTCACCTGCCCACAGAGTAGGATAAGTGAAAACATAATATGTAGGCTCAACGCCATAAATTTGTTAAGGACAAACTCAGATTTGACCTTTTTCTTAGATATAAGATTGAAGCTAGGACTATATGTATATATTAAACCATAGGGGTCTAAAAGATCAACTCCTTTTAAATCAGGATTGAATTTTATATCTAGTGCCATATTATACTCTTGAGGACCTTGCCCTTGCATATTTTTTGAATTAGCAATAAAGCGACCATCTCCAGTGAACGTAAACACAATCTGGTCCCTAGTATAAAGTGCATACATATCCATTTCCCTGTTATAAATTACTTTTTTGCCTATTTGGGTTAATGATGAATCATTCGTCTCCAGAGGAATTATCTCTATTTTTCCAATGAAGGAAGAAGCGTTCGCAAGCATATCATTTACTGCAACCGGTATGGTTTCAATCTCAATAGTTACATTTTGCTTACTAAGAGAACATCCGTAAACAATTGCCAATAATAAAATCAGTCCTATCTTATTCATATACATTATTTTTTTATGAGGCTATCCCCATTATATTTTTCCATTTTATTTAAAATTAAAGCACAAAAAATAGTTGAATAAATAGCCTCATCTCTTCATTTAGATTAACAAGGACTCAAACATGATTCGTGTTGATAACCAGAGAACTCACAATCGGGCCAGTTATGCACTGTACATTCGATTCTTGAGATTCGCCAACAAACCCCTCCTTTTCCATTACATGTGACCTCCAATTCTGGTAATTCATAATCACTTGCTAATGCCTCTATATTAGCCAAAGCAAGATCAGACAGGTTATCTTTGTCTTGCGATACATATATACCATAGCCTATAGCCATAATAAATAAAAATACTATACTTAACGTTTTCTTTCTCATAATAATAATAGTTTAATTAAAAAAACTGAATTTGTCTCTTCAATAAATAAACAAAACAAATTTGTTATAAAGCCAAATGATTTTTGCGTTTGCCTTACCTCCTTTTTGATGGTTAAAAAGCAAAGGATATGAAGTGCTCGGCAAGACTCAACATTTATCCCATTACTCTTTGAAAATTTGTTTACTAATTCTCTTCTCGTCAAAAGTAAGGGATAAGAAACTAATAATCAAAGAACAAGCCTGACCATTTTAGACCAACAGCAATTACATGGAATATTGTACACAAAGAGATACAGAATTACATCCAGACTTGCCTTCCGCCTTCATAAATAAAGATTCGTTCTTCTTTTCCTTTTGTACGATTTCTCAAAAGTAACAAAGACCGTTCAGGTACACTATCATATTCAAGCGACATATTAGTTGCAATTCTACGTCCTAAAGAAATCCACTTGTGATCATAATACAACAACTCATACTCCTGCCGAAGTTGAATGAAATTATCATCATTCTTGGGGTAATAGACTATTTTTTGTATATATTTTGGGGATTCTAATGCGAGTCCCACCCAATAACCTGTTTGTTTACAGCTAGGACAAGTCTGCATATCGCTATCAAAACAGTTTTCCAATGCAGTAGCTTTTTCACCGACTACTTTTCCTAGTAGTCGCTGTCCATCACTCCAAAATTCAATTTCAGCCAAAGGCGTTCGACAATCAGTAGGACATACATAACGTATATACTTGAATTTTTCATCAGTATTAAGTTCTACAATGTTCTGAAAAAGCGGGGTCGACCGTATGGTATACAATATTTTCGCATGTTTGAAATCTGAAGAGTGACTACCTTCAAAACGTCCTTGAAGCATCTTTCCCCATTGATTGGTCCAATGCGTAAAAAATGGATATTTTCTATGTAACAATACTTTTTGTTTTGTTTGCAGATCCGGTTTAAGAATAACTTTCCGCCCATCAATTCGCAATATGAATGGATATCCTAAAGGAGTAAGAACTCCAGCATTTAGCTCCACAAGTTGATAAACAATAGAATGGCCAACATTACGAAATGTAAAACCATTCCTTTCGCGAGGCGCCCATGCAGCGAGCTGCCAATCGCGGCCTGTACGGAAGGTACACAGATATGCAACCTTAGCTTTTGTTAGAGATACAATAGAAACACTGCTAGTCAAAGCATACTTATCCGACACATCCACACTAAAAGGATTGGCTAAATTCCAAGGTATATATTTCAAGAAACTAGGATCTTCCTCCCAACTGAATCTATAGATACTACGCCAAACTTTGCTGACTCGCTTTATAGAATCTATCACAAAAGGATAATCAGATTCAAGTATATGAGTTGGTTTGAACATTGATGCATCAATTCTATTTCCAGTGCGGAGCACAGAATCTTTATCCAGAAGTGTATAAGTCTTCCCTTGATAAGGAAGTGCAATCCATGTATGCCCTACTTCACTATAGTTTGCCCATGAATGTACATAATCATATACAGCCGGTATACCAACTGCGCGCAAAGCATTTCCTAAAAGCAAAGATCGATCTCGCAAAGCCATAGCCGTATTTATTAAGTGATAATATATCCATCACATGCGGACAAGCAACACTAGATTGCGACATTTTCTTATTTACATATTTGCTGATCAACACAAATGCTCGTTGCATATCTGTCTCTTTTTCTATAATTGGAGAAAAGTGTAAATTTAAACTATCTCGCCAACTTATGGATAGCGGTTCATCCGCCAAACGATATGGCAGTATATAATGGCAAAAAGTATTATAATCAACCTTCTCACGCCAAGGAGACAACTCCCATACTCGGAAGGCACTCTCTATGTTTCGTATAAGAAAATCAGATGTTAGCGAATGCGCATCAAGCACGAACTCCTGTTCATCCGGCATCTGCGATTCCTCCCAAAATTTACGCAAAATTCCTCGTCCTAATACTCTTCCTCCAGCAGCAATTTTCTTTCGATACATCTCCTGTCTTTCACTCCACAAATATCCATGATAAGGCATATTTGCAATGAGGAAACATGCTGCTCTTAATTTTAGAGAATCTTTTGGATCTTTATAGTAAGCAAGCACTTTCTCCAGTTCCGCACGGTTTGTCCCCGCATAATCAAGCGCCACTTGTACTTCATTTTTTGAACAACCAGTATATAATAGATAAAAGGCGATTAAATATATAAAGTTTTTCATACTTCAAAAGACATAATTTCAGCATCAATACTATTTATACGACTATATCTACAAAAGACATTTTGCAGCTCCATATCAAATTCACATATAATAAGATGCAGGAAGAATACCAAATTTTATTTTTTTAACAACTTTATTAGCTCACCAAGTTTCAGATAAGCAAACTGAATTTCGTCATTCATCTGGAGTATAAGTCGTTCATTATCCAGTAACAATTGCTTATAATAAAATCAGTTCTATTCATCTCAAATAAAGGGTTATTAAGCTTTTCAAATCTTTTATATATCAAAAGAAACAACTTCAGCATCAATAGATATAGCATAAATCATTTTTTGCTTTTCATCTACAGCAAAACTAATAATTAGGTGTATCCAGTGTGTACTTCACCATTACATTCCCATTCAAGGAAAAAACATATAGCAGTTTGGAATAAGAATAATGCTCTTTATCTTTCTTATTCTTACCTGAGTATAATGCATAAATGTTATTGTTCGTAGCTTGGACAGCAAGGTACGCCCTTTTAGTTTCTTCTGATTTGACGAGAGTTGATCTTTCAATTGAACGCTTTGTATCAAATTTTAGATCAAATTCTTTTTCCGGACCTTTCAACATTTTCTGCAGATTACCTTTTGAATCATAGATTTCGATCAGATCTAAATAACGACCGGCTAAAATAACTTTCGACCGATCTGGAGTCACACACATCCTTGTTGACAAAATATCCGCCAAGATACCCTCATTATAATTCTCTTTAAAGATCAAATCGGGGTTTACAACCGATTTCACTAATTGGGCATTAGAGTCATAGATAAAGAACCTATCTATATACTTGGAAAGACTGCTTATTACAAATCCACCCTCAATCCAAACAGGATTATCCAAACCTGGCAAATTCGAATTACGTAAATTCAAGACATCAGTATCTTCAGCACTCTGGAATAGAAAACGGTTACTCAGTTTGTCAAACGCCATGCCTGTCCACAATTATTTTGTCATATCAAAAGTCCAAAAGCTCAAAGAGTCAACAGAAGCACTAATACTTGATGCTGACAACAGTTCTGTAGGGGCATTTCCTTTAAGAAAAACACTACCCAAGTATTTCTTATTGACCGTAGAAAAGCAGCGAACTAATGTATCTGAAGTTACTGTAGAATCAATCGTAAATAATAAGGAATCAAATAATGCTATCCGTGTCAGATTTTGTATCACAGAATCATTGAAAGAGACTGCATTCAATTGATCCACACGAGTAAACGACTTATCTTCAAATTTATCGCATGAAACAATGTCTACTAAGTCGCTGTGCATAGAAACATCTGACTTACATGAACAAAATGCAAGAAAAATTCCGAATAAAAACATGTAACCTTCTCTCATAAATTTTCTTTTAAATCAAAGCAGTGATACTATTTCTAAATATATTTCATAAAACAGTGAGTTTCCAATAAATATCAAATCATCTATCACTTGTTTCGTCAAATGTAAAAGATAAGAGAGAAATAATCAAGAAATAGGTCTGACCAATTCGGACCTAGTATAGTTGCATGGAATATTGTACACTTCACTATTCAGAACAAGGCTAATTTTCCATGCACTACTTCCATGCTTTACTATCCATGAAAAAAAAGTCAATATTGCTGTGCACTCTCAACTGAAGATTTAGTAGTTACTGGCTTCGTTCTTCGAGTTCTGCCTCACCCCGGAATGAGCATTTATATTATGCTAATCCATTACAAGAGATAAAACGATATATCTACGCAAGCTATCGTAATTTCTTATTCTAAAATGTGAAAATATCGATACTCGATTTCGATGCATTATGGGCATATATTTTAGTTCCTCCAACACAAAAAGAGTCATATACATTTTCGGAAAGTCGATAAGTAGCGATATGCTTCAATTCGCTTTCAGACGCATAAAGCACAGCCACATCATGACAGAAATATTTATCCTGTTTACGCGTTCCGATTAATACATATAAATGATTATCCGTATAATAAGCATCTTGTATAATAGTAAAATAACTCCCCGGATTCTGCAAAGTGTTCTGATAGGCTTCCATCATCTTTTCTATTTCAGGGACTATGGATAGGTCACAATCTTGCAATAGCTTTCCTTGCATAGAATATTGTTGCAATACAGGATAGGCACAACCTATCAAAAAGAAACAATTATCTCCTTCTACAACATGCTTGGTAGCATGCCTGCCAAATGTAGGATCATCCGATATAGCATACGAACACAAAAAAATCGGTTCATATCCACCAAACATAAAAACAGGTGCCTCTTTCGCTATAACAGAATGATAGATATCCCCCCCATGAACTAAAAAGCGGGTATTGAAAGTAAAACAAATACTTTCCGGAAGATCTATTGTGTGATTGTAATTTCCCCCAGAAAAGACTTCTATGGCACGCTTTCCTTCATTTAATATATATATAGAATCATTTTCACCTAAATAGAAGTGAGCAGCACCTATAAGTTCCCCTGGTCCTAGTCCTCTCGTCCCAATGCGAGATTTTAAGTTATAGCATGTATCCAAAACAACCATTCCATCGGCATAATCTGTATAATGAATATCACCATTTGCCGAAACAGCCATACATTTTATATGTGGAGAAATAAATATTGAATCATTAAGTTCATTTAGCACTGTATCAGGAACTAAAGTCAATACTTGAACTAACCCGTCTTGTTTTTTATCTCCACAGGATATTGTTGTTAAAAGGATAAATACAAGAAAATAAAAAGTAACTTTACCTTTAATCGTATACATATATCTAATTCATTTTTAGACACAATAACTAATATTCCCATCACAAATAACATACTGATGTCCACTTGAGCAATTGCTTGTTCCAGTACATGAAACACTCCCCTCCTGCCTACCACCGTAGTAGCAATTTGCAGAAGCTGAGCAAGAATAACCACTCTCCCTATTATTTGCCAAAGCTTCTATATTAGCTAATGTAAGATCAGACAATTTAGTCTCATTTTGTAAAGTATAGATATTTAAACCAATAAAACATGCGATTACAATACCACAAATAACTCCTTTAAAACTCTTTTTCATAATACAAATTATTTAAATGTCAATATTAATAAGTAACACCTATATTTATCATTTCATCAGATCAACAAAACGAATTTGCTATACAACAAAAAAAAGCTTTACCTCCTTTTTTTTAAAAATAAAGAGTAAGGGATGTAAAGCGTTCGGCTAGACTCAACAATTCATCGCTTCACTCCTTCTGAATTTGTTTTCTATCTCTCACCTCGTCAAAAATAAAGGATAGAAAACTGATAGTCAAAAAATAAGTCGGACCATTTCGGACCAGATCACATTTAACTCATTTTTCTTTAGTTTAAAAGACCGGTCATATTTAGTCAGAAACAAAAAAGGATTATTCCTTGTGATCCTCAATATTTATCACATTCTTTGTAAAGAAAATAATCACTATTTTTCTATGAAAACAGAATATAGATGTACGCTCACCTTAGGAATAATATTCAGTTTGAGTTTCCTCTGCTTTTTTACAATTGCAGGGTGTACTTCTAAGTATGATTATATTTATCAAATAGCAAAGGAAAACAAAGAAGAATTGCAGAAGGTATTAGACTATTATAAAAAAGATTCTATTAAATACAAAGCCGCAGACTTCCTTATTACAAACATGGCCCATGGCTACCCCTACACAACCACTATGGATGAATACAAATGTTCAATAATGTCCTGTACAATAACAAAAGGAGTACAAGACTCCTTATGGAAAAAAATAAAAAGCAGACAGTCTGAACCTTTGAAAGTTACAAAAGATCAATACATACAAGATGCTCAGTCACTATCTGCTGCCTATTTAATTAACAATATTGATGAAGGATTCAACACATGGAAAAGCACTCCATGGAGTAATCAAATAGACTTTTCCACCTTTTGTCAACACATTTTGCCATATAGGATCCAAAACGAGCCCATCTCAAATTGGAGAAAAATTCTCAGAAAGAAATATGCACCATACATAGTTAATATTCAATCAGCGGAAGAAGCCTTCATTTTGATATATAATAAAGTAATGGATGAATTCAAGAAAGGGGAAAATGATTATCCTCATCAAATGGACATACTGATGCTTGACAGAATAATGAAAGGAAACTGCATGGATCGCTCACTCTACATGACAAGTGTTATGCGTGCGTTAAGTATTCCTGCCGCATATGATTATGTACCATATTGGGCTAATTTCACAAGCAATGGACATTCTTGGGTTGCTACATCCGCAATGACTCTACTTTTATTCCTACGAATGATAGACAGAGCTTGGAGTTATATGGTGTTATAGATGCCTCCCATTTCTATCAAAAAACACATAATTATAACACACAAGAATTAGCATACAATGTCGATTCCGTAAAAAGAGCAGGTAAAGTATTTCGCTCCGGATATGCAATAAGACAAGATCACTTAACCTTTATCCAAGAAAGCAAGGAAGAGATTCCAAGCCTATTTATTGATCCATTCTTAGAAGATGTATCCGCACAATACGGACTATCCGAATCTCGTGTTTTTACTACATCAACTCAGCAAAATATTTATTTATGTAACTTTATCGCCGGTAAGAGTTGGCAACCAGTACAAATCTCAAAAGCAATTAATGGCAGGCTCTCTCTCAATAATTTAAATAAGAACGTAGTCTACCTTGCTGCAACTTACTCAGCAGGACATTTTATTGCTATTGCTCCTCCTTTTTATATAAATAGTTTGGGGAATATACATGAATTCAAACCCGATCAAATAAAAAAAGTAAAAATTAAATTATATCGTAAACATGTGCTTACTTGCCACTGGACCGACAGGTGGAGCCCATTTCTTGGAGGAAAATTTGAAGGTTCAAATTCTCCTAATTTTGATCGAAGCGATGTTTTATATGAAATCAATAAATTGCCAACTGGAATAGAATATATCATTTTTTCTACGCCTAAAAAACATCGATATATTCGCTTTGTTGCTCCAAAAGATAGTGACCCAAACTTTGCAGAAATAAAATTTCTAGGAAAATCATCTTTATCCGATACTGTAAAGCATGTTTTATCTGGTAAACTTTTATCTGAAGGAATTAACGAGATTTCGTTAAACAGGGGAATGGATGGAGATTACGCTACATTTTTTAGAATGACTAATACTCCAGGAATACCCAAAAAGAACTATTGGTTTGGATATGATTTAGGAACTCACAATACATCTTTATTTACTGGAGTTGAATTTTGCCCGATTAATGATCAGAATATGATAGAGCCGGGAAATCTCTATGAACTATTTTATTTTGAAAATAAATGGATTTCCATAGGACACCAAGTGGCAACAGAAAACTATCTAATATTCGACAATGTACCATCCGGATCACTATTGTGGCTAAAAAACAAAACAAAAGGAAAAGAAGAACGTATATTCACTTATATCGACGATAAACAGAAATGGTGGTAGCCAGCTCATGTTTTATGTATTACTTTTTTCACCACCATATCTGCTCTCCATTCTCATATGTGAAAATTCTCTCCTCTTTCCCTCTTGTTAAATTATGAAGAATATAAAAAGTATTTTGAGGAACAGTATCAAATGTAATTGTCAAATCAGTTGCGACTTTTTTTCCTACACTTATCCACCCTTCATCAGTCCAATAACATAATTCATATTTATGCCCCTCCACAATAAAGTTTGAATCACTACGTGGACAGTAGCGAACTCTCGTAATATAATGCGGAGTTCCCAAATCCAATCCTATATATCCTTCTTCATTCTTAGGCTTATCAAAATATGTCTCATAATCGTTATCCATAGCATGGGTATACGGATGTGTGATATCGGAAGAAATAGACGGGAGACCAAAAATTTGCCCTGATAATTGCTGTTCCGGGTCATTCAAATGCTTCTTCCCAAAAAACTGTACTTCAGCAAGACCACCAGTACGATATAAAGCTGGTCGTACTCTTACATATCTGAACTTCTGCGATACATTAACCGATGAGTCTACAACATCAACTGGTTCTTTCATTATATCAAAAAGTAAGGACTTGCCATTAAAATATTTATCATTCGCACCCTCTACGACACCTCTCCGAATCGCCATCGCAAACATCTCCATTCTTTTGAATCGCGGATACTTTCGTTTCAAAACCATATCCTCAGAGTGTAGCTTATCAATAGATAAATACTTAACACTTCCATTCTTCTGTAAGATAAATGGAGATGTTGCAGGAATAATCCTCCCACGATCATAATAAGCAGCCATGTAACAGACATCACCCATCATTCGAAGAAAAGTAATCTTATTATTTTTTATTTTCCCCCAATAGACAGGCTTCCATTCTTTATTATCAAAAACGCAAATAATCCCATGTTTTTTAGAGTAGTCTCCGCTCCATGGATGAGTACATTTAACAGATATATCGTACGTATCGCCATATTGCGTAGTGACATCTAATTCATCTGGAGATAATAGCCAACCGGGTACATCTTTCAAAGAAGGAATCTCTTCAGTGATATTATTCAATGAATACATTTTGCGAAATATCTTAGCAGGTTTATAAGCAAACTCTAATCGATCTATTCCAAAAGCGTCAAAAGGAAAAATTCGCCCGCTATCCAGCATCAATACATTCCACTCATGCCCTTGACTCCGATTTCCCCATGATTTAACAAAGTCAATAGCTACAGGTAATCCACAGGCACGCATTACCCATGTATAAAGAGCAACGGTATGCCTACAGGCTCCTCGATGAATCATTTCCATTTTACTAACTGGAAATGTAATTGGATAATTCCACAAAGTATTACTGTTACGATAACTACGGTTATAAAAGAATTCTTTATTAAATCCAAGCAAAAGTCCCTTTACTCCACTTTTTACCGTATCACGCAAATGAGCAAACTCTTTAAAATATTTCTCTCTATATATTTCTGGTATTTCATTATTAGCTTTATAGGGTAATACAAACTCGTAGAAATCGTCAAGTTCTTTACTTACATAGCTTGGGGCAGACTCCCACGCTTGAAAGGCTTGTTCGACATTTTCTATCAAGAAATTAGCACTCAAAATTCGAGAATCCAATTTTCTCTCCATATTCGACTCCGCAAGTTTTCCACAATGGTACTCCAATGAATCCCAAATTTGAGAGAGCATAGGCGGATCTCCCTCTATAATTCCTCTTTTATTTAGTGAATCACATAGTTGGAAAACCTCATCATACTTATCTAAAAGACTCCCTACATAATAATGTTTATTGGCCATGCCTGAGAGCAAGAATTCTGCAGCTTGTTTTTTTTGCTTATCTTTTGAATAATAAGAAAGAAAAGATTCTAATTCCATTCGATTTTCTCCTGCATGCTCTAAGACATACTCAATATGAAGGGGTTGCCCACAAGATAAAAAGCTAAAGCAGAAGAACAGTAACCAAGTATATTTTGTCATTTCTTAAAATTCATAAGATACATTATAGCAACTCGCTCTGAAATACTGTCTCTATACTGCTTTGGAAAGTATTCCAATGGATATTCGTCTGTTAAGACAGTAACTAAAACGTTTGGCAGATTAGTTGCAATAGGAATAGGACATACCGGATATCCGGGAAAGTCTATCTTGGGCAAATAAAAAACCGTGCTTTCCATTGTGTCCTTTTCATAAAGAGAACATAATGCCATAGAGTCAGATGTATACCACATAGTATATAAATACCTATTTGCATCAGCTATATAAGAGAGGTACGCATAATCATCGCGAATATCCATTAAATTATCCATACCCTTATATGCGGCCAATGCTTTTCTATCCGAAACCAAATGCTGCATTTCCACCAATTTGTCTTCCTTCTTTACTTCATATAGATAGAAAACCCCTGTTATCGGATCGAACACCTTGAAACTATCGTCAGAGGAAGTGTTAATTATTGTACTCCAATTTGTGCTGCTATATGGATAGGAGCGTCATGATATATTAAGGTCTTTTCCTCTTCCCCCTTTTCATTCATGAGCCAGATTTTACTCTCCCCTTTACGTCCTTGTATATCATGGCATAAGAATTTTCCATTAGGCAAAGCAATGATATCATCATACACAGATGTATGAGTAGCAGAAATTGTTTGAATATATCCTCCTGAATGTGTATAACAATGTATTTTCCTCATTCCTATATCACTGATAAAAACAGACTGCTTCCCTAAAAAGAAACGATGTAAAGCGCGATATTCTCCCGGAGCCTCTCCCTTGCTGCCTACTTGATTAAGAAATGTACCATCTTGTCTAAAACGATAGACGTACCCTTGCTTTTTGTCTACTACAAAAAAAGTAGAATCTGTAAATAAAACTTTAGTTATAATACCAAAGAAATAAGGTTCAGGAACTTCAAATTTGATAGTCTCAATATCATCGATAAAAGAAGAAATTGGTAAGTTTTCTTTTGGATTAGATAAATCAATTAATAGTGAACTACCTGTTTTCGAATTATTTTGAAAAGAACAACTGGAAACAAGTAATGCAAACAACGATAACAAAATTCCTATTGGTACATATTTCATATATATATTATTTTAATTGTATTTCCAAAAACTACTCAGGAATAATATTAGAATAAGTATTTGTCAAAACGCCGAATTTATAATAATAGATATACCTGAGTAGTCATATTGTTTTCTAAATCAATAATTTCAACATGAGTCTAATCCTCTAGAACAGCCACTATACGGACTTGGATCGCTTTCACAACACGGAATTGTAGTCGTTATAATCTTTCCATCAAGTATAATGCTCAATGTTTTTGATCCTAATCTAGTATATGGATCTAATGTTGGGTCAATCTTCCCATGCTCATCATTCGCAAAAGATTCAATATTTTCCAATAATAGGTCAAAAGATTCCCTATGGGGAGAGAACGAAAAAAGTACAGTTGAAACGACAACCGTAATTAATAGCAATAATTTAATTTTCATAATTTAATTTTTAAGTAGTTTTTTATACAATTTCCTAATACGTTCGTTTACAATTGGATCACCAATGCCTACTATACGGTTTTGTTGATCAAGTAAAAAGATGTGAGAGTCATTCAGCGACATATTATTGATCCGTCGTATTTCTTTACTAGAATCGACACATACAGGTGTCGAGAACCTATAAGCTCTCAAAACCGTATATAATTCTCTCTGATAAATAGGATCCATGATAAACAGAAAGCTGACATTAACAGCAGTAGAATCCAAATCCTGAATAAATCTCTGCCAATCATCAATTCTAAGTTTGCAACTTATACAATCAACTCCGCTAATAAAAATAGCTATTTTATACTGGTCTCTTGAATATTCAAAAGGTACTTTTTTCTCGCGCAAAAAGTCGAAAAGTCATTGTATCAGGCAACAATATGGTCTTTCCATACCATTCTCTCACATATCGTTCGTTCCTATCCATGCAAGCTAATAACAGTAATACAACTAATAAATAAATAAATATTTTACACCAATAGTGTCTCTTTTTTTTCACAACATGCATTCTATTCTATTTTCCCAACAAATATACAGTAATAATATTTCAACAATCGATGCAGACGAATTGCATTAATTAGAGTTTTTCTATCTGCACACCTCCATTCTATTTTATGAGCTCTGAAGCTATTGAAAAGAAGTTGACTACCAAACTAGACACTCTTTTAATCACCTCTCACTCTGGTTTTACAGTATTAACAGTGCCTCATCTATTCAAAGCAAAACCTTACTATCGGCTGATCTTTATTTACATCTGTTGCTATGATTGTTTTAGTAGCTTCATCCACCCAAATGCCATAAATATAGCGATTAAGCACATATTTATATAATGGTTCTCCTTTCAAATTAAAGACATAAATATACTTTCCTCCATCCGGACGTCGACCTTTTTTTTGAGCAATTTCTTTAAAGGATACTCCCTGAAATACTGTATAAATAGCACTATCCGTTACTTGAATATCACTAAACCCCATTATTCCCGTAGATTCCATATCCCTCGGCTATTCGAAACCCCGGCTCCCCATATTCTCCAATACGAACGATATATGTACTATCTTTTAAGTTATAGATTTCAAGTACTTCTCCTAATTGAGTAGCCGTTGCCATAATGTTATTATGCGGGTTATAATCCACAAAACTACGCCACGCTTGAGCCAGTGCCGGACGAGCATTTTGTAATGCCTTTCTATTGGCCGAAGGAATACTTCCTGTTTTATTTAGTATTCTCCCATTGCGATGTACCCAACACAATCGGTTATCACCCGAATAATCTGGAATAATTAAAGTTGTATCATTATATATAGCAAAATCAAGAGCTCTTAATATCTCTTCATCCAATGCCACCACATCATCACGAAGTAGTGAATCACCGGATGAAGAGAACCCTAACTGATTTAATTCTTTTTTGTTAGCATCTAAAGTCCAGATATTATGATTGTAGAAACGAATATTCTCCATAGAAAGCATTTCTGAAGGAGACTCACCACGCTTCCCAAAAGAAGATAAATACCGAAAACTTGGATATTGGAACAAATGTCCATAATGATCCATACCATGTAGATCCATAATAATGGCTCTATCTCCTTCTACTCGTATTCGAAACGGATAGCGTAACAAAGCTGTATCCAGCTCGATCACTTGTCCTTTCAATTCCTTTTCGTGCGGAAAATCAATATAGAAATATACATTTTCTCCATATTCTCGTTGCTTTGTTCCGCACGAGAAAAGAAAGAAGAAAAAAATAAAACTATGGTATTTCAATACTAATTCCGATGCCATAATATTCAGCTTTTTGATAAGAAGTTGGGCAGTCAACCGACCCTACCCCAAAACAGTATTTAGATCTATCGTGTTCATCGGCTGCTAAAGCCTCAATATTCTGTAAAAGTAATGAACTTACTTTCTCGTTTTTGGATACTTCTACTTTATACAAAACAAGTATAGCTATAATAGATGAAAATATTAAAACTGATAGCTTTTTCATAACGTAATGTAATAAGATTAATAATGTCAGCAAAAGTAGACGTAAAGTACACTAAAGCCATAAAAAAAAGCTGACCATTTCGGACCAGCTCTCTTTTTACATGTAATTTTGTGCAGAAGAATGGAATAGGAGTGTTCACAATTAAAGAAGAAGTTGATAGATACCGATGCCTCTCTTGATATCTATGGTGTCATCAATCTGACGAATACAAGAACGCAAGCGACCGATAGCCTTATGAATTCGCTCAGAAGTACCCGTTCCATCAGGCCACAAGATCTCCATAATTGCGTTGTCCTCGAGAATGTGATCGTTTTCTTTTTCCTTTAGAAAAAGTTCAAGTAATGTGCTGGATTGATTCTGAATTTTCTTTTCAAGACCATCAACTTCTATTCTTTTTTGCTCTGCATAAAATATTATTTTTTCATGTATGACATAAACACGCGTGGGAGTTGCCACAACTTCTTGAAGTACTGGATGAGTAATTGGCAGCTCATCCATCTCCGCATGATAAACCAAACGTGTGTGTTTTCGAAGGATCAAACTTACTCTATAAATCCCACAAATAATAATACCAATTAGCAACAGATAAAGAAAAAACTCAGTATGCACCATAGACCAAGCTGAATAAGGAAGATACCCCATTATTCCGATTTCACAAGCATGTCCGATATAAATAGTAAAAATCCTATTCGAGGAGTTGCACCATTCGCTTCCAGCGGAATATTGATCTTTTGTATGCCCCTTTTCATCTGAAATAGATATACACAGAACTGGCTTTACAGCAAGACCGACTGCCTGAAGTTGGCTACTCCATTCCATATTTAAAGAATCTGGACAAATAGGCTTTTTTATAAAAGCAATGGAGTGCATAAAACGTATATTACCATTTTCAGTAATATTCATTCGATGTTTTTCTGGGTCCAATCGATAGGCATGTCGACCCGATGCATCAATTAAGTATACAGAATCAGGTAGTTCTGCTCTCAACAGAGATTTCGAATTAAAACTAACCGAAAGGTCTCCTTCCAGATGCCTAGCCTTCAATTCTTTATCTAATGCTTCAATAAATGCTTTCTTCGCTTTTTCCTTTAACGTAGCAACCTTAGAATCATAAGTATATTTGCAAGCAAAAAAGAAAGTAACACTTCCAATTAGAATCAGTATTGATAGCAATATTATATTTGTAGTCTTCATTTTGTTTCATGTTAGGTGTTTTCACCGCGCAAAGATAACATTATTTTAGATTCGTCATTGTTTTACATTTAAAGATATTTCCATAATACCTTAAAGACTCTACTTAAAAACATTCACAAGTATCACAAAAGCAAGTCCTACATTTAGTATTATATTATAAGTACACCTTTATTCTCCCTATATAGTTACATGAGTTTATTCGAATTCAGCATAGATCTCCTATGAAGCCATATCTAGATAAAAAACAGATTATAGAATCATCGGTTTTCTTCAATCAAATCCATATATATAATAAAAAAAACAACTACTTAATACAGTAATTGTTTTTTCAAGGAAATAAAAAGTTTCACTAAACAAGCGAAGCTCTTTGTCCTAATATTATAATAGACAATTTAATCTCTCCGTTGCATAGGTAGAGTAAATTCCTGCGAATCGCAAATTCGTCCGTTCTCATTGGCAACCGCCACACGGAAAGTAACTTCACCATCTTTCAATTTTTCTCCGGCGTATATCGTAGCGGTATAACGAATCCCTTCACCGGGAAGTATCTCTTCTACCATAACAGACGGTGAAATGCCAATATGTTTCACCTTGCCGACAGTTTCGACCAACGGCACTACATTGTAGACAGCGTCTCGTCCCTCATTCATTATCTCAAAGATAATCTTACTACTCTCACCACCATCAATAATATGGTTGCGGTTGTCGTCAATAAAACGAATCTTGCGCAGTTTTAACTGAGATGCATATTGCACCTGCGAACGGGCTTTGTTCGAACGCGGTTCTCTATATACTTCTCTGACTTCAGGAATATAGGCACCATCCTCTATCCGCTCCTCTCTAGGAGTAGTCAAAGCATTGCCTATAGCAGCACCGGCAATAGTACCTACAATATTACCAATGGCAGAACCACGGTAGCCTCCTCGCCAACCATTGTTATTATCTCCGATAAGCCCTCCGATCGAGCCTCCTAAACTTCCGCCAATTGAAGCACCGGCTATAATAGCGCCGGGATTTCCCATCCTTCCGGATGCACAGCCGCCCAAGATAAGAGCGGAAAGCAAAATCATTGTTACTTGTTTCTTCATGATTTCTCTGTATTTTAATTTTTATCCTATTATTTTAAAACGTGCAAAGCGCAACAGTAGTTGTTTATCGCCTGCATTTTTAAAATGAATAGTCGCTTTTGCGTTGTCGCCCGCACCTTCAACTTTCATCACTTCGCCAATACCAAAACGTTCGTGCTCGATCATCTGTCCGGCTTCTACACTGCCAACTGGGGGAGTTCCCGAAGCAGAGGCAGTGGGCTTACTTCCTAATGAATTGACTCGTTTCAAGTTCCTCGGCATCGCAGGAGGAATTACTTGTACTTTTTCTTTCGATGTACCTGCGCCGAATGGTGTTCGCGAAGAAGAAGCAGAACGCATTCCTCCTCTTTCGATCTCTCGACGGAAGCGGCTGGCTCCTTCATCAACCGAACGTGCTAAACCTGCTTCATGAGGCAGATGCAAATAACGTGTCTCTATATCGTGCAAGAAACGGCTCGGACTCCCGAACTCCATTTTCCCATAACGAAAACGAGTTTTGGCATACGAAAGGAAGCAATGTTCTTCGGCACGGGTTATGGCAACATAGAACAAGCGTCTCTCTTCTTCCAAGCCTCGAGGCGAATCACCAACCATTCCACTCGGAAACAGATTCTCTTCCAAGCCAACCACAAATACATTCTTGAACTCCAATCCTTTGGCCGAGTGAACAGTCATCAAGGTTATCTTCTCCCCATCATCCGTTTTATCCGAGTCCTGATCAGTCAGCAGGGAAACTTCCGAAAGAAAGTCGGTTAATGAAACATTGGAGTTCCCCTCTTCCATGCGCAAGGCACAGAAATCATTCATTCCGTTGACCAGTTCTTCGATATTCTCTCTACGGCTCAGATTCTCGGGAGAAGTATCCTGCATACATCGTTGATGATACCGGACTGACGAATAATATCCGTACCCAGTTCATAAGCATTTTTATCTCCTTGCGTACCTATAAATAGCTCAATTAGTTCACGGAAACCTTGGAGTTTGTTATGAGTCCCTTTGTTGATAACAAGTCCATAAGTCAACGGTTCACAAATCACGGTCCAAAGACTTGTTTCGTTTTCGGTAGCTGCTGCAATGATTTTACCAACAGTCGTTTCTCCAATTCCTCGTGCGGGATAATTGATAATACGCTTGAAAGCTTCCTCGTCACTTGGGTTCACTACCAACCGGAAATATGCAATCACATCCTTAATCTCTTTACGCTGATAGAACGATAACCCTCCATAAATTTTATAAGGTATAGTCCGCTTCCGAAGAGCTTCCTCAAAAATACGGCTTTGCGCATTCGTACGGTATAGAATGGCGAAGTCGGCATACCCATAATCTTTCTCTCTTCGCAGTTCGGCAATCTTATTGACCACAATCTCGCCTTCTTCCATATCACTATATGCTTGAAAGACGCCGATCGGTTCGCCCTGCTCTTTTTCGGAAAAGACTTCCTTTTGTATCTGTCGTTCATTCTTCTCGATCAGGCTATTGGCCGCACAAACGATGGTCTGTGTAGAACGATAGTTCTGTTCAAGCTTAAACACCCTCGTATTCGGATATATTTTCGTAAAATAAAGTATGTTCTCTATATCCGCTCCCCGAAAGGAATAAATACTTTGCGCATCGTCGCCCACTACACAAACGCGTTGATTCTCTTTGGTCAATTGCAAGACAATGCTATGTTGCGCAATGTTGGTATCCTGATACTCATCCACCAACACGTAACGAAACTGGTTACGATAACGCGCTAGAACATCGGGATGATCGTTGAACAGAAGATACGTATTCATCAATAAATCATCGAAATCCATAGCACCTGCCTGACGACAACGATCCCAATAACGCCGATAAATATCCCGCACCGCAGGAACACGAGCTGCTACATCCGCCTCATATGCTTCTTTATTGGCCGCATAGCCCGTGGGAGAAACCAAATGGTTTTTGGCATTGGATATACGTGCTTGTACCATACCGGTTTTATAAGTCTTATCATCCAATCCCATCTCTTTGATAATGGAACGTAGCAGACTTTTACTATCAGCCGTGTCGTAGATCGTGAATTGGGACGTAAACCCGATGTGACTTGCCTCGGCTCGGAGGATACGCGAAAAGACGGAGTGAAACGTTCCCATCCAAAGATAACGCGCCCGCTGCTCTCCTACCTGACGACCGATACGATCTTTCATCTCTCGCGCCGCTTTATTGGTAAACGTCAGTGCCAAGATATTCCACGGTTCATACCCATTCTCCAGCAGATAGGCTATTTTATAAGTCAGCACACGAGTTTTGCCCGATCCTGCACCAGCGATAACTAATGCAGGTCCGTCATTGTAACGCACAGCCTCGAGCTGACTATTGTTTAATTCATCTAAATAATTGGTCTTCATAACTTATAAATGCAGAATGGCAGCTGTTCTTTTAACTAATTATTCTCTTCCTCTGCGATTCCCAAAGACAAAAATAGAACATTCGCCCGACAATCCGTGCTTTTTCACATATTTTCATCACTTCTTTGCTAGTCATGCGTTCAGACCGAACGGTGTGATCACCTGCAAACAACCTGCCGGATAAAAGTCTTTTGCATTGAACATTTTCAGAACAAGTGTTGTTATCTTAATATAAACCCAATTAAATTTGGAACAATTATGAATACATTATTAATGTCTTTAATATTTATGACCATGACTTACGAAATGCCTAAGCTTCCTTACGCTAACAATGCGTTGGAACCTGTAATCAGTCAGCAAACCATAGATTTTCACTATGGCAAACATTTGCAAACTTATGTAAATAACCTCAACAGCCTTGTACCGGGCACTGAATATGAAGGAAAATCGCTTGAAGCTATTGTAGCTTCTGCACCGGATGGAGCTGTTTTCAATAATGCGGGACAAGTTCTGAACCACACTTTGTATTTCCTCCAATTCGCTCCGAAGCCTTCGAAAGCTGAGCCGGCAGGAAAACTGGGAGAAGCAATCAAACGTGATTTCGGCAGTTTTGATAATTTCAAAAAGGAATTCAATGCTGCTTCCGTAGGATTATTTGGCTCAGGATGGGCTTGGTTATCAGTAGACAAAGAGGGTAAACTTCACATCACGAAAGAAGTAAATGGAAGTAATCCGGTACGTGCCGGTTTGAAACCTATTCTGGGATTCGATGTATGGGAACATTCTTACTATCTTGATTACCAGAA
Organism: Bacteroides reticulotermitis JCM 10512; assembly: GCF_000517545.1. GTDB lineage: Bacteria > Bacteroidota > Bacteroidia > Bacteroidales > Bacteroidaceae > Bacteroides > Bacteroides reticulotermitis. The sequence continues at coordinate 216,518 of NZ_BAIV01000001.1, read as the reverse complement.
TCGTCGTGCCGATCACGTCAATGCCCTGTGGAGCATTATCGATTGGGATGTTGTTGAAAAACGTATCTAACAAGTAGAATACACTGACTATTCGAAAGGCCGCCCAAATAAAATGGCGGCCTTTTTTGTTGGCATACAGCAAGCCTATAAATTGTTTAGCCCCATCTTTTACCGTCCTATTTTCAATCCATAAGTAGGTCTTGGATTACATGCAAAAGCATGGGATCTCTAAGCCTCAATTTTCCTGAGTGTTACTTAAGTTTCGATTCTTTCTACAAGCTGTGCAATATCCCGTGTAGCGATTCTGCGCTCGTAATGGCTTGAAAGAAGCACTCTGTACAATGATACATCTCTCTTATGACTTAATCACTTTTTTGCATATCGTTCAGTATATCAGCCGTTTATTTTGCGTCTTCTTTTTTTTGATCACTTTATTCCGATGAGCGACAGCCATTGCTTATTTTCTCAAAAAACAGAGTTTTCAATTCACCAAACAAGTCTTTTTAAGAACCGCATCGTGCGCCGCTATTAGTGAATTTAAGAACTCTTTATTGTACTGATAATCTTCTTATTAGCTGTCTCACATTATGTGCGACGCCTGTTCCACAATATGTGGGACACGTGCTTCACATTATGTGAGTCAGCCGTTCCACAGTTGTGGAACAGGAAATATAATGGTCAAAGATGTCTTTTACTAATTGTTTACTACTAGCCAATGGGAAATTTCAGCAAAGTATACAGCCTTTGGAAATCGGTATTCTATATGTATTAAATCAGCTTATGGAAAAGAAGGCGCATTGTATTTAATTATAGATCAGCTTTTTACAATAAAAAGTGACTATGGCGATATATCTCTTCACATTCTGTTACTCGCTTAAATTGCGCGTTTTACCGATTAATTAGTTTATAGATGCAGGCCATTCCGCTCGGTTTCATCCTGATCTGAGTTAAGAGGAGTAATCTTCAAAAAGCCCTGTGATGAACGTTGCCTTACCTGAGGCGCGGACACGGTTAGCCCAAAGTAAAACAAAGAAATCTTCAGAGAAACGGTACAACATCTTTTAACAGAAGAAATAAAAAAAACAGAGGGTTTTCCTGTTTTCTAGTTCTTTTTGGTTTACTTTGCCACTGTAAAGACAAAGGGGTGCCCCAAGCGGGCTGAGATTATACCCTAGGAACCTGACGCAGTTAGTACTGCCGTAGGGATTGTATTTCTTCTATTATCTTGCTTACCCAAAGCACCTTCTTTGTATTTACTTCAACTTATTTATCTTAACAGAACAATGAAAGTACAAGTAAACAACAAAGAGGTGGAAATTCAGTCGAATTCTACTCTTATCGAACTCACCGCCCAACTGGAACTTCCTTTAGTGGGTATTGCTATCGCTGTGAACAACAAGATGATTCCCCGCACCGAGTGGGAAAGTTTATCTCTCCGAGAAAACGACAACCTGGTCGTAATTAAAGCAGCTTGCGGAGGATAGCATATGATTAATCTACAATTTATCACCCACCAGACGGAGCGTTACTCCTATCTGGACTCTGCGCGTATGGCACTCGCAGGGGGATGCAAATGGATTCAACTACGTATGAAAGAGGCTTCCTTGAAAGAAGTAGAAAAGGTGGCCCTGCTACTAAAACCCCTTTGCAAAGAACAAGAAGCGATACTGATACTCGACGATCATGTCGAACTGGCACAAAAGTTAGAAGTAGACGGTGTGCACCTGGGTAAAACAGATATGCCTATTGCTCAGGCACGACAGATTCTGGGAGAAGCATTTATCATTGGCGCCACGGCAAATACATTCGAAGATGTCCGCATGCACCAGCAGGCAGGCGCCGATTATATCGGCATCGGTCCTTACCGCTTCACCACTACGAAGAAAAACCTCAGTCCGGTACTCGGAATAGAAGGCTACGCCTCGATTCTTTCGCAAATGCAAGATGCCGGCATTGATCTCCCCGTAGTGGCTATTGGCGGAATCAATTACGAAGATATTCCCGACATTCTGGAAACGGGCGTCAACGGTATCGCTCTCTCCGGCACTATTCTGCGGGCGGAAGATCCCGTAGCAGAAACCCGGAGAATCATCGGACAGTATTAATCAAGGATCATTTTACTTATAATTATTATGGAAAAGCTTATTATTGCGGGACGTGAGTTTGATTCCCGCCTTTTTCTGGGAACAGGAAAATTCAATTCCAACCAAGTGATGGAGCAAGCAATACTCGCCTCAGGCACAGAGATGGTAACCGTAGCGATGAAACGCATTGAACTGGATAATCAAGATGACGACATGTTGAAACATATCATTCATCCACATATTCAATTATTGCCCAATACCTCTGGCGTTCGTGATGCCGAAGAAGCCGTATTTGCCGCGCAGATGGCACGCGAAGCCTTCGGTACGAACTGGCTGAAACTGGAAATCCATCCAGACCCGCGCTACCTACTCCCCGATTCAGTGGAAACACTCAAAGCAACCGAACAACTTGCTAAACTGGGGTTTATCGTATTACCTTATTGTCAGGCAGACCCTGTGCTCTGCAAGCAGTTGGAAGAAGCCGGTGCCGCTACCGTAATGCCGCTTGGGGCTCCTATCGGAACAAATAAAGGATTGCAAACAAGAGATTTTCTACAAATAATAATCGAACAAGCCGGAATTCCGGTTATAGTAGATGCCGGAATCGGTGCTCCCAGTCATGCAGCCGAAGCTATGGAACTCGGTGCATCCGCGGTGCTTGTCAATACAGCTATTGCCGTTGCCGGAAATCCGGTCGAGATGGCTATTGCTTTCAAAGCAGCCACAGAAGCGGGTCGCCGTGCTTACGAAGCCGGGTTGGGATTGCAAGCCGACAATTTTATAGCAGAAGCTAGCTCACCACTCACCGCCTTTCTAGACTAACTTGAAGACAAACCCGTTTTATTAATGACTAGTTCCGCGAAAATAAAGAAGGAACTCTAAATGACAAATCATGAAACAAAAAATAAAATTTCCCCGCTCTGAGAAAGTATATCTGCCCGGTCAGCTTTATCCTCACATCCGCGTCGCTATGCGAAAAGTGGAATTGCTACCCAGCGTAGATCTTCAAGAAGAAGAAAAAGTATACACTCCTAATCCGGATGTTTATATATACGATACCAGTGGCGCATTCAGCGATCCGGCTGTTAGTATCGATCTCAAGAAAGGACTCCCCCGTCTGCGCGAAGAATGGATCATAAGCCGTAAGGACGTGGAACAGCTCACTGAAATCAGCTCGGAGTATGGACGGATGCGGCGGGACGATAAGAGCCTGGATCATTTACGATTCGAGCACATCGCACTACCTTATCGTGCTCAGAAAGGGAAACCTATTACCCAAATGGCCTATGCTAAACGCGGACTGATTACTCCCGAGATGGAATATGTCTCTATCCGCGAAAATATGAATTGCAAAGAGTTGGGTATCGAAACACATATCACGCCTGAGTTTGTGCGTCGGGAAATAGCCGAGGGACGCGCCGTATTGCCTGCCAACATCAACCACCCGGAAGCAGAACCCATGATCATAGGCCGCAATTTTCTAGTAAAGATCAATACGAACATCGGCAACTCCGCTACCACATCCGGAATCGACGAAGAGGTAGAAAAGGCCATTTGGAGTTGTAAATGGGGAGGTGACACTTTAATGGATCTTTCCACCGGAGAAAACATCCACGAAACCCGCGAATGGATCATCCGCAACTGCCCTGTTCCCGTGGGTACAGTACCTATTTATCAGGCATTGGAGAAAGTGAACGGCATCGTAGAAAACCTCACATGGGAAATCTACCGGGATACCTTAATTGAGCAATGCGAACAAGGAGTCGACTATTTCACCATCCATGCCGGAATCCGTTTACACAACGTCCACCTCGCAGACAATCGTTTATGCGGAATCGTCAGCCGTGGAGGAAGCATTATGAGCAAATGGTGTCTGACACACAACCGTGAAAGTTTCCTCTATGAACATTTTGATGATATTTGCGACATCCTCGCACAGTATGATGTAGCCGTTTCGTTGGGCGACGGGCTCCGTCCCGGTTCTATCCACGATGCCAATGACGAAGCACAGTTTGCCGAGTTGGATACTATGGGTGAACTAGTTGTACGGGCATGGGACAAGAATGTACAGGCTTTTATCGAAGGGCCGGGTCACGTGCCTATGCATAAGATTAAGGAGAATGTAGAACGTCAGGTAGAGAAATGTCACGATGCGCCGTTCTATACCCTGGGACCGCTAGTCACGGATATCGCACCGGGATACGATCACATTACTTCTGCCATTGGCGCGGCACAAATCGGATGGTTGGGCACAGCCATGCTCTGCTACGTTACACCGAAAGAGCATCTTGCTCTGCCCGACAAAGAAGATGTGCGGGTAGGTGTCATTACTTATAAAATAGCTGCCCATGCGGCCGACTTGGCCAAAGGACATCCGGGAGCACAGGTACGCGACAATGCGCTAAGTAAAGCTCGGTATGATTTCCGATGGAAAGATCAGTTTGACTTATCACTCGATCCGGAACGAGCTCAATCGTATTTTCGTGCCGGGCATCACATTGATGGCGAATACTGCACCATGTGCGGACCGAACTTCTGTGCCATGAGACTCTCGCGTGACTTAAAGAAAACCAATAAAAAGAACTCATAACAACGATAGTATGTTCTCAGACGAATTAGAAAGAATATCCTGGGAAGAGACGACAAAAGCCATCTATTCCAAAACAGACGCTGATGTACGCCGTGTGTTAGGCAAACAGACAGCGCTAAATGTCAACGACTTCATGACGTTGATCTCACCTGCCGCAACTCCTTATCTCGAAGTAATGGCGCGGCTCAGCCAGAAATACACGATGGAACGGTTCGGCAAAACAATATCTATGTTTGTCCCGCTCTACATCACCAACTCGTGCACCAACTCGTGTGTGTATTGCGGGTTTCACATCAGCAATCCGATGAAAAGGACTATTTTGACCGAAGAGGAGATTGTCAACGAATACAAAGCGATCAAACAATTGGCTCCCTTTGAAAACCTATTGCTCGTAACCGGTGAGAATCCTGCCGCAGCGGGTGTACCATATATCGCCCGTGCATTGGATTTGGCAAAGCCATATTTCAGTAATCTTCAAATCGAGGTAATGCCTCTGCAAGCGGAAGAGTATAAGGAGTTGATCGGACATGGTTTGAACGGCGTAATCTGCTTTCAGGAAACTTACCACAAAGCCAACTATAAGAACTATCACCCCCGAGGGATGAAATCAAAGTTCGAATGGCGAGTGAATGGTTTCGATCGCATGGGGCAAGCAGGTGTACACAAAATCGGAATGGGCGTATTGATCGGCTTGGAAGAGTGGCGCACGGACGTTACCATGCTAGCCTATCACCTGCGCTACTTGCAAAAGCATTACTGGAAAACAAAATACAGTGTTAACTTCCCTCGCATGCGTCCTTCCGAAAATGATGGGTTTCAGCCCAATGTGATAATGAACGACCGGGAACTGGCGCAACTCACATTCGCGATGCGCATCTTCGATCACGATGTAGACATCTCCTATTCTACCCGTGAGGGTGCCGAATTCCGCAATCAGATGTCCACTCTTGGAGTTACTACCATGAGCGCGGAAAGTAAAACGGAGCCGGGTGGTTATTACAGTTATCCGCAAACATTGGAGCAGTTCCACGTAAGCGACGAACGAAAAGCGATAGAGGTTGAACGAGATTTAAAGAAACTAGGACGCAAACCGGTGTGGAAGGATTGGGATCAGTCTTTCGACTTAAAAAACAAAAGTCATGCGATACGATAGACAAACAATGCTTCCCGAGATCGGAGAAGCCGGACAACAGAAATTGAAGAAAGCTCGTGTACTTATTATAGGTGTTGGGGGATTAGGCTCCCCCATCGCCCTCTATCTCACAGGAGCGGGCGTCGGTCACCTCGGATTGGTAGATGATGATCAGGTAAGCATCAGTAATCTTCAACGCCAAGTTCTTTACACCGAGGAGGAACTGGGAAAGCCGAAAACGATATGTGCTGCCAAGCGATTGCGTGCACTCAACAGCGAAGTAATAATCAATACCTTTCCCACCCGTTTGACAGCGGAAAATGCCCGGCAGATAATCGGAGCATATGATATTATAGTGGATGCTTGTGACAATTTCGCCACGCGTTATCTTATTAATGATATTTGCTTCGAACTGGGTAAACCTTATGTATATGGTGCTATACGTGGACTTGAAGGTCAGGTCTCGGTGTTCAACTATGGTGAGGAAAGGAAGAGCTATCGCGACCTCTATCCCCATGAGGAAGAGATGAAGCGTATGCCTCCGCCACCGAAAGGAGTAATCGGCGTTACACCTGCCATTACGGGAAGCGTAGAAGCCACGGAAGTGCTCAAAATGGTCTGTGGTTTTGGTGACATTTTGTCTGGAAAACTATGGACAATTGATTTGCGGACATGGCAAACTAACATCTTTTCACTATAAACGTTGGGTGCAAAGATGGTAAATTGCTAACTTTGCTAGACTTTACCGTTTAACAAAAGAAATGAAACTAATAGTAATCACCACTCCAACCTTCTTCGTTGAAGAAGACAAAATCATCACCGCTCTTTTCGAGGAGGGGTTGGATATTCTGCATCTTAGAAAGCCGGAAACAGCGGCTATGTATTCCGAAAGATTATTAACACTTATTCCTGATAAATATCACAAACGTATCGTTACGCACGAACATTTCTATTTGAAAGAAGAGTTCAATTTGATGGGAATCCATTTGAATGCACGCAATCCGCATGAACCGCATGATTATGACGGACACGTCAGTTGCTCGTGCCATTCGATAGAAGAGGTCAAAAGCAAAAAACACATCTACGATTACGTATTTATGAGTCCTATATACGATAGTATTTCCAAAGTAAACTATTATTCAACTTTTACACCGGAAGAATTACGTGAAGGTCAAAGGGAGAAAGCGATTGACTCTAAAGTCGTTGCTTTGGGAGGGATCAGTGCTGACAACCTACTGGAGATTAAAGATTTTGGTTTTGGAGGAGCTGCTATTCTAGGCGATGTATGGAATAAGTTCGATGTTTGTTCGGATCATGATTACCTGGGACTGATTAAGCATTTCAAAGAATTAAAGAAATTAGCGGATTAACAGTATAAGCCATCTGTGTATATGATAATAAATCCTCGTCTTTACCCTTATTCGGTAAAAACGAGGATTTCTACAATTCGCTATAGAGCGAAATGATGAGGTCTATTAGAACTTATATCCCACTACAATAGAGAATACCGTATTCTTTGGGTTACCGGCTTTTTGTACATCTACCAAACCGAATTGACCTTCCAATCCAGCTAAAATCTGTCCAAATTCTGCAGTGACTCCTACTCCAAGTCCGGCATCGAAACGCTTTAAAGCATCACTACCAAATGTATTTACTCTAAATTCTGCACCACTCCCCAAATCCTGTTTAGTCTTACCGGCGATACCGTAAGCAATGTATGGACCCGCATTAATTACCAAATTGGTATTATCTGCAATATTGAAACGAGCGGCAGCCATAACAGGCAATTCCAGATACATCGCATTGTAAGAGATTCCATCTTTCTTCGCGCCCTTTGAAGATAAGAATAGAGATGGCTGCAAAGACCATGTATCCGTAAAAGTATACTCAAACCCACCACCGACTTTATAACCAACCTTAGCATTCAAATCCCAATCGCCACTGTAGTTACTAATATTCATTCCAACTTTAGCGTTCCAACCGGCTATCTGTGAAAAACCGGCAACTGAGATCAATGCAAACATACAAAACAAAATACTCTTTTTCATAATTCTTAAAATGTTTAATTAATACTAGAAACTTCTTTTATTTCTGAAACAAAAATAAGATTCCTTAAAGTATAAAACAAACATTTGGATAGAAAATAATACACAAATAGAGATTACATAAAAAGAAAGGGAATTCCCTATTTAAAAGGACTCACTTTCCTATTCCTAGCATTATCTATTAATAAGGTATAGCAAAAACCATATCATAAGGCTTCTCTATGGATAGAGAACCATCCTTATTGCATAATATGATAGTATACAAAATAGGCTGCAACCGTATCCACTTGATTGCAGCCTAAATCATTAATAAAGAAATAAATAAACTTCGCTAAACTAATCTTCCAATGCCGCCTGAGCTGCCGACAAACGAGCTATAGGTACACGGAATGGGGAGCAACTTACATAATTCAGTCCGACTCTATGACAGAACTTAACAGAAGAAGGTTCACCACCATGCTCACCGCAAATTCCACACTTCAATTCCGGACGAATTGCACGGCCTTTTTCAGTAGCCATTTGGATCAACTGCCCCACTCCCTTTTGGTCAAGTACTTGGAACGGGTCTACCTCAAGTATCTTCTTTTCCAAATATATAGGCAGGAAAGAAGCAACATCATCACGAGAATAACCGAAAGTCATCTGAGTCAAATCATTCGTTCCAAATGAAAAGAACTCGGCAGCCGAAGCAATGCGATCAGCAGTCAACGCAGCACGGGGTATTTCGATCATGGTACCCACAGTGAAATCAATGCTATCACCCACTTCAGCAAAAAGCTTGGCTGCTTCAGCACGAATTACATTGTCTTGTTCTTTATACTCGCGCAAGATACCTGTAAGCGGAACCATTATTTCAGGATGTGTTACTACTCCTTCCTTTTTCAGTGCGAGCGCAGCACCTAGAATCGCACGAGTCTGCATCTCTGTTATCTCAGGATAAGTATTCCCTAAACGACATCCCCGATGACCTAACATCGGATTGTGCTCACAAAGAGACTCTACTCGTTCCTGTATATATTTTAAGCTCACACCCATTGCCTCTGCCATTTCTTCTTGTCCTTTCAAATCATGAGGAACAAATTCGTGCAAAGGAGGATCGAGCAAACGAACAGTAACCGGAAGCCCTTCCATAGCTTTGAAAATTCCTTTGAAGTCCTCTTGCTGGTAAGGCAATATCTTGGCCAATGCGATACGACGCTCTTCTATGTTCTCAGCGAGAATCATTTCACGCATGGCTTTTATCTTCTCACCTTCAAAGAACATATGCTCTGTCCGACAAAGCCCGATACCTACCGCACCAAAATTGCGCGCTACCATGGCATCATGAGGAGTATCGGCATTCGTGCGTACTTGCAGACGAGTGTATTTATCAGCTAGTTTCATCAGTTCGGCAAAATCATCGGAGAGTTCGGCTTCTTTCGTCTCTACCTCACCCAGATATACCTCACCCGTACTTCCGTTCAAGGAGATATAGTCTCCCTCTTTCAGCAATACTCCATCAATTTCAACCGTACGAGCCTTGTAATCAATTCTTAAAGCACCCGCTCCTGATACGCAGCATTTTCCCATTCCACGAGCTACGACCGCAGCATGTGATGTCATTCCTCCGCGGGCAGTTAATATTCCTTCCGCCACAGCCATACCGGCTAAATCTTCGGGAGACGTTTCGATGCGCACCATGATGACGGCTTTCTTTGCGGCCGCCCACTCGGAAGCATCATCGGCAAAAAACACAATCTGTCCCGTGGCTGCACCCGGAGAAGCCGGAAGTCCACGAGTTAAAACTTTAGCTTGCGTCAAGGCCTCTTTATCAAATATAGGGTGCAGTAATTCATCCAATTTATTGGGTTCTACCCGCATCAGAGCAGTCTTTTCATCTATCACCCCTTGACGGAATAAGTCCATTGCGATTTTAACCATGGCCGCTCCGGTACGTTTTCCGTTACGAGTTTGCAAGAACCAGAGTTTTCCTTCTTGTACGGTAAACTCCATATCTTGCATATCTTTATAGTGGTTTTCCAATTTCGTTTGCAGTTCATCCAACTCCTGATAGATTTCAGGCATTATCTCTTCCATCGAAGGGAATTTTGCAACACGCTCTTCCTCACTCACTCCAGCAAGTTCCGCCCAACGTTGCGAACCAATCTTTGTAATCTGTTGCGGTGTACGGATACCCGCTACAACATCTTCCCCCTGTGCGTTAATCAAATATTCACCATTGAAAAGGTCTTCACCGGTACCCGCATCACGGGAGAAGCAAACCCCTGTAGCAGACGAGTCGCCCATATTACCAAACACCATTGCCTGCACATTTACAGCAGTCCCCCATTCATAAGGTATTCCTTCCATTTTACGGTAAAGGATGGCACGTTCGTTAGTCCATGAGTTGAAGACCGCACAGATAGCTCCCCACAATTGTTCATAAGCATTCGTCGGGAAATCCTTTCCGGTTTTAACTTTTACGGTTTTTTTGAACTTCTGAACCAACTCTTTCAAGTCTTCCACTTTCAGTTCATTGTCGAGTTTTACTCCTTTGGCATGCTTTACTTCTTCAATAATGGCCTCAAACGGATCAATATCGTCCTTGTTTGTTGGTTCATACCTAATACAACATCACCATACATCTGCACAAAACGGCGATAAGAATCCCATGCGAAACGGGCATTTCCTGTTTTACGAATCAGTCCTTCAACTACTTCATCATTCAAACCAAGATTAAGAATTGTATCCATCATACCGGGCATCGAAGCGCGAGCACCCGAGCGTACGGATACAAGTAAGGGGGTCTCTACATCACCAAATTTAGATTTCATCAAAAACTCCACAGATTCTATAGCAGTAATAACTTCTTTTTGTAAAAGCTGTACAACTTTCTCTCTTCCGAGCTCATTGTATTCCGTACAAACGTCTGTTGTTATCGTGAATCCGGGAGGAACGGGGATTCCAATAAGATTCATCTCGGCCAGATTGGCACCTTTACCGCCTAATAGATTTTTCATGCCGGCTTTACCCTCCGCTTGGCCGTTTCCAAAGGTGTAAACTCTTTTTTTATCCATAATATAGTGTTTAAAGTTACAGGAAGATGTTTTTCTGTTCACAAATCTAAGTATATTTCAGAATAATCAAAACTTTTTGAGAAAAAAAAATCGACAGAATGTAATTTCAATATTGCATTTCAGAATAAATTCAAATACTCAGAAAATATACGAGAAAAAATACCTATTTTTGCCACATAATTATTAGATTGGTGTAAAAGTGGCAAGAAAGAAAAAAGAACTTCCTCTCTTTGAGAGGGTAACGATCACGGATGTGGCTGCCGAAGGAAAAGCCATTGCAAAAGTAAACGACCTGGTGATTTTTGTTCCCTATGTAGTACCAGGTGATGTTGTAGACTTACAAATCAGACGTAAAAAGAACAAATATGCTGAAGGCGAAGTAGTGAAGTTTCACGAATTATCGCCTGTACGCGCTGTACCTTTCTGCCAACATTACGGAGTTTGCGGAGGATGCAAATGGCAGGTTCTTCCCTATCAAGAGCAGATTAAATACAAGCAGAAGCAAGTAGAAGATAATTTGAAACGCATCGGCAAGATTGATCTACCGGAGATTTCTCCTATCTTAGGCTCCGACCGCACAGAGTTTTACAGGAATAAACTGGAGTTCACTTTTTCCAATAAACGGTGGCTCACCGCAGAAGAAGTTCGACAGGATGTCAAATACGACCAAATGAATGCCGTAGGTTTCCATATTCCGGGAGCATTTGACAAAGTACTGGCTATTGAAAAATGCTGGTTGCAGAACGATATATCGAACCGCATCCGCAATGCAGTACGTGACTACGCATACGAACACGACTATTCTTTCATCAACCTACGCTCGCAAGAAGGTATGCTTCGGAATATGATTGTCCGTACGTCCTCTACCGGTGAGCTAATGGTGATTCTGATCTGCAAGATCACCGAAGATCATGAAATGGACCTGTTCCGACAAATATTGCAATTCATAGCTGACTCATTTCCCGAAATTACATCGCTTCTATACATTATTAATAATAAATGTAACGATACGATTAATGATTTGGATGTGCATGTATTCCGCGGCAACGATCATATCTTTGAAGAAATGGAAGGCTTGCGTTTTAAAATAGGACCGAAATCGTTCTATCAAACAAACTCCGAACAAGCCTACAACTTATATAAGATCACGCGCCAGTTCGCAGGCTTGACAGGCAATGAGTTGGTTTACGATCTTTATACAGGTACAGGAACAATAGCCAATTTTGTCTCGCGGCAAGCACGCCAAGTAATCGGTATTGAATATGTACCCGAAGCGATTGAAGATGCGAAAGTAAACGCAGAAGTCAATGGCATAGAGAATGCATTGTTTTATGCCGGCGATATGAAAGATATACTAACACAAGACTTCATCAACGAACATGGTCGTCCGGATGTGATAATCACTGACCCACCTCGTGCGGGAATGCATCAAGATGTAGTCGATGTAATTCTCTTTGCCGAACCGAAGCGTATTGTATACGTAAGCTGCAACCCTGCCACGCAAGCCCGAGACTTGCAGTTGCTTGATGACAAATATAAAGTTGCAGCGGTGCAACCAGTCGACATGTTCCCACACACGCATCATGTAGAAAATGTGGTGTTGCTGGAGATTCGACCAAACACTGAAAATTAAAAAGAATGAAATCAGAGAAAAGACCAAGAAAAACACGTGCCGAAAAAGCTCGTGCTCAATATACCAATTATCTGGTTAAAGAACCGATGGAACTGATGGAGTTTCTGGCTGCCAAAATGCCGGATGCCAGCCGTACGAAATTGAAAGCGCTCTTAAGCAAACGAGTAGTGCTGGTAGACAATGTGATTACGACTCAGTTCAACTTCCCTCTACAAACGGGAATGAAAGTACAAATAAGCAAGAATAAAGGAAAGAAGGACTTCACTAACAGGCTATTAAAAATAGTCTACGAGGACTCCTATATTATTGTTATCGATAAAATGCAAGGCCTATTGTCTGTCAGCACAGAACACCAGAAAGAGCGCACAGCCTATATGATTCTAAATGAATACGTACAGCGCTCGGGACGACAGTATCAGGTTTACATCGTACACCGCCTGGACAGAGATACGTCGGGTTTGATGATGTTTGCTAAAACCGAGAAAGCACAGCGTGTACTGCGTGATAACTGGCATGAGATCGTGACCGATCGACGTTATGTTGCCGTAGTAGAAGGAGATGTAGAGAAAGATCGAGACACGGTAGTATCTTGGCTAACAGATAAAACACTCTATGTCAGCTCAAGCGAATACGACGATGGTGGCTCCAAATCGGTTACTCACTATAAAACAATCAAGCGGGCCAACGGTTACTCGCTATTGGAACTCGATTTGGAAACAGGCCGCAAAAACCAGATACGTGTACATATGCAGACACTGGGGCATCCGATAGTAGGTGACGGCAGATATGCAGGTGAAAACTATACGAATCCGATTGGCCGTCTAGCCCTTCACGCTTTCAAACTCTGCTTCCATCATCCGGTAACAGGTGATCTAATGGAGTTTGAAACGCCTTATCCGGGAGAGTTCAAAAAGTTGTTTTTAAAGAGATAAGAAACACCTAACAAACTTATAAAATCCTTCTGTTTTCAAACTAACAGAGGGACTTTATCTTTTGTGCAACAATGTCGATTCGAAAACAAGCAGTAAGGGCTACCTCATTGAGGTAGCCCTTACTGCATTAGTATATTACTTGTTATTGCATTCTCAATTCAACATAAGCAAAGTACACTCCATCAAGAAATAAATCGCCCTGTAAATAACGCCCCCTTACGCGAACATTTCTTATTTCACGCAAAGCGAAATTACTACCGTAATCTAAATACAATGTACCATAATCTACTCGCCAACGAAAGGGTAAATCTCCAGCAGGGGCACCATCATAATCGTAAATTTGGTAGTCTATTCCCAACTCATTATTATCCATTCGAATAGCACTTTCTATCGGATCTCTATCAGTACCAAAACCTAAATCACCGATCCAAGTACGTCCCATGATGTCATGATAGATATCTTCATCATCATCACACGAAGTAAACCCCACAAGCAAAGTCAGCATCAGTAGGATGCCTCCGTATTTTTTTAACATTTTCATAATTTCTTAGTATGTTACATTTATTTTTGCAAAAATAGTGTTTTTATATTACTATACCCAGTATGCCACAAGTTTTTTTGTATCTTTGTACTCTAATATTAATTTCAACATGAAAATTCTTTGGCTTGATTTAAACAGTTCGTACGCCCATTCTTCTCTGGCATTGCCTGCGTTACATGCTCAGATAATGGATGACACAACCATCGAGTGGGACATTGTGTCGACAACCATCAACGAAAACACCGGCATGGTGGTCAACCAAATTTACCATCGCCAGCCCGACATCATCGCTGCTACTAATTGGCTATTCAGTCATGAGCAACTGCTACATATCATTTCACGCGCTAAAGCCTTACTCCCTGAGTGCTGCGTCATACTTGGCGGACCAGAGTTTCTAGGCAATAACGAATCGTTCTTAAGAAAGAACAAATTTGTGAGCGGAGTGTTTCGGGGAGAAGGCGAAAAAGTTTTTCCACAATGGTTAAAAGTTTGGAATAACCCAACGGAAAGCTGGCAACAAATTACAGGCCTCTGCTATTTAGACGAGGCAGAACACTACTGTGACAATGGTATTGCCCGTGTTTTGGAATTCGACCGCCTTGTACCGCCTGAAAAAAGCAAGTTCTTCAATTGGAGCAAACCCTTCGTACAATTAGAAACTACACGAGGATGTTTCAATACCTGTGCTTTCTGTGTCAGCGGAGGAGAAAAGCCCGTACGGACTCTTTCGATAAAAGCTATTCGTGAACGGTTGAAGCGTATTCATAGCCAAGGCATTAAAAATGTACGGATACTCGATCGTACTTTTAACTACAACAATAAACGTGCTAAAGAGTTACTCGACCTATTCTGCGAATATTCTCCGGACATTTGCTTCCATCTTGAAATTCATCCGGCCCTACTGTCTGAAGAGTTGAAAGAAGAACTGACTATATTACCCAAAGGGCTACTACACCTTGAAGCAGGGATTCAAAGCCTGCGCGAACCAGTACTTGAACAAAGTAAACGGATGGGAAAACTAGCTGATGCATTGGATGGTTTGGAATTCCTCTGCTCGTTAGACAACATGGAAACACATGCCGACCTGATAGCCGGACTTCCTCTCTACCATCTGAAAGAGATTTTTGAAGATGTTCGTACATTAGCCGAATACGGAGCGGGAGAGATTCAGTTGGAGTCACTGAAGTTGCTTCCTGGTACCGATATGCGAAGAAGAGCCGCCGAACTAGGCATACAATACTCCCCTCTTCCACCTTATGAAGTATTGCAAACTCGGGAGATCAACGTGGAAGAATTACAAACCGCTCACCATCTATCGCGCTTGCTCGATGGTTTCTACAATGCTCCAACCTGGCGCGTCCTTACTCAAAACCTAATCGTAGAGAATCCCCGGTTCCTTCATGATCTACTGCAACATCTTGTTGAAACAGATGTGATTGACAATCCGCTGAGTCTTGAGAAGCGAGGATTGATTCTTTATGATTTCTGTAAACATCATTACCCTGCCTATCTGACACAAGTCTCTATTGCGTGGATAGAAGCCGGTATGTCACTCAAAAAGATGCCGGCAGAGAAAGTTAGGACCAAAAGAGTAACTCCCCCTGCCACATGGAAGGTGATCTACGGGACCTATCGCGAGAATTTACGTTTATGCTTCCTACCCATAATTGGAGATGATTTCGGCTACTGGTTTGGCTTCGATTCGGAAATACAAAAGATGGAACCCGTTTTCAAAGCTTTGAGTATCAAATAATACCTGCGACTGCGAACTACGATTTTGGCAACAGGTAGTAGAGCACTGCCGGACTGACACCATATTTGACCAATCAGCCTTCTTCTACAAAGCTTTTCAGGTCGCATATTGCCTTACTCTTCAGTAAATGAGTAGCCGGGCATAATCAGCTCGGGTTATGCAGGGAAAGGTTCTCAGATGTTCTTTCAAAAGGTCCTTTCTCTGCTCCATACACGTATCTTTAGAAACCATAACCGGTTTATCAACACCTTGCTAAGACATACTACGCATTCTTTTACGTAAACTTCCACTGATGCGCAGATCGACATTATTAAAATGTACAGAGCCTGCATGTTTTTTTTCTTCTGAACCGAATGACTGGTCACAGTAGCTAGTAGGTACCCCAAATCTTCTAATTGCACAATATACCCTCATGCATAAACTCAACATCTGCATCTGTGATACAAGCCATTATCGCATTAGCCTACGTGTGATTAAAACCCGAGATTTGTTCCACTCGTTTATAAAGTTTCTTTTTGCTTATGTATCCTCCAGTCACATGCCTTCCGCGATTCTTTTCCTCCTGTTCTTGGTTATCAATACCATACACGTTGTATAAATCATACTTTGCCATGTTTTGTTTAGGTTATAATGATTAGGCTAAAGTAAGATCGATTGCCCGTGTAGGAACGATTGACTTCACGCGTGAAGTCAATCGTATTCTAGTGTAAAGATAAAAAAGTTTTAGAAAGTAAGAAAGCATATTTTCCATTTTATTCCCTACCTTTGCAAGACGATAAAAAACATCTTATAGCAATGAAGAATTTTATTAAAGGATTCCGGTTTACTCCTTCCAATTATCCGGCCCAAGTAGAACAAAAAATACAAAAATACAGAAAACAAGGATATAAACTCCCCCTACGCAAAGTTCTACGCACGCCTGAACAACTAGAGGGAATCCGCGAAAGTGCTAAAATAAACACAGCACTCCTCGACTATGTTTCAGAGTATGTTCGCGAAGGTATGTCTACCGAGGAAATAGATAAACTGGTATACGACTTCACAATTGCTCACGGAGCTATTCCCGCTCCGCTCAACTTCGAAGGCTTTCCAAAAAGTGTATGTACAAGTATCAACGACGTAGTATGCCACGGCATACCCTCTAAAACTGAGATTCTGCAAAACGGAGATATTCTTAATGTAGATGTTTCGACTATTTACAAAGGATATTTTTCAGATGCATCACGCATGTTTATGGTTGGTGAAGTCCGCCCTGAAATGCAAAAGTTGGTACAAGTAGCCAAAGAATGTATGGAGCTAGGTATTGCAGCCGCTCAACCCTGGAAGCAATTGGGTGACGTGGGTGCTGCTATTCAAGAGCATGCCGAAAAGAACGGATTCAGCGTTGTGCGCGATCTATGCGGGCATGGTGTGGGCGTGGAGTTTCACGAAGCACCGGATGTGGAGCATTTTGGGCAGCGAGGTACGGGAATGATGATCGTACCTGGAATGACATTTACCATCGAGCCGATGATCAATATGGGAACTTACGACGTGTTTATCGATGAGAATGACGGATGGACAGTATGTACAGATGATGGGCTACCTTCCGCACAGTGGGAAAATATGATCCTGATTACCGAAACCGGAAATGAGATTCTGACATATTAATGGAGCTACTGTTACTTATCGTCATAATTGTACTGCTGATAGTACTGATTGTTCTTTCACTAACGAAGAACAATCAACAGGCTCAATCAGAGCAGTTACAAACGGCCCTGAGAAAGCAGATGCAAGAAAATCGCGAAGAGTTGAATCGCAGCATTCGCGAACTCCGAATGGAGATCACACAAACACTCGGACAAAACATACAGCAGTTGCAAGATGCCTTGCATAAGAATATGATGACTTCGGGCGAACTACAAAAAGAGAAGTTCGACACGATGGCACGTCAGCAAGAAGCATTAATGAAATCAACCGAAAAGCGACTGGACGACATGCGACAGATGGTAGAAGAAAAACTACAAAAGACGCTAAATGAACGCATCGGACAATCGTTTGAAATCGTTCGCTCGCAGCTCGAAAACGTACAGAAGGGACTGGGTGAGATGAAGTCACTGGCTCAAGATGTGGGAGGGCTAAAGAAGGTACTAAGCAATGTCAAAATGCGAGGAACTTTCGGTGAAGTACAGCTTGGCGCTTTACTAGAGCAAATGATGAGTCCGGAACAGTATGACGCCAATGTAAAGACTAAGAAGAGTGGAACCGAATTTGTCGAGTTCGCCATCAAACTACCCGGCAAAGATGATAGCAACAGTACGGTCTATCTACCGATTGATGCAAAGTTCCCCAAAGATATATACGAGCAGTATTACGATGCCTTCGAAGCAGGAGATACCGCTCTGATTGAGTCGTCCGGCAAGCAACTGGAAGCAACTATTAAAAAGATGGCTAAGGATATTCACGAGAAGTATGTAGATCCACCTTATACAACAGACTTCGCTATCATGTTTCTTCCCTTCGAAAGCATATACGCCGAAGTAATCCGCCGCACCAGTCTTGTGGAAACCTTACAGCGTGAATACAAAATTGTTGTGACCGGCCCTACAACACTAGGTGCTATCCTAAATAGCCTACAGATGGGATTCCGTACCCTAGCCATTCAGAAACGCACCGGAGAAGTGTGGACTATCCTAGGAGCTGTAAAAACAGAATTTGGTAAATTCGGAGGTTTGCTCGAGAAAGTACAGAAGAATCTGCAAAGCGCAGGTGATCAATTGGAGGAGGTTATGGGCAAGCGCACTCGTGCTATCGAACGTAAACTCCGACAGGTCGAACGATTGCCGCAAGAAGAAAGCCGTAAGATTCTGCCACTAGATGATGAAGACGAGGATAATGCGTTACTATAAAAAAGAAGGCACTTCTACTCTCATTATTTTCTTTTCATTTTTTTCATAGTTTCGTAAGATTGGATCGATTAACGACAGAAAGCAGATTAAAACCAGAACAATTATTTCGCAAGGGCCAAGTATTCATTAGATTATGAATACTTGGTCTTATATTTATGCAACTTTTTCATTGATAGCAGGAAATTACAAATAAGAACAGGTATAATAACTAATTGTGTATATATCTTATCTAAAGAGAATCATTAGAGCAGCATACGCTTATATATTAATTGAGCCTATATCTAACTGATGAACTCCGTTATTATATCAATTCATGCCACTCTTCATATCTAAATATATGAGTTTTATTTCTTCATGAACTTCATAGCAAATAAAAAAGAAATAGTGCTACCTAGCCAAAACCTAAAAACAAAAAGAAAGTGCACTGCACTATTACATTTATCTCAGCAGAAAAAAAATGTAATCAAATCAAGACAAATAAGTATCCCTAAAATGAAAACAGATTAAATAACATAAGAATAATAATACAATTTATTAATATATTTATTCATTTGCATTACAGTCTTTTTTTAACCAATGATGGAATCAAAATGCAAGCCAATAAAACCAATGTGAAGTATGGACTTTTAAAAATTTCTGGAACATACTCATAAAAGAACAAAGAGGAAACAATCTTCATAAAAAGAATAATATACAATATATTGAGGGTGTATTGTATATACCTACCACTGTTTATCAAAAATTTCATCTAATTCATTAATGGATTTAATATTAAACTATTTTCTTTTCGTATTTAATCAACTTTGAGTCCCACTTCTTGCGAGGCAAATGCACTAATTCACAGGATTCTTTAAAACACTAAAAGTAATCCGTTTTTGCGAATTTAATAAATTATATTCGTTTTCACGAATGCCCTTATTAAACTATTTAGTTAAGTTTACATTTTCGATATTACCCTAGTGTCTAGGTAATCGTATTGATTGTCGAATCGTTTTATTTAAATGGTTTTTCTGTTTCGAAGCGCCATTCGCAAAACAATATAGCCTAATATCCCCGATAGAACCGTACCGCTTAGCACTCCTAGTTTAGCTTGATTAAGTAGTTCAGGGTATGCACTACCAAAAGAGAGATTGGCTACAAATAAAGAAACCGTAAAGCCAACTCCTCCTAAAAGAGATACACCAGCCACACTTTTCCAATTCATTCCTTGAGGCAAGGATACAATGCCCGACTTTACCGTTATCCATGTAAAGGAATAAATTCCCACGAATTTGCCAAGTAGCAGCCCTAAAGCCACAGCAATGCTAACATTGCCAACAAGCTCTCCCTCACCACTGAATACGACTCCAGCATTTACAAAAGCAAACAGTGGAAGAATCAAGAAGTTAACCATCCCGTGTAAGTTATCCTCCAACGATTGCAACGGGCTAATCACACGATCAGAAGCCGACTCAACCATTTTCAGAGTGGCTATTTGCTCGTTAGTAAGTACAGTATGACCCTTTTTTGCTGCTTTAATCACGGGAAAACCAGCAATCGTCTCACGAATATATTCAACGTATTTAGCAACATCAAGACGAGGTCTGGCAGGAGTTACAAAAGCCAGAATAACCCCTGATATAGTACTGTGAATACCTGATTGCAGGAATAGGTACCAGATCACTCCACCAAAAACGAAAAAGAATATTTTATTCGTAGCTCCATAGCGTCCGATAAAGAAGAGAATCAGGTAGAGCAAAGCGGCTACAAGTAAATAACCGTAAGATACATGAGAACTGTAATAAATGGCAATAACCAGAATTCCTCCAATATCATCTACAACTGCAAAAGCTACCAAAAAGACTTTCAAACTAAGAGGTACCCGACTTCCCAGCAAGCTAAGAACTCCCAAAGAAAACGCTATATCTGTAGCCATCGGAATAGCCAAGCCCTGTCCTTCAATAGAACCGGGTTCGCAGACCAATAAATAAACCATCACAGGAATAACCATACCACCAAAAGCTGCAATAATAGGCAGAAGAGCTTTACGGAACGATGACAGTTCACCTACCAATAATTCTCTTTTTATCTCCAAACCGACAGAGAAGAAAAAGATCGCCATCAGTCCGTCATTAATAAATTCGAGCATAGTCATATTATGCCCTCCATGGGAAAGTAGATTGAAGCTACCTATCCGTAGTTGCAATTCGTTCGATAGGAACTCTTGATAAATGGGAGCATACGATGAATTAGCGATAATAGCCGCTGCAATAGCAGCCACGAACAAAAGTACACTGGCAGTCACACGGAGTGACAGTACGCGTCTCATCATTGCATGAATAAATGTCATATCTAGTTCAATATTTAGCAGGCAGAGATGCCCGGGTTAAAAAATGGCTCACCATCCCGGTGAGAGGACAAATTCCTTTCAGAGTAAAAACACGAACAACAAAGTAAAGTTTGCTATCCTATTAAATTAGTTATCGTTAAGCGTTTGTCTGAAGACTCCAGATCAATGATTGTGACTAACGCATTGATGTATTAAAAAGACCGTAAGGTAAATTGGAAAGAATATCCAGCATTCACTTACGGTCTTAAATACCATTAATCGAGCTTGAGTACAGCGAGGAAAGCTTTTTGAGGAACTTCCACGTTACCAATCTGCTTCATTCTCTTCTTTCCTTTCTTTTGCTTTTCGAGCAGCTTACGTTTACGGCTCACGTCACCACCATAACACTTTGCGGTAACATCTTTGCGCAATGCTTTGATAGTTTCACGGGATATAATTTTCGATCCGATAGCAGCCTGAATAGCTATATCAAACTGTTGACGCGGAATCAATTCCTTCAATTTTTCGCACATACGGCGCCCCATATCATAAGCGTTGTCAAAGTGAGTCAAGGTTGATAAAGCATCTACCGGCTCGCCATTGAGAAGAATATCCAACTTAATCAATTTCGAAGTCCGGAAACCATCCATCTGATAATCAAATGAGGCGTATCCTTTCGATATACTCTTCAACTTATCATAGAAGTCAATCACGATTTCACCCAATGGCATATTGTAATGGAGTTCTACCCGGCTGCCTGATATATATTCCTGTTTGATAAGTTCACCACGTTTACCCAGACAAAGAGTCATGATCGGACCGATATAATCAGTCGTTGTAATGATGGATGACTTAATGTAAGGTTCTTCAATATGTTCAATCAAAGTAGGATCGGGCATTCCCCCGGGATTGTGCACTTCCTTCACGTGACCTTGCTTATCATAAATCAGATAAGATACGTTAGGTACGGTAGTGATTACGTTCATATCGAATTCGCGATCCAGACGCTCTTGTACGATCTCCATATGAAGCAGGCCAAGGAAACCACAACGGAAACCGAAACCGAGTGCTAAAGACGATTCCGGTTGGAATGTCAATGACGCATCGTTCAACTGAAGTTTTTCAAGCGAAGCACGCAGATCTTCGAAATCTTCAGCATCAATGGGATAAACCCCAGCAAATACCATCGGCTTTACTTCTTCAAAACCAGAGATCGCCTTATCACAAGGGCGGGAGATATGAGTAATCGTATCACCTACTTTTACTTCCTTAGAGGTTTTAATACCCGAAATAATATAGCCAAC
The DNA here is from genome assembly GCF_000517545.1 of Bacteroides reticulotermitis JCM 10512. Lineage (GTDB taxonomy): Bacteria > Bacteroidota > Bacteroidia > Bacteroidales > Bacteroidaceae > Bacteroides > Bacteroides reticulotermitis. The sequence continues at coordinate 194,252 of NZ_BAIV01000001.1, read as the reverse complement.
ATCACCCGTGCTCAGTTCTTTACGAGGGAGCAAGTCCATTTTCAACACCCCAATTTCATCGGCATCGTATTCTTTTCCGGTATTGAAGAACTTCACTTTATCACCGCTCCGAATCACTCCGTTCTCTATTTTAAAGTAAGCGATAATTCCACGAAAAGAGTTGAATACCGAGTCAAAGATCAAAGCCTGCAACGGTGCGTCATCACTTCCTTTCGGAGCTGGTACGCGCTCGATTACCGCAGACAATATTTCTTCAATCCCCATACCCGTTTTACCGGATGCGCGGATTATTTCTTCGCGTTTAGAACCCAACAGTTCGACAATTTCATCCTCAACTTCTTCAGGCATAGCACTAGCCATATCGCATTTATTGATAATCGGAATAATTTCCAGATCGTGTTCAATAGCCATATAGAGATTCGAAATAGTCTGTGCCTGTACTCCTTGAGAAGCATCTACAATCAGCAATGCACCTTCGCAAGCTGCAATGGAGCGTGAAACCTCATAAGAAAAGTCCACGTGTCCCGGAGTGTCAATCAGGTTCAGAATGAATTTCTCACCCTTATAGGTATATTCCATTTGGATAGCATGGCTCTTAATGGTTATACCTCTCTCCTTCTCCAAATCCATATTATCGAGCATCTGTCCTTTAGTTACCTGAACAGTTTGAGTAAACTCTAACAGGCGGTCGGCCAAAGTCGATTTACCATGGTCAATGTGAGCAATGATGCAAAAGTTACGTATATTCTTCATGTAAATACAATTATCTTTTTGTTTTTAGGTGCGCAAAGATACGCAAATGCTGGTATAAAAAAAATGCGTCAATGACATATTGGTATGTATTGACGCATTTTTTATTAGTAAGTGGATTAATCTTTAGATTAACTTGATGAAAAGTTCACCTTCCACTTCTTCAACAGAGACCTTGTCTTCTCTCAACAACCAGCCAAGGCCAAGAAATAAATCTTTGTCAACCGTCTTGGTTGCTTTTTTCAGCTGCTTAGCAGTCATACCTTCTGTTTCATTCAGTGAATTCCAGATTAAACCGGCAACATCACCTGCTTTTTCTTTCAACATTTGCTTTTGACATTTTAGTTAGACATGCATTTAAAATCATCAGTTCGAAAACTTTCAGATTTTATTCTGGTGACAAATATAGTTATTTTTATGTTATATAACAGATTAACAGGCTTTTTTTTACCGTTTTTGTAATAAAAACAGCTATTTCCCTCTTATTCGGAAGTTTTTTCGAGATATTCCATCCAAATTCTTGCAGCTTCTTCTACCATTTTAGAACAAGGACGTTTAGCATAATATTGTTGAGTTCTCTCTTCGGGAAGAGAAGAAATAGAGGTTTCTTTTTTCAATCCCAACAATTCCCCACAGTTAAGCGATCCATTCCTTTTCTTAAATTCAGCAGCCAGCTCTTGCACCAATGCATAGTTAGCTGCTTTACCTTCTCGATCGGCAGCTTCAGTAGCCCCCGTTTCCAATCCGGCAAGTAAAAACATGCCACATGCCGCACCACAGGTCTCACGCATACGCCCAATTCCGCCACCGAATGAAGCAGATATGCGAAATGCTTGTTCTTGTGTAAAGCCATACTTGTCGGCAAAAGCAGCCACTACTGATTGCGAACAGTTATATCCGCTTTTAAAGAGTTCACCGGCTCTTTGTATTCTTTCTTCCTTATTGTTTTCCATTCTCTATGCAAATTATTTTTCCGTTTAAACAGATAAAGAGTACCTTTGTGCCATTCAATTATATCAATCGACTCATGGCTAAAACCTTCGACATCCGCTTACCGCATTATTCACGTGGTTTTCATTTGATTACACGCGATATCATATCGCAATTACCAACCTTGCCGGAAAACGGATTACTGGTAGTTTTTATCAAGCATACTTCGGCGGGCCTTACCATCAACGAAAATGCCGATCCGGATGTACGTTATGACTTCAGAACCTTTTTCGATAAACTAGTACCCGATGGTGCTCCTTATTTCATCCATACTTTAGAAGGCCCTGATGATATGAGTGCACACATCAAGGCTTCGTTGGTAGGAAGTTCGGTAACGATTCCGATTAAGAACCATCATTTAAACCTGGGAACGTGGCAAGGGGTTTACCTTTGTGAGTTCCGCGACGGAGGAGACACACGTACATTAAGTATTACAATTTTGTAGTCCGGTTTAATAGTTGACTTCCAGCAACATTGGGCAATGGTCGGAATGTACCGCATCATTGAGTATCTGAGCATGTTGCAACAACGGACGTACGGATTCACTGGTCATACAGTAGTCAATTCGCCAGCCTTTATTCTTGGAGCGGGAATTAAAACGATAACTCCACCAGGTATATTCCTGCTTATCAGGATTCAGTAGCCGGAAAGTATCAACAAAACCAACCGAGAGGAAACGAGTCATCCACGCTCTCTCTTCAGGAAGGAATCCACTATTTTTGGCATTCCGAACAGGATCGTGGATATCAATCGGTTCATGACAAATATTGTAATCACCACAAAGAATCAAGTTTGGGCGTTTTTTCTGTAATTCCACCACATAACGTTGGAAGTCTTCAAGCCATTCCATTTTAAAGGCTTGACGCTCCTCTCCGCTTGTCCCTGACGGATGATAAACACTAACAACAGACAAATCGCCATAATCTGCACGAATAAAACGTCCTTCGGCATCATACTTAGCCATCCCCATCCCATATTCTACATGATCGGGCTCACGACGAGTAAGAATAGCCACACCGCTATATCCTTTTTTCTCAGCCGAATAAAGATAAGATTTATAACCTAATGCTTCAAACACTTCGGCAGGATATTGATCGGGCTGCAGTTTTGTTTCTTGCAAACAAAGCACATCCGGCTGCTCATGCGCCAGCCACTCGGGAAATCCCTTGGTTACGGCTGCTCGCAATCCGTTTACATTATAAGTAATAATTTTCATTCTTCTCTGTTTTATTTCTAGTTAATTGTTTTAGGAGAATAGCAACATGATATTCAGAACCGACACCACAATGGCAATGGTATAAAGTACAAAAGTACTCCAACGACTATTGACATAGTTACCCATTACCTTACGCGAAGAGGTTAATCCAACCTGCAAAAAGACAGTGAACGGAAGTTGAATACTCAGTATCATTTGAGAGATAAGAAGCCCCTTAAACGGATCGCCAATAAAGAAAATCAGCAATAAAGCAACTCCCAATGACAATAAGACCCCCACTTGTGAGTGGCTATCTTTTATATGGTATGATTCCCCAAATATCCCGGCAAAAATAGAACCGGCAGCCATTCCGCTAGTAATGGTTGAAGAAATTCCCGCCATAAGTAACGCCAAAGCAAACACGATAGCAGCATTACTACCCAAAAGAGGCTCGAGTAATGATTTTGCCTGCTGCAACTCTTCGACCTGAATACCGCTTTTAAAAAATGTAGCTGCTGCCAGAAGTATCATCGCACTATTAATAGCCCACCCAACAATCATCGAGAAAAGGGTATCAAACAATTCATACTTCAACACTTTTTTAATGGAAGCATCGTCTTGTTTATTATATTCATGACTCTGTATCACTTCTGAATGTAGGAAGAGGTTATGCGGCATAACTACCGCACCTAGTACACTCATAATGATCAGCATACTTCCTTTAGGTATAGATGGAGTTATCCAGCCTTCTACAGCCAATGGCCAATCGATCTCCACGAGAAACAACTCATAGATAAACGACAAACCTATAACAGATACAAAAGCGATGATGGATCGTTCTATCTTTTTATACGAATTGGTCATTAGCATAATGAGTACAAAGACGGTAGTAAGTACCGCTCCCCAGACTATAGGAATATCCAATAACATTTCCAAAGCAATAGCACCGCCCAGAATCTCAGCAAGAGAAGTCGAAATGGAAGCTAATACAGCTGTACCCAGAATGGGGCGAGACACCCATTTGGGTGTGTACTTTGTGGCGGCTTCCGACAGACAAAGCCCGGTCACAATCCCCAAGTGAGCTACATTATGTTGCAGTACAATCAGCATGATGGTAGATAAGGTGACCACCCACAACAAGGAATAGCCAAACTCTGAACCAGCAGCAAAATTGGAAGCCCAGTTTCCCGGATCAATAAACCCTACAGTAACAAGCAAACCAGGACCGATATATCTAAAAACATCCAGACCGCCTAGATATCGTTTATGATCTTTGCGTTTTAAATCTTGAAAAAAATTCTTTATCATTGCATAATAGTATTATTCCGCACAAATATACTTATAAAAAACAACCGAAAACCGCATTTGGTTCAAAATACCGACAAATGGGGAATCAGTAAATACGGTAATCTCACGGCAAGCTACATAATGGTTACCGCAATCAACTGAATCAAACAAATAAAGGCTGCCCAATGGGACAGCCTTTTATTTATATGTTTCAAATACCAATCAATATCCCATCTCGTGCAATGCATGGCAAAGCTGGTCAGGACAAGAAGTCGATTTATTACCGCAACAAATACCTTTTAAGCGGACGATGACTTCTTCAATTTTCATCCCTTTCACTAAACAAGATATTCCTTGCAGATTTCCATGACATCCACCTTGAAAAGAGACATCCGTAATTACATCGTTGTCAACGCTCAGACGAATACTGGAACTACAAGTTCCTTGGGTTTTATAAACGTACTCCACAGCTTATTCCTCTTCACCTTCCGGGTGCATATTCGTATAAACAGTTTGCACATCGTCAAACTCTTCCAAACGTTCCACCATCTTATCGAGCGTTTCACGCTGCTCAGCAGTTACATCTTTTAGATCGTTCGGAATGTAAGTGAAATCTCCACCAACATCTTCGAAGCCATACTCTTCAAGGTGTTTCTGAATTGCAGCATAACTTTTAGGATCACCATAAATAGTGATTGTACCCTCTTCGTCATCTTCTTCATATTCATCTTCCACATCGAAGTCAATCAGATCAAGAATCAATTCTTCCATATCTACGCCATCTTTCTTCTTGAAAGTAAACATACATTTATGATCGAAAAGAAACGCTAATGATCCCATAGTACCGAGATTCCCACCGAATTTATTAAAGACAGAGCGTACATCAGCTACCGTACGAGTAGCGTTATCTGTCAACGTATCAACAAATACAGCCACTCCGTGAGGTCCATATCCTTCGTAAGTCATGCTCTTATATTCGCTCTGATCCTTGCCCATTGCGTTCTTGATAGCACGATCAATATTATCTTTCGGCATATTCTCACGCTTGGCATTAGCAATAATAGCACGCAGAGTCGGATTGTTCTCTGGCTCCGGGCCACCGGACTTTACAGCGATAGCTATTTGTTTACCAATTTTCGTAAATGTACGAGCCATATGGCCCCATCTTTTCAGCTTAGCTGCTTTTCTATATTCAAACGCTCTTCCCATTGGTTTTATAGTCTCACCCATCTTCTCTCTGTAAATAGAGAGTTGGAAATGAATTTGTTTTAGTGATTAAAGTATATAATATTATTCTCTTATTTCTTATCTCAATTTAGCTCCTAATTTATCTTCCAGATTCTTCACCAGCTTAGACATGATTTTATCGATCATCTTATCATTCAGCGTCTGTGATTCATCTTGTAGCAGGAAGCTAACAGCGTACGATTTCTTACCAGCCTCTAGATTCTTACCTTCGTATACATCGAAGAGAGAAACTTCTTTGAGTACCTTCTTTTCGGTTTCAAATGCAATCTTTTCGATTTCGGCAAACTGGATATTATTGTCAATCAACAAAGCTAAGTCACGCTTAACCGCCGGGAACTTAGAAAGTTCCTTATAGCTTATCTTCGCAGACCGGATAGCTCTCATCAATTCTTTCCAATTGAATTCGGCATAATATACCTCATTATCTATATCGGCAGCCTTTAGTATTTTTTTAGCTACTACACCGAAAGAAACCAAACACTTCCCACCTCGGGTATTAATCGACAGAGCAGAAGCAAAAATATCATTGCTCAGAGTACCGATGATAAGGTTGTTTAAATCCAAACCTAGACGCAAAAGTACGTTTTCAACATAAGCTTTCAACTCGAAAACCGAACTATTTTCGTCCAGATGTGCCCAAGAATTGGAGACTTTTTTTCCTGTTACCCACAAGCCTAAATGATACTCTTCCGAATAGGGAGCTAGTACCTTATCAGTATTTTTGCGATCAGCATCGAAAAAATAGCAGTTACCAAATTCAAAGAATTTCAAATCAGCTCTCTTACGATTGGCATTATGAGCTATACTTTCCAGCCCTCCAAATAGTAAGGTCTGACGCATACAGTTCAAGTCGGCACTCAACGGATTGAGTAACATAGCTAAACGACTGGGCGAAAAGTCTTCCATCCCCTCATAATAAGCAGCATGCGTAAGCGAGTTATTTAATATTTCATTAAATCCGCATCCTACCAATTGCTCAGCAATCAGGTTCTGCAATTTATTTGATTTATCATCTTCTCCTTTGGTTGTCAGACTAGACTTCAAAGTGGTCGGAATTTCTACATTATTATATCCGTAGATGCGAAGAATATCTTCAATTACGTCGCAATCTCGTTGTACATCTACACGATAAGGAGGAACTGCCAATGTCAATCCTTCTACCGTTTCATTGGTAATCTTCATCTCAAGGCTGGTCACGATGCTCTTAATTGTTTCAACCGGTATCTCCTTACCAATAAGTGAATTCACTTTAGCATACGCCAACTCAACAACAAAATCTTGCGCAGGTGTAATACATACATCTTGGATTTCAGAAGAGATCGTACCACCGGCAAGTTCTTTCACCATCAGCGCAGCCAACTTCAGACAGTAAATAACACTGTTAGGATCGATACCACGCTCAAAACGGAAAGAAGCATCGGTGTTCAGACCGTGACGGCGCGCAGATTTGCGAACCCATGTAGGATGGAAATAGGCACTTTCAAGAAAAACGTCAACGGTTGCTTCAGTAGCACCGGAATCCAGTCCACCAAATACCCCCGCAATACACATCGCATTTTCTTTATTACAAATCATCAGGTCACGTCCATTCAATTTCCGTTCTACTTCATCTAAAGTAACGAATGGAGTACCCTCTGGCATTGTTTTTACAATAACTTCTCCGCCCTTAATCTTACTTGCATCAAAGCAGTGCAACGGTTGTCCGAAAGCATGAACAATGTAATTTGTAATATCCACTACATTATTAATAGGACGCACACCGATGAGCTGCAATTTATTTTGTAGCCATTCCGGACTTTCTTTAACTGTTACGCCTTTTACCGTCACACCAGCATAATGCGGACAGGCTTCACTGTTCTCCACAGTGACCTGAATATTTAAATCTTGATTATCTGCCTTGAAATCAGCCACGGACGGACGCTGTAGGACAGCTTTATATCCATTTTGAGTAAGATAAGCATATAAGTCGCGAGCAACTCCATAATGCGAGCAGGCATCTGCACGATTGGGAGTAATATCTACTTCGAGTACATAATCACTCTTGATATTATAATAATCTTTGGCAAGAGTTCCCGGTACTGCCTCGGCAGGTAATACAATAATGCCGTCATGACTGGTTCCAATACCGATCTCATCTTCGGCACAAATCATACCGATAGATTCTACTCCGCGAATTTTTGATCTTTTAATGGTGAAACTTTCGTCTCCATTATAAAGTTTTGTGCCTAGGGTAGCTACTACCACCTTCTGTCCGGCAGCCACATTGGATGCACCGCAAACAATCTGCACTGGTTCATCACTTCCTAAATTGACACTAGTGACATGCAAATGGTCGGAGTTAGGATGTTCAACACAGCTCAACACCTCACCTATCACAAGACCTTCCAAACCACCCTTAATTGTTTGTACTTCTTCTACACCGCCTGTTTCCAAGCCGATAGAAGTCAACGCTGCCGCTGTTTCCTCAGGTGTCAGATCGAAGTTGACATACTCTTTCAGCCAGTTATAAGAGATATTCATATAATTATTTTTTTATTGTTTCTCAAAAGATTCGCAAAGTTAATAAGTTTTTTGGTTGAAAAAGAAGGATTTGAAAGAAAAATGAGATCGTGCAGAGAAAGATAAAGCCCGATACAGCTGCCACAGTATAATATTTGATACCACACAGCAAAAGCAAATCTTTTTCTCTCAAACTAAATAACATCCAATTAGGGATGTTCAGCAAATTTTGGAAATGAAATCAAATCATGTAAATTTATCACTCGCCACTCCCTGAACTATGAGTATCTAATCAGAAATAACACTACTCTATTTACAATACCTTTTAATAAAATTCAAAAAATAACATCGTTTGTTTTATTCACAAAATTACCACCAGATCTGTTTGCCATCCTCATAAGTAAAAGGGCGCTCTTCCACGCCTGTCGTATGATCTTTCAAATATAGAAGGGAATTATCAGGAACAGAATCATATACCACTTCATAATCATCTGATTTACATTTCCCCAATGAGATCCAATCATTATCATAATAAAACAATTCATAATCACGCCCAGGAAGAACAAAATTATCATCATTCCGTGGGAAGTATATGATGGAGCATATTTTTTGAGAGATGCCTAAATCATATCCAAACGAATATCCTCTTTCAATATCGGGACGCGTAAACGTATCGTTGTCTAAACTTCGCTCCACGCCTCCGGTTGTATTTTTCCACGGAGAGACTTTCATTTTTCCTTTTATACCTATAAATTCAATTTCTGCTATTGGAGTTTGACACTCTTTCGGAGAGACATAGCGTACATAGCGGAATTCTTTTCGACAGTTTACTTTCACAATATTACGAAAGACAGGCATATTCTCTATACTACACAACAATTCCGCATTTATAAAATCAGGATTATTACTACCTTCAAATCGCCCTCCAATCATAGGGAACCACTCGTTCATCCATTTCCCTGTAAGTGGATATTTGCGCATAATCTTTATCTGTTTAAGGCTTGACTTATCAGGAACAAAACTTGTTTTGTGTTTTCCCTCAAGCATAAAAGGATTTCCCAGAGCTATAGGCTTTCCGTTGAGATATCCCATTATTATATAGCAACCGAATCACCTAATGCCGAGAAATGGCATCTACCATTATTCACTTTACAGTAACTAATGGGAGTCCACCCCTGAGCTGTAACAAATGTGCAAAGATATGTATATTGTATAGGTAGATTGATCTGTACTTCACTTTCTCCCTTCAAACCATATTCATGTGAGACTTCACAAGAAAAAGGAGAAACCATCTGTTGTACAGCTTTCCATTCATAATCCAGATTTTCTATATACTTATGATATTCAAACGTAAAACGACTGATTTTCGCACAGCGTTTCTTAAAATTTGTAATCAATTCATAATCTTTAGATATCGGATAGTCAACTTCAAATAGGCTTGCATCAATACGATTATGGATTTGGGCCTCCTTTTCATCTCTATAGATAGCATATGTACCATCTTTGGTTATTAGAGAGACCCACGCATGACCCTTGTACTATAATTCCCCCAACTACCGACATAATCTATAGCAGTTGGAATACCCAGCGCACGCATTACACTGCTTATCATTATACATCGTTGGAGACATGTAGCTTTGAGTTGATGCTGCATGGCCACTACGTCTATTTTATATGGAAAATCAGAACTACTGCTCGACAAACGCTGCCCTACCTCATAATGTACTATTTCATAAGCCTCCTTTAGCGTTTTTATATCTTTCACTAACGGATAATAGGCTTGATACAAGCTGTCCCGCCACCCATCTGCCAATAACTCTTTCTCTAAACGATAAGGCAGTATATGATGGCAGAAATTTATAAAACTCACATCTTTTCTCCATGCGGAAGCATACCATACCTCGAAAGCCTTATCTATATTTTGTATAAGAAAGTCCGCTTTCAAATTATTCAAGTCAGGTTTAAAGATCGGTTTATTAACATCTTCCAACTCATTCCACCACTTGTTTAATATCTCCATTGGTAATAAGGAGTCCGCCTCATACACTTTTTCCCTAAACGTACCTATTGCTTCACTCCATACTCCTCCATGAACTGGCATATTTTCTATCAAGAATAAAGCTGCTTTTAACTTCAGTGGATCACGATTGTCCACATTCCGGTAGTAATCTATCACCTTTAGCAGTTCTAAACGATTTTTACCAGCCTCTTCCATAGCTTTATCCAAAGCTTGATTTTCTTGCCTGCAACTAGATAAAGAACCAACTATAATAACCCAAATTCCTACTAAGTATATTTTTCTCATATCTTATTCTTTGTATAAAAATTAATAAACCAGTGCACAGCCATACCACGTGAGAAATTTTTTCGCATATCTTTCAAACACCACCTTTGAATCTAGATATATTTGTACTTCGTCTTCTAATGGTAATTTATCATTTGTATATACCCCCTTCATTAAAATATTGTACTTTTTGTAACACACTTCTGCTTCCTTCGTTTTTCCCACCTCTTTATGTAACTTTCCTAACAAAAGCCACGGAACAGCAAATCCTGGTTGAAATTCCAACGCTTTGTTCAGAAACACCTTTGCTTCTTCTTTTTCACCCATATAATAAGAAATATAACCATAACGAGCATACGCATTGGGTGTATTCTCTATTTTTATTAGTTCTAGTGTTAAATTAGCAAGCACTTTTTCCCTAAAAATAGGATCAGTAAAAAACACATCTTTTACTTGTTCTGTATGTAAAAATCTAGGGTATAACCATAGGACCTTTGCCAACGTTAATGCAGCCTCCTGCTGCTTTCCTTTTTTATACAACATTTGATAAAACTCGTACATGTAGGAAGCATTACGCGGATAGTTCATTACCAATTTTTCGAGTATGTGGTAGGCCTCTATTTCTCTTGCTCCATTAAGCATTAACTTCGCTTGTATATAAGAAATGTAAATATCTGATGGTAAGGTTATTTCTCCTAAACTCTCTCCAGCTTTCAACTGATACCCCACTGGTAAAAGGCTATCGGGGACATTCACAGCGAGCATTGCCCGGTTAATCCGACAGGGTAAACGGTCAGAGGTTTTTTCCAACCATTCTACAGCTTTAAGATAGTTTCCCGATCCGAATGCCTCTACTGCCTTATGAGTATTTTCCTTATCAGACTGCTCCTTTAAATTAGAGGTTTCAAAACAAATGAAACACATGCCCGTAAATACAACAAAAGCATATCTTTCCCAAGATGGAACAATTATTTTTTTGTTCTCTACTTCTTCCGCTTCTACTTGTAAAAAGGCAAGTAGAATAAACACCAATAAGCAAACCACATAATCGTTTAGCATACTACTTATTGTCATCTCTTTTATAGCAAATGCCAATAAGCATCCACCTGACAGCAATGCGATGGGGCGCTTTCTCCATCGCATAAATGTTATTATAACCGCTATAGCTAAGCAAACATAGAGCATTATTCCAATAATACCTTTTTCTATTAATAGTTGTATAGCTATGTTCGGTGCATATGGAGTAAAAGCAAATGTTGAATCTTGAGTCATCACTTTATCCATTGTCAAAGAATAACTTTTATCTCCAGTACCTATCCATTTGTTTTCTTTAAATATCTCCAGTGCTTTCTCTGTTGCTTTCAAACGCCCTTCTGTACTTTGTCGTTGTGATATCGTTTTGTTCATGGCAAGTGTAGTAGCAACCTCTATTGGAAAAAACAGCCAGATCGTTCCACATATACAAAAATAGAGAGCAAGAAGAGTCATCTTCTTCCGAGTTGATTTTACAACTATTAAAATAAAGATAGCATATACTATACATGCAATATAAGCTGCACGTGAAAACGAAAGAAAGATTGTAACCAATGCCAGCACCCCAGACAAGCCAAAAAGACCTCGCCAGCGGGGAATCTGGTAATAGCACCCTATAGCAAGCAACCCTAGTAAAGGAATATAAATGCTTGACAGAACAGTTGTAACATAGCCTAAGGGTCTAAACAAAAAACGAAGAGGATATGTGTCAATAAATCCAACTTCATGTGTAGCATCGATAAAAAGATTAAATGATACTAATGTAATAACAAGGGCAATTAATATAGGAAAAAGAAGCATCTTCAGGAATAAGTTTCGATACTCTCTAGAATACATAGTACTCCTTAATAATGCGTAACAACAAATACAAATTACTGAGGTATATGCTCCATCCAAAGCCGAGGAAGGGCACATATACCAGTTTACTACATCGTATATACAAATACAGACTAACACAAAATCGATAGTCGAGAAACGAAAGTTTCTATACAAGCAAGCCCATACGATCGATATGCATGGTAAAAGTAGTATATAGGGATCGTTCATTTGGAACATCCACATCATGACTGTTACTGCAACTACAACAACAGCAATTTGAGCAGTTTTATTTTTGTTTTTTTCCTGCATATCCCAATAAAGCACGTACTAAGTTAAAAACAAAAATACCCATTAAAATTAATAATAATAATTGCATAGCCATATTGCGCAATAAAGCAAACGAAGGAGTCATATTGTTGGAAAGATAAAGAACTAATTGATTCATTTCCTCGGGGAATGAATGTATGAAACTTATGACAAACCTAGGCAATATATAGAAAAAGTAATATCCCATAAATAGGTTTACGACAATCGAATATACAATCAACCCATATCGTCCCAAGCAATTCACCTGTAGCAGGTACGGTTTTTCTCTTTGACTCTTTCTCCCTATACTCTTAAAAAAGTAGACTAGCAGTTCTTGTGAACGTTTACGTAAGTTGGGAACTCCCAGCATATCCGAAGCAATCCAATAACCATCAAATTTAAAGAAAGGATTCAGTGTTAAAATGAAACCAAAGTTAATGAGTAGCAGCATATACCGTATAATATCGGAGCCAGTCAAGAAAAAAAACAGTAATAAAACAAAAGCTATATACATTTGAAAATATACCCCTGCAATGTTTACAACACACCGTTGCCATCGTCGCAGACGCCACACTTCAGTTACCTCAGTATAGAGTACAGGAAAGTTCAAATACAACCCAAAACCAATTTGTCCATGATGGACACTAAAAAATTTGCACGCCGAAGCATGCCCAACCTCATGCAGAAGGGAAGAAAGAAGCATAAATACAAGTAATCCTACTATAGTATAAGCGTTTATCGAACTATTAATAGCAAGCAAATTTTCTGTTGCATAGAAAAAATAAATATCCAGACTCAGTACTATTATAATGAAGGGTATCATCAGATTTTTATAGAATAAGAAACGGAAAATATCCGTAAAACGATCTATAGAAGCAGCTGAAAAAAGTTCACGTTCATAAATAAAAGATCGTTTTTTTTTCTCCGTATTTTCTAATATCGGCACTATGCATCGATCTATCAACTCTTCAATTTGCCTCGGTGTAAATAGATTCCTGCTTTGTCCTATATAGGCAATTATTGCTTCTTCCTTAGTGTCTTTTTCTTGCAAGCAAACAAGGAGTTGCACAACAGAAGAACTGGCTTCATAATATTTGCCTTCTGAAATAAGCAAATAACGCTCTTTCACAGAAGAAGTGGACAGCTTCTGAATATATATTTGATTATACTTTTCCATTCTATTAATCGATTTTCATAATTGCACTATTTATACTTCTATCGACCTCTTCCTTCTCACGTGACGTTTTACGTCCAAAATCGAAGGTATAAGATAATTTCACATAACCGATAGATTGATTCAGTCGACTTCTCTGAAGCTGGTTATACTTATACATATCCAGCTTTACATACTCGCGATAATTACCACGACTGAAAAGATTATCAACTCCAGTTTCAGCATACCAGTTTTTACGACTCCAATTCACAGAAGCACCATAGCGGGCGGGTCTTTTCTCATGGACAAAAGTCCAAAGATTCACTTTACTTGTTTCTATGCTTCCATAGACATTCAAGGCAAAGTCTTTCCAGAAATAATTAACGTCCAACTTAACGGATAGACTATTATCGGTCAGATGAGCTTTTCCTGTTGTTTTCTGAAATACATAATCAGTAGATAATTTGGTACGCAGCTTATCTGAGAAGTTATAGGTAACTCCTAAACGTGCTGATAATACATGAGCATTGTCTCCGGAACGGAAGCTGTTAATCAGTTTATCATTGTCAAAATAATAATGATAAGTAACATTGTCTAGGTATCCCATATAATCTACCACACCGTGCAATTTCAAACAGCCCCACTGGTTGGTATAATTAGCACCTATATTATAGAGTTTAGTATTATCCAAGTCCGGATTACCACGCTTGATTTGTAGAAAATCAACTGTTTGTTCAACATTGTTTATAAACGAAATATCAGGTGTTATATTGCCGATATTCACATAGTACCTTACTTGTTGCTTCTTGTCTATTTGATGCAATAACATGGTATTAAATCTCAAGGTATAATGTTGTTTCAGCTCTCCACGATGTAGTTTGTAGTTCAAATAAGAAATTCCCGGACGAATAAGCATCATTAGGTTTTTACCTACTCTTTGTGTATAAGTAATGAACATCACACTCTCTCCAGACCATAAATGTTGCCAGGAGGTATAATCTCCGGCATAGGAGGAAGATGTTACTTTATGATTATGCAGCATACCTACGCCCAGACTTTTTCCTTTTCTCAAGCGCAAGTTATAATTACCAGAGAACACAAGCGAGTACATATCTTCATCTATATTGGTCGAAAAAAAGTTACTCCCCTCCATATAGGTTCTTTTATAATCATTTTGGCTATAGGAACCTCTCAACGTAAAGTCCAGCGATTGGTCTTTTGGAAGGTTAAACTCCCCATACAACTTGATAAAAGGCTGCAAACTTTTCGAGCTTTTCCTTTCTGACGAACTTTCATTGTGAGTATAATATCCCGAATAAATCAAGTTATCACCATGACCGTCTTTAGGTGTTTCATCACGTACCAACGATACTTGCATCGACAAATTGCGTAATTTAGTCTGGTTGTTCACTTTGAACTGCACATATTGCTGGTTGTTGGCAAACGTGGCGTTTTCTGTCCGACGGTCACGATTAACCGTATAGTCGGGAGAGTAGATTTCTTCATGCTTTTCTGTTTGCGTACCAGTATATCTTTTCATATTGTAGCCACCCCACATAGAATAAGTGGTATGCTTACGGTTCATTTTTGCCCCTACATTATAATCTCCCGCTAAATAACCAATGGTTTGTTTACCATCCAACGCGACATAACCTCCGGATGTGTATTGTCTGGTTACATAGTTGATGGCTGCTACATCACCAGCGTACTTACCTATGGGGACGTCATAATATTCCACATTGAGAACATCACGCGGACGAAGGCTCTGCACGTCACGGTAATTCGCCTTTTCCCCATTTATATATAACGAAACTCCACCACCGAAAGTGGTAACTTCTCCAATACGCCTGTTTACGTCAATATCAGGTATCATCAAGTTATAGAGTAAATCGTATCCCGTATTGGCATGCTTTAGCTGCTGCTTATCCGGAAGGATCAGAACATGGTCTTCCTTGCGGATAAAAGAGCTGGCTTTAACGACGACCTCTTCCAACATTAAATGATCACTCTCTAATGTGAATGCCGGAAGTACAGTATCGTTTGCCTGTATCGTTACGGGAACTACTTTAGATAGATACCCAATGGAGCTAAAAGCAATCAGATACTTCTCCGGATAAACCTTATCGAAGCGGTAAAGACCTGTGCTGTCTGTCAGACTCCCGGAAACAAAAGTTGAATCGATTTGTAATAAACGAACCGTAGCATAAGAAATTGCCTGCTTCTCATCTGAACAATTTAAATATCCCGACATTCTATATTGAGAGAAAGCCAAAATGTAGCTCAACATCAGGTACAATAAAATTATATATCTTTTCTTATTTCTCATGCTGTTTTAAAAGTTATTCTTCTTATCATAGAGAATATCTATGATAAGAAGAATAACTTGAATTAAAGATTAAAATTCAATTTTGAATCCAGAATCACATGTAATCACGAAACATGCCAGTGAATTTTCTGGTGCTGAAATACTTATCAACCACTTAATGCCAATGGATCTGTTTCCAAACGTTCTTCCAACTGTTGAATTTCAAACTCTGTGATCAGATTCTCATTTAACGAAATCAATTCGTTGTTACTCTCTTTTTTTTTCTTTCATAAAATAATAATTAATTTGTTAAACATACGGGTTCATTAAATCAAAGTATACTTCATTACAAACCTGTCCTAAAATAGTAGAGAAATCTCCACAATATGAATCACCACATTTTGGATTTCGCAACACTTTTGCAAAACATCCTCCTCCACATAATAATGTGTATTTACATCTATTGCACCCAGCAATACTACTAATATTTCTCTCTTGCCAACGAGCAGCATTTTCATTCCATTTCAAATCAGCTCTATTATATGTACCAATAGAATGCTCTTTTTTCCCAACTAATTCTAGGCATGTATAAATATTGCCTAAAGGGTCAAATACATAATTTGAATAGTGGGAATCGCAATGGCAAGAGGAAAGTGGTATCGATTTTTTACTTTCTATAGCATTGTAAAGTCTATTATACAATGTGTAATTGTGCTTAACTTTATGATCTTTATTTTTAAACACTTCAAAAAAATCATCATAGGTACCGGATAAACTGATTTCATTGTTATATGTTTCTGGATTAAAATTAACTTCCCCCCCCAAATAAGCAGCATACACCATAAAACTATCATATAAATAAAAGCCCTTCTCCCGAAAATACTTATCAAGTTTTACTACTTCTCCTACATTTGTATTATCTATATTAATTCTTACAATAATTGAAATCCCTTTTCTCAATGACATCTCTATATTATTAATAATTACATCAAAAGATCCGATTTCAGTAACATGTACTCGCCTACTATCATGAACATATTTACTCCCATCAATAGTCACTTGAACCACACCAATAGCATCAGTGGATAATAACTCTTCATAATATACTAAATCATATCCATTACTTGTTGCAGAGAATTTGAATCCACGTTCTTTTCCTTTTTTAATAATGTATTTAATCCGATCCTTATTTTCTTTTAAAAGGGGTTCTCCTCCAAATAGATCGATGGTTCTTCTCCATAGCTCTTCATCGGGTTCAATTTTAGGGATCATTTCAAAAAAATGATCAACCATTTTTTCAGAAATAACGAAGGATGGATATTTCATAACACTTTCTTGCTCATAACAATAAGGACATTTGAAATTACAGTTATAAGTAACTAATAAGGTAAATGTTTTTCGACAAAAGGAATTTCTTTTACCTAATACATCTGCAAGCTTCCTCACATAAGCTATTTCTTCTTCTCGATTTTTATTGGTAATATATCCTCTCTTCTGAAGTGTTTGAATTGTTTCGAAAGATAAATCTGTCCTCTGAGATACTGATTCTATTTTTTTAGCAATCCTTCTGTTATGATATCAACAGCTCCCGTATAACCATGAATCAACATATATCTCCCATCTTTTAGTTTTACAGGTATTATATACGATGATGCTCTTGCGTGTTTCATAGTGTTTAAGTATTTAATTTAAAATAAAATCTCAAATAATTACATTGGCAAATGTATGTGTTTTTATTATATATATAAAAAAAAGAACCTGTTTTAGGCGAATATACCAAATAGTTGTGTAGAATGAACAATTATTCCTCCTCTTCAAAGAGCTGATTTACAAAAAGGAAGACTTTCTAGTTCCTTTTATACGGAATAGATGACCTCCAGTTAATTTGTATCTTCATAAGAAAGCTGATTCGAATCTGCTCAACAATTAATTCTTTAACATCGAAGTATCTTTTAAAATATCTATAACAGAAAACATGATATAGTTCACATACTTATTACCAAACCTCCCATGCATGCTAATAACATAGATTACGATTTGTGGAAATTGGTGTTCCCTTACTTTAAAATCCGATTATTTCAAAGATAAAAAAGCACCCCAAAACATTTGTAGATCTTAATACATCAAATAAAAAGCTAACTGATGGCTTCCCAAAGAAGCTTCATATATGTGGAATAACAAATCCCCTTTCACAATAGCTAGCATCTGCCATATAACCTAAAGGTTATATATAAGGCTTCCAGTAAGCGCACAAGACTTCCTTTTGTTTATTACAGATGGCACTTACAATCTTGAAGTTGGGCAGGGATTGCGAAGAATCGGCTCATAACAGAGAAGTTAGTATAGATATTACTAATCAGATTCTTGATCTATTTGGCATCAAAAAAAGGGTCTAAAACTTCAAAAGCATTAAGCTAGGTTGCCTCCTACAGAAAAAGCCTTCCTTTGTCTCTTTTAAACCAAAAGAGTGATCAAGGAAGTAAAAGGAATCTCGGTACAGTTTCTCAATTCACATGTTTTGCGTTTTTCTGGTAACTCTTGTAAAATTCGAACTTCCTTGAAGTCATTGTTGGTTCCAATTCGAATATCTTTTGGAAGAGTTTTTCTCCTTCAAGGTTGGTAACCCGTATTAATGGATATTCTCTAAAGAGACTAAAGTCCCAATCAACTCATAAGAATAAGTCGGGATTAATTTTCATATTACTATATTTATAATCTTAACTCCGTCAGCCTTTTTACGAACCCAAGCAAGGTACAGGCTTCTAGTCTTCTTTTCGCCCCAATTGAGCGAAATACATAAAAAGCGAATAAGATGTAAGATACTTTCGAATAAAATTAGAAAGGCAAAGGACCATCTCCTCCCGGTGCTCCAAACGGATTGTTCGATTGAGGTATAAAATCCGGTTCGGGTGGAGGTACGGAACCAGATGAATCGGTATTAACCTTCGACCCTAACATAGCTCCATTCGAATCTCCCGGCATCGGAATAACCATATCATCTTCCGGATTGGAGAAACGAGTAAACTCCCCTTTAAATCGAAGTAACACCTCTCCTACTGCACCATTACGATGTTTGGCAATAACAATTTCTGCCATACCACGCAGGTCATTTCCCCGGTCATCTTGAAATATTTTGTAATACTCGGGACGGTGAATAAAGCACACCATATCGGCATCCTGCTCGATAGCTCCCGATTCACGAAGGTCACTTAATTGAGGACGCTTACCATCAATCCCCTCGCGGCTTTCAACTCCACGATTCAACTGCGACAACGCAATAATCGGTATATTTAATTCCTTCGCCAAGCCTTTCAAAGAACGAGAAATGGTACTCACCTCTTCCTGGCGGCTACCAAAAGCCATTCCGCTTGCATTCATCAACTGAAGGTAGTCAATAATAACCATGCGAACCCCATGCTCCCGCACCAAACGACGGGCCTTGGTGCGAAGCTCAAACACAGAAAGTGAAGGAGTATCGTCGATATACAAAGGAGCGTCTAATAAATCTTTTAATTTATAATCCAACTGTTGCCATTCGTAGGTTTGCAACTGTCCACTCTTAATCTTGTCACTGGGTATCTCACATACATTCGAAATCAAACGATTCACCAACTGTACGTTACTCATTTCAAGCGAGAATAGAGCTACCGGATTCCGATAGTTAACCGCAATATTCTTCGCCATTGAAAGTACAAATGCGGTTTTTCCCATTGCCGGACGAGCAGCGATAATAATAAGGTCGGAATTCTGCCATCCGGAAGTCATCTGATCAAGCTTGTTATACCCACTTTCAAGACCGCTCAAGCCATCTGCACGAGCTGCCGCCTTTTGGATTAACTTATAAGCTTCATCAACCACAGGATTGATCTGTGTATAGTCTTTTTTAAGATTTTGTTGTGAAATGTCGAATAACTTACCTTCGGCTTCTTGCATCAAATCATCTACGTCCAGCGTTTCATCAAAGGCTTTACTCTGTATATTGCTGGTGAAAGTAATTAGTTCACGAGCCAAGGATTTCTGTGCAATGATACGGGCGTGATATTCTATATGAGCCGAAGAAGCAACCTTACTACTCAATTGAGTAATGTAAAAAGGGCCTCCTACTTCTTCAAGTTCTCCCCGCTTGCTTAATTGTTCCTTTACCGTAAGAATATCTACAGGTTTTTGATTTACGGAGAGGTCAGTAATCGCAGAATAAATCAACTGATGCCGATGCTCATAGAAAGATTCCGGACGAAGTATTTCACTAACTAGCGAATAAGCATCTTTCTCAATCATCAGAGCACCCAGAACCGCTTCTTCCAATTCTAGCGCTTGTGGTTGGATACGCCCATAGTCATTCACTGGTTGTACTTTTGTCTTCGTATTACGGGTATTTCTTTTTTGCTCGGCCATTCTTAATTTATTAACTATTTAATATTCTCCCTTTATCTCTTCAACAAATTCAATCGTACATGAAAGGGATGACAAAGATAGAATATTATAATGAGGATTAAATAAAGAAAAATGAAGATTTTGCTAACTTTGTCGCGGATAAATAGTTTTTCTAAATTAGCAACTTATAAATCGTAAACAAAAGATGATTACTTTTCCAAATGCCAAAATCAATTTGGGACTATACATAACCGGCAAGCGACCGGACGGATACCACAATCTAGAGACTGTTTTTTATCCCGTTCCGCTGGAAGATGCTCTTGAAATCAGAACACTTCCCAATGCTGACTCTAAATTTTTGTTATATCAATACGGCATACAGATAAATGGTACTGCCGGAGAAAATCTGGCAGTTAAAGCCTATCTACTGTTAGATAAACTATTTCATCTTCCTCCTATTGAGATTCATCTATACAAACATATCCCTTCCGGCGCAGGAATGGAGGTGGCTCATCGGATGCGGCTTTCATGCTTAAACTGCTCAACAAACACTTTCAACTAGATTTATCAGAGAATCAGCTAGAAACATATGCCAGCGAATTAGGAGCTGATTGCGCTTTTTTTATAAAAAACGCTCCAACTCTTGCCAAAGGCATAGGCAATCAGTTTTCTCCAATAAACCTTTCGCTCCAAGGCTATGTGATTAGAGTTGTCAAGCCGAATATTTTCGTTTCTACCCGAGACGCGTTCGCACATATCTGCCCACGAACTCCTCAACATGCCTTAGAAGAGGTTATCAACCTTCCCGTAAGTACCTGGAAAAAAATGCTAAGCAATGACTTTGAGGAAAGCGTATTTCCCTTACATCCGGAGATCGGAGAGATAAAAGAAACACTATACAAACAAGGGGCGATCTATGCTTCTATGAGCGGTTCGGGTTCTTCCGTATATGGACTTTTCGCTCCCGGGACTACTTTGCCAACTAGTGACTTTGGTTCAGATTCTTTCGTCTTTGACGGAAAGCTATAATTCTTGTCTATCGAGTAATGCCAATAAATTTTCTCCGGGACGGTAGACGTGATTCATCTCCTCTATCAAAATCTGGAATAAAGATTCACAATCACTCAGCACGCGTGTATTAAGCATGGTTCTCAATTCCTTCCAGCGTCCCGACAAGGCTTGTAATTCATCACCGAGCAACGTGTTTACCTCTAAAAAAGCGAACATAGCTTCTATTCGTCTATGAAGCAACCCATACGCTTGTAACCAAGCATCGTTTCGCATAATATTGTCCACCCTATCTTTCAGTGATTCTCCTTCAGGCCTCCCCAAGGTTTCTTCTGCCATCGAATAAGCTTCCAAGGTTCCGACCTGCTGAAACTCATTCGATTGTTCGATATTCCTACGTTTTATGTAGTCAGTAAGCTTTTGAGAGGAAGAGATTAACTCTTGCTCCAACCACTCTAAATCCTCCATCGAACAAACTTGTGTTTCTCCAATCCGTTGATTTAACTTCATAAAGCGATTTAAAACGGTTTTACTTGTAATACCTAACTTCTGTTGTAATTCCAAGATCTGACTCATACGCTCATTGGCATTATCAAATCGCATTTCTAATTTTCCCTTCTTGTCAGAATGACCACGCTTCAGAACAGTTTTCATTATCAATGATACCCCAACTTTGTCTTCCATATTTCCCCTATTTTAACTTTTACATATACACACACTTGGCATACTTTGATTCCCATTCGTTCGCAAAGGTAATAAAAATATCTAAAAAATATACAATTCGAATTATGTTTGGAAGCATAATCAGCCGCGTATATTCATAATAATACTCGGTGAAACGACCCACATCGTAACACCGAGTATACAAAACTTTTAAAAAGAGAACTCTTGCTTATATCTTTAAAGGATAATTACAATATAAGTATATTCACATATGCATATATTGTACAAGAGTTTAATGAAAAAACTATTAAAAAGATTATAGGCTTATTGAATACCTCTTTCGCGAAGTTTCAATTGCCAATTCCAAGCTGAACGCAAAGTCTCTTCAATTGAAGTCTCTGCTTTCCAGCCCAATTCATTATTTGCGAACTCTGGATTCGCCCATACTTTTTCAATATCACCGGAGCGACGAGCTACAATCTGGTAATTCAATTTCACACCAGTTGCTTTCTCAAACGCGTTTATCAATTCCAACACTGATAAGCCGCATCCTGTACCAATATTGAACACTTCAACTTTCTCTTTCTGCTTTTTATTTAAGATACGATTGATAGCTACAACATGAGCCTTAGCCAAGTCGACTACATTGATAAAATCACGAATACATGATCCATCAGGTGTATCATAATCATCACCGAAAACGCTCAACTTCTCGCGAATTCCAATGGCTGTCTGCGTAAGATATGGAATCAGGTTTTGAGGAACACCATTCGGTAACTCTCCTAGCAATGTACTTGGATGCGCACCAATTGGATTAAAGTAGCGCAATAAGATAGCCGCTATGGGCGAGCCTGAAGCTACAGTATCATGAATAATCTCCTCGTTAATCTGTTTGGTATTACCATAAGGAGATTCAGCTGTTTTTATCGGAGCATTCTCTGTAACCGGAAGCTCATCGGGTTGACCATAAACAGTGCAAGACGAAGAGAATACAATACCTCCGATTTCATGTTTAGGCATTAACTCTAGCAAATTAATTAAAGAAACCAGATTATTACGATAATAGAGCAAAGGTTTCTGGACAGATTCACCAACAGCTTTGCTGGCTGCAAAATGAATAATCGCTTTAATTCCTTTGTATTTAGTAAATACGGCATCGAGTCCTTCGTAATCAAGGCAATCCAATTTCTCAAAGGCGGGACGAATACCTGATACCTTTTCAATATTGTCGACTACATCAGCACTTGAATTAGATAGATTATCGATGATAATTACTTCGTAGCCATTATTTTGTAACTCTACTACGGTATGAGAACCAATATATCCGGTTCCACCCGTTACTAAGATTTTTTCTTTCATATTTATAAGTATATTAGTTTTTCGGCTTTTAATCTGCTTTGATCTGGCAAAATTATAGAAATAAAATGAGAACTCAATGATTTAAGTTGTTTTTTTGCAACATTTAATTTTACAAGAAAAGAGACAAAAAAGCCAGGGTGAGAGCATTCACTTATTGTATTTCTGTAAGCCATCATCCTTTACCTTATAATTAAGGAGAACTTTGCTTTTAGACAACGCCAGAAAAGCCCATAAATGCCATAGCCAGTAAGCCTGCAGTAATTAAAGCAATTGGAGTCCCCTCCATGCCTTTAGGTACTTTGACCAAACTCATCTGTTCGCGAAGTCCGGCAAAAAGCACAAGCGCAAGTCCAAATCCCAGTGCTGTAGAAAAAGCATAGACCACACCGGTCAATAAATCGAACTCCTTTTGAATAACCAAAATAGCTACACCCAGGATGCAACAATTTGTGGTAATAAGAGGCAAGAATACCCCCAATGCCTGATACAAAGCGGGGGAAACCTTTTTAAGTATTATTTCGACCATCTGTACTAAAGCTGCGATAACCAAAATAAATGTAATGGTCTGTAAATAACCCAAACCAAACGCATCAAGCACATATTTCTGAATTAAAAAGGTCACAATCGTAGCTATAGTGAGTACAAAAGCTACTGCCGCACTCATGCCGATGGCTGTTTCTATTTTTTTAGAAACGCCCAGGAATGGACATATACCCAGAAACTGTGAAAGTACTATATTATTTACAAATATTGCTGATATGAAGATCAATATGTATTCCATATTCTTTTAATTTACAGTTGATTATTCGGCTTTCTTCAAGCTATTTATTAAAGCGATCAGGTATCCCAAAGCAATAAAGGCTCCCGGAGCCAAAACAAAGATCAACATACCATATTCTTCCGGTAAGATCGTATAGTCAAATATTCTCCCGGTACCCAAAAACTCACGAACGGCTCCCAGTAAAGTAAGAGCAATCGTAAATCCAAGTCCCATTCCTAAACCATCAAACATCGAAGCTAAGGCATTATTTTTGGCAGCAAAAGCTTCAGCACGCCCCAGTACAATACAATTCACAACAATTAAAGGAATAAAAAGTCCCAGTGTTGCATACAATTCAGGCACATAAGCTTGCATAACCATCTGCAACAAGGTCACAAACGACGCAATTATAACGATAAAAGAAGGGATGCGCACCATATCGGGAATCAGATTCTTAACCAGTGAGATCACCACATTGGAACAAATCAGCACAAACATGGTTGCCAATCCCATCCCCATCCCATTAAGGGCGGATGAAGTCGTTCCCAGTGTCGGACACATTCCCAGCAGGAGCACGAATATTGGATTCTCTTTGACAATCCCATTCATCAAACTTTAAAGTTATTCATAGCCTTCTCCTTTTTCTTATTTAGCACTGACAGAA
The DNA here is from genome assembly GCF_000517545.1 of Bacteroides reticulotermitis JCM 10512. Lineage (GTDB taxonomy): Bacteria > Bacteroidota > Bacteroidia > Bacteroidales > Bacteroidaceae > Bacteroides > Bacteroides reticulotermitis. Next base: position 169,556 of record NZ_BAIV01000001.1, on the reverse strand, counting down.
TCAGTAAGTTCTACTTTAATTGAGGCTCCAGTTACAGTATTTACTTCACCTCCCTCTTCTTTCTTATCAGACTTATAAGCCTTATATGCTGCATTTACCGCATTTAAAAAAGAGCGAGACGTAATTGTAGAAGCAGTAATTGCATCCACCTGCCCACCATCTTTATTTACCTTCAAAGGAGTTTCACCCGGATTCATCCCCAAGATTGATTTAGTATCTTCTTTATGTGCAACAGCTTTCTCTCCCTTAATCGGATCATAGGCTCCGAACCACTTATCAGCTTTTGAGCCCAGCCCCGGCGTTTCCACATGAGATAATAAGGCGTAGTTATAGATAACCCCCGCAACATCAAAGCCGACAAGGACAATCATTTCTCCTCCAAAGCCCATAGATTTAGCCTCTACAGCCGCTCCGACTTGCTTATCTCCCTTTTTTGCCTGATATATGATAAAATCTACGCTTTTCTTTCCATCCTTCTCGCTGAATAAAGTATCGCTTTCGGCTACCGGATTGTTTGTAAACTCCGGAAGAACCTTTTTCAGCGCTTCATTTAATATCTTCGCATTAGCTTCGGCAATGGGTTCTTGAGTCAATTTATTTACATAAGCCAATAAAGCAACAGAGAGCACGGTCACACCTGTAAGCACCAATAGCATATTTTTTAAAGACGATTCGAGCTTTTTCATTTTTTCTTTGCCACCTCCCCAAAGCGTTTTGGTTTACAATAGGTGTTGATAAGCGGCGTAAAGGCATTCATTATCAGAATAGCGAACGATACTCCTTCGGGATAATTTCCGAATAAACGGATGACAACCGTAAGCATTCCGATACAGACACCATAAATAAGCATCCCCTTCCTCGTCATGGGGGAGGTCACATAATCAGTTGCCATAAAAATAGCACCTAACATCACGCCTCCGGTAAGCAATTGTACAATTGGAGATACATACAGAGCCGGATTCGTTAAATGCATAATACCGGAAAAAACAAAAACGGTAACTAAAATAGAAATAGGTATATGCCAAGTAATTATTTTCTTCCACAGCATATAGGCAAGTCCCAGCAACAAAGCCAATGCACTGATCTCACCCAAACTCCCCACTCCCAATGCGGAAGAGTTCGAAAAGCCAAAAAGCAAACTAAAACTGTCGGGCAATTCGGTAAGCACCGAAGGATTGGCGGTCTTAATAGCCTCTTTCATTACAGCTAAAGGAGTTGCTCCGGTTTGCGCATCGATATAAGACATTAACTGACCGGCTTGCGGCCAACTAGTCATCTGTACCGGAAAAGAAAGTAATAGAAAAACGCGTCCCGCCAAGGCCGGATTAAATGGATTACAGCCTAAACCACCAAAGGACATTTTTGCCACACCAATAGCAAACAAGGCACCTAAGATAATAATCCAGACAGGTAAATTGGAAGGTAAATTAAAAGCGAGCAATACCCCGGTAATGATAGCAGATCCATCGAAAATCGTGGTTACCGGTTTCTTCATCAGAAATCGCCCGATCGCCCACTCGAAAAAGACACAAGCAGCAACGGAAGTAGCTGTTACAATGAGAGCACCTATACCAAAGGCAGCCAATGACATTAGAAAGGCAGGTATAAGTGCAATAAGCACACCATACATGTTTTTTTGCACGCTGTCTCCGCTATGGATATGAGGCGACAAAGATATGATTAATTTATTTTCCATACTCATTATGATTTAGCTTGGCGAACACGAATTCTAATGCCTACCTCGCGCTTACCCAAACGGCAGTAATCCAACAGCGGACGATTAGTCGGACAAGTGAACTGACAAGATCCACACTCAATACAGTCCATTATCTCTTCCTTTTCCATTCTTTCAAAATCTCCATTTTCGGACAAGGCAGAAAGAAGATAAGGTTCTAAGCCCATCGGACAAACAGTCACACACTTGGCACAACGAATACAAGTCCGTACTTCACCGCGTCTCGCATCCTTCCGGTTCATAAGCAACACCCCGGAGCTCCCTTTGGTTACCGGTACATCAACATGAGCCAACGCCTTTCCCATCATCGGGCCGCCGCTTATCACTTTGCCGGAATCTTCAGGCAATCCACCGCAAGCTTTAACTAATTGGCTTATGGGTGTACCGACACGAGCTAAAAAATTAGCAGGCTTCTCTAATGATTTTCCGGTCACAGTAACAACCCGTTCGAATAAAGGCTTATTTTTCTGCACAGCCTGATACACCGCAAAGACTGTCGCTACATTTTGCACAACAGTTCCAACAGAAACAGGCAAAGACCCACTGGCTACTTGACGCTTTGTAATAGCATTGATCAACTGCTTCTCACTTCCTTGTGGATATTTCACTTTTAAAGCAACCACTTCAATGCCTGCATACCGGCTGGCTTCTTTTGTCATAACCTTAATAGCGTCAGGTTTATTAGCCTCAATTCCAATGAATGCTTTATTTACCTTAACAGCTTTCATCAAAATAGAAACTCCTACTAGAATTTCTTCAGCATGTTCCAACATCAGTTGATGGTCAGCTGTCAAATAAGGTTCGCATTCAACAGCATTTATGATAAGACATTCCACCTTAAAGGAGGTGGGAGGGGTTAGTTTTATGTGCGTGGGGAAGCACGCACCACCCAAACCGACAACACCTGCCTCGGCTATTTTCTTTCTTATTTCATCTGAAGATAAACTGCAATCTTTTACTAATTCTACACTACGATCTATTTTTTCGTCCCATTCATCGCCTTCAACATCAATGAATATTGCAGGCTTTGCATAACCACTAGCGTCAACAACCGCATCAATCTTCGCTACTTTCCCGCTAACCGAAGCGTGAATTGCTGCCGAGACAAAGCCAACGGGATCAGCTATTCTCGTACCCACCTTTACGACATCACCTTTTGCCACAATTGGTTTGGCAGGAGCACCAATATGCTGACTCAACATAATCACAGCTTGTCTAGGTGTTTCTGCTTCAATTATAGCTGATGTGCCGACAACTTATCTTCATGTGGGTGAATACCACCAATTGAAAAGGTCTTTAACATATAAATTCTATAATTTATTCTATTACTTGTGTTCTAATATAAAAGCTTCAGCTTATACCTCCGCCACCTTCTGTTTTCGAACCGGAAAGTTTACTTCTATAATTGTATTTTGAGGGCATACTTCCACACATTTTCTACATAACTTGCATAGATTCGGATCAATATAAGCTAAATTATTCTCCAAGGTTATGGCTTCAAACTCACAAGCTTTCACACATTTCCCACAGCCAATACAACTCACTGAACATGCTTTACGAGCTACAGCTCCTTTATCTTGATTCACGCAGGAAACATATATCCGACGTGACTTCTTACCTACAGGACGTAGTTCAATGATCGACTTCGGACAAGCTTTGACACACGCTCCACAAGAAGTACATCTAGCCTCTTCCACTTCTGGCAAACCGGTTTCCGAGTTCAAATGAATAGCATCAAAGAGACAGGCTACAACACAATCACCACATCCCAGACAACCATAGCTACATCCGGTTTCGCCTCCATAAAGTGAAGCAGCAATAGCGCAACTCTTCACGCCATCATAGTGATTTAAGCGAGGACGGTTAACGCAAGTTCCATTACATCGCACAACAGCAACCGTTGGGTCCGATACTTCTGCTGTCAGACCTAAAATGTCTGCAATCTGAAGCATCAATGTTTGTCCTCCTACCGGACAATACTTTCCTTCCAACGATTCCCCTTTAACACAAGCATCCGCAAATCCTGTACAACCCGGATAACCGCATCCACCGCAATTAGCCTGAGGCAATACTTCGGCTATCTGAGCAATACGCGGATCTTCATATACCGCAAACTTCTTGGAAGCAGCATATAATATAACAGCCGAGACAAGCGCTATGGCCCCCAATGAAATGACTGCAAGCAGAATCATATTCATATCGTTAATTGCTTAATTGGTGTGATAGTAAAGGCTAATCTGTATTTCAAGCGATCTCTTTGGAGCCAAAGAAGATAATAGTAAGGAATAAGAATTCCCAATGAAAACACGCCTGCATAAAGTTCATTCCCCATCCATATCATGAATATAAATAAGGTAGCAATTAAAAGAACGAAAGGCAGCACAAAAGCTAGTAGTAGTGCCACCATCCCCATAAAAGTTTCTCCCTCAATCATCACTTGTTCTCCAACTTGATAAGAAGAGGCATCTTTATCGATGACATCGACAAACTTCTCCTTACCACCTGTTGAAGTACAAAAACCTTTAGCTGAACAAGTTGCACAAGCTGTGGCTTGAAGTATTTTCACCTTTATATGAACCCCTTCGATATTATCCACAACGCCTAAATGTTTTATTGTATTAGCCATTTTGTAATCCTCATGTTAAAGTCTTCAGACAAAAATAAGAATTTTTCATGACTTTTTCTGTTTTCCTCTTATAAATTCCATACAATTATGAGTTATTTTGCATTTCTCACAACCAATACTACTAGTATTATTATTCGGAAGCATATGCAATAGGTATAAAACGCAAGAATCCTATAGAACTCAAATCGCATACGAATCCATACCACGCGGAAATACAATAAAAAATGTGCAGATACTGCCTTTATATCAAAGAGCAGATCTGCACATTCACTAAATATCGAACCGATAGAGAAGCTTCAATCGTACCGTTCAGGTCTCGATCGTTTGTCTACCATTTATAATTAATACCAAAGCTAAGCAACTCCTTCACCTGGAAGTAGCTAGTGCCTTCAGTCGGTTTAGCGCTGTCATCGAAGCGGGCGTGTACATATAACTTCGTAGAAAGATAGCGATTCAACACAAAGTTGAGCGTATTTTCCCATTCTACGCGAACCCATTCGTAATTGGTCAGGTAATTTAAACGAGACTCTAAAGTAACGGAAGATATAATTGTCCAATTCAACGTGGGCTGTAATTGGGAACCAAAGTCATTCTTCGAACTTTTACCTTTTTCAAGTCCGAAACTAACTTCATTCACTTCACTATTACCTACGTAACGCATGTTATAAGTCAATGGAGCCATAAAGACTGAGAGTTTCATATTTTTCTTATTCAGTTTATAATCCATACCGACACTGACTGCTAAGTCCGCCGGGGCAAGGAAAGCTGATACCAGTTTTTCATTATTGGCTTTGTATCCATGACAGAACTGCGTCTTAAATTCAGAAGAAATGGTATAGTACCAGTTCTTAAGTGCACGCAACCCAAGTTTGTTCGTAATACGAAGTTGGTCGGTAGTAATTAAATAATCATGATATTTATCCGATGGTGTAGAACCCATTCCGAGTTTGGCTTCCAATTGATTTTCGAACAATATTTTTTCATTATCATTGTAATTGGCATACAGTTGCAAAGTAGCCATTCCGGAATAGTTACTTTCCCCCCCTTTATACCAGTTGTCGGAAAGGTGATTCTGACTGATCTGCAAAGAACCGTTACCACCGGTTATCCACCAGTTGGGTCTATGAAGTTTCATCTTCGCCGAACCGACATTGTCATTCATTTCTTCCGGCTTGAAAAGATTCACGACTGCAGCTTTTGGAGATATCTTAGGCTTCACATCAGCCCGAAAGACTTCACGACTCATTATTCGGTCTTCAGTAGTAACAAGTAACTGAGGCTTCTTCAAATAAAGATCCATCAAAGCATTATTCACTTGTTTGTTTACCCGATTCAAACGAGTTAATTCCCGCGAATCATAAGTCAACAAGTCTTTTGCAAAATCGGATTTCTTATCTTGTTGAAATGTCCAATCCAATTTAGAGTATTGTGCTATTGGCGCATAATAATAGGCAAGAGGAGTAAATAAGCGGTAGTAATAAGGATCCGATGGTATATAACGAGCAGGAACAGCCGGATCGTTCAAGTATTCCAACTGAGCTATGTATTTATTATATAAAAATGATACAGTATCCAATTCAAAAGTATTCCCTACTGGCTTAAGCTTCAACATCAAATAAGGTTGCAGTTCGGCCGGAAGTGTATCGTTTTTCACTACCTGCCCACGCGCAACAACCGAAGAGGAATTCCTTGCATTTTGCCCCCAAACCGAAGAAATAAGAGAAAAGGAAAATGCTGTTAGTAAAATGACTTTAATCTTCATAACATCCCAAATTTGGGGCAAATTTACATTAAATAGTTCAAAAAACATAGCATTCTTTCAAAATTGCATTTTTTAATAAATTTGTTCTGACGAAACCCTATAATGTTCCCCTTTTTTTATAATTTTGCGGTTTTTAAGTTCAGTATACTACTAGATAAACAATAATTTAAACAGTTATAGCTGTGGGAGAAACAAAGTATATTTTTGTCACCGGTGGTGTGGCTTCTTCACTAGGAAAAGGCATTATCGCATCATCTATCGGTAAATTGCTGCAAGCAAGGGGTTATAATGTAACCATCCAGAAGTTTGACCCGTATATCAATATCGACCCGGGGACGCTAAATCCTTACGAACACGGAGAGTGTTACGTAACCATCGACGGCCATGAAGCCGACTTGGATCTAGGACACTATGAACGCTTTTTGGGAATACAAACGACAAAAGCTAACAACATTACAACAGGACGCATTTACAAAAGTGTAATTGATAAGGAACGTCGTGGAGACTATTTGGGTAAGACTATCCAGATAATCCCTCATATCACGGATGAGATCAAGCGAAATGTAAAACTTTTAGGCAGTAAGAATAAATTCGATTTTGTTATTACTGAAATTGGAGGTACAGTAGGAGATATTGAATCGCTCCCCTATCTCGAAAGTATTCGTCAGTTGAAATGGGAACTAGGCAAGAATGCATTATGCGTTCATCTAACCTATGTACCTTATCTCGCGGCTGCCGGTGAGTTGAAGACCAAGCCGACACAGCACTCTGTTAAGGAGTTGCAAAGTGTAGGTATTCAACCAGACATTTTGGTTTTACGCACGGAACATCCTTTAAATGACGGGTTGAGAAAGAAAGTTGCCTTGTTTTGCAATGTGGACGAGAAAGCAGTAGTACAATCTATTGACGCACCGACAATCTACGAAGTTCCGATCCTCATGCAAGCGCAAGATCTGGATACCACCATTCTCCAGAAAATGGGATTGCCGATTGGAGAAACTCCGGGACTCGATCCTTGGCGTAAATTTATTGAGCGCCGCCATGCAGCCGAGAAGAAAGAGGCTGTTAACATTGCTTGGTAGGAAAATATGATTTACAAGATGCTTATAAGTCTATACGCGAAGCTTTATCACAAGCCGGAACATACAACGACCGCAAAGTTGAAGTACATTTTGTGAATAGCGAGAAGTTGACTGATGAGAATGTAGCCGAAGCACTAAAAGGCATGACTGGAGTCGTGATTGGGCCGGGATTCGGTCAGCGTGGCATTGAAGGTAAATTTGTAGCCATCAAATATACGCGTACACACAATGTACCGACCTTTGGTATCTGCTTAGGAATGCAATGCATAGCCATCGAATTTGCCCGTAACGTGTTAGGATATGCAGATGCCAATTCTCGCGAAATGGATGAAAAGACTCCTCATAATGTAATAGACATTATGGAAGAACAGAAGTCAATCACCAATATGGGAGGAACAATGCGTTTGGGTGCTTACGAATGTGTATTGCAAAAAGGTTCAAAAGTATTTGAAGCCTATGGAAAAGAGCACATCCAAGAACGTCATCGTCACCGTTATGAATTCAATAACGACTATAAAGCTCAATACGAAGCCGCAGGGATGAAATGTGTGGGTATTAATCCGGAATCAGACTTGGTCGAGATCGTAGAGATTCCTGCCTTGAAGTGGTTTGTAGGTACGCAGTTCCATCCGGAATATAGCAGTACCGTACTAGACCCTCATCCTCTGTTTGTTGCTTTTGTAAAGGCAGTCATCAAAAATGAAAAAGATATCAATGCCTAACCAATGCATTTAATCTTAATTGCAATAAGTAATAACAAGTAATTTATAACTAAAAAAGAATGGATAAAAATACCATCACAGGTCTCGTTTTAATAGGAGTATTATTGGTAGCATTCAGTTTTCTGAGTCGTCCAAGCGAGGAGCAACAAGCTGCATGGGATCACTATAGAGATTCTGTCGCTTTGGTTCAACAACAGGAAGCAGCGCTGAAAGCTAAAACGGAAGCTGCCTTGGCTAGTAATGAAAATAATGCATTAACTAGTGATAGTTCTTCATTATTCTTTAACGCCATTCACGGAACTGACTCTCTGATCAGCATCCAAAACAATGTAGCGGAAATCACCTTTGCAACTAGAGGCGGACGCGTATTTTCGGCAACTTTAAAGGATTACAAAGCTCAGGACAAGAAGACTCCTATCGTGCTATTCCACGATGATGACGCTTCCATGTGCTTTAATTTCTATAACAAAGAAGGAGCTATTCAGACTAAAGACTTTTATTTCAACGCGGTAAACAAGACAGATAGTAGCGTTACTATGCGTTTATCCGTAGACAGCGACAGCTACATAGACTTCATCTACACATTGAAGCCGGATAGCTACCTGATGAGCTTTGAAATCAAAGCTACAGGCATGGCTGACAAACTGGCCAATACAAATTATGTAGATATTGAATGGTCGCAACGCGCACGTCAGTTGGAGAAAGGATTTACCTATGAAAATCGCCTGGCAGAATTGACCTATAAAATCAAAGGAGATAAAGTAGACAACTTATCAGCAGCCAAAGACGACGAAAAAGAGTTGGGTGGTGCAACGATTGACTGGGTTGCTTTCAAAAATCAATTCTTCTCTTCCGTACTTATTGCCGAGCAAGATTTCAAGAAGGTATCGGTAAAATCGAAGATGGAACAGCAAGGAAGTGGTTACATCAAAGACTACGCTTCCGAAATGAGCACTTTCTTTGACCCTACCGGTAAACAACCTACCAAGATGTTCTTCTACTACGGACCGAATCACTATAAGACGCTGAAAGCGTTGGATAAAGGCCGTTCCGAAAAATTGGAACTTTCCAGACTTGTTTACTTGGGATGGCCACTGATTCGTTGGATCAACCAATTCGTTACGATTAATGTGTTCGACTGGTTATCCGGTTGGGGATTGAGCATGGGTATCGTCTTGCTGATCTTGACTATCATGGTAAAGATACTCGTTTATCCGGCTACGTGGAAGACGTACATGTCGTCCGCTAAGATGAGGGTATTGAAACCTCGAATAGATGAGATCAATCAGAAGTATCCGAAGCAGGAAGATGCGATGAAAAAGCAGCAGGAGGTGATGTCGCTTTACAGCCAATATGGGGTCAGTCCTATGGGAGGTTGTTTACCGATGCTCTTGCAGTTCCCTATCCTGATGGCGTTATTTATGTTCGTTCCTAGTGCTATCGAGCTTCGCCAGGAAAGTTTCTTATGGGCGGATGACCTTTCTACATACGATGCAATTGTAACGTTCCCATTCCATATTCCATTCTTAGGTAATCACCTTAGCTTGTTCTGCTTATTAATGACTGTTACTAACGTTCTGAACACCAAGTATACCATGTCAATGCAGGACACGGGCGCACAACCTCAAATGGCTGCCATGAAGTGGATGATGTATCTGATGCCTGTTATGTTCTTGTTTGTGCTGAACGATTATCCGTCCGGCTTGAACTATTATTACTTCGTATCAACGTTGATCAGTGTAGGTACAATGATCTTACTTCGCCGAACTACTAATGAAGAAAAGTTGTTATCTATTTTGGAAGCGAAAAAGAAAGATCCAAAGCAGATGAAGAAAACCGGATTCGCTGCTCGCCTAGAGGCAATGCAAAAGCAACAGGAACAATTGACAAAGGAGCGTCAACAGAGAAATAAACGCTAGAGACCCCTAAGACAATGAATACTAGAAAGCCGAGCAACCCAACACAGGTTTGCCCGGCTTTCTTTCGCTAAACAATAATTCGATTGAATGAAAACAAAATATACATATAGACAAATTTGGACTATCGCCTACCCCATCCTGATCAGCTTGGTTATGGAACAATTAATAGGGATGACCGATACCGCCTTTCTCGGACGAGTAGGCGAAATAGAATTAGGGGCATCCGCAATTGCCGGGGTTTACTACCTGGCAATATTCATGATGGCATTCGGTTTCAGTATAGGAGCTCAGATTCTCATTGCGCGTCGCAATGGGGAGGGAAACTATAAAGCAATCGGCCCCATCTTTTATCAGGGAGTCTATTTTCTTTTGGTTGTAGCTGCAGTGCTATTTACGCTTTCCCACCTCTTTTCACCTCACATTTTAAAAAGTATCGTAGCTTCTCCACATGTTTGTGATGCCGCTTCGAAGTTCATTGAATGGAGAGTTTATGGCTTTTTCTTCTCCTTTATCATGGTTATGTTTCGGGCTTTTTTTGTGGGAACAACACAAACCAAAACCTTGACTCTGAACTCGGTGATAATGGTTCTTTCCAATGTGGTATTCAACTATATTCTGGTCTTCGGTAAGTTTGGATTCCCCCAATTGGGTATAGCCGGTGCCGCCATCGGTTCTTCGCTGGCTGAGATGATCTCGGTAATCTTCTTTATTATTTATACCTGGAAACGAGTGGACTGCAAGAAATACGCACTAAACATTTTGCCTGGATTCCGTAGCAAGATATTGAAACGCATGCTGAATGTTTCGGTATGGACGATGATACAGAACTTCGTATCCTTGTCAACCTGGTTCATGTTCTTCTTGTTTGTTGAGCACTTAGGCGAACGTTCGCTGGCTATCGCAAACATTATCCGTAACGTTTCGGGCATCCCATTCATGATAACCATGGCTTTCGCAGCAACCTGCGGCTCACTTATCAGTAACCTGATCGGTGCGGGAGAGAAAGAGTATGTACTAGGAACCATCCGGCAACATGTACGAATCGCATTTCTATTTGTAATCCCCGTACTCGCTCTCTTCTGCCTCTTCCCGCACTTAGTCATGAGTATCTATACCGATATGCCCGATCTGAAAGAGGCGTCAATTCCTTCGCTTTGGGTACTTTGTTCCGCTTACCTGCTTCTGATTCCTGCCAATGTGTATTTTCAGGCTGTTTCGGGAACAGGAAACACGCGCACCGCATTGGGGCTGGAGCTCAGTGCACTGGTTATTTATGTAGTCTACTGCATCTATTTCATTCTTTACTTACGTGTTGACATCGCATTTTGTTGGACTACAGAGATTGTATATGCCACTTTTATGCTATTCTTCTCGTACTGGTATATGAAAAAAGGAAACTGGCAGAAAAAAGTGATATAAATTCTTTTTTTAGTATCTTCGCAAAAAACAAATTAGTTATAAGATGAGACAAGTAAATCTATTCATTATGTCGACAGCAATGTTGTTAGCCTCCTGTGGCGGGGCGAAAGACGCGAGCAAGTCCGACCAGGTGCTTATCCAAAAATCGAATATTCAGATTGAAGGAAAGCGCATGACTCCCGAAGCCTTATGGGCTATGGGACGTATAGGCGGATTAGCAGTATCTCCCGATGGTAAAAAGATAGTGTATACCGTTGCATACTACAGTGTGCCGGAAAATAAAAGCAACCGCGAAGTGTTTGTGATGAACGCCGACGGCAGTGATAACCAACAAATAACACAGACAACCTTTCAGGAGAATGAAGTAAGCTGGATAAAAGGCGGTAGTAAACTAGCCTTCCTCAGCAACGATAACGGCAGTAGCCAGCTTTATGAAATGAATCCGGATGGTAGTGAGCGCAAACAGCTGACTAACTACGAGGGTGATATCGAAGGTTATTCCATCTCGCCGGATGGCAAAAAGATCTTATTCATCTCGCAAGTTAAAACCAGACAAAGCACAGCGGATAAATATCCCGACCTCCCCAAAGCTTCTGGTATCATTGTAACCGACCTGATGTACAAACATTGGATGAATGGGTAACAGGTGCTCCTCATCCGTTTGTAGCCGATTTTGATGGTAAAGGCATTTCCAATGTAATCGACCTCCTAGATGGACAACCTTATGAAAGCCCGATGAGACCGTGGGGCGGCATTGAACAACTGGCTTGGAATACAACTTCGGACAAGATTTCTTATACCAGTCGCAAAAAGACAGGACTCGCATATGCAACCTCTACCAACTCGGATATCTATGTTTATGACCTGAAAACGAAAGAAACAAAGAATATCACCGAAGAGAATAAAGGATATGACACCAATCCGCAATACTCTCCGGATGGCAAGTATATCGCTTGGCAGAGCATGGAAAGAGATGGTTATGAAGCCGATTTGAATCGGTTGTTTATCATGAACCTCGAAACCGGAGAGAAACGGTTCGTAAGCAAGGCCTTTGAATCGAACGTAGACGCGTTTGTATGGAGTGCCGACGCGCAAACGATTTACTTTACCGGAGTTTGGCATGGAGAGTCGCACATCTATGCGCTAAACCTTGCTAATGATTCCGTTAAAGCGATTACTTCGGGCGTGTATGACTATGAGTCTGCGGCATTATTCGGCGACAAGCTGATTGCGAAACGTCACTCGATGAGTATGGGCGACGAAATTTATGCAGTAGCACTTGATGGAACTGCCACACAACTGACATTCGAGAACAAAGCGATTTATGATCAATTGGAGATGGGTAAAGTGGAGTCTCGTTGGATGACCACCACCGATGGCAAACAAATGTTGACATGGGTTATTTATCCTCCGCATTTCGATCCGAACAAGAAATACCCTACCCTACTGTTTTGTGAAGGAGGTCCTCAAAGTCCGGTAAGTCAATTCTGGTCTTATCGTTGGAACTTCCAGATAATGGCTGCTAACGATTATATTATCGTTGCGCCCAACCGACGCGGACTACCCGGTTTTGGTGTAGAATGGAATGAGCAGATCAGTGGCGACTATGGTGGCCAATGCATGAAAGACTATTTCACAGCGATTGACGAAATGGCTAAAGAGCCGTATGTAGACAAAGATCATTTAGGTTGTGTAGGAGCCAGTTTCGGAGGATTCTCTGTTTATTGGTTAGCCGGTCAGCACAACAAGCGATTTAAAGCATTCATTGCTCATGACGGCATCTTCAATATGGAAATGCAATACCTGGAAACGGAAGAGAAATGGTTTGCCAACTGGGATATGGGCGGTGCCTATTGGGAAAAGCAAAATCCTGTAGCGCAACGTACCTTTGCCAACTCTCCTCACCGCTTTGTTGACAAGTGGGATACTCCGATTCTTTGCATTCACGGCGAAAAGGATTACAGAATATTGGCTAATCAGGCAATGGCTGCTTTTGATGCGGCAATCTTGCGTGGCATACCTGCCGAACTGCTGATCTATCCGGACGAGAACCACTGGGTGTTGAAACCGCAAAATGGTATTTTATGGCAACGTACCTTCTTCGAATGGTTGGACAAATGGTTGAAACCAGAAGCCAACCTTCCGAAATAGGTTACCATAATAAAGATAAGAAGCCGTCTCATTTCAGTTTGGGGCGGCTTTTCTTTTGTCCGAAACCGAAGCATCGGACACGAAGAGAGCACTTTGCACAATGATACAACACTCTTATGACTAAATCACTTTTTCGCATATCATTCAGTATATCAATCAATTGCAATGCGCCTTCTTTTTCTGGATCATTTTATTCCGATAGGCGATAGCCATTTTTTCCTTCCTCAAAAAACAGAGTACTCAATTCAGCAACCAAGTCTTTTCTTAAACCGCATTGTGCGCAACTATTCGTAGATTTAAACAGTCTTTTTTCAGGTTTATTTCCTTCTATTTCCTGTTTCACATTATGTGCGACAGGTGTTCCACATCATGTGCGACGCCTGTCCCACAATATGTGAGTCAGCTGTTCCACATTATGTGGAACACGAAATATAATGGCAAAAAACACCTTTTACGAGTTATTTACTACTAGCTGGCGGGAGATTTTTGCCAAGTAGATAGCTCTCGGAAATCGGTATTATCTATTGAGTAGATCAGTCAAAGAAAAGTAGACGCAATATATCAAATTATCAATCAGCAGTTTACGGCAAAATGTGACTATGACATGAAAGTGTTGTATCATTGTGCCACTTGCTTAAATTGCGTGTTTTACCGGTTAATTAGTTTGTAGAGCAGCCTCTCTCGATTTCGGGCTGATCTGAGTTAAGGAAACCTCTTATTCTTGAATAGATTAACGAAGAGTTATGTATAGTCCCCATACTTTTGCAAGGGGATCGGATGATAAATAACTCAAAAGATATGAGAGATACCTCAAAAAGTATGAGAGATGGGTCAAAAAGAGGCGAAAAATAGGAAGAAAAGATGAGAGATAGGTCTTTTTTAGTTTATCTCTCATTCAAGACATCTCTGTATTTCAACGTATTACCTCAAAAGAATGAGACCATGAGAGTAATATTATTTTTTCTTCTTGTAGAGAGAGGAGATTGAAGTCTCAAATGTTAAAAAAAGGGTGGAAAAGCAGTCACAGACTTCCAACTTTGTTCGTGAGAACACAGAAATTTGCCTTCAAAAAGATCAGGTCGATTCCAATAAAAGATCAGGTTGAATTCAGTGAAAGATCAGGTTGATTTTTAAAAAGAACCTGATCTTTTTAATTGAGACCAAAGAAGTACTCCTCCGATTGACTGAGCCTAAAGTCAGCTTGTAGTTTCGACAATTTATCATGGTTCGCCGCTAAAAGTATAGGAACTAAGCATAAGTCGTATCAGCCGATAAAGAAAGGATGATGTCATCACTTCCCTTATCGGTCAGGTCATTTTTTGCATTGAATAGCTTTACTGCTGTATGGAATAATCTGCCGCGCAGAAGTTTAAGTCAACAAGGTGTGTGTCTCTTTAGATATTTGCAAGCCATACCACGCTCCTCTCAACTCATATTGCTGCCCCGTATTTACGTCAACCAACACCAAATAAAAGGTTATACTACAACTGCTACCCGTTCGTTCAGTTATCTTTTTCAAAGTGGAGTGACCAGGAACTACAATTTCTTCTTGTCCCCTAGACCTCGGATCGAGTATTTCATAAGTTGTACCGAAAACTAAAGGAACTTCCGATCCTCCATCCGAAAATGTACCATCTGCATGGAGGGTAGGAACACGGATCGTTAGTTCGCCAAGATTCTCTGCTTTTGGTAAACTACCTGTATACAAACTGAATAAAGAGGTTTCTAGAGTCGAATTCTCCCATTGATTTAGATAAGTAGTAGGGACATCGGTCTTGTTTTCGATTCCCACAGAGGGTTCTCCTATCTCTTTCACTGGTTTTACCCAATCCATTTCTTCTTTTACAAAATCACAAGAAACAACCTTTAATATGGTCGGAGTAAGAGGAGTGCTATCAGCATCGTCACTACACGCAGTAAACAGGGTAAAGATACCCAATAAAAAAACAGCATATTCTTCATAATACATAGTGTTTAGTGTTAGCTTTACTATTTGTACCGACTAAATATACTGTTTTTTCTACGAATAAAACAAAAATATGTTTTATTTTTATCTTCTTTTAAACTTAGAGCAGGAACTAGCCACGCTTCCAAACATGTTCAATTTCAACGATATAAATTTCATGAAAGCCGCCATGAGAACCGTCATACCATTTTGCCAACGATTCTTTGTCTAAAAAAAGTTCCGGCTTTATCATATCTGTGTATAATTTCTTGCACTCCAGGCTTAAGCGGGACTGTTCAAAGAGCACACTTCCCTGTTCAGTAAAGACAGGAACCAATCCGGTTGCCTTTACTTTATCTATATCGCGTCCGGATTTGGAGCCGCAAACGGCATGAATCTTCTTATTTTCTTCACCCAAAAAAGAAAGAGTCAGGCGATCGCTTTGTTCGACAAACTCATGCGTATATCTTTCGGGGCGGATAAAAACAAAAGCAACCGGTTTATTCCATAGCCAGCCAATACCACCCCAATTAGCTGTCATTGTATTGAATTTATCTTTATCACCGGCTGTCACCAACATCCACTCTTTGCTAATAGCTTCAAAAAAGTTATCGGACAAATCTTTAATCTCTACCTTCTTCATTGCATTATTCTCCTTCTGATTTATAATTGTTATTTCTGCCTGTTCAGCTTTACTATTTCGCCCAACAGCGGTATCTCCACGCGAATCTTTTTTCTCTTTGCCTCTTCGGCAAATACCTCAGGCGGGTCATGCAGGGGCTCATCGGACAAATCAAAGGTTCCGTAATGCATCGGGATAGTAAGTCCCGCTTGCATTTCTTCGGCCGCAATTAATGATTCCTGAGGCGATATGTGGTTGGGACGCATAAACCAACGGGGTTTGTATGCGCCAATTCCCAATAGAGCGTAATCCGGCGATCCAAACAAATCGGGTATTTCCCGAAAATGACTCGCATATCCCGTATCACCACTATAATAAAGAGAAATACCATTTGCTTGCAGCATGAAAGCTCCCCATAAACGCTGTCCCCCATCACGCACAGAGCGTTTGCTCCAGTGCTGAGCCGGCAGAAAAGTTATTTTCAACGCTTCGTCTTCAAGTTGTTGATACCATCCCGCTTCCACCATCTCTATGTCTGGAAACCAACTTGCCACCAATTCACCCGTGCCTAGTCCGCAGAATAATTTCATTTGAGGATTATTCTTCAACAACCGTCCTACGCTCTGTTTATCCAGATGATCAAAATGGTCGTGGCTGATCAACAAATAATCGATATTTGTAAAGATGTCGGGATTGGCAGGAAAATTACTCTTCCTACGCACAAAAGGAATACTTCCAAAAACCGGATCGAACATGATTCTTTTACCTCCGAGTTGAAGAAAAAAGGAATTATGCCCTAACCAAATCAAGGAATCACCTACGACTGCATCCAACGAGCGAAGATAATGCACCTTCGGATCCCATTTTACCGTTTTCTTTTCCTTTCGCTGCGGATTAGGCGACAGACGCCATTTCAATACATTACCCATACCCGGACGGAAACGATGCTGTCTGTTAAAATAACGTCCACGCACCATCGGATTCCCTCGCCAATAGGGATTAACCGTTGCCAGTCGTTCGTTTCTCCTGAAACATATATGTTCACCCATTTCTATCTATTGAATGTTCTGATACAAACATAACAAAAAATGTGCCCTTTTTCTATTTACAAGGACACATTTTTCTAATATTACATCGGAGCTTTCGCTTATTTTCAAAGTTTAACTTCCGATTTTATTTATTATCAGAATGTTAAACCGGATAGTTCTTTAAATGACATGAAGCCCATATAAAGGAAATTGCCATCCGAGTGCCGACAGGTTAAAGATAAACAAAACTAGACCCAAAAGCCATAAAATAAATAATGTCCACTTAAGAATAGCCCCCATCGGTTGCCAATGAAAGAGTTGACGAAGTATTCCATAAGCCAAACCGGCCAATGGGATTCCGATCAAAAGTATTCCTGCCATTGTTCCTGCTACAGTCATCAGAGGTGAAACCGTAGCTACAGGCATCCAATTGACAGAGGGCAACAACTCGAAAAGCAAAGCTCCCCCACCAATTGCAACTGCTATCAAAGCCACTACTAGAGCCACCAGAACGATAGCTAGCAGGAAAAGCACCGGACAGAAAACAATTATCACCGCTACTAAAAATATCTTCACGAGGAAGGCAACGATTGTTACAAAAACATCCCCTATCTTTTGCAAGAGAGTACGAGGTTTACCCGAATTCACATAATTATTTACTCCATCAGCTACCCGTTCAAATCCATCGGTAACTGTTTTACCAATGTTTTCCACCGTGACAGCTTCACCACGCATACTCAGTTTTTCGGCTGCTGTCCGTGCCTCCGGCATGAATATCCAGCAGGCAGATACGCAAGTATCATCGGGCAATAAGGCAAGAATATCAATGCAATCATCACAATACGCATAATAGTGGGATCCCAGCCCAAATAAGCAGCCAGACCAGCAGCTACACCGCCCAACATCTTATTATCCGGATCGCGAAAACAACGACGCCTGGTCGTAGTCCGATAGTAAGTTTGCTTCGTTTCTCCTTCCTTTGCTTTAGAAGATTCAGCGTTTTCACCGGCATCACCGAAGTCTTCCGGAGTGCCCATCCGCGCAATCACTTCTTCTACGTCGGTAATGGTGACCACCTGCTTGCTCGCTGTTATCTTTTCGGTAAACAGTTCGGCAATACGATTCTCCATGTCATTCACAATCTCTTCGGCTCCTTGTTGTTTGCGAAAATGCAAACGAAGATTATTCAAGTAGTCATCTAATAAGCGATAGGCATCTTCATCAATGTGATAAACAGCGCCACCTAAGTTAACAGTCAAAGTTTTTTTCATCGCTATTTCTTTTTTTTAGTCCAACTATTTATTTGCAATATGATTTACTGTTTCATTCAGTTCTCCCCAGGCCGATTCCAATTCACCCAGAAAGACTTCTCCTTTTTCTGTCAACCGATAGTACTTACGCGGCGGTCCTTGTGTGGATTCTACCCACTCATAATTTAACAGATCATCGTTTTTCAAACGAGTCAGCAGTGGATACAGAGTTCCTTCTACTACAATCAGCCGGGCGTCTTTCAGCTTCATAATGATGTCTGAGGCGTATGCCGGCTCTTGATGGAGTAGAAGCATGATGCAATACTCCAACATTCCTTTACGCATCTGCGATTTTACATTATCTACATTCATAACATTTCGTATTTACAATGCAAATATATGTATTGCCTATGTACCTTGTATCACATAGTACTATAATTTAATATTTATTAAATATAAAAAGACTGAATAACTCGCACAAAAAGAAATAATGCCTACATTTGCCAAACTAAAAATACTATTATTTATGCTTACGATCCGCCGAGCAACAGTCGACGACTGTCACCTGATAAATGAAATGGCCAGCGAAGTTTTTCCGGCCACGTACCGCGAACTTCTGTCTTCCGAGCAACTTGTCTATATGATGGAATGGATGTACGCACCCGACAATATCCGGAAACAAATGCAAGAAGAGGGTCACGTCTACTTCATTGCCTATAAAGGAGAATCGCCTTGCGGTTATCTATCCGTGCAAGCTCAGGAGAAAGGAATATATCACCTTCAGAAGATATACGTACTCCCCTCTTTCCAGGGAATTCATTGCGGTAGTTTCTTATTTCGGGAAGCGGTGAAATATATCAAAAGCGTTCATCCTGAACCCTGCCTGATGGAACTTAACGTCAATCGAAATAATAAAGCATTGCAGTTTTACGAGCGTATGGGAATGAGGAAGCTGCGTGAGGGTGATTTTCCGATTGGAAACGGATATTATATGAACGACTACATCATGGGATTGGATATTTGATTCAATTCGTCGACACCCATTAAACGCAGAGCCCCGGATAAGCATTGTGGCAATCGACCACTGCTTATCCGGGGCTCCGTATTGAGAATATTGCGATGGGGTTACTTCGCGACTCGTTCGAGCCACTTAAGCATAAAGATCATCGTAAGCATTGAAATCGTACAAGCTACTACAAATACAGTCCACGTCATCCAAATAGGTATTGATTCGTAAAGAATTGCACCAATTACCAATAACTGGTTACCAATGGCGGTTGCACCCAACCATCCACCTTGCATAATACCTTGGTATTTCGGTGGAGCTACTTTAGACACAAACGAGATTCCAAGTGGAGAGATGTACAACTCGGCAACGGTCAGAATCAGGTATGTCAACATTAATAAGAATGGGGTTACTTTCACCGGAGAAGTTCCGACAGCAATAATATCTTTGTGCAACGGCAGGTTGGCAAAATAAGATCCAACAGCCATCACGACAAAACCTAAAGCAGCGATTCCCATACCAATTGCGATCTTCTTGGGTGTGGAAGGTTCTTTACCACGTCTACGCTGACTGGCAAAAATAGCCATAATCACAGGAGTCAGGAACACAACAAAGAATGGGTTCAGCGATTGGAACAATTCGGCCGAGATAGGCATGCCAAACAGATTCAAATCGGTATACTCTTTGGCAAAGTAAGTCAAAGTCAAACCGTTCTGGTGGAACGAGAACCAGAAGAAGATAACAACACCAAACACTGCAAATAGAGCATAGATGCGTTGTCTAACTTCCTGAACACCCATTTCAACAACTTCTGCAGATTCAGAAGAAGCAGCCGACGCTTTCTTGCTCGGATCCGGAAAACTCTTCTTATTCAACAGGTAGATAGTCAAAGAAACAGCCATAGCAATAATAGCTACACCAAATGCATAGTGGAAACCAGTCGTAAACACATTCAAATAGTCAGAAGCAAAAGCTGTATAATCTTGTACCGGAGCAGAAGATGCGTTTGTTACTAGTGTGTGATAGGTTTCAGTAGCTTCGGGCGTCAAAGTGCCGGCTAACTGTCCGTGACATAATGCGGGAAGATCGGCGTTGTAGCTATAACCAAAGGTGGACAACCACCAGTTACGCACCCCTACGGCAGCAAACGGAGCAAAAATAGCACCGATATTAATAAACATATAAAACAGGGAGAATCCTGAGTCGCGCATATTGGCATATTGCGGATTATCATACATCTGACCGACCAGGGCCTGAAGGTTTCCTTTGAATAATCCGTTACCAAATGCAATAACAAACAAGCTGGTACAAGTAATCACCAAATAGAATGTCCGGTCGCTAACCGGTGTAGGCGAAGGAATAGCCAATAACAGATAGCCTACTGCCATCAAAACAATTCCCGTCAAAATAGTGCCTTTGTAGTTTCGTGTTCTATCGGCAATGATACCGCCAACTAAAGCAAGAATGTAAATAGAGAAATAAAAAGTAGAATAAATAAATCCTGCTTCTTTTCCGTTCATTCCAAACTTGGCCTGCAAGAAAAGTACAAGGATTGCCATCATGGTATAGAAGCCAAAGCGTTCGCCAAGATTGGCTAGAGCGGCTGCTATCAGTCCTTTAGGGTGTTTGTTAAACATACAATATAAGTTATTAAATTAATGATTCAATTGTCTGTATCACATATATTATGCAAATATATACTTTTTCAGAGTTTATTCCTCAAATAAACTGCATATTTCTGCCCGTACTTCGCGGATTAAATCATTCGGAGCTATCTTAATCTGAAGTCCCCGCACACCCGCACTTACATAAATATGCGAAAACGCACTGCAAGTCTCATGAATATAAGTCGGAAAATGCTTTTTCATTCCGATAGGCGAACAACCTCCCCGGATATATCCGGTAAGTGGTAAAAGCTCTTTCATCGGTATTAGGTCGCATTTCTTATTACCTGAAGCTTTAGCCGCAAGCTTCAAGTCGACTTCGTGTTCGCCAGGGATGATGCAAACAAAATAGCCGCTTTTATCTCCATGCAACACGAGCGTTTTAAATACCTGATCGATGTTTTCACCCAGATTAGCCGCTACGTGTACGGCACTCAAATCATGTTCGTCTACTTCGTAGGGGATTAGTTCATAAGCGATTTTAGCTTTATCCAGCAAACGTGCTGCATTGGTTTTATTGATTTTCATATCTTCGTTTATATAGTATTCATTTTACCCGATACAAAAATAAGGAAAATAATTCGTCGAAAGAGAAAATGGGCAGGCATAATCAAAGAAGCCAACGCATCACCCGAATCTTTTATCCGGTGTGATGCATTGACTTTCTACATTAAAATTTTAAAGAATAAATTTATTTGGTATACGTAATTGTATACGTATAGTCATATGAGTAGCTCTTTATTAATTCTTCTTCTCCTGTTTCAGTATGCATTCCATCTTCCCCCATTTTAACAAATACTTTATAGTCTTCCCAGTCTACAGTACTCTTGATTTCGCTAACATAACCTTCTTTGTCAAATTTATAAGAGGCTTTTGTTCCCACAACTCTGGAAATATAATAGAAGTTCTGCCCTTCCGATATACCTCCTCCATACCCTCCTGCTTCATGGTAGTCTCCAGACAATAAATTTGCACTACGCTTGCCCATAATTCCCAATATCCCGAAGAAACCATCCTCAAGTTCATAATCACCACTCAGTAACATATTTAGATCAAGGTTTTCTTTTTCATTTGGATAGTCAGTATACATATACTTCTCAAAAGCGGGATAAAATGATTCTTTATAATAAGAATCATTAGAGTGGATATAACGCTGTCTTACAAGATTCCCATTCTCCCAATCATATTCCGTCCCTATTTTTCCATTTCTAGCCCGCTTAGTAATATAACCATTATTATAGGCATATGAATTATAGAGGTCATAAGAATAAGACCACTTTGTAATGTAACCGTTTTCATTTAAATAAGCAGTAGTTATTGAAGGAGGTTCATCATTTCCTTTGGCATAATCGTTCATTATTACTTGTGAATTATTGGGATATTCAAAAGTATACAAAGCATACTCATCCAACGTTTCTTCATATCTTACTACCCTATTCCGATTATCATAAGTCACTTCCCAGCGATGGGAATAGTCTTCTTGATACATCGCGTTAAATCCCTTAATAGCTATACTTTTTATCAACTTGTCCTGTGGCACAGCCGGATCATTCACAGTAAGTTCACAGGTAGCAGTGATTGTTTCGTAAACAGTAGATTGCGCTGTAACAGTAGCATAACCGGCACTAATGGCAGTCACAAGTCCCGTTGCAGGATCAACTGTCGCAACTTCAGGATTATTGCTACTCCATACCACCGTCTGGATAGTAGCGTTAGAAGGTATTACTGAAGCTGTTAAGGTATGAGTAGAATTCAAATCCAACGAAAGTGTCGATTGACTCAGATTCAAACCGGTCACAGGATATGGATCAGTTGGTACCTCTCCTTTCTCGGTTTCACCTTCCTGCGTAACAGATACTTCTATTTTAGCTTTTCCACATGTTATTACAATCTTGGCAGATCGCGTCTTACCCGAGTAATTGGGTTCAAGAACAATGGCAAGCGTAATAGTACCTGCATCGCCTTCATAGGCTTCTTTCCCATTCAAGCTTAGCTTGAGCCAACTCACTTCATTGCTGCTTGCTGCACCACGAACCTTTGCCGGGCGAGAAGCCGTTGTTTCACTAACCGCAGCACTCCATGCACTTTTGGCTACGAACATAAATCCACCGCCAGTATCACCATCATCAGCAAAAGCTGTTTGGTTAGCCTGTTCTTTTTTAGGAAGAGTGATTTCATCTTCAAATGAAGCATCATCTTCGCTGCAGCTCACGAATGCGAAAACTGCCAATAAAACAAAAAATATATGTTTCTTCATTTCCTATATTTATTATATGTTATTTTTAATATACACACAAGGTATATACGTATCAATAGATTTACTACAAGGCTCCAGCTAATTGATTAATTAACCGAAGCCTTGCTCCTTATCTATTCTGAGTATAGCTTATTGTAGCAACCGTAGCTGGTTCTTTAGATCCATCTTCCGCTACATACATCACAGTTATCTTTGATGGGCGATTAAACTCATCAAATTCATATGAGCGGGCATAATGCCCTTTGTCATAGTGGCTATGCCCTTGTTCTTTGGTCATATAGTATTTGCTTCGCCTTCCCAAAGGAGCGACCAGTTTAAACCTTTCCTCTCCGTCAAAAACAGCATTATCTAACCATTCTGTCTCAAGAAGAAGCCAGTTAAAATCTAGATTAATCTCCAAATTATTCAATTCTGTACCATATTCCATAGTTGAAACATCACCATCATTATCCGCACGAATCAAATTATCATTTTCCCAAACAAATGCACTAGCCCAATCGGACGAGTTGTATCCGTAAGTTGTTACAAACCGCTTCAAATAGCCATCGGCACTGTATTCAAGTACGCCGCTGTCTATATCAGTTTCACCTTTAGAATCCCCAGGAAATTCACTAACCCAACTAACGACTCTTCCCCGACTATCAAGCACGTAGTCTATTTTACCATTAACTTCGTTATATTCACCATAATATGATTCCGTATACTTTATTTGCTCTTTTATTTCCTGTCCCGCATATGTATACGTAAATGAATTCATTTCTCCATCTTCAAACTTCTCTTCTATATGTGCCACACGACCATCTTGGTCATACGCAAAGTTTATAACCGTATTTGATGGCGTTATGTAATATTCAGTATATTCAATTTTATCCACCAACCACCTCACTGTTGGCGTAGGCTCAACAAGTTCTCCATCCTTCTTTTTCTCCTGAGTTACTGAAATAGAAACAGTTTCCCCACCACAGACTACTTTAATCGTTGCAGACCGGTCGGATTCTGTATAATTAGGGAGCAATGTTATATTTATCGTATGAGTACCGGCTGCCCCATGATCTGGATTTATTGTAATCCATTTTGTAGTAGCAGCATCACGTGTACTAGCTCCATTTACCACGCTTGCTTGCCAATCGGCAAGAGCGACAAACGTAACCTCACTTCCAGTTTCAGAAGCAGCAATTGTTTGTTTCTTATCCTTGGAATCAGAGAAAATGATATTTTTGTCTCCATCTTCCCCATCACAAGCAACTAAAAAAACTAACATCGCACACATCCATACCCAACACAAACTCTTAAGTTTTTTCATCTTCATAATCTTTTTCTTTTTAATTAATAGTATTCTAAGTATCTCCTTTTAAATGTTTTTATACACAAATCCATATCAAGGATTTAAGAAATTGGTAAAAATAGATTATAATAAATATTTAAAATCCACGGGAAACCGTGATTTCAAGCAATGAATCTTCGCTTGCCAATAAATAATAGCAAATTCGAAGCTATTCAATAGAAAATAAGAAAGAATTCAGAAGAGGCTGGAAATTACTACGCCGGCCTAACCAACGTAAATAAAGCCCGTTCCGACAACATATAGAAAAGAATTTATCTATTCTTTTTAGGATTGATTATGCCCTTAGAAATAGCTCGCATAACTAAATCAACAGCATTACGCGCATTCAGTTTCACCATCAAACGCTTGCGATGGCTTTCGATCGTATTATCCGAGACATGCAATCTTTCGGCAATTTCATTTGTACTAAACCCTTCGGCTATAGCGTGTAGTACTTCCATTTCACGAGCCGTAAGCAATTCGTCAGTAAAAGCTTCGGCATGAATCCCTTGTATTTTATTACGTACGGCTTCAAAGTGAGTGCAAAAATAGGTTTCACCATTTAGTACAGCATGAATAGCTTCCTGTACTTCCTGAATATTAGAAGACTTTAAAATAGCCGAATCGACTTCCAACTGAATCAATCGGTGAATATTCCATACCTCATCGTGCATCGTATTGACAATGATGCGAGCTTTAGGGTTACGCTCGCGAATACGATCGATTAATTCGAATCCCGTAGTATCGGGTAACTCAATGTCTAAGATATATAGATCGAATATCTTCTTATCTATCCATTTGCACGCTTCCCCTCCTGCAGATGCCGTAGCCAAAAAACCGCCTCCGGCATTTGCTCAATAATAAACTTAATCCCTTGCAGTATTAAATCGTGATCATCAATTAATAATATGTCCTTCTTGACTTCGCTCATTTAGTCCTTATATTTTTATTCTGCAAAGTAACATATATTCAAGAAACTTAATCTCACGGGAAACCGTGATTTATACGATATAATTCATTATACTTTCAGTTTAACAGTCAAAATTGTTCCTAAATCTTCGTAATTAAACGTGCATATACCATCCAAGCATTTCACACGATCGGCTATTGTACGAAGTCCTATTCCTTCCGTTTTGTTAGTTTCTTCCTTCGGTTTTTGTCCGTCAGCTTGAACAGATAAAGACAAGAAATCATCTTCGTCCACAGCAAGAGACACCTTAATTGCACCCGCGCCTCCGTGTAACATTGCATTGGTTATAGCTTCCTGTACAATCCTATAAAGTTCATACGCTTTCTGATGGGGTATTTGGTACCAATTCATGTCTAGCGGCGAAGAAAAATACTGAGTATGGATGCCATGTATTTTTTCGATTCTTTCTGTATAATCGGAAAGCATCATATCAAGGTTTGCATATTGCAAAGATGGAGGCATTAACTCATGGGAGATAAAACGTACGTCAACTCGCGCCTGCTCAAGTAAAGAGAAGATTGTTTGCAGATTCGTATCTTCCACATTGGGGGATCGCTGCATATACATCTCGATACCCAACAAGTCGTTACATACTCCATCGTGAAGTTCCTTAGCCAGGCGTTTCCGCTCGCTCTCTAAGCCATCTATATATTGACGTGCCAAACGCAGATCTAATTCTTTTTGTGCAGCTCTCTTTTTATAAAGCAAAACAAGACAAATAGACGTCACAATTAATAGCGCAACAACCAGCCATGCTATTTTTTGAACCATAGAAGCATATTGTTCAGCCTGAGTCCGCTTCAATTGCTCAATCTCCCATTCTTTCTCTTTGGTTTTATATTTTACAGTTAGGTCGCTCATTTGCTTTTGAACTTCCTGAGCAAACAAAGAATCTTTAGCCAAGTAGGCCTCTTTCATATATTCATAGGCCCGCTCATCTTTATTCAACCCGTGATAATTTAGACCCAGATGATAATACAAACGGTCGATTGGTGATTGCAGACTTTGACCACGATGTTTCTCTATTATTTCAAACGCTTCCAAACTTTCCTTGTATCGGCCATATTTTTCCATCAACTGCCCTTTTACCTCATAATAGCCTAATACCTCCGTACTAGATAATGGCAAAGCAGGAAGTATCTTTTCTGCTTTATTTATGTAATAAAACACAGAATCACGCAATTCTCGCAAATCAAAAAGACGCAACAATGGAATCAGACTTTTTATCTCCATCTGCGAAGAACCTATTTTTTCCGACTCACGCAATGCTACTTGCAAAGCCGGCGTACCCTCTTCAAGACGATTCAGCTTAACCAACACCGCTCCATAAGTACTGTATGAGTAAATATATTGTATTATATCTTCGTGTTTTGAGAGTTCAGCCGCCTCTATTCCTTTTTTTGCGTACGGTAGAGCCTCCTCTAGCCGGGAACCATTTGCATACAAGACAGTGATATTTGTATAAAGATTGGCAACAGCGACATATCTTGTTGATTTTCGGCAACCTCTAAAGCTTCTTTATAATAGTAAAGTGCTGAATCAGGCATTTCCTTGCGTCGATACAATACACCCATTGACGAGGCCGCAACAACTTTACCTTCATTCCAATGGAGTCGTTGAGCTTCATCATAAGCAAAATGATACTGAGATAACGCTTTATCCATCTCTCCAATCGATTGAGAATAGGCAGCCACATTGCATAATAAACCGGTATATACTGGGGCTGTTTTCTCCTTGATATGACTCAGACCTTTCTGGAAATAGTAATTTGCCGAGTCTGGCACCTTATACATATAATAATCTCCCAAGTCGGAGTATGCATTTGCTAAAGCATTCCCAGGAGCACTTCTTGCCATTCTCAATTTAATATATAAACTATCTAGTTCAGAATTTGTGTTTGCCTGGAGCATCAAGCTGAGAAAAGATGCAATAAGAAAGTAACAAAGTTTTTTCATCGTGTTTCAATTTAAAGCAATATACAAAAAAAAAACAATACGTGCCGACACATCAATCATAGTTTGATATATCGGCACGTAAAAAAATTATAATCCCAACTCTTCGCGAAGGAATTTTGCAGTATAGCCTTTCTGGCTTTTAGCTACCTTTTCAGGAGTTCCGAAACTTAAAAGTTCGCCCCCTCCTTTTCCGCCCTCCGGACCCATATCGATAATATAATCTGCCATCTTAATTACATCCAGATTGTGCTCGATTACAATTACCGTATTTCCTTTGTCGACCAATTTATTGAGCACTCCCATCAGTACCCGGATATCTTCAAAGTGAAGTCCGGTGGTAGGTTCGTCCAGGATGTAGATCGTTTTACCAGTGTCACGCTTAGCAAGCTCTGTTGCCAACTTTACCCGCTGACTTTCACCTCCGGAAAGCGTTGTGGATGATTGCCCTAGTTTGATATATCCCAATCCTACATTCTGTAAGACTTTGATCTTATTCAATATCTGCGGTACATTCTCAAAGAATTCTACAGCTCGATTGATTGTCATATCAAGCACATCGGCAATGGACTTACCTTTAAAACGTACTTCCAGAGTCTCTCTGTTATAACGTTTGCCGTGACAAACTTCGCAAGGTACATATACGTCCGGCAAGAAATTCATTTCAATCGTCTTATAGCCATTTCCCGAACAGGTTTCACAGCGTCCACCGGTAACATTGAAGGAGAAGCGTCCCGGTTTATAACCTCGGATCTTTGCTTCCGGCAAAGCTACAAACAGGTTACGTATATCTGAGAATACACCGGTGTAAGTAGCCGGATTGGATCGCGGTGTCCGTCCTAAAGGTGATTGGTCGACATTGACTACTTTATCTATATGCTCAAGTCCATCGAGTGAATCATATTCCAAAGGATCCTGCAACGAGCGATAAAACTTCTGTGAAAGAATGGGTTGGAGCGTTTCATTAATCAACGTTGACTTACCACTACCCGAAACTCCCGTCACACAGATCAACTGACCCAACGGGAATTCTACGCTTACATTTTTCAGGTTATTTCCTTTCGCACCACGCAGCCACAGGGAGTTACCGTTTCCTTTTCGACGTTTAGCCGGTACTTCAATCTTCTTTTTTCCATTCAGATACGCCGAAGTTAGCGTCTCGGTATGTAACATCTCCTGAGGAGTTCCGGCAAAGACGACTTCTCCGCCCAAACGGCCGGCTTTAGGCCCCATGTCGATCACATAATCGGCAGCCAACATCATGTCTTTATCATGTTCTACCACAATCACGGAGTTCCCCATATCGCGAAGTTCTTTCAAAGAACTAATCAGCCGTTGATTGTCACGTTGATGCAATCCGATACTTGGCTCATCGAGGATATAGAGCACATTTACCAACTGCGAACCAATCTGGGTTGCCAAACGAATGCGCTGGCTCTCCCCTCCCGAAAGACTCACCGAACTACGGTTCAACGCTAGATACTCCAGTCCTACATCCAGTAAGAACTTCAATCGCGTACGTATTTCTTTTAAGATCTCTTCGGCTATTTTCTTTTGCTTATCTGTCAAGAACTGATCCACATGCATCAACCAATCGTACAACTCATTGATATCCATATTGGCAAGCTCATTGATGTTTTTATCGTGAATGCGAAAATGCAAAGCCTCTTTATTTAGACGAGCACCTTTACACTCCGGGCAGGTAGTAGTCTTAGCAAACTGGTCCGCCCATTTCTGTGCAGTGGCCGAAGCATCCTTTTCTTGGAGCATCTGAATATACTTCACAACTCCTTCATACGTAACGAAGTAGTCGGAAGAGGTGCCAATCAACGAACTCTTAATTTTGATTCGCTCGTCGGAACCGTACAGAATTTCTTCAATAGCATCGTCAGGAAGTTCTTTGACCGGAGTCTTCAAGGTCGCTTCATATTTCTCGAGCAAGGCTCCAATCTGCCAAAAGATCATCGCATTCTTGTATTTGCCCAGTGGAGCGATTGCACCTTCGTGTATTGAGAGCGCACGATTCGGTACGACTTTGTCTATATCAATCTGATTGACAATTCCCAACCCTTTGCATTTAGGACAAGCTCCCTGTGGAGAGTTAAATGAGAAATTATGAGGAGCCGGTTCGCGATAAGACAATCCGGTAACCGGACACATCAACCGCTTGCTGTAATGACGAATACTCTCAGTCTGAGCATCCAGAATCATCATCAATCCATCTCCTTGACGCATAGCCGTAGCAACACTTTGCTTCAAGCGTTTGTCATCTTTATCAGCGACAACTAGTTTATCAATTACCACTTCAATATCATGGTTTTTGTAACGGTCGAGTTTCATTCCATGAACAACTTCCTTTACCTCACCATCGACACGCACATACAGATAGCCTTTTTTGCGTACCTGCTCGAATAGTTCTTTATAGTGTCCTTTACGGGCGCGAACCATCGGAGCAAGCAGAAATATCCGTTTATTCTTATATTCTTTCAGTATCAGGTCGATAATTTGCTCCTCGGTATATTTCACCATCTTTTCGCCTGAAAGATAGGAATAGGCTATTCCGGCACGAGCGTATAACAAACGAAGGTAATCGTAGATCTCCGTCGTGGTTCCCACTGTAGAGCGAGGATTCTTATTGGTCGTTTTCTGTTCAATAGATATAACCGGACTCAGTCCTGTAATTTTATCTACATCCGGTCGCTCCAGATTACCGAGAAAGTTACGGGCATAAGCCGAAAATGTTTCAATGTAGCGACGCTGTCCCTCGGCAAATATTGTATCAAAGGCCAGGGAGGATTTACCACTCCCACTCAAACCTGTGATAACCGTGAGACTATCACGAGGAATCTCCGCATCAATATTTTTAAGATTGTGCACGCGCGCACCGTACACATCAATATATTCTGTTTCTTGCATATTCTTACCGTTATAAATGTTGCAAAATTAATCTTTCCTAGTGAAATACGAACCTAAAAAAGCACAATATTATTTTCTTAACTCAAATCTTATGAAGATATAGGTCATAATTTGTACCTTTGTTCCTTGATTTCAAAACCTATAGTTTTAAATAAATGAAACCGATCAGTAGATTCTTTTTATTCCTGCTTTTCATAAGCACCTCATACGCTATCAGTCATGCACAAGATATACAGTCATACTTCTTGCATACCATTGAAAAAGGACAAAGCCTTTACTCTATTTCCAGCATGTATAATGTCACGACTTCCGACATTATCCGCTTGAATCCGGGATGTGAGGAAAAGATCTACGCCGGACAAACGATTAAAATACCGAAAGGGAAAAGTAGCCAGAAAGGAGAAACCTTTCACACGATACAAGCAGGAGAAACACTTTATAAGCTAACTCAACTCTATAATCTCTCCGCCAAGATAATCTGTGATGCCAATCCCGGACTCAGTGCCGAGAACTTCCGCATCGGACAAGTTATACGCATACCTTTAGAGGAAGAGACGATTTTGGCGGAAACGCCGAAAGCACCCGTTGAGAAGCCTGCTATTCAGGAGGCGGTACAGTCGAGATGCAAGGATATGCATAAAGTAAAACGCAAAGAGACCGTGTTTAGCGTCAGCCGCGAATATGGGATTAGCGAACAAGAACTAATCGACGAAAATCCGGAACTAAAACAAGGAATGAAAAAAGGGCAACTTCTGTGCATTCCTTATCCGAAAACAACGACGATGGAGCCGACGAAAAAGGACAATTCTGCCATCATCCCGCCGAGTAATAACGAGTTGTTCCAAAAAACCAAAGAAACTCCTAAGTCTATTTCGACTATACAGGCCGCGCTCCTACTACCATTTTATGAAGATAAACGAATGGTGGAGTACTACGAAGGTTTCTTGATGGCTGTGGATAGCTTGAAACGCACCGGAACTTCAATGGATTTGCACGTGTACAACTGCAATAAAGATAATGCTTCGCTAAAAGCGATTCTGAGCAAAAGTGAAATGAAGAAAATGGATGTGATTTTCGGTCCAATGCATCAACAATTGGTTAAGCCGCTGTCTGATTTTGCCGAGAAGAATAACATTCGCTTGGTTATTCCTTTCTCATCAAAGGTTGACGAAGTATTCAACAATCCATTCATCTACCAGATCAATACACCGCAATCTTACTTGTATTCGGAAGTATATGAACACTTTACCCGTCAGTTTCCAAATGCACATGTGATCTTTATCGAATCAAGCACTCCGGACAAAGAGAAAGTGGACTTCATTAAAGGTTTGAAACAGGAGCTAAAGAGCAAGGGAATCAGCATGAAGACAGTTAGTGAAAACGCAACGCAGGAAGGTTTCAAAGCCGCTATGCAAAGCAATAAAGAAAACGTCTTTATTCCGACATCTGGAAGTAACATCTTATTGATTAAAGTTTTGCCGCAGCTAACTTTATTAATTAGAAGCAACCCGGAAAGCAATCTGCATTTGTTTGGTTACCCGGAATGGCAAACCTATACCAGAGATCATCTGGACAGTTTCTTTGAACTGAATACTTATTTCTATTCTTCGTTCTATACCAATAATCTCTTTCCGGCAGCCATCAACTTCACGAATGCCTACCACAAATGGTATAGCAAGGATATGGCTAGCAAATATCCCTGCTACGGCATGTTGGGATTCGATACGGGATTCTTCTTCCTGAAAGGTTTATCGCGCTTTGGTTCGCAACTAGAAGAGAACGTTGGAGATATGAATTTGAACCCTATACAAACCGGATTCAAGTTTCAGCGGGTAAACAATTGGGGAGGATTCGTGAATAAGAAGGTCTTCTTTATACATTTTAATAAAAACTTCGAGTTAGTCAAACTCGATTTCGAATAACATATTCAAGGCACAGTAAGTCCACTATATGAAAGAATCAAAAAAGTTAAAGATAAAATCACTTTTGGCAGCAAGTGTCTTATTGACCGGTTTGTCAACCTCGGCTATGGCGCAAATAGGAGAACAACGGCAAAACCTATCAGTCGGCTTCAATGCCGGTGCGAACATCAATAGCGTTTCCTTTACGCCCAGAATTAAGCAAAACAGTATGACGGGCATAACCGGTGGACTAACCGCTCGTTACATTTCCGAGAAGTACTTCGCCATGATATGTGGCGTACAGGTAGAGTTGAACTTTTCGCAAAGAGGATGGGACGAGTTATTCGAAACTTTAGATGAGAACAATCAAACGGTTAAAGATCCCAGCAGATCGTATACGCGCAATATGACCTATGTTGATATTCCTTTTCTGGCTCATTTAGCATTTGGTAAAGACAGAGGTGTGCAGTTCTTTGTCAATGCCGGTCCGCAAATAAGCTTCTTAATCGGCGAATCGGAAGACATCAATGTAGATATGAATAATCTGACTAATACGCAGAAAGAGATCTATGACCACAAAATACCCAATAAATTTGATTACGGTATTGCTGCCGGTGGCGGACTAGAACTTCGGACTAGAAAGGCTGGAAACTTTCTGGTTGAAGGACGATACTATTTTGCACTCTCTGACTTTGTCAGCACAACCAAGAAAGACTATTTCTCGCGTGCAGCTCACGGTACCATCACCGTTAAGCTGACTTATTTATTCGACCTGAAAAAATAAAGTCCTTCGCATAGCAAAAGGAAGTAGATATAAATAATAAGGGCTATCTCATTAAATTTGAGATAGCCCTTATTATTTATATTGTACTGTGATTACAAGCTTCGCCTGTCTATTCTCAACGTAGGCGAATGAGAATTATCTGAGTCGATCAGCTGCCTTAACCATCAGTTCATCTTTGCTAATAGCACGAATGGCCAAATAGTTCAGGATAATAGCAATAAGGGGAAAAGACAGCGCCCAGTCCACCCGAAAGCTTACCACTTCACTACGCAATGAGAAATAGAAGGTAACAAAAGCAATGTAAAAGCCAACCAACAACAAACTATTAAAAACCGACATACGTACTTGGAGAGGGCGGTTCTTGAATAAGAATATTGTAGCAAGCGAAACAGTTGTGCTAAGCAATAAAATAAAGAATAGTCCTGATGTTGAGTAATGAGCACCATTAACATCAACACCCAATACACTAAAAGGATATGCTCCTACTGCATCCGTAAAATACGCTACCGGCAAACATGCGGTTGCAATGAGGAGTCCTGTGACAATCAGTAAGTAAAGCGTTTGAATTCGTTGAATCATAAGTTTTTTATAGCAATTAATAAGAAGTTAAACAACAATAGTCAAGCAATAAGAGATGGATAAAATCGAGATCCACTTATCGCTTGACTATATATTCTTTTGGGGTCAGGAAAAGTAATTAATGTAATTTCTCTTTTTCCTTAGCCGGATTTCTATAATATATCTTCCCTTCGAGGTATTCTTGCGTAGCAATCAACGTCGGTTTCGGCAATTTCTCATAATAACGAGAAATCTCGATTTGCTCTCTGTTTTCGAATATCTCTTCCAAGTTGTCATTATAAGAAGCAAACTCCGCCAATTTCTTAGAAAGGTCTTCTTTTATTTCCACACTGATTTGGTTAGAACGTTTTCCAATGATGGAAACAGTCTCGTACACATTACCCGTATCAGAGCATAAGTCCATCATGTCACGAGTTACAGTCGTAGTAGGAGCATTCGTCTTTTTGTAGTCCATAAATCTATTTAAAATTAGTCTTTAATTACTTTTTCTGAATCATTAAATATTCTCTCGGCTTCTTTCAGATATTTACTTTCCGGGAATTCGTTTTTGAAAGCGTAGTATTCATCTACAGTTTCACGATAACGATCGGTTTTCTTATCATCAACGCTATAAATAGCCATTTCATACCGGGCACGTAAAACCAACATAGAGAGTTCTTCGCGATAGTCAGTATACGGATAATCTTTCAGCGCATTCTGAGCGGTAATTACACATGACTCATAATTGTTGCCTAGATAGTTGCCCAAGTTATAATATAAGCGGGCAGAATAGAGCTCTTTCAAAACCAACTTATCCTGCAAAGCGAAAATCATATCTTGCGCTTCCATCTTCTTTGCACTGCTAGGGAAATACTCCATAAACATTTGCAGCTGTTGGATAGCTTGATATGTACTCGATTGATCAAGACGTGGTTCCGGAGTATCGAGGTATAGCGCTTTTCCTGTATGGAAGCGTGCTAATTCCGTAAACAGCCCACGGGGATACGTATTATAATATGTGATGAATGTCTGAGCAGCTGTTTGATAATCCCGTTGGTTATAATAACTCATACCCAACATATACAAGGATTCTTCCGCTTTATCAGTTCCCTTCAGGATGGTAATCAATTCATTCAGCAAAGTAGCTGATTTATTGTACTGACCCTTGGCAAAATAGTTTTTTGCGGCCTCATACTTATACTCATAATCTGTGCTTTTAAGCAATTTGTTATACTCTCCACACGAGGTCAGAGCAGCGGCTGCAAATAGAGCTATAATGATTTTTTTCTTCATTCTATTATAAAATAATGCGCAAAGTTACTTATTAGTCGGGAATTAACCAATTAATCAATGTTTTTTAATACATAAAAGCCGTTAAACATCGACGAATATAGCAAAAAAGTCTGCGAACGCCCGCAAGGATACCATAAGCAGAAGCCTGATTATGACAAGCAACGCTCCCGAGTTATCGCAGTAGTTCGTAAATCAAAGCAATTAGAGTTTATACAATTCATTGGCCGCCAATAAATCGACCTTTTTCTCCTTCAACACTTCAATACACTTTTCCATGTTGCTGGGTCGGATTACCACATTCGCAATATGATTATTGGCAAACGAATACATATATTCGATAAATACGCCTTCGGCTGACAAAAAGCCAAGCACCTTCGCCAACGCTCCCGGAATATTCGGACAACTGATACCGACCACATCCGTTATATTTACGGCGAAATGATGCTCTTTCAACGCCTTGTAAGCGGCGTCAGGATCGGATACGATTCCACGCAAGATTCCAAAGTCCGCATTTTCGGCAATACATAAGGCAGAAAGATTGATATTTTCTTTTGCCAACACTTCAGTAACCTCAGTCAAACGACCGGATTTGTTTTCTAAAAAAATAGACAATTGTTTCGCTATCATATTATTTCATGCTTTAGGTTTACAGTTTTCTATTATCAATCACTCGTTTGGCTTTCCCTACGCTACGCTCGATGCTGCGCGGTTCCACCAACTTAACGTTCACTCCCAGTCCCAGCACGCTTTGCAAGCGAGCCGTAAGTTTCTTCTTCAAGCTCAACATCTTGTTCATCTCGTCCGAATTGTATTCCGGACGCACTTCTACTTGAAGTTCTACGGTGTCGACATTGTTTTCGCGCCCTACTACCAATAAATAATGCGGTTCGAATTCAGCGAGTTCCAGAATAACCGATTCAATCTGCGTCGGGAATACATTGACTCCACGGATGATCAGCATATCGTCGCTACGTCCCAGAATTCGGTCCATACGTACCAATGTACGTCCGCAAGCACACTTATCAGTATGCAGAGCGGTCAGGTCGCGCGTCCGATAACGCAGCAACGGCATTCCTTCTTTAGTTAAATGTGTGAAGACTAATTCCCCTGTTTCGCCGGGTGCTACCGGCTGCAATGTATTCGGGTCTATTATTTCAGGAAAGTAATGATCTTCATTCAAGTGAGTTCCCTGCTGACATTCACACTCATACCCTACTCCCGGTCCGGCTATTTCACTCAGCCCGTAAATATCATAAGCTTTAATGCCCAGTTTCTCTTCGATTTCCTGCCGCATACTTTCCGTCCACGGTTCGGCTCCGAAAGCGCCTATCTTTAATTTAAAGTCTTCACGAGGCAGGCCGGATTCTTTGATGGCTTCGGCCAGATAAAGTGCATACGACGGTGTACAGCAAAGTATGGTCGACCCGAAGTCATGCATTAATATAATTTGTTTTTCCGTATTGCCACTAGACATGGGAATAACCGATGCACCGATATTCTCGGCTCCCGCATGTGCTCCCAAACCACCTGTAAAAAGTCCGTAACCGTAAGAGATCTGGAATACATCCGACTGCCCTGCACCGTAAGCCATAAAAGCCCGCGATATACATTCGGTCCACGACGACAAATCTTTCCGGGTATAGCCTACAACGGTAGGTTTCCCCGTGGTTCCGGAAGATGCATGAATGCGCACAATCTGACTCATCGGTACCGCACAAAGTCCAAACGGATAATTATCTCTCAAGTCATGCTTGGTTGTAAACGGCAATTTTACAATATCATCAATGGAATTAATATCGTCGGGGGTGATCCCCATTTCATGCATTTTCTTCCGATAAAAAGGTGTGTTGTGATAAACGTAGTCTACAATTTTCTTGAGTCGTATACTCTGAATCTTCCGAAGGCTTTCGCGATCCATACACTCAATGGTTTCATTCCAAATCATGCTCTTCATATAATTATTAAAGAATTTAAAGATGGAGAATTGAGAATGAAAGAAAAACAGTCGGTTTCAATTTGAGTTTCATTTTTTATTTCTCAATTTTCAATTATTTTGTTGCAAAGTAAAGGATTTATTTGGATAAATGATTTGTATTCTCGATTATTTTGCCGAATATTGCTCCACTTTTAGCATTTAATTATGAAGTTTGAATTAACATCCGCTTATAAGCCTACCGGTGACCAACCGGAAGCAATCGCTCAATTGACAGAAGGAGTACTCCAGAACGTTCCCGCACAGACGTTATTAGGGGTAACCGGATCAGGAAAAACGTTTACGATAGCTAATGTAATTGCCAATATTAATAAACCTACTTTAATATTGAGTCATAACAAGACATTGGCGGCACAGCTATATAGTGAGTTTAAAGGTTTCTTTCCGAACAACGCAGTTGAGTATTATGTGTCTTATTACGATTACTATCAGCCGGAAGCCTACCTCCCGGGTTCTGATACATATATAGAGAAGGACCTCGCCATCAATGATGAGATTGATAAGCTCCGGTTAGCTACTACCTCATCGCTCCTTTCGGGTCGAAAAGATATTGTTGTGGTTTCCTCCGTTTCCTGCATATACGGCATGGGAAATCCGGCGGACTTTTACAATAATGTGATCGAGATAGAGCGATCACACTTGCTTGATCGAAATGTTTTTTTACGCCGATTGGTAGATAGCCTATACGTGCGTAATGACATTGAGTTGAATCGCGGTAATTTCCGTGTGAAAGGCGATACGGTCGATATCTACCTCGCTTACTCAGATTATCTGCTCCGCGTCATGTTCTGGGGAGACGAAATAGACAGCATCGAAGAGGTAGATCCAATCAGCGGAATCACACTCTCCTCTTTCGAGGCATATAAGATTTATCCCGCCAACTTGTTTATGACTACCAAAGAGGCTACCATCCGGGCAATTCACGCTATAGAAGATGACCTGACCAAACAAGTTGCCTTTTTAGAATCAATCGGTAAAGAGTATGAAGCCAAGCGCCTGTACGAACGGGTTACCTATGATATGGAAATGATTCGGGAACTGGGACATTGTTCGGGTATTGAGAACTATTCCCGTTACTTCGACGGACGAGATGCGGGAACACGGCCTTACTGCTTGCTTGACTTCTTCCCGGACGATTTCCTGATTGTGATTGATGAGAGCCATGTGAGTGTGCCTCAAATCCGTGCGATGTACGGAGGCGACCGTGCGCGAAAGATTAACCTGGTGGAATATGGATTCCGCCTTCCCGCCGCAATGGATAACCGACCGTTGAAGTTTGAAGAGTTTGAGGGGCTGGCTAAACAAGTTGTCTATGTCAGCGCCACGCCGGCAGACTACGAGCTGATACAATCTGAAGGTGTTGTGGTAGAACAAGTTATTCGTCCGACCGGCCTACTCGACCCGATTATCGAAGTGCGTCCGAGCCTCAACCAGATTGACGACTTGATGGAGGAGATTCAACTCCGCATCGAGAATGAAGAAAGAGTACTTATAACCACGCTTACCAAACGAATGGCAGAAGAACTGACTGAATACCTGCTCAACAATAATGTAAGTTGTAATTACATTCACAGTGATGTCGATACGTTGGAACGGGTAAAGA
Organism: Bacteroides reticulotermitis JCM 10512; assembly: GCF_000517545.1. Lineage (GTDB taxonomy): Bacteria > Bacteroidota > Bacteroidia > Bacteroidales > Bacteroidaceae > Bacteroides > Bacteroides reticulotermitis. The sequence goes on along the minus strand of NZ_BAIV01000001.1, from coordinate 131,074 downwards.
TCATGGACGATCTTCGACAAGGAGTATACGATGTACTGATTGGCGTCAACCTGCTTCGGGAAGGCCTCGACCTACCTGAGGTATCTTTGGTTGCCATCCTCGATGCCGATAAAGAAGGGTTCTTACGTTCGCACCGTTCGCTCACGCAGACAGCCGGACGTGCAGCCCGTAACGTTAATGGAAAGGTTATTATGTACGCCGATAGAATAACGGCAAGTATGCAACTTACCATTGATGAAACCAATCGCCGAAGAGAAAAACAGTTGGCTTACAACGAGGCGCATGGTATTACTCCTCAACAAATTAAGAAGGCTCGTAACCTAGCCGTATTTGGCAATGCCAGTCAGGAAAGCGAACTAACAGCCAAAGAGAAGCGGGCTTATATCGAGCCGAGCACACCGAATATAGCTGCCGACCCAATCGTTCAATACATGACTAAGCCGCAAATGGAGAAGAGTATTGAACGCACGCGCAAACTGATGCAGGAGGCTGCTAAGAAACTAGAATTCATTGAAGCTGCCCAGTATCGTGACGAGTTGTTGAAGCTAGAGGACATGATGAAAGAGAAATGGGGGTGATTCGGGAACATCGGTAGCTGGAGATAAGAAGATAAGGAGTGAACAAATGCAAACAATTATCTGATCAAATCACATTTTGATATATATTATTGATTAATAGCCTGCTATGTTGCGTGTACTTTTTTGAGACTCATAGAGCCGCACGATACAGTTAAAAAAAAGACTTGATTGATAAATTGGAATCTATGCTTTTTTTGAGAAAGCAAACTATACCTTATCGCCTATGGGAATCAAACAATCAAAAAGAAGACGCAAAATAAGCAACTGGTATACTGAATGATACACGAAAAAGTGATTAAGTCATAAGAGTGTTGTATCATTGTGCAAAGTGCTGCTGTCAAGCCCTGCTAATGCAATTAGGGACGCTAGTAGGCTACACGGTTATCGTTCACTAGCTAAAAGAGTCTAAATTTGAGTCGTAGCAGGAAAATAGCACGATCATCGGATCTCCTACTTTTGCCGCCGATCCCATAAGGTCAACCCATTGGATTCTTTTACACAACTAAAAGGTAAGAAAAGACAGTTTCACCGCTTCGGAAATTCGTTTGATATAAAGAAACAAACTGTTTCATAAGCATGAGAATTTTGTTTCACCCTTATGAAACAGTTGTTTCATCACGAAGAGAATTTTGTTTCATCACGAAGAAACTCCTGAGAAAGTGTCTTTTCCTGCTTTGAGTTAACTATCTTTCGTTTTTACTTCTACTCTCAGTAACGTACGTTATAGGTTGGAATGCCGCTAAGATCTAACGTTCCTTTTCCACAACGGCTTTAATTAACCTTTCCATTACATCATATCCGGCAGGTGTGGGATGTACACCGTCTTGCGTATACGCCGAATTGAGAGATTTGTCAGCGGATACGACCATTGGGCCGTAGTAATTTACAAAAGGAATTTTATTAGATTTAGCATAAGCCTCGATCCGGGCATTCAATGCTTCTATCTTTTGAGGAGCATCTGTTATTGCCTGATTCCATTTAAAAGAAGCGGCAGGAAGTACGGAAGTCAGTATTACTTTGATGTGATTCGCTTTAGCCAATTCGACCATGGAGACAATGTTGCCGAATGTGTAGTCTTCATTATAAGGTCCGGTGTTTTCCGCAACATCATTGGTTCCGGCATTAATAACGACCAGTGAAGGAGACAACTTAATCACATCTTCCCGAAAACGTAGTAGAAACTGATAAGACGTTTGTCCACCAATGCCACGCCCGATATAACCATTAGCTTTGAAGAAGTCGGGATGTGTCCGTACCCATCCTTCGGTAATTGAGTTACCTAAAAACACAACCCGTTTCTCTTTCTTAGTCACCGGAGGAAGTGCGGCATTATCTTTTGCGTAACGCTCTAGGTTACCAAAGTCTTTCTTCTGCGCATACGTTTCACCGGCAAAACAAACCGAACAAATAAGTATCAATAACAGATATTGATTCAAGTTTTTCTTTTTCATGTTTAAATTAGTATTAGTACAAGAATTGGCTACAAAGATAAAAAAAGACATTATATAATATATAGGATTACGCACTAAAAAGTAATAGGTATACCGGAGAAGTTTACCAGCATACCTATTACTTTTTCCTTTTTTCCCAGAGAAAGGCCTAAAACAACCGTAATGACACAATCCAATACACCCTGAGAGAGATTGACGAATACCCGGTTGTTCGACCGGATCATCGCCCTTATCTATTCGGAGTATTCCATACTTTCGTTGCTGAGCATTGGAGCATGAGCGATTCGCCGCCACAAGTCATGCGGAAGTCACCTGACTCCAAGCGCCATTTCTTATCAGAACCTACAAAAGCAAGGTCGCTTCCTTTCAGTTTAAGAACAACCGTTTGGGTTTCACCCGGTTGGATTTCTACCTTCTCGAAATTACGCAAGCGCATAACATCGGGCGTTATGCTGGCAAAAAGATCAGTCGAATAAAGCAACACGCTCTCCTTACCCGCCACCTGACCGTTGTTGGTCACATCGACACTGAAAGTAAGTTCGTCTTCTGCTTTAAATGTCGAACGATCTACTTTAAAGTTGGCATACGTATACGTGTTATAGCTAAGACCCGCGCCAAACGGCCATTGTACATCCATTACCGAATCGTAATTGTAGTTGCCATCCATTTGTCCCATATTTTCACACGGTTTATAATCGTAGGTAGCCAACGAATTGATCAGACGAGGATAGGTGAAAGGAAGTTTACCGCTAAAGTTAACCTCGCCCGTCAGTAGGTTGGTCAGTGCGTCCGCTCCATAATTGCCCGGCAACATTACATGTACAACCGCTTTAACTAAAGGAACGATTTCGTTAATGATACGTGGCCGTCCTTCGTTCAGAACCAATATAACAGGTTTTCCGGTTGCGGCCAAAGCTTTAATCAATTCGGTCTGATTGGTAGACAAATTCAAGTCCGTCAAGTTACCCGGAGTCTCGCAATACGAATTTTCACCAATACAGGCTACAATTACATCCACCCCTTGAGCAGCGGCAACAGCTTTCGCTATCTGCGGTTCATTTTCCTGCCACCACAAAGCATCCTTTGCTGTACTATACGTAACACCCGGCTCGTATTTTATATGCTCCGAACCATATTTCAGGCAAAAAGCTTCATAAATGGTGTTATACGCCTGTGCGCATTCGTCCGCTTTATCGCCCTGCCAAGAATAAGACCAACCTCCGTTCAAACAACGCATGGAGTTTGCGTTAGGTCCGGTGAGTAATATTTTTTTGCCTTTAACAAGCGGCAGTGTCTTGCTTCATTCTTTAATAAAACAATCGATTCTTCGGCGGCTTTCAATGCAACGTTGGCAAATTCGGCACTAGCGAATTTATCATATTTGCGGATATCCCAGTAGGGATTCTCGAACAAGCCGGAACGAATTTTAAGACGGAGCACCCGCCGAACAGCATCGTCGATACGCGACATGGGGACTTCTCCTTCCTGAACCAGTTCTTTCAGATACGTACAGAAACTAACTTCGTAAGGCACCATCGACATATCGATACCGGCGTTAATGGCCAGCTTGATGGCTTCCTTCTTGGTAGCAACGACCCGGTCGCGTGTACAGATGTTATTGATATCCGCCCAATCGGTCACAATCATACCGTCCCAATTTAAGTCTTCCTTCACCCAACCGGTCAGAAGTTCTTTATTAATGTGGAAAGGGATTCCATTATTCACGCCCGAATTAACCATTAACGATAAAGCTCCCGCGCGGATTGCTTCCAAGAAGGGCGCGAAATGCTTCTCACGCATATCGATGTCTGAGATAGAAGAGGGTGTCCGGTCTTTCCCCGACACAGGAACACCGTAACCCATAAAGTGTTTGGCACAAGCCGCTACATTATATTCGCCGATTCGATTCGGATCTTCACCCTGAAAGCCTTTGACCGCCTGAACAGCCATTTGAGCATTTACATAAGCGTCTTCGCCGAAGCTTTCCCACATACGAGCCCAACGCGGATCACGTCCTAAATCCATCACCGGCGCATAGGTCCAAGGAATGCAACCTGCTTTCGTTTCATAAGCAGAAATTTCCGCAGATCGGCGTACCATGCCCCGATTGAAGGTAGCAGCCATATTGATTCCTTGCGGAAAGAAGGTTCCATCGAGGGTATACGTTGTTCCATGAATCTGGTCTACCCCATAAATACATGGAATACCGATTTCTTTCATGGACTTATCCTGAAGTTGTCGGATCATTTTCGCCCAGACTTCTTTCTTCTGAGCCACCCCAAAAGGCACATTGAGAATAGAGCCGACTTTATACTTGCCAATCACCGTGTCAAGCATCGCTTCACTGAGCTTAAAGTTTGCTTTGTCTGTAAAATCGGTAACTACGTCCACCGTTATTTCACACATCTGGCCGATCTTTTCATCCAGTGTCATCTTCTTCAGGATTTTCTCGATACGATTTTCGATGCGAGGATCGGAAGGTATTGCAGGCGGTACCTGCTGGGCAGTAGCATTCATCATAATTCCTAAACAAATAAGTGAGAAAGTTATTGTTCGTTTCATAAGCTATTAATTAAAAAGTCTATTATTCGATTGATTGCTTTATTCATAAGATATATTGTCGAGTCTTTCGATCTCGGTTTTCACTCCGTCGGGCACAAATAAACGTTTCAGTTCATCGACCGTTACAGAGGTAGACGGGCTAAAAGACGAAGAGTTCATGTACTTGAACAACGCGGCATATAGCTGGTTACCTTCGGGCAAGTTGCGGATCGCTTCCAGATCGGCCATGCAAACCAGCAGATCTCCCCTACCCACCTTCAGTTCGAACAGCAGCCCTAGTTTATGATTACGTTCGATGTTATCGATAATCTGCACGAGGGGACGATAGCTTTTAGGCATTCGATCCAAGATTAGCGGATAACTATGTTTGATAACGGAGTACCACTGCCAGTTGGTATGATACTCGGTTGGGAAATCGGCAAAAAGAGGATGTTGCGGATTGGTTAAAAGTCCCAGTGTACCCGGTGAAACAGGCTTCTTTGCTTGTTCACAGATGCTCTTGAACATTCGATAATTCCAGTAATCCGTTTGAAACAGACCGCCCACCGTAACTTCCCCACAAGCTTCTTTGCGAGGAATAAGTAGGACTTTGGCTCCCTGCTGCAAGGCATTCGCTACACTATCGGTCAATTGATGCACTACCTGCACACGTCCTTGCTCGATTCGTTGATCGGCAGGGTAAATCCACACCGGATATCGGTTCCGGTACGAAGTTCCATCAATGCGCAAAGATAACTCGGCTTTGCAAGCTCTCTTTACGTTGGGTAGTATCAGGTTTATGGTTCCGGCATCCAATACACCTATCCCACTCGGAAGGTTCAATCGACCTTTTTTCAGTACTTTCTTATCTACCAAGAGTCGCCAAGACAGTGTTCTTCCTGCTAATGATTCCTTATAATTAGCCACTTCGACCGCAGCGCTAAAAGCATCATCCCCTCTCCAACAATATTTCTCCATACGCAATAAAGGCACGACTTCGCAACAAAACTCTTTCCATTCGCGAGGGGTAACCAAACCTTTACTGTCCATAAAAGCATTCAATATACCGACATAGGCAGATCCTTGACCGGGATAATCCTGCAAATCCAACAGTTGGAAGCCAGCCATATACTTGGAACGCAAATTCATTTCGATGTCCGCCCTGTATAATTCGACAGCCCAAGCACCAGACGCCTTTAAGAAATCATCCGCTTGCTCCGCCATGCCGGCTTTCTCTAAACGATCCCGAAAGATCTCAAAGTTCCAAGGAGCCAAAACACCTGTGTACTTCGCTATCTCCCGGTAATCCGGATAAATCTGAAACTGCCCGGTTTCATGACCGATAACGGGAACAGGCGATTTCTCTGCAATCCCGTCGAAATTCATCTTTGTATTCGGATAGGTATTGTTCAGGTAACCACCTTCGTCAGCATCGGCAAAAGAGAAAGACGCACGCGTATGAGAAGAATAGCCTTCACCACCACCCCAAACGGCAAGTTACCAGAAAGTCTTCACCGGGAATATGTCCTTTCCATCCCAGAAAGTTGTTTGATCCATACGCATATAAGTGGCGGCCTTCCATCGTCCGGAATTGTTCCACCAAGCATTTCAACGTGTTCATGTCTCCACTTAACTCATTGCCCAATGCAAACAAAACAAAGGATGCATGGTTACTATATTCGCCCTGAATCTTCTCGCCATCATGAAGCAAAAAGTCAGTTAACTCTTTTCCCGCTTCGGTTATTTCTCCCCAGATAGGAAGTTCCGGTTGTAAATAGATACCCACTCGATCAGCTGCTTCAAAGCAAGCTTCGGGTGGACACCAAGAATGGAAACGACAATGGTTTAGTCCATATTCTTGCATATTTTAAAATAACGCATCCATTCGTCGAGTCCCATAGCGGTATGCCCGGTCAATGGAAATACACAGGCATCATGCTTCCCTCTCAGAAAGGTTTGAACACTATTGATTGTGAAATGCGAACGATCGGCACCAAAGTCACGTAGGCCGAAAGTGACAGTTTTTTCATCGAACCCGTCTATCGCTACTTGCAACCGATACAAAGCCGGATGAAGATCGCTCCACAACATAGCTCCCTTACCCAAGGGGTACGTAAACTCATAGACTTTACAACCATCTTTCAATGGGTACACGGCTGATGCCGCCACATGCCGCTTGGACGTATTGAATGCGGAAGCCGACAAGCGAATTTTCTTTCCATTCAAGTCTGCATTCTGCGACAAGGTGACCTGCACACGTACGGAGTTTTCACTCGCCTGCGGATAGGTTTGCACCGAGGCTATGAATAGCGGATTCATGATTTGTAATTCGATCCGCCCGATAATGCCGTTCCAATTCGTTTGCGTAGACTCGGTGCAAGCATGAGAACTCGTACGAATCTGACGAGGTATGCTTTCTCCATTATCCACCCGAATCGTTATCTTATGCTTTCCGGGAGTTAACAATGAGGTCAGATTATAACGATGTGGGGTAGAAAGGCTTTCAGACTTTCCCGCCAAATAATTATCGACCCAGACCATTGTGGGACGGGTACGTTCGAGAAATAATTCAATATGCTTTCCGTTCCACTCCGAAGGGATATCAATAATTTTGCTATACCAGGCCGGTCCTTGGTAGCTATAATAGCGGGATAAGAATGTAGTTTCCGCTTTATTTGTATTTATCGTACCTTTGCGGTTCGTGTCCGTGGTTCCCGGCAAAAGCACGTGATCCGGTAGATCTATATTCCAATATTCCCTGCTGAAACCTTCATCATTAGGATCGAAATTAAAATTCCAATCTCCACGCAAGTCAACAACCTGCCTGAATTCATTATCTCCTGCCCATAACCCCATGGAAAAGCTCCAGAAAGCAATCAATAAGATGATCTTTATTTTCATTCGCATCCTTTTATATTACGATTTCTATAAATATCAGTAGCGGTTCCGTATCTCTCTCGCAATATAGCGTCCCATCAATTGTTGGCCTTCCACATCCGGATGAAGACCATCTCTGAGGTAACGTCCACGAGCCCCCCAGACTTCAGTTTTCTCGCTGATGCCACATTCTGAATAACAATCGATAACTTGCACAGAGAGAGCCTGACAAATCTCACGCAAGATAGCTATCTTTTTTAAATTAAGTTCATTCCGTTCTACATTTCCTGTCTGGATAGGAGTACATAAAAACACACGACACTTCGGATAATGTTCGATGATAGTCTGAATAGACCAACGCGCTCCGCCCGCCATAGTTGTGAGATTTACCTCGTCCAGTGTTTTTCCTTTCAAGGCTTCGGCAGCGGTGCCTAGATTCGTATCATTGGTTCCCATGGAGAAAACAAAAACATCCGGTGCGGGAAACAGCCCCTGCTCTACCTCTGCCAAGAATTTCTGAATATGTATTTTAGATACGTTGTTATGCCGTTTCTGTATCTCAGCCTGATCATCTGTCGGTTGCCATCCCCCGGAGATTCCGGCAAAATCTTTGCTATTATATTCCTGCGTATCGGTATAGCATGCCCAAGTAGCCGAACCAACCGCTACATTGTGATGCGTAGCAAACCCTAACAGATCGACTACGGTTTTTGACCATTGGTTTCCGGCAGTAATACTATTGCCATCACATCCGAAATGTAGTTTACTAAAATCCGGCAATGCGGTTGTTTGCGCCTGAACAGTACAACACCCCAACCAGATCAAAATGATCGATAACAGCTTTTTCATTGATCTCCTCTTATTATTATTAAAAACTTTCCATGATCTCCATACACATTCGCCCGTTATGATATGGGCATTTCCAGAATCCGGCTTTATCATCGTCTTTATTCACGGTTCCATCCGCCCGAAGGCTCCAGAACCATTCTCCTGCTTCGGTATCTAACAGATACTTTTTCACAAATTCCCAGCACTGCACGGCACGCAAAAGAGAAGCCTCATCACCAAAATACTGATACAGATTTATGTAGCCTACAATAGCTTCTGCCTGTACCCACCAATGGCGGTCGGCATCTATGGAAGCGTGGTCCCCATGCATCTCGTACATCATCCCCGCCCCGGGTAAGAAACCTTCGGAAGCTGCTTCGGCAATCGCGATGACGTGTGGTTTTATACGAGCCAGTAACTTCTTATCATTGATCACCAAAGCGGCTTCGTATAGCAACCACGATGCCTCAATATCATGGCCATAGGATACAATATTATATTTATTATTCCAATCATCATCAAAGAAGAGTTGCAAGTGTTTGGTTTCCTTATTTAAGATACGCTCCACAAAGAGATCGATCAGGTTGCGCAGTTGTTGTTCTAACAATTCGCTCTTCCAAACTCGGAAAAGATTGGTGTACGGCTCAAGGATATGCAAATGGGTATTCATCGTCTTCCGCTCATTCTCATCTTTTTCACTCAACCGCATGTCGTCCATTTCTTTCCATTCCCTACTTAATGCTTCGCAATAACCATTTTTCTCTGAATCAAAGCTATGCTTCTCAATGTCATAAAACAGTCGAATCGCATAATCCAAAGCTTCCGCATCACCGGTAGCGTGGTGATATTCACTTAACCCATAAATGGCAAAGCCCAATGCATAGATCTGTTTTTTCGTATCCAACGGATTCCCGTTTTCATCGATCGACCAATATACGCCACCGTATTCGGCATCATAGAATCGATCGATAATCTCCCGCTTGGCACGGGTAGCTATTGCCAGGTATTCGTCTGCACGAAGTAGCCGATAGGCTGACGAGAAAGTCCACAGAATACGAGCGTTCAGAATGGCACCTTTGGGAGTTCCGGGTACTAAAACGCCTTCACCCGAAATACAGCCGTGAAATCCCCCGTGCTCCCGATCGACCATTCGATCCATCCAGAAAGGCAGTATGTTCTCTGTCAACACCTGCTGCATCTCCTTTTTCAACTTCATCGTATCTATTTTCATCTTATTTTCTTTTTGCGTTCAGCTGAGCGGTAATCTCCTTCATTTTCTTCTCTGAGAGCGGATACATGCTAATAAATATGACGCTCAACACAGTTCCTACGGCAGGTAACCAACTCAAAAACATCTTAATACCATGAATCGTTTCTTCACTTTGCACCGCATTGGCTTCAAAACCGAAGAAAGCAAGCAACCAACCGGTAAGAGCACTACCAATGGCCCACCCGAATTTCTGGCTCATCGAAGAGGAAGAGAAGATCAATCCTGTAGCCCGGTTGCCTGTATTCAACTCGGAGTAGTCGGCACAATCGGCATACATCGACCATAATAGGGGGAAAATGCTTCCGGCACAGATACTGATCAAGATCTGGAATATAAAGATTAAAGCCAATTCATCTTTATCGAACCAGTAGAAGATAATCGAAAGTACAGTTGCCAGAAGCATAGCCGACATATAAGTTTTCTTTTTACCTATGCAATTACTCAAGGGAGCTGCCAGTACCACACCAACAATGTTGGCAGCTTGTCCCACTGCCAGATAAAGTCCACTCAAGACAAAGGATACCCCAAATAAAGAGACTGAGGCATGGCTTTCTTCTACAATGTAATACTTAAAGTAATACACCGTCGCCCCATCCCGAATGGAATTGAACACTAACGCAGCTACGCCGGCTCCTAACAAAATCCACCACGGCCGGTTATGCAACAAATCAAGTATATCACTCTTTAATGGGTTTTGTTTCTCCTTAATCGGTTTGACCCGCTCTTTGGTCCAAGCAAAACAACCATAGAACAGAATGGCACATAAAATAGCAATAACTACTACACTCATCATCCATCCATGTCGTTCAGTATGTCCCTGGCTGAAATAATTCACCATCGGCATGAATAAAAGCAATGCGATGAAGCTGCCTATGTAAGCAAAAGTCATGCGATAAGTGGATAACGTATTCCGCTCTTTAGGTTCGGCACTCATCACACCGAGTAAAGAAGCATAGGGTACATTGATAGCCGAATAAACCATCATCATGAGCGAGTAGGTTATGTATGCGTACACCACTTTCCCGGTATCACTCAAGTTCGGAGTTGTAAATGTCAATATACCGATCAATGCGAATGGAATGGCAAGATATAATAAATAAGGCCGGAACTTCCCCCAACGTGTATGCGTACGGTCGGCAATGATACCCACGATTGGATCGAACGCCGAATCCCAGACACGCGTAATCAGAAACATCGTACCTACTACGGCGGCAGGCATACCGAATACATCGGTATAAAATATCATCAGGTAGGAACCAAAAAGTTTCCAAAACATGGACGAAGCCATATCGCCAAAGCCATACCCAATCTTTTCTTTCAAACTTATCATAGCATCTATTTTATTTTCTGAAAGTCTTGCTAAACGTACGCTATTTCTTCAAGAGTCGCAAGTTTTTCTCTATCTGTTTTTTCAAGGTTTCTACCGAAGCAGAAGACGTAAATCCGTCCGCAGGCGTATGCATACAATAATCAACCAACTGATCGACCGTAGAAGTAGCCACATGCATACGGGTATCTGAAGAAGCATAATAAATAAAGACCTTACCGTCTTCATCGACAATCCACCCATTGGTAAACAATACATTAGAAACATCGCCTATACGCTCCTCTCCCTCCGGTGCCATAAAGAAGCCGGCGGGAGTTGCGGTCAGTTTCGTGGGATCTTCGAGCGAGGTCATATACATATATAGCACATAACGCAGCCCAGCCGCACAACCTCGTACGCCATGCGCCAGGTGCAACCACCCTTGGGATGTCTTAATTGGATGAGGCCCTTCTCCGTTTTTCACTTCTTTAATCGTATGGTAATAGCGCTGATCGATAATCTTTTCTTCCCGGACTTCGGCATTTGTCATATCTTCAACCAATGCCCATCCGATACCACCCCCACTTCCGGCGTCAATGAATCCATCCTGAGGGCGGGTATACAAAGCATATTTACCATCGACAAATTCCGAATGAAGCACTACGTTGCGTTGCTGGCTTTTAGTCTTTAGGTCAGGCAACCTTTCCCAGTTTTTCAAATCTCTGGTACGAGCGATTCCTGCCGTCGCAGTAGCCGACGAGAGATCACCTGCCGAAGCCGCCTCATCATGACGTTCCGCACAGAATATTCCATAAATCCAACCATCTTCATGAGCAGTCAGACGCATATCATACACATTGGTAGCCGGAACAACATCTTCGGGCAATGTTACCGGATAATCCCAAAAGCGGAAATTATCAATACCGTTCGGGCTCTCCGCTACGGCAAAAAAGGATTTACGATCCGCTCCCTCTACACGTACTACCAATAGGTATTTCCCATGCCATTTCATTGCACCGGAATTCAAGGTAGCATTCATGCCAATGCGTTCCATTAAAAAGGGATTCGTTTCTTCGTCCAAGTCGTAACGCCAGAACACAGGGGTATGTGCCGCTGTCAGAATGGGATGTTCGTAACGGGTAAATAGTCCATTTCCTCCGGCAGCCGGTTTATTCACACGCGTAATCAGTTGCTCATGCTCTGCAAACAATTCTTGTATTTTATCTTTAAATGTCTTCATGTTTCTTGATGGATATATTATTCTATTTAAAACTTTAGGTTCTTCAGATCAGTAAGAAACAACGTCTTCGGACTCTGGTAGAATTTCACAAAATCTCCAGCCGAGACCTGCCCCGGATAAGGAGCATAGTAATGTCCCTCCTTTTCACGAGCATTACGCCATACCAATACATAACTAATGGGATATTTACTAATGATAGGCAGCAATGTTTCCGTCCACCAAGTAGAATCAGGAATCGCTTCATATCCGGTCTCGGTTACAGCGATAGGCTTGTCATGTGCTTTTCCGACTGCGGTGAGAATCGTCAACGAACGCTCCATATTTTCAATATACTGTTGTCTATCCATTTGATACGTATCAAAACCCAATAGGTCGATCACGTCATCCCCCGGATAGCGTTCCAAATACTCGGCTGTGTCTTTCGGTTCCGATCCGGTTGAATAGGCATAAAGTACGTTTCGAACTCCTTTTTCTTGCAAGCGGTTGTGAGTCAAACGCCATAAATCTTTATATTGTTGTGTAGTACAAAGGTTTTTGCCCCACCAAAACCAACTTCCCGTATGCTCATGCCAAGGACGGAAAAGAATCGGCACCTTGGCTCCGTCAGGCATCACAAGCGAGTTCATAAAATCGGCAACTTTATCCAGCCAACCCAGAAACTTCTCATGGTTAACCCCACCGGATAGTACAGAAGCAACCACAGTCGTATCGCTTACGTCCCAAGAGTCTTTTCCGGTGACAGGGCTATTTAGATGCCAACTCAAGGAAATTATTCCACCCCGCTGATGCTGAGCCAGAATTTCATTCTTTATTCGATCGAAAGAGACATTATCCAAGTTCGTTGATTTGCCTAATTCAATATGTCCTAAATCGAAAGCCATTACAGCCGGATAATCTCCGCAAACGCTCTTTACATCACTTCGATTCAAATCACCATCCCACCCGATACCATATACGGGATCATCGTGATGGCCAAACATGATACCTTTTTCAGGCATCTTTTTCATTTTCAACAACAGTTCTTCTGTATTTGGTGTACGTTCTATCTTTGTCATATTTGTGCTACAGGAAACAAGCCCTGCTACCAAGACAAACGTTCCAATTAACAAATTCAATCTATTCATGATTGTATATTATTTATATTTATTGCCAAAGTCAACATTGCGATCATTCGGAGTTAAACTTCCAAGAACAGAGAGTAAAGTAGCCCTATACTATAAAATGCCATTCAAAAAAAGATCGACTGACTCTTATAGTTTCTTATCCCTTTATTCCCTTGTTCATAAAGCAGGTCATAAAGGAGAGGAGAACTCACTCCTCCCCCTTTATTCTTATTTCATTGAAGGTAAATCGCTACGAGTTATCACATAAGTTTGTCCCATAGCATCTTGCCACCAAGCATTGTCAGCATGAAGCATCGTTGCTCCATCATTGTCATACCACGGCATAAAGAAGGACCAGGTTGCACCTGCACTCCAGATTGCAGACAGTTTATCCAAGGCTTTACCGCCGTCAACGTTAGCCCCACACTCTCCGAGCGTAATCATCTTCTGCGCATAACTTTTCTTCAGTGCAGCGTACTCCTCTTGTGCCTGAGCCGCTGTCTTGCCGTATAAATCACGTGCAATCATATCTACATATCCGTCACCCGGATAGAATTCGCCATCTTTCACCTGACTGGTCCATACCCAGATCAGATTCTTTACACCTTCATTTTTAAAGTAATCGAACATATATACCCAGAGTTTCTTGAAAGCATCCGCACCATCATTACCCCACCAGAACCAGGCCTTACCGCCTTCGAACTCATAAATATTTCCGGCCGCTTCGTGCAAAGGACGCCATATTACAGGAATACCTTTATCTTGCAACAGTTTGAGATAACCCGCCATCTTCTGCAAGTCAGCTTTCAGAACCCCATTTTCCCAAGTACCGTCGGCCAAGGCTTTCGTTACGGTAAATGTAGTTTGAGTAGGATCGTAAGTCACTTCATTGGCAGCAGCATTCTCACTCTTAGGTACGTTCCAATGCCAGGAAGCTCCTACCAAACCGTTATTATTCCACCAGTCTTCTACTACCTGCGTATCACTATAGTCGATCCAATTGGCAGGTGATGCATATAAATGGATGTAATCGAAAAAAGTAATCGCCGGATATTTGCCTGTAAGTGTATGCACACGTTCGGCTTCATCGATATTCCAACTAACTTTCGCCATAGCGCCAGATAGCGTCTTTTTTCCATAATTAGCGAGTAAATAATCATATACTTTCTGCGCAGCAGGTAAGGCATCCGGTGTGACCAACTTAGTCTGTATCGGTTTATTGGCTACTGTGCTAAAGCTCACTTTAGCTTCCAATGCACCCACTTTAGTAGGACCTACTATCGCGCCTTCGCCCACTGTCAACTGATAAGTTTTTCCTTTTTCAAGTCCGGTAGCTTTAATAGTTACATTCGTTAGAGAAGCCGAGATACTGGTAATCTTAGCGCCTCCACTCAATGTTATCAGTTCATGCCCGGTAGATGGAGAGAACACATTCTGGTTATAAGTCAACACAAGGGTTATATCTTCATCCGGAATGCCGGTCGCACCATTAGCTGGAGTGCTGCTCACCATTTCAGCCGGTTGCAAAGTTCCAATTACCGGATCATCAATGTCGGTACATGCTGTCATCAGCACCAAGCTGATGACAGAAAACATAATACTATATATTCCTTTTTTCATACTATTCAATTATTATTTGATCGATACAGAAACTGCCGTGTAGTTCTTACCGGATATGATCATACCACCGGCCAACAGTTTAGAGAGAATATCTGCGGTAATAGTCAGTTCAAAATCACCGGTAATATCAAAATATTCAGTTCCATCGGCTATGGCAACCCAGTTGCCGCCTTTAAACGAACCTTGTGCTCCCGCCAAGACATCCGCAGTCTTTACGACTATCTTTTGACCCACTTTAGCCTTAGCAAACAAACTGACGTCCGTAAGTTGCAGACTGCCCGCTCCAGTTGTCCGGCATAACCTGGTTGCCTGTCCAGATGGGTTGTGCAGCCGTTCCGCCCTTCGTGATAATGGAGACTTTCGATATAATCAGATGTTGGCCTTGAATCACCGTAGCCGTAGTTGACCATCCGTCATTTGTCGTGAGAATCCGAGTCAGGAAAGCTTGCGTCAATTCCATTTCATACGAGGTTTGAGCAAGATCGTTAAACTCAAGCATTTGCCCCCATTGCCCCCAATTGGCGTCATTAATTTGGAGTTGTCCGCTACCTGTTACCGCAAAGTAGAATTTCAGAATAGAACCGGCTTTGACATCGTTGAATGCTTCTTTATACAGACGGAAAGCACCACCAGCAGCTTCACCAGCCCAACTACCCAAGTCACGAACCTGATCCATAATAATAGTTTCAATTGTACCTGAACCAATCACGTCTATGATATAATCAATTGATCCGTTGGATGAGATCAAGGTAACAGTGGTTTTCCCACCCGCATTATTCGGGATCAGCATATACAAAGTAGACTTTTGAAGGATATACTGCGTATTACTGCCATTCACTTGCACGTTTGTCAGCTTATCAGCATTCTGCACAGCTACAGATAAGATCTCTCCCGCTTTTATGTCTACATCATCACCTGGTAATTCGGGGATATAGCAGAATACAGGCTTGGTAATGTCTAACGAAGCACAAGTAACTGTCTCCCCATTCTTCATCTTCAAAATTACTTCTCCGCTTTCTGCATCGGCAGGAACCTTCACCGCTAACTCGGCAGCTGCCTGAGACAAGATCGTTCCCTGCTTACCACCACCGAAGGTTACATTAGTTACTAAATCGAGATGTTTACCTATCAATGCCAATTCACTACCTGCGGCAACCGGAGAAGGATTATAAGCCAACACTTCTGGTTTCAATGTAGAAATAACAATCGGAGCAGACGTATTGCCACTTGCCGTATGCAATATCAAGTTACCACTGATAGCAGCTTCGGGCATTTCTACTTTGATCGAAGTCGCACTTATCGATTGCGGCTTCACAGCTGCTGCCACTCCCGGGAAAGTGACTGTCGTAGTCAGGTTCATATTCAAGCCCTTGATGGTAATCACATCTCCTGCCCTAAGATCCGTAACGGGTTCTGCCTCCAGTTCTGTTGGAACAGCCATACCGATATTGGCAATAGCCACTTTCACGCCCGAAGGAGCAACCATTGCAATAACACCATCTGTCACTCCATCAGGTAAAGTAAACGACAAAACATTCTCTTCTTTCGTAAACTCTACCGGCGTGCCATTCGGTAATAAAACAGATTCTACCAGATCAATGTCCTTAACAGTTATCTGAACAAGCTCACCCGGCTTCTTATTTGTCAAATCAAGCGTTTTCTCTACAGAAGGTAACACGATTTGAAGTTCGGTTGGCGATTCCAATTCCAATGGAATTTTCTCATTATTAGCCAGAATAATCTTACCGGTCTGAGCTTTACGAGGAACTTCAACGACAATCTTCTTACGTTCCCAAGTGACAAAGTCACCACTACCCACTTCTACATTCTCAGCAAAGATCACGCGTTCAATCAAATTGAGATAATCCCCCTCAATGGTTAGCTTCTCTCCTGCTTTCACGGGAGAAGGTGCCATCTTCGAGACAGATATAGGCTCCGTATACGTAAGGAGAGTCTTGGTTGTGACTTCCAATCCATTCGCAAACCTCAGTTTGACATAGCCTACTTCCGCGTTTTGAGGAATAACGACTTTAATATGTTGGTTGTCTATAACCTCTATGTCGGTTATTTCGATATTTGCCGGCAATGTTACGCTTGTCACACGATCCAGATTCCGGCCGATAAAAGTCAGTTTGCTACCACGCAAAGCAGGACTTGGTCCGAAAGCCTCCAACATCATGCTGCCGGAGTTATCATCGTCATCGTTGTCGCATGCTGTGAATGTCACCGAAAGAACTGCAAGCGCCACCAATATTATTTGATTTAATATTCTATTGAATTTCATATCTTTCATGTTTTGATTAGATTTATTATTGAGCTTTAACCACACGCACATTATCAATATGGAATGTAGGTGTACAAGCAGTTCCGGTCGCTCCGCCACTCTTACCGACAAATAAGGTTATACCCGCATAATGTCCGGCAGCATTCGCACCGATATCGGCTCCCGTATCATTGTATTTAAAGTCAGTCATCGGAATCGTGACTGTGATCCAACCATTCGTTGTATAGGAACCGGTTGCCTTCCAAGGCATCCACAAAGCACGCGGATAATCTGTAGCCCATTTAAAACCTTCATTCGGATTACCGCCGTTAGAAGTTTCCTGCCAGTTCATCCATGCATCTTTTCCACCTGAGAAGATTACCTGCAAAGGTGCCGCCGACCATGGCTGCGTTACACTAACCTCAAACTTCAAAACATATTCTTCCAATTTACCGGCATCAAAAAAGTCGGCTGCGTCTTCGTGGTAAGCCCAACGATCGAAACAGAATTTAGCATCCTCTGTGGACACATTGCCTTCCGCATCTATTTTTACATCACCAGACATAATTAAGTACTGTCCATTAAGGCCTCCTTCTGTTCCGTAACCGGTTCCCCCATGCCAGCCATGCTTGAAGTCTCCATCGGGATACCGTGTGTCAAAATCAAGAATAATGTTACGAGAATCACGGAAGTTAAGCGCACTTTCGCCTGTGCCATATACAGAAGTTACTCGGATAGGGCCATTCTGTGCTCCCTCAGGTACCCGAACCGCAATGTTGTTTACATCGGCACTGACAACTTCTCCTACTACATTTCCGCTAAACTGTACCTTCAAAGGACTGGCCTCTTCATTCACAAAATACAAACCTTGAATATAAGCTATGCCACCATCGGGCACATATTCGCAGGTCATTGACTTCACGTTAGGTACAGGAACCTTAGTTTCAAACTCATAGTAACAAGAATCTTTACCGGTATAGAGCTTTATCAAATCTTGCTTTTCGCCGGGAATTACCGAAGGGATGGTAACGATGATGGCGTTTCCGGTTACAAAGTTCGGATTAAGCTTCGCCTTTTGATCGTTGAAGTAGATTGCATTTACACCTCCCAAGTTCTCACCAATAATCGCAATCCGCTCGCCCAAATAGGCGCTCGAAAGCAAAGAATCGGCAACTGTCGCATCACAAGGACGGATATAACGTACAATCGGTGTTCCGCCACTGGCTCCACCTTGATCATCGTCGTCGGAACAGGCACTGAAAGCGACTAAACTCAGCGCCATAAGAGCTATCTTAAATATATATTTATTCATATTCGATTAAACTTAGAGGTTAAAACTGATAATCTACAGGATCTCGCAGAATAGATGGTGTTTTCGTTATGGTTTCTGCCGGAATAGGTAAAGTCAAATTGCTGGCAGTAATCACAATCTTAGCAGCATCTTTATTTATATAAAATATAGAGCCTTTTCCTTTAGGATCATCACTCGGAGCCAGTGAAGTAAATCCGCCATGATAGGCACCCTCGGCATTCCGTTCTTCCCAAGAGAAGCTACCATTCGAAAAGTACTGGCGTTGACGTTCCATACCATTCAGATAGCTAAGCGCCTTATTCATATCGCGATAGCTCATACGTTTGATGTCGAAGTAGTTGATGCTTTCGAGCGCAAACTCGACACGACGTTCTTTGATCAACTCATCGTATGTGATTGCTGTTTTATCCCATGAAAGTCCGGCACGCGTGCGTATCTCTTTAAACACTTTCAGTGCCAATGCGTCATTGGTAGATGATCCCGCTCCGATACAAGCTTCGACATAACATAAGTATACATCCGACAAACGCAGCATATAAAGGTTATTCCCCGCATCCTGATTTGAAACACCGGCCACTCCCCCGCAATCGCTATTCGCTCCGATGATGTACTTGCGTACATGAGCTAGCATTTCATTGGAAGCTTCCGTACTTTCATCTTCCGAGAAGTTCAAGTAAGAGTAACCGCCACCACCTAAATTAGTATACTTATCACCGTTGCGCATATACGTGTAATAGCGGCGAAGGTCATTTTTCTCAAACGCTTCTTGTAGGCTCAGCGTCGGCCCTTTACCTGCTCCCCACGAGCTTCCCAAGGTAATTAAAGCATTACGCGAGAGAGAAACATTGCGGCCGTTACCATAAGCGTATCCGTCATTTGTGCATTGAAGAGCAAACAAGGACTCAGAGTTGTTGTTACTCACCGGGTAAAACATAGTAGCAAGATCCTGATAAATCTTCAGTCCGCTGTTTCCAATCAAATCAGCTGCGTAAGACTTTGCTTTGGCGAAATTGTCGGCAGAAGCAGCATCCGATAGATGAGAAGCCATAGTCAAATGCAGTTTAGATAGCATACCGATAGCCGTCCATTTGGTGCAACGTCCATTCTGGAATGGTGATAGCGGCAATATTTCTTTCGCAAATTCCAGATCCTGCCGGATAAATTCGTAAACACTAGCTTGTGTATTGCAAATAATCTGGTCGCCCGTAACATTGTTATTCGTAATAATAGGTACATCCTTCCAGTATTCTGTTAGGAAGTAATACGCTATCCCCCGGATGCAACGTGACTCAGCAAGCGCACGCGTAATGACGCTTTCGGAAACTCCATTCGCACGTGCAGCGGCAGGCATACCATTAATAATGTTGTTGCAATAAGAAATGACCCGATAAAGTCCATTCCATCCTTGTGTCAGGAAGGTGTTACCATTCTGGAAAGTCATGTAGTAGAATTGGCCTTCCTGGTCGTACGTATAATAAAGATCGCCTGACAGCTCATCACCCGACATCCACATAAAGTTCATGCCAAAGTCTTGCCAAACATAAGCCGTATAAAGAGAAGCCGTGTTAGCATTAACCGCTTCTTCCGAGGTATAATAAGTCTCCATAACCTGCTCGTCTTCAGGCACAATAGTCAGGAAATCCGAACAAGATGCCGAAGCCAGTAATACAGACGAAAGACAGATTGTTTTAAATATATTTTTCATATCCTATGTTCCTTTAAAGTT
This sequence comes from Bacteroides reticulotermitis JCM 10512, assembly GCF_000517545.1. Classification (GTDB taxonomy): domain Bacteria; phylum Bacteroidota; class Bacteroidia; order Bacteroidales; family Bacteroidaceae; genus Bacteroides; species Bacteroides reticulotermitis. The sequence continues at coordinate 110,959 of NZ_BAIV01000001.1, read as the reverse complement.
AGAATGTAATATTAGCACCCAAAGTATATATACGCGGCGAAGGATAACGTCCCATATCCACATTAGACAATCCGGCCTGCTGGTTATACGAGCCGATTTCCGGATCGAGACCCGAATAACCGGTAAACGTATATACATTTTGCACATTGAAATAAAGCTTGCAATTAGTCATTCCAATCTTGTTTATCCATTTTTTAGGGAAGTTATAACCTAAGGAAATGTTCTGAATACGCAGGTAACTTCCATCTTCAATCCAACGATCGCTCATTCGGTTGTTACCATTGATATCATTTCCACTCCAACGTGGAATAGATGCTCCCGGATTCAGGATGTACGCGTTATCGGAATTTGTCACATCGGTATTGACTCCGTTATGGTATCCCAAACGTGCACGGTTAAGTACAGTCACTGCCTGATTATCCCATTGAGACATTAAACCTTCGGTTTTTACCCGAACATAATTAAGAATATCTCCACCAACCGATCCCGTCAATCCAATGCCTAGTTCCCAGTCCTTATACGTAAACGTATTTGTAAATCCGAAAGTAAAGTCCGGATTCGGGTCACCGATAATTGTTTGATCATATTCACTAATGATTCCATCGGGCACGCCATTCGGACCACTGATATCCTTGAATTTGATATCACCAACCCATGCACCGGTTGTGCGGTGAACTCCTACTCCCTTAGGCAAAGCATGTGTACGCAAATCTTCCGCATTTTCAAACAAGCCTTCGGTCATATATCCGTAGAATACACCAATCGGCTGTCCGACAGTAATCATCGAAACCGTTTGGAAACCGGCATACCAGTCTAGTTTACCGTAAATGGTAGTACCCAGATCATCCAATGCTTTTACTTTGTTACGGTTGAGAGAAAAGGTAAGGTTGGAGTTCCAAGCAAAGTTTTTGGTTACAATATTGCGGGTATTCAAAGCGATATCGATCCCCTTATTTTCTACCTTACCAATATTCATATAAGGAGTTTGAATGTCTTTATATTCCGATCCACCCAGTACCGGAGATACGGAAGGTTGCAACAATAAGTCTTTGGTCGTTTTATAGTAAGCATCTACAGTCAAGTCCACCCGGCCATCGAACAGCCCCAGATCAATACCTAGGTTATACTGCTCAGAAGCTTCCCACTTCAAATCAGGATTCGCATTGCTTGCCATACGGTAGGCTGTACCAAATGAGGACGGAAACGCCATCATGGTCGATCCGAAACGATAGGTGCCGATATTGGCATTACCCACTTGTCCGTAACCAAGACGAAGCTTCAGGTTAGACAACCATTCTTTGGTGTTTTCCATAAACTGCTCACCAGTCACACGCCAAGCTGCCGCAAATGAAGGAAAATATCCCCAACGTTTATTCGCTCCGAATTTAGAAGAACCGTCCGCACGAAGCGTGGCAGTCAGCAGGTAGCGATCTCCATAATTATAATTGGCACGTCCGAAAACGGAAACCATCGTAGCACCATCCTTCCAACCGGTGTTTGAGGTAAACACACCATCCGGGCCAATCACATGAATATCATTGGAGGACAACTGATTCTTCTGCAAAGTTGTTCCTTCCCAAGACGATTTCGAAGTCTCAGTACCGGCCATAAAGTTGACTGTATGTTTTCCAAAACTCTGATTGTAAGTTGCAAAGTTTTTCCAGATCCAATAAAGGCTATGCTCTTCACGTTGCATAATCATGATATCCGTATTTTGTAGCTTACCATATTCATAGCTGGGTTTAAAGCCCTTGTTTACGTTGTTGGAACCATCTATACCGAACTCCGTACGGAAGTTTACATATTTATTGAAGGTGATCTGCCCATAAATATTTCCCATAATACGTTCGCGCAGCAATTTGTTTTCCTGATCCTTGGTCAAAGCAACCGGATTGTAGATCGATGATCCGTTTACTGTTTCCGGTCCGGCATAATTCCCATCGAAATCATACACAGGAACCGAAGGAGACATCAATGCGGCTTGCATAACCACACCATTGATACCGTCATTATTAATAATCGATTCATTCGTACGCGAGTAAGAAAGAGAAGCGCCGACCTTGACATATTTATTAAACTCAGAATCAATATTCATACGTCCCGTATAGCGTCCAAAATCGGAAGCCAGTAATATACCGTCTTGCCCCATATAGCCCATGGAAAAAGCATACTGTGTTTTATCCGTTCCACCGGTTACCGATAGATTGTGGCTGTGCATCCAGGCATCTCCCGTAACAGCATCTTGCCAATCGGTACCTTTACCCAATAAAGAAGGGTCCAGATAAGCAACATCCACATTATAAAGCGAACCCTCTTCGTTCAATTGTTTCTGATACGTACCGAACTCACGGAGATTCATCATATCCAACTTCCCGGTACGTTGTTGCAAAGCCGCATATCCATCATACGAGATATTAGTACGGCCTTTCGTGCCGCGCTTCGTTGTGATAATTACAACCCCATTAGCACCGGCAGCACCATAGATAGCTGTGGCGGAAGCATCTTTCAATACGTCCATAGAAACGATATCACTTGGTGCGATGGAAGCTAGCGGATTCACAAGTTTCTGGCCGTTAGAACCACCCGACCAGTCAAAACCGGAAGCTGTTGTTCCTTCACCACTCATTGGGATTCCGTCAATAATGTAAAGAGGTTCATTCGTATTATTGATAGAGCTTGCTCCGCGAATACGTATCGAGTTAGCTGCTCCCGGAGCACCGGAATTGGCAGCAACTTGTACCCCGGCCACACGTCCTTGCAACATCTGGTCTACATTGGTAACAATCGATTCTCTCAATTTATCACCCGACAGGTTGGCAACCGAACCGGTCAGGTCACTCTTCTTCATAGTACCATAACCAACCACCACTACTTCATCCAACACTTCGGTATCCTCTTTCATGACGACTTGAAGTGTTCGCTGACCAGCCTGTAAGGTTATCTCTTGTGCCTTGTAACCAACACTTGAAACAATCAAGACTCTCTTTTCAGAAGGCATATTCAACGTAAACCTTCCATTAAAGTCAGTAATAGTACCTGTTTTCGTTCCTTTCACTAACACACTAGCTCCAATCAAAGGAGATCCGTCGTTGGAGTCGGTTATCACACCTGTGACGGCTGTTTGTTGAGCTAAAACATGGCTACTCATCAAAAGGGCCATTAGAAACAACATAATGTTCTTCATATTAACACATAGATTTTAATAAATGATTTTTTATGGAAGTCTAAGCAACCATAGAAACGAAACAGGTAGACAAATATAGTGTAATCTACAACAATACCGTTCTATCGTTTATAACTTTTCTTCCGTTATTACTCATAAAAACACAGTATTCATTCTTTCCTTTTCATTTGTTTTTCAAAAAACTCCATGCGAGTTTTCCACCAATTATCGGGGGTATTGTGGCCATTCAGCGGATAGATATAATATTCTTTATTTGCTGAGATTCGGTTGTATCCGGAGAAGTTTGTGTGCGGTGGGCAGACCTCATCCTGCAAGCCTACCGCCATTATAACCGGACACTTTATCCAGCCGGCTAGATTCTTTATGTCAAAATAGGACAAGACTTTATACAAGTCAGCATCGCTCATCCCCAATTCCTTTTGTTTCATCAGAACAGGATCGGCAGGCCAATGCACGATCTTGAAAAAATCGGGATAGTCCGAGAGGAAAGGAATGGCGGGAGCAATGGCACATAAACGTTGGTCGAGTGCAGCAGCAGACAGTGAAAAGGCACCACCCTGACTTCCTCCTTCAGCAAATATATAAGCAGGATTCACCTCCGGACGAGAAGAGACGAAGTCGATGGCACGAATCACATCCATAAAAGCACCCCGGTAGTAATAATTATCCTTATCATCCAATCGGTAGGCGATCCAATCGCCATAACTATTCGAACTTTCCTGCAACCCTTGTCCGCGAGTAGAAAGCACAAATTCCACAAAACCGGGTGTTCCCCCGGGAATCCACGGTTTAGATCCATATCCCATATAGGAGATGACAGCCGGATAAGATCCTTTGCGGACCGGAACTGAATAGTAGCCGGAGATTTCGACCCCACCCAAAGATTTCATCGTCACTTGATATAGGCGACGTGTCTTGTTTGAAGAGTCAGGAATCTGAGTCAGATGATATTCGGGTGCTACCGAAGCCAGTTCCGCTTTGGCCTTTTCCCAAAACGGTTTCAAGTCCGGTTGGTTATCCGGCAAAGAAACAATGGCTTCCGGTTCGTACCCGATATTAAATTTCCGAACCAACTTATCTCCTTCTGAGAGCGTACAGCGATAAAATCCGGGGTTCGGAAGGGTAAAAGAGAAGTCAACTACAGTCGAATCACCCTTCTGTAGTGCGATCTTCTGCGAGAAAGTAGCTATCGGACAATAGGTGTCTGTCGCAACATCCAACTGCAACACAGCCGACATCGCCTCCTTCTGATTGGCAACCACCACCTGAACTACCGGACGGGCAGGTGAATAGAACACCCAACCGGCTACTTGCTCCACCCGATACTTTAAATCAGGCTTCGCAGGGTTCTCCTGTGCCGAAAGGACCCAAGAGAACACGAAAAGACTCAATAAGGTTACATGTTTTTTCATAATCAAAGATTTATTTGTCAACGTATTATTTCCGATTTAATTCCTGAATGCTCGCCTTAATCAACTGAATGGTCGTCGTATCAGACATAAACACCGAATTCAGTCCCTGCTCCTCTTGCGCCGGATCTCCGGTATAGTCATCCCCTCTTTTCCAAAAGACACTTTCTTCATTCAGAGTAGCCAAGCCTCCCCATCCCCAAAGATTGCATCCGACAAAAAGCCCTTTACTCTTGCTGTTTTCTTTAATCAGGTCGAACACATATTTATAATAAGCATCACGCGTATGCGTCGGGCTATCTTTACGGAACTGGAAGCCGTCGCGAGGAAAACCAAATTCCTCCAGCACAACAGGTTTGTTGTATTTCCGTGCAACAACCAGATGTTCCTCGATGTATTGACGCGTATTCTCTTTAGCTATCGGCAGACATTCGGCCAGGCTATCAGCTTTTACCCAACTCCAATTGTACGGCCAGATATGAATGGTCAGATAATTGATGTTAGGATCGGCATGCATCTTCTCGTAAAGTTCCATATCTCCTTCACAGCCCCATCGTCCTTCACTACCGGAAGAAATTAAATGATTCTTATCCAATGCTCTGAGCTGAGCGGCCACTTCCGCTATCCATCGGGCAAACGGTTCCTTATTCTCGTCCGAAAAAGCACGAGGTTCGTTACCGATTTGCCACGACATGATAGTGGGATCATCCACGTATTTTATATTTGTGTACCTATTGATTCGTGTTACAATATCTTTCACATATTGAGCAAACAACTCCTGCGCCGGTTTGCATTGGGCAAACTGACGTACATAATCCATGAACGCCGGCCATCCGTCTACATTCGGTATCGGTGCTTTCCCCTTACCTGCCCATTCCAGGTATTGTCCGTATCCTCCACTCCACTCCCAGGAGTTATTCAGATAAAGCACAGCCAACATCTCACGCTTCTGCATTTCGGTTAGCAGATAATCCAATCCATCCAGAATGGTATCGTTATATACTCCCGGTTTTATCTGAAGCGTCGGTTCTACTTTTGAAGAGACGCCGCGCTGCCCGTCACTACCTACCAAGATTCTCAAATTATCAATTCCGATCGCTTTCATGGAATCCAGTTCCTGAAGCAGACGTTGACGGTTGCCCCCTTCTCCTTCGGATGCCAGAATAGCTCCGTACCAAAAGTTAGCACCTATATATTGATAAGATTGCTGATTGCGAACAAACTGTCCATTTTCAATGCGCACAAAGGAAGAGGCTCTTTTCAAAGCTTTGGATGTACACGCAGTATACATTATAATAAGGAGTAAACTAACGCACAAGATAAATGCTCTGTTTTTCATGATTGTCTTAAATTTATCGGTCTCTAAAGTTTTACTATTGTTTGAAACAAAAGTAGAAAGATAGTTTATGACAAAGGGGGCCGAATGAATTATGCACTATCCCATTTGTTGCATAATACATTTGAGTAGGTATTCAGATACAAAACGGACATAAATGAATTCTGCCGGATGGGGTTTTGATAAACAAAAAATCATATCTTTGAGGTGTTAAACCGGAATGCAATATGAAGAAACACTTATCTATATTTCTGCTCCTCTTTTTCTCGTTAACCCTTCAAGCTTATGAGGGGATTAATTTTCATGTTTTAGATGTTAGATCGGGAATCTCCGACAACTATACCCAAAGCCTTTTGCATGATAAATACGGCTTCATGTGGTTCGCCACCCGAAATGGATTAAACCGTTATGACGGCTATCATTTCAAGCAATATACGACCGTACAATTGGGAGCTTATGACAATAATGTAGAATGGATTGCCGAGGATGCCCAAGGTATCATCTGGCTAAAGACTCCGGTCAACTATTGCTACTATAACCGGGAGAAGGATCAGATGGATAATAAAATACAGATCCCGCTGGCGAAACTAAACATATCAAGTGATGTGAAACAACTTTTCGTGGATGAAGATAAGAACCTGTGGTGCGTCACAGCCGACTCGATTCTTTACTATAAATTTGACCAAAAGAAACTCTTCCGTCTCCCCATTCAACCCAAAATTCAGATTATGGATCTGGCTTGCCGCAATTCGCAAGTCTACTTTTTGCTATCCAACGGAAGCATCGCAACCGTTAATTGGCAATCCAATCAGATTGAACACGAAACACATATCGAATGGTTCTCCGGATTCAAGCATCATATCTACATGGATACCTCTTTATGTCTCTGGTTGTACGCCACACATGGCTCAAGCATAACCTGCTATTCGACCAAAGAACAGAAATGGGTCAACTTCCCCGGACAGGAAAAACTCTGCAACGGACATAACATCATAACGACCGTGACCGACGACGGCAAAGGAAACGTATGGATTGGTACAGATAATGAAGGGATCTACATCAGTCGCAAATACGTCAATCAGTTTACTCAATTGCATAAAGAAAGCAACAAACTGTTCTCACTACCGAGCAACCATATCACCTGCTTCTTCAAAGATGCGGAGGGTATCATGTGGATAGGCACTAGCAAACAGGGCGTAGCCTATACCAGTCCGGACGATATCTATTTCGAAAACTACCACTGCCCCGGACAGGAGGATGTGAGTTGTTTGCTCGAAGATCCGGAGGGTAATTTATGGCTGGGCTTCGATGGTGAAGGAATTGCTAAATACGAGCCGAAGCAAAAGAAGTACAGCTACTTCAAGTCTTCCCGTAGCACCATTCCTTCCAACCTGATTGTTTGCTCCTTTCTCGACTCGCAAAAGCGAATTTGGTGGGGAAGCTTCGGCGACGGAGCCTTTTTCTACGAAAACGGGCGGTTTGTCTCCTTAAAAAAACTAATCCGTTCGAAAGAACAGAATTTCCCGCTGTATATACGCCGCATCACGGAAGATATCAATCACAATATATGGTTCGCCACATTTACACAAGGTTTATACTGCCTCTCACCCGATGGTGAGTTGACTTCCTACACCATGGGAAATTCAATCCTGCTGACCGACTACATCGCTGATTTATCTTGTGCCGATGGGCGAAATTTATATATAGCCACCGGATCGGGCCTGTACTGCATGGACGTTTTCAGCCGCAAAATGGAGCAGCTTACAGAAAACAAATCGGGACAGACTATTATACAAGACAACTTTGCCAACTGCATCTATCAAGACAGCCGTGGTTTGCTATGGATCGGCGGTCGCAAAGGGGTGAATATCTACAATAAAAACGACGATTCATTGGTACACCTCACCACCGAGAACGGAATTTCCCATCCCTATATCCGTGCCTTTGTCGAAGATGCCAATAAGAATATGTGGATCACGACCGATCATGGTATTACGCACGTCTATGTCGTGAACGACCCGAATGAGAAAAATATGAAGTTCAGATGCTACCCCTACTTTGAGGAGGATGGTATAGGCGACTTTACGTTCAATAATTTCTCGATCATCAAAAACCGTCAAAACGAAATCCTCATCGGAGGTTCGGGAGGCTATATCAAAACCAAACCCCGATTGTCTAATCGCCATCACTACGATCGACAGATTGTTTTCACCGGGTTGTTCTTATCCAATCAGCGCATGGATGTAGGAACCACTACTTCCGACGGTCGGGTATTACTTACCAAGAATATCCAACTGATCAAAGAGATTACCATGAATTATTCCGATACAAACTTTGCATTGGAGGTTTCTGCCATGGATTACGGCAACCTGCATAAATTGCAATATATGTATCGGTTGAGTGAAAAAGAAGAATGGATCAAGCTCGAAGGTAACCGTATTTACTTCAACAAACTCTCGCCCGGAACGCATCATTTACAAGTCCGGGTGAACGAGCATCAAGCGGGAGAGAATAGTCATACGGCGAATCTAACCATCCATGTACTCCCTCCGATCTGGCTTTCTGTTCCTGCCTATATCAGCTATTTCACAATCCTGATATTCAGCATGATTCTATTAATCCTCCAGATGAGGCGCAAGCACAAACGAGTTCTCCAGCAACAAAAGCATGACATGGAAGTTAGCCAGCTACACGAAATGGATGAAGCCAAAATGCGCTTTTTCACCAATGTGAGCCATGACCTACGCACGCCCCTTTCATTAATCATGATTCCGCTTGAAAAGTTACTTGCTTCCAGAGTGACCCAAACTATAAAAGAGGATCTGGAGTTGATTTACCGCAATGCTACTACCCTACTCAACGAAGTCAATCTTTTGCTCGATTTTAGAAAACTGGATCAGCAGAAGACACAGCTATCCCTTTCCTATGGCAACTTGGGTGAATTTATCCGGGAAACCTATACTTCGTTCAATGCGCTATCGTCCAAAAGTGGTATCCGGCTCAGCCTGCAAGTTAACGCTCCTGAGATAGAGATGAACTTCGATCGCAATAAGATTCAGCGCATTTTGCTGAACCTGCTTTCCAACGCAATCAAATATAACTGTGAGCATGGCAGTGTCTCCATTACAGTCGATAGAATCCAGCTACCTGATGGTGAATTTGCTCAAATCCGGGTAGCTGACACCGGAATTGGTATCAAAGATGAGAATAAAGAAAAGATCTTCGACCGTTTCTTTCAGGAACAACATCAAACCACCACGTATGTGGGTAGTGGCATCGGACTGCATATTGTCAAAGAGTACGTCACCCTGCATAAAGGAACAATCGAAGTAAAAGACAACACGCCGCGGGGAAGTGTCTTTATCGTCAGTCTGCCCATCGAGGGAGTTGCTGTACCGATGGATGAAACATTCGGCACTTCGCCCATTAAAACTGAAGAGAAGGCGGAAGAACTCCCGGAAATGGAAAAGACAGGTTCCAAAGCAACCCTACTTATCGTGGAAGATAACGACGACTTCCGCAAGTTTCTGATAGACTGCCTAAAAGATCACTACCAGGTGTTCGATGCACCGAATGGCAAAAAAGCATTGGATGTGCTGGCTCTTCAACCCATCCAAATAGTGATCAGTGATGTCATGATGCCGGTCATGGACGGTATGGAGCTATGTCGGGAAATCAAAACGGATATACGCTATTCGCACATTCCGATCATTCTACTCACTGCCCGTACAGCCGAAGAGCACGTACTCAGCGGATTGAAAGAAGGTGCTGATGATTACATCACCAAACCTTTCAATCTGGAAATTCTGCTGTTGCGCATCCAGAAAATATTGAAGTGGACCGAAAACAATTACGAGAAATTCAAGACCATCGATGTCTCTCCAAGCGAAATAACCGTAAGTTCACTCGATGAGCAGTTGATAGAGAAATCTATCCGCATTGTGGAGCAAAATATAGATAATTCGGAGTTCTCGGTCGAAGACTTAGGAACTTATGTGGGAATGAGCCGGGGACATCTATATAAGAAGCTGATGTCGATCACCGGAAAATCACCCATTGAGTTTATCCGCATCTTACGCATCAAGCGCGGAAGACAATTGCTGGAGCAGGGACAATCTAATATTGCGCAAGTCGCCTATCAAATCGGACTATCGCCCAAGCAATTCGCGAAATACTTCAAGGAAGAGTTTGGCTGTTTGCCTTCCGAGTACGATAAAGCCAAGAAGGAACAACGCCCGCTAAACGGTCAGTAGGACGTTTAATCGTAAACAAAGCTATAAATAGCACGACCTTTTATTAATAAGTGTTATAAAAACACTTATTAAAGAGCGTTTACTTGCAGATTTCACCGAAGTCCGTATCTTTGCACTGTGTTTTTCATAGTATTAGATTTAAGGTTAACAAAGGTTGGAGCAAAGCGTTGCTCCTTTTTTTTTGTCCCTATGTGAGCAATTCTCCAAACTATAATCTCGGAATTCGCAGAATCCAATTGGTTGAAACCTCAAATTCACCAAGCCCGAATAGAAACATCCGCATATTTACTGCTCGAAATTCCGAAAAAAGAGCCCCAAAATAAGAAACCATTTCGTCTTTCAGCCTTCAGTTTTAGGGATAATCAACTACATCACAACACTTTAGCCCTGAAAGCTTTAATAAATTCTCCTTTCAGCCTTCAGCTTTTCTGTCTTCAAGTTTTCTCCATCTACATAGATTCAGATATCTAAATCTTTGAAATCAGCATATCCGATACAAGCGGTCATTTATGATTTGACACGGCAGCAATTTACCCAGCCAACCCGTGTTGGCCGAGTAGCCGACCTTTGTCGTCCGATCAGCCGACTTAATTACTCAATCAGCCAACCTAGGTCGCTGTCTATAAATTCGTTTCAACGAATTTTCTATGGAAATCCGGTTGATCATTTAAAGAGCTTAAAAGACTGAAAAGCTGAAAGGTTCGCCCTTCACTTTCAGCCCTTAGTTTCAGGATTATCTAATTAAAATACTGCTAGTTATGCAGCAAACTGAAAGCTGAAGGTAAAAAACAAACATTCTATTGAGGGGCTATAAGCGGGGTATTTCAATCTCCGAATGCTGCAACAGTTGGCTTATCGTTGCGGAAGCGAAAGAGATAGGATCTTTTCAGCATCCTTAATCATTTCGCTAAAACGCTTTTTCTGATTCATCTCTACCCATTTTTTCGATTAAGTCTTCGTATAAAAGCTATTATCGAGTCTTTTATTTTCGAAACTTCGCTATAAGTGTACTTTCTACACAAAAACCACAAAAAAGGCTTTTGATTACTTGGATAAAAGTTGAAAAAAGGCTTTATTTGCATAAAATCTTAATCTATTATTATGAAAACGAGAACTCTCCTCATCCTGCTACTTTTATGTATATGTAGTCTGGGATATGCACAATCGGGACGTTTTTTCACAGCGGACAAAGAACTATCTAACAGCCTGGTAAACAAAATATACCAAGATCGAAAAGGTATCGTCTGGATAGCAACCGAAGATGGATTGAATCGATACGACGGAGCCAAGTTCACCATCTACAGACATGATAAAGATGACAAAAATTCACTGCTCAATGATTATGTCCACGCACTGTTTGAAGACAGCAAGGGAAACCTCTACATCGGATTCTTTAAAGGATTGCAACGATACGATTATGCGACCAACAGCTTTATCGAAATCCCTATCGTGCTAAAAGAGGGCAATACCAAATTCAATGCGCACGTAGTTTGTATTCTGGAACGCAGAAATGGTGAAATACTAATAGGATGCGGAGGGCTGGGACTCTTTCGATTGGAGCACGATCCGAAAGAAGGGTTACTGGCAAAAGAACTCAGCACGCCATACAAATGCGATCAGATCGCTTCCTTGTTTGAAGACAATCAGAATCGGCTTTGGGTTACGACCGAAAATAACGGAGCTTTCTGTGAAACAGGAAAAAACACCTATAAGAATTACCTGAAAGACGAAACGGAGAAGCGTAACGACGTACAATCCATCTGTCAGGACAAGGAGGGAAATATCTATGCCGGAAGCCTCAACAGAGGATTCTTCCGTTATCATCCGCAAAGCGATTCATTCCGCCCGATCCTTTCTGCCGACGGGAAACAGCTGACTGTTAAAACACTCTACCTAAACCAGCGAGGAAATATTTATATCGGAACGGACGGAAACGGAATGAAAACGTTCTATCCTAAGGAAAACAAATTGATTGACAGCAACTCTGCGCTAGCTACTTTCGATTTTTCGAAAACCAAAGTACACTCCATCTTGGAAGACCAAGCAGGAAACACCTGGCTAGGCATCTTTCAGAAAGGAGTCTTGCTGCTCCCCAATGACTTGAGCAAATTCAATTACATAGGATATAAATCCGTAAATAATAACATTATCGGGTCAAGCTGCATCATGGCTGTGTACGAAGATCATGAACAAACCCTGTGGATAGGAACAGATAACGATGGTATTTACGCAATCGATTCTTCAGGTAAACTAAAGGCACACTTCTCTCCCAACGGAACGCCAAGCTCCGTTCCGGCTACCATTATGACGATCTACGAAGATTCACAAAATACTCTATGGATAGGTTCTTACCGCGATGGGGTCGCTAAAATGAATCCTACCAACGGCCATTGCGAGTATGTGCACTTGAAAGACGAGAACAACAATCATATATCACGCATCTACCACATTACAGAAGACAACCAACAGAATATATGGATATGCTCCATGGGGAGCGGTTTATGTTGCATCGAAAAAGGAGGCAAGCGAGTGACTCATTATCACACCCAATCGCCTTACAGCCCCGAAAAGAATACGCTAAACAATGACTGGATCAATAGCCTTCTCGCAACTCCCGAGGGCAAATTGTATATTGCATCCTACTATGGTATCGGATGTATGGATATAGCGACCCGCAACTTCACCTCTACATATGGAAAAAGCAATCTGCTCGAAAAGCAAATCATCTATACATTCTATCAGGATAAACAAGGGAATATATGGCAGGTACGTCCAATGGTTTAAGCAAAATAGATCACCAAACGCAGGAGATCACGACATACACCAAAAAAGACGGACTACCGAGCAACATGGTTTGTGCCATACAAGGAGATGACGACGGCTATCTATGGATCAGCACCAACCACGGCATTTCCCGTTTTAACCCACGCGATAAGGAGTTTATCAATTACTTTTCGAGCGACGGGCTGCAAGGCAATGAATTTAGCCGGAACGCTTCTATACGTAGCAGAGATGGCAAACTCATTTTTGGCGGGCTGAACGGACTGGTATCTTTCTATCCGAAAGAAATAACCAAACCGGTTCAGGATCTGAAAATACGCATCACCGACTTCTATATTTATGACGAAGCGGTTCACAAAGGCTCTAAATCGGGTCCTTACGAGGTTGTTTCTCAAGCAGTCATGAACGAAAACTTCTTTCATCTTTCGCATGAAGACAATTCATTCAGCATCGAGTTCTCAACGATGGACTTTAACAACCCCGAACGAATCATTTACTCGTATTCGCTCAACAACGATAAGTGGGTCAGCCTAAGTCCGGGAAGCAACCGGGTTAGTTTCAACAACCTGGCTCCCGGCACATATCATTTCAAAGTGAAAGCGCAAGACTACAACAATGTGTCGAAAGAGAAAGAAATCACAATTCTTATCTCGCCCGCCTGGTACGCTTCGGTTTGGGCGAAATGTATCTACGCATTGCTAGCCATAGTGATTGTCTACCTATTTGTCCAACAAGTACGCCAACGGTATCGGGCGCGTCAGGAAATGTTGGAACACATTCATGGGGAACAAATTAACGAAGCCAAACTGCAATTCTTTATCAATATTTCGCACGAAATACGCACGCCGATGTCGCTCATCATCAGTCCGCTCGAAAAGTTGATTCGGGCTGATAATGATTCCGAAAGACAAAAGACATACTCACTGATCCACCGGAACGCAAACCGTATCTTGCAACTGATCAACCAACTGATGGATATCCGCAAGATCGACAAAGGGCAGATGGCTCTCAAATTTCAAGAGGCTGAACTGATCGGAACCCTGCAAGAGATTTGCACCATCTTCGATTATCAGGCGAAGAATAAGCAAATCGATTTTCAGTTTCACCACTCAATAGATAGCCTGCCTATATGGATCGATCCGAAGTCTTTCGATAAAATCATCGTGAATATACTTTCCAACGCATTCAAATTCACTCCGGATAACGGAAAAATCGATTTATACGTCAACAGCGATGTAGAACAGGAAAGCAAACGCCAATGGGTAGAAATCATGGTGTCCGACAGCGGCATCGGAATAAACGAGCAAGAAAGAGAACGCATATTCGAACGGTTCTATCAGATACGCAACAGCCAAAACAATTCGAATATCGGTACCGGTATCGGGCTGCATCTTACCCGGTCGTTGGTAGAACTGCATCACGGAACCATTGAAGCCGTCAACAATGAGGACGGTAAGGGATGCCGTTTCATCATCCGACTACCACTGGGCAACGAACATCTGCTCGTAGAAGAGATTGAAGACAAAGCAACATCTCCTATCCCACTCTCTGCTGCCATAACGCTACCGATAGAAGAAAGTACTTCCGAGACCGAGAAGGAAAAGACAAAGAACCGTAGAAAATATAAGATTCTGGTAGTGGAAGACGATGAGGAGATTCGGAAGTACATCTGCGATGAATTGGGCGTCAATCATTACATGACCGAATGCACCAACGGCAAAGAAGCACTGACACTTATTCTACAGAAAACGCCTGATTTGGTTATCAGTGATGTGATGATGCCTGAAATGGATGGCATCACGCTTTGCCGGAAGATTAAACAGAATGTGAATGTGAACCACGTACCTGTGATCCTGCTAACCGCCAAATCGGCAGAAGAGGATAAGTTAGAAGGTCTTTCTATCGGAGCTGACGCTTACATCTCCAAACCTTTCAGTCTGGAAATACTGAAAAAGACCGTGGTCAACATCATCCAGAATCGGGAGATGTTGCGCAACACATACAATGGCAGTCAGGATCAGGCAGAAAACATACCGGAAATGACCTTGAAATCGTCCGACGAGAAGTTGATGGAGAAAGTAATGGCTACCATTCATTCCAACATCACCAACACGCAGCTGAATGGAGAGATGATAGCCAAAGAGGTGGGCATCAGCCGGGTGCACCTGCATCGCAAGCTCAAAGAATTGACTAATCAAAGCACGCGCGACCTGATACGAAACACCCGCCTCAAACAGGCAGCCTCCCTACTCGCTTCTGGCAAGCCGATTGATGTTTCGGAAGCAGCTTATGCAACCGGGTTTACCAATATGCCCTACTTCTCGAGTGCCTTCAAGGAATTGTACGGCATCCCTCCCAAAGTATATATGGAAGAACATCTGAAAAAGACAGAATAGCAAAAAGAATCGTTTGCAGAGAGTGCCCCAAGACACTCATTCTGCAAACGATCTACGTACTGAAAACGTTTATTAAAAGCACAAATCTATTTCATATTCAGTAAGCTACAGTAAGGTTACTTACCGGAAAGTCCTTCGGCAAAACCTGCATAAGCCGGTTTGCGATTGTAATCCAGATTCCACAGACCAATAGGTTCTCCTTTGCGCCAGAAAGAATTCTGATTGTCGGGACTATCGGCCGGACTCCAATGCGTAATTCCATACCGTTGGGCAGCGGGAATAATCTCGAAGTACTTCTTCACGATAAATTTATAATACTCGGCCATCATTTTGTGTTGCTCCAACGTAACGGCAATCGTCTTTATGTTCGTTCCGCTTACGTCGGCAATTCCCATATCCAATTCGGATATTTTGATCAGCTTACCCGTATGCGCCAACAGTTCGAGCATACTTATCACGGCGGCTTCGTTTGCTTGCTGCTTCACCGGATCGAGTGAGTAAGTGACGTGCATCTGTGTGCCGATACCGTCAATACGAGTCACACCATCGGATTCCCAATATGCGATCATATTGATCAACCCTTTACACTTCGCATTGCCCGAACCTTCCAAACCATAGTCATTGATGAACAACACCTGATTGTCTCCGCCATACTTACGAGCTAGCTTGATTGCCACACGTGCATAGTCTTTACCCAGGTAATCCTGCCAGTAGAAGTTTTCGGTATCCGTATGGTTCGGGTCGCTCTTCAACTGAGTCGGATCGGGCCAGTCGGACATCGGTTCGTTCACCACATCCCACACCTTCACATAGCCTTCGGTAGCTTCCATCATACCTTTGATCCAATTCTCCAAGGCATAAGTCAGCGTGTCGGCTTTCTCTTCCGGAGTCAATGGAATGGTATTTCCTTTCACTTCGCGATAGATTTCGATGTCATCCATCCAGAGAGTTCCGGCATACGCACCTACGTTGAATAAGAAGCGGTCGGCATTCTCACCGGATACGGTAACCGAAGTCAGGATCTCTTTCCAACCGGTAGTGACCGACATAGCCGGAAAGTCTCCCCGACCGGAGTAATCGCTTTTCTTTTGAAATCCGGCGCCTATGTTGCCTGCCACACTTCCTTTGATCTTTAGTTTCAGGTAGTAAGTTTCTCCGGCAACCAATTCGGAAGCAAAGTCATACGCCACCTGTGCCGACCAACTATTGGTAGCCGTCGGGTTAACAACTTTAAATCCTTTCGTCCCGTTGTAACCGCCACCGTCTACAACTTCGCGTGTTGAGGAGTTACCCCAACCACCCCAGTTGTCCAATCCGTTTTCAAAGTCGCTCTGCACAGCATATTCATTCGTCACAATGCCGCCACCGCCGCCGGTGTTGACATGACAAAGTGAGATATCATCGATATAGAGATCGCCTTCATACTTTCCGGTATTAAGCAGGATCAGGGTGCGGTCGGCCGTTACGGTTGCCTTCATTTCAACCAACTTCCAATCGGTCGTAATGGCAAAATCCTTATTAGCCGATTTATCCAAGAAAGGATCGCCCGCATAATTCGCATCTTGCGCAACAACTTGTCCGGTTCCGGTGGAAGCGCCTTTCACATAAAAACTTAGCTGATACGTTTCTCCCGACTTGAAAGCAACGTTATAGCTGGTCTGCACAAAATAATGATCGCTACCTACCGTCGGATTGGTTATTTTCAACGCATGGCCTCCGTTATGTCCTTGCCCTGCGGCTGAAATAGCACGGGAGGATGAATTGCCCCAACCACCCCAACCGGTAATTGTGCCATCTTCAAAGTCTCCGTTGGAGATTACGCTCGGATCAAGCGTCGGTTCACTGGGATGCTCAGACTCAACCACCTTATCGGCAATGATACCGTTCAGGTATTTGTTATTCTGTTGAGAGTGCCAGCAAAGCGTATGTCCGTAGATGGTTATCCCCGCTCCCTTTGCCACTTTAACCAGATCTCTGACTGTGGAAAAGTTCATCGAGCCATTATTACCCACTACCGAACTATACTTCATCGCATTGCCCGCAGTCACTTCATCGTAGTTCGCACAAACCAGGCTATACACCAGTCCTTTACTCAGGAAATCGCTCTCCGTCACTCCCGTGCCCAACTTGAAATGCGGATTGGCTGTGCGGTCGACGTAGGTTTTCAATGCGTCATACGCGTTCAGATACTCATATTCGACAATGCTTTCGGGCTTATCTGTTTTAAAAGCGGCTATTTCGTCATCAGCACAAGCTCCCAGTGCACCCGAAAGACAAGCCAGCAACAATAGTTTATTATAGTATTTCATATTCCTTTCGATTTAAAAGTTACTCTTTTGTATAAGAGGGCGAAAACTCCTCAGAGGATATTCCCCGGCTATGTACAACCAATGTGTCTTTCGTCGCATACTTCTTCGCATTGAAGTCGATCTGATAATCGAGATACAGAGCGTCACGGTCTTTGTTGCCCCAACTTTTCTTTTCTCCCTTTTTTACGTACTTACCACTTCCACTAGCTGTGTATGCGTCGGTTCCGGACGTAATGGTACATTCGTTATTTTCATTAAAAGTCAGTATCAGTTTGCAAGTCAGCGTTTCTACCGTTTCGTTTCCTCCACTCCCCGTACGCACTTTGGTACTTACCGGAAAAACGATTGATTTAAGCGTCCGGGTAACCGTGCTGCATTCTTCATCTTTCTCCACATATTGTTGGTGACGGACATTCGTTGTCGTAACTCCGTTTTCCGTTATCTGATCGATACCACGGCGCAGGTAGTTCGCATGCCACTCATTGATGTACTTCACGCAATAAAGCACGTAGTCTTTAGGTTGAACAATCCAGGCGGTAGGATCACATTTCACCGGATCGACTCCCTCCGAAAGTGTTCCGCTCAACATCTGATCGGCATTCGTTACGTGGGTCATCAACAAAGGAATCACATACGTGTTTACCAAGGCATCCGGATCTTTGAAGAACGCGTCGGTCAATTGAACTTCAACTCCATCGCTTAGCGTCTTATTGAGCGAAATCTTATCCGAAGCAAGCGAATAGTAATTAGTCGGCATGGCCTTCACTGGATTTCCGTTTTCAAAGTATAGGTTGTTGCACAGAGTATTATCCACTTTAACATCGATCGTGATGTTCTTATTATTGGCATACACTCCACCCATCGTGGCGTAAATCTTACATTTATGCTGATTATCGAGTGTTGTATCGTACTGGTCTTCGCCCAATACAATAGTTCGTACCGGATACTGATAGGCAAAGTAAACCGAACTCTTTCCAAAATCAGGAAAGTCAATATTTTGATTCTCGCAACTTGCAAACAGTAAAGCCAATGTTCCTGTAAGTAGTATCGGTAATGATTTAAGTCGTTTCATATCTTTTTAATCTTTATCATTAATTATTGAGCCAATTACCATCCTTATTCTGCTTCAGATTATCCCACTTGAGGATTTCGTTGTTAGGAATCGGCCCGTAATACATATAATCTTTATATTTCCGGACTTCCACACTGGGCATCGGCGTATACGTCAGCGAACCGTCTGTATGCTGTCCGATCTGCATCCCCCGTGTTGTCTCGTTCAGATCGGCTTTCCAACGGCGCAAATCCCAGAAACGAAAGTTCTCGAAACACAGTTCCAAGCGACGTTCGTTCCGAATGAGTACCCTCATCTTGTCAGGATCGTTCTTGATGCTTTCCAAATACGGGTCGGTATTGTTGACACCCAATCCGGCACGTTTGCGGATTGCCTTAATCACCTCATAGGCTGAATAAGTGTGTGTGCCCTTACCTTGTGGTCCCCATGCTTCATTGGCAGCTTCCGCATAGATCAGGAAAATCTCTGTAAAGCGAATTCGTGCCGTATAATGCTTTTGTTTAGTATTATACTGAGGGTCTGGGTTACACGTAGAACGAAGCAACTTACGCAAATAGTAACCGGTGCGTGTTGACTTACCGCTTTCCTTATTAGTTACGTCGGTCGTTGTGCCATACGTTCCGGTAATGATCTTCGTACTGCTGGGCCCTTGTGTGCTCCCATTCACCACAATGTAGTCATTCAAGCGAGGGTCGCGGTTAAGATATGGATCGCTGGCATCATAATCACCCTCAGCTTCGGTAATCGGGTATCCGTTTGCCATCGGGAATGCATCTACCAGGTTTTCAGTCGGATTCACCAAGCCGCTTCCATAAAGAGAAGGAGGAAAATTACTCTTCTCCAAATCATTGTTATCATCGACGCTACTCCGCCAGATGATTTCAGCAGGACTTCCGCCCAATCCGTAGTTAGTCACTTTGTCAGCATCTACATACCACGTTCTGCCGGTCATATCCAATCCTGACGGTCCGCCGATGTCATCAAGCAGATCGGCAGCATAATCGGCAGCCTTCTCCCAAGTGATTCCCGAACCTCCGCTGAATGCCGGACTGGCAGCCAACAAAGCAACTTGCGCACGAACAGCTTTGGCAATACGTCCCGACATCAATCCTCTGAACGCTTCACCGTTCACCCGATTGTAATCGCTGGCATTTGTTACACCCAAGTCCTTATACTTCTGGGGTACATCGGTGAATGTTTTGTATTCTTGCGGTAAGAGTTCGATTGCCTTGCCAGCATCGTTGAGTATATGTTCCACACACTCGGCATACGTTTTACGTTCATGATTAAAGTCTGACTCCGGACCTTCGGAAGCAGTCAGAATGGGTATTCCCATCAAACGCCCGTCTTCTGTCACTCCTCCGTGAGCCCGCAATAAGTAATACATTTGTAGCGCACGGAGTCCGTAAGCTTCGCCCTTGAAACGGTCGTTGAACATGGTACGAATTTTCGAATCCTTGGCCCATACCACCTTATCTACATTTTCCAAAAAGAGGTTGATATACTGAATGGCATTGAAACGACCCTGCCACTGCGACATGGGATCATTGATAGCTGCCCACGAACCGGTAGCCATTCTCAAATAATCGTTGTTATTGTCATTGGTCACAGCATCATCCGTAGCGACATCACTGGCTGGAGCCGTCTGATAAGGTAGAAGGACATAAGCATTGGCCAGAATCCCCTGGGCATAACTTGGTTCGTCATACATGGCATCCACATCTCTGTTGTTCTCAATAGCCGGTTCGAACAGATCGTCGCAAGCTACAAGCAGAGGTAAGAAAATCCAAAGTTTAATTATATTTTTCATAATTCAAATTCCTTTATGTTACTAATACATTAGAATGTGGCCTTAAAACCAAGGTTATAGAATCGTGTCTGAGGTGCACTGCTACATTCATCTCTAATAGTTTGCGCTCTTTGGAAATAGTGAGCAAGTTGGCTCCGCTAACATAGGCCGACAATCCGTGAATAAATGTTTTTCTAAACATCTGAGCCGGGAAATCATACGTAACCTGTACTTTAGCCAACCGGATAGCATCGGTCTTATACATCCAGAAGTCTGAACTCTGGAAGTTGTTAATGCCACTACCGGTAGTCAAACGCGGATAGGTTGCTGTTTCTTTGGTATATTCCGTCCAACGGCCCCGAACCACATCTGAATATTTTTTCTCGCCAGATACCCAATGATAAGAGTCGTTTTTCATGGCATTTCCTCCGAAGCTTCCGGTTCCCAACACAAAGAATGTGAACTTGTTCCATTTAGCAGTTAAGTTCAGTCCGAGGGTTAAAGGATCTCCATACCAACCTCCCTTGCCTAAATAAACCATATCTTTGTCGTCGATCATGTTGTCACCATTCTGGTCAACATACTTCAGATCGCCTTTTTTCACTGTTCCACCAAATCGTTGTTCCGGAGAAGCAGCCACCTCTTCGTCATCTTGGAAGAAGCCTAGACATTGAAGTCCCCAAAGTCCATCAACCGGACGTCCCTGCCGATTTTGATACTGATTCTCGTTTATCTCACTGCGTTTGGTAGCTTTCGTTGTATAATACGTTCCGGCCACTCCCGCTGTAAAGTCTACTTTACCAAAGCGTTTGTTATAATCCACCTTGAAGTCGAACCCGATGCGACGATCGTTGTTGAAGTTCATATTCGGCATAAAAGATGCTTCCGGATAGTAGGTAAAGAAATAGCTTGGATAGAGAGAAGAAGGTGTGATCAACTGTCCCTCAAGCGAGTTGACAAAGAAAGACGCGTCGGCGGTAATCATCTTATTCCATAAAGAAGCCTTCAAATTAACAGCCAATTCTTTCCGCTTAATAAAAGATAAATCCTTATTAGCTCCCTGTGTGGAGTTTGTTGAGTGCAGCGATACACTTTCACGCCATCCCCACCAAGCACCGTTGGACTGGTTGTAGATTCCTTCGTACATATAGTAATTATCGATACCCAAGTCGGTATGTAGCACGCTACCCGACACACTCAGCATCAAATCGTCCACCACGGAAGAGTTGGCCAGAAAATTCTCCTTCGACATTCTCCAACCCAACGTCAAAGAGGGTGAAAATGCCTGGCGATGTCCCGGAGCAACTTAGCCGAATGAATGGCAGCTCCTCCGAAATCGGCGTAATACGTATTGCGATAGTTGTATCCTAACTGTAGGCCCATATTAACGTTACTGGTACGATGATACTTTCCCGAATAGGTCTGCTGATATCCCGAAGCAATCAGCATAGCGGACACATTATGATCGGTGGCGAATGTATTCTGATAGTTGAACTGACCGGAAAAAGCGATTGTCTGATTGTCGGTACTTCCACTGATATTCTGTACCCCCGACTTCTTATCGTTGTTGTATTTGGTCAATCCTACAATGACTTCCTTGCCGCCATAATTCGACCAAGTGGGCGCATACGTGGAATATTCATTATTGTAAGACGTGTTATAGCTTGTCGCATAGTCTATCGAGAACTGGGTTTGGAATGAAAGTCCTTTCAATACTTTAGCCAAATCGATATTGACACCGGCATCAAACTGAAACTGGCGGCTTGTGAATTTATTATATCCGGCAGCATAATAATTACCAAACACATTGGTCAAATCTGATTGAGTCCCCCCTAAGAAGTACTTGCCATCAATGATATTGGATGTGTTATTTAACAAATCGCGTGCAGCAAGTGCATGCTCGTCCAGATAGCTCAAAGGGATCAAGGGAGACACGCGATTGGGACGAAAAGTAGAAGCTACCGTCCAGTAAGAATCCCCGTTGCTCCACGCGAATCATAAAAAGAAACGTTGGCATTCACATAAGCTGAAATCGATTCATTCAGCGTCAAATCAACATTACCACGAACATTGAGCCGACTGGCATGATTGTTTTTCGCTTCACCGAACTTAAACATGTCTCCGGTATTGTTGAAGCCAATATTCGTATAGAAACGTGCTCTCCGGTTTCCTCCTGAGATTTCGGCAGTTACATCCGATCGGTTATATGCTTTCTTTACATAATCCGATGAGTAGAAGTTCACGTTCGGATAACGATACGGGTTCTCTCCGGAACCATAATTGTAGATATCGGCTTTACTGTACAAAGCTTCCAGTCCATCATTTTCACGAGCCTCGTTATAGAGTGCCATGTATTCGGCAGATCCCAAATATTCCGGATAACTCTTCACTACATTGAATCCTGTATTGGCACGAACCTCCACCGTAAAGGGTGCTTGTTTACCGCGCTTGGTCGTAATGCTTATTACACCTTTAGCCGCACGGCTGCCATAAAGCACAACTGCCGATGCTCCTTTCAGGAAAGTTATTTGATCTATTTCCGTTGGTAGGATGTTGTTCGCGTCACGAGGTACCCCATCGACCAAGATCAGTCGATCGCTCATACCCCATAAAGAATTACCATTCCAGCCGCCAACATATCCTTGCATATTGTCCAGACTATACGTATTGTAGTTCTTTTGTGTCAGTTCTTCGACATTGATCACAGAGACGCCTCCCAACAGATTGCCCGGTGCGACCTTTCGGTAGGCCACATGCACCAATTCATTCGCATTCAGCGAATCATTTTCCGCCAGCCCCTGAGCACCTGCGGGTAGCACGGCAGGAGCAGTAAGCAGCGCACAAAAAATGAATTTTATATGTATATGTTTCATCATTCATTCGTTTTAATTATACATTTTCTAGCCCACATAAAATCACCAACCCGGATTCTGCGGAAACTCGACATACAGATATACATCGGACTCCAACAATGGGAACCAATAATGCTTCACGCCAAGCAAACGTTTCACGATTTGCTTTTCAGTAAAGTTGGCTATACGGGCATCTTTGGGATCATTACTTTTATAGAAATCTTCGTTCTCCACCCGATCGAACTCTTGCGATGTTTTCACATTATACGGGTATTCGGTAAGTAGCAACCAACGTTGCAAGTCGTTGAAACGAAAACCTTCAAAAGAGAGCTCCACGGCCCGCTCTCTGCGAACTTCATCGATAAACTTCCGATTATCGCCTGTATACGAAGCGGATACATGACCTGCTCCCACCCGGTTGCGTAGGGTATTGATAGCTCCTTCGGCTGTTTTGCCAAAGTTGGTCGCTTTTCCGGCGGCTCCGCCCACAGCTGCACAAGCTTCTGCATACATTAAATAAATATCCGCCAGACGCATGTATGGCAAATAAGTATGCAAGTTGCCCGACCAGTTGTACGCTCCATCGTATTTATTAGCCGTATGAGGCACTAGTTTCTGAATAAAGTAGCCGGTACGACTTGCATTAGCCGTAGCTCTCATAACACCTCCTGTGTATAACGAGCAATAGCGCAAATATTCATCAGTGGCTCCCATGGCAGCATTCACATATTTGAAACCGTCGAATACGATATCGTGGTAGAAACGAGGATCACGATCCTTAAACGGATGCTCTTTATCGAAGCCGGAATTCGGATCATCCAAAGGAAGCCCGTTAGCCATTCCGTAATAATTCACGTAATTGGCGGTGTTGGTGGATAATATTATCGTGCTCTACGAGACTGCTGATTTTAGGCCCCCATGTTTTAGTCATATTCCAGTTACTTCCGTTAAAGTCTTCGGAAGGACCGCGGAAAATAGCTTCCGTACTTCCAGGCATCAGCCAATTCTGTCCTGTTGTGTAGAATATATCCGTGAAACAGGTTGTAGCCGAAGTCGCCTTTTTATGATTATAGATATCCGCATAATCGAACTCAGCCAACGCATATTGTGTCTGCCCGCTTTCCACCAGATTTAAGAGTTCGCCCAAAGCATCCGCCGCCTTGCTGCAATACGCCTCATCATAATTATAAGTCTGAGTTCCACCCAGCTGTGCGCCGTTCTTCATCAAAGGACTACCTGCCCACAAATAAGCTTTACCCAAATAACCCAATGCCATGATCTTGTTGATGCGCAATTGGTTTTTGCCTACGGTATTCTTTCCAACGGTGGTGTTATCCCAATCGATAGGCAGCAAATCGGCCGCTTTTCTAAAATCGGCTCCTGCTTTATCAGCACATTCCTGAAAAGTGAGTCGAGGTAAGGTCAAAGTCCCTTGCGAAGAGAGTACCGCATCAATATAAGGCAATCCTCCGAAGTACTGCATCATCTCAAAATGCCACCATGCACGGAAGAAGTAAAGTTGTCCGGCTATCAGGTTTTTTTCTTCCTGAGTTGCTTCGGTCAGTTTATCCAGATTAGCCAGTCCTAAATTGGCTTTACGTATGCAATACCATGCATGCGGCCACAACGAGTGTTTAAATTTGGCGTTCCCATCACTGTTGGGATGATAAGTCGCCGTAGGATCACTACCCGAGCGGTACAGCCAACATTGATTATTGGTAGACCAGGCGCGAAAGTTTCCTAAATCGACCTGATGGGTCATATGGCTATCGCCTTCGGGATTGAAGATCTCATCATCACCCCAATTCCAAGACGCGGTATAGTTGTTCTTTTCTTTATCAGGAATGCAGTTGTATATCTGTTCCACAAAGCCCTGAAAATTGGTAAAGTTCTTGAATGCTTCTTGCTCTGAAACGGTAGAATCGGCTTCTTTGTCCAGATAGTCTTCACAAGAGACAAGCCCGAGCGACAGCAAAAAGAATCCACCACATAAAAGGTTCTTATATATCTTTTTCATTGTCTTCATTAGTTTATAAAGTGAATTTTACACCTAGGTTAAAGCGTCTTACGGTGGGGTATGCACCCTGGCTTCCCGAACCGGCAAAGTTCGATTCCCGATCGTCCGGCATTCTGGACCACACCCAAAGGTTGTTTCCATTCAGGTATATTTTCAGGTTGCTGACTCCCAACTTCTTCACCCATGGTTGATAGAATGTATAAGCTATTTCGGCGTTCTTTAAACGGATGTAGGAACCATCGTAATAATACTGTGTTCCGTTACTATATCCACTGGTTTTCGACAACCAACGAGGAACGACCACATCGGCATTCTGATTGTCTTTCGACCACCAGCTGCCCATGTCGTACACCGTATTCATCTGGCTTCCGAAACTCGTCAGTTGTACAACACGGGTTACATTATTCACTCCGTAGAACTGCACAAAAGCGCTAAAGCCCTTCCACTCAAACCCGATAGTCGCGTTATAAGTGTTCTGCGGTGTATCGGAATATCCGTAAGGAGCTTGGTCTTTGCTATCCACTACCCCGTCGCCATTGAAGTCGATAATGTAATAATCGCCTGGCAATCTTTGCGAATCGCTCGTATCATGCTTAGGGCTACCGTACAATTGATCGTAAGAATTAATATAACCAGCATCAATATAGGATTTATTCTGCCCGATGCTGTAACCGGCTGTTTTCCGATAACTATCGAGCAAGGGAGCATCATCTTTTTCAAGCACTTTACTCTCGGCATGAGTCATGCTAAAGTTAGCCCACAGACGCATGGAGTTGGCAAATGTCTTGTTAAAACGCAATTCCAACTCGTAGCCCTTGGTACGTACTTTACCCAAGTTAGCCGTCACCGGAGTAGCTCCAAAATAAGAAGGAACCGAGCGGGAACCGCCATCTACTAAGATATCCGTACGCTTATCGCGGAAGATCTCCACACTACCGGCAAACAAGCCGTTGAGGAAAGCGTAATCGAGTCCGAAGTTTAGCTTTTTCACTTTCTCCCAATGTACATCCGGATTGCCTACCGATGATTCACGATACCATGTATAGGGACTTTCTCCCCGATTGATATCGAGTGAAGAAGTTCCTCCGTAAGCCCACTGGTTCATATACAGCCAACGGGTCTTCACGTTGTCGTCACCGATTTCACCGTAGGATGCTCTTAACTTCAACATATCGAGGAATTTCAAACCCTTCATGAATTTCTCCTCACTAACCATCCAGCCAATAGCACCCGAATTGAAGAAAGCGAAACGGTTCTCCTTGCTAAACTTTTCGGAACCATTGTATGCTCCATTGTACTCAATAAAATACCTGTCGGCATAATTGTAGGTCGTACGGAATGCCCAGTCTTCCCGATAACTCGGAATCACGCTACCGATAGCACTCTCCTGACGACTGAATAATCCCATAGCGGTCACATTGTGCTTTTCGAAACTACGATCCCAGTTTAATTGCAGTTGGTAGTTAAGGCTACGCTGAGTTGCCCAGTTCTGCACTTCTCCACCTTCTATATTCCACATCACTCCCTGCATAAAGTCGAATCCGGTATTGTTGTCGTACTCCTTTTTATAAGTAGCCACACCGGTATCGGGATTTATCCATTTGTGTTGAGCATCGTTGTACAAGTCATTGATTCCACGTTTCCATTCAACAAAAGTGTTGTCCCACGAAACCATTCCCCGTGCAGACAAGCCCTTGGTGATAAATTTCAGATCCTGTTCTAGCACAAAGTCAGTATTAATCTGAGTGGTAGTGGTATTCATTGTTCCACCCAGCGACAGGTTCTCGGCAGAGTTAGTTACGTTGGATATATTCGGATAGTATCCCCACGAACCGTCCGCATATTTAGGTAGGAATACATCAGGAGCAATATTGTAAGCACCTGCCCACTGCTGCGCTACCGACCAGTCGGACGAACTGCTGTAGCCGGCATTGTTATAAGGTGTCTTCTTGTATCCGGTCGATCCGGCCAGACTTACTTTGAAAACAGTTGTTTTCGTGATTTGAAAGTCCAGATTGCTACGAGCGTTAATACGGTCGTAACCATACCCGGAATTGTAATCACGCCCGTTATCAAACAGACGGAATAGGTCACCTTCGTGCACGTAATCAATGGAAGCAAAGTATTTCACAAAATTGGTTCCACCGTTCACATTCACGTTCGCGTTATACGACATGGTATAGTCTTTAAAGAGCACTTTCTGCCAGTCTACATTCGGATAACGCTCGGACTCTTCCAGATTGGCCGGATAGCGGTATTTATCGATGACTGACTGCGGTTTGATGTAACTCCATGAGTCCGGATTCAAGCTCAGCTCGTTTTCAATAGCCACGTTACGTGCCATTAACGCATCATAAGAATCTAGCTTATTGGGAAGTTTGGAGGGTACTTTCATCGTAGCGTTGGCAGTAACATTGATTTGTGCCTTGCCTTCTTGTCCGCGTTTGGTGGTTACCAGAATGACCCCATTAGCTCCTTTCACGCCATAAACAGCTGTTGCCGAGGCGTCTTTCAAAACAGAGATCGATTGTACGGAACTGATATCGACGCTGCTCATCGGACGCTCGATACCGTCTACCAGCACCAACGGATCACTGCTATTCCATGAACTGGCCCCACGAATAACGATTTTCGGTTCTTCTTCGCCCGGCATACCCGAACTGGCTGTGGTGATGACTCCCGGTAGATTACCGGTAAGCGCCGTAGCAATATCGGATATACCGCCGGCACGCTCAAGTACCTGTCCGGTTGTCTGTGTGATAGCGCCTACCACACTGGCCTTTTTCTGCTGTCCGTAACCTACAACGACGACTTCGTCCAATTGCTCGAAATCATCTTCGAGAATAACAGACATCAGTTTGGTCCCGGTCACTTTCAACTCTTGTGCTTTCATACCTATATATGAAATAACGAGTACAGATCTCTCCTTGGGAACCGACAGCACGAAATTACCGTCTAAATCAGAGATGGTACCCACTGATTTGTTCCCTTTCAAAATGACGTTGGCTCCGATGATTCTTTCACCTCGCGCGTCAATAACTACTCCCTTGACCGTTATATTCTGCGCATGGGCTGTCAGCAAACACCCCACAAGCATGAATAATAAAAGGCACGGAATTTTTCGAAATTGTTTTTTTACATTTTCCATTACCATTAGTTTAAGATATTACAAACTCTCTTTAGATTTAATCGATTTCAACGAGTTGAGCTTCCTCAACCATCGGGATAGACATTCTTCATACATTCTTAGATTTTAAATTAGCACACACAGTTTTTCATATCAGAGCTTTCTCGTTGCATACATACCGATAGTAGCTCCGGTGAAGCCACCACAGTTGGCAACGGATAAATGATAAGCATCTACATCGCCACACAGTTTCTGCCAGCTTCCGTTACTCAGCTTGTAGTAGAATTCATAAGTCAGCCCCTTGGACTCTACTTTCAGACCGATTGGCTTGCCGCCATCGTCCACCAACTGCTCCCCGATTGTAGTAACCGAAGCGTTGGCCCAGGTATTATTCACTTTGGTGGCATTTGTTTTTTCCAAAGCAATCCGCATTTTTTTACCGGATTTGTTGACCGACAGAAAGTATTGGTGATTATCATCCTGAAAGAGCAGTAAGCCTGCCCGATCTTGTTCATCTTTAGCGTTGAGGGTCAGTTCCGTTTCACAGGTATAGGCGTGATGCTGCATACGTCTGCCGATATAGGCGGGCGTCAGTTTTTCACGCGAACTTACTTCGGCGCATTTCAAAGCCAGATAGCCTTCTTTTTCGGTCAACGAATAATATTCGGTAGCCGGAGCACGAAGCGTCATCCATTCCACACCAAGCGTTTGAGTCGCGAAGTCCGCTCTCTTTTCAAAATTACCAAACGTAACATCGTTCCCACGTGTGGCAAAAGGTCTTTCTTGTACGGGTGCGATCGGTGCGGAAAACTCGCCGGTCTGTATATACGGCCAACCATCTTCCGTCCATTTCACAGGCATAAGAAACGTTTCACGTCCCAAATTCTCATAGCGTTTGTTTACAGACGTTCCGGGAATAGGACGACAACCCAGAAATACAGCCCACCAATCGCCTTCAACTGTCTGCACCATATCAGCGTGTCCGGTAGTTGTAACCGGATTCAGGCGGTCGGGCTGAGTTGCATCCAGACGCCTTTGTGTCAGGATCGGGTTTTGATCCCATGGCTCGAAGCCTTCCGTTGGACGGTCACTGCGATAGACCACTTCGGAGTGCCACGGACCCGTTCCTCCTTCCGCACACATCAGGTAGTATGTACCTTCTATCTTATAAAGATGAGGTCCTTCAATCCAGATGGGTGTTTCGTTTCCGGGCTTTACAGTGCCTTTGTCAACAAGAATTTTACCTCTTCCTGCCGGATTAATGACTTTTCCGGTGGCCACGTCGAATTCACGAAGCCGGATCGTGCGATGCCCGGAATACGCTTCCGTATCAGGTCCGTCATTATATACAATATAAGCTTTATCGCCTTCGAAGAAGAAAGAGGGGTCGATACATCCCATCAATCCGTCAATATAGACAGGCTCCGACCAGGACGAAGCGTCCATTGGAGTGCGGGTAGTCACATAAAAGTTGCCGGCATTGATATTGGTCGTTATCATATAATACGTTTCGTTGTACGGATTATATTCGATAGCGGGCGCATAGATGCCGTCTTGAATAGGTTTTCCATCGATCTTTATCAGTTGGCTGGGGCGGGACAACACGTGCCCCAACTGCTTCCAGTTCACCAAGTCTGTGCTATGAAATATGGGTACTCCGGGGAAGTAACAGAAAGAGGAAGTTACCAGAAAATAATCGCCCTTTCCATTCGAGCAGATACTCGGATCGGAATAAAAACCGGGAAGGATATTCGTATAGAAAGCCCCTGGAGTGGTTAAGGGGTTGTTGGTATAAACAGCATCATTCCCTTTATACGTAAAAAAGTCAAAGTAAGCGGTCGATTTATTGGATCCGGCATCGTTGCCAGTCTGCTCCTCCGCACCTAGGATATAGGCCGGTAGTTTCTCGGCACTACAAGAGACGGGAGCGAAAGCAAACATGGACGCTAAAAACAGCAAGTGATAATTTCCTGTGAGTTTCTTTTTCATGTCATCAGATATTTTGTTGTTGAATGAATCGGCGTAATCCGCCATAATTTTGATCGACACAAAAATATCACATACGGTAGAGTATGCATAAAATAGAAGAAACAGGTCGTTTCGACCGCATTACACACAAAGGAAAAAGTGTAACAGAAGCATTCGTCCCCATTACACAACAGCATCAACTCACTTGATTATCAAGCAAATAACATAATGCAAAAAAACAAATGGAATAAATTCATTCGTGGAGGTACTCTCCACCATTGGATGGTAAATAGATAACTTCAGGATCCACTTTACCCCTGAAAGCTTTTATTAATTCGACATTCAGCCTTCAGTTTTTCTGCCTTAGAGTCTTCTCCATCGACGTAGATTCAGTTGTCTAAATCTTTGAAATCAGTATATCCAATACAAGCGATTGTTTATACTTCCACGCTTCAGCAATTTAGCAAGCCAACTCAGGTTGGCTTGCTAAATCCGTTTCAAAGTGTTTTCTGTGAAAATCCGGTTATTTATTTAAAGAACCTAAAGACTGAAAAGCTAAAAGGTGCATCTTCATCCCCTACATTTCAGGATTATCTCATTGTAATACTGTTCGTTATACAACAAACTGAAAGCTGAAAGCAAAAAACGAACATTCTATTCAGAGGCTATATTACTCCGGAATATACGTATTTGACTTTGATTTACTGAAGCCACCGATTTCTCCGACTCCCGTTACTTGCTTTACGCTCTTTACTCTGAATGAGCCAAAGTTCAGCCTCAGGGTGAGAGAGATTGGCATTCGCTTGCTAACCGTCTGTTGTCTTCGCGTAAAAGTATCTGAATTAATGAAAGCATTAACATCTCTGTTCCATCCGAAAATATCATTGCACCTGATGAGGGCATGCAATCTCATACTATTTTTGAACTTGAAAGATTTGTCGATCATTATATTCAAAGAGAATGGCTTGTCCAGGTCTACTCCATTGTATCCGGAGTCCCAAAATTTGGTATATCTCAACGTAGTGTTTACCATATATCCTTTGAACAATTGGATTCGATGCGCAGCTGAAGCCATTACAAAGTATCGCTCTGCATTCTGTTTATTAGCTTTTTCACGAGTGTATATCCCATTTAGATACAAAGTCAAAAAATGCATTTTGCGTACATCTTTATTGAGCCATACCATATTATTGATTCCTAAGTGAAGTTTGCCATACAGCCCATCATTCGTATAGCTCTGCACGGTACGGCTATTCTCTGTCTGATACCAATAGTGCGCAATTTTGTTGTTGGAGAATTCATAGCTAAGATTTAAACCTATTTTTTTATGCGATAAGCGAGCAGATAAAGAATGAAGAGTCTCGTTCTTCAAATAGGGGTTTCCGGTAATGATATAGTTAGGGTTCGAATCATCTACATAATTGGATAGTTGAATGTATGAAGGCCTATTCTGATAAATGCTGTAATCCAACTCCAATTGGGTGGGATAAGAAGAAAATGGCGAGGCGGAGGCCTTGGCTTTTGTTTTTTGATTGAAGAGGAACCGCATAGACAATTCTGAGCTAAATGCCCAGTTTTACTAATAGAAACAGAGTGTTTTTTTAAGATGCGCAAAGATAGTGCAAACCAATTAAAATTCAAACAGTTATAAAACTAATGTTTTAGTCGGATGTGGTGAATAAAGCTAAATAGAGCATATTTGGGAGTGAGTTATGTTACTTATCTGTTACCTCTCCCAATTTGCCTACTAATCGGATATAATGCATTAGTTTTCAACATATTGCATTATTCTTCATAACATCAAATAGCTCAACAGTAATTAAATTTGTAACTAAAAAAGTTGAGTTATGAGAAGTACATTCAGAGTGTTGTTTTACACTAAAAATCAATCGATTAAGAATGGTAAAGTGCCTGTAATGGGACGTATAACCATCAACAAGACCACAGCTTGTTTTAGCTGTAAAAAAGAAGTGTCTATTTCCTTATGGGACGCCAAAGCTAACCGGGCTAAAGGGAAATCCGAAGAAGCCAGAATATTAAACCAGGAACTAGATAATGCCAAAGCCCAAATAGCCAAGCATTATCAATACATTTGCGATCATGATAGTTTTGTTACAGCCAAGAAAGTCTATAGCCGCTATGTCGGTTTTAAAGAGGATTCCCACACCCTTATGGCACTTTTCAGGGAACAACTTGAATCATATAAGGAGAAAATAGGCAAGGAAAAAGCAAAAAGTACATATCTTGGTTTAGTTGCTGATTATAAGAGCGCACTGCTTTTCTTGAAAGATAAAAAGCATGTTGAGGACATTGCACTTGATGAACTCGATAAAAATTTTATTGAAGATTATTATAATTGGATGTTAGGTACATGCGGCTCTGCCAGTTCTACAGCATTTGGACGTGTCAATACCATGAAATGGTTAATGTATGTCGCTCAAGAGAAAGGTTTGATAAAAGTTCATCTCACGGTTTGGTAGTGATGATGAGCCGGGATATAAAAGACGTTCATTTCTTTCCGAAGAAGAACTGCAGAGGCTTATACATGTAAAATTGAGGTATAAACGTCAGCAGGCTATGCGTGACATGCTACTTTTCATGTGTTTCACAGGCCTCGCCTTTGCAGATCTGAAAGCAATTACCTATAAGAATATCCATACAGATTCTGATGGTGGCACATGGCTCATGGGAAACCGTACAAAAACAGGTGTGGCATATGTTGTGAAACTTTTGCCCATAGCAATTGAATTAGTAGAGAAGTATAAGGGTGATAACAGAAAGAAGGATTCTCCTGATTGCATTTTCCCCGTCGGTGATTATGAAACCATGAAAAGTAGTTTCAAGGTTTTAGGGAAAAAGTGCAATTGCAATGTAAATATCACCTCATATCGGGCGCCATACTTTTGCAGTTTTGGCTATATTGAAAGGCATGCCGTTAGAGACTTTGCAAAAAATATTAGGACACAAATCGATTCTGTCCACACAAGTCTATGCTGAACTGATTAATCCGAAGGTTGGGGAAGATACGGATAGGATGTGTGACAAGATTGGTTCCGTGTATCGCTTGGCCAATTAGAATAAGTATAAAAAAACACCCTTCAGCAAATGTTGAAGGGTGTTTTTCGTATTCAGGCAGGTTGCTTATTTCAAGTAACGCCTGAAATCTTTGTAGTTCTTTTTTAGTACCTCGTATAGCCCGCTTTCCGGATAGAGCAGTTTACCCCCGACAGCAGTAATTGAGGTATAAGGTATTGCCTTTTCATCCCGTAGTGTTTGTAATGTACGCTTGGAAACATGAAGCATCCGGCATACCTCATCTCCACTCAGATAATGTTCGTCTGCAATCGTCGGACGTATCCGTGCTGCAGCAGCCTCCAGATTTTTTCCTGTCCGTTTAATCCATCCGGTAAGTTCCTTGAACTCTTCCGAATCTTTAGTGATAACCTCTGGCATACTTTTTATTTTCTTTTTTTGATTAGTCCTTCCTCTAGGATTTGCTGGATGTCCACTTCTTTATAAAAGAATTTTCCACCGATATTTGAATAAGGAATCAGCCCGTTATCCCGGTAAGTCTGTAGTGCCCTTTTGGAAATATTGAGAGCCAGGCACACATCCTGCGCATCCAGTCACTTGTCCGGTGTTACAGGGGCTATTTTCTTTTGAAAGTCCATCATTTGTACGGACAGCATACTAAGTTGTTTCTTCAATTCCTGATAAGCACTTGTTTCGATAATTGTCAGTTCCATGATTTATAATTTAGATTGTGAATAATGAAATCGGGTGCAAGATAAAGGGAATATTACTATAAATCAATTGTTTTGTTTCCAGTGTCGTTAATAGTCATTAATAGTCATTTTTTGTCAGCTCAACTTTTCTTCTACTTTTTACTTAACAGGGGGGAGTCGTGAAATCCGACATCCCTTATGAAAATGATATTCTTTTATCTTTTTCTCTTTTTTTACCCTGCAACATTTCTTTATGATATGGATTTCTTTGGAGAAATCAGAATTACGAGTATCGTTTGGAACGAAATAAAGATTTAAATAGCAGGCGAAGTTTTCCAATTAGACATAGACATACATATTCGCAAAATGTCTCAAGACGGAAATCTGGAAAAATCGAAACAACAGAGACTATTGCGTGATACTTACGCTAGCGTTGTTATAGCGTGGGATTATGTTATGCTCAGTTTTAGGCTTACCAAAGCTTGTTAGCTGTTGCCTGATTCCCACTTTTTGTAGCTGCTTTATTAAAAGCAGTTGAATTATGGCGCAAAGGCAAAGCTCCAATTACTGGTATTCATATCCCTTGACAGTTATCTTCTTGACAAGACTGTACCTTCCCCACTATGGAATAATCCGAACAAGTACGGGATCACAAAGAAACGTACCCGGGCTACGCAGGCTCTCGGATGGAATGTTTCTTTTATTTCACTGGTACAATGGGAAAAAGAAGAGAATGATACCGATCTTATAGAAGCAGTGCCGGAAACAATCTCCGTTATTGGCAGCATGTTCAGGTACTGGCTGGTGGATGAAATCATTCTTTTTGTCGTACCCCGCATTCAGAGAGACGGCCTGCGGCTATTTACAGAAATCCCCGGTCCTTCCTCGTGGGAAATGATCGGGAGCAAATGTTTTACAGGTTGGCCTGCAGACGGATTGAATAGCCGATACCTATCTTTTTATACTGACAGACCTGGTTTTGGCAGGCTTGTTATATTTCTCCCAATATTGTTTAGCCTTGTCGAATCCGATCCAGTTCCGTTGGTCATCGATTCCTCTGTCGGCGAGTTCCTTTCTGACCTTCTTTTGGATATCAATCTCTCCTTTGACTACCTTGAACAGTTATTCGGAAGGCTGTCATATTGAGCATTAAGTCCGGGTTCAGCTCATCCAGTATCTCATCTATTTCTTTTTTCATAAGCCAATGGACTATTTCTTAGGTTTATTATCCTTGAATGTAATATCAATCTTGTAGTTGTCATCCAATTCCAGCGAAGCTTCATATTTTTTTCCCTTCTTGCTGATAAACTTGAGATATCCGGTGCGCTTTCCCTGTAACAGCAGGAGCATCTGGTTGTCCGTCAGTTCCCTGCCGTTGAAGGTCCGGAACAAAAGAAAAGCGCAATCGGGATCGCCGCATTTGGCAACCTTATTGAAAACAGTAATCGTTTCTGCCCCACACTTGGGGCATCTGCAGTGCGGCAAGTCCGGACGCTTGAGTTTCATGGCAAGCAGTTCGGACGTGATTTGCCGAGCGTAGGAGTTGATATTTTCCGTGAATGTTTTAGTGGATACTTCTCCGGTTTCGATTTCATGCAAGGCACATTCCCACTTTCCGGTCATGCTCACATTGGCAATCATCTTCTCTTTTACGATACCATATACTTCCAGTCCTTTAGGAGTGGGTATCAGTGAGCGTCCGCTTCTTTCCACATAATGTCTGGCAATGAGCAGTTCGATAATTCCAGCCCGTGTAGCCGGTGTCCCTAGTCCGGAGTCTTTCATCGCTTCTTTCTCTTTTTCATCGCTCAAATTCCGACCACACCCTTCCATTGCCGCAAGCAGACTTGCCTCGGTGAATATCGGCTGTGGCTTGGTTTTCCTAGCTAACGTATCAATGCCAAGAACGGGCAAAGTTTCACCCTCCTTAAATTCGGGCAGGAGGCTTCCTTCTTCTTTTTCATCCGGTTCATTATAAATGCCTCTCCATCCCGGAACCTTGATTTGGCACCCTTTAATTCCGAAAGAGGCTCCGTTACAATCAGCCTGCACAAATAACGTTTCTTTCAGGCATTTGCCGGAGAAAGCCTCCAGCATACGTCCTGCAATCATAGAATAGATATTCTGCTCGTCGAGGGAAAGGTTCCGGGGATAGTTTTCCGTGATGATTAATCCGTGGTGGTCTGTCATTTTACTATCGTTCACACAGTGGCGGTTCAAAGTCCGGTTACAGAAATTCTCCGCATGGCGTGCAAAACGGGGATGTTGCTTCAGCAAGGCGATGAGAGAAGGAATCTGCTCAAAGATGTCCTCTGTGATATAACTGCATCCGGTACGTGGATACGAAATGTAGCCGAATTCATACAGCTTCTGGGCAATATTCAGCGTTTGTTCCGCGGTCAGTCCCAGTTTGGTGTTGGCACTCTGCTGCAGGGCGGTTAAATCGTAAAGTAGTGGAGTTTCTTCCGATACTTGCTTCTTTTCTACCTGCACCACTTTGGCTGTTTTCTCTTCACAGACCTTTTTACGGGTCATGTCGAGTTTCTGGAGTGTATCATACTTTTCGGCGCAGGTCATTACAAGTTCTTCCCCCATCTTTGTAGTGCGTAGTTGCAGTTGGTAATAAGGTTTGACTACAAAATCCCTGTTGTCCAGATAGCGGCGGCAAATCATGGCAAGCGTCGGAGTCTGTACTCTTCCCAGAGAATAGTTACTCTTTCCGGCCGCTATACTCAAAGACAGACTGGCATTCATACCGACTACCCAATCTGCTTCTCTCCGGGCTTTAGCGG
This sequence comes from Bacteroides reticulotermitis JCM 10512, assembly GCF_000517545.1. GTDB lineage: Bacteria > Bacteroidota > Bacteroidia > Bacteroidales > Bacteroidaceae > Bacteroides > Bacteroides reticulotermitis. The sequence continues at coordinate 73,949 of NZ_BAIV01000001.1, read as the reverse complement.
AACGATACAGGTTGTCAAACTCCCTGCTTGATTTAAGGTTATTGAACCCTTCACGTATTGATTTTTCCGTGAGCGAGGATATCCACAGGCGTTTGGTTTCTTTGGTGTACCCCAGATAGTCAAGGACATACCTGGCTATAAGTTCTCCTTCGCGAGCCGCATCCGTACAAATGATCACACTACCAGTCTGATTCAACAGTCTGCGGATCACGTCCAATTGTTTCAATGCCGACGGATCAGCCTTATAACCCTCTTCTGTTTTTACCTGGCGAACAACCAGTTTGAACGGATGGGGAATAATCGGCAACATCTCCTTTTCCGCACGGATGATACCGTAATCGGAAGGCAGGGCCAATGCCAGCAGGTGGCCGTAAGTTCATGTAACGGCATACCCGTTTCCACTCAAATATCCTTCCTGTTTCTCCGTTGCGCCCAAAACCCGGGCGATACTGCGTGCCACGGACGGCTTTTCACAGATGCAAATCGTTTTCATCTTAGTTATCTTTTAATGTTGAATGACTATTTTATTTTTACACTCTTGGCCTTTGTCTTTCCCTTCCTCACCTTCTTCTTCGGTTCTTTGGGTACGGAGAGTTTCTCTTTTTTCTCCGATGCCTGTATGCCTTCCGCCAGATTCGGTACGGAGGTCTCCCTTGCCGGAAAACGGCTGATTAAATCCATTGAGAATCCGGTCATCCCGACATCCAGTTTTACCAGGTCTGCCGGTTGGAGGTATTTCTCCCCGTTCTTTCTGGCTGCCAGCTCATACATGACCGTTTCACGCCCTTGCAGGATTCCTTCATAATTCTGGTAAGGGAGGTTCGATTCGGACAGACCGTTCTGACGGAGCATCCCACAAATCTCATCGGGCGGCAATCCCCCGAACTTCCGGTCAAAGGGAGAAGATAGGATATATCTGTATGTCGCCAGGAGCTGTTTTTCGTGGCTCATATCGGGGCATCCTTCGTATCCCTGCAGTTGCCTTATCTTTTTTGCAATACTGTCAAGGCTCTTGAAAGTATTCCTGTCCCTATCCTGAAGAGGCATCCTGCCAATCCAGATCAGCTCCGTCTGGATGCGGTTCAGGTTGGATACTTCCCATTTATTCAACAGGCTACTGCGGTTGTTCAGGTACTCATCCCGGAGGATGGCAACCGGATTCCTCGTCTGGAGGAACAATCCGATCCGTTTTCCCCATGAGGTTCGTGAAGGTTGGATGCACTCCAGCGGATCGTATTGAAACGATAGGCGTCCATGAATTTCCTGAAAGGGTTCCAGTTTGTGAACAGGTTCCTGAAAGTCTGCAGGAATGCTTTTCTTCCGGCATCCCTACGGCTGCGTGGTATCTCGTTTTCAGGAATGAACGTGTTATTTATCAATTCCATAAGTACTATAATTTTGGCTTCGCCTGCTTTTTGGGAGAAGCGTTTTTTGTCTTGACTTTTTTCTTTTCATTGTTACGTGGAGATTCGGGTTTGTTATGCAGTTTCACGGCTGCCTGGACCTGTATAGTATCCTTCGAGACTCCAACAGACTGGATTGTCCGTTGATAATCCTTCCGTACCCCATCCCGGTTTAACAGTGTCCCGGCCAATGACTTGGCTGCGGTTTGCAGTTCATCCATCTTCTGTTGAAAAGGATAATCCCGGCGCAAATCCTTTTGCCGGATAATCTCACGGATACTTTTCTCCACGGGTAAGAAATCCTTTTTATAGGCAAACGATTCGTCCGCCGGTAAATGGGCATATCCTCTGTCAGCTATATCTTGAAGAGTCATGATATTCCAGTTTCGGGCGGAGAGTTCCAGTGCGTTAGCCGTAATAAACCGGTCGAGGTTTTCCCCTGTAGGATGCATGTCGAAAGTGACGGACGCTTGTAATTCGCCAGAATTTCCATTGCCGCTTGCGGCATGGAGGTTTGATTCCCGTTGGAGAGTTCCAGCATCCGGCGTGATACGGTTTCTATCCGGTAGATATTCAACGATTCCACATCCTGCAGAGAGCCTGAGTAGAAATTATCTGCCGTTGATTGCAGGTAATCCCGGAACTTCCTCGTTCCGGATAATCCGTCATTGAATACCCGGATACCTTGTTCCGTTTCAACGATGGTGTAGAATTGTTTGGCCTGTTTCCCTGCTGCGACCTTTTCCATTGCATCCTCATAAGCAACAAAACGCTTATAACCCGACGAGTGGTCCAGTGCTTGAAAATTCTCTGCCGTCAGTTCCTTTTGGCATGCTCTCAGGTAGGCCGCTTTCCGCAGAGGAACAGAATTGTTTTCTGTGATACCTCCGTGAGAAACGATGAAACGAAGGGCTTTCTCACTGTCTTTTACCGGCAGTTCGCTGGTGAAAGGAATATCCTTGGCGGGTATTCCCTCAAAATGCAGCAAAAGGTTATCCGGCACCGTTTTCTGATCCATGGCTATCCGGGCGACAAGATCCATAAATACCGGAAAAGAGTCTTTATCCGTCAGGACATACGATACGACCATGACAGTCGATACCCGGTTATCCGGTAGTAACTCTATAAACAGGCTTTTCAAATCTTCTTTTTCGGTTAGTCTGTCTTTTATTTTTTCCATCCATGCAGGCATGATAATCAGTTTTAGATACGGGGATTATGTGACTTGTTACGGCGGGGAACAGCCTTTTTCTTTTCCGATGCCGCCGATCCGGTCAGCTGCAATGGCGGACAGGTCAGTTTATATATCAGCCCAAGTATCCTGTCGGCAAGTTGCTGCTGTCTGTTTTGGATATTATAGAATGCTTTCTCACTATATCCTTTTTTGGATTGCAGTTCGGACATTTCCTGATCCAGCGGTTTGAAATCACCTTTGTAGGCGAATTCTCTATAACTCTTATTGGAATTAAAATCTGCCGGCAGACCGTATTCCCGTATGAAGAGCAGATTGAATATCTCCGCATTCTTCGGCGTTATTGATAAATGGTAATCTTCCGTGAACTGTTTGAAGGCATGATAAGTCGGTTCTATGGGATAGCCGCCTTTTTTCAGCAGTTCGGATCGCTCTATGGGATACAATGGCATTTTCGCCAATTCCCCGTAGAAAGGATTGGATTGAAAAAAGCCTAGATGCTTCTGCATATAATGTTCCGTGCTATGGTTCGGATTGGAGATGTAGAATTCCCTGACCCGCCCCAGAGCCTGTACTTCCGGAGTGAAGAAGCGGTCAGCCAGATATTGCAAATAGCATTGTTTGTAGACAGCTCCTTCATCCGTGGCAGGCAGGTAGACGGCACCTTTGGGAGTCTGTATGGAGATGACGGGCTCTATCTCTTTATTCTGCCGGTTATCCGGTGAGATTCCATAATCACGTTTTAAGATGTAGGCTGCCTGCTCACGGATCAATGCTTTGACTTTCTCCTGTTCACCCTTGTTTTCTGCCGGAATATTCTGTAACGCATTAAACTGTGAGTTAAAAGAGTTCTTATGCATGAACGGAATTTGTCCGGTTATATAATCTATTCCATAAATTCCGGCTGTTTCTTGTAAAGACAGCAGCCGGAGTATCTGGGCATTTGCGATACTTGTGACTATTCCATAGGAGGACGCGAATTTGTCATAAGCGTCAAATGTCGGTTCTATGCGATGGCTCCTGTCCAGTCGTGCATTTCTCAGGATAGCCGCACTCAGATATTGCGCTTTATCCGGAATAAAGTCGTTTGTATATAATGAGAAGGGATTGGTGGATGTCTGAAACGCCTTTATAGCCTCTACATTCGGATCAGCCAGTTTGTACAGGTTGACAAACTCCGGTTTATCTTCGTCCGCAATAAAAAAATGGTCGGCCAGGTGTTGCATATAGGAATGGCAGCACATCTTTCCGTAACCAGAATATTCAAACAGGAGCACCCCTTTTGCGGTTTCTACAGCGGTCAGGGTTTCCGACGGATCATTATGGAGGGTATTCTGTGCCAATGCGAAACGTTTGGCCTCCGGCTGTACAAGCAGGTGGTCCGCAAGCCCGCTGGATACCAGCATGGGCAGGCTTTTTTCTGCATCGCGTGAATAAAGGTATTCCAATCCTCTGAGTGGGACATTGTTCTGCATGCTTCCTCCGTTCTCACTGATAAATTTAGGTACCAGGCTGTTATCCTTGTCAAAGGGACGGACATCCGGGTAGATTACTCCTGAGGGAAACTGGTAACGACACAAATCAAGATCAGGCAGGTGGCTTTGAACGAGAGATAGTTTGTACATTTCCCTTTGCCGCCGTAAATATTCGGTAAATCTTTGATTTGCCATCGATACTTCTTTCTCCGGTATCAGGTGTATTTCCAGTTGCCGGGGGTTTCCTTTGGAGTCCTGGGCGACAAAAAAATGAAGGATGAGTTCGGGATTTTTCTGTTTCATGTTTTTTCTTTATTAATGATTATAATTTGATTGATCCGGATTTCTTTCTTGCTTCTTTTTTCGCTTCCTTCTTTTCCGGGTTGGAAGGCTCGTATCCCCGGACATTGTATTCTGTTTGCAAGATTCTTCCGGCCACATCCTTTGCCGTTTTTTGGAGGGCCTCGGAAAGTGGTGAATGCTCCGATTTTTTCAAGTAGGAGTGCGTCAGTTTATCCAGTATTTTCTCAAAGCTGTTTTCATGGATAAACCCGTAGCCGGGTTTGGAGATGTCAATGCCATTCTTGTAGATTTCATCCAGACGGGCAATATCCGTCATGAGTTCGCTTCTATCCAGATTGAACCTGCTTAAGAAATTATCATAATCGCTTTTGTCGGGTTTCATGGAACACCGGACGGATGGAGAATGGTCTTTCATGAGATCCTTTGGATAATAGACAGCTTCCGAGGGGATGAAACAGTGTGGCATCTCCGGTGTGAACATGGCGGCGCATTGTCTGGAATCTTCCACTATGATATTGTTGGCGGTGCTGAAATAATAGATCTCAAGGGAGTCAACACCTCTCAATGCCGGTGAGAAATAATTGTCTGCCAGATATTGCAGATACCGTTCCATGCATTGGATTCCCCTTCCGGTATCATCGAATAAAAGCACACCGTTCCCGCTTTGTATGGCGGTAACGGTTCTCTCCTGGGTATTGTCCATCTTTTCCGAATGATAGTGTATGTATGCCTCCAGTACTTTTGCCGTGTCGGCACTGTCATTTATCCTTTCCAGCAGAGCAACCGTATCAAACATGTGTATGGGTAATCCCCTTGCAGAGATTTCATGGGCGAAAACAAGGCTCCTGAGCGAAATGGAAGGGAGTTCCTCCAATTCCCCGTTATACATGACTTCATGTATGACGGAAGGAGTATCCATATCGATGTCTTTGTCTATTTGGAGGCAATAGATGGTTTCTTCCGGAATATAGGTCCCGCCCAGTGCGAGTTCCGCCTGCTCCCGCAGGTAATTGCCGCACAGCATATCCTGGTTCTCTCCGGATATATGGCTGTAATCAACCACTTTGCCCAGCCTGTCGTTTACATTAAAAAGAATGGTATCGTTTGTATTCATGTTCTTCTGATTTATAAAGTGAATGATTAAGAGAGTTTACGCCCTTTCGACGGGCCGGGAGCTTTTTCCTTTTTTATCTTATGCTCCACCTTCTGCTTCTTCTCCAAGTCTATGGCTCATGGAAAACAGACCATGATCTTGTCCGGACAGCAAAGGGAGATTCTTTTTTGTTTCATGGATTCGTCATTCAGCCGGATGCGGACAAAGTAGCCCATTTCTCCTTTTCCGGTTTCCTTGATGGCGATGACTTTCCCTTTATAGGGAACGGGGGCCTGTTCTTCCGGATCGTTCTCTACAATCCGTGCCCCGATACAAATCTGACTTTTAGGTATCATATTTCCTGTTATTATTTTAAACGGTTCGTATGTCGTTTTTGGTTCTCCGGCTTTTTGACGGCCCTCGGCTTTTTATTTATATCCGTGGGTAGCGGATGGAGAAGTCCCTCTTTCAAGGTATAGGTCTTGACGGGAAAAGGCTCGGATGAGTTCTGCATCCGGTTCTGACCGAAGTCCGCCATGCAGTATTGCAGGTGTCTGACCGCTTCCCGGTTGTTCTCCGGGATATAAAGCGCATAACCGGAAGACAATACTGATTTCTGCACGTCATTCAGCCTCCGGTTCCCCACGGTAAATTCCACCATCGGATCATCCAGCATGTTCTTGAGGGAACGGTGCCCCCTCACATCGAAATCCCTTTTCAGAATGCTGTCGGCGGCCTCCCGGATTTCCATGGAGGCTTGTTTGAATTCCTTCCTATCGAAATCAGCCGCTGATCGTACCTGCGTTATCCTTTCGAGTTTCCGGGCAACTGGCAGTAGCTCCTTAAAGTAGGTGAACGGCTGCTCATGAATATTCACATAACCGTTCTTCATCACGGTCAGCAGCCGGTAAATATCCCGGTTGGAAGGGCTGATTTGCGCGCGTACGTCCGGATCGAAATGGAATTTGTCAAGCAGTTCCATAAATCCGCCAGCCGTCGTTTCCATCGGGCTGTAAAATAGAGGAGTCAGCCCATTAATAAACTTGTCCGGCAATTTGGACTGGGGCGCGTGGTTCTCACGCTGGAATTCAAAAGAATTATTCAGCTGCCGGGCATGGTCGATCCGGTAAGATGCGTCAATATGGGCTGCCAGCTCTTCCGTTACATACGGATATTCATAGACTCCCAGATGGCCGATGTCGTAATGCGGATCGAAGTAATGGTCGATGATATGCTGCAAACATTCCCTGAATCCTTCTTTTCCGATTTCATTGCCGGAGAATATCAGATACCCGAAGTCATTCTCCACCACTTTCAGCGGTGTCCGGAAATTCGCCTCTCCCCGGTAGATTTTCTGCCTTTCGTCCTGGGATCTGCGGAAACTCATATAATCGGCTTCCTGCACGAAATACTTTTTCAGGATGCTGCAATCGGTATCTCCTTTATATCTGGAGCAGTAGACGGCGTCCGGCAGTGAGATCTGACGGGAAGGGGACTGGAAGCTCCGCTGCAAGTAAGGCAACAGCTCCTGCCGGATATACTTGTCCAAAGGCATGTGTGTATCCGGTGACGGCACATCCCTCATCCAATTCAGGTCATACTGTACCATCTCCACATCCGGCACATACGTACAGCTTTTGACTTCGTTGACATTGTCCGACAGGAACTTATGAAAGGCAGCATCCGTTATCTCCCTTTGGTTTCCTTTGACGAACCTGAGTGAGTTGCCCGGTAACGGTGTATAATGGTGATACCGGTCTATCGCAATGAATATACTGCCCGGTCTTTCGGGGTCGAAAAATGAATTTTCCATTTGGTCTCTCTTGTCCATGTTTCTACAGTTTAGGGTGGGTGTGTTTTTTCTTTTTCACGTCCCGCTTTTTATCCAAAGCCTTTTCGATAACCGCTTTCAACTTGAATACCTGCTTGTTTGCAGGCGGTTCTTTAGAGAATACGATCCGGGAGAAATCCCCGTTCACCCATGCATAGGAATGGGACGGGTTGTCCCTTGCCTCTGCGGGCAGAAAGAGCACATGTCCCGCCTGCAATACCTGCCGGTGAGGGGTAAAGAGGCGAACACCGTCTACCATGACACTGTCCATCGGGTCACTGAGAATCCTTTCGACCGTCCGGTGTCCGCGTACGTCGTAGAACCGCTTGAGGAGTTTATCCAGCTCGTCCTTATCACGGCTGTTTTCCTCTATCTGTTCACGTATTTCCGGTGTCGCGGGTCGACGGGAGAGTTCGGTAACTGTGCGTTCCTTGTCCGCCATCGCATCCAACGCATCAATAATATTACAGTTGCGGTGGCTGATGTCACAGTGCGCATTGTGGCAGAAACTGCGGAAATCTTCCGGGGTAGGCTTCATCTCATTACGGTATGCCAGCTCCATCTTTGGGAGTCTGTCCATCTTCAGGTAAGGATATTCAGTGAACAGGTTCCCGCCCGGATTGACAGACGGCCCCTGTCGGAGGATGCTTTCTGCCCTGTAAACATGGACGGGACCGAGGTTGAAATGGGGATCAAAGTAATGGTCCGCCACAAGCTGCAGGAATTTCCGCATGTTTGCCTGCCTTCCGCCGTATGGGTGAAGAACAAAAAGCCGTCAGCGGTTTCTATGGCTGTATAGGATTGTTCGGGTTGCTTCATAATTTTATAATTTAGGGGAATTGTTCTTTTTCGTTTTTGTTTCTTTTTTCAAAGCGGCGGTATATGGGATGATTCTGCCGTTTTTCTCCTGATACACAGCTTTGCCTGCCGGAGGTTTGGAGTATGCCATTACCCGGTTACATTTCTTGTCGGCATGGAGAAAGTGCAAACCGGGCATTGATTCGGATATTTTGGAAGAGTAGATCCATTTGCCTTCCAGCAGGGCTTGTCTCATGGCCTGGACGGCATCGGTTCCACCAATGAGAAACGGGACGCTTTTGTCATTCAATGCCCTTTCCAATGTACGGTGTCCCCTTACATCGAATTCCGTTTGGAGGATATTCTCCGCTTTCTGGCGCATTTCATCCAGTACATCAGCCAAATTCAGACCGGAGGATTGTCCGTTGATGCAGTTGTCTATCCGGGTGACATATTCTTGAAATACATTCCGATATCCGAAAGCCGGATCAGCCACAAGGTCACGCTTGAATCCGTTTTCTATCAGATACAACAGTTTGCTGATATCCGCATTGTTACGGCTTGCAGGGCATCCTGAAAATTCAGTCAGGCGAAGGAATTCAGAAGCGGTCGGCTCCATATTCGTTTCAAATGTCTGCCTCCACCGGTTCCGGTCACGGAACGTATCTTTTGAGAAGATGGTTTCATCAAAGTCATATTCCCCTTTCCCGTTTTGAGGGTTCTTCCGGTAACAAGCATCCACCAAGGGACAGATATCGTCGGACAGCCTGTTGACCTGGTATTGCCTGACGGGGCCGGGTTCACTATGAACCCGGAAATAGTTGCCGGATAGTTGCTGATAAAAACTTTTTAATCCGTCCCGTCCAGTTTGGGTATCACTGAAGAACACGATTCCTTTGGAAGTTTCCACAGCATGCAAGGGTAATTTATAAACCGGGTTATAGTCATATCGGACAGCCCGTTCATCCTGCTTCCTGTGAAACTGGAGTAGTCCGTCCAATTGCTCTGCCGTCAACTTGGGCAGCTCGCCGGATTCCATGAGGATGTCGCTGCGTGATTGTGCAAACAGTACATTCCTTAGATTGGTGCTTATCAGGGGAGCCAGCCCCTTCTCCCGGATATAGGCAGAAAGATCCGGGAGATATATTCTTTCTTGGAAATATCCCCTGTGAGGACAGGCACATCCGTCATTTTTGGGAATGAGTAGATTTCCAGCCGGGTATCCGGTACGAAAGCGGCATGTTTGGCTTTTATTGATTCCCTGCTGAACAGAGCCATGAACGTATAGACTGGGTCTTGCCTGTCGGGATCGGCAGGATAGAGCATATAGGAGGATTCCGCATGGGGTTTCTCCTTGCCGGTTTCATAACCGACAAGGAGGAAGCCTTCACCCTCTTTCCTGAAAAGCTCGTCCAATAACTTGGGGGCATCAGAAACATAGGTTGCCATATTATTACATTTTAGGGGTTATGGTCGGCTTGCGGGTGCGTGTTTTCTTTTCCGCTTGCCGGGAGGCTTCTTCTTTATTCAAAGGCTTTCCGGCTGTTTGTACTAGCCCGTTAACCTGCTGTTCTCCGTTACTGTTTTGCTGCTGCTCCTGTTTTTGCCCCTCTTCCAGCTTCTTGGTGCTTCTTTCCCAGAGGAATTCAACACCCCGCTCGGCGGCGCTCATCTGGATGGAGGTGGTATAATAGTTCCCGTTATTGGACTTGAAACGGATCGGCACTTCCTCGCCACGTAAGGCAGCTTCGTATTCTGATGGGGAAAGCGTATAATCTTTCACCTTGCGGGGAACGCGTGCCTGCTCCACGGGCATGTGGAACAATTCATTCGTCACCGGATCTTTGGAAAGGTAGCAGGGCTTGGTTTCCTTGGTACGGTAATCAATGACCATGTCGACTGTTTTACCCAGGTTGCCGGTCTGGTTCAATGTCTTGAGATCGGCCTCCGTCAATGTGTATCCCCTGTAATCTTCACCCACTTTGGGAGCCTGACGGATATAATGGATGTCAAACTTGACCACACCATTCTCATCACGGAACAGGGAGAGTTTAGCATCACCACTTTCACGACCCAGCTCGGAAGGTTTGGCTATATGGAAGGCTACAGCGGAAGATTTCCCTTGCAACATCCTTTCAAGACTGTCCTTCGAATTTTTCAGGACATCCGGGGTAATGCCATATCTGGCAGCCTGTTCCCAATTGATTTCCCGTTCATTATAACGGTGGTTGTTATACACCCTGGTCGAAGCCAGCTCTTTTCTTACCGCTTCGTTCTGTGGTAGCTGCGCTGCCTCTATTTTTTCTTTGGCCTGCTCTACAGGTGTTTCTTTCGGGATGTTGTACAAGGAGTAACGTCTCGGATTGTTGTAATGGTAGAGAAAGTTCTTTCCGAAGTTGGTGAAGAAGTTACCTCTCTGGTCCACCTTGATGAACTGGCCTTTGTCCGCTTCATTGGCTTCGAGCGTTTCCAGTTCGCCATTCGCTGCGATTCCTTTTACTCCTTTGGCTTTCTGCTCTTTCTTGTCATACGCCATCAGATACCCGTGTTCCTGAGTTGCTCCGTTGTTTTCAGGGGCTAAGTTTACATTGTCCATATACGTTAATTTTAAAGATTAATGAATCATTTGCAAGGGTAAAATTACTATCTTTGCCATTAAATAAATTGATTATGAAGAAGTTGTCATTGATTGTCATGTTCTGTCACTTATTGTCATGTCCGGCTTTTACACAATCCCCATCGAAGGAGTTCAGAAGCGGACTCAGTTCAATCATCTGCGTATCCATTCCGCCCGGCAGTGAAAATCTTTCGTATGAAACAGCCGGTTGCCGGTAACCGTACTGGCTGATTATCCTATTATATTCCCCTTGAATGAGAGCCGGAGGAGGTTTGCCCTCTCTTCCGGTTTCGGAATAAGGATGCATCCGGTGAGAAAGAAAAGGGTACTCCATGCCGGAGTGGATATAGCCGCACCTTATGGCACGCCGGTCTATGCTTCGGGAAACGGGAAGGTCGTTGAAGCCCGGTACAGCAGCAGTTACGGCTGGTACGTCGAAATCCGGCATGCGGGTGGCTTTTCCACGCTGTATGCGCACTTGAGTAAAATGTATGTGAAAAAGGGAAACGACGTCCGCATGGGCCGGCATATTGGCAATGTCGGGCATACCGGTATCGCGACCGGCAACCACCTGCATTTTGAACTGAGAAAAAACGGAAAGCCACAGAATCCCCTGCAATGGGTGATACTGAGGGATTCACGTTATAAAAAGAGTCATTAATCCAATCCGTTATACTATGAATATTGAAGAAGCTAAACGCATTCCGTTGGAGGATTATCTCCGGCAAATGGGATTTTCCCCGGTCAGACAACACGGGGACTGTATCTGGTATTGTTCTCCTTTCCGTGAGGAGAAGACACCTTCTTTCAAGGTGAGCACATCCCGTAACCTATGATATGATTTCGATGCGCCCATATAGGCTACACAATAAATATCTCTATGGCAAGAGATTAGGTTAGAGTTCAACAGACCTATCCTCAACGACTTAGCTGGAGGAGAAATCCAAAGGTGACAAAAGCATGTCGGTAAAGTCATTAGTCAGCTAAATACCAAGCTGCGACTGCATGGCGAGAGGAAAAGACAGACACAAGGATGAAGCCTGATTGGTTGAACGATAGTTCTGCTGCACACGTACCAGCCCCGACGAAAGGTATTTGATTCACGTCGGGCTGAAGCACCCCATGTAAACCGAAATTACAATGGAGCAGGAGCTGGCTTCAGAGCAACCACAATAAGTGGAATAGGAACGTAAGTCGCATCCGACAGTCTGCCGAGCCAAACAGTTATTGTGAAAGCAAATGGGGATTCCCTAAATCAGAATGCCGTAAGGCTATGGGCATAGGACCCTGAATATCTGACATGGGAACGGAGCTTCCGTAGTAGTCCGAGCAAGGGAAAGCCTTGTACATGGCGAAGGGAAGCAGTTAGATAACTTAATACAAATAATGGAAAATGTGTGAGACATTATGAGAAGTCCTGAGCAAGTATTAAAAGCTTTAAACAAGCATGGTAAAGTTTCGGATTACAAGTTCGAAAGGCTGTACCGTATCTTATTCAATGAGGAGATGTTTCATGTTGCTTACCAGCGTATTTACGCCAAACCAGGCAATATGACACCCGGTACGGATGGGAAAACCATCAATCGGATGAGTCTTCAAAGAATAAACAAAGTCATTGCATCTTTGAGAGATGAGTCTTACAAGCCTAATCCGGCAAAAAGGATATACATACCCAAGAAAAACGGTAAGAAAAGACCGCTTGGAATTCCTTCCTTTGAGGACAAACTTGTACAGGAGGTGGTGCGCATGATTCTTGAAGCCGTCTATGAAGAGGTGTTTGCAAACACCTCACATGGATTCAGACCAAACAGAAGCTGCCATACCGCATTGACCCATATCCAAAAGACATTTACAGGTACAAAATGGTTTGTGGAAGGAGACATTAAAGGATTCTTCGACAACATAGACCACAATGTATTGATTGCAACTTTGCGGAAACGGATTGCCGATGATAGATTTCTAAGGCTTATCCGCAAGTTGTTGAATGCGGGATATATTGAAGACTGGAAGTTTCATAATACAAACAAGGGAACTCCACAAGGCGGTAATATCAGTCCTATACTGGCAAACATTTATCTTGATAATTTTGACAAGTATATGGAAGAATACGCCCTACGCTTCAATAAGGGAAAAGAAAGACACATCACCAAAGAATACAAGCAACTTAGCGATAAGATGCAACGCATCCTTAAAAGCATCAAGAACATACAGGATGCAGATGTCAGATTACAGCTTAGGGATGAGTATGAGAAACTGAGACGTGAAAGGCAAAAGATTGAGAGCAGAGACAGTATGGATGAAACATACAGAAGGCTTCGATACGTAAGATACGCAGATGATTTCCTCATTGGTGTTATCGGAAGCAAGGCAGAGTGCGTTAAAATCAAGTCGGACATTACCAAGTATATGGAAGAAAACCTCAAGCTGGAACTGTCACAGGAAAAGACATTGATAACAAACGCACAAAAGCCCGCGAAATTTCTTGGCTTCGATGTTTCAGTCCGTAAGTCTGATGCTATCAAGCGGGACAAGAACAATGTGCCAGCCCGTTATTACAACGGTAAGATAGTCCTAAAGGTCGCCATAGAAACGGTGCGGAACAAACTGGAAGAATACAGCGCCATCAGATACAAGGTAGAAAATGGCCGACAAGTTTGGTTTGCAAAGTTCAGAGGCAATCTTATGAAGAAGAAAATCGAGGACATAGTGGCGGCATATAACTCTGAAATCAGAGGGTTCTACAACTACTACTGCATTGCCAACAACGTGGCATACGCGCTCTCAAAGTTTGGATACATCATGGAGTACAGTATGTACCATACCATTGCAGGAAAAACCAATAGCACTGTAAGCAAAGTCATTGACAAATATAAGGTTGGGAATGACATTATAGTGCCATATCAGGATGCAAAAGGTAAATTACGGTACAGGAAATTCTATAATGAGGGATTCAAACGTAAACCACCAATGTACTATACGGAGGTAAACGACTTATCCTACACAATCGCAATTCCACAGCCGACACTTACTGAGCGATTGGATGCGAGAACATGTGAATTATGTGGAAAAGTCGGACCTGTAGTCATGCGTCATGTCAGAAAGCTAAATCAGCTTAAAGGAAAAACTGAATGCGACAGGCTGATGCTTGAAAAGCATAGGAAGACATTGGTTGTCTGTGAAAAGTGTTATGCCAAAATACACAGCCATGCTAAATAAAGTCATGTTATCAACGGAGAGCCGTATGCGTGGAGACATGCAAGTACGGTTTGGGGGCAGGTACGGGAAAACCTACTGCCGAAAGGCAGTAAGGCGTTCTGTACCGAGCCTACGTATCGGACAGGGAGGGGACACCATCACCCTGGCGATGAAGCTGCAAAAGACGAAGGATATCTCTTATGCGTTAAAAGCGATAGAGGGACATTTCCCGGCTGCTTTCCGGCCTGCCACCTCTGTCAGGAAGCCGGAGCCGCAGGTTGCCGGTTACCGGCAGGTACGTGTTGATCCGCTGACGAACCCGGTCTTGCTGGATTATCTCAAGGAAAGAGGTATCTTGCCCGAAATTGCCCGGAAGACTTGCAAGGAAGTGCATTTCGAGAACAAGGGCAAATGGTATTTTGCCGTGGCCTTTGCCAACCGGAGCGGCGGGTATGAGATCCGCAACAAATACCTGAAAGGGAGCATCTCTCCCAAGGAGATTACACATATTAAAAACGGCGGCGACCATTGTATCGTAGTCGAAGGTTTCATGGACTACCTGTCATACCTCACACTCAAATCAATGCGCCCCGCTAGCGGGCAGTCTGCCGATTATATCGTATTAAATTCGGTCAGCAATGTAGGCAAGGCTATCCCGATATTAAAAGAATATAAGAGTGCTTTCTGTCTGCTGGATAATGATCCTGCAGGAAAGCAAGCATTCTGCCAAATGGCAGAAGCCGGATGTCCGGTTAAAGACAAATCTGCCTGTTACGCGGAATACAATGACCTGAATGATTACCTGCTGGGAAAGAAAATGATTTCGGAGAACCGACAACGCCATGCCGGAAACACTTCCACCAAGGAAAGGTCGCAAACGAAACAGCACGGTTGAAAATTATAACAAAGCTGTCACCGCTTAAAGCATAAAAAGAGGGCCAAATCCGGTTAAACAGATTTGGCTCTCTTTATTATTTCAGCCTCCGGTTAACTTCCGGATAGCTGTTTTTAGTAATTTCTAATCAGCAGCTCGTTGACCGTTTCCCTCTTCTCGGCAATGGAGCAAATGGAACGGAAGATACTGATCCGTTGGATATGGAAACCGGCATAGAGGTCGTCGAAGAAGGTATTCTCCGGATTCTTCTGCCGGGGATCGGAGTTGGAAAGCATTCATTTGCCACCCGCTTCGTCTATTTCCTTACAGAAATCTGCCAGGGCGACCTGCTCTTCGTCCCCGAAGTCCTGCGGCATATACGAGGTACAGGCATTACTCTCATTGACCGGCTTGTAAGGCGGGTCAAAATAAAAGAGAGATTTGGTTCCGATGTACTTTCCGGTCTGCCGGTAGTCACCGTCCAGAATAATGACATCCTGCAACAGCTTATGGTTAAAGCGGATCAGTTCCTCTTCCAGTAGTTTCACCCTTCCACCGAAACCGAAGGTGACGGACAGCTTTCCCTTGCGGTTCACGGAGTAGATGCCGTTATAGCAAGTGCGCATAAAGAAGATAAACAGGGCTGCACGAGTGATGTTATCCGGGTTACCTTCATTGTAATAGGTACGTTTCTCCATGAAGTAGGCTTTTCTTCGGGCATGTTCTTCCAATGCGATGTATTCCTCCTGTATCCGGGCAAGCACCCCGATCAACTCTTCCGGGGATTCCTTGATGACGCGGTAGACATTGACCAGGCTCTCGTTGGAATCATTGATGACGCAGCGGATTTCCGGATAGTTTTGTCTTATTCAGAAGAACAGGGCACCGCCACCGACAAACGGTTCTACGTAGGTATCCATCTGCCCGAAGTCTTTCGGAAGCGATTCGATCAGTACGGTGAGCAGTCTTCTTTTGCCTCCCACCCAGGGGAAGCAGGGTTTTCCCGGCAGAGCAGCCGGAGAACTTTTCTTTACTTTTTCCATGTTTACAACATTTAAATGATTAATAAATTATATAGGGATTATTCATCTTCTGCCGTTTCCAGCAGGTGTTTCAGGTTGGGATCATTCTCAATGCGGAGCAGTTCTTTTGTAATAATCTGCGCCACATCTTCTTTGATTTGATAGTAGTTCCTTTCGATTTCCTCTTTCATGTGGTCCTTACCGTCCGCATCGGTAAAGTCCGTGATCACCGGGATTTTCCGGTAGGCTTTCGTTTCCGCGGCTACCTGTTCGTTATCCACTATGATTTCGGCATGGAATATCTTCTGATTTATCTTTTCATCGAACTGTCGCAGACCGAACCGACAAACTCCCCCTGCGAGAGGTTGGATATCTTGGAGGCGGGGATGAGCGAATCGAGCTGGGTAGAGATATTGGTCGAGGTGTCCTCCCTGGTCATATTGATGGACTTGCGCTGCTGGAGTACTTTTCCGAACCTTTCCGAGAGATTTTTTGCGGTTTCACCCACTACTTGCCCGGCAAAAATATTGCCGATTGTATTTTGGATCACACGCGCCTCCTTGTCGCCGTAATCCCTGACGAGTTGGCTGTAGTCTTGGGCACCGAGCATGACAGCCACCTTGTTGCTCCGGGCGGTGGCTATCAACGTGTCAAGCCCTTTAAAATAAATAGTTGGAACCTCGTCCACCAGGATGGAACATTTGAGCTTACCTTTCCGGTTCACCATCTTGACGATACGGGCATTGTACAACCCCAATGCCGCCGAATAAATGTTCTGGCGGTCAGGGTTATTGCCTACGCATAAGACCTTCGGGGCATCAGGGTTATTGATGTCCAGTGTAAAGTCATCGCCGGTCATAATCCAGTACAAGGCAGGCGATATCAGCCTGGAGAGCGGAATCTTGGCGGAAGCTATCTGGCCTTGGAGCTGCTCCATCGCGCCTCCTTTCCAGGCATCCATAAACGGGGAAAGATAATTTTCCAGCTCCCGGTAAGAGGTAAGGATAGTGAACAGGTCGGAATATGGCTTATTCAACAGCTCGATGGCATGCGGGAAGGTGCAGTAGTGTCCGTTTTCAAAAATTTTCAAATACCAGATTACGGCAGCGAAGAGCACAATCGGGCTTTCCACAAAGAAGTCCCCCTGCTTCTGAATCCAACTCTTATTCAAGTTGAGCATGATCACATAAGCGGATTCATAGGCATCCGCAATATCGGACAGGAATGCCGGGTTGAGCGGATTACACCGGTGGCTGTGGCGTGGATCATCAAAATTAATGACATAGAAACCGACCGGCTTGGCATATTTATCTTTATTCTTAAGCAGCTGGTTATAAGCGATCAGGCTTAAATCCGGAAACTTGAAGTCATAGCAGTAGAGCGCATAGCCTTTCTCTATTTGCTGCTTGATGAACTGGTTGATGACACAGTATGATTTCCCGCTACCGGGACATCCGACCACGATGCACCCCCTCTGCGGGGATACGACATTGATCCAGCCGTTGTGCCACTTCTTCTTGTAATAGAAACGTGTGGGTAGATTCACCGAATATTCATTGGCGATCAAGCGGGTTTCCTGCATGAAGCTCTCGTTCTCATCGTTAAAGACGTCATCCATGAGCTGGTTCTTCAGCAAGCGGGTAAGCCAGACTCCGGCGGTAAGCAGGCAGATATATCCGGCGGCTACGGTAGATACATATGATAAGGTAAGAAGCGTAACGGAGAAACGGGTTGTCAATAAGAACTCACTACCGAAAAAGAGCAATACTCCGGCTGTAAGATAACAGCCGATATGCTTTCATGACATCTCCACATCCTTCCGTCCTTTGGCTCCCATACAGGAGAAGAAGAGGAAGAGCAGGCTGAAGGATTTGCTGACCAACGAATGGGAAAACAGTCCCGTATCCCGTTGGAAGTTGAGCAGTATCTTATCCACCACGCCGATGGTCAGATTCATGGAAAGAAAGTAGGGATAACAGAAATAATAAACATTCATCACTAAAAAAATGATGCTGACAGCCCTCATAAAATCGAGGTTCTTATTGAGTCCTCCGGTTTCGTCCTGTGACATATTATCTTAATGAATTAATAGTGATACATTGTATTAGCCGAGATACGGACCTTTGCGCTTTCTCTTCTTCTTTTTCCCATAAGGCTTTGAGTCAGGTCTTCTCCCAGATATGGATAGGATTCCGGAGAGAAGATATCCAGCAATCCTTCCACCAGTCCCGGTTCTTTTGTTTCCGGTTCGGTCGGATGCAAGACAGGCACTTCTTCCTCTTTTCCCGGTAAAACCACGCCATACTGCCGGTTGATAACCGATGCCGAGTATTCCTTTCCCAATGCCGAACCTTTGAATACGGTTCGGGAGGTATGGTCAATATAAGTAACTCCATAAATCACTCCCGCAGCGTTCTCATAAAGCATGGCGGTGATGCCTTTCCCAGTGAGTTCCTGCAGGAATCCCTGACGGGTATCCTGTTTCAGAGCCATGGCAATCGCCTCTTTCGTCCCCTCGGGTATCGGTTGTTTTACCAACCATTGCTTGCTTTTGAAAAATTTCTTTTGAAGTGCCGCATAACCTACACTCTTGCCGATCTTGCTGGATTTGATGGCTACGCCCACCCGGTCACCCTTCTCATCGGTAGCCGCATAGACCAGTCCGTGGCAGGTTTTCCCGTCTATCGTTTTACGGGTTTCTTCCACCGTCACATGGAAAAGACCGAGCAGGGCTTTAAACTCCTTGATGGATTGGAATTTATACCCTTGCATGACGGGCTTGACCACACCAGCTATCTGGTGCCTGATATCCCCTTTGTGGTAATCAACGACAGCCAGCGGCAAAGATTCACGACGTTCCTGTTTCTCGGCAGGCAACAGGTGATATTTCCTTTCCAACTCCCGGCAAACGGAGGTAGAGCGTTGCCACTCCTTATAATCATTGATTTTTTTTCCTTGCCCGTCGATGCGCAGGGAGAGATATGGATATGGGGCCTGCCGATATCCTCGTGCCGGTAGATGATATAGGGCTGGTTACCGTACCCCATCTTTTCCATGTATTCCTGTCCGATGGCTGCCAACTGTTCATCGGTCAGCACATCGTCCGGATGCGGATTGAGTGAGACATGGATAACCGGTTTCTCGGTGCGACGGTTAGCAGCCAGGTACGGTTCGAAGGAACGCATGCAATGCTGGATAGTCGGATGGCCGTCTGCCGGTTCCATGATCCGGTTTCATGCCAGTGGCCGTGCCCGCTGCTTGTCCACTTTTTCGTGATTATAGTATAATGCCCCGTAGACAGAGGCTCCTGATGTTATTTTTGCAACCATTGTTCGAATTCTTGGGTGAGACGGATAATCTCCCGGTTCAGATATTAGTTCAATAGTCAGTTGCTCCAATTTATAGAGCATGGCGAGGGCTTTCTTCTCGGAGAGTCCGGTATGCAAGGTCTTGACCGCCTGGTTATAGTTCACGCCTATGCGGCGGTATTCGCTTTGCAGGTTGGTCAGCTTGATGTAGTAGTCCGTTGCCGCCTTGTCTATTTTCACGACTTTCATCGGCTTGTCGAAAAGGGCGGCAAGAATGAATTGAGATTTGGTTTTGGCTCCCGAGTTCTCGAAAAGCCTTTCGAACTCGATGTTCTGGAATTCGTCCAGGCGGAAACCATAATAGTAGGAATGAAGCTGGGATTCCTCCTTGGGAGTCCGTCCGCCTCTTCATTTGCCTGATTTATCAGCCTGCACAGGCTTGCGCGTATTACTGATCTTTGCCATACTTTTAAGTGTTTCATTTATTCGGCAGCAAAATAAGTGATAATATTCATACGAACCTAAAATCGGGAAGTGACTACAACTGACAGGAGATGACTATTTGTGACAGGGGTACAAATAACTGTTGGAATGCATGTTTTTCAGAGAGATTTGGATATTGATGCATTGGCTTTTTGTATATATCTTCCCCATGTGCAATCTACACTTTTTACACAATTCCACATACCTTTTAGAATGCTAATATCGTATAGGATTGTTTTTCAGCAATATATCCATTCGATACGTTTTGGCATCCGTTTTGCCTTTACTTTAACATAAGAGATAATAAACAACGAAACAAGTATTAATTAAAAAAATTACGATCATGAAAAAGGTATTAGTAGCAGTAGCATTGGTAATGGGATTAGGTAGTTCTGTAGTATTCGCACTGGAAGTTAATAGCCTTACAGCAGTAGAAACTACTGCACAGGCTCCACAGGATGAGTTCACAAAAATTGATGCCAAAGAGCTGCCTGCGGAAGTAATGAACGCCCTTGAAAAAAGTTATGAAGGTGCTTCTATCAAGGAGGCTTATGTAGCAGCCAAAGAAACAGGAAAAGTGTACAAGGTGATCATTACTACCAAGGATGCGCAGGAAGTGACAGTCCTCATGAATGAAAAAGGCGAAGAAGTGAAGGCATAAGGAATGCTTCAATTAGCTGTGTGTAAAATAAAATCCCGTTTCTTGGCAAATCGAAATTTTATTTTACACACAGATGAATGCGGTTACTATTTACTCTCTATCCCACAGTTCACAATATTCTTTTCATAGTTTTCTTTTAGCTTGGGAAGCAGGACAGAAAGATTCTTCTTGCGTCGTGCAAGGTCGGCACGCAGGTCATATGGTTTGGAGATGGAAACATTGAAGAGTTTCTCGAAAGCGGAAACAATACCGGCGAAAGAGAGGCGTTTGCCACTTTCGTCCGTAACCAGCTCGCTGTAATCCAGCGAGGAGATCAGTTCCATCAGGTTGGCTAGCGTGCCTTTCCAATAAAGCGGTGAAAGAAAGGAGGAAGGTGTCGCGACGGTTCCGGGGTACTGTACACGAAAATTGACCAATTCTATTTCCGCTTCCACCAGCAGAAGGCATTTGTCCAAATAGAATTCAGTTGTCGGTGTATGATGTTGTCCCGTTTGCTCAGACCACTTCTTTAGGGAAATCAGTTCTACCTTGCTGTGAAGCAGATGGCGCAGCTTTCCGATACGGGAACCGGTTCGATAGCGAGGTCATACAGGTATTGTTCATATTCGGTATAGGAAGAAGAAAATTCTTCATCGGAAACTGTCTGTTCCTGATTTGAAGCTGGAGACAAATAGTTGAATATACGGCATTCTGTAAATGGTTTCATACGGCATGCGTTTAATTTGTTTATACCGGAATAAGCCAAACGGAATGCCTCTGCCGTTATTCAAAGTTCTATACTATCTTTAAAGCATTGACAATCAATAACAAATAAATTTTGCACAAAAAATGAGTGTAAATAAAAAGTGTAAGCCGTCCTTGACAAGAATGTTAGGACGGCTTACACTTTTGTAAACCTCATTTGCTCCGGTTTATTCTCCAGTCAGTCGACGATATGGTATTTCTTCAGCTTCTCGTACAGGGTAGTCCGGCTGATATTAAGTAACCGAGCCGCTTTGGAACGGTTGTCACCTGTTTTTTCAAGAGTTTGGAGAAGCAATGCCCTTTCTTTTTCTTCTTCCGTCCACTGTGTTTCTTTTTTGGGAAGGGAGATCTCAAGGTTCAGGTCCGAGACGGAAATCCATTGCTCCTGGCAGATGAGTACGGTACGGCCTATCACATTTTTCAGTTCACGGATATTCCCCGGCCAGAGATATTCCAGCAGTGCCGCCTTTGCCAGCCTGTCAAAGCCGTGAAACGATTTATGGACCTTGGCACAAGCGAGCTTTAAGAAGAAATCAGCCAGAGGGAGGATATCTTCCCGGCATTCTGCCAGTGTAGGAATACGGAGGGTAAACTCATTGAGCCGATGGAACAGGTCTTCCCGGAAGCGTCCTTCCTCGATGGCTTTCTCCAGATTTTCATTGGTGGCGGCAACCAGCCGGATATCGAAAGAATATTCTTTCGTGGAACCTACCGGTTTGCAGCGTTTCTCTTGCAAAGCCCTGAGCAAGAGCATCTGTGTCTTATAAGAGAGATTGCCTACCTCGTCCAGAAAGAGTGTCCCTCCGTCGGCGGCACGGAGGAGACCAATTTTGTCACTTTCCGCACCGGTAAAGGCTCCCTTCTGATGACCGAAAAACTCGGAGGCGGCAAGCTCGTCAGAGATGGCTCCACAGTCAATTGCCAGATACGGCTTGTTTTTCCGGTGGCTTCGGGCATGTATCTCGGCTGCGACATGTTCTTTTCCGGTACCGGAATCTCCACGGAGCAGGACGGAGATATCCGCACCGGCAATCATTTCTATCAGGCGGTACATCTCATGGGCCTTGAAGCTTTCACCTCGGTAGAAAACCGGTTTGTCGCTTTCCTTGTCGAATATTTCCGTAATTAGAGCCAGGAGTTTGTCTGGTTGCACGGGCTTGCACAGGTAGTTGACCGCTCCGAGTTGCATGGCCGTCACCGCATTCTCCACCTGTCCGTAATTAGTCATGATCAGGAAAGGAATGGGGTACTGCTTCTCATTCATCCATTTCAGGAGCGAGGTGCTGTTGCCGTCCGGCAAACGCAGGTCTGCCAGTATCAGGTCGAACTCCTTTTGTCCGATGGCTTTGCGTGCATTCGCAAGGGTTGTCACACAATCAGTTTTCATTCCCTTTTTCACCAGCCAGTTGCTGATGCTACGACTGAATACGATATCATCTTCAATAATCAGAATTGTTTTCATAGGCTTTCCTCCCGTATTTTTTTAGCGTATGCTATAAGTTTTTCTACCGCCTGGATAATGTCCCGTATTTCCATGTATTGTTCATCGGTCCACTCTATTTTATAGTCTGTCACCAACTTTCGTAAATGGAACAAGGGAAAATCCAAACGGACAGTTTCCCACAAAGGTAGTTTTTTATGCAACATTGAAATTATGGTTTCCTTGTCCTGTCGGCCTAAAGCATCGGTCAATATTAAA
Source organism: Bacteroides reticulotermitis JCM 10512 (assembly GCF_000517545.1). GTDB lineage: Bacteria > Bacteroidota > Bacteroidia > Bacteroidales > Bacteroidaceae > Bacteroides > Bacteroides reticulotermitis. The sequence continues at coordinate 51,251 of NZ_BAIV01000001.1, read as the reverse complement.
AGATCTTTCCGGCTTTCCTCAATAAATAGACCGAGCATTTCCTCTTGGTTGTCTTCTCCCGAAAGGATAAGCGAGAAATCGGGTTCATACTCCTTTTTATCTTTTTTCCCTATTACCTGTGCCACTGCGTTTATCAGTTCTCCCATAGAGAATGGCTTGTGGATGCAGCCTGAAAAGCCGCCCGACAGATACTCATTGCCGTCGTCCACCCGTGCCGTTACCGCTATGACGGGTATGGTCTTTGCATTCTCCATATTAGAGGTACGGAGTAATTCCAGGATTCTGTAACCGTCCGTTTCAGGCATTTGAATATCTGTCAGCAGCAGGTCGTATCTTTGTGACCGGAGTCGGGTGACCAGTTCACGGCTAGTCTGACAGCAATCACACTGGACTCCGTTACGGTGAAACATCTCTTTGGTAATGTTTAGTTGTATCCGGTCATCATCAATAACCAGTACGTTGATTCCCTCTAGGTGATAATCGGTAGCGACGTGTGCCTCATCAACCTGGGTGGATTCATCGGCCTTTGGGAATGGCAGGAATACGGCAAACGTACTTCCTTCACCCGGTTTACTTTTTACGGTAATAGTTCCCTGCATACCGGAAACCAACCTGCTTGTAATGGCCAACCCTAATCCGAAACCAGGAAGGTTTCGGGCATTGTCCAGCCGTTCAAAGGCAGCGAATATTCGACCTTTTTCTTCCTCTGTCATTCCGGTACCGGTGTCCTGTACCAAGAAATATAGCTCATTATTCCGGTATTCCGCCTGTAGACGTACTTCACCTTGCCGGGTGAATTTAACCGCATTGGAAAGCAGGTTGTTCAGAATTTGCTGGAGCTGTGAACGGTCACCACTCACTACCACATCCAAACCGAAGAAGTCGGTGGCCAGCCGGAGCTTTCTCGTTTGAGCCAGCGAGCCATAGTTCTGGGTGATTTCATTAAAGAGGGTTTCCAGCCGAAAAATCAAGAGGTTCGGTTTGCTCCTACCGGTATCCAGTAGATAGAACTCAATCAGCGTATTCACTAGCCCGAGCATGTAATCGGATGAGTGGAGGATATTCTCCGCATACTCATCCTTACGGTTTTTCTCTTTTTCACCGGAGATCAGTTCAGCACACCCTTTGATGGTGGCCAACGGTGCACGCAGGTCATGGGCAATGGAAAGCATCATGTTTTTACGGGTGGTAAGTAATTCCAGATTCTTTCCATTTGTTTTTTCCAATTCTTTCCGGTAACGGTACTGACGATTCACGTCCCTGTGTATCACCATATACAGCAGAATAGCCAGCAAGAATCCTCCGATGCTGGTACCCGTAATCAACCGGAAAGCGTAGGTACGTGTTTCTTGTTGCCAGCGTATTTCCCGGTAAAAAGATTCACTTTCCTTCCTTTCGAAGTTCTGTACCAGCAGGTTGATATGTTCGTTTAGTATCCGGTTGCCAAATCTGAGACTATCCATCTTGGCTGATAAGGTTTTCTCGTAATAGCGAGTGGCATTGTCAATCTCTTTTTTTATGGAATACAGCAGTGCGGAAGGCTGTACCCCAACTGTTCTTGTATTGGAAGTTATGGCAGAAATTGGTACTTTCTGTGTTTCTTCCCGTTGTAAGGCATAAGCCGATCTCTTTTTCTGCTTGCGGAGGATGCTCCAGAAACCTTTTTTTTCCTTTTCATCTGTCTGAATGGCAGGCGTTTCTTTCTGTTGAAGAATGTTCTTTTTGCTTTGCGACACAGCGACAGGTATTTTCCGGTGGATAATTTCCCCTGCATTCGGCACATTCTCAAACAGTTGCAGCAAAGCCGCCATCTGTTTCTCCTTTTCCGCCAGCAAGTTGCACACTGAATCAATGCATGCCCGTTGCAGGCTGTCCTCCTGTTCAGCTTTCAGGTTTTGCAGCAACGTAACCGTTGCCCCCTGCTTTTTCCGGTAGGCGGCATAGTCATCTTCCGTCCATCCGACAATAAGTTCGCTGGTGGAGGCAAGGTCTAGCAGACAGAGGAAAGCCCGGTTTGTCTTCTGCCTTTCTCTCTGCCAATGCGCTTCCTGCTTTTCCATTAGGCTTTTCTTCTGCCAGCTATCATGGACAATATAGACTATCAAAACTAAAAGGAACACCCATATCAGGCACCCGATGATAATTTCCAGTTTGAGTTTTGCTTGTATCATCGATATTGTATTTATTTTAATTCTTACTAAAACTGATTATTATACAACATTACTCAAATGCTCCATCAACACATCCTAATAGGTAAGTATAGCAAGACAGGCAACAATTACCCAGCTGCCGCCTGCCACTATTTCATTGTAATCATTAGCAATACATATTCACTATTGCTTCATACAGTTTTTGCTTACCACTTGTTTGTTTCGGTTCATCGTTAGCTTTTACATAAACTACAACTTCTTCCAGCGTCAGCCTGCCATCTTCGAATTCCTTTTCCTTGCCTATGTCGAATAATAATGCATAACGGTCAGTTAATATCTTCTTGAGTAATTTTACTATTCCAATTGTATGGCTAATTGCTTTTCATCAGGGCTACTTCCATAAAGTAACTTGTATTTGCCGGAAAGAATACGCATCGTATTTGTTTGAGTGTCAAAAAATTCAAAGGCATTGGCTGGCAAAGTTACATTTACACATTTTGTTTCACCAGCATTCAAAGAGATGCGTCGAAAGGCACGCTATGTTTTGATTGGAGTATCTTTGTCACCTAGCTTTTGGATATATATTTGTAAGATTTCATTTCCCTTGTAATTACCTATATTTTTTATTGGCAATTTGATGTGTTGCTCATTTCCTGCTTGCAGCTTTGTTACCGACAGTAGAATTTTGCCATAACTGAATTGTGTATAACTCAATCCATGTCCGAAAGGAAACATTCTGAAAGACATTGGGAACCCTTTAACGACTGCACCTCCCATTCGGGCGGATAGATAAAGTTCTTCTCCATAAGTTTCTTGTCCGCGTCCCCAGCATGGATCACGGAAAATATTCACATTCGGAGTCTAGAACGTAAGTCCTTGATAACGTCCATGCATTCCACGTCGACAGGCATCATGAAACTTAGCTCATGCCTCATCACGTACAGCCTCGAATACTTTTTTCACGCAGCGAAAGTCTGGACAACAAACCATCCGCACGTTCTGACGAAGTAAGTGACGTGTCCTTATAGAGATAAGAAACATCTTGTGCAATGGCAATTGGTAGTATTGAAACAGCCAGCCAGATAATATAGAGTATTCTTCTCATTATTTAGTAATATATTATAAGATAATTATTTGGATAAAACAAAGAGGATGGTCAAATATATATGGATACATCTGACCATCCGTTATTACTTTATCAAATTTCTTTTATGAGTAAACATGCCCACGGTGCCAGTTCACGGTTAATGGTCAATTCTCCATGTTCGTCTGCCCGCATCATGAATTTTAAGGTAGCCCGTCCTTGCTGGCGCAACCATTCCGTTTGTTCATGATTTGGACTGTGAGGCGTCCCATTGCATTATAGGCGGCCATTATATTCCCATGGTCTGTATCCAACAAGTCCAGTTGAAATACGGTATGAGGTTTTAATCCCTTCAGCGTAATTTTTAGCTGTTTGGCGCTTGCTTTATAATAGTCCGATATATCGGAGGCTCCCGGCACATGACTTTCATATTCTTTGGGATAGTTAAAAGCAAGTGCCGAAATCTTCCCTGTCTTAGTTGAACGACTGACAAATAAAGGATCCTTATAATAAATTTTCTCATCCCCTAATTGATGCAACATTCGATAAGCATGAAAAGAAGGTTTTACTATCCCTTGAAAATTGATCATGCCAAATCCTCCATGAAAAAGTTCCTCACCGCCTCCTTTCTCTTCAAATACATCTGTAAAAGTCCAATACATTAATGAATTAGCTAACCCCAAGCAATCCAAATTCGCTTTAATAATAAACGCTGCTGGTGGTAAATGGTCATGCATGCAATCACGACTATTAGGACTAGTACTCCACTCTGTTAAATGAATCTCCGCATTGGGATATTTGCTCATCGCCAACTGATTACGCAACCAATGTATGTCGTCGTACAGTGAATGTACATAACGAATAGCATCTTTACTACGCCCAGTTTCAGGATCCAAAGCGTAATCTGTTGGATATGGATGGGTAGAAATAAAATCTACCGGTAAATTTTCTTTTTCACAGAAACGAAGGAAATCTTCAATCCATACTCCTTTCCACTGTTTGGTGTTAATTACATCTTGAGAATAAAACACAGACTTTTTATGATCCAGAATTTCTCCCTTGTGGCGGTCATCCGGCACAAAATTACTAGTAGCAGGTCCGCCAACCTTCAAACGTTTATCTACGGATTTTATAGCATTTACCGATTCTTTATACATAAGAAAATAATCACTTTTAGTTCCATGAAAGAAACCTCCCAAACCTGTCAAATTAGGTTCATTCCAAACTTCGAAATACCAAGTCGACACTTCATCAATGCCATAACGATCCACCACATGCTGCGTAAAGGCTTTTACTAAATCATGCCATTTATCTATTTTTTTCCGGTCAAATGAAACATTATTCCGATACCACATTTGTGTCTTAGAATTTTCAGCAGCTATATCCTTAGGAAAAAAGGATAGTTCAACAAAAGGTCTAACTCCCAATTCCAACATTCGGTCATACACTTCATCAACATATTGCCAATTATATATAACTTGTCCGTCTGGTTTCTCAAAATAAACAAACATATCATCACAAAATAACCCATGCATACGGACATACTGAAAGCCACATTCCTCTTTCACTAATTTCAGATGTTCCAACCATCCTGCACGCAAACCTTCATTAGCACGTCCAGCTCCAACCCCGACACTCCAATAATGGGTGAAAGATTCTGTTTTTCCTGTTACATCTATTATTTGGGCAATGATACCCTGACACATCAACAGCACAGCTGTTAACATAAAAAATTGTTTCTTCATCACATTATTTTATTTTAATTCCTGTTACAAATTCATTTATATCAAAATCTTGCGTATCCTTCATCTTCTGGCCATTTATCCAGATATTATCAAAAATTATATTTTTAATATCATGATCCATATCATATCCTCTGATAACAGAAGGATTGGCTCCGTATCCCTCATAATAGATATTTCGAAATATTATATTCGAAATACTTCCACCAGGAGCACTATTATACTTAGCATTAAAATTGATACTAAGATGGAACAACCTTCCTTCCTGGAAATTTTCCACATGAATATTTTCAAATAAAACATCTCTTACGTGATTCCTATCACCACAGCCAATAGCTAAACATCCTTGATAATCACGATCATCTTCATCATGTTCCAATATATCAATGTTACGAAATGTATAATTTTCAAGAACATCTCCCGTACCTTTCGTATTGCCATGTCCACCGATATTAATAGGATGAGCAATATCTGCCCACAATACTGAATTTTGCACTGTTACATTTTTCGACCCACCATAAAAATGCCAGCGATGTCCATACACTGCAATACAATCATCCGAATTACGCAAAAAGACATTATCTATCAAAACATCATTGCAGGACATCAAATCAATGCCATCACTCCATCCTTTACAAGAAAAACTCTTGAGATTTCGAATAATTAATCCATCCGTCTCTCCACCAAATACAGTATAGTGATCCGGATTGACAACTGTTATGCCATCAATAATAATATTTTTCGAATGAGTTACTTCAATACCTCGTTGTGGATGATCTATAATTCCCCGTCCTACAATACGTACATTTTCAGCTCTGTCAACTACCAATTTGGCTTGTAAAACTGCACCTGGAGCCAAATAAACCGTTGTATTAGAAGGAATTGGAATTTCAATACCCGGTAAATCTTTAGGCTTATGAATCCCCGGACCAAAATACATGACCCCCTTATCACCTTCCTTGAGTATTTCTGTTTCCATAGGATTAGCAAACAGATGAAGGTTATGTAAACGATCCCCATTAAACTCTACCGATAAATATTGTGGCTTATCGAGAGTAAAAACGATTGTATTCATCTTCTTTTCATACTTAATCTTTCTACTCAACGGACGAATATCAACTGTCTGAATCAGCCCATCATTCTTTTTCACCATAATCTCAACCGGACTCCCCATGTCAAATTGCACCATTGAAGCGTTTTGAACATTATCCATATCTACCTGAACATTGTATTCAAATAAATCATGCCACTCTCCTCCTACCGTCCTCACACGTACTGTATAATCATCATTATGCTGCCCAATACCACTATAGGTCACTAACTGTGCAGAGAGAGCCAAAGTACAAAACAATGACATCATCATAAATAAAAAGCGTCTATTCATACTATATATTTTTACATTTTATATATAGTACGAATAGACGCATACTATCCCCTAGAAATTAAATCGGCTATTTTATCATAAGTTGAATTTTTTGTAAGTCTTCATCTGAAGAAGTACCTCCATATAGTAACTCATAAGTTCCAGGCCTCACGCGCATTGTATTTGTATCCGAATCAAAGAACTCAAAGCTCGCAGGAGAGAGAAAGAAACGAATATCTTGTCTTTCACCTGCCTCTAAAGAAACTCTCCGAAAAGCACGAAGAGTTTTCAAAGGAGCTTCTTTATCTTCCAAAAAACGAATATACACCTGTATCACTTCCTCACCCTTTCTGTTTCCTGCATTAAATAAAGGTATATCCAGTATGGATGTTTCATTTGACTCTATTACGTTCTTGTTCACCTTTGCCACGCCATAAAGAAACGTTGTATAGCTCAATCCGTGCCCAAATGAAAACAACGGTTTTTCAGTCATATAGCGATATGTACGCCCTCTCATGCTATAATCTTCAAAATCCGGTAACTGTCCCACTCCTGTGTAAAAAGTAACAGGAAGACGTCCTGCAGGATTATAGTCTCCAAATAAAACATCTGCAACCGCAAGTCCTCCGGCTTGTCCCGGATACCATGCTTGAAGAATAGCATCACATACTTTTGTTTCAGGACCTAAAGCAATTGCAGAACCAGAACAATTGACAAAGATGACTTTTTTCCCCGCATCTTTCAAAGCCTTCAACAATTTACGTTGCACAGTCGGTAACTCAATATCTGTCCGATCTCCGCCTCGAAAGCCGGGTAAATCAACCTTCATTTCCTCTCCTTCTAATTTGGGAGATATTCCACCTACAAAAATTACGACATCAGCATCTTTCACTTTCTCAATAGCAACATCAGGAGTGATTTCATGGTAATTTCCTATATCAAACTGGAGATATGCACCTCCTCTATCTTGCATATAGTCTATTTCAATATCATATTCTTTTCCAACTTCTGCTCTCAGTGCATATTCTTTTTTTGCACCGGCATGAGTCCCCCAATAATTTATTACTTCTTCCCCGTTCACACGAATCCGATACCCATCATCACCATTAATACTTAAAATTACTGTACCACTTCTATCTGGTCGGAAAATGCCCTTATATTGAGCAGAAAAATCAGTTAAATTGACGCCTGAAGCAAAAACTGTAGCACCACCAATATCAAACTTAAATGGAGTGCTCACAATTTGCGTAGTTACGACTTCCCCTTTCATCTCTTTGTTATTCCAATATCGGGCACTAAAACCCGGCTGCCCATCAACAGTTGTTATCAAATTAAATAAAGATTCAAAAGAGTTATTAGTAACCAAATCACAACCTTTTTCATAAGGTACGTATCCTATTTTAGAATAAATTCCTTCCAAAATCGTGATTGTGTGTCCCGGAACACCATTGTAATTTCCCCACTGCATAACAGAGTCATTTGCATTTGGTCCCATTACAGCAATATTCAAACCAGATTTACTAAGTGGAAGTATTCCATTATTCTGCAAAAGAGTCATTGTTTTTCTTGCCATATCCAAAGCCAGTTCTTGGTGCTTTTTACAATTCACCACACTCAATGGAATTTTTGCCCAAGATACAATCGAATCCGGATCCATCTCTCCCAACTCAAAACGTGCTTTTAACAGACGACGGACACTTATATCTATTTGTTCCTCTGTTATCAAACCTTCTTTTACCGCTTCTTCCAGACTTGTGTAATTATTGCCACACTCAACATCTGTACCACTAATGACAGCATCAGCACTTGCGTCAGCTGGTCCCTTATGTGTTCCATGCCTGTCAACATGAAAGAAATCACTTATCGCACCACAATCGCTAACTATCACATCTTCATAGCCCCAATCATTTCGTAATATCTGCACTTGTAACCTCTTACTACTACAGCAAGGTTCACCTTCAAAACGATTATAAGCACACATAACTTCCTTTACTTTTGCTTCTTGAACCAAATCTTTAAATGCAGGTAAATAGGTTTCCCATAAATCACGATTTGATATCTTTTCTACATTAAAAGTATGGCGATTCCACTCCGGTCCAGAATGTACTGCAAAATGTTTTGCACAAGCATGTAACTTATTATATTTAGCCTCCCGAGGACCTTGCAATCCACAAACAACAGCTACTCCCATACGTCCTGTCAAATAAGGATCCTCTCCATAAGTTTCTTGTCCACGCCCCCAACGAGGGTCACGGAATATATTCACATTAGGAGTCCAAAAAGTCAATCCTTGATAGCGTCCGAACTGACGTCGCCGACGAAAATCATGAAATTTAGCCCGGGCTTCATCGCTAACCGCACTAAAAACATCCAATACAGCTGAATCATCAAAACTTGCTGCCATACCAATAGCCTGGGGAAATACTGTAGCCAACCCTGCGCGTCCGACTCCATGCAATGCTTCATTCCACCAATTATAAGGAGCAATTCCCAAACGTCCCACAGGATAAGAAGTATCCTTCATTAGTCCGATCTTCTCTTTTAAAGTCAATCTGGACAACAGATCATCCGCACGTTCTATCGGAGTCTTCATTGGATTCCTATAATCTTCTTTCTGGGCAAAAAGTGTCAATGCACACAAGTTCAAACATAAAACAAATAGAAAATACTTCATTATATTCATCCTATTTAGCTTCTTCAACGGTACGTCCGCGCTCGTCTATTTGAGCCAATTCAATATAATCGATACAAAGTCCCGTATTCGGCCACCACCCACGTATCACACGGATATCATTATTTCCGGCACGCAAAGATACATTCCCACAGTCCAGCACCTTCCACTCTCCTTCTGTATCCACAAATTTCACGTTCTTCAATAACCACGTATTAACAAATACCATCGCATCATTTTTTCCACCATCAGCACGATACCTAATCCGCAAACGATATTTCTCGTCTTTTGCACTCTGTCCCAGAAAACTGCAATAATCATTATACATATCAAACCCCGTGACATAACCTCGTCCTGTATATCCTTTATAGGAATTATCAACATAAACTCCATGTAGTTCGCCCCCTAAAAGATTTCCCTCTTCTGCTTCCAAATGAACTGTAGTCCAAGTTCGTTCAGCCAATCCAAGTCCTTTTTTTGTAGGACGAATTAATTTTATACTTCCATCTTTATCATAATCAACCCAATCCGCCATGATGCTTCGACTTTCACTTAAGCCACCACTTAAGATAGAACCGTGATAAAACATTATATCTCTTCCTTTGAAACGAACAATCCCCCCATGTGTAGTAGAAGACTGGCCCGCCCAATCATCTATAAAAATACCCTTATATTCATAGGGGCCTAAAGGTTTTTCCGCTTCTGCATAATAATATTTCTGTGGCCATCCCCTGTCCGGCAATCCCGGATACATTAATAAATAACGTCCATTACGTTTTATAACCCACGGAGCCTCAAATACATGTGGAAGTTGAGGACGTAAATTTACTAATGTTTCCTTTTTTATACTCAACAAATCATCATTCAGTTCGGCACCAAAACATGTACGGTCATGCCCCCAAAATAAATAGGCTTTACCATTTTCTACATAAACAGCCGGATCCTGACCAAAATCCGCATCACGGATATATCCGCAATCTGTAAATGGCCCTTGCGGACGTTCACTGACAGCTACACCTGTACGAAATTTCTGATCTTCACCACGCATACAGGTAATTAGATAGTATTTCCCTTTCCAATAAACTGCATCAATAGCCCAAGCTTGATCAACAGCCCAAGGCACACGGTTCCAGTGAAGAATCTGTCCATGATCCGTCCAATGCACTAAATCATTCGTTGAAAAACATGATAATCATTCATCCCACGAATATGCGAATTACTTAATGGCTCATCATGCTGCTATATACATATAAAGTTGTAGTATCCGTAGGCCAAACATGTGGTGCTGGATCTGCTGTATAAATATTGGTAATCAACGGATTCTGTGCAAAAGAAAACGTCCCGGTCATTACCAATAATCCTATCAATGTTATTCTCTTTATCATATCTGTTTTTTTATTTGAATTTAAATTCTGTCACTTTAGGAGATTGTGCATAATCACTATGAAATACTAACACAATTTTCCGTTTTCCCATTACCGATTTCATGGGGGCTGAATATTCCCGATATTCCCTACCAACCTGCCCGGCAGGAATTATACAAGTTGCTAATAACTCTCCGTCAGGGGCATCAAGTCGTACTTCAACACGACTATCTTTCAAAGAAGATAAGGCATTTATACAGAAGTCCGTAACTCCCGTTCCAAAATCTATATTATTATATTGAGCCCAAGCTCCACTTTCCGTTACTTCCAGATACTGATCCGGAGATAATTTATTTTGTTCAACTCTATTTAATCGAGTATTATGTTCATCATCATAAAACTCAATAGGAATCAAATTGAAAGCATTAAAATGATTAGCGGCACCATATGGACTACTAAAACGCATATAATCAAAATCAGCATATCCCTTCTCCCCATCTCCGGTATGAAAACAATATAGTCCAAACCGATTTCCCAAATATGTTTTCCCGCTAAACTCCATTCTAAAATCCTCTCCATATCGAAACCAGTTTTTCTCATCTCGACTATACTCAAAGCGAGCAATGCTTGAATTATCCCCCGTTACTCTAAAATAAATATTCTTATCTATATTAATCTCACTCTTCTTTATGTTCTGTCCATTGTCTGTCCAGACTAAATATTGCTTCCCTTCCTGTTTGCTAATACCAATATAACTATAGGGTTTGTTCCACACACACAACCCGGCTACATCTCCATCCTTCAATGCAGAAATATCCAAACTTGTAACAGCCGTCATTTCAGGACCAATAAAGCGTCTCACTAATGTGTTACGGGCATTCTCCCAGCTATCAGCTTGCATAGCGTGCAAACGCAGATAACCACGACGTTCAGCCAAGCTCCATTTTGAATTATCAGGATTATGACTCCACTGCCAATGTAAATCCAACCTATCAGAAGAAAACTCATCACCTCTTTCAAAAGGGCGTCCTAGCACATTAGCTTTTGGAAAGGGTTTTCGTTGTGTAGGAGCTATACGGCCATAGTTTTCGAATGAAGGAAGTACAGGCCAACCCTCTTCCCATTTTATAGGGAAAAGCCATGGGACACGTCCAGCCGGCACACGGTCTTGAAACATGAAAAACCAAGAGTCACCATTATGTAAATCAATAAATCCTCCCTGATGTAATCCGCAACCACTCAAATTGGCATCAGTATTAACCAATTCACGTACTTCATAAGGCCCATAGATATTTTTAGAGCGAAGAATATATTCACGCCCAGGAGTTCCCCCAGCAGTATTACAAATATAATAATAATCATCTCTTTTATAAATATGGCTTCCCTCCCATGCTCCTGTAAAAGAGCTGAACACTGTTTTAGCAGGACTAATCACTTTTGTGAAATCTTCAGATACTTCTGTCACATAAATTACATTTTGTCCATGAACGACATACACTTTCCCGTCATCGTCAAAAAGAACACTCGGATCATAAAGATGACAATAAAGCAAAGTCTGTTTATAAGGCCCCTCCGGACGATTAGAGACATTTGTTACAAAATAGCCTAGATTATCATAATAAAAAATATAAAACTTTCCTTTATGATAACGAATACAAGGTGCCCAACTGCCACCATTATATCTCGTTTTACCACCAGCCATATCATAGACATTATTACCTATTAACCGATCATATGCATAACCTATAATCTCCCAGTTTACCAAATCCTTCGAATGACTGATAGGAATTCCCGGAGTCAGACAAAATGTGGAACAAATCATATAATAATCCTCTCCTACACGAATCATATCCACATCAGGATAGTCTCCCCAAATTACAGGATTTGTAAAAGTTCCATCACCATTATCAGCATATCGGCTCTCAGACACTGAACCTTCCTGTAAAGATTGTGCCGAAATAAATAATGCAATTGTCATCATACTCGTGACCAAAAAGAATCGTTTCATAAACACACCATTTCTTAAGTTTATACACTCGTGTTACGAACAAAATCAGTATTTCCCCTATTACCAATTATCACTTCTAAAAGAAGAAGCCGGTAAACCATTTGCACCAAACAATTCACCTACGATATAATTACGAAAAGCATACCGTACAGCAATAGGGCTTTGTACATGTTCGCTGGTCACCAGTACCGTTTGCCCATCCGGACCGATAATTGCCTCAGCCTGATGAAACACTTTGTCTTTTCCTGCCAATTCAAATCCTGCTATTTTTTATTATTTGATTTTAACCCATCCTCTGCATAATCAAAATCAACTACGGCCATTTTACCGATAAAAGAAACAGAACGATAAATTGGACCACTAAAAGCAATCCCTTCCTTATTATATGTTTTTGCCAGTGCCCAAGCTGCCAAACGTTCACCTACCTCACATTTCTTAGCCGGATGAATACAAGCAGGATGCCCCGGAATGTCCATCAAAACAGCCATACCACTATTAGGGATTTCTTTCATTGATTTCATCTGTGCCTCACGTAGTTCCGCACTTAACTGTAACTCTGCACCATCATAATTGTGTGGAGCTATTTGTACATACAAAAAAGGAAATTCACCACAATCAAATGACTGGCGCATATCTTTTACAAAAGCCGGAAGCATGCGTGCATACATACGACCATCTTTGTGATTAGTTTCTCCCTGATACCAAAGCATTCCACGAAATTTACAGTTGAGAAGCGGGTTCACCATACCATAACGCATACAACATGCAGCTTCTCGCTCCCCTCTTATCTGCTGATTTTTCAGATCATCCAAGTACTTCAGATTAACAATATCCCGAAAGGGAAGCAAGGCCTCCCGGCTCATCCATGGTTGAATACCACTTCCACTCCAAGCGCATATTATGATTCCCACAGGAATATTCAACTCTGCCTGTATCTTTCGTGCAAAAAAATAGGCTGTTGCACTGGTATTCATGACAGCATCGGAAGTATTAAGCATCCATTCACCATTTAACGTATCTACCGGCAACTTAGATATATGATGTGCCACAGTAAACATACGAATAGGAATCTCTTCACGGGCTTCTTCAATTATTTTTTTAGAATTTTCTACCGGCTGTCCGCCAAACCCCTTCATTGGCATTTCCATATTGCTTTGTCCGGAACAATACCAGACTTCTCCTATTAATATATCTTTCAAAACCAATAAATCACCATCACTGATTTTTATCTCATAAGGCCTCCTGCCTTAGGAGTTGAGACAATTATCTTCCATTTTCCAAGACTATCAGTTTGAGTTACGTATTTTTTCTTTTTATCCCAACCTACATTTATAACAACCTTTTTATTAGGAGTGGCTTCTCCCCACAATTTAACTTCGGTTTGTTGTTGCAACACCATATGATTATCTAAAATAGGTGGTAATTTAATTTTTGCACCTGCAAAAAGATAATTTAAACAAAGAAGTGAAATCAATAATATTATTCTCATACTTATTAGTAATGTTTACAGTCTGACAAATTGTTAATTCACAGTTTTATTTTCAAGCGTCTGCCACTATATGACACTATCTTACTAACTTTTCCATCCGGTAACTGAATTATAAATCTACGTTTCTTCAACATCCCATCAAAACCTTGTCCCATACGCTCTCCAATAGTCAGCGTCTGCTCTTTTTCATCCCATGTTATCATAATCTCAGTATATGCACCCCGTTCATAATTGTAATTATCATTTTCATCTTCATATAAAACAAAAGTAGCATCCTTACCCGGATAAATACGTAACACTAAATGCTCCCATTTCTTTTCAGTCGCATATTGTACTTCAGGTCCCAAAGGAAGTATGCTACCCGCTTTAACATAAACAGGTATCAGATCTATTGGTGTTTCACGTTCTATTTGCCGCCCCCCGGCAATTCTATCCCCAGACCAAAAATCATACCAATCAGAAGAAGGAAGATAGACGCTTTGTTTCTTTGTCTGCCCAATTGTTATTTCACGATCTCGATTTACATACATAGGATCTGTAACTGGAACTACAAGAAAAGATTTTCCGAACATAAATTCATTATCAAGATCATACACGTTCTTATCTTGTGGAAAGTCCATAAATAAAGCTCTCATAAAACTCCCGTTATTTTTCGTTACATCCCATGCAGTAGAATACAAATAAGGTAAAAGTGCATAGCGAAGATTTATAAACTTTTCTTGTATATCAAAAGCCCATTCTCCTCGAGAACCGAATTGATAAATTTCACGAGGTGTATCTGTACCATGACTACGCATCATCGGAGTAAATGTTCCAAATTGCAACCAGCGAACATACAATTCTTTATATGCATCATCTTTTATTCCTTTCGGATAAAGTTTATGGGAGAAAAAGCCTCCAATATCTGTATTCCAATAAGGTATTCCACATACTGTAAAATTCAATCCGGCAGCTATCTGTTTACGAAAAACATCCCAACGAGAGTCCACATCCCCACTCCAAGTATTCGCCGCATAGCGTTGCTGTCCAGCAAAAGCAGAACGCGTCAAAATATAAACACGTTTATCCGATGCCATAGCACGTTGATGTTCATACACCCCTTTATTAGACATTAACGGAAAAGCATTGCGCACATCCCTCCACGGTCCGAGATAAGTAGGCAAATCAAAATTTCTGTCTCTTATATTAAAATGATCCGGTTCGGTAGAGTCCAACCACCACGCATCCATCCCTAATGAAAAAATACCCTTGTCCAAATAATCCCAATAAATATCACGAGCTTCCGGATGATACGGATCATATGGGTGTACACCTGATTTATGAGGCCAAGTATCAACAGGAATTAACATGTTTTTTTCTTTCAAGGTAGCAAAAGGTTTTGTTTTAGGACCGAAATTCGCCCATACGGAAATCATCGCATGAACATTTTGTGCATGAATCTTATCTAACATTCCTTGGGGATCAGGAAATTCCGGATTACCAAATTCCATTGCATTCCAATAGGCATTATCTGTACTCCAATATTGCCAATCCTGAATAATACCATCCAGAGGTATGCCTAAACGGCGATATTCTTTAATAACATTCAATAATTCCTCCTGGCTTTTATAACGCTCCCTGCTTTGCCAAAAACCAAATGTCCAAAGAGGAGGCATTGGAGCCTGCCCAGTAAGAAGACGCATTTGTGCAACAGTTCCATCTCCAGACCCGCCATACATGAAATAATAATCAGAACAAAGACCTGACTCCGATTCAAATGATGTCTCTTGGCGATTATCCGTAAATGTAGTAGGCGAATAATTATCCCAAAACACGCCATATCCTTTAACAGAAGCAATATAAGGAATACAAACTTTCATATTTTCCTGACGGAGAAATAAACGTTGATTCCGCTGATTCATTTTACCGCCCTGTTGTTGTCCAAGTCCGTAAATGACTTCATCCGGCTCAAGTAGAAATGCTTGACGAACAATATAGCGCTTTCCGGAAGGATAATTTATTTCCGTAAATTGAGTTCCATAATCCTTTTCGGTAAATAATAAGTTACCTAACAAATCTTTAAAAAAGACCTTCCCTGTTTCCAGATTCAATTGTACAGTAAGATGAGTACTGGTAAGACTTACTACTCCATCGGTAAATAAAGTATTCACCGATAAAGCTTTTGGTTGCATTGTTACTGACAAACTTTGTTTATCCGGATATTTGCCTGTCGGATATTTTAATACACGTACAATAGAAGGTGAATAAAAAGTAACCTCAACATCCATTCCTTGTGATGTAATCTTTACCCCAGATTCCGTTTGTTGATAACCTTGTGCAAATACACCCAAAAATCCACTTACACAAAAAAGTAATAGAGAAAAAAACGTCTTCATATATATTCAAACTTATTTATAGAGGAACGGTTATTACTTGAAAACTCTGCCCCTTGAGATTTAAGGCTAAAGAAGTTCCTGATAATGAAAAAGTATCAGATTGGGGCTTTATATTTTCAGGTTGCTCCAAAGTATTTACAGTAGATAAAGCAGCAGATAACAACTGTACATTCACGATACGTTTTGCATCCCCACTTAACCCTTTCAACTGAATATCTACCAAACGTTCATCCTGATTGGCATTCACCACTTTTATAATCACATTGTTGCGTTCCCTATCTACCACAGCACTAGCATAAAGACTATCAGAACCTGCTATCGGTTGCTTATCAGCATCTAATAAAGACAACACATGTGTACCTTTATATAAAGAATACAATTGCTGCACATAATAACTAGGAGTTTTCATCACTCGTAAATTATCAAACCATATCAGATCCGGATTCCACTGAACAGCATTTACATGAGCGAACAAAGGTGCATAAGCGGTCAAATGCACAATATCTGCATTACGTTCCAATCCTGTCATAAAAGCTGCTTCAGAAAGAGCAGCTAAAAAGCTGTTTGGTTTATTTCCATTTACCCTATCATGACTTGCATATTCGCCCGCAAAAACCTTCGGACCTTTACGGTCATAGGTGTCATATCGACGAGCATTGCTAAAAAACCATTCCGGAGACTGATAATAATGTTCATCTACCAAATCAACCTTCAAACGTTTCATTTCCGGCCAAAGATAATCAAACTTTTCACCATTGGGACCAGGCCCAGAGCCTCCTACTATTTGAATATCCGGACATTTATTCCTCATTACCGTCAAAAATCGAGATAGGTTCTCCACATATCCTCTACCCCATTGTTCATTACCAATACCTAAATATTTCATTTTAAATGGAGCCGGATGTCCCATCTCTGCACGAATTTTCCCCCAATATGTAGTTGTATCACCATTGGCGAATTCCACAAGATCAACACAATCTTGAATAAATTCATCCAGCGGTTCTCCTTGTGCACGCTGATTACTAACAAACTGACAAGCCATCCCCACACTTAACACCGGTAAAGGTTCCGCCCCTAGATCCTCCGCTAATTGGAAATATTCATAAAAACCAAGTCCTAATGATTGATAGTAGTCATCATTGCCTCCCCAACGTGCCCAGCGAGTTCATTGATCGGACGATTCTCCACCGGACCAACAGAATTTTTCCATTGATAACGGTTCTCCAAATTATCACCCTCAACAATACACCCTCCTGGAAAACGAAATACTCCCGGTTTCAAATCTGCTAACGTTTGCACCAAATCCTCACGCAACCCTCCCGGACGTTTCAACCACGTATTTTCCGGGAAAAGAGAAATATGATCCATATCCAGCTCTCCACGCCCCAGCAATTCAATCCGAAGCCGACAATGGGCATTTGTTTTAGCAGCCTCCATTGAAAAAGAGATTTTAGTCCATTCTTTTGTATCCAGAGGTAATTCAAAGTCTTTTGCTGCTATGCGTTCATGCTTCATTTTATCTTGAATATGTACACGCAATGACAGTTTCTGCCCTTCCCGATGTCGAATCCAAGCTGAAAATATATATTTCTCTCCCGCTTTTACTCCTATACCACGAAAGCCTTCATTAATCAATCCACAACCATGTAAACCACTTTTTAGTGTATTCAACCGTATATAATGAGGACATCGGATAAAAGACGGATTTTCAGTTTCAGCAGTCACACAACCAAATGTCATCCAACAATTCAAAGGATTATGAGGAAACTCAAAAGAACGATTCTTTACAAGTTCAGCGTATAGGCCACCATCTGCTCCAAAGTTTATATCCTCAAAAAAAACACCATACATATTTTTATTAATTTCTGCACCGACACGACGCACATCGACGGTCCAACTATCGGGCTGGACAGGAAGCATTTCCAACCGCCTGCCATATATACGAAATTCACTAAGGTCTAACAATCCGGGAGTCCCTTTCTTATTAGGCATGTGAACTTTCAAATAACGATAAGAATTCTTTCTTTCATCAGCCTTTACCGGAATCACTTGCATATCCTCATCAACCCCTGCCGGATATTGAGTCAACAGATTCCAATTCTTACTATCATTTGACCCTAAAATTATAGTTTCTTTTACGCGATCCGGGAAATTTGCTCTTGATTGTAAACCAAAAGAATCAACTTTTACTTTAAACTTTTCACCAAAATCTAATACAAATTCCTTATGGGGTCCAAATATCCCGGCACAATCATAATTATCTCCATTGCTATATACAAAAATATTCAAGCCCTTCGAGCTAATAGAAGTTTTAGTGTAGTCTAAAGAGCCCTCTTCTCCCAACAACCAAGGATTCAGTAATTGCAGACTACTGACTGCAGCTTGTAAACGACTAAAAGCTTTCATCACATTCCCTTGTCTAGCCTCTTTTACTTCTTTTAAAGCAGATGCAACTTGTTCTTTTCCACAGGCAACATAATCTTTAGTCGCCAGATCATACGGCTGTGTAATACGATTTACCACTTCATCTTTATTTTTTCCTACAAAAATTTCAACCGGAATCATGGAAGTAGAAATACCATTCTGCACTGCCACATAAACTTTATGAAGCCCTAAATCTTTTGTCTTTGGTTTCCAAGACAATAATCCGGTCTCTCTGTTAAAGCTTGCTCCTTCTGGTAACCCTTGCGCCCAAAAACGACATGTTTGTCGAGAATCGTCTGAAAGGTTTTGATATTTTTTCTCTATTGTTTGTCCCAAACAAACAAATAACCTATCCATTCCCGACCGCACATTCAATTCTATAGGCTGAATATCCTCTTTATTACTATTAAAAAGATCAAAGTCTACCGTAGCATTTTCCTCCATCGGATGAACATTAAAATATAGTAATGAAGAAAAACCAAACATACTGTTAGTTATAACTTTGGGATCGCGTTCAAAAATAACATATCTCCATTCTCCATTGGTATCAGGAACATAAATTGATGACAAAACCGGATGTTTTTTCTGATAATCCTCGCCATTGTGCAAATCAATACGTACTGGTGCATCCGATCGTATCAAAATACCAGTCTTCCCGACCGGACAACTCATGCTTCCTTCCAAATTTACCATAGTACGTGGCACGCCATTCTGTAAGCACATTCTCACAAATGTACGTTCCTGCTCTTTTTTGACTTCTAACGGAATATCATTATTCGAATGAGGATAAAAGGTTCCTGGAATTTTAATTGCAGATAAATCTACATATAAGTCTTCTACCTGGCGAATTCCTTTTGGTGACATGTTATAATTACCCATATTAACAGCCAAAACCTTTTGAGCCTTTTGTAAATCCGGTGTTCCTATAGCAGCAGCTTTAGGGAGTCCGATAAAGAAATCAAAATTATAATTATGAAGAGTATTTATAAATTCTCCCGTTCCTACTCGATTCCTTTGAGATTTAATAGCTCTTAATGCCGAAATTTTCAACGCCGGATATTTTTCCAAATCATATCCTAATCCACGAAACCAATAAAAAAAGGCAGGATATCCATTCATATCCACACGTCCACGATATTCCGGACTGATGTTCTTATAAATCTTAGGATTCACCCCCAAAGAAGAAAAAACAGGTGTCCATTTTATCCCATATCCCATATTAAAACGGCTGAAATATTCTGCAGCCTCCAACAATCTATCATTCAAAAAGCTACTGCTTCTTACTGCATTCGTATGTTCTGTTACTCGCCCAGATACAGGATCCACTTTTGTTCCCTGTAAATCAATCATGCGAGTTATCAAATTTAAATTATCAACATTCCCAAAAGCATGTGCTTCATCCCGCCCCATTTCAATAAGTTGCACATAAGGTTTTATTAATTCACCTGTAACAGCATCTTTGTCTATCAAACGACAAACAGCTTTGATAGCCCCATTAAACCCTTGATTGGGTGCGTCTTTATTAACAGTAGTCATTTCAACTGCATCTTCATACCCTTCCCGGTCATCTGCTAAAATTGCACCTGCCACATATCCAACCAAAGCGTATGTATGCTGGTTCATAAAATAGCCTTTGTTTTCCAAAATGGTTCGACGAATAGGACGAATACAATTTTGTTCAAAATCCGTAAGCATATTCGCTGTAACAGCCAATTCTTTATCAACAGGAAGAGTATAACGCATTATTTCAGCGGCAGCACAAAATACATATACATATTTTCCCAATTTAATATGGCTATCCGGAAAAGCACGAGGGAAGAAATCGTCACGACTGCCATACCACTTTATCAATTCCTGCGGAATTCTACGATATGCCTCGTTACCCGTCACAACATAAAGTATCGCCTGTGTCCAAGCAAGTTGAGCATCATCAGCAAATGCGCCAATACCGCCATTATTCAATATGCGCTCACACTTATGCATTTGAGAATCCAATCCTGCATATTTTGACCTTCTCAGTCCTGCAAAATAATCAACCCAAGGTGATTGTCCATTCAAGACTCCATCCCGCAAATTGTTCAACGTTTCTACAGTACATCCAATACCCGGATGGATAAATCCTGCTTTTGAACGAATTTCCTCGAATCTTACTTTATCTTTCGCAATGATACTTCTTGTGCTTGCACATAATATCCTAACGATAGAAATAATATGAATATTATAATTTTATTCATTATCATTCGAGTATTTTTTTCTAATCCCATTCCTTTCTGCTTATTTATCATAGTTTATATTCTTATCAATATTATATTTTTGTAAATCACAATCGCTTAATTTCAAGAACAAAAATGGAAATACCTCAGGATAGCCAACATTACGTCCATTCACCCTAAATTCTCTATGACCACTATAAAAATCACCAAAGGTTTTCCAATATAACCCCTCTTTTGTACCTGCTTGAATTGCGTACGCATCACGCGGTTTGCTATAATAGATATTTACCGCATGCTGATTTGCAAATTTATTTTCAGTCATATTCCCTTGCTCATCAATATAACGTTTATCTGTCACACTTATTATTTTATATCGATATAGCCCTTCATTTTTATCAACCAATATTTTCTTAACATACCATATCTGCCTCTCTCGATGTTTTACTTCCTCATTCTGAAAAACACGAACAAACTCCGGATATGGATGTATACTATCATTGGCAAGATAAACATCATTCCAATCTGTATCAACAAAATCAATATAATTATTATTCCATTTGATAAAATAGAATCCTTCTTCCAGTTCGTTCTTAATCAAATATTTATTCTTCACTTCTAATTCCCAGCTGACACGTCCTGTTGCTCCATATTCTTCATTACCCTCTTGGTAAGCCCAAATGCGAGTTGTTCCTGCACGCAACGGACGAATCTTCCCATCAACAACTTTAGCTATACGAGGATTCATTATTTTATAATTCACAGGAAGTCCGGAAGAGCTTTTAGCTAACTCTACATCACCCTGTTCCAATGAAATCGCCCCAAAGTGTCGCTTATTCAAAAAATCAACAACTTGTATCTTCTTCTGTACAGGTTTCTTTTCATTATCTCCTATACCTAAGTTGTCAAAAGAAGCGAACGATACTACCCCTTCTTTTCCGGAAGTAGAAAAAATACCAACCTTCACTACTTCAGGCATATTTACATATCCATAACCACAACAGGTCCAAACAATTCCGTCCGGAGATAAATAACCGGATAGTTCATTGCCACGACGTTCCAACTTCAACCAAAAGGGAGCGAAGAAACCATTTTCCCGAAAAATACGAATAATTTCTCCGGCCTCTATCTCTCTACGCCCAAACCCAATCTGCCATTTATCCGACTTCATCCAAACCATTGCCATTCGGGCATCCTGACTCAAAGATTCACGAATCATCAAACCGGCATAAGCTTCCGGATTTGTTTCATCTAACGAAGTAACACGGACTACCAATGCTCCATCACCTTTCATATCAGTCCACGCATAGTTACCCATATCCAATTGAGTATCCGAACCAGCCCCGGACAAAGTCCATATTCCTTCCTTATCAGCCCTTAAAGCAGCAGGCTGTAAATTGGTATCAACTGCAATTTCCGTCACATTTAACTCGGCCATATACAATAACGGATAATATTCCTTCAAAGGTAGTAAAGGTACTGTTATCTTTGGAGAATAGTTCTCTGGCTTATGAAAAAGAAAAGTCTCTGCACCGACTTTCAACTTACTTCTATACTCTTGTATATAAGGATAGTCTTTTTTCGCTTTTTCACCATAAAACCCATTACAAAGTTCAAGTGCACGGAGAAAGTCTTGACGTATATTCGGTTTTTCAAGCGCAATAGCACGCACATTAAAAGCACAATAAGGAGTAGGAAAATAATCATAAACACAACCTGCCGGAATATAGACTTCAGGATATCCTAAATTTGTTTTTGCATAATATTCCGCGCATGTTCCCAATCTATTTTGCATATCAGAATAAATATCTATTCCCTGTTTTAAGGCTATTTCCGCGCATAATATATAATCCCCGATCTGTCCCCGTGCATGTCCTTGATCACGTCCAAAATCTGACACTTGGCCATTCGACAATGAATTGTGTTTAATACCTCCTGAAGGATGTTCACGTAAAGCCTGGACAGCATTATTCAACCATACTGCCTCATCGCAGAAAATAGCAATAGCCAATGTTCCCGTCAACTCCATAGCAGCCTGATTAGCCGGAGACAAATATGGAAGTTTTCCGTCTTTAGTCCCACCCAAGCAAGGCCAACATACTTCTTTAAAATATTTGATAGCGTTATAAGTATCCATTTCTGTCCATCCAGAATAAGTATATCTCATAATTTCCGCCGCTGCAGCTAGATTTTTTGCCCCTGGCCCTACCTCTAAACGTACATCCGCTCCAATCCATATTTTATGTTTAATGCTCCAATTGCGTATAATCGTCATGGCATTTCGAGCATATCTCTCATCATTAGTCACATACCACTGAATAGCCTGCATTAAAGCGGCTTCCATTTCTATTCGATAAGTAGCATTATTTACATATGGGGAACGCCCTACCTCAACGCAACCTTCCCCTGGTTTATAATCAGGCGCACTTATTTTATGTGCCTTCTTACAAAGTTCTTCATATCCAGTTTTCCATGGTTCTACAAACCGCATCTTCTTCATTCTTTCTAAATCTTCTATATTAAAAAGAACCCCCGGATGCTTTACATCAGTCACTTGAGCCGTTATTGTCATTATACAACAAACAAACGAACATAACCCTAACAAAAATATTTTTATTTTCATAGCAATGATAGATAGTATCTAATTATCATATATCTGTTGTACGAACAAATATAATAAATCCCCTAGAATTCCCCCCCTCTTTTAGTATATCAACATAAATAAAAATATGTTCTATTTTTAATATTTTCCGGTTGATAAAGCGAAGAAAAAATAGTCAAATAGAGAAAATTGCGTATAAATATTCACTATAAATATGCATTATTACCCTCAAAACGTATAAATAGAAAGGAAAAGCAGATCTTTTCACGCAAGAATAAAGTTTTTGGTTTTAAACCAATACTGCATTGGTCGGTGAGGAGTATCTCTTTCCTCACGACCAACCCTACTTCCATCGGTGAGAAAGAGGTAGAAAGGAATAATTAAGCTCTATTATCAGCTATATGGAGTTCAAATCCAGAATCCACAATAAAATCATATTTTAGAGGGAAACAGACTTTTAATAGACTATACAATCAAATTTGCACATAAACAGATACAAAATTCCACTTATTCTTGCAAATTGATATTATTTCTCATTTTACAAATAGTAAACTAAAGCAATTTATTTTCCTTTCACCTCTCCCTCCCTTTTTAACGGCTTGAAATTACATTTAATATTCCATTTTTCTGCATATCCTTCATCATTGAAAAATATCCATTTTATCGGATTATTGGAGCTGGTTGCGGTTCTGTTGTCGGACCATATACAATTAATTCCCCATTTGGTAAAATTTCCATTTTATCCATAAACGCCACTCGTTTTGCATCCCCTGTGATACTATCCGTTTCAGCAGTACGCCCATGGTAAACGCAATACATATCTCCATTCGGCAATGTCAACACCATATTATGCCCCGTACAATATACTTTTCCGCCTTGATCTACATTTTTTTCTAGCACAGGGTTATTCTTTGCCTTGACAAACGGACCAAGGGGGCTCTTCGAGGTTGCATATCCTACGGCATAGTGTTGCCCGCGCCAAAAATTACAAGAATACATCATATAATATGTATCTCCATATTTAAATAAGTAAGACCCCTCATTCCAGCGGCGAATTGCTTCACCTTCACCAGCCAAAGCAGAAAGATCTTCCCAAGAAGATTGTTTGTCAGCCAATGTTTTCGGAGGACAAAGTAACAGAATCGGTTCACCGATAATACCACTGAAATCAGATTTGATTTCTACCCCATAAATCCAACTTTCTTGTATCTCATCCGCCTTTCCTTCCTTTTTCAATTTTGCAGCTAATTCACTTTCAACCGGATGTTTATAACAACAACGGGAGTAATAGAAGTATATACGTCCATCTTCCGCAAAGTAAATATTTGCATCAATTATTGGATACTTAGAATCAAAAATAGGTTCATCATACATTTCAATAAAAGGTCCGGTAGGCTTATCAGCTACGGCTACACCCAAACGAAAGTTCTCCAATTCTTTATCAGGATTGTTTTTCCAGTTAGAACTATGAAACATATAATATTTTCCATCACGCTCATAAACCTCTGGAGCCCAGAAAACATCAGTAGTCCAAGTGTTGTCTTGCGGGATAAGACAAGAGCCTTCATTCTTCCAATGTACAAGATCGTCACTTGAATAACATTTATAATCGAGAAATGTGTAGTCAGAAGTACCATACATATAGAAACGCCCGTCACTTGCATGCAATATAAACGGATCACCAAATGTAATAGGCTTGCCGTCCAAATCCGTCAACGGATTGCAATAGGTAACTTGTGCATCTATATTTTCCGAATTCGAATTATTTTTCTTTCCTCCGCAAGAGAAAAATAAAAGTGCAATAAAAAACAATGCTGTCAGTTTATTCATATTTTTTATTTTAAATAGTCTTTTATTTGCTGCTCCCCATATAAAAGCTTTCTGTGCTGTCGCATATAACAGCGACAGTCACCAAAAGCAAATGAGAAGAGATAATAACTATGTATATATCTATGTATGACGTTATTCACCTGATAAAGTTCCAATCTGAAGATCAGAGAAAGATACCTTCAAAGGACCTTTCGAATCATCTTTAGGAGCTACATATATCCCAAAGTAAAGAGTTTCATTATTAGGCATGATACACTCACCTTTAGGAATCCAATACTCTGCATCCGGATCCTTTGAAGAAGCCTTTATTGCAATCCTATCTCCGCGACGTTCTAAAATGAACCAATAAGGCCATTCTCGTTGGTATGCATCCAGATCTCTACCATTACTTACATTACTGCCATTCCTGCTTCTTGATGTAGTTGGCGCAGATACCCATTGATCAGTATCATTCACTTTCTGCCATTTACGGCTCCAGCCGACCTCTGCAAAGTTTGCATCTTTCGTCAAGAAATCTCTCACCATAACTCCGACACTAGCATTATCTATCTCTTTATCCCATCCAGTAATCTTCACCTTGAACGAACCATCTCCTGTGATTGGAATATATAAGAAAGTAAATGAATCATCTTTTTTCTTAAAATCATCCGTCCAAGTTCCGTAACCGGAAAGAGAGCCTGCATTTCCATTACGCTCAACCACAGGAGCAGGTTTTGAAGGATCTACATTAATAGTAACAACTTGCAAATCAGCACTATTAAGAGAAGTATAAGTGAAAGACTTAAAAGCTGGTAAGGATTGTATGTATTCCGGCACTTTTATCGTAACATTACTAGCATATTTATAAAAGAAAGAATTTGCATCTACCCATTTATAAGGATACTGTTCAATCCATGAGCAATCCATGCCAAATGTCTGTTTATAACGCATATAAGCAATATCTAAACAAGTAAGTCCATCTGTTACCAAGCCAGTAGCTACTGCAGGGAAGGCTGCTCCATAACCTCCAAACGGAATCCAATTCGGATCTCCTTCTTGAAGAAGAGATTTACAGAAATACTCACATCCTCTTAACAAACGGGCATCTTCCGCACTAGGATACCGATATAAGTCATATCCTTGCTGCCATGCTACTTCAACAGCATTTGTCAAAGCACTCAACAATCCTCTAGCATGTCCGGAATCACGTCCGGAATCACCATTTTGACCATTAGGCAAAATTAAATTATATATACTTGACATTCCATCATATTGAAAAGCATAAAGACACTTTTCAAATTTATCCTTATCATCTTTAAAGACAGCGTGAGTTATGGCTCCGTTAAAATCGATAGCTCCCTGATTAGCTGCACGCAATGGTTGTCCAACCATAATATTCACCAAAGGATCCACCACTTCATCCAAATATTTGATAAGTTCATCCGTATTTTGTTGGGTCCACTTCGGATAAGTATATCTCAAGATTTCCGCTCCTGCCACTAAATCACAAGAATTTCCCTGCGCTAAAAAATAAGATTCAGAACCTACCCAATTCTTATGTTTTGTTGCCCATCCATGAATAATTGCAGTTGCAGTTTCCGCATAGGTTTCTATCCCTGTACAATAATATTGGATTGCCTGATATAAAGCAGCCTGACAATCGAACTCATAATCTGTCCGATTTTCATTAGAACTGCCTCTTCCCACATTTTCATGTCCTAATTCATTTAGTTCACCCGTCACTTCATCACGTTTATAAGTAATCTTAGCCCATCGTGAATTCGCAAACTTTTCATATAACTGGCTACCCGCATCATACTCCTTCTTCATATTATTAAGTAACTCGGCATTAATACCACAACCCGGATGTCGCAGGCCGGAGGTCGGGGATATGATATCCCCTTCCAACCGATTAATCTCTCCAGGAGCCGTAGGTATTTCCCACGCTTTGGTGGTTCCATTATATCATTCATTTCACAGCCGACCATTGCCGAACAACCCAATAACATGAGTGCAAATGCACGTATCTTTTTCAATAAAGATGTATTTATCGTAAACATAATCGTAAAATTTATTATTTAAACCAAATCCAAACTAAGTTACATACATACCCGCTACTACATTCAAAAATAATATAGACTACGTGATTTCTACCTAAATCCACTCCATCCAGATTAAGTGTAGTGTCTATTGTCCGGTAATTACTCCAGTTTCCAGTACCTGCCACATCAAATGTCGCAACAGTGGGGCCATTGTCTTTGTCATCCAAACGAATATAAGCTTTACCGCCATTACTAGCTGAAGAATAGCGCAAAGAAACGGTTGTATACTTCTGCATATATAACGGATTACTATCATATCCCATCCAAGTTCCGTTTCCTAAACGGTTGGCTTGCTTTTCAAAGACAGGTTCCTCCGTATCCTTACTATTTTCCGTTCCGGCATTTCCCGTCGTAAAATAAGCTGCACCAATACAAGATTCCGACTTCTTCACAGGTTTGAATCCAATCCATACCAAGTTACATGCATAGCCTCCTGAATTTTGGAAAACTAAATAGACTGTATGCTTCTTTGAAAGATCAACACCTGTCAAATCTAATGCAGTTGTTTCAATCGTTTTATAATTGGTCCAGTTACCTGTACTCGTTATATCAAATTCTGCAACCGTCGGTCCATTTTCCCTATCATCTAACCGTACATAAACCTTGCTTCCATTATTAGGTGAAGAATAACGCAAAGCAATTGAACCACAGTTCATCAAATCAACCTGGTAATTATCATATCCCATCCATGAGCCGTTAGTCATGCGATTTGCCTGTTTTTCAAAAACCGGTTGCTCGGTATCTTTACTGTTTTCCGTACCAACTCCACTTCCCTGGTTAAAATCAGCAGCTGGAATATAGAAAGTTTCAACACCTTCTTGGACTACACGGACCACTAGAGAAGAAACCGTACCAAATCCATCCTTGGCTATAGCTGAAATTGTAGTAGTTCCATAAGCAAGAGGAGTAATCGTACGCGTAGCTTCATCAAAACTAATGATACTTTCATCTTCAACCTTCCATTCCAGTTCTTTTTGGTCAGCTGTTTCAGGTATATAAACCGGTTCCATTAATGATATAGTCTCATCCATGAAAAGATTTATTAATTTCGTTCCTAAATCAATATCCGTAACTGGTACAAAATTAACAGCAACAATTGCTTCTATTCTCAAATTACTTCCATCTACAGTACTAGCACTGATAATTGTCTTACCATCACCTGTTATTTTCAGATAACCAGTTTCCGATATTGTGGCCACACCTGGTTCGCTGCTCTCCCATTTTACAGTCTTATCTGTTGCATAAGTAGGTAATACAGTCACTTTTAGCTGCATTTCATCACCCGGGTTCGCGATAATAATCCGTTCATTTCCATCCCATGCAAGACTTTTGACCATTGCCGGTTTATCGAACGAATCAACCAATGTAGTTTTTAATTGTGCACGGACAATGCCATCAGGATAATTTCGAGTACGAACAGTCAGATAAACCTTACCTTCTTTTAATACTCTTACTTCATCAGGCAGCAACGCCAAATATCCACTTAATGAGATGCGTTGAGAATCATTACTCTCATAACCGGATTTAGTAATAATGCCTTTCATTTTGGTTCCAGTTTTTCCATTCTCCGCCGGACCACAAAATTCTATTGCTGTCACTTCGTCTCCTTCATTGTCCTCCCACAGATTTTCCATTTTCAAAGTACCTGTAAGTGAATTCGTCGGTTCATCATAAAGAGCCGTAAAATGCATTGTAGCTTTTGATGAACAGGAGTGGGCACTACTTGTGTGCCATCCCCCACGCCTTCTACCCAGTAAGCTGCTCCATTAGTACTTTCCAAATCTTCAGCCTGACAAGCTACTAACAAGATCATGCCAAACATCCATACAATTGATTGTATATATCTTTTCATAATATTATTTTATCTAATTAATTATACTGGATTTTGAATCATCTGCGGCATCTTCACTATTTCTACACGTGGTATCGGCCATACATATGTACGTTCATCAAATGTATAACGACGTACTTCTATTGAATAAGAAGTAAACGTACCATCTGTTTTCTTTCTCCACTCAATGCCATGTTTAAACCCACTTAAATATTTAGTGCCTTCTTTCCAACGCCGAATGTCATTATAGCGATGATTACCTTCAAGTGCCAACTCAACCCGGCGCTCCTGATAGATAGCTTCCCGCATTTCATCCTGTGTCATATTAGCCTTCAAGCCATACAGTCCATCTGTTCCCGATTTAATTCCGGCACGTCGCCGAATAGAAATCAACCACCCGTAAACTTCTTCATCCGGAGCCGGCAATATCTCATTCAACGCTTCTGCTGCTCCTAACACAAATTCTGCGTAACGCATTAAAGGATAACTACGAGATGAAACAAGACTACCATTGCTAACGACTTCATAATTACACATTTTCATACCATAATAGCCTGTAGTAGTTGCATAATTAGCATATAAGGCATCACGTTTTGCTCCTGCATTTTCTTCATCTGTGGTATAAGAATCACTTACAAACGTATAAACAGGTTTGAATTTATTATCTTTACCATCCTTACGCATAGCCCCATTATAAAGAATCGTGTAATAAAAACGAGGATCCCGTTTTTCATAAGGCTTATCAGGATTATATAATGGTCCTCACCTACAGCCTTCCCATTCTCTGTACCAAAAGCATCAGCCAGTTCTTGAAAAGGAAATAATAAGGGACTATTAGTAGAAGTAATCTCACTACGTCTGGAAGGAGGGTCAAATATTCCTTCCATTTCTTTATTACCTGCTTGGGGCAATGTCCAAATATACTCTTCATTCCATCGGCTCGTAAATATTTCATGAAAGCTCCACCCCGGGTATTCCAAGTTTGTTTTTCCGTCAACCAAAGCATACCCGTATTCCGGCTTCATAATCTCACGAATAGCTGCTAAAGCATCTTCCCAACGTTCTTTTTTATATTCCGGATAAGAAATTAATGCAATCTGCTCTGCCGTAGCCCCTGCTATATTTCCTCCACCGTTATATAACTTACTTGCCGCCATCAACAAAATACGAGCTTTTAAAGCTAAAGCAGCCCCTTTAGTAGCACGCCCCAATTGTCCGGGATCAGCAATATACGTATAACCTGCATCTGTAGTACCTGTCACCCGATAATCAACAGGAAGTAAACGAGCCGCCTCATGCAATTCACTTATCATATAATCAACAGTTGAAGCAAAAGTCGCACGTGGTTCCTCTATTTTTTCATCCACACGATATACTTTGTCATATACCAGAGGAAGACCACCCCAAAATTGCCATAATCGATAATAGCACCATGCACGCAAGAAATGCACTTCTCCCTTCAAACGCATTTTTAATGCTGCGGAAATTGGGGTGCGTTCAATATTCTGTAAGAAAATGTTCGCTCTACGAAGTTTTTGATAAACAGACACCCACTCTGTATTAGCAGCGCCAACAGAACTAGCCGCTCCATTTGTAAGTTGAAGACACCAACCAAATCTGGTACCTCCATCAGCTTCATCAGAAGCCGGAGCCATATTTCCTCCCATCAGTCCAATATTTCCATTTCGTTCATCGCCATAATAGATAGCGTTTACGAAGTTGCAGGTTTTCAGACTATCCGAGAATGTCGTTTCCAAGTTATCCTTATCCTGTACTTTCTGGTCTAAAAAGCCTCCTTCACATGAAGAAATCGTTCCCGCCAGAATTATAAAACAGAATAAGTATCTCAATATATTAATTGTTTTCATACTTAGCTAAAATTAAAATGATAATTGAGCACCAAAATTGAAATTTATTGTATTCGGATAAGTACGTCCGAATGAACAACCAATTTCAGCATCTTGCTGGTATTTATTGATATTACTAATTGTAAACAGGTTGAATCCAGTAGCATACAACCGACAACCTTTAATTATAATATTTTTAAACCACTGTTCAGGCATCTGCCAGCTTAACTCTGCGGATTTCAAACGAACATAATAAGCATCTTTCAACCAATAATCCGACATTGAAGTTCCCCAAGACATTATGTTACGATCACCACTTCCCCCCATTACCGAAAGGCGAGGATATTCCTGGCTTTCATTCGCCGGAGTATAACGATCCATGTGCATTGCCCGATAATTACCTCCTCCAAGCATTCCTAAATAAACAGAATAATCCGTAGCTCCTTGGAAAAGCAAGTTTAGACTCACCCCTTTATAACCGAAACTTAATCCTAAACCATAAGTTGTGGTAGGCAAATTTGGCTTATCAGCATACGTTTTATCCGCTTCCGTTATTACTCCATCGCCATCCATATCCACAAATTTAATATTACCCGGTTGTGGAATTCCGGCATTATCAAAGTTTGTTTTTGCAACACCCTCTTTTAAAATACCTTTTTCAACATCAACAAAATCATTAACAGTCAGTAAACCATCGGTCTTGTAATATAGACCTACACCAATTGGACGACCTGTTTGAGCTTGCCAAGGATAATTGGGAGATTCTGATATATATATAATTTTATTTTTAGCATACGAAATGGTAGCTGTAATCCCATATGTAAATCCTTTCTTTGTATCACGCCAACTGATACTTCCATCCACACCCCTATTTTCTGTTTCTCCATTATTTACAGCTGGTACTGATTGTCCCATTAATGCAGAAGTTCCATTCTGTGCTATCAGTTGATCATAACGATAATTATAGAAATAGTCAGCAGTTAAACGAAGACGAGACTTGAACATATTTATCTCCAAACCAATATCTGTCTTACGCTCCTTTTCCCAAGTTACATATGGATTAACTAAAGCTCTTTCAAACTGCATAGTTCCCGATTGTCCTAACCCTGAAGTCACTCCAAAATCAGGTCCTCCTCCACTACTAGAGTATTCTTGTTCCGTTACAGGCTTGTTTACTTTATTATCAGTACCTACCAAACCATATGAGCCTCGCACTTTGAATAAGTCAATATTAGGAAAGAGTTTCTTAAAGAAAGATTCTTCTGCCAGATTCCACCCTATTGATATCGCTGGAAAAATACCATAACGTTCTCCTTTTTGAAACATATCATTACCATTACGCGCAACATTGAACTCAACCATATAGCGCTGTTTAAAATCATATCCGACACGCCCCGTCAACCCAATATAATTTCGTGGAAGTGCTCCTCCGGAAACATAACTCCGGCGGTTGTATAATAACAAACCATATACGTGATGAGCATCAATAAAAGTACGATCATAAGCTCCGGAAAACATCAAAGTAGTTGTAGATGTATAACCTCCTACCCCTGTACGCTGACTGTAAGTTCCATATTGTGCATATTGTCCGTTACGTGGTGAGTAAGTACCAGTTTCCGAATCATAATAAAATGCAGGAAGCTGTTTATCAGCGTCACGACTAAGCCTCTGCTCTCTTCCCAAGTTCCAGCATACGAATACAAAGCTTTTACAGATAACCCTTGGGTAATGGCACTTAAATCTTGGTTTACATCAATTACAATATTAAAGTCATTTTTATTTTTACGAGTATAACCTGTATTAGCTAAAATCGAATTTAATGCCACAGTATTTTTACCTCCCTTATAACTTGCATAGGAATAGCTTCCATCCGGATTTCTAAGTGGCATGAAAGGAGCTAACCTTTCATAACTATCCAACTCATCAGTTATATTCGTTTTATTAGGTTGATTCCGCATTTCAAAACGACCATTCATGTCAAAACGGATTTTAGTCGTTTTCGTAGGCATAATGTCTAGATTTGTACGGAAATTAGTTCGATTATATTTATAATTCGTATTCACATCATCATAACCATCAGTAGGTTTCTGATCTTTAATCATACCAGACTGATTATATACTCCAAAAGAAACAAAATACTTCACTACATTTGTACCACCGCTTACATCTATATTAGCCCGTTGGGCAGTCGTCGTCCTGTTTAATAATTCTTTAGTCCAATTAGTATTCGCATGGCCATAAGGATCATTTCCATTCCGAAATAGGAATAAATCATTCTCATCAAATTGGATTTCAGGTGGTGTACTTGTGCCATGAGCATCATTAACCAACGCCTCATTACGTAACAAGGCTGAAGTATACGAATCATAATAATGCGGCATACGAATAATACTTTGTACTCCGAAATCACCACTAACATTAATCGAAGGTTTACCTAATTTTCCACGACGAGTCGTTATAACCAATACTCCGTTTGCCCCTCGAATACCATAGATAGCTGTCGTTGAAGCATCTTTTAATATAGTGACCGTTTCTATCTCGTTTACATCCAATTGTTGTACTTGATCATAAGTATATTCAATATCATCTACTATAATCAATGGTTGTGAGTCTCCATTTAGCGAATTTACACCACGAATATAAAAATCATTTTGATCCCATTCTCCACCACCACCGGGTTGACCTGAACGTTGTTGAGAGAAAAATCCCGGTAAACGCCCCACTAATGCATTTTGAATACTAGAAGTCGGTATCTGACGAATATCTTTAGCACTAATAGCACTGGTAGCGCCCGTTGCAGTAATCTTCTTTTGAGTAGCATAACCTACTACCACAACTTCATCAATACCTTTCACATCTTCTTGAAGTACAATTTTTATATTACTCTGCTTCGTTATATCCACTTTAGAAGAGATATAACCAACAAAACTAACTTCCAAATACTTGGCTTCCGGACTGACATTTAATCGGAAATGACCATTTATATCAACAATTGTACCATTCTTATTATTACCGACTTCAGCAACAGTAGCACCAATCATAGGCTCATTGTTACTGTCAAGTACTACTCCCTGAACCGTACGATTCTGAGCAAAAGCCTTCACAGTACCCAATAAAGCACATATTATTAGAATTATTATTTTAGATTTCATATTTTATATCTTTAGGCATTAATATCCTGGGTTCTGTTCCAAATTACCATTAGTCAGAATTTCATCCCTTTTAAACGGATATAGATTCATCGAATTATTATCAAAGTATGGGGTAGCCACCACTTTTAAAGTATATACAAAATTCGAACCTGCATCGCGGGTAATAGTAACCCCATGCAACTTCACACTTTGGTCCGTACTTCCATAAACTTTATGAGCTATTTTCCAACGCCGAATATCAAAATAACGTTGTTCTTCAAAAGCTAACTCTACGCGTCGTTCGTGTTGTATAGCTTCACGCATCTGCGCCTGATTGAGATCATCTTTTAATACAGGCATACTTACCCGCTTGCGTACAAGATCCACATAAGTTTTTGCCAAATCACGATTCGTCTTACTATCCTGAGCTTCATTTATTGCTTCAGCATACATCAAGTAAACATCAGCTAAACGGATATAATTCCAAACCGGGTTACAACTAGGAAAGGCGCTTCCTTTCTGCCCTTGATCATTTGGCAAAAATTTCCTCATATAGTACCCTGTTACCGTTTTAATCCCATTGTTTTCCATCGTGATATCCTTTCCACCTTCATAAGTGTCTACCGTTTCACTACGCCATTTCATTCCGTTATAAAAAACAGTTTGTTCCAAACGAGGATCACGATCATTATAGGGATTAGCACGATGAACGGGGTTATTCCAATCAAAAGGTTCTCCTGTACTTTTCATTTCAAAAGCATCCACCAATTCCTGTGTAGGACTAATCCTTCCTTCTGCCTGGGTTTTATCTGCAAAAAAACCAACCGGATACCAATAACTTGCAAAACGATTATGATCACTCCCTGTATTCCGACTAAAGATCACTTCTTTATTTGAACGATGGTTAATTGCTACCAATGTTTGTCGATCTGGTTCTAATTGAAAAGCAGACTCTCCTCCTCCAATTGGATTTCCCTGGTTATCTAATTGATAAGCCTTCAAATCAATTACAGCTTTCGCTGCTTCAGCCGCATTTCCCCATTTAGACAAATCATTAGAAGGATTATGCAATGGCTGGCCGCCAATAATAAAATCTTCGCTTTCAAAGCCAATACAGCTCCCGTACGAACACGCCCAAAGAAGGGATCGGACGTCCCTGTCTTTTGAGAAACAGGAAGTTCTGTACGAACCATATCCTTAATATCGTCTAATTCATCTACCATGTATTTCACACATTCATCAAACGTATTTCTAGGCAACTGGAGATTATCATTCAAAGTAAATACTTGATCCCCTATCAAAGGAACTCCTCCATAGCGTTGGAGAAGAGTCCAATAAAAAAAGACACGCAAAAACCTAGACTCCCCTACTAACCAAGTCATCAGCTCTTTATCTCTCCAATTTACCCGTTGATAATTATTAATAAAAATATTTGCTTTTCGAATTCCTTCATAGGCAGCATTAAAACAATCATCATATGTATCAACCGGAGAATAACCATTTCTTATAATTTGCCACTGTCCGACACCAATAGCAGAAGGTACCGCATCATCAGAAACAACTTCAAGCAACAACTTAGGATCTCCACTGGGAAAACGATCCTGCAAACAACCATAAATACCAGTGACCCAAAGTTGAGCATTAGCACCTTCAGGATCTGTAGGGTCAAAGATATTGTCTAAGTCTGCAATCTCCCTCGGTTCATCTTCCAAACCGATATCCATACAGGAAGATAACAATGACAAACCTGCAAACATGAATAAATATTTGATTAAATGTCTCATAATATATAAGATTTTAAAGTTTGATGCTAACACCGAAATTCACAGTTCTCAAAGTTGGATACGTACTACCATAAGCCTCCGGATCCATATCGTCCCGCCAATCATTTAATGGAGTAAATGTCAACAGATTCAATCCATTCACAAAGAAACGTACAGACGGAATACCAATATGACGAGTCAATACTGTTGGCAATGTATAGCCAATTTCCACATTCTTTAAACGTAAATAACTAGAGTTCTTCAACCAAAAAGTAGAAGCACGATAATTATTAGTGTTATTCAATGAAACACGAGGTAATTTAGCATTTGGATTATCTTCCGTCCAACGATCAAGATTATGCACAAAAGCATTGCCTTGACCATTATTTTGAAATGGCTGTTCAAATCCGCCATACATCCGAGTGACACGATTTGCAACTCCTTGAAGCAAAAAACTTGCATCCAATCCTTTCCAACTGAATCCAGCCGTCAAGCCATAATAGATATCAGGTTTCGTACTCCCTATATAACTCTCATCCAAAGCATTTATCACTCCATCATTATTCAAATCTTTATAACGGATATCCCCCGGACGAACTTCAGAACGATTACCATAAACTGCCACATTCGGATCATTTATCTCATCATAATTTTGGAAAAATCCTATAGCTGTCAACCCTTTTTCCCCTAATTCTTTCTGTGTTCTACCGGTTTGGGATAACCAAGCATACTCTTGCGGCAATTCATCAATATAAACCGATTTAGTCTGTACTAAAGAAAGATTTGCGTTAACGAAATAGTTAAAGCTGTTAATATGATTCTGATACAATGCAGAAAAATCAAAGCCATAATAATTTGTTTTATTCAGATTTTCTTTAGGGAAACTTCCACCTAAAAGACCAGAACTTCCTCCACGAGTTCCAATGAGGTCAAAATATTTATTCTTAAAATATTCAGCCGTTATAGTCAGAGTATTATCCCAGAATCCCAAATCTAACCCAAGATTAAATTTATCTGCTTTTTCTGCATGTATGAAAGGATTAGCAATACCATCTTCTTTTCCTCCTTGTTCACGACTTCCATTTTGCCCCCAACTATACATATCATTCTGATTAGCAATATATTTCTGAATATAAGAGAAATAACCTGTCTGATCATTTATTTGTGCTGTTCGTCCATAAGTGGCACGCAATTTCAACTGACTTAACCAAGACAGATTATTTGAGATGAACGACTCATTCGCCATATTATATGCCAATCCAAATGCATAAACGGGCATATAACGCTGATCTTTAGCTACCCAATTATATCCAGAATAGCCACCTGCTATTTCAGCATAATAACGTTGATCATAATTATATGACACACGTCCGACATAATCTGCATACCGTTCCGGCAAACGACCATCATATACATTTCTTCTTTGAAAATAAATACGAGAGGTTGATTGAGAACTAGCCAGAGCCAGGGCATTTAGATTATGCTGTCCAAAACTACGATCATATCCGACAGCAGCTTTTAAATAAACAACATGATAGCTGTCTTTCGCATCACCTTCCTCTTTCTGATTAGTAATACTACCGTATTGGACTCCTGTTTGATAATCGAATGCCATCAAAGATTTTGTTCGATCAGTGGTATAACTTCCTAAAGAATTATAGGATCCAAGAACATTCACCCATAAACCTGGAGTCAATATATCCAATTTTTGTTTCAATGAAACATCAATACTCATGGCACGATAGCTTGTGAAACTGTATCCTGAAGCCACTGTCTGCGCTAGTAAGTTATTTTCTTTTATATTACTATTACCTGCATATTCTCCTTTACGAGTATAAACAGGATAAGCATTATTAGGTGTTGACGCCAAAGCTGTAAAAAGAGTACTTGGGCTAGCACCACCTTGGTTGTTTTTCTGAAAACGCCCCATTAAATTCACCTGTAAAAAAGTTGAAGAAGTTAAATCTACTCCTGCATTAGCTCGGGCTATATAACGCTCCATTTTAGTATTGCTATTATATTTACGTTCTGTATCCCTTTTAAACAAGCCATTATCCGCCAAATAATCCAAATCAACAAAATAGCGCACTGTTTTTGCTGTTCCCTGAGCATTGAAATTTATCCGGCTACGAGTAGAAATAGGATTCAAAATTTGATCATACCAATCTACATTAGGATGAGTATAAGGATTAGTACCATTGCGATAGGCTTCAATATCCAAAGCATCGTATTTAGGAGTATATCCTGATAAATTTTGTCCCAAATCATTACGTTCTGCTTCATTGTATAGTTCTGCATATGATGCCGCATCCAAAACATTCGGTAATTTTAGAGGAGTTGAAATAGCCGTTTGTGCTGTAAAAGATAAACGTGGAGCACCACTTTGTCCTTTCTTTGTAGTAATCATGATAACTCCATCTGATGAACGTTGTCCTAACATAACAGTAGAAAGAGCATCTTTCAAAACTGTTATACTTTCTATTTGTTCTGGATCTATCGAAGTATACATACGTTCTATTCCATCTATCAAGACCCTCTGCCCACGTCCACGAACATTGTATTTCACATCTCCATTCGGATCCCCGCCTTGTGTCATAACATTCAAACCTGCAACACGC
Organism: Bacteroides reticulotermitis JCM 10512; assembly: GCF_000517545.1. Classification (GTDB taxonomy): domain Bacteria; phylum Bacteroidota; class Bacteroidia; order Bacteroidales; family Bacteroidaceae; genus Bacteroides; species Bacteroides reticulotermitis. The sequence continues at coordinate 12,668 of NZ_BAIV01000001.1, read as the reverse complement.
CCTGCAAGTCCTTCCATTAATACAGTAGAAGGAGAGACATTCAATTGTTTACCTGTCACTTCTGAATATGATTGTACTATATCCTCTATACTTTGTTCACCGTGCAAAATATTGACTTGACGCTTAGCAGCAGTAACTAAAATACTATCATTGGTTGGAAGTTTTGTACCATCAAATGCAAAATATCGATCATCTAACTGAATAGTAAACTTTTCTTTTCCATTATAACGCGCCGTTGAATAATAATAATGAGGATGAAAGAACGTAAGTTCTTCATTAAGCACTCCTGAAATAGAAAATTCGCCTTTTTCATTTGTCAGCACAGACTGTTGTTTCCCTTTAACCTGTACACAGACTCCGCTAAGTGGCTTACCATTGCTATCTGCCACCTTACCCTTGATAATTCCCGTCTGAGAATATACCATAGAAGCGGATAGCAACATCACAGATAAAGCAAAATGCTTACAGCAATGATTGATTCTAAACCGTTTTTTATTCATAATGTTATTATTAAAATTAAACAAAAGTATTTTGTTACTATTTTTTTGTTATCCAAAGAGGTAAAATGGATCTTAGTGCTTATCACTTACAAATATTGTTCATCATAGTAAATTAATGCTTGTCCATAGTATTATCTCTTCTCGCGGAAACGACACAAATATAAACGAATGCTACAATAAACACAGGGACGTTTAGTCACAAGAATAGGTATATTTTGTAACACACCGTCCAGGACACACCAGGGACGCATTAATACCTAAAAATCCAATGGAAAACACTTAAAAAGCGTTCGACTTTTTAAGTGTTTTTTCCCAAAAAACAATCTTTTCACCCATTATATCTTTTCCTGTCTTATTACTATACACAATCTTTCAGAAAGACACGCATCATTTTTCTAGATGTCAACAAATGATTCTCTACCGTTTTATAACTAACAGATAATTCTGATGCGATATCAGCAATAGACATATTTTTATAAAAGCTCATTATATATACATTACGACGTTTCAAAGGGAATGAAGCTATCTTACGATTTATATGATAAAGCAAATCACTATACAAAACAGCTTCTTCTGTATTATAGGTTTGCGAGGTTACACTACTAACCGTATCATAAATATATGAAGTTATTTCTTGTTTCTTATAATAACGACGAAGATTATCCGTAATCAAATTAAATGCTATCGTAAATAGAAAAGATTTCACCGTATCTTCGCGTATCAACTCCTTATAATCCAACATACGGACAAAGACATCTTGCGCAATATCTTCTGCTTCATAAGTATGCGGAATACGAGCTGCGACAAAACGTGTCACTTGCAAGAAATACATCTGATAATATTTATCAAAATTCTCCGTTGTTTTATTAGTCTGTCTATCCATAGCATTTTCTCTTTTAGCAATATGTCGCAAAGATAAAGCAGTAAGAGATAAGCTATTGGTATGTTTAGTCACAGGAATAGGGATAATTGGTAACAATATACAAAGCACAGCTTTACAAAAAAGGATATAGTCCTTCTTTTGTTACATTATAACCCTATCAACTTTATTCTTCTTTATCTGTATATTGTGAAGGAGTCACCCCAAACATCTCTTTAAAATACTTCGTAAAATATTTGGGGGTATTAAATCCTACCCTATCTGCTACTTCTGAAACAGATAATTGCCCTTTGACTAAAAGTTGGGCAGCCCGTTTTAAACGAATACTACGAATAAATTCCGTTGGAGTCTGTCCTGTTATTGATTGCAGTTTACGATAAAGATTCATACGGTGCATGCCTACATCCGAACTTAAATCTTCTACCGAATATTCCGGATTATCCATATTTCTTTCAACACACTCCAATGCTTTCTGTACCAATTTCTCATCTAAAGACGTTATTGTTATGTCACTGGGGTTAACTTCTATAGTACGATGAAACTCTTCTTTCCTTCGTTCCTGTTGTTCTACCAATTTCCGTATACGCAATAATAACATATCAAAATTAAACGGCTTTGATATGTATTCATCAGCACCAGCCTCATAGCCACTCATTCGACTCTCATCTGAAGTACGCGCAGTAAGCAATATTATCGGAATATGAGAAGTCTGAATATTTGTCTTAATACGACGGCATAATTCCAATCCATCAACTTTGGGCATCATAATATCAGTAATTATCAAATCAACGGAATTATCTAAAGCCTTTTTTTCACCAACTTCACCATCAGGAGCGTCAATTACCCGAAAATACCCACTTAATTGTTCCACCATAAAATGCCTGAATTCATTATTATCTTCTACAACAAGCAAAGTTGGCTTATCAGAAACAGACATTTTTTCTTTCCGCGAATCTATAACCAAAACATTTTCATTCTCGGTAAATACATCTGCCTCTTTTTCATTCCTTAAATCCATTGGAAGAAAAATGGTAAATGTAGTGCCTTCTCCCATCTTGCTTATCACTTTTATATGACCATGATGTAAAGCAACATATTCTTTTATTAAATGAAGCCCTATTCCGCTACCTAGACTACCTTCTTTCCGTTTATCCGTCACTTGATAAAAACGATCAAAAATATGTGGCAAATCTTTCTCCGGAATACCAATCCCCGTGTCAGAAACAGAAAGCATCAATACCTCCTCCCCATCTTCCGTGCGTTTATCTAAATTAAGCCATATACTTCCTCCTTGCGGAGTAAATTTAAAAGCATTAGATAATATATTATTTATAATCTTATGTACCTTATCTTTATCAAAGTACATGTATAAATTCTCAAAAGAAGTCTTCCAATTCAAGTTAATCATTTTATTTGCAGACATCTCTGCAAAAGAATGACAAATACCTTCAACAAACTCCACCATATCACCGTGCGTAAGTTGTAACTCTTCACCCTTCATCTCCAATTTTCTAAAATCGAGCAATTGATTTACTAAAGCAAGCAACTCTTGAGCATTATGATACACGGAAGCCAGTTGCTTCTGTAATACTTCATCATTCAATTTTTTTATAATAGTTTCAAGTGGCGTTATTATTAAAGTCAAAGGAGTACGAAATTCATGACTGATATTTGTAAAAAAGCGGTATTTCATTTGATCTAATTCTTCCTTTTGCTGAAGTATTAACTTCCTTTTATTACGTTTAGTTACATACCAAATTATTCCCAGAATAGCAGCTATAAACAAGAAGAAATACACTATATATGCATATATTGTCGCCCAAAAAGGAGGCGAAATTACAAAAGTTATTTCGCCAGCCTGATCTCCCCATAACTTATCATTATTAGCTGAATAAACACGAAAAGTATAAGTTCCTGGAGCCAATCCTGTATAAGTAACACGCCCCAAACCATCTTTAGCCATCACCTCCGTCCAATCACGATCAAATCCTTGCAATATATATTTATAATAAGTTTGCTGAGGATTGACGTAATTCAAACCAGAAAATTCAAGTGTAATAAAATTTTCATCATACCTCAAAAAGACTCTGTCTGTTTGGTTAATCGGTTTCTTTAAAATAAATCTTCCATGAAAAGCTTCATCTTCTTTAATCGTAGTATTAAAGAGTTTCAAAGTAGAAAAATAAATATTATTATGACTTTTATTATAAATTATTTTAGAAGGGTCAAAGATATTTAATCCACGAGTTCCACCCAAATAAATAGTCCCATTATCAGCTTTGATAGCGGAACGTTCATAGAACTCCCCTCCTTGCAAACCATCATTAAAAGTGAAATTCATAAACGAGTAATGAAAAGCCGAATTTTCATCTTGAATGGTCACCCGGCAAACTCCATTTGCAGTAGCAATCCAAACATCACCTGCATTATCTTCGACAATACCTTGAATCGTATTATTAGGTAAACCATCTTCCATATAAAAAGTATCTAATTTTTTATATTTCGTATTCCAGATATTCAATCCATCTTGTGTACCATACCAAGTAATTCCCCTACTATCTCTATAAATACAATTATACTTTTTATTACTATGCTTAAAACGAGGATCATCAGGAGCGTCTATTTCAGGAATCCAAACACGATCTGTTTCCGGATAATAATAATAAAGGCCAATGCCCGAAGACATTACCATAGAACGTTGTTCACCAATAGAAATACTCGTAACCAACTTGTATGCATCTATTTCCGGATGTTCCTGAGATAGTAAACGAATACTTCCATCATTAGGATTAAAACGCCCAATTCCTCCATAAACACTAATCCACATCTGCCCTTTTTCATCTTCAAACATAGCTCGTACACTATTGTAATTAGGCATAGAACGAGCATCCATGTTTTTATATTTATAAGAACGTACAGTATGACCTGTAATACAATATACCCCTCCCAAAAAAGTTCCAAGCCAAATACGTCCATGCCTGTCACGATAAAGATTCATACATAATTCATTAGCCAATTCAGGATATGCTAATTCTACAGTCCTTGTCTGTGGAAAATAGCGATATAGACCTTTAGTTGTACCCAACAAAATACTTCCTCCGACATCCTCCAACATACATTTTATATTTTCATCCGGCAAATCTATTGATCTTTTATTTACCAAATCAAACTTTTGCATACTTTCATGATAATAACATACACCTTGGTTAAATAAACCAATCCACACTCCATCATTAGGATCCACCAAGATAGAACTAATATCATTATGAATGGTCTCACCTGTAACCAACGGAATACCATATAAATGTATTACAGAAGCTACTCCGGGCTCTACAATACGTAAACCAGATTTTGACGAACCAATCCAAATCCTCCCTTTTTTATCTATGTCCATTGAAGTCAACAAATCATCAGGAGAAAGTTGAATATCCAAATCTTTCCACTCTCCCGTCTTCCTATTACAATAAGATACTCCTCTATCATATAATACCCACATCACGTTGTCAGAGGTACTTTTTATCGTCAATCGTCTAGGTTGTTTCTTTATGCGTCCAATTAGATACTCATCCTCTTTAACAAAACATCCCTTTTTCATATCCCAGCATTGCAGATACCCACTTTTCAAAGCAATCCAACAAGAATCATTTTGCTGCAGTACCTCACAAGGAACGCCATGTTTACGTATTAAATCATCGTTTCCGTCAATAACTTGTATCAAATCCTGCGTTTTAATACAATAATAAAACAAAAAGTTAGCCTCTGTCAAACACCAATAATTACCGGATGCATCAACAAAGAAATCTTTCAGCGTAGTTTCTATACCCCAAGAACGAAAAATAGCAGACAAATTGTTAACAAATTGATTATGTTTCAAATCCAACAAGGACAAATTATGTTCTTCTATCATCCAAAGCCTGCTTTGGGTATCAAAGTATTCTTTATGAACTCCTGGATATTTCCAATTATAAGTATCACGAACATTATGACGGAGATAGGTAAAATTAGCACCGTTATAGAAATTAATCAAAGCTGTAGTACGAATACTTAGTAAACCATCTGGAGTCATACTTAAACTACGAACCTGATTATCAGACAACCCATTTGTAACATCGATATGACGAAATACATATTGGGCATATATACTCATTGCTCCTGAAATCATCCATAGCAATAAAAATACTTTCAGCTTCTGCATATTTGTAATTTATCTATATTGCGAATATACGTATAATAATGATAAGCACACAAAGTTCTTCAAACAAAATTTGACTGAACAATATTGTTCTATAAAATCGTCGTACATCTCTATTATCGGTATTTCGGAAAAGTTTTTTCTTCTATTCGTTTCAACCTTAACAAAGCTTCAATATAGTAATAGTCCGCATAAATGATGGAGGCATTTATTTCCGAACCAGCTGGTAAATGTCCGGTAGAATGAAGTAGGAATGACGGTTTGCCATTTCTACTTTGGTAATTGGCGGAACTCAGTTCTTTAAGCATTTTTACTGCGGCATTTTTATAGTGTGTTTTTTTTTCTTCTGTCACATAAGTAGATAATTCTAGCAAGGCGGAAGCTACCACACAGGCAGCCGAAGCGTCACGGGGTGCGTTAGGAATAGCAGGGTCATTGAAATCCCAATATGGAATATAATCATTCGGTAATCTTCTCAAATAGGTATCTGCGACTTGTTGCACAAACTCCAAATACTTGAAATCTTTAGTTTCACGGTAAACCATTGTATAACCATATATAGCCCATGCTTGCCCTCTTGCCCACATACTGTCATCCGAATACCCTTGATGTGTACCACCACGAAGAAACTTTCCTGTTAACGTATCATAAACAACAACATGATAGGAAGTATAATCTGGTCTGAAAGCGTGTTTCATGGTTTTATCCGCATGTTCTACTGCAAAATCAAACAAATAAGGATTTCCGTCATTTTTTGCTGCCCAAAACAGTATCTCAAGATTCATCATATTATCCATAATAGTATTATATCCTCCCAACATTCCAACATTGCGTGGCCAAGAAAGAAAGGTTCCTACTTGAGGCTGAAAAAGGGTCGCTAATGTATCCGCAGCATTCAATATGATTTTTTTGTACTCCTCGTTTCTTGTCAATCGATATGCATTACCATAACTGCAAAAAATGAGGAATCCCAGATCATGGTCGAATGCCGACATCTCAGATATGGATTTTAAAGAGGCTGTAAATCTTTCCGCTTCTTTCTTGATTTCAGTATTATGTGTGTATTCATAGTCATACCATAAAATACCAGGCCAAAAACCACCGCACCATTCTTCTCTATTTATTTTTCTGGAATGCCACGTATGCAAACTATCTTCTATATTACGTGGCATCATAGTATAATCTATTTCCCCTTTACCGGCTGCTCTCAACTCATTCAAGGTTCTATGCACCTGCGTATCGCAGTAATTAAGTGCTTTATCCACATCAAAATTATCTCCAGCTGTACAGGAAACAAACAAACTCAAAGTCATGCAACTCAATAAATTCTTTATATTCATTTTTATACTTTTGATTCTTTACTATTATCATTCAGTAATAGTACGATGCAGGTTTAAAATCCCCCTAAGATAAAAGAGACTTGTACGTTAGTAAATAGAAATAATGATTATCAAAAACATGATTTACGCCTACGTGTTTTTTAATTCAATATTATGTTCCTAAAATAGATATACCTAGTTGGACATCTTTAGGAGTACACTATTCATTGTATTCTTTACCCCCTTCCGATTATTACATGTTTTTTGTTTATTGTATTTGGGGATAGTGGACATTTTCCTATTCCCCAAACAGTTAAATATCCTGTTTTTTTTTCGATAGACTGATTCACCTTTAAAAATATACAAGTAAATGACAACCAATCAGCAAGCATGGTTTGTGGCAGTGTCAACATAAGTCGTGTTCTTATAATATCAACATAAGATTATTATTTTTAATGTATGTCTTTCCGTTTTCATGCGACTTCGGAGTATATTCTGAGAGGAATGGTTGGCGGCAAGATGCCGTTAAACCGTTCCGTTTTCGTTTAACGAAAACACAACTTGCTGTCCCCTCTACGGGGACAACGTTTTTAAGTAGAACTGTAGATTGCCCCGACTGGTGCCTCCCTCCCGATGGCAACCTCTCCCGATTTCGGTCTGCTTCTTCAGGAAAGTTGGCGTTTTTTACCAATATTCCGGAGGCGGAATAGGCTGTAGCTTCCTGTAATAGTAGAGCATTCTACGATTATCCGACACATCAGATGGCTTCTTTTTCGTGATAATTGAATATTCAGAGAACTGAATATTTTGATAATCGGATAATCCGAATACTATTATATCTGTAGTCTCTTGGAATGTTACACAGTGACAACTGAATAATTGGCGTTTTGGATATTGCTATATTTGTATAATGGATAAGCAATTATAAAAGGCTACAATTATAATAGGCTGTTATTATACATTCCCCATCAGAGAGAAAGTTCCTTGAGCCTGCTGCCGTCCAGCCGGTGAACGGATACCGTACCGTCACAGTAAATAGCGAATGTTGGCATGTTCCCGTCCTTCGGGAAAGTGATGGAGCCGGTATTGCAGACCGCTGTATGCTCAGTCCGTTCAAGTTTCCACCGGTGGGTGTGACCATAAAAAAGACAATCGAACCTTCCCTTCGGCAGTCTGTCCTCATTGTAGATATGTCCGTGGGTGAGAAAGAAACGTTTTCCATTATCCACCAACAGGGTGTAATCGGACAGGATGGGAAAGTCCAGCAGCATCTGGTCCACCTCCGAATCACAGTTTCCACGGATGGCGACAATCTCACCGGCCATCGCATTGAGACGTTCTGCGATCTTTCGGGTCAAGTCCTTGAGGTATCCCGTTCCGGGGACCATAATTCAGGATATCTCCCAAAATACAAAGCATTCCGCATTGCTGCTCCCTGTAAAATGCCAGCACTTGTTCCAGTGCCGGTAACGAGCCATGTATGTCGGACACAATCAGGTATTTCATCATAATCTATTCGTTACGGGTTAAGTTTTCAATGCACAAAAATAAGCATAATTATCTAATCTCCCTAACCGGGGAAACGATGAGAAAAAAAGACAGGTTCCCTGAACTGTAGATTGCTGTATTGCTGTCCTTGTAGATTGCTGCAATGTTATAATCGGATACATAAAATAAGGGTATTTAGCCTTAGCTAAACTAAGCTAACAGTCTGACAATAAGGCTTCTAATACTATGACATGTGGGTTTATTATGCTACCTTAGTGGTATAATAATAAAGGATAAAAAGCTATGAACGAACAAGTTAGAAATATCTTAGAACAGAGTACCACCAAGACGAGCAAGATTGAGCAGCTGCTCCGTCTGGGCCTGATGCGCAGGGAAATTGCCGATTTGGTGACACGTGGCAACTATGGTTTTGTATATAATGTTGAGAAGAAAATGCTTGAAAGAGAAGGTGGAGTCTTGCTGAACAGGGCAGCACCACCCTGATGGATTACACCTTCACCCACAAGTTCGGTATTGAGATTGAAGCCTATAACTGTAATATGGAAAGACTGGCACGCGAATTGAGGGAGGCCGGTATCCATGTTGCCGTTGAGGGTTATAACCACACGACCAGGGATCATTGGAAGCTGGTGACGGACAGCAGCCTGCAGGGAAATAATACTTTCGAGCTGGTCAGCCCGATACTGGTGGGTGAGAATGGCCTGAAAGAGCTGGAAACGGTATGCTGGGTGCTTGACATCTGTAATGCAAAAGTGAATGACAGTTGCGGGTTCCATGTCCATATGGATGCGGCTGGTTTCAATCTGGACACCTGGAAGAATCTGACTTTGACCTACAAGCATCTCGAACACCTGATTGATGCCTTTATGCCAAGGACACGCCGGAACAATACCTACTGCAAAACCCTCTCCGGTGTTTCCGACGAGAGAATCAAATCGGTAAGGACGATAGACGGCCTGCGGGAGGTCTTTAATAATGACCGATACCACAAGGTCAATTTTGAGGCTTATTCTAGGCACCGGACCGTTGAGTTCCGCCAGCATTCCGGTACGACCAATTTCACAAAGATGGAGAATTGGATCCGGTTCTTGAACGGATTAATTACCTTTGCGAAAAGATCCAGCCTTCCCAGCCGGATGACATTGGAGGAGTTACCCTTCCTGGACGGGAAACAGAAATTATTTTTTAAACTTAGAACTAAAAAGTTAGCGGTATGATACAGACTTATCATTTGCTGGATGGCGGTCAGATAACCGCCGCCAGCCCGGAAGAGTTCGTCCGGCTGCTCCGTGAGGGGAGCCGGTTCGACTATGATTGCACGGATCAGGAGTATATGGAGAACTTTGCCCGGCGTTACGGGGAGCTGCATGGCGTGTCAGTTGCCACCGATACCCCTGAACATTTCCTGACGGACTTGCAAGCCGCCGGTTACGTCCGGTAACCGGTATCGCTCCTTTATTATTAGTCCCTGCTTCAAAGATGAGGCAGGGATTTTTCTTTTTTCATTGCAACCTTTCCTGTCTGCCTGACGGCGTTTCCTCCTGTCAATTCCTGACTATCCATGACTATCCGTGACAGGGTATTTCATCTTTTCCCGGCATTCCTTTCTTTTGCAGTGTAGAACGATATACAATTATAAGCATTACAGTTTTACAGCATTATATTTTTATCTGATTATATAAAGAAAGCGTATGAAAAAAGAACCGTTATTAATTGCCTTTGCCAGCCAGAAAGGAGGAGTCGGAAAGTCTGCCTTCACAGTTCTGGTGGCCAGTATCCTTCACTACCAGAAAGGTTTGAAGGTGGGTGTCGTGGATTGCGACTCCCCCCAGCACAGCATCTCCCGGATGCGTGACCGGGACATAGAAAGCGTGCAGGAAAGTGATTTTCTCAAAGTGGCCCTCTACCGGCAGCATGAACAAATCCGGAAACGTTCCTATCCGGTAATCAAAAGCAATCCGGAGAAAGCGATAGAAGACCTGTACCGCTACATCGAAGAGCAGGATGCCGTCTTTGATGTCGTACTGTTCGACCTTCCGGGAACCTCCGCAGCGAAGGGGTTGTCCATACCATTTCCGCAATAGATTACATTTTCATCCCCCTAAAGGCCGATAATGTCGTCATGCAGAGTTCCCTCCAGTTTGCCGAGGTGGTGGAGGAAGAACTGATTGCCAGGCACAACTGTAACCTGAAAGGCATCTATCTTTTCTGGAACATGGTCGACAAGCGTGAACGGACAGAAAGCTACGAGTCCTGGAACCGTGTCATACAAAAAGCGGAGTTACACCTGCTGGAGTCACGGATACCGGATACCAAACGCTATAACAAGGAGTTGAGCTCCCTGAAGAACAGTATCTTCCGTTCCACACTGTTCCCTCCCGACAACCGCCAGATAAAAGGTTCGGGTCTCTGTGAACTGATAGAGGAGTTATGTGCCGTAACACATCTGGATGCCTCCCATACCTTATAATAAAAGGAATTATGGACAGCGGAAAAAAGAAATTTGACCCTCGGAGCATTGATGAGAAGGCCATATTGGATATTGTCGCCAGGAAAGGGACGATACGACCGGACTCCCCTGCAACGAGTGTATCCCCTAAGCCGGAGGATACGGCAGAGGAGATTGCCGGGAGTAGCGAAGCTCCGGTCTTTACCACCGGGGAAATCGACGCTTACAGGGCATCCTTCCTGAATACGGTCAGGACCAAATCCCGTAAATCATTGCATATCGATGCCGACCTGCATCGCCGCATCTCTTCCTTGGTATGGGCGGTGGGACGTGGCGAGGTGACCGTAGCCGGTTTTGTAAACCAGGTGCTGGCACATCATTTCGAAGAGAACGGCGGATTGATAAACGCTGTGCTGGAGAAGTATTACCAATCACTAAAATCATAAGGACATGGAATACCTTTTTATTATCCTGTTCATCTATGCCTCTTACCTGAGCATTGAAAAGTATGTGCATACAGGCAGCATTTTCACATGGAGAGGCAGAAAGGACAAGAAGGAACGTCGGACTGCACCTGCCGCCATCCATCCGGCAATTGCTCCGTCTCAGGCGGGAATAATAGGCAAAAGCCGATACCAAATGCGACATTCACTGACAATAGATGACAATAGCGGACAGCCTGAATCAGGCATAGAAAAGAGTGATACCTTTACTCCCGAAAAGAAAACAGAGCCGGTTCTCCGAGTACACGAACCCCTTGATAAGAATACGAAATTCCCGGAAGTTCCGGCTCTTTTTCAAAAACTGAATTATCCTGAAATTGATTATATGCAGGAGCCCTCTCCTTCTTCCGGTGAAGAAAAAGAGGAGATTCCCGAACGCTACGAGATTACGGGATACGTACAGCGGAGCAATCCCCACCGGGCAACCGGTGTCACCTTTGACGATATGGATATGATTGAGAAAGCAATGGCATCGGACGAACTTACGGAAGCGGAACAGGAACAGGCCCGGCAGACTTTCCAAAAGCTGGAAGGCACGAACATGGAAAGGGTACTGCAGGCGAGCGTCTTGGGAAGCAGCGATAAACTGAAACGCTATATGCGTTTGTATGTAGACCGGGGTGAACCCCATTTATTGACTGGAAAGAATAGGGACGACATTCTCCGGGAATTTGATATTACGGAGCATGTGCCCCAATAAAATAGAACAAGTAAGGAATATGAGACAGTATTATGATTCCGGTTGATCCGGGTGCAGCGAGTTTTAAAACAGAATGTATAACCTAAAAAGACGAAAAAGCATGATAGATTTCTTTGACTCCGGTTGATCCGGGCAGGACGGGTTCTTGAAACGTAGTGTATAACCTGTTAAAAGGAAGATATAGATATATGAGAGGCTTCTATGATTCCGGTTGATCCTTACCCTTTACCGGAGCGAACATTAAAAGAGTGATTAACCCCTTAAAAACGGAGGTATCTATGATTGGTTACTATGACTCAGGTTGATCCTAAAAAGACATCGTGGTTGCAAGGACAAATCCGCAGGCAGGAAACTTCCTGCGGTTTGTTTGAAACAAGGTTTTTATTCACATTAAAAAATTAGATTGTATATGAAAAGACATTTTAAAAAGACGGTTGCTCTTATCGCATGAATAGCTGTTTCCACCTTGGGTGCCTATGCCGAAGGGGACGGAAGTGCCGGTATAACAAAGGCCACATCCATGCTTACCGGTTATTTTGACCCCGCCACCAAGTTGATATATGCGGCAGGGGCTATTGTGGGGCTGATAGGTGCCATTAAGGTATATTCGAAGTTC
>NZ_BAIV01000002.1 GCF_000517545.1 Bacteroides reticulotermitis JCM 10512 | reverse complement strand
GATAGACTCTAAAAGCCACGACTGTTTTGAGTATAAAATTCTCATAATCGTGCTTTTTTTGTAATCTATCTTATGGAATGCAGATATTTATTTGTATCTTTGTCGCCCGAATTATGTCCATTCACCTTTTCTTATTTCTGTATAATGAGCATAAGAAAAGATGAGAAGACGTATTTGAACTTTTGCAACGATTAAAACACAACAAGGTTTTGGGAAAGTTTGATAAATACAAAATTGATTTGAAAGGTATGCAAGCTGATTCAGTTAAGTATGAATTTGCATTGGATAACCTTTATTTTTCTCATATTGATGGACCGGAAGTTCAGAAGGGTAAAGTGAATGTGGTACTGACTATAAAGAGAACCTCTCACGCTTTTGAATTGAATTTCCAGACAGAGGGAATCGTTTGGGTTCCATGTGACCGTTGTTTGGATGATATGGAGATACCGGTTACTTCGTCAGATAAGCTGATGGTGAAGTTTGGACGTGAGTATGCAGAGGAAGGAGACAACTTGATTGTAATTCCCGAAGATGAAGGGGAAATCAATGTTGCTTGGTTCATCTATGAGTTTATAGCTTTAGCTATTCCGATGAAGCATATCCATGCTCCTGGTAAATGTAATCGGACGGTAACTGGCAAGCTGAGTAAGCATTTGAGAACAAATGCTGATGAGGATAGCGATGATTCGTTCGACATGGGTATGGAGGACGAAGTCGTATCGGAAACAGAGGAAGAAATAGAAGAAGCTATTGACCCTCGCTGGAATGAATTAAAAAAAATATTAGATAATAATTAAAGTTTTAAGAAAATGGCACATCCTAAGAGAAGACAATCAAAAACAAGAACTGCAAAGAGAAGAACTCATGATAAAGCAGTAACTCCTACATTGGCTATTTGCCCAAACTGTGGAGAATGGCACGTTTATCACACTGTTTGTAGCGCTTGTGGTTACTACAGAGGTAAGTTAGCTATCGAAAAAGAAGCAGCTGTATAAATACAATTATATCTGGGATAGCCGGAGAGTTTGACTCTCCGGCTGCTTGGATATTATGTATTGCTAATTTAAAACTGAATTGATGGAAAAAATAAATGCAGTAATCACAGGCGTTGGCGGATATGTACCCGACTATATCTTGACGAATGAAGAGATATCAAAGATGGTAGATACCAACGACGAATGGATTATGACTCGTATTGGGGTAAAGGAAAGACATATTCTAAACGAGGAGGGGCTGGGTAGCTCATACCTGGCTCGTAAAGCTGCCAAACAGTTGATGAAGAAAACCGGAGCTAATCCGGATGATATTGATCTGGTTATTGTCGCTACTACTACTCCTGACTATCACTTCCCCTCTACAGCTTCTATCCTTTGTGATAAACTCGGTTTGAAGAACGCTTTCGCATTTGATTTGCAAGCCGCTTGTAGTGGCTTCTTGTATCTGATGGAGACTGCCGCAAACTTCATTCGCTCGGGTAGATATAAAAAGGTTATCATTGTCGGTGCCGATAAGATGTCGTCAATGGTGAACTATACAGACCGGGCTACTTGTCCGATCTTTGGTGATGGCGCTGCAGCTTTTATGTTGGAGCCGACCACAGAAGATTATGGAATTGTAGATTCTATTTTGAGAACAGACGGTAAAGGCTTGCCTTTCTTGCACATGAAAGCAGGTGGTTCTGTTTGTCCACCTTCCTATTTTACGGTTGATAATAAAATGCATTATCTGCACCAAGAAGGAAGAACGGTATTTAAATACGCAGTATCTAGTATGTCGGATGTTTCGGCTGCCATCGCTGAAAAGAATGGCTTGTCCAAAGAGAGCATTAATTGGATTGTTCCACATCAGGCAAACGTGCGAATTATTGAAGCTGTGGCACATCGTCTTGAAGTACCAATGGATAAGGTTTTGGTGAATATTGAGCATTATGGTAATACCAGTGCTGCAACACTGCCCTTATGTATTTGGGATTTTGAACATAAACTAAAGAAAGGTGATAACATTATCTTTACAGCATTCGGTGCAGGTTTTACCTGGGGAGCCGTTTATGTGAAGTGGGGTTATGACGGGAAGAAAGAAGAGTAACGAATGTTATTCCAAATAGATAACATAAAACGCATCTTATTTCGATTCGATGCGTTTTTTTGTCTCAACCAATAATATATAAAGAATGCATAAAGCAGGTTTTGTGAACATTGTAGGAAATCCAAATGTCGGAAAGTCGACCTTAATGAACGCGTTGGTCGGTGAAAGAATTTCGATTGCCACTTTCAAGGCGCAGACTACGCGGCATCGCATAATGGGGATTTATAATACAGACGAGATGCAAATTGTATTTTCGGATACCCCGGGTGTGTTGAAGCCGAACTATAAATTGCAAGAGTCAATGCTGAATTTTTCGACTTCGGCGCTGTCAGATGCTGATGTACTACTTTATGTGACTGATGTAATCGAAACTCCCGATAAGAATAATGAGTTTATCGAAAAGGTGGGTCGGATGACTGTGCCTATTTTGTTGCTCATTAATAAGATCGATTTGACCGATCAAGAGAAGTTGGTTAAACTGGTGGAAGAGTGGAAGACATTGCTCCCGACTGCTGAAATTATACCTATTTCGGCAGTTTCTAAGTTCAATGTGGACTATATAATGAAACGAGTGAAAGAACTGTTGCCGGAGTCTCCACCTTATTTTGGCAAGGACCAGTGGACAGACAAACCCGCCCGCTTTTTTGTGAATGAGATCATAAGGGAGAAAATCTTATTGTATTACGATAAAGAGATTCCCTATTCGGTAGAGGTCGTGGTTGAGCAGTTTAAAGAAGAAGCAAAGAAGATTCTTATCCATGCGGTAATTTATGTGGAGCGAGATTCTCAGAAAGGTATTATAATAGGCAAGCAGGGAAAGGCTTTGAAGAAAGTGGCTACCGAAGCTCGCCGTGAGTTAGAACGTTTTTTCGGAAAGACAATTTTCTTGGAAACGTATGTGAAAGTCGATAAGGACTGGCGTAGCTCGGATAAGGAGTTGCGCAGTTTTGGTTATCAGTTAGATTAATAGTTATTCATACGACTGGGATAGTCGTGAAAAAAGGAGTTGACTATGGGAAATTTAGTTGCAATTGTAGGTCGCCCGAATGTGGGTAAATCTACCTTATTTAATCGTCTGACAAAGTCGCGTCAGGCAATTGTAAATGATGAAGCGGGTACAACTCGCGACAGGCAGTATGGAAAGTCTGAATGGTTAGGGCGGGAATTCTCCGTAGTAGATACCGGCGGATGGGTGGTAAACTCTGATGATATTTTTGAAGAGGAGATCCGGAAGCAAGTATTGATGGCGGTGGAAGAAGCTGACGTTATATTATTTGTTGTGGATGTGATGAATGGAGTTACCGATTTGGATATGCAAGTTGCTACCATTTTGCGCCGTTCGAAGAGTCCGGTGATAGTTGTGGCTAACAAAACCGACAATCACGATCTGCAATACAATGCTCCGGAGTTTTATAAACTCGGATTAGATGAGCCTTACTGTATTTCTGCTATAACGGGAAGTGGTACGGGCGATTTGATGGACTTAATTGTTGGCAAGTTTAAGAAAGAAACAGAGGAAATTCTGGATGATGAAATTCCTCGTTTTGCAGTAGTAGGCCGTCCCAATGCTGGAAAGTCCTCTATTATAAACGCATTTATCGGTGAAGATCGTAACATTGTGACGGAGATTGCCGGAACAACTCGCGATTCTATTTATACGCGTTACAACAAGTTCGGATTTGACTTTTATCTGGTAGATACTGCCGGAATTCGTAAGAAGAATAAGGTAAACGAAGATCTGGAATATTATTCCGTAGTTCGTTCGATCCGTTCCATTGAAGCTGCTGACGTTTGTATTCTAATGATGGATGCTACTCGCGGAGTAGAAAGTCAGGACCTTAATATATTCTCACTCATACAGCGGAATCAGAAAGGATTGGTTGTTGTAGTGAATAAGTGGGATTTGGTAGAAGATAAAACAGCGAAAGTGATGAAGACATTTGAAGAAGCAATCCGTTCACGTTTTGCTCCTTTTGTGGATTTCCCGATAATCTTTACTTCCGCAATAAGCAAGCAGCGTATTCTCAAAGTGCTTGAAGAGGCACGCAGGGTTTATGAAAACCGGACGGTGAAAATTGCAACGGCTCGTCTGAATGAGGAGATGCTTCCGTTGATCGAGGCGTATCCACCTCCTTCTACTAAGGGTAAGTATATTAAAATTAAGTATATTACTCAGTTGCCTAATACGCAAGTACCTTCATTTGTGTACTTTGCGAATTTACCGCAATATGTGAAAGAGCCGTACAAACGGTTTCTGGAAAATAAAATGCGGGAGAAATGGGAACTTACCGGTACTCCGGTTAATATATTCATTCGACAGAAATAAGAAGTCGGACGTTTTAAAATCAATAAGGGCTCGAAGCAATGCTTCGAGCCCTTATTGATTGATCGATTAGGCTGCGTATTTATTCTAATTCCTTATCCAGTTGGAAGTCTTTCCGGCGTAGAACGAAGCTATTACTTAAATACTTTTCTCGAACGATTTTATTCTCGGCCAGTTCTTCCGGAGTACCTTGAAATAAGATCTTGCCTTCAAACAAAAGATAAGCGCGGTCTGTGATGCTTAATGTTTCTTGTACGTTGTGGTCGGTGATCAGGATGCCAATGTTTTTGTCCTTTAGCTTCCATACGATCTGCTGTATATCTTCAACCGCAATCGGGTCAACTCCGGCAAAAGGTTCATCAAGCATAATAAACTTCGGGTTGATGGCCAGACAGCGTGCTATCTCGGTACGGCGTCGTTCACCACCGGATAGTTGGTTACCTTTATTCTTACGTACTTTCTGCAAACGGAATTCGGCAATCAAACTTTCTAGTTTATCTTTCTGATATTCTCTTGATTGTTTAGTCATTTCGAGAACGGAAGCAATATTGTCTTCCACGCTCATTTGGCGGAATACAGAAGCCTCTTGCGCCAAATATCCAATACCTGTTTGCGCTCGTTTGTATACGGGGAATTTTGTTATTTCGAGATCATTCAGGAATATGCGCCCTTCGTTCGGCGTAATCAGCCTACGGTCATATAGAACGATGTGGTTTTACCGGCACCGTTCGGTCCCAGCAAACCTACAATCTCTCCTTGCTTCACATCAATGGAAACATGGCTCACGACTGTTCGTTTACCGTATTTTTTTACAAGATCCTCCGTGCGGAGAACCATCGTGCTTTCTTCCATCTTCTTGTTATTTTGCCGCAAATGTAGTAAAAATAAGCTGAATTAATGTACATTTGCAGACAAATAGTGTTGTGTTATGATAAAAGCATTAAGAACCGTCGGACGATACATGCAATTAATGGGGCGTACATTTACGCGCCCAGAACGTATGCGTATGTTTTTCCGGCAATATCTGAAAGAGATTGAACAACTGGGAGTTAATTCAATCGGTATTGTACTTTTGATATCATTTTTCATCGGTGCGGTGATTACGATACAGATTAAGTTGAACATCGAAAGCCCGTGGATGCCTCGTTGGACTGTGGGATATGTGACACGTGAGATCATGTTGTTAGAGTTCTCCTCTTCTATTATGTGTTTGATACTGGCTGGAAAAGTAGGGTCAAATATTGCTTCTGAACTAGGTTCTATGCGCGTAACGCAGCAAATTGATGCGCTCGAAATCATGGGAGTCAATTCGGCGAACTATCTGATTCTGCCCAAGATTACAGCCATGGTTACTACAATTCCTATTCTGGTGACTTTCAGTATTTTTGCGGGGATTGTAGGGGCGTTCTGCACTTGCTGGTTCGGAGGAATAATGAATGCTATCGACTTGGAGTATGGTTTGCAGTACATGTTTGTCGAATGGTTTATCTGGGCCGGAATCATTAAGTCTCTCTTCTTTGCTTTTATTATCGCAAGTGTATCTGCCTTTTTCGGATATACCGTCGAAGGAGGGTCTATTGCCGTTGGAAAGGCTTCGACCGACTCAGTGGTATGCAGTAGCGTACTGATCTTGTTTGCAGATTTGATATTAACTCAACTTTTAATGGGATGATTGAAATTAAAGGACTTTGTAAATCATTTGAAGATAAAACCGTATTGAAAGATATCGATGCGTACTTTGAGAACGGAAAGACAAACCTGATTATAGGCCAGAGCGGTTCGGGAAAAACGGTACTGATAAAGTGTATTGTCGGACTGTTGACACCAGAGAAAGGTGAGGTGCTGTATGACGGACGTAATCTAATTCAAATGGGGAAGAAGGAGAAAAACCAGCTTCGTCGAGAAATGGGAATGATTTTCCAGAGCGCTGCGCTTTTCGACTCTATGTCTGTATTTGAAAATGTCATGTTCCCGTTGAATATGTTTAGTAACGATACGCTTCGCGAACGTGCAAGGCGTGCTATGTTTTGCTTGGATCGAGTAAACCTGAGCGAAGCGAAAGATAAGTATCCGGGTGAGATAAGTGGAGGTATGCAGAAGCGGGTTGCTATAGCCCGTGCCATAGCTTTGAATCCCCAATATCTTTTTTGTGACGAACCAAATTCGGGACTTGATCCTAAGACTTCACTGATTATCGATGATTTAATTCACGACATTACTCGTGAGTATAATATGACGACCATCATTAACACGCATGATATGAATTCCGTGATGGGGATTGGTGAAAAAGTTATCTATATATACGAAGGGCATAAAGAGTGGGAAGGAACGAAGAATGATATATTCACTTCAACGAATGAACGGTTGAATAATTTCATATTTGCTTCGGACTTGCTACAAAAAGTGAAGGAAGTAGAAGTTCAAAGCCTCGAAGGATAATGTAAGTTCCAATTGCAGTTTCTCATATTCCGGCAGGTAAGTCCGGATGGTTGGCGGAGCGCATTGATAGAATAAAAAAAGTCTTCTCTACACTGAAAGTAGAGAAGACTTTTTTATTCCTATGTTAGTTCTACGAAATTAGTCTCTAGGTCTAGCTTCTTTTACTACCATGGTGCGGCCCATATATTCTGCGCCATTCAATTCTGCGATAGCTTTAGAACCAGCGTTGTCGTCTTCCATTTCGATAAATGCAAATCCTTTCGATCTGCCAGTTTCACGATCTGAGATAATTTTAACTGAAGTAACTGCTCCGTAATCTTCCATCACTTGTTGCAGGTCTGTTTCCTTAACGCGATAGTTAAGGTTTCCAACATAAATGTTCATAATGAAAATGATAAAAAAATAAATAAATGAATTAAACTCTCTGGATGATGGTTACTAATAAAAAGATTATAAAGAACAGAGAGTTTACAAATGCGTTTTGTTACTGCAGTAAAAACCTCGTGATCGAAATCGAGAAACTAATGGTCCATCAATCCGCAACAAAGAAAGGAATATTTTTTGGATTGACCATCTTTTTTGGGCTTTAAATTGCAAGAAAATAGGGCAGAATGACGAGAATGTGCAACTTTATGCTCTTTTATTCTATTTTGGTGTTCTATACCTTCATTTATTTGCGTGTAAATGGCCTGCGGATGTTATAAGACAAAAGAAAAGCATAGTTAATAAAATGCAAACGAAGGCTATAGACCTGTCAGCAATCATTTTGGAAAACGAAATTAATCGGCAATGTCTTTTGATAATTGAAAGATTAGCACTAATTTTGCACCCTCGTTTGAGCATCGAATAAAGTATAAATTAAATAAATAATTGTCAGAATGAACGTTTCATTACAAATGAATGACAAAGTAAGTGCGCTACTTACTGTGAAACTAGAGAAAGCCGACTATCAGGAAAAAGTAGACAAATCGCTGAAATCATTTCGCCAGAAGCACAAATGCCGGGATTCCGTACAGGAATGGTTCCAATGAGCCTCGTTAAGAAAATGTATGGCAAGTCAGTAATCGCAGAAGAAGTGAATAAAGCTCTGCAAGAAGCTGTCTACAATTATATTAAAGATAACAAGGTAAACATCTTGGGCGAACCGTTGCCTAACGAAGATAAGCAGCAGGTGATCGATTTTGATGCAATGGACGAATTCGAATTCATTTTTGATATCGCTATAGCACCCGAATTTACTGTAGAAGTTGCTGCCAAAGATAAAGTAGATTATTATACGATTGACGTAACAGATGAAATGGTTGCTAACCAAATCAGCGCTTACACGCAACGTACCGGTAAATACGATCAGGTAGACACTTATCAGGAAAACGATATGTTGAAGGGATTACTTGCTCAGTTAGATGATGAAGGTAATACCAAAGAAGGTGGAATTCAGGTAGAAGGTGCTGTATTGATGCCCTCTTATATGAAGAACGACGAACAGAAAGCTATCTTTGCAACTGCTAAAGTGAACGATGTATTGGTGTTTAATCCGAATACAGCTTACGACGGACACGAAGCAGAATTAGGTTCTTTGCTGAAAATCGATAAAGAAATAGCTAAAGACGTGAAGTCTGATTTTAGCTTCCAGGTAGAAGAAATTACTCGTTTTGTAGCGGGTGAGCTCAACCAAGAAATCTTTGATCAAGTATTTGGTGAAGGAACTGTAACTACTGAAGAAGAGTTCCGTGCGAAAGTTAAAGAGAACCTTACCGAAAGATTTGTAGCTGATAGCGATTATAAGTTCTTGATCGATGTACGCAAAGTCTTGATTGATAAAGTAGGTAAGTTGGAATTCCCGGATGCTTTGCTGAAGCGCATCATGTTGCTGAACAGCGAAGAAAAAGGCGAAGAATATGTAGCCGAAAACTACGATAAGAGCATCGAAGAGTTGACTTGGCACATGGTTAAAGAGCAACTAGTAGAAGCAAACGATATTAAGGTAGAGCAAGAAGATGTAGTTGCAATGGCTAAAGAGGCTACGCGTGCACAATTTGCTCAATACGGAATGAACTCTATTCCTGATGATGTGCTTGATAACTATGCACAGGAAATGATGAAGAAACAAGATACTGTTAATAATCTGGTAAGCCGTGTGGTTGAAACCAAGTTAGCAGCAGCATTGAAGTCTCAGGTTACATTAGAGAACAAAACTGTTACAATCGAAGAATTTAATCAAATGTTCGAGTAACCGATTGCGGTTGAACTGAATATCACTGATATAAGGAACACAGAGTTTTTATAGAATTATAACTCTGTGTTTTTTTGTGTCTCTGTGTTCTTTTTCGTTTCTTTGCAACTGCATTTATTATTAATATAATAAGAAAGGAACAATAAAATGGATGATTTTAGAAAATACGCAACCAAGCATTTAGGCATGAATGGTATGGTGTTGGATGATGTGATTAAATCACAAGCCGGGTATTTGAATCCTTATATTCTGGAAGAAAGACAGCTAAACGTAACTCAACTGGATGTGTTCTCACGTCTGATGATGGATCGTATCATTTTCTTGGGTACGCAGATTGATGATTATACAGCCAATACACTGCAAGCGCAGTTATTATATCTGGATTCTGTAGATCCGGGGAAAGATATTTCTATCTACATCAACTCTCCTGGTGGAAGCGTATATGCCGGATTAGGTATTTATGATACCATGCAGTTTATTTCCAGTAATGTCTCGACCATTTGTACGGGTATAGCTGCTTCTATGGCTGCTGTTCTGTTGGTTGCCGGCGCAGAAGGAAAACGTTCTGGCCTTCCTCATTCGCGTGTGATGATCCATCAACCGATGGGAGGTGCACAAGGACAGGCTTCGGATATTGAAATCACGGCTCGTGAAATTCAAAAGTTGAAAAAGGAACTTTATACCATCATAGCCGATCACTCACATACCGAATTTGATAAGGTATGGGCCGATTCGGATCGTGACTACTGGATGACAGCCCAGGAAGCCAAAGATTATGGCATGATCGACGAAGTATTGATTAAAAAATAAAAATGGCTGATTCAAAGACGAAGAAAAGATGTAGTTTCTGCGGCCGTCCTGAAAGTGAAGTCGGATTCCTTATCACAGGGATGAATGGCTACATATGCGACAGCTGTGCTACTCAGGCTTATGAGATAACACAAGAAGCCTTGGGTGCAGGTAAACAGGCTGAAGGAGCTACCAAACTTAATTTAGACGAGCTGCCTAAACCGGTGGACATCAAGAAGTTTCTCGACCAGTATGTGATCGGTCAAGATGATGCTAAGCGGTTTCTTTCGGTTTCGGTATACAACCACTACAAACGCTTACTGCAAAAAAGTACCGGTGATGATGTTGAGATAGAGAAATCGAATATTATTATGGTTGGTAGTACGGGAACCGGAAAGACTTTGCTGGCACGCACCATAGCTAAACTACTGCGTGTGCCATTTACCATTGTAGATGCAACCGTATTGACCGAAGCCGGATACGTGGGCGAAGATATTGAAAGTATCCTCACTCGCTTGCTTCAGGTAGCAGACTATAATGTAGCGGAGGCAGAACAGGGAATCGTGTTTATTGATGAGATCGATAAAATTGCGCGTAAGGGTGACAACCCTTCCATTACCCGCGATGTTAGTGGTGAAGGTGTACAACAAGGATTGCTGAAACTACTCGAAGGTTCGGTTGTTAATGTTCCACCCCAGGGAGGCCGTAAACATCCCGATCAGAAAATGATTCCGGTTAATACCAAAAATATTCTGTTTATCTGCGGTGGAGCTTTTGACGGGATTGAGAAAAAAATAGCCCAGCGTTTGAATACTCATGTGGTGGGATATACAGCCTCACAGAAAACTTCGGTGATAGATAAGAGCAATATGATGCAATACATTGCTCCGCAAGATTTGAAATCCTTCGGGTTGATACCCGAAATCATTGGTCGTTTGCCGGTCTTGACTTATTTGAATCCGTTAGATCGTGAAGCCTTGCGTGCTATCTTAACAGAACCGAAAAATTCCATCGTTAAACAATACGTTAAATTGTTTGAGATGGATAGTATCAAACTCACATTCGAGGATGAAGTGTTTGAATACATCGTTGATAAAGCTGTAGAATACAAGCTAGGTGCACGTGGATTGCGTTCGATTGTGGAGACAATTATGATGGATGTTATGTTCGAAATTCCTTCCGAAGGGAAGAAAAAGTATAAAGTGACGCTGGAATATGCGAAGCAGCAACTGGAGAAAACGAATTTAGCACGCTTGCAAACCGCTTAAAATCAGAAGGAAATGTGCTTGGATACTACTTACTGCTTTTTTCTTGAAAATATTACTCATGTTTTTCTTGATAATTAAGAAGTTGTTTATAACTTTGTTAAGGCTCTCTTTCTTATGGAAGAGCGATTCTTTAAAGTTAAACCATGAACTGAATAAAACAACCTATTGAGAAATGGCAGAGAAGATCAACTTAACAGACCTACTGAAAAGATATTTCGGATTTGACAAATTCAAAGGTAACCAGGAAGCGATTATGCAAAATCTGCTTGGTGGTAAGGATACCTTTGTGTTAATGCCAACGGGGGGAGGGAAGTCCTTGTGCTATCAGCTTCCTTCACTGTTAATGGAAGGAACAGCTATTGTTATTTCCCCACTTATTGCATTAATGAAGAATCAGGTCGATGCGATGCGTAATTTTAGTGAAGAAGATGGAATAGCTCATTTCATAAACTCCTCTCTAAATAAAGGTGCGATTGATCAGGTTAAATCGGATATTTTATCTGGAAAGACTAAGTTGCTCTATGTAGCTCCGGAATCATTGACAAAAGAAGAGAATATTGAATTCTTGCGAGGAGTTAAAATCTCGTTCTATGCAGTAGACGAGGCACATTGTATCTCTGAGTGGGGGCATGATTTCCGTCCGGAGTATCGGCGTATTCGTCCGATTATCAATGAGATTGGAAAAGCACCGGTGATAGCGCTCACAGCAACTGCTACCCCGAAAGTGCAACATGATATCCAGAAGAATCTCAGCATGGTCGATGCGCTTGTATTCAAGTCTTCTTTCAATCGTCCGAACCTATATTATGAGGTACGCTCGAAGACTAATAATATCGATCGAGACATAATAAAATACATCAAGAATAATTCAGAAAAGACAGGTATTGTCTATTGTCTGAGCCGGAAGAAAGTGGAAGAACTTGCCGAAATACTTCAGGCCAATGGGATTAATGCCCGTGCTTACCATGCCGGAATGGATTCGGCGACGCGGACACACAACCAAGACGACTTCTTGATGGAAAAGATTGACGTGATTGTGGCAACCATCGCCTTTGGGATGGGAATTGATAAACCGGATGTCCGCTTTGTTATTCACTACGATATACCCAAAAGTCTGGAAGGATATTATCAAGAAACGGGCCGCGCCGGCAGAGATGGCGGTGAAGGACAATGCATAACCTTTTATACAAACAAAGACTTGCAAAAACTCGAAAAGTTCATGCAAGGCAAACCTGTGGCAGAGCAGGAAATCGGTAAGCAGCTTCTGTTAGAAACCGCTGCTTATGCAGAATCGTCTGTGTGTCGCCGAAAGACATTACTACATTATTTTGGTGAAGAATACACAGAAGAAAATTGTGGAAATTGTGACAACTGTTTAAACCCTAAAAAGCAAGTGGAGGCTCAAGACTTATTATGTGGCGTGATAGAGACCATTATCGCGGTGAAAGAAAATTTTAAGGCAGATTATATAATAGACATACTACAAGGTAGAGAAACATCGGAAGTACAAGCACAGCTACATGAAGACCTCGAGGTTTTCGGTTCCGGCATGGGCGAAGAAGACAAAACATGGAATGCGGTAATCCGCCAAGCTTTGATAGGCGGTTACTTAAGTAAAGACGTAGAAAACTATGGATTACTGAAGGTAACGGACGAAGGACATAAGTTCCTGAAAAAGCCTAAATCGTTTAAGATTACCGAGGACAATGATTTTGAAGAGACCGAGGAAGAAGCACCGGCACGTGGAGGAGGTTCCTGTGCGGTAGACCCTGCACTCTATTCAATGTTGAAAGACTTGCGTAAGAAGCTCTCGAAAAAGTTAGAGGTACCTCCGTATGTAATATTCCAGGACCCTTCTTTGGAGGCGATGGCAACAATTTATCCGATAACGCTGGACGAATTGCAGAATATTCCCGGTGTTGGTGCCGGAAAAGCCAAACGCTACGGAGAAGAATTTTGCAAGTTGATTAAGCGTCACTGCGAAGAGAATGAAATAGAACGTCCCGAAGATCTGCGAGTACGTACGGTAGCCAATAAATCAAAGATGAAAGTCTCTATCATTCAGTCTATTGACCGTAAAGTAGCTCTAGACGACATTGCGCTCTCCAAAGGCATTGAATTTGGAGAATTGCTGGATGAGGTGGAAGCTATCGTATATTCGGGAACAAAATTAAATATCGATTACTTCCTCGATGAGATTATGGATGAAGACCATATGCTCGATATCTATGATTATTTCAAAGAATCGACTACCGATCGCATTGATGAAGCACTCGAAGAACTGGGTGATGAATTTACCGAAGAGGAAGTCCGCTTGGTGCGAATCAAGTTTATATCCGAAATGGCGAATTAAAAAAGCGAAAAAAATGAGCGTGCAGGTATGCTGGTTTGAATAAAAACCGTATATTTGCACGCAATAATTTTTAAACGCATAGCCTATGTCATTTATTGCTGATAAGATTGTAATGGATGGGTTGACCTACGACGACGTATTGTTAATCCCCGCTTATTCTGAAGTTTTACCGCGCACTGTCGATCTCACGACGAAGTTTTCGAGAAACATTGAGTTAAAAGTTCCTTTTGTTACGGCAGCCATGGATACGGTTACCGAAGCTAAAATGCTATTGCCATTGCACGCGAAGGTGGTATCGGTGTGATCCATAAGAATATGTCTATTGATGAACAGGCAAGGCAAGTTGCCATTGTAAAGCGTGCAGAGAACGGCATGATTTATGATCCTGTTACTATTAAACGAGGTTCGACTGTTCAGAATGCCCTTGATCTGATGGCTGAATATAAGATTGGTGGAATTCCGGTAGTAGATGATGAACGCGTTCTAGTTGGTATTGTAACAAACCGTGACTTGCGTTTTGAAAAAGACATGGACAAACTTATCGACAAAGTAATGACTCAGCAAGATAAACTGGTAACTACCAATCAATCTACTGATCTGGAGTCTGCTGCACAAATCCTTCAAGAACATAAGATCGAAAAACTTCCTATTGTAGGCAAAGATGGTAAGCTAATCGGTTTGGTTACCTATAAAGATATTACCAAAGCTAAAGATAAACCCATGGCATGTAAAGATGCTAAAGGGCGTTTGCGTGTTGCCGCCGGCGTAGGTGTGACGAATGATACACTCGACCGCATGCAAGCACTTGTGAATGCAGGAGCCGATGCAATTGTAATCGATACAGCTCACGGACATTCCAAGTCGGTAATTGATAAATTGAAAGAAGCTAAAGTGCGCTTCCCGGGTATTGATATTGTAGTAGGTAATATCGCAACAGGCGAAGCTGCCAAAGCTCTCGCAGAAGCAGGAGCGGATGCTGTGAAGGTCGGTATTGGACCGGGATCAATCTGCACTACCCGTGTAGTAGCCGGTGTAGGTGTACCTCAGCTGACTGCTGTGTACGATGTAGCGAAAGCCTTGAAGGGTACCGGAGTTCCTTTGATAGCTGATGGCGGATTGCGTTATTCAGGTGATGTGGTTAAAGCTTTGGCTGCCGGAGGATATTCCGTTATGATCGGTTCACTCGTAGCCGGTACGGAAGAATCGCCGGGTGATACCATTATCTTCAATGGACGTAAGTTCAAGTCCTACCGTGGTATGGGCTCGTTGGAAGCGATGGAGAACGGATCAAAAGACCGTTATTTCCAAAGTGGAACAGCTGATGTTAAGAAACTGGTACCCGAAGGAATCGCAGCGCGTGTTCCTTATAAAGGTACGCTGTGTGAAGTAATCTACCAACTCACCGGAGGCTTACGTGCGGGTATGGGATATTGTGGTGCATCCGACATCAAGAAACTGAACGAAGCCAAGTTTACACGTATTACCAATGCCGGTGTGATGGAAAGTCATCCGCATAATGTGACGATTACCAGCGAATCGCCCAATTATAGCCGTCCGGAGTAATCGTAAAGATACATAATGAATAACGGTGAATGGTGAGTAAGCTCGCACTCGTATGGGAAGCTTGTTCGTTATTCACCGTTTTTTCTGATAGCAAACTAGGAATTATGAAGAAGGTATTGATAATGATTCTGGCCGTTTTTCTCGGCAACCAAGCTTATGCTCAGTCCGATGATCCGGTAGTAATGAAAGTGAACGGCAGAGAAGTCCTTCGTTCCGAGTTTGCATATTTATATCGTCGCGACTGTGCAACTCAGTCCCAGCCTTTGACTGCTAAGAAATATGCTGAACAATTTGTCAATCGAAAGTTGAAAGTTCTGGCTGCTGAACGCGCCGGACTCGATACCGGCTTCGTGTTTCGGAAGCAACAGGAAAACTATCGGATTCAATTGATGCAGTTGCAATTACCGGGACGAGCTTTGATCGACAGTTTAGCTCTCCGGCTTTATGCCAATCAACAGACCAATGTAGGGCGGGTACAAGTTGCCCAAATATTCAGACGTCTGCCTCAGAATATTACTCCACACCGTTTGCACGCCGAAGAACAACGTATGGACTCCATATACCGTGCCCTCTCAAGTCAGCCTGATGCCGATTTCACCGGTTGGGTGAAGCAATATTCGGACGATCAGCGCCCACTGTGGATTGATCGCGTACAAACAACAACCGAATTTGGAGACGTCGCTTTTTCGCTTCCCAAAGGGAGTTACTCAGCGCCCTTTTTTACAGCTGAAGGACTGCATATACTTAAGGTGATTGATAAGGATGAACTTCCCCGGGGAAAAAGCAAAGAAAATCTTGCCGGACAACTGTGGCGTAGTAATACACAATATGCCGGTTTGGAATCTGTGGCGGAGAACCTGAAAGCGGAATGCCGCTATACACCCGATCAGGTAGGCTTAAATGAATTGCTCAGTAAGGGAGAGACTTCTCAGACATTGTTTCTGTTGGGCGAACATCCTTATAACGGAGCTATGTTTAAACGTTTTGCCGCCTCATATCCCCAAGCATTGAAACGCCAGCTCGATGCTTTTACTACTAAGTCGTTGCTTGACTATGCGAGCCGGAACTTGGTGAATGATAATCCCGACACTCATTATGCTTTGCTTGAATATAGAGAAGACCAATTAGCGACTGAAATGACTGATCGTGAAATTGGCCAGCCTACTGTCGACGATCGCGCCGGGCTAGCCACTTATTTCAAGTTTCATAAGTCGGATTATAAGTGGGACTCGCCTCGATATAAAGGTGCCGTGCTCCATTGCGCTGATAAAAAGACAGCAAAAGCAGCTAAAAAAATGCTTAAAAAACTTCCTTGGGCGGAATGGGAGTCAATTCTACAGAAAACATTGAACGCTTCCGGCGAAGAAAAGGTACAGATTGAATCGGGACTTTTTGCCGAAGGAGATAATAAATACATCGATAAACTGGTGTTTAAGAAAGGGGATTTTACTTCTGATAAGTCCAAACCTTTTACTATTGCTGTCGGGCGGAAAGAGAAAGCCCCCGACAGTTATACAGAGGTTTTGGATGCTGTGCGAAAAGACTATCAAAACTATCTTAGCACACGTTGGATTGAACATTTGAAGGAGTCCGGTAAGGTTGAAATAAATCAAGAGGTTTTAAAAACAGTTAATAATCTCTGATGTAATCGATTATTCCATTATCTTCGTAGCTTAAATAAGTAGATTTCAATTGAAAATGCGTGCAATAACCTTCCTACTGGTTTCTCTACTTTGTTGCGTCTCTTGTAAAGACCAGCATGATCATAGAGGAAAAACCCCTTTAGTCGAGGTGGATGGTAATTTTTTGTATAAAGAAGATTTGACTGCCGCACTTCCTGTCGGGGTCTCTAAAGACGATAGCATTCTCTTCACCGAGCACTATATCCGTAGCTGGGCTGAAGAGATTTTACTATATGAGAAAGCCGAAAACAATATTCCCGACAATGCGGGGATCGATCAGTTGGTGGAAAATTACCGAAAGGCATTGATTATGCATACTTATCAGCAAGAGTTAATCAATCAGCGGTTGACGAAAGACTTGCCGGAAGAAGATGTCGTGGCATACTACGAACAGAATAAAGAACTGTTCAAACTTGATTTTCCGTTGATTAAAGGATTGTTTATCAAAGTTCCGCTCACTGCGCCTCAATTGGCTAACGTGCGGAAGTGGTACAAGACCGAAAAGCAGGAAGCCGTAGAACATCTGGAAAAGTATAGTTTGCAGAATGCTGTGAAATATGAGTATTTTTATGATAAGTGGGTGTCGGTGGCCGACATACTTGAATTGCTCCCACTCCAGGTAGAGACGCCGGAGATTTATGTCAATAGGCATCGGCAGATTGAGTTGAAAGATACGGCTTTTTATTATTTTCTGAACGTCAGCGATTACCGCAGTGCAGGCGATCAAAAACCCTACGAATTCGCCCGTTCGGAAGCCAAAGACCTTTTGGTAAACCAAAGGCAGGTGAACTTCATGAAGCAGGTGAAAGACGACTTGTACAAGCAAGCGGTGAGCAAAAAAAAGATTATATATAATTAGTAAATACAAAGAATGAAGAAGTTTGTGAACTTTAGATTTATTGTTACTCTTGCCCTGGCAATATTCGCTAATGTGGCAGCGTATGCACAAGACAATGTAATTGATGAAGTAGTTTGGGTCGTAGGCGATGAGGCTATTTTGAAATCAGACGTGGAAGAGGCTCGCATGGATGCCTTGTACAACGGGCGTAGGTTTGAAGGAGATCCGTACTGTGTAATCCCTGAAGAGATTGCTGTTCAGAAATTGTTCCTGCATCAGGCCAAGTTAGATAGCGTTGAGGTGTCCGAGGCGGAAATTATCCAACGGGTAGACATGATGACCAACATGTACATACAGCAGATTGGCTCCCGGGAGAAGATGGAAGAGTACTTCAATAAAACATCGACCAGATCCGGGAAACACTTCGCGATAACGCACGTGATGGATTGACAGTGCAGAAGATGCAGCAGAAACTGGTCGGTGAGATAAAGATCACCCCGGCGGAAGTACGCCGTTACTTCAAAGATCTACCTCAGGATAGTATACCTTACATTCCTACTCAGGTAGAAGTACAGATTATTACCCTGCAACCGAAGATACCTATTGCAGAAATTGAAAATGTAAAAAGAAAGCTGCGTGAATACACCGATCGTGTGACGAAAGGCGAGATCGACTTCTCAACTTTGGCGCGCTTGTATTCTGAAGATAAAGCATCTGCTATAAAAGGTGGAGAGCTTGATTTCATGGGTCGCGGTATGCTTGATCCTGCTTATGCCAACGTAGCGTTTAGCTTGCAAGATCCGAAGAAAGTGTCGAAGATCGTTGAGTCAGAGTTCGGCTATCACATCATACAGTTGGTTGAAAAACGTGGTGACCGGGTCAACACCCGTCACATTCTGTTGCGTCCTAAAGTGTCCGAACAAGAACTGATGGAAGCTTGTGGACGTTTGGACTCCATAGCTGATGATGTTCGCAAAAATAAGTTTACCTTCGACGAGGCTGCATCAGTTATATCGCATGATAAAGATACGCGTAACAACCACGGAATCATGGTCAACACCAATCAACATAGCGGAATCACTACTTCTAAATTTGAGATGCAAGATCTGCCTCAAGACGTAGCAAAAGTTGTTGATAAGATGAATGTAGGCGAAGTTTCCAAGGCTTTCACCATGATCAATGAGAAAGATGGAAAAGAAGTTTGCGCTATCGTAAAACTGAAAACCAGAATTAACGGTCATAAAGCAACTATTGCCGAAGACTACCAGAACCTGAAAGAAATCGTAATGGACAAACGCCGGGACGAAATGCTGCACAAGTGGATTCTCAACAAACAGAAACACACGTATGTACGCATCAATGAAAACTGGCAGAAATGCGACTTCAAATATCCGGGATGGGTCAAGAATGATTGATGAGTTTATAACAGCTTAACTATAATATGCTGAAAGCAAACAAGAAACCAAATAAACAACAAGACAGGCATAGATGGCTCTTAATAGGCTTTCTATGCCTGTTTGGTGTATGTCTTGTGGCGCAAGTGAAGCCTACGGCGCAAGGTAAAAAAACGACTAATTCGGCGGCAAAGCCCGCTGACGGAAAGGCGGCGGAAGCCAACAAACCGAAGAAAAAGCCGGAGAATAAGAAAACAAAAGTCTTCCTGTTGCATGCGGATGAGGGGCAAGCCAATAAACTATCCCGTCCCGATGTGCAGGTACTCGTAGGTCATGTCAAGCTGCGCCACGACAGTATGTATATGTACTGTGACAGTGCGCTCATCTTCGAAAAGACCAACTCGGTGGAAGCATTCAGCAACGTTCGGATGGAGCAAGGTGATACCTTGTTTATCTACGGTGATTACCTCTACTACGACGGGATGACACAGATTGCGCAACTGCGTGAGAACGTAAAGATGATCAACCGCAATACAACGCTGCTGACCGATAGTCTCAACTACGACCGTCTGTATGATATCGGCTACTATTTTGAAGGGGGAACCCTGATGGATGAAGAGAATGTGCTGACTTCCGACTGGGGAGAATACAGCCCGGCTACCAAGCAATCGGTGTTCAATCACGATGTGAAATTGGTCAACCCGAAGTTCGTACTTACATCTGATACGTTGAAATACAACACCTTCTCGAAGATAGCCAACATACTTGGCCCCTCAAATATTGTGAGTGATAACAACCACATCTACTCAGAGTTGGGATTTTATAATACGCTAACCGAGCAAGCGGAGTTGTTAGAGCGTTCCGTGCTGACCAACGAAGGGAAGAAGATGACCGGCGACAGTTTGTACTACGACCGCAAGATTGGTTATGGAGAAGCGTTTGACAATGTGGTGATGACCGATACTGTCAACAAAAACTTGTTGACGGGTGATTATTGTTTCTACAACGAGCTGACCGATTCGGCCTTTGCTACAAAGCGTGCCGTGGCAATCGACTATTCGCAGGGTGATAGCCTGTTTCTCCATGGCGATACCTTGCAGCTGGTCTCTTACAACTTGAATACGGATTCGTTGTATCGCATTATGAAAGCGTACCACAAGGTACGTATGTATCGCACGGATGTTCAGGGTGTATGCGACTCATTGGTGTACATTTCCAAAGACTCCTGCATGACTATGTACCGCGACCCGATCCTTTGGAACGAAGGGCAGCAACTTTTGGGTGAAGAAATTAAGATTTACATGAACGATAGCACCATCAACTGGGCACATATCATCAATCAGGCACTGACTGTGGAAATGAAAGATACGCTTCACTACAATCAAGTATCCGGCAAGGAGATGAAAGCCTACTTTGAGAATGGCGATATGCGCCGGGTCGAGGTGATCGGCAACGTGCTGATTGCTTTTTATCCCGAAGAGCGAGATAGCGCAATGGTTGGTTTCAACTCCGGCGAAGGTAGTTTGATGCACATTTACATCAAAGATCGTAAGATGGAAAGAGCCAAGTTGATTGGCAAGTCCAACGGTACGATGTATCCGATGGATCAGATACCAGCTGATAAATTGCGGTTGCCCACCTTTGCGTGGTTTGATTATGTGCGGCCGTTGGATAAAGACGATATATTTAACTGGCGTGGTAAGAAGGAGGGTGAAGGTTTGAAACCTACCACCGATAGGCGCCCGAAGACCGATAAGCGCAATTTGATTAATATGAAGTAAGTTGGAAAAGGTGGTGTTCCTACTTTTATTGAATGATATGAAATAACCCCAAGCAATTTTTAACCGATTATGAGTGATATAATTCATTTGTTACCCGATTCGGTAGCCAATCAGATAGCTGCCGGTGAAGTGATACAGCGCCCGGCTTCTGTAATTAAAGAGCTGGTGGAGAATGCTATAGATGCTGAAGCTCAAAATATACACGTGCTGGTAACCGATGCCGGAAAGACCGGCATGCAGGTTATCGATGACGGGAAAGGAATGTCAGAGATGGATGCACGACTCTCTTTTGAGCGTCATGCGACTTCCAAAATACGGGAAGCCAATGATCTGTTCGCTTTGCGTACGATGGGTTTCCGAGGTGAGGCGTTAGCTTCTATTGCCGCTGTGGCGGAAGTCGAGTTGAAAACCCGGCAAGAGTCCGACGAATTAGGAACCCGGCTCGTGGTAGCTGCTTCGAGAGTGGAAACTCAAGAGCCTATTTCCTGTTCCAAGGGTAGTAACTTCTCAGTAAAGAACCTGTTCTTCAATATTCCGGCGCGTCGCAAGTTCCTGAAGGCCAACTCGACTGAGTTGAGCAATATTCTGACGGAGTTCGAACGCATTGCGCTCGTACACCCCGAAGTGTCTTTTAGCCTTTATAGCAATGATTCCGAGCTGTTCAATCTACCCGCTTCCCCTTTGCGTCAGCGTATTTTGGCCGTATTTGGTAAGAAGCTGAATCAGCAATTATTGAATGTCGAAGTTAACACTACAATGATCAGTGTGTCCGGGTATGTAGCAAAACCGGAAACTGCCCGCAAGAAGGGAGCACATCAGTACTTCTTCGTCAACGGGCGATACATGCGGCATCCTTATTTCCACCGAGCCGTGATGGAAGCCTACGAACAATTGATTCCCAGCGGTGAACAGGTGTCCTATTTCCTCTACTTTGAGGTCGATCCGGCAAATATTGATGTGAACATCCATCCTACTAAAACGGAGATTAAATTTGAGAATGAGCAGGCCATCTGGCAAATCCTTTCAGCTGCTGTTAAGGAAGCTTTGGGAAAATCCAGTGCCATACCATCTATTGACTTTGATACGGAAGATATGCCCGATATTCCGGCTTTCGAACAAAATCTGCCACCTGCCCCACCGCAGGTACACTATAATTCCGACTTCAATCCTTTCAAACCATCTTCGGGTGGAAGTGGAGGTGGCGGAGGAGGAAGCTATGAGCGCCAGAAAGTGGATTGGGAAGATTTATATAGCGGACTGACCAAAGCCAGCAAGATGAACGCTCCACAACCCGACGATGAGTGGGAAGACGAATCGGTCGAAACCCTGCCTTCCGGTGAAGAGAGTCAGCTCTCTGCCGTGTCGGGGGCATCTTCTAACTTATATGCTGATTCCGTGATTGAGAAAGGAAATCTGCACCTACAGTTTAAAGGGCGCTTTATTCTCACTTCCGTGAAGTCCGGACTCATGCTGATCGATCAGCATCGGGCACATGTACGTGTTCTTTTCGATCGCTATATGGTACAGATTAGCCAGAAACAAGGCGTAGCTCAGGGAGTCCTGTTCCCCGAAATTATCCAGTTGCCGGCTTCCGAAGCCGCTGTGTTGGATGGGTTGGTGGACGATTTGTCCGCTGTGGGATTTGATTTGAGCAATTTGGGTGGCGGAAGCTATGCCATTAACGGAATCCCTTCAGGTATTGAAGGGCTGAATCCTGTCGAACTGGTTCGCAACATGGTGCATACCGCTATCGAGAAAGGGAGTGACGTCAAGGAGGAAGTTCGCCAAATTTTGGCACTGACTTTGGCACGCGCGGCGGCTATTGTTTACGGTCAGGTGTTGAGCAATGACGAAATGGTTAGCCTGGTTGATAGTTTGTTTGCTTGTGCGTCGCCCAACTATACCCCGGATGGAAAAACGGTATTGACCACCATTAAGGAAGACGACATCGAACGACTGTTTAAATAAACTGCCGTTGAAGGCATGATCCGGCATGGAGTTTCCCCCAAGAAAAAGGATCTGGGAAAACGGGTTCAGCTTTCAGTTTGGCGCGCAATCGTTTGATCTATAATAAGTAATGGCTGAAAGCACTCCTTGGAAATCAAGGTAGTCTTTCAGCCATTTGTTTTCTCACCGCCCGGGTTGATAATCTCTGGATCGACCGTAAAATCCTGCGCATGGAATGTAAATGGGTTGGTTTTGCAACCCGATATTTTGCAATTTACCCTCCTTGCACAGGCGACGAATATGCGCCATGGCGGTTGTTCGAAGCATACCGGATAAGTTCTGAAAATCGATGCGTTGCAGAATTCGGTGCTCGCTGAAATACTCTTTCAATCGCATATCAATTTCTACCTCCGACAGTTTCGGTGAATGTCTATTCTTCTTTGCTTGTTTCAAATGAACGTTTCCGATGGCTTTTTTGAGTCTCTGATCCGAACGAAACTGAATGCTTTTCAGTCTGACTTTCGAGTTTCGGCGGGAAGTATTGGTGCCAATCTCTTCCGTGGTGGTAAGTATAGGACAGAAATAGCCGATTCCGTCAAGATGTACTTGTTTGCCTTCGCCTAATTCTTCGCCCATTACATGAGATAATGCATCGAGAACCGCCATTACGTCCGTTTCGCTTAGCGTACAGCGAGTCTGGATTTTGCGACTAAGTTCTTCCGTGTTTATTTGTCCATTGTACGTGATTCGCGGGTGGAATCTTTTTTGTTTTGCATTGTCCGGAGTGCCCGGATTTTCATACCAATCAAATAGTATAGCCATAATTCTTCCTTTTTAAGTAAGTACTTCAATCGTTCGTTTAGGGGGAAGTTCTATTGAATAAACTCCGTTGAAGTTTAGAGGTCGACCTAGGTCGGCTGTTTTGTCAACGCGGGTTGGCTGATCGGCTGACGGGTGTTGGCTGTTCGGTCAATAGAGGTTGGCTGCTGAACTTTCCTGTTCCAAATATACTACAAAATTAGTTGAAATACTAGTAAAAAAAGGACTATTTTTCAAACGAAGAAAGTTAATTAATTCTTTCGATTTTACTTGCAAAACCTCATTGCGCTATTGTACCTTTGAGATACTGCGAACTAAAAAGATGATAATTATGATTGAAAAATTGATTAAAATGATGCATACACTTATTCGTGTATGGCAGCGTAAAGGTACTGAAAAAACCGGTTCGGAAATTAAAGAATCCACGCGTGAGGTACAAGTCCATTCGGGAGTTTCCCGCCTGACGGAGCAGGTGACTTCCTTTCTACAGGCAAACTATGACTTTCGCTTCAATTTGCTGACTGAGGAGACCGAGTTCTGTTCCTTGAATGATTCGGAACAAGGCTTTATACCTATCGGCAAACGGGAGCTGAATACTTTTTGCATGGAAGCTCATGTACAAGGAATTCCGTGTTGGGATAAAGATATCAGCCGTTATATCTTTTCCACCCACATCGGCGAATACCACCCTTTTCGACTCTATATGAATGAACTTCCTGCATGGGATGGGGTTGACCGGGTTACACCTCTGGCAAAGCGTGTTTCCGAATTGCCGCTGTGGGTATCCGGATTCCATACCTGGCTGCTTGGACTGACTGCCCAGTGGGAGGGAGTGGTTCAGATTCATGCCAATAGTGTGGCTCCGTTGCTTATCAGTAGCGAGCAAGGAAAGCAGAAATCCACATTTTGCAAATCTCTCATGCCGGAACCTTTGAGAAGGTATTATTTTGACAACTTCAAACTGACTTCCGAGGCACAGGCGGAGCGACTTCTGGCTGAGATGGGGCTTATCAACCTGGATGAGTTTGATAAATATGCGTCCGGAAAGATGCCTGTGTTGAAAAATCTGATGCAAATGTCGAGTCTCACGGTTTGCAAAGCATATCAGCGTAACTTTCGCTCTTTACCGCGGATCGCTTCTTTCATTGGGACATCCAACCGGTTTGATCTGCTGAATGATCCCACGGGAAGCCGGCGCTTCCTCTGCGTGAAAGTAGAGAATCCGATCGACTGCGACGGTATCGAACATTCGCAGCTCTTCGCTCAATTGAAAGCGGAACTGAAACAGGGAGCTGTTTACTGGTTTACGCACGA
The DNA here is from genome assembly GCF_000517545.1 of Bacteroides reticulotermitis JCM 10512. Taxonomy (GTDB): domain Bacteria; phylum Bacteroidota; class Bacteroidia; order Bacteroidales; family Bacteroidaceae; genus Bacteroides; species Bacteroides reticulotermitis. The sequence continues at coordinate 244,025 of NZ_BAIV01000002.1, read as the reverse complement.
GGCCGAGTGTGCGTGGCAACGGAATAATTCGGGATTTTATAAAAGTAGTCTGGTGGAGGATGTGTTTTACAGTTGCTTCCGGTTGCCGCAAGCAGGAGAGGAGTCCGAACGACTTTCGGCCGCAGATATATTTAAGGAGTTGAAAAACCGAAATGCAGCAGCTCTACGTGCCTTCAACCCCAGCCTGTTGGCACAAATATTACTCAAACTGGGTGCCGAAAGAAAGCATACCGAGTGTGGCAATGTATACGAAGTGGTTCGTTGTTGAGTGGGTTTGGAAACTGAAACGGCTGAAGTCTGTTTGCTCCTTTTTGAAGCGCAGGTTTCAGTCGTTAAGCCCCGTCTGTAGGGCGTTTCCGCACAAACTGAAACCGCTGAAGGCTATTTACTCTTTAATTCCTTCGAGCGCGAAAATCATAGGTAATTTGTCATCCAGATGTTCAATCCGGTACTTATCCTTATCAATCCGGATCGTATGATTAAAACAATTCTGCGGGGAATAGTTATATTCCTCAAATCGGGCTATACGAATGCCGGATTGGATTAGTCCGCTAAGGATTTCGCTTAGGCTGTGATTCCAGGTTACAGTAGCGTATTGGATCTCTGATGCCCTGTCGGCATAGGTTCCTTGCAGTTCTTCCACAATTTCTCCCGCTTTGAAATAGCTATAAACGATTGTTTTAAAGTCATCGTCGAACATCCACACGACGGGATGGAATTCCACCATAATGAAATGTCCGCCCGGTTTTAAGAAGTGAGCAATGACATCAGCCCATCGTTTCATGTCGGGCAGCCAGCCAATTACTCCATAGCTTGTGAAAACGATATCGAATTTTTCGTCCAGGACATTGGGCAAATCATAAATGTCGGAACAGATAAATTTAGTGTCGACCGCTAATTCTTTTGCCATATTGCTGGCGTAGTCAATCGCCTTGTCGGATAGGTCAATGCCTGTCACCTTGCTCCCAGCCGTGAAAGTGAAATGGTGTCTTGTCCGAAGTGACATTGCAGGTGGAGGATCGATTTTCCTTGGATGTCGCCTAATAACTCAAGTTCAATTTGCTTCAGAGACGAGTCTCCTTTCAAGAATGCCTCGTTATCATAGAACTCGCTCTCCACATGGATATTGGTCTTTAAGTTCCAAGCAATTTTGTTTATGGTCTTATAATCCTTGTCCGGTTTCATAAAAGTGCTTTTTGCAAAGATAATCAATTCTGTGGAACGGGTATTTGATTGTCGCTGCTAAAAAAAGCTGCCTACTCTGTGAAAGAATGGCAGCCTTTATCATTTATTTCTTAGTAAGCGCTTATTTCTGAAAGCGTTTTACTTGTTCTTCAATCAGGTCTTTATCGTCGAAGTAATTGATCTTCATCGCGTTCTTTACATCGGATAGTGTTTCAGCGGCGGCAGCTCTAGCTACCTCGCAGCCATTCTGAAGCATTTCGTAGATGGACGGAATGTCTTGTTCGAATTCTTTGCGACGCTCGCGAATCGGCGTTAGCAAATCCTGCATGATGGAGTTCAGGAAGCGTTTTACTTTGACGTCTCCCAATCCACCTCGTTGATAATGAGCTTTTAACTCGTCCAAATTCGGATAGTCCGGTAGGTAGAGTTCGAAGTGTTCGGGGCGGCTAAAGGCGTCCAGATAAGTAAATACGGTATTTCCTTCAAGCTTACCGGGATCTTGCACGCGCAGGTGGTCCGGATCGGTATACATACTCATTATCTTCTTTTGTATGTCATCCGCTTCGTCCGAGAGGTAGATGCAGTTGCCCAACGATTTACTCATTTTGGCTTTGCCGTCAGTTCCCGGCAGGCGTAAGCAAGCGGCATTCTCCGGCAATAGGATTTCCGGCTCTACCAATGTCTCACCGTAAAGATAGTTGAAACGGCGTACAATTTCGCGCGCTTGTTCGAGCATCGGTTCCTGATCTTCTCCTACGGGAACTGTCGTTGCACGGAAAGCGGTGATATCCGCGGTTTGGCTGATGGGATATGTAAAGAAACCTACCGGAATGCTTGTCTCAAAGTTACGCATCTGAATCTCGCTTTTTACCGTCGGGTTGCGTTGCAAACGTGACACGGTAACAAGGTTCATATAGTAGAATGTAAGCTCGCATAATTCCGGAATCTGTGATTGAATAAAGATCGTTGCTTTGGCAGGATCCAAGCCGCACGCCAAGTAATCTAACGCAACTTCAATCACATTTTGACGTACCTTCTCCGGATTGTCTACATTGTCTGTAAGTGCTTGCGAATCAGCAATGAAAACAAACATTTTGTCAAACAGCCCTGAATCTTGCAACTCTACTCTACGTCTTAATGAACCTACAAAATGTCCGATATGTAATCTTCCGGTAGGACGGTCGCCCGTCAATATGATTTTTTCTTTTCCCATTGTTTATACCTTAATATAATTAGAATTAAGCGCAAAGATAGCCAGAAACCCCAGAAGTTGCAACATTAAAAGAATATTCTTATCCAATTCCTTTGTAATTTTGGAAATATGTAGTTACTTTGCACCAATTTTAAAGCCAACAATGAATCAACAGGAAATTAGAAGTAAGTATTATCTCCATTCGGATGTGTTTCATCCGGAGTCGACATACTTCCCCTCTTTTCTCCAGAAACGATATTTAGTTCTTTGGTAATGCGTTAATCCTCTTTCGAGGGTAACGCATTTTTTTTATAGGCAAACTTGAAACAACAACATATTAGAAGAAAAGAAATGGAAAAGGAAATGAAGAAAGTCCTCGTCTTGGGGTCTGGTGCGCTTAAAATCGGACAGGCAGGAGAGTTCGACTACTCAGGCTCACAAGCACTAAAAGCTTTAAAAGAAGAAGGTATCAGTTCGGTATTGGTAAACCCGAACATCGCAACCATTCAGACTTCTGAAGGAATTGCTGATAAGGTATATTTCCTCCCCGTGACTACGCACTTTGTCGAAGAGATTATCAAGAAAGAACGTCCGGACGGTATCTTGCTCGCTTTTGGTGGGCAGACTGCACTGAACTGTGGTGCTGAACTTTACACAGAGGGCATCCTTGACAAATACGGAGTGAAAGTGCTGGGTACTTCGGTAGAGGCGATTATGTACACCGAAGACCGCGACTTGTTCGTGAAGAAGTTGGACGAAATCGACATGAAGACACCTATCAGTCAGGCTGTGGAAAATATGGAAGACGCCATTGCCGCTGCCGAACGGATCGGTTTCCCGGTTATGGTGCGCTCTGCTTATGCATTGGGCGGTTTGGGTAGTGGTATCTGCTCAAATAAAACCGAATTTGTGAAACTGGCGGAAAGCTCCTTTACTTTCTCCAAACAAATTCTCGTTGAAGAGTCGTTGAAGGGCTGGAAAGAGATTGAGTTTGAAGTAATTCGCGATGCGAACGACCACTGCTTCACAGTGGCTGGCATGGAAAACTTCGACCCGCTGGGTATTCATACCGGCGAATCAATCGTAGTAGCTCCTACTTGCTCGCTCGATGACAAGGAACTGAAAATGTTGGAGGAACTCTCTACCAAATGTATCCGTCACTTAGGTATTGTCGGTGAATGTAACATCCAATACGCTTTCAATTCCGAAACCGATGATTATCGGGTGATTGAGGTGAACGCTCGCCTGAGTCGTTCGTCTGCACTCGCTTCTAAAGCTACCGGTTATCCGCTGGCTTTTGTAGCTGCGAAGATTGCTTTGGGATACTCACTCGATCAAATAGGTGAGATGGGAACTCCTAACTCTGCCTATGCAGCTCCGAAACTTGACTATCATATATGTAAGATTCCTCGTTGGGATTTGACGAAGTTTGCCGGTGTGTCTCGCGAAATCGGTTCGAGCATGAAGTCTGTAGGCGAAATTATGTCTATCGGACGTTCTTTTGAAGAGATTATTCAGAAGGGGCTTCGCATGATCGGACAAGGTATGCACGGGTTTGTTGGCAACGAAGATTCTCATTTCGACGATTTGGATAAAGAGCTATCTTGCCCTACCGATCTGCGTGTTTTTGCCATTGCACAGGCACTCGAAGAAGGTTATACCATCGATCGTATCCACGAATTGACTAAAATCGATCCTTGGTTCTTGGGTAAACTGAAGAATATTGTCGATTACAAAGCTAAATTGTCGGCTTACAATCAGGTAGGAGATATTCCGGCTGATGTAATGCGCCAGGCTAAGATACTTGGCTTCTCTGATTTCCAAATTGCTCGTTTCGTTCTGAATCCGGAAGGAAATATGGAGAAAGAGAATCTGATGGTGCGTGCTCACCGTAAAGCATTGGGTATTCTTCCGGCTGTGAAGCGTATCAATACCATCGCTTCTGAGGATGCTGATTTGACCAATTACCTGTATATGACATATGCCGTAGAGGGTTATGACGTCAACTATTATAAGAATGAGAAATCGGTTATCGTGTTAGGCTCCGGTGCGTATCGTATTGGTAGCTCGGTCGAATTTGACTGGTGCTCTGTCAATGCCGTGCAGACTGCACGCAAGCTCGGCTATAAATCGATCATGATCAATTATAATCCGGAGACTGTTTCTACCGACTATGATATGTGCGACCGTCTTTATTTTGATGAGTTGTCGTTTGAACGGGTATTGGATGTGATCGATCTCGAACAACCTCGAGGGGTGATTGTATCGGTTGGCGGACAGATTCCGAACAACTTGGCCATGAAGCTTTATCGTCAATCGGTTCCTGTATTGGGAACTTCGCCATTGTCGATCGACCGCGCCGAAAACCGGAATAAATTCTCGGCTATGCTCGACCATTTAGGTATCGATCAGCTGCATGGCAGGAACTAACCAGCTTGGAAGATGTAAAAGGATTTGTAGCCAATGTTGGTTATCCGGTGTTGGTTCGTCCGTCGTATGTGCTTTCCGGAGCTGCCATGAATGTGTGCTACGATGACGAAGAACTGGAAAACTTCTTGAAGATGGCTGCCGAGGTTTCAAAAGAATTCCCGGTAGTTGTATCACAGTTTCTCGAAAACACCAAAGAAATAGAATTTGATGCCGTAGCTCAGAACGGTGAGGTGATAGAATACGCTATTTCCGAACACGTTGAGTTTGCGGGTGTTCACTCCGGAGACGCTACTTTGGTATTCCCGGCACAGAAGATCTATTTTGAAACCGCTCGTCGGATTAAGAAGATCAGCCGCCGGATTGCCGAAGAACTCAATATCTCCGGTCCTTTCAATATTCAGTTCCTGGCACGTAACAATGAGGTGAAGGTGATTGAATGTAACCTGCGCGCATCACGTAGCTTCCCGTTCGTCTCGAAAGTGCTGAAACGGAACTTTATCGAAACGGCAACCCGCATTATGCTGGACGCATCCTATACTAAACCGGATAAATCATCGTATGATATCGAATGGATTGGTGTAAAAGCTTCTCAGTTCTCATTCTCCCGTTTGCACAATGCCGACCCCGTTTTAGGTGTGGATATGGCGTCTACAGGCGAAGTGGGATGTATTGGTGATGATTTCCCGGAAGCTCTGTTGAGTGCTATGTTGGCCACAGGCTTTAAGATCCCCGAGAAAGCGATTATGTTTTCTTCCGGAGCGATGAAGTCGAAGGTTGACTTGATTGATGCTAGCCGTACGCTGTTCGGTAAAGGATATAAGATTTACGCGACAGCGGGAACAGCTGCTTTCCTCAATGCACATGGGATAGATACCACACCGGTTTACTGGCCGGATGAAAAGCCGGGAGCGGAGAATAATGTCATGAAGATGATTGCCGATCATAAATTCGACTTGATCGTTAATATTCCGAAGAACCACAGTAAACGTGAGTTGACTAACGGTTACCGGATTCGTCGGGGTGCGATCGATCATAACATTCCATTGATTACAAATGCTCGCCTGGCAAGTGCTTTTATCGAAGCATTCTGTGAACTGAAACTAGAAGATATTCAGATCAAGAGCTGGCAGGAATACAAATAAATCGGTCCGGCAATGGACTGAATTATATATTGCTTACTAGTAAGAAGCGGAAACTACTTGAAAGTTTCCGCTTCTTTTGTTTCGGACTTGCCGTTTGTCTGTTTTTTAAACGGTTATTTTGACTATATTTGCGTATAAACTAAAATAAACGAATCTCATGTTGATACTTCTTTCTTGTGCCAAAACCATGAGTGCAACATCCCGGGTGAAGGTTCCTTTTACTACACTTCCACGCTTTCAGCAAGAAGCGTCTGAAATAGCGGTGCAGATGTCGCAGTTCTCCGTAGATGAGTTGGAGCGTCTACTTCGTGTGAACGCCAAAATAGGTGTCGAGAATTACAAGCGATATCAAGTCTTTCATGCAGACAGTTCTCCGTTGCTAGCTGCGGTGTTAGCCTATACAGGAATTGTTTTTAAACGCTTGAATCCGAGTGCTTTTTCGGAAGAAGAACAGCGTTATGCGCAGGACCATTTACGGCTGACCTCTTTCTGCTACGGTTTGCTTCGTCCGTACGATATGATCCGCCTGTACCGGTTGGAGGGTGATGTTATGCTGCCTGAGTTTGGAAATCAGACGATGTTTGCCTATTGGAAGTCAAGGCTGACAGATGTGTTTATAGAAGACATACAGAAAGCCGGTGGCGTGCTTTGTAACTTGGCTAGCGATGAGATGCGTGGATTGTTCGACTGGAAGCGGGTGGAGCGTGAAGTGCGTATTGTAACTCCGGAATTTCACGTCTGGAAGAATGGGAAACTGGCTACTATTGTGGTCTATACAAAGATGTCGCGCGGTGAAATGGCGAATTACATTTTAAAGAATAAGATTCAGAAACCGGAGGACTTGAAAGGTTTTACATGGGAAGGATTTGAGTTTAACGAATCACTCTCGGATGAGCGTCGGTTTGTTTTTACCAATGGAAAAGGAGGGTAAAGGATGACAGAACTAGAGAAAATGCGTAGCGGACAGTTGGCGGATATGTCCGGTCCTGAGTTGCAAGCACATTTCGAGCGTGCGAAGACTTTGCTCGCCAAGATGCGTGGATTGAGTACATACAGTGATTCCTATCGGGAATTATTAGAAACATTGATACCGGGAATACCTGTTACTTCAACCGTTAGTCCACCGTTTTATTGCGATCATGGAGATGGGATAAAGTTGGGTGAGCATGTGTTTGTCAACGCCAACTGTACTTTTCTGGACGGGGCCTACATTACCATAGGCGATCACACGCTGGTCGGACCTTGTGTGCAAATATACACGCCTCATCATCCCATGGATTATTTGGAACGTCGTGAACCGAAAGAATATGCGTATCCGGTAACAATTGGATCAGATTGTTGGATTGGTGGCGGAGCATTATCTGTCCCGGTATTACGATTGGTGATCGTTGTGTGATCGGAGCGGGGAGTGTTGTTACGAAAGATATTCCATCCGACTGTATAGCTGTTGGTAATCCCGCACGTATCATTCGTCGTACCGATACTTAATAAGAGTGATAACTATTGGAACAGACTTCGTCATGAAAGTGGATGCGTATGTCAATGGAAACGACTGTGTAATATAGAAGCTGCATCCAGAAAAAAGGATTATTTCGTTGGTCATACCTGGCTACTATATATGAATGCTTTTTTCGGAGTACGTGTACTTATGCCATTGTATGGTGCTGCTTGAAAAAAAATGAATTGTTTGTGTGTTGATAATCAGCAAGTTTTTGAAATAGTAAAAAAAGTGTGTGCAAAATAGTTTAATAATTATTTGGAGGTTTCAAAAAAAGCAGTACCTTTGCAACGCTTTTGAAACGGAAGTGTACGGGCGTTTAGCTCAGCTGGTTCAGAGCATCTGCCTTACAAGCAGAGGGTCGGCGGTTCGAATCCGTCAACGCCCACACAAAAAAACATACACTTCCGGCTCATTATTCGGGCGTTTAGCTCAGCTGGTTCAGAGCATCTGCCTTACAAGCAGAGGGTCGGCGGTTCGAATCCGTCAACGCCCACACAAGAAGATCAAAGACTTACGAGAAATCGCAAGTCTTTTTCTTTTTATATCCACCCGATATCGAGTGATCCCGGATAATTCGGGTCAATCCGAAAACTCTGTGGGTATGATCCTACTTTTCGACTTGATCCCATTATTCTTCTATATCTCTGAGTATCTGGGAGGTGGGTAATACTGCCCGAGGACGTATTGCTAAAGGAAATAATATTTTTTTGTTAACTTTCTTGCCTTTTTGTTTTGTACTTATCAAGGTTTTACATTAACTTTATACCGCAAGTGTAAGTAATAAGATTACAATGTCTATTATTTAAAGATGAAAAGTGTGTTGTATGAAGTCGGTTTAATATTTAATGTATGCATATAGGTAACAAAATGAGAGAAGAGGTTGCTAAAAGAAATATTAGTGTAACTGACTTCGCAAAACTTATAAATAAGAGCAGACCGTATACTTATTCTATTTTTGAAAAAGAGAATCTTGATACTGAACTTCTTATTGAAATGGCAAACGTCTTGAAAATGTCTCCAACAGATTTCTTTGATAAGATGGCACATGGTGTAATGCGAAATAGTACGCAAAATGTAATTGTAGGTCGTGACAATAATGGTATCATAGCAGTTGGCGGATGTCAGGATAAACTAAATGATGCGTTACTGGAGATAAGCCATCTAAAGAGCCTAATTGAGAATAAAGATAAATTCTTGGAAGAAAAAGAACGGCTTATCAATGTATTGATGAACAGGTCTTGAGAAACGTTCAACTTTTGCTGTAAGCTTTTGTAGCAAGTGCCAAACTGAGATAAATTCAATGTTTTTTTAAATTATAATAATTATGAGAAAGGCTTTATTCATTCTGCTTGTCACATTCTCTATATGTTGCTTTTCACAAGGCAGCAAATATGTATATGCTCGTGCGCAGTGGGGAGACAAATCTACTTGTCTCTTTTATCTTAATGATCAAAATCCGAAAGCGAAGTATGCTGAAAAGAAAGATTATGTATTGAAGAATGATAAGGGTGAGGTGATGCACTTTAAACATACTATGGAATTTGTGAATTATCTAGCCAATCAGGGATGGGAGTTAATGCAGGTTGCCGATATAAGTCTTATCAACTTTGATAGCGAAACTCATTTCTACTTTAGAAAGCCTCAATCGGAATTTACACGGGAAGAGTTGGATAAGATCATTAGAAAAGAATAGTGATTTTTACTCTGAAGTCTATGAAACCTTAAAAGTGTCGATGCTGAGTAGTTGCGTTATGCTACTTGCATTGGACGTCTTATTGGAAAAGAACCTTTGGATAAATAGTAAAGTTATTTTATACAATTTAATACTATACAGATTATGGACTTTAAAGATCAAATTAAGCAACTCTGCGATAGATCAGAGAAACTGAAAGAGAACCTTCAAACTGAAGAGGCAACAAAGAATGCATTAATTATGCCATTTCTACAGGCATTAGGTTACGATGTATTTAATCCACTGGAGGTTATGCCAGAGTATACATGTGATATTGGAACCAAAAAAGGAGAGAAAATAGATTATGCTATTCTCAAAGATGGGCAACCTATTATTCTGGTTGAGTGTAAGCATTGGAAGCAAGACTTAAACTTATATGATAATCAGTTGCTAAGATACTTTCATGTGTCCAATGCTAAATTTGGGATCTTAACTAATGGTATTATTTATAGATTCTACACAGATCTGGAGACTCCTAACAGAATGGATGAAAAGCCCTTTCTTGAGGTTAACTTTTCTGATTTAAAAAACAATTTAGTAGAAGAGCTCAAGAAGTTCCATAAGGCTTATTTTGATATTGAGAATATTTTGAGTTCAGCGAATGAATTGAAATATACAAGTGAATTGAAAGCTGTTCTAAATAAGGAGTTTACTTCTCCAAGCGTCGAATTTACCAAGCTATTAGCAAAGCAGGTCTATACGGGAACCATAACATCTAAGATATTAGATCAATTTACAATATTAGTAAAGAAATCGATTGCAGGACTGATTAGTGATACGATTTCCGAACGCTTGAAAACTGCCTTAAAAACTGAGACCGCTGAGCAAGAAATAAATGTGTCTAATGAGTCGGCTGTAGATGAAAGTGAACAATTGGCTGACAATAAAATTCAGACTACAGATGAAGAGATTGAGGCATATTATATTGTAAAAGCGATTTTAAGACCTCACTTCCCATGCGAAAGAGTTGTCTATCGTGACGCACAAACTTACTTTGCAATCTTGGCTGATGATAATAATAGAAAACCGATTTGTAGGCTTTATCTGAATTCCCCGACTAATTGGCAAATTGCTTTTGTCGGTGATGATAGAAAGGAAACTAAGATTAAAATTCAATCGCTTGATGAGATCTACAATTACTCAGACGAAATTATAAAATCTGCCATTAAGTATCTGGAGAATAATAAAGAGTAATTATAAAAGTGCCTCTATAGTTCGCTGTATTATTGTTTATTCTTGTGGTACGAGCAAGAATAAACAATAATTGAATATCTTTAAATTGATCGGATAACGAAAGTATATCATTGAAATATGAATATCTGCATACTGCGGTTTGATACTGCAGCAAATATATATTATGTATTTGGTCTCAACAGATTCGACCTCGATATTGCCCCGCATAGAGGATAGTCTTCGATGTTGAGGCAAGATTGTTGTTGCCGATATAATCGATTTAGGCTATTCTAAAGATGACAGTTTGGATGCACTAATCGGAAAAGAATAGTCGTATCTTGACTCTACAACTGCCTTTGGTGCTATCCACTTGCTATATGGCTTCTGGACAAGAAGCCTTGAATAATCGTTTTCTTCAATAAGATAAAGAAGAAGCCTCTTATATTGTCGCAAGTCTTTTTCTTTTTATACCCACCCAATATCGAGTGATCCCATAGTAAGCCCTCCTCTTCTCACGTTTATTAAGTCCTTTTGATTTTAAAAAGGGACCGTATGGTCTTGTCTAAAAGAATACTTGTTTCGAATCAAAACAAATATTCTTTTGGAACGAATGATTATATGTTTTGGTATACATCTGGTAAACATCTAAATAGTTGAATTATTAGTAGCTAATTGGTTAGACGAGGTAGACACATGTTCCGAAGTAGGGTAAAAAACATGCCTCAACTTGAAAAAAACATGCTTCATCCCGTAATAGCAACCTGAACCGTACTTTTGTTGCTGTTAAAACTTTAATGTCTAATTAAAAAAGGTTAGCTAATGAATTCTAATTTCTGTGGGAAGCATCAATCGCTCATTGCGGTTATGTTTTGTTTTATTTTTCTTTTGAGTGGTAGCTATGCGTATGCTGCTACGGAAGCCCTTTCAACACATTCGACTCAACAGACTCGGCAAATCAGAGGAATTATTACGGATGCGAATGGTGATCCTATTATCGGAGCCAGCGTTTTAGAGAAAGGTACCGCCAATGGTACAATTACCGGCTTAGATGGTAAATTCACTCTCAGTTGTTCTGAAGGTGTTGAACTTGTTATTTCATATATTGGATACTATATGCAAACGTTGAAAGCTACGTCCAATATGAAGATATCCTTGCGAGAATCGACCCAAACACTGGATGAAGTGGTGGTGGTAGGTTACGGTACTATGAAGAAATCCGACCTGACAGGTTCCGTAGGTTCTGTCTCTTCCGAAAAACTAGTTGCCAGAGGTTCTACCCGTTTGGAAGATGCTTTACAAGGTTCCGTTCCGGGAGTGAATATCACGCAATCGAACAGCCGTGCCGGAGGTGGCTTTGATATACAAATACGTGGCCAAACCTCCATTAACAAGCAAGCCTCACCTTTGTATGTTATTGACGGAATCGTTTCTTCTTCAATGGATTTCCTGAATCCGGAAGATATTGAGCGAGTCGATATTTTGAAAGATGCTTCGTCTACTGCTATCTATGGTTCTCGTGCTTCTGCCGGCGTAATTATGATTACGACCAAAGGAGCGAAAGGAGCCGGGAAACCTCAGCGTGTATCCGTGGCCTATGATGGTTATTATGGTATACGTAAAGTTACTCGTATGCCCGACTTCATGAATGCCCAACAATTTATCGATTATCGCTTTGCGCGTTTTACACTACTAGATGGAAAGAAGTACGATGGTTCAAGTCGGAAAGGAGTAGATGCTAGCGGTGTACCCCATTATCAAATTGATGAGGCCAATCTGGCTACAGCATTCCTGAAGCGTGATGGAGGGGCCGATTATCGGGACTCTAAGATATATGAAATGATGATGTCGGGCATGGATGGTTATGATTGGACCGATCTTGTGACACGTACGGGAGCCCAACAGAATCATTATATTAGTGCAAACGGGGCTACGGATAAAATTACCTATCGTTTAGGTGTCGGTTATCAGGCGATCAGAATGTGTTTAAACACAATGATTACGCACGTTACAACATAAAAGGTGCTTTGGACGGAAAAATATCCAAAGTCTTTGAAGCCGGTTTCTCTGTGAATATGGCTTATACAGTACAAGACGATTTTAGTACGAACACGACGTATTGCCCCTATGAAAACGCTTTTACTTTCAATCCCTTTATTGCTCCTTACGATGAAAACGGGCATATCATAAATAATCCCGGTTCTAAGATTCCTTTCGAATCATCACATCAGTTTACATCTACAATCAGTCCGTTGAATGACTTTGAAGATGAAAACTATACCAATCAAATACGTAAGTATCACGTGTTTGGTAATGTATATATGCGTGCCAATATTATGGATGGCATGAAGTTTACCACTACTTTCTCACCAAACTTTTATCATGGACGTCAAGGGATGTTCAATTCAACCGGTGTGAACGATCGTAATCCGTTGGGGTCGAACTATTACCAGATAAACGGAACCAATTCGGCGGAAGTACAAACAACCGACCGTTTGGACTGGACATGGGATAACCAGATCGATTATAATAGAACGATCGGTGACCATACGTTCGGAGCCATGGGACTGTTCTCCATGTATAAGTCAGATAAAGAAGTGTATGGCCTTAAGGGATTTGGGGTATCCGATGATATGCTCTCATTCCATGCGATGAATAAAGCGTCAGGCGATAAAGAGATTAGCTCGTCCTATACAGAATCAACCCTTGTATCGGGTGCTCTTCGTTTGAACTACTCTTATAAAAGTCGATACATGGCTACGGCTACAGTGCGTGCCGATGGTTCTTCTCGTTTTGCGGAAGGTAATCGTTGGGGATGGTTTCCGTCGGTTGCTTTGGCTTGGCGTATGTCCGAAGAGAGCTTCCTGAAAGACTATGAATGGTTAGACAACTTAAAGTTACGACTATCTTACGGTGTCACCGGTAATAATAATGTGAGCGACTATGTAACAATGTCGACAGCATCTGGCCCAAGCTATGTGGTGTTGGATGGTTCCGAAGTCCAAGGATATTATCCGAACGGACTAGTTAATGCGGCCCTTATTTGGGAAAAGGTGAAAGAGTTCGACTTCGGTCTTGATTTAGCCGTTTTGAACAACCGCGTCAACCTGACTGCCGATGTTTATCGCAGACTGTCCGACGGACAGATTATGGACCGGATTGTTCCGCTCGAAACCGGTGAATCCAAAGCTACATTCAATGTCGGTTCGGTTCGTAATGTCGGTATCGAGTTGGGAATGCAGTTCGGTGTCATTAGAGCCAAAGACTTCTCTTGGGATTTGAACGTGAATTACTCACGTAACTGGAACAAAGTTCTGGAACTCAGCAATGGTAAAGTTGACGAGGTTGCTTCTAGTCGCTTTATTGGTGAACCGTTGAATGTTTTACGAGATTATACACACACCGATGTCATTACCGATAAAGGAGTGACGATGCGAACGAAAGATGGAAACATACATTACACATTGCAAGAGTTTTATGAGAAGTACGGCTCGAAATACAAATGGTATGAAGCAGGTAGCCGTAAACGACTGGAATAATGATGGTCAGATTAGCGATGACGACAAACAGATTTTTGGATGTAAAGACCCCAAATGGATCGGTAGCCTTGGCTCCACCATGAACTATAAAGGTTTCGACTTCTCGGTAATGGTTTATACGAAGCAGGGGCAATGGGCACGTAGCTACTTCCACGAAAAATACATGAAGTGGTCTGACCGTGGTAGCCAGCACATGGCAATGGACTTCTACATACCTAAAGGTGCGCCGGTAATCGATCATACCACCGGTGATATTGTATATGCTACCGAGACGCATTATGGTAAATATCCTTATCCCAATAACTCTGACACTTCTGCCGGTGGTTATTTCTCAGATAAAGGTAGCGCGAAAGGAGAAGGGTTCCAATACCAGAAAACATCTTTTGTTAAGGTGAAAAACATTTGCTTAGGATATACTTTCCCCAAACAATGGATAGCGAAAGCCGGAATGCAACATCTACGGTTGTATGTGAATGTGTTGAATCCTTTCTGCTTCACCAATTATGAAGCTTTGATCCCGAATGGAGTGATGCCAGATTAACGAACGGTGGTCCCGCATCAGTGACTTATCAAATAGGTGCAAATATCAAATTCTAATCCATAAAGAATATCGAATATGAAACGAATAATACATATATTGACAATTCTGGTTTGTTCCATCTCCATGATGAGTTGTGAAGACTTTCTGACTACTGATAACAAATCAAACGTAACCGATAAAGAGTATTTCTCTACCAAGACCGGATTTGAGTTTTTGGTCTCAAATGCTTATGCCAAACTACGCGATATCTATGCCGGCTCCAGTGTGCCCACCTATTTTAACGCCGGTACCGATCTTTATGCGGATGGGCGTAGCCGTATCAACGATCAGTTGCACGAATATGAAACGCTGAATCCCGAGAACTCCTCGATGAAGGAGTTGTATGAGAAATGCTATCAGGGTATTCGGGCGGCTTATGCGGTGAAACATTATGCGCCGGCAGCCAATATTGATGATGCCTTTCGCAACAAGCGTGTGGATGAAGCACGTGTATTGGCGGCCCATTATTATTATCTGTTGGTAAATACCTTCGGAGGTGTACCCTTGATGAAGGAATATGTTTCCGACATTCACACCGGATACCCACGGGCTTCTGCTTCAGATGTATACACCTATATTATTGAAGAACTGGAAGAAGTCATAAATGCAAATGCTCTTGATGCTTCTACAGCTGAGAAAGGTGGTGGTCGTGCCAGTGTTGAATCGGCTCGTGCTTTATTGGGGCAGGCCTATTTGGCGGCGGCTTGGGATTTAAATAAAACAGAATACTTTGCGAAAGCTGCACAGGTAGCCGATGCGGTAATTGCTAATCGTGGTCTGACTACGCCTTTTGCTGATCTTTGGAGAGCGGATGGTAGTGGAGATGATAATGAAGAGTTTATCTGGGATGTGGAATATGATTATGCTACAGCTAATAACACAGTTGGAGGTGGACACTATTGGGATTCCTTCTACTGCAACCTTATCGGCGGACAGGAAGACCACGGGAAAAGTAGTACATCTTCTTTTGTAATCAGCCTCCATGGATTGAAATGCTTTGAGCGAGGTGACATTCGTTATAATGTTACTTTCATGAAAGAACTGCCTGATCTTGCTGCCGCACAGATTTATTCATACTGGGACTGGTATAAAAATGGGGAGACGTTCATTGGTACTCCGTTGAAACGCTATTATTCGGCTTGGTATGAAACGGAACAAGATATAGCAGCTTGGAAAGCGCTCGACCCTGAAAATAGAAAGGATACATGGATTATCCCAATGAATGATAACACGAATGATCCGCAGGAGTACCTGACGAGTGGTCTTAGCTACGAAGAATTTGTGAAATACTCTTTTGGAGGATCTCCTTGTCGGAAGTTTGATGATTCGAACACAGCTAGTTATCCAACGAAGACCGATTATCGTGATATACATATTATTACCCTTTCGGAAATGTATCTGATAGCTGCCGAAGCCTATTTGAAAGCAGGTAATAGTGAGAAGGCATTGGATCGTCTAAACGAAACTCGCCAACGCGCACAGTTAAGTAAGGCCACTTCGATTGATATAGATGCCATACTTAAAGAACGCGTATGCGAACTGTTTGGACAAGGTTCTCGGTGGTTTGACTTGAGGCGTACACAAAAACTTGTTGAATATAATAACCTCTATAATCCTCGTTTGAAGGGATTTGCCCAACAAGCTATCGGACAGAAGTTGCTACGTCCTATTCCTCAGGCAGCTATAGATGCGAATAAGTTGCTGACTGCTGCTGATCAGAACCCGGGCTATTAATGAATAGAGTCTAATTCTTTGACTATAAATAAAACTTGATTCCCAACTGTATCGAATGAGAGTTGCCAACCGTAGCAGTTAGCGACTCTCAACTGCTACGGTTCACTCGTTCAAATTGCAGGAGTTAGAGAAAGCGGTCTTGGCATTTCCGCAAGTAGGTAGATGATTACTTATTGCGTTGTAAATAGCAAGGGTAATCTGACTAGAACAATTAAAAAACAATCTATAAATAAACAATGATATGCATTTACGTTCATTCTTATTAATCATCACTTTGATATGCTGCCAGCTCCTTTTGGGGAACAGTTTCGTTTGGTATAACGGAAAGCAGGCAATAACTTATGCTGTATCCGAGTCAACTTCTCCCGTTGTCGGTGTCGCACTGGGTATGTTTTGCTCTGATATGGAACAGGTTACGGGCATGCAACCTCAGCAGACTGCTGAGAAAGAAGCTACGATCCGTATCATTCAGCTAGATATGGCTGCTCTCTCCCAGAAAGAAAAGCAAGAATTGCAGCGTTTGGGAATTCCCATTGATAGCATCTCTGCGAAGAAAGACGCCTTTTTTATCTCCGTGTTGGGACGGGCGTCAAAGAAACAACTATTCATTGTTGGAAGTAACGGGCGCGGAGCTGCTTATGGTATTCTTGAACTATCCCGTAAGGCAGGTGTCTCCCCTTGGGTATGGTGGGGAGATGTATTACCTGAAAAGAAAAACCGATTAACACTTCCTGCTAAGTTCAGTACATTCCAAAGTCCGTCCGTGGAGTACCGGGGCATCTTTATAAACGATGAAGACTGGACATTACAACCCTGGAGTTGGAAGCATTTTGAACCGGAAGGAGTTGATGGCATGATTGGTCCGCGCACATACAAAGAGATCTTCAAGTTTCTGCTTCGTATGCGTGCCAATACCATTTGGCCCGGTATGCATGGTATTACAGTTCCTTTCTATTTTGTTCCCGGTGCGAAAGAAATAGCAGATAGTTGTGGTATCGTAATTGGTACCGCACACTGTGAGCCGATGATGCGCAACAATGTGGGTGAATGGGATGAAGTACTTCGCGGAAAGTATAACTATATCACGAATAAGAAACAAGTAACCACCTATTGGACGGAGCGTCTGAAAGAAGTTCATAGTTACGAAAATATCTATACCATAGGTATGCGTGGCGTTCATGACAGTGGTATGGAAGGGGTAAAGACCCTAAAGGAACAAACAACTGCCTTGCAGCGGGTGATTGACGACCAACGTAAATTGCTGGCTGAGCATGTCAGTCCCGATGTCGCAAAGATACCTCAGCAGTTTGTACCTTATAAGGAGGTGCTTCAAGTCATGGAGAATGGTTTGGATATTCCGGAAGATGTTATCTTAACTTGGTGTGATGATAACTATGGATATATGACGCGCCTGAGCAATATTGAACAACAAAAGCGTAGCGGCGGCGGAGGTATTTACTATCATCTGAACTATTGGGGGCGTCCGCATGACTATATGTGGCTATGCGCCATCCAGCCCGGACTTGTTTACAACGAGATGAAAGAAGCCTACAACCACAATGTTCGTCGCTTATGGATTGTCAATGTGCACGATCTCAAACCGGCTGCCTACGACCTCGAACTATTTTTGGATATGGCGTGGGATATTAATTCTGTATCACCTTCCACATTAAATGAACACCACGAAAGATGGCTGTGTCGTGAATACGGCGATGCGGCAGGGAAGAAGTTATTGCCGGCTATGCTCGAATACTATCGGCTGTGCGCTATTCGCAAAGCTGAATTTATGGGATGGAATCAAGTCGAACTTAATAAGAAAAAATACGCAAGAGGTTGGTCGTCAGTAGCCGACACCGAATTTAGCCTGACGGAGTTCGGAGGTGAACTAGATCGATATTTGCAAGATTATGAAGCGGTTAAACAAATGCTAATCGAAGCTGAGGCTCTGATTCCTGCATATAGAAAAGATGCCTTCTTCGGACAGTTGAAATATGCGGTGTTTGGTGCGGCAGCCATGGCGACTAAAATGCTAGAAGCACAACGTGCTCGGGCAATTGCTACTACAATACCAGATAGTCAGTGGAGCCAAAACGTAGAACTGTTGACAGCAAGTGCGAAAAGTCAGCACGCCTACCAAGAGATTTTGAAACTAACGGACTACTATAACAATGAAATGACCGGTGGGAAATGGAAGTACTCCATGTGTCACAACCCTCGTAACCTGTATGTGTTCAATCCCCCGAAGTTGCCCATAACCCCAACAGATGGAGACATTCAGAAGTATGCTTCTATGGAAAACAAGCAAGTTACCTCTTTGATTAAACTCCAATTGGAAGACTGTATCGCCTACAACGCTGCTGATTACGTAAAAGCAACCAAGGGAGTCTTTAAGGTAGAGAATCTGGGACATAGCATGAATGCAGTCTCACTACCTAAGGGTGAAAGCATAACGTTTGAGTTTGATAACCCGTTGCAGGGAGAAGCGATATTGCGCACCGCTGTTATTCCCACCCAACCTAATGACAAAGGAGATATCCGTTTCAGTATAAGTATGGATGGAGGCGAACCGCAGGTTTGTTCTTTTCGTGAAGGTTTCCGCACCGAGTCATGGAAGCAAAATGTGCTTCGTGGTCAGGCCATTCGAGAAACCACCCATCAACTGACAAAGGGAAAGCATACGTTAACTATTACAGCGTTAGATAACCATGTGTTGATTGATCAATGGATGCTTGACTTTAAACCCGATCGGAAGTTCTATGTCTTTCCTGTAAAACCGGCCTATTAACACCAGGCTGACAAACTGAAATCGTATTTATTCAATAATAAACGAGAAACAAAAATGAAAAGGTTTAGTATCGTAGTATTGTCTTTTATCTGTGCCGTACAAATTCTATTTGCATCGGATACGATCAACTCTGTCAGTAATGAAACAATCTCCTTGGATGAGATCCGTCTTTAAATCGTTTCCGGTTGTTGTGCCCGAGAAGCCCTATTCGCAAACTTATGGTTGGTGATTAGAACGAAAAAGTCAAATCGAATAATAGAAAAGTATATGATCAAGATCAATCTTAAACAGTTTTTAGTCGTGTTAGTTTTCAGAATACCAAGCTCAGGAGTCTGAGCCTTGGTCAACCATGGAAAAGGTTTTAAAGCGTATCGTGCCACCAGTCTTTAACGATCAAGATTTTCTGATTACCGATTACGGAGCTATCGGAGACGGGATCGTTAATAGTAGTATGGCCATTCGGAGAGCTATTGACGAATGCAATCGAGCGGGTGGCGGGCGCGTCGTTATACCTGCCGGGAAGTACTACACCGGTCCCATCTATCTCAAAAGTAATGTCAATCTTCACCTGCATAAAGACGCTACGTTGCTCTTCTCTACCCATCCGGATGATTATCTGCCATTGGTTCAGACCCGTTGGGAAGGCGTTGATGCCATGAACTACACACACTTATCTATGCCTATGGCGAGCGGAATATAGCTATTACCGGAGAAGGTACACTCGATGGACAAGCAGCCAAAGCAAACTGGTGGCCCTGGAAAGGTAGAAAAGCCTATGGTTGGAAAGAAGGGACACCCAACCAAACCGATAAGGATAAAAGAGCCGCTTTGTTTGATATGGCGGAGCGAGATGTGCCCGTGGGTGAAAGAAGATTCGGGAATGGTTACTACCTTCGTCCCCAATTTATACAACCCTATCAATGCCAGAACCTATTGATTGAAGGCGTCACGATACTGCGTTCTCCCATGTGGGTAATCCATCCGGTGTTGTGTAGCAACGTAAGTATTATAGGCGTAAAGGTTTTAAGCGATGGGCCGAATACCGATGGCTGTGATCCTGAATCCTGTAAGGACGTGTTGATTAAAGATAGTCACTTTGATACGGGCGATGACTGCATTGCGCTTAAGTCCGGACGCAACCGTGACGGTAGAAGACTTAATATACCTTGCGAGAATGTCGTCATTCAGAACTGTACTACGATAAACGGCCATGCCGGTATTGCCTTGGGAAGTGAGATCTCAGGAGGTGCCCGGAACGTCTTTATCGAAAACTGTAAGATCTCCAAACCGATGTGGGGAATCCGAATTAAAACCAGCTCAATGCGGGGTGGCACAATTGAAAGTGTATATATGCGTAATATCGAAATAGACAAAGTAGGGCATGAAGCGATTATCTTCACCATGCTGTACGAGGACAAAGGTACGAATATGCCTACCATAAAGGATGTTTATATAGAGAATCTCGTAGCTAAGAATGGAGGTAAGGGCGGTATCTTTATAGAAGCCTATTCCGAATCTCCGATAAAAGACATCTGTTTCTCAAATGTAAAGATCGATAATACCATTACACCTTTGAAACTGGAGAATGCGGAGAATATAAAGTTCCAATCTACCTATATTAATGGTAAAGAAATCCGTGTCAGTGGAAAGGGCCAACGCATAACCATTGGCCCTAATAATTAAAGAGTTCTCGTTGTGAAGAACGATGTTGCATTCTATGTACTTCGCAAGTATACAAAGCGCATAGAATGCAAACAGCCACTCAATAAACGTGTCTACTTGATAATAGCTACAAATCCGCCGCGGGGGAGACAATCGATACTTATATGCTCTTCTGAATCCTCTATTTGCACGTTACTTTTTATGCTAAAGCTTTTTTGTTCGGTTCCATCCTGGATTAAAGTCATTGTTTTAGGAGAGCCGGTTAAAAAAACGGGTGTGAAACTCAGTGTTCTGCTCTCGTTCGTTCCGTTGAGGCCTCCAATATACCAGGTATCGCCTTTGCGCCGGGCGATAACCACATCCATACCCGGGTAGCCGGATAAGAGCTTTGTGTCATCCCATGCGGTGGGTAGTTCCGAGAGGAATGCTTTTACTTCATCGGGGAGGGCATAATAGGTCTCCGGACGATCGGGCATATGTTGCAAAGCCGATTCGAAAACTACAGGAAGCGCCAATTCGTGTCCATGGGATGTGATGTGGGGGTGTTGAGAATCGGAGAAGGTTCCCGGCGTGTAGTCCATCGAACCAATTACGTTGCGGGTAAAAGGTAAGGTTGCATTGTGAGCCGCTGCCCGTTCGGTTAAGATAGGCCGATTGTTATACCATTCGGAACCGTATACAGCTTCTACCGTCATCAGATGCGGGTAAGTTCTTTGCCATCCGCGGGGAATCGTAGCGCCGTGAAAGTTAATCATCAACTTATATTTTGCGGCATCTTCCAGCAGATCCATATAATAATTCATCATCTCAGCACCGTCCACGGCAAAGAAGTCTATTTTTATTCCCGCAACACCCATCTTGTGGAGCTGCGCATATTCTTTTTCCCGGTTCTCTTTACTGTTCAGGCGATCTAATGGTCCGGGAGCACCTGGGCCAATCCAACTCGTTCCCGAATTGTACCATAACATCGGCTTTACTCCTTTTGCCTCGGCATATTGAATGGCGTCCTGAACGGTTCCTCCATTTTCCATGACATCCCATTCCCAATCGATCAGGTTATACGGCCAGTGCATGTTCGCAGCCAGATCGATATATGCTTTTACTAATTGGAAATCTTTTGAACCATGGTTGTGCGCCCAATAAATCCATGCCGAAGCACCCGGAATAATCCAGTCTGTATTCTCTACCTTGCTTGGTTCTGAGACGTCCGTAACCAGTGTAGATTCAACGATGTCGGCCAACGAACCGATAATGAGCACCCGCCAGGGAGAAGTGAACGTTTGATTAAAAGCTACTTTTTCGTCGGGCATACGCACTTGGTATTGGTCGGGTTGGTCGCCATTGTATAGTCTGGAACCACTATTACCATGCTGGATATTAGCTTCGGTGATGAGTACGAAAAGTGAGTCTTGTGGTTCAAGCAGAGCTGGGTAACCCCAAATATGTTTTTCTTTTGATTCTCCGTTGGTTGCCAATGGGAAGAATCCTTCATAATCGTTGGTATATGTTTGCATCCATCTGTTTACCCCATCCGGAATAGGGTATGAGGTGAGTTCGGTGGTTACAAATGTGGGTTTTGTTTCTACGTCTTCAAGCAGGTAACGGAAAACAACACCATCATTATATGCCCTGAAAGCAATCTTCAGAGTTTGTTTATTCTCATTTTCAAATTGATAGACTCTTTCAATACCCTTGTTGGTGCAATGGCTCCGTTTTCCTGTTATCATTTTGTAGTTTTCGCTAACAGCTTTCGGAGGTGAAACAGAAACCAAACGGAGGTTATCTGCAAAGCGTTGTTGTTCAGTACACAGTCCGAGTCCGGCTTTTGAGAATATCTGTTTCTTCGATTTACCTTCCAGGTAGTTTATACTAAAGTAAGCCTGCCCCTGTTTTTTATTAGGCGAGTGTTCTGTATACACTGATACACTGATTTTTCCGTTCGGGGATACGGTGTCTTTTGTTGGTGAACAAGAGCAAGTCGTTGCCATGCTTAATGCAATGGCAGCTATTGCGAGAGATTTCATTTTTTTATGTAACATGTTATTTAAAATAGAGTGTTATCGTATGCTTTGACTTTGTCAGTCTTGACTCAGTCATTCGTTCTGTGCACTACAAACCTGCATTAGTTTTCCTGAATAGGTTACAGTTTGGGTTGGGGTAGATGCTTTAACTCCTATTCCTTGCTGGGGACTAACCACCGTGATATTCAATATCAGATCCTTTTTCATGCCGGTAAACGAACCTTTACGGTCACTGATTTCCAGTATCTTCTCTGTATCTTTCCATTTCAGTTGGAAGGTAGCAGATTTCCCCTTCTCATAGTTATAATTGTCGCCTTCGTCTTCGTATACCGTAAACGTAGCATCGGCTCCGGGATAAATGCGTATTTCCCACGGCTTATCCGTGTTCTCGGAAGTATATTGTTTCTCCGGTCCTAAAGGAAGTATCGAACCGGCTTTTACAAACAAGGGTATTTTCCCTAATGTAACGTTGACCTTTACAGACTGTCCACCATTCATGTTCTCACCACTCCAGAAATCAATCCAACCTTCGGTATGTTTGGGTAGGTAAACATTCCACTGCTTTACTTGCCCTTCTGTAACAGGGGCTACAAGTAAAGACGGGCCGAACATAAACTCGTGCCGTTGTTCCAGAGCCTGATGGTCGGTAGGGAAGTCCATAACTAATGGACGCATCAGTGTAGATCCGGCAAAAGATACAGCAGCGGATTGCGAGTAAATATACGGTAACATCCGATATCGTAAATTAAGGTATTGAGTCGTAATACGTTCTACTTCTTTACCATATCTCCAAGGTTCCGTCTGGCTCATATATCCATGAACGCGCAGTAAGGGGAAGAAAGTGGCCGTCTGAAGCCAACGTAAAAACTGTTCGTGAAACTCCGTGTTGGTGTATTGGTTGGACGGGCGGAAGAAACCACCGGCATCATACGTCCACCAGGGAAGTCCGGTAGCCATCTGACTCAATCCTCCGGCAATCTGACGGCGTAACGTTTCCCAATCGTGCCCAACATCACCCGACCATGTGGCAGCAGCATAGCGCTGCATACCTGAGAATCCGCTGCGGGTAAGTATGAGTGCACGCCTGTCAGGATCATCTTTGCGCAGGCCCTCATACACCGTTTTGTTTACATACATGGGATAAACGTTGCGGAGAAGTTCACCGGGCATACGGCCGCTATTGATCCGGCGATTTTGCAGGTCGTCGTTCTCTGGCTCTGTGGCATCTTGCCACCAAGCGTCTATGTGATACGCCTTCAAGAGCTTCTTACTGAAATTCGACCAATAAAAGGCAGCAGCTTCCGGATTGAAAAAGTCCACCCATTCACTTTCGGGAATATAATACCCTTTTGCCGAGACTTGTTTTCCTACTTCTGAATTCGGATCGATTTTGGACCATACCGAAACCATTAGCCGAATATTCATATCATGAAGCTCACGAACCATTCCGACCGGGTCAGGATATCGTTCTTCGTCAAACCGCATGGCATTCCAACCGTGCTTTCCCCAGTATTGCCAGTCTTGTACAATGACATCGATAGGTAGCTTCCGCTGACGGAATTCGCGAGCGTTCTCAAGCAATTCCTGTTGTGTGTTGTAACGTTCGCGGCAATGAATATATCCTAAGCTCCATAAAGGCATCATGGGTGCGGGGCCTGTCAGTTCCCGGTAACTGCCGATAACCTCATCAGCTGTACCCGCGAATACGGTGTAATCTAATGCTTGCGCAACAGGCGAGCGGAAAGCCGTTTGGTCGGTCACTTTGTGCCAGTACAATATTGGCTGATCTTTTTGGTCTCCCTGGACTTCAATCTCATGCTTTCCTTTTTGCATCTCGATGATAATCGAAGTGGTTGGCGGTAGCCATATATTATTCACATCTATTACATTCTGTCCATCAACGGAAAGGTAATGCTTCCGTGCCATTCGTTGACCAACATCCAATAAAAGGGAATAATGTCCCTCTTCGGGGATCTCCATAGAGGCTGTGAAAGCGTTTATTTGTCTAACCTCGCGTTTATTCCCACTTGTACTTGTGGCATCTACTGTGAGTGTTTCACTTTTATTCGGTATGGGGGCTAACTGTATAGACTGATCTGAGGGGTTAAAGTCTGTGAGCCCATAATTGTTCCAAAGTAAGCCGTAGCCCTTGCTCGAAAGGACAAACGGGATAGCAATCTGAGTATTTACCTGCGTCAGTCGTCGGCTAAGCCCTCTGATATTCAAATAACCATCTTGGAATTGCCCTGTACCATACAGGTATTCATCTTTGGGAGACAGAAACTGTTGTTCAACCTTGTAAGTTGGTGTTCCTTGTATCGTAGAACTCTCCATAAACCGTCCTCCTGCCTTTTCCTGCAACAGTACGCGACCGTTTGGGTCTTTAAAGGTAAGCGTTTCTTTGTGTTTATCGAATACAACAGAAAGACGCTGCAACCTGAAGGTAATTTCCTCGCTGGTTTCCTTTATCGTGTATTTAGGGCTCTGCACATTTTCTGTGTAGATAAGTTCTTCCAAGCGGGTTGAGCCCTGTTGGAAGAACTGAACGCGCACCGAATTCTGATTCAACGGTATAAGCGAAAGTTTGCCTTCAGGTAAGTCAATAATTAGTTCTTTTCCGGTATCTTTATAGCTACCGGATGTCCAAGAGGCGTGAAGTAACAATATACTCCATAATAGTAATAGAACTATTCCTTTGGAGATTATTTTCATAGCTTTTTATTTAAAGATTAGCTGAGGGGTTCGAAGATTATTCGGCAAACATCCAATAGTCAAAAAACATAATTTCAGTATTTACATTGCCTTTAAATACGAAATAAAGGTCGTGTATGCCTGTTGTTTTCTGAATATCGATCGTTTTCACCTCCCATCTGTCGCTCCCTCCTGTACGGGGAACTCCTACTGTGCCAATTAATTTACCATCCACACTACCAAGTCGGATCTCCATTGTTATGGGGTTGTTATGAGTTGTACCTAATCTGGCTGCGAACTTCTCGGCTCCTTTGTTTCTAAAATCAACATCGCGGACTTTGATGTATGCCCCATCGTGCATAGCCGTAACAAATACGCCCACTGTTTTATTTTGGGAAGCTTTCACGCCTTCCGACCAAGCGATGGTTTCGGCCTCGTTTTGAACATACGGGTTCACAACTCCAACCCCTTTAACGATACCCTCCTTGGTCATCTTAAGCGGTTGAATGGAACCATCCGCATTGAATTTAACCTCGTCAACACATACCGAACGGGTGAAGCCGCTTCCACCAGGTAAATCACCATTGTGATAGAAAAGGTAGGTTTTACCTCTGAAGTCGATTATGCCCGGATGATTGGTGAAGCTTTTTCCCTCTGTGGGCATCAGTACTCCCCGGTACTTCCACGGCCCGGTAGGGCTTTTGCTGGTCGAATAGCCCAAATGCTCGGGAATAGGACCGCCAGCCCATAACAGATAATACAGATTCTGTCGTTTATACAACCAAGGGGCTTCTTCGTATAATGTGTTTCTTTTAGGGTCGTTATCGCGTTTTCCGAAACTCTCCGTTGTCATTGGAATACTTACGATCTCTCCTTTATAAGAGATCATGTTTTCGTTCAGCTTTACATAGTAGCAATTGGGATTTCCCCAATACAGATAAGCTTGCCCGTCGTTGTCGATAAAAACTGTCGGGTCAATATCACCCGCTTTTGTTTGTACAAGCGGCTTCCCTAACGGGTCATAGAATGGTCCATAAGGGCTGTCTGCTACCGCTACACCTACCGCAGGACTGTTGTTCTCTTTATTGATCATCGGAACGTACATATAAAACTTACCATCTCTTTCAATGCATTGAGCTGCCCAGGCATCGCCTTTAGCCCAACTAAAATCCGAGAACTTCAATGTAACACCGTGGTCTGTCCAGTTTACCATATCGGTTGTAGTGTACAGTTTCCAGTTGTTCATGGTAAACCACGTTGAGTTGTCCTCATCGTGAGACGTGTATAGATAGAGTTTGTCATTGTATACCATCGGAGCCGGGTCGGCCGTGTACATCGTTTGTATAATTGGGTTTTGAGCCCGACATACGTTTCCGGATATAACGATTGCAAATAGGGCGGGAATAATCAGTTTCTTCATGTAGCTTTTCTTTAATGATTCTTTTCTTTATTATTTATATGCTGTGGTTTCAATACTTGTAACACTAGAGTTTAACTGTAATGGATTTGCCGGTATAGATAACCTCTTTCATTGGATTTACGCTGCCGGGTTCGATTAAAACAAGTCTGAATTTACGTTGTTGTAACATACCTTTATACTGGCCTTTTC
This sequence comes from Bacteroides reticulotermitis JCM 10512, assembly GCF_000517545.1. Classification (GTDB taxonomy): domain Bacteria; phylum Bacteroidota; class Bacteroidia; order Bacteroidales; family Bacteroidaceae; genus Bacteroides; species Bacteroides reticulotermitis. The sequence goes on along the minus strand of NZ_BAIV01000002.1, from coordinate 217,052 downwards.
GATTCCCGATGGTGAGTGTGTTGGAAGAATCTTTCCACGTAATAGGTATTTCCGTATATTTCCCCTGTTCATAATTATAATTATCAAATTCATCTTCATAGAATGTAAATGAACCGTTTGCACCTTTGTATATGCGCAGCTCCATATCATCCCACTTTTTCTCTGTCGCGTATTGTACTTTAGGCCCGATAGGTAAAATACTACCGGCCCTGACGTATAAAGGAATGATATCGATTGGTGTTTCCTTGTTTATCGTTTGCCCGCCTGTTTGCTTTTCATGGGTCCAGAAATCGTACCAATCACATCCTTCCGGTAGATATACTTTGCTGGATTTTATTGATGAGAAATCTTCAACACGGATGGAATCTTTCCCATTAACCTGGATTTGGGTATACATAGGCTCAATAACGGGGCATACTAACAGTGATTTCCCAAACATATACTGATCGTTGATATCCCATACCTTTTTGTCGGATGCGAAATCCATGAATAAGGCACGGATCATACTTGATTGATGAGCCGATACCTCCCATGATGTAGAATAGATATAAGGCAACAAGCTGTAGCGCAAGTGAATGAACTTTTCAATAGCATCATAAACAGGTTGTCCTTTTGCTCCGAACTGATATATTTCGCGCGGAGCATCGGCACCATGTGAACGCATCATCGGAGTGAATGTGCCAAATTGCAACCATCTGGTATAGAGTTCCCGATAATCGGGGTCGTTTAGTTTCCGGGGATATTCCCATAGAAAGAATCCACCTATATCACTGTTCCAATGCGGAATACCACAAAGAGAGAAGTTAAGACCGGCAGGAATCTGTTTCCCAAGTACTTCCCATGTAGAAACCACGTCCCCTGTCCAAGTATTGGAACCATAACGTTGTTGTCCGGCAAAGGCCGAACGGGTGAGGATGAACACGCGTTTGTCAGAGGATGTTGCCCGTTGGTGATCATATACACCTCCAACAGTCATTAGCGGATAAGCGTTTCGTACCTTCCGGAATGAGCCCAGATACGTTTGAGTATCCATATCTTCCGCCTGCTGATCTAAATGATCCGGTTCCGTGGAATCCATCCACCAACCGTCCACTCCGAGTGAAAAAAGGCCTTGGTTCAAGTGCTTCCAATAAATATCACGTGCTTCAGGATGATAAGGGTCATAGACGCGGACTCCCGAAGGATAGTCGGGGTTAGGTGGCCAGGTGTCGGTGCCTGCTTGTGGCCATGTCTTGAAATTGAAAAGCATTCCTTTCTCGTTGAGTGCTTTATAAGGTTTGGTGTGAGGGCCAAAAGACGACCATATCGATATGACCATATGTGCATTCATCCCGTGAATGTCATTCAGCATCTTTTGGGGGTTATAGAACTCACCATTAAGGAATTCCATTGCATTCCACAGATAATTGTTGCCCCAATATTGCCAATCCTGAATAATTCCGTCAAGAGGAACACCAAGCTCGCGATACTTTTGTACGACCCCTACGATCTCATTTTGAGTTTTATAGCGCTCTTTGCTTTGCCAATACCATATGTCCACAAGGGGAACATGGGGACTTCTCCTGTTAGGCTCCGCATCTGAGCTATAACGCCATCGGCATTCTTGCCATACATGAAATAATAATCGATACAGTCGCCTACTTCCGAGTCAAAAGATGTTTCTTTTTCATTATCCAAGAAAAGGGTAGGCGAATAATTATCCCAAAAAACGCCATATCCTTTTACCGATTGAAAGAAGGTTATCACGTCTTCGGTATTCCCTTGAATAAGATACTTCCGCATATTGCGTTGTACCATCTTTCCATTCTGCAATTGTCCTAATCCGTAAATTGCTTCATCCGCATCTAATACAAAAGGCTGATATACCTTAAACGTATTTACTCCTGCATCATTAACGGCTGTAAATTGAGGGCCTGAGTCTTTTTCGGTAAATAGCGCTTGGCCTCCGGTTGTAAAGAAAGACACCGCACCGGATGTCGTGTTCACATCGACCTGGATAGCATGGCTTTTCAATCTGATGTGGTCACCGTTCTGTTTAATAGCGAAATCAACAGGTTGAGGTTCGGCTATTACAGACAAACTTTTTTTAGTGTAACTATACCCCTGAGGGGCTTTCAATATTCGAACTGTTGAGGCATTGTAGAACTGTATTTCAATAGCTACACCATTAATATTGGTTGTTATTCCGGATGTAGTTTTGTCAAAGCTCTGGGCATAAAGTTGTATGGCCAGAAGTAGAAAGGAGAAGGATAAAAAGATCTTTTTCATAAGCTATGTATTAGAATTCGGGTTTAATGCTTCATTATGAATCATAAGCTTTTACTTCAAAACAGTATTAGCTGGAAATAGTAAGCCGGAGGCGAGGAGGAAAGATCAATGTAGGTCACCTACAGCCCTATTGTTGTCGCCTTTGACGATCATGATCAAGGTGTTTTCTGGTAATGAATACGGGTAGCAGGATCGTTCGGACTTTTCTCATGATGCCTCTCGTTATATTAGTGAATTAAGATTGTGCCGTACAGAAAATAGAGCGTTCTGTCTTTCTGTACTCAAATGGCTACACAAAAATAGGCTATATATGTTTTGTTTTACAATATTCAGGTTACAGATCCTTTTTTGCATGTTACATGTTTAAAGGTTTTAACTTATTTTAAAAACGGTTCAGCCAATTAAAACCTTTTCAATGCATTCAATTTCACCAAGTTGGCAAATAAAAGGAGTTATGGTGTTGAACTTGCTATTTCTTATATTAGATCAGACACTCTATTGGCTTCAGAAAGCTTTTTGTTATCAATGATATGCAAAGACAAATTCATAAACTGGGTAGGATTATTGTATGCATACATCTTGAAATGTGAATGGAACTGTTAAATGTTAACAGGAAAGTCTCGAATTGTTAATCTCGAATCGATACTATTAAACCGTGTTATTTTATCGTTCGATTTGGACTGAAAATTTCCTAATATCCAGAAAGATCGTACATTTGCAATGTGTTTTTCATAGTATTAGATTTAAGGTTAACAAAGATTGGCTGTCTGGGATAGATAGCCTTTTTTTATGCCCGTACATTTCGTTCCTTTTTGCACGCCGCACCCTATCCGGGTAGTCGTTCTCCGTTCCTAATTTCATCAGCGGGCCTCGTATGTTGTAGCTCCTATGATACCGAACGAATCAAATCCTTATTCTGCATGCATTATAATGAACGAACATTACCGGGATATTAAGCCCATGAAGCAATGCTGTCAGTGAAGCGACATTTTTTTAACTGCTTCAGGATACGTTGCGGAACATTTGCCAAGCGTCCCCCAAGTTACAGCTCCATAGCGATAGCTGGAATTTGATATTTATCTAGCGCATTGTAAAGTTATTATGCAATAATGTTGTCTCCTTTTGCATGGTGCCAGTCTATATAATTCAATTGGATTTGAACGAAATCCCACTGTACCTCCTTGGGCATTGCCAATACCTTATCGAATACTTCAATATCCCCGTGAAAAGACCACCCTAGGTGACGAATTTGCCCCGCTTCTAAGTTCTTAATCAGGAAGTCAAGCGTACCATTGCTAATGTCGTGTTCGTTAAAATGTTTCAAGCCGCTGGCTCTTATGGAGTAAAGCAGATAGTAATCGACATAGTCCACCGGTTCATTGACTGCACCCCAATCGATAACCTCCGCCTCTTCATCTTTGGAATAACTGGTAGGCTAATGTATACAAGCATATCCCAACAAAGAGACTTTGTTTCCATTTCTTACGCGCGCACGTGCGCCTGATCGCGCGCGATACAATCTTAATTATTAAGAAGGGGGCGCGTTTTTTTAGTAGTAGGCCACTACTAAAAAATCCCCCCCCTCACTCTATATACAATATAAGAATAGATATTATAGAGTAAAAAGGAGGTGTTCGGATAAAAAAGGTTAAATAACCGGCTCGCGAAAGACGTTATTTTGCCCCAAAAGAGGGTTTTCAACGTATTTCGGAAGCTGCATCTGAAACGGCCTGTAATCACCTTCGAAAGTTTCGAAATCGCCGCAGGAAGCTATTCACGGTGCGGTTCGGAGCTTGCCTTCCTACTTGGCTCGTCACCTCTGTGGACGAGTAGGCGGAGCAGACGGCTTGCTCACCCGTTTATGGGAAGTGCCCGAGAAGGTACTGTAGGCGGATATTTAGACTGCTGGCACGAGTTTCTGTGAAATACGTTAAAATGCCCCTTTTTCAGCCAAAAAGACGTTTTTATGTTCTCGGAAGAATTGCATTCCTTTGCCATAGGAACTAAACGGAGCCCGCCAGATCGCTACTGACCCTGTTTAAAAAAACAATAAAAGCCAATGTCGTTATGAGTTCAAGAAATAATCCGGAAAGAGAAACAAAGATGCTTGCCACCGATAGTCGTTGCGGAATGCGTATGCCGATGATCGTGAAAACTACTTTCCGTCGTTTGGCAAAGCTTCTCGATGAGCAAAAGAAGTATTGTTTGGGGGTAAAACTAGCCTTGTTTCCGGGCAGAACAATACTTGTTTGCACGGAGGTGTTTGTACGTCCATCTACAAATTCGGTATCTTCTTCTCATTTTTTTGGAGAGAAGGAAACAAATCTTTAATTTGCACATTATTTCAGATATGATTATGAGAGCTAAACGACTCACAATTGCCATACATACCTTAGTCTGGTTATTGTTGCTGGTTATTCCCTATATTTCAACGGATCAGGTTTTTAATTCATTAGATCCTGCTTTTGATGTTAAGTATCTGCTGCTCTGCTTTACGATCAGCGGTGTGCTGTTGATAACCTTCTACTTCAACTATTTCGTTCTCATTCCCAAGTTGCTGGTTTCAAGAAGAAACGGACTCTATATCCTATGCCTGCTGTTGATGATAGCCGCTGTATTGGCTCTCTTAGGTGCTATCTTCTTCTTTTCGGATTTCAGTCCCCAAGGCTTGATGGAGATCGATCCGATTGTGGAAAAAATCATTCCGGTCATTATGGTCAATGCAGTCGCGTTGTGGCTTTTGGCGATTGGTTCGTCTATCTTATGGACGTTTTATAATCGGCTCAAGCAAGCGGAACACGAAAGGCTTTCCGCTCAAATAGCGTCTCTCAAATCGCAGATTAATCCTCATTTCCTATTTAATACACTAAATAATATTTACGCTACCGTGATCGACAGCTCCCCCAAGGCAGCTGATATGATCGATAAGCTTTCGGAGATGATGCGCTACACGATGCGAGATACGCAACAGGACTTTGTGTTGCTTGAAGACGAACTAAATTACATCAATAATTATATAGAGTTGCAGCGAATGCGTTTGGACAGGAGCGTGACGCTGGAATATAGCTGTGTCGAGCCGGTGCCCGACTTACAAATTGCGCCTATGTTGCTGATCCCCTTTGTTGAAAACGCGTTTAAGCATGGGGTAAACTCAGAGCAGAAAAGTCACATTCAAATAGAAATAATGATGAATAAGCACGAACTCCGGTTGAGTGTGACGAACAATAAAGTGAATATTCAGCAGAATATGTATGAGAAAAGCGGGTTAGGCATTGAGAACACGAAGCATCGGTTGAATTTAATTTATCCTTCCAAGCATTTGTTGGTTATCAATGACACCGAAAAGCAGTTTCTGGTCTCTTTATACATCAATCTACTATGATACATGCAATAGCCATCGATGATGAACCGTTAGCGCTTGTCGTGATTAAGTCTCTGTGCGAGAGAAGCAACGGTGTTAATCTGCAAAAGACATTTACGCAACCTAGCGAAGCACTCCGGTATTTACATAAATATCCGGTCGATCTAATCTTCTGTGATATCCAGATGCCGGCTATGAGTGGGATTAACCTAGTGAAAGCCTTGCCACAAAAAACAATGGTGATTTTCACTACGGCTTACAGCGAATATGCGGTGGTTAGCTATGAGTTGAATGCTATTGATTATCTACTTAAACCGATCAACCTGAAACGGTTCACGCAAGCGATATCCAAAGCGCAGGACTATTTTGATTACATCAATAAGCGAGGTGAAAATACGGATGAGAACATATTCGTGCGTGCCGATTTTAGCTTGGTGAAGATTCCTTTGGCCGATATTCTATACATTGAAGGGCTGGCCGACTATCTTAAAATTCACATTAAAGACCGGAAAACGATTGTCGCCCGGATGTCTATGAAGGATATGATGGAGAAATTAAACTCGAAGGATTTCATTCGGGTACATCGCAGCTTCATTGTTCCGTTCAGTAAAATAGAGTCTGTGAGAGGAACCACGCTGGTTCTTGGCGACAAAGAGTTCCCCATTGGCAGAACTTATGCCGATGATTTTCTGAATCGTTATTCTTCTTAAAACACCTTGACGCAATCATGAAAGACCCCAAACAACCCGTTATCCCAGTTCATCATATGGATTCCCTATCTCCCCTCGGCATCGAATTCGGTTATGCGGAGATGACGGATGACTATGAGAAAATGATGCTGCAATCGAATAAAAATACGATTCATCGGGATGATTATTATCTGTTTCTGTTTTTAAAAAAGGCATCGGCTGTGTTTATGCTTGATTTTGAAGAAATACAGTTGCAGGAGGATTCCATAATCTTTATTCGTCCCGGGCAGGTACACTTTGCCCCTTCCGTCCAAGGTGCAGGCGGATGGTTGCTGGCTATTGATGCAACGCTGGTTGATAAAAAATATAAAAACACGTTTGAAGGGCAACTTTTCACACAAAGACCGATCTCGTTAGACGCACCCGTTGCTGAGAGACTGGGACAGACCGCCCATCTGCTGCGTGCGATTCTGCAAGCCAAACAGACTGCATTCAGCAATGACCATGTTTTAAACTTGGCAAACGTGTTTATCGGTATTATGGCAGAGCAATATGCAGAGCAGCCAGACAGTTTGCAGCAGAACAAATCCCGAGCTGCATGGATCGCTTTTCAATTCAGGGAGTTGTTGTCGGCCAACTTCAAAACGCTTAAAAGCCCTTCCGACTATGCCCAAAGGCTCAATTATTCACTTTCGCACCTGAATGAATCGGTCAAGAATATCACCGGATTTCCGGTAAGCTACTGGATTCATCAGCAGGTGGTATTAGAAGCAAAACGCCTGCTCTACCATACCGATTTGAATGTGAAAGAGATCGCTTTTGCCTTGGGTTACGAAGATCATACCTATTTCTCCCGCTTATTTTCAAAAACAGTGGGGCTATCGCCTGCTACATTTCGACGGAAAATCCACGAATAGTCCAACTCCTTCCGTCTTTTCGCTATTTCCTACCCGGCTGTACTCCTGTAATTTTGCAGGCGTAACAAAGAACTTGTTGCGTTGTATGAAATTTGATTATAATTGCCTGTTAGAAAATGACTACCTATATTATCATTGCAAGTGTGCTTTTACTCTTTTTTACGCTCGGATACTTTAGACATAAACGTGCCAGAAGCAAAGTTGTCAACGTTGTGGACGAGAATTGTACCCGGTGTCAACGCTGTGTGAAAAAGTGCCGTCGGAAGGCCCTGGAGGTTGTGAACACCGAAGCCGGACGGCGCATTGTATTGAATCCGAACAAATGTACCGCCTGTGGAGATTGTCTTGCTGTATGTAAATTCAATGCATTGGAAATCGTTAGTCGCGGGCAGATGGAATCGTCTGCCACTCCTTTAGTGTGACTTGGTGGAATGCGACGCTTGAAAAGGCCGCATTAACACCCCGCTTGCTTGGATAGAACTGCGTTCTTCGCATAAATCCGCCCCTTCTTCTCAGAAATTTTCACCGTTCTGTTATTGCTCTCATATTTGCATCGTAATTATACTTGACGATATGAATATGAACTCTAATAGATAAACCGGATGAAGACAACGATTTTGTGTGTGCTATGGCTCTTGACAACTGCATTGACTGTTTACTCGCAAGAAAAATTCACGTTAAGTGGCACTGTTGCCGATCAGGCTAATAATGAAACGCTGATTGGTGCGAGTATTCTTATTTCCCAGGCAAGAGGCGGTTCTACGGTTACGAACTCCTACGGCTTTTATTCCATCACACTACCCAAAGGAGAGTATGACGTCCTCATCAGCTATGTGGGCTTTGAAACGATTCAGGAGCGTATCTCACTGACAGAAAGCATGACTAAGAACTTTTCGATGGTTGAAAAAAGCGCAACATTAGGCGAGGTCGTGATCACTGTTGATGAGAATAAAACCCGGATTTTCAAACCGGAGATGAGTGTGAACAAGCTGCCCATCAGTACGATAAAGAAGATGCCGGCAGTGATGGGAGAGGTCGATGTACTGAAATCGTTGTTGCAGCTTCCCGGAGTAACCAACGCGCAAGAGGGAGCGTCAGGGTTTAATGTACGCGGAGGTTCGGTGGACGGGAATCTCGTGCTGCTCGATGAAGCGGTGGTTTACAACACTTCGCATCTATTCGGATTCTTCTCCGTTTTCAATTCCGATGTGATTAAAGACCTGAAATTATACAAAGGAGGTATTCCGGCCAATTTCGGCGGTCGGGCTTCCTCGGTGTTGGACATCTATCAGAAAGAGGGGAATAATAAAGAATATCACGTGAATGGTGGTATCGGGCTGATCGCCAGTCGGCTGTTGGTTGAAGGGCCGATCGTGAAGGACAAGAGCTCTTTTGTCGTGGCGGGAAGAGGAACCTATGCGCATCTGCTCCTGAAGTTGGCTGACGAACCGAACTCAGCCTATTTCTATGACTTGAACGCCAAGCTGAATTATCGATTCAACGATAAGAACAACCTTTTCATCTCCGGATATTTGGGTAATGACGTATTCGACATGAATAAATCTCTGGTGAACAATTATGGCAACATCCTTTTCAATACCCGGTGGAACCATATATTTACGGATAAGATATTCTCGAATATGTCGGCCATTTATAGTGATTATAACTACGGGTTGAAAATCAAATTCGCAGGCATCGATTGGAAATCCAATGTGCGCAATTATAATTTCAAGTACGATTTCAAGCATTATCTGTCAAATAATTTAGTCCTGAACTACGGTCTGAATTCGATCTATTATCAGTTTAATCCGGGTACAATCCGGCCTTTCGATGAAACGTCCGGGGTGTTGCCCGACCAGATCGCGAAGAAAAACGGATTCGAGAATGCGCTGTATATTAGCGCGGAACAAAAGCTTACCGATAAGTTGGCTGTTAGCTATGGACTTCGGTATAGTAACTTTCAGCGTTTAGGCAAAGAGGAGGTAAGCACGTATGAAAATGGGCAAGCTGTGGTCTACAATCCAGAGTTCGGGATTTATGAAGAGGGGGTACCGACGGGAACAATCAGTTACGGCAAAGGGAAATCGATGGCCAGTTTTGGCAATTTCGAACCACGCTTGGCGATCGCTTATGCCTTGAGTGATGATAAATCACTGAAGTTGAGTTACAATCGCATGAGCCAGTACATCCACTTAATATCCAATACCGCATCTGCGACACCGCTTGATATCTGGGCACCGAGTGATAAGTATCTGAAACCTGAGATAACCGATCAGGTAGCATTGGGTATATGCAAAACTTCGCAGGTGATAGCTATTCCTTGGAGGTGGAAGCGTTCTATAAGACGATAAAAAACAAAGTGGATTATATCGATGGAGCCGAACTCGTTGCCCATAAAGCTATCGAGAGAGTGTTGCTGAATGGTAAAGCGCGTTCGTTTGGCTTGGAGCTGATGGCGAAGAAGAATACCGGAAGATTGACCGGCTGGCTCTCTTATACCCTTTCTAAAGCCGAGCAACAGACTCCCGGACGCAATGCCAATGAACCGGGTATCAACAACGGGAAATGGTATCGCGCTAATTATGATAAACTGCATAACTTATCGGTTACCGCTGCTTATCAGCTACATGCGAAATGGTCTTTGGGCGGGACTTTTACCTTTCAATCGGGCAAAGCCGCTACATTTCCTACCGGCAAATACGAGTATCAGGGAATTACGGTCGCAAACTATGGTACGCGAAATGCGAATTCACTCGCCGCATATCATCACTTGGACTTATCGGCAACGTATACACCAAATCCGAATAAGAGAAAAGGATGGCAGGGTGAGTGGGTATTTAGCCTCTACAACGTCTACAATCGAAAGAATGCGGCCGCGTATAATTTTGGTCAGAACGCGACAAGCGGACTTAGTGAAGCGAAAAAACTGTCGATCTTCGGCATCATTCCCGGCGTAACCTACAATTTCAAATTCTAAGCGAACAGACCTTTTTATTAACTTATAAAAGATAGATAAGATGAAAATAGTACATACAATTCTGTTGGCAGTGATGGTGCTGTGCCTGTCCGGATGCCACGAAGAGGTTATCGATGTTGATCTGAGTACGGCCGAACCGCGATTGATTATCGATGCGTCTGTGGATTGGACAAAGGGAACGTCCGGTAATCAACAGAAGATTAAGCTAACCACTACGACGGGCTATTACAGTAAGGAGTTCCCCACCGTTTCAGGGGCAGCGATTACGGTGACGAATACAAAGAATACCGTTTTTGACTTCATCGAGACTTCCGGTAAGGGAGAATATAGCTGTACCGATTTCGTCCCCGTTATTGGAGAGACCTACTCGTTGGCTGTCACCCTGAATGGAGAAACCTACACGGCTACGGAGACGCTGATTGGTACACCCCCGATTGAAGAGACCATCGAGCAGAATAATAAAGGTGGTATGGCGGGTGATGAAATCGAAATCACCTATTACTATCAGGATAACGGTGCGACGTATAATTATTATCTGTATAGTGTGGCGATGCGACATGTCATATTTCCGCAGTATAGCGTTGAAAACAATGAGAAGAACCAAGATAGCCTGACGCCTGTGTATTACTCACATGAAGATTTGGAGGTAGGTGATGTGGTCAATCTGAAGCTGTACGGAATCTCAAAGAGATATTATAACTACATGAATAAAATCCTGTTAGCTTCCGGCAATGACGATCGCCCTTTCCCGACAACGCCTGCGGCTGTTCGGGGCAACATCGTGAATCAGACGAACAATGAGAATTTCGCTTATGGGTACTTTCGGCTGTCCGAAGTGGATGTTAAGGAGTATACCATTCAGAAATAAGAGAGACTGATGCTTATGGAAATGTCGCATAACAAACCGTTCAGTCGCCGCAAGTTTGTGTCTGTGGGGCTATCCGCTACGCTCGTTGTCTTAGTAATCACGGCCATTGTGATTCAGATTTTTGAAGCGCTGGAGATCGATTTCTTTATTCATCTGTTCACGGTGATTCATATTTTCACGGGACTTACTTTTACCGTCCTATCGGTCTTGCATACCATGCTGAACTGGCAGTTGCTGCGAGGCTATTTTCAAACCAGACGTTTGGGGGTGCGTCGGGAAACGATTGGGGCTTTGCTGTTGACACTTGTAACAATTCTGACAGCTGTTCTCTTCGTTTGTTTGGTAATGGATTAACCCCGAATGATTTATTAAACATGGCCGACTCTCAAAATGTAAGTTTTTAATTAGAAACTTTAAATCCGTATAATTCCTCAAAGTGTTTTTGTATATTTGCGCTATATGTTCAACTATGAAAAACAAAGTGATGATCCATAAAGTACGGTTAATCTTTCTGCTATTAATCTTAATCATACCCAACTGTATCGCGCAACCCCATTTGGATGAACTGTCATTCAAACAGTTCTCTACGTTTAACGGTTTGCCAAACAATATGGTGCATGAAGTCTATCAGGATCGGGATGGCTTAATCTGGATAGCTACCTTCTACGGCCTTTTCCGGTATGATGGGTATGAAGTGCGTACCATCAAATCGAATTTATATACTCCGGGATTACTGGTCAACAACAATGTGCTTTGTATCAAAGAGGACTATTCGCATCGGCTTTGGATCGGAACTCATGAAGGGCTTTGCGTGCTTGATAAAAAGACGGGGCTGGTTCGGAAAATGAAACTGGAAGGTGTCCGGCGGCATCGGTTGAATCAGGTTCATGTGACGAAGGATAATAAAGTCTATCTGGGTATAGTCCGTGGAATAGCTTGTTACGATGAGGCACAAGATTCTGTTCGGTTGATGACGCCCCAGAATTGCCAAGGAGATGTGCCGGAACTGGTCAATATTCAGGCATTCGTAGAAGATACCAACGGTGATTTGCTGATTGGTACGTGGGAAGATGGGCTTTATCGGTATATAGCTAAAGAGAATCGGTTTATCCACTATCGATTGGGTAAGCTGAAATCGATCCTCTCCTTATTTCTGGATTCCAAGGGGAGGGTGTGGATTGGAGGTAGTGGTACGGGTTTGCATCAGGCCAGTTTCTCGACGGATCATGAAAGCGTTACCCTCAAAACCTACAAACACGACTCAGCAGATAAAGCGTCTCTATGTTCTGACTATATCTACTCGATGGATGAAGATCTGCAAACCCAGTCTCTCTGGCTTGGCACGCGCAACGGGCTGAGTCTTATGGATAGTAACCAAGAAGGTGTGTTTCGGAACTATCAGGACTCAGGAACGGAACAGAAGCTTCCGGTTCACGAGGTTAATTCGGTTCTTCGCGATAGAAACGGTTTGATGTGGATAGGTACCAAAGGGGCCGGCGTCTTTCATGCGGATACGCATACCCGCTCTTTCCAAACGTTTCACACCCATAACGCTAAGACACTCTTTACCGATTATATCTCTACGCTTTATGTAGAGCCGAACGGAGCGATCTGGGCAGGCTTCGGCTATGGGGTAGATTACTATCAGGGTGATAAAACTCAAAATGTACTGTCAACGCTGCGTCCTTATCATATATCGTATAGCGAATCCACGCAGGAAATCCTGCTGGCTGCTCACGATGAGGGGGTAATAACCTGTCGGGATGGGAAGGTGATTCATCAATACAAAATGAATAACTGCGGTTTCATCCCTCATAACCTGGTGTATATGGTGCATGAAGACCGGAAGGGAAACTGGTGGTTGGGTACGTATACAGGACTTAGCGTGCGTTATAAAGACGGTCGCTCTTTCTGTTTCAATCAGTTGGAAGAGGCCGACGAGCTTCTGAGCAAGGAGATTACTTGTATCTTGGAAGGACGTGACGGCAGTTTGTGGTTGGCTACCAATAATAATGGAATTGTGCACGTGACGGGCAATATGGAGCAACCTCATACGCTTCGTTGCAAGAATTACTGCATCGAAAACGGGCTGTTGCCGGTCAACACACCCCTTTGCTTTCTGTTAGACAAGCACGGACGTATTTGGGCCGGTACGGAGGGTAGCGGACTCTGTCTGTATAATCCGGAGAGCAACAGTTTCGCCTCTGTTCATCAAAAATATAACTTACCCGGCGATATGGTGGGAAGTATCGAAGAAGACGGTCACGGCAATCTCTGGGTGGGAACGAATCAGGGGTTGGCCCGGTTGAAATTATCGGAGTATGAGGAGGCAAAAGTTCGCATATTCACCGTAGCCGATGGCTTGGCGGATAACTTCTTTAATAAGAACGCGTCATGCTATCGCAACGGTCGGTTGTACTTCGGTTGTAGTCGGGGCATCGTGAACTTCAGTGAGGATATGGCTGAAACGAATAACTATGATCTCTATTTATGCATTACGGATATTCTATTGGATGGTAAATCATTGGAGCAGATCGCTGAAAAACAACGGATGAAAATAACGCCGTTCACTTCGGACTTTACCGAGGAACTGACGATCCCGGCGATGTACAGCAACTTCACAATCCGTTTTGCATCGTTGACGTACAATATGCCGCAGCAAAATAAGTATGCGTATCGACTGCGTAACTTTGATTCCGACTGGCAGTATGTGGATGCCGATCGCCGAAGTGCCTATTATTCTAACCTGAGTCCGGGGGCATACACCTTTGAGGTTCGCGCTACCAATGAGAATGGCGACTGGGGTGAACCACGGACAATCAGCATCTTGGTCGAACCTCCTTTCTGGGCTACTTGGTGGGCCTATCTCATCTATCTGCTGGTCTTCGGTGCTATCCTGACGATGGTCCTTTATGAGGTACGCCGCCGGTTGATGTTGCGCAATCGACTTCATTTGCAGGAGTTGGAAACCTATAAGGTTCAGGAACTCAACCATGTTAAATTGCAGTTCTTTACCAATATCACGCATGAACTGATGACTCCGTTGACCATTATCTCTGCGACGTTGGATGAATTGAAAGAACAACTCCCGAAATTGAATGAACTCTATTATACGATGGATATTAACGTGCAACGCTTGATTCGCTTGTTGCAACAGATCCTTGAGTTTCGGAAGGCAGAAAGTGGCAACCTGCAATTGCGTGTGGCCAAGGGAAACATAGCCTTGTTCGTACGTCACGAGGCGGAGAGCTTTGAACCACTGATTCGGAAACGTCAGCTTCACTTCTCGGTGGTATGTGAACAGGAGATTATGGAAGCCTATTTTGATCGGGATAAACTGGATAAGATTCTCTACAACCTGCTTTCTAATGCGGCGAAATATAACCGGAAGGATGGATTTATCCAGCTTAGTGTAAAGTACGCTTCGGTAAAGGGCTTTGCGCTTATTACGGTGAAAGATAATGGGAAAGGCATTTCCGCAGAGCGTCAGAAAACGCTTTTCCAACGCTTCTATGAAGGAGATTACCGCCAATCGCATACCATCGGGACGGGTATCGGCCTCTCTCTGGTGCGTGATCTGGTCAATTTGCACCGGGGAAGTATTTGTGTAGAAAGCGAGGAAGGCACAGGTACGCAGTTCTCTGTGGAGATTCCGATCGAACGGGAAGCGTATAAAGATGAAGAAATTATCGAGATCATTGAGGAGGTAGCTGTGAAAGACCCGATAGCGGATCGCACCTTATACGAAGAAACTCAAGAGGTGAAAAAGCAATATACCGATGAAACACCGTGCATACTTTTAGCCGAAGATAATGAAGAACTGCTTGCTGTCATGGTTCGACTGCTGAGTCGTGAATACCGCATCCTCCAAGCTCCTAACGGGCGGGAAGCACTAACGATAATCAAAGAAGAGGCGGTCGATCTGGTCGTTTCAGATGTGGTTATGCCCGAAATGAATGGATTGGAGCTAACTAAGCTCATAAAAGCGGATATAGAGATTTGCCACATCCCTGTTGTTTTACTTACAGCCAAGAGTGCTGAAGAGAATCGGAACGAAGGTTATACGGCCGGAGCGGATGCCTATTTGACGAAACCCTTTAATCTGTCCGCGCTCCATGCCCGTATCCAGAATCTGTTGAAGACGAAAGAACGTGTAGCTAGTGATTTCAAGAAGCAACTGGCTTTTGAGATTAAGGACTTGCACTATACGGATATGGATGAGAAATACCTGCAAGATGCGATTGACTGTGTGAATCGGAACCTGAGTGACCCGAGTTTCGATGTGCCTCAGTTTACGACTGAAATGGCTACCAGCCGTACGACTTTGCATCGGAAGTTGAAGTCGCTCACCGGACTAAACGCAACCGGCTTTGTACGTAATATCCGACTGAAAGCTGCTTGCAAGATTATGGATGATAATAAAACAATCCGCATCTCGGAACTCGCTTATGCGGTAGGCTTTAATGATCCGAAATATTTCTCTATATGTTTCAAGAAGGAGTTTGGTATGCTACCGACGGAATACATCGAGAAGTATGCGGATACCTAATTGAAAGGTAACCAGCCCTCAATCTGATCAAGTTGACGCATGTCTCTATGCCTGAAATGCGATAAAGAACATGTGTCAACCTATAAGGAACATACTTCAACTCTCATTTGGATTTAGCAAGCTACATTTGCCGCTGTTAATACGAAAGTCTGAATTGAAAGCAGGTAGCGGGAAAAATAGTTCGCTGCTTTTACTGCTTTGGACAATCATACGCTTATAGACCAAACGATTGATATATGAAGATGAACTATTTTTTTATAACTCTTTGTTGCGTATTTGCCCTTGGCATAAACGCGCAGAATACCGAAGTACGTTATCTCTCGGGCACAGGCTTGGGGCATACAAAAACCTGGGACTTTTATTGTTCCGCAGGATGAACAGTGCGAAGTGGAGTAAGATAGAGGTCCCGTCAGTCTGGGAACAACAAGGCTTTGGAGCATATACCTATGGCCGTTTTTACCTGGTGAAAGGTACTCAGCCAGTGATGAAAATGGCTTGTATCGTTATAAATTCAATGTCCCGGCTGACTGGAAAGATAAAGAGGTTAGCATTGTCTTCGAAGGAGTGATGACGGATGCGGAAGTCAAAATCAACCGGACTTTGGCAGGTGAGATTCATCAGGGAGCCTTCTATCGGTTTAGCTATGACATTACGGATAAACTAAAGTACGGAAAGAAGAATGAACTGGAAGTCAAGGTATGGAAGGAATCTGCCAGACGTTCGGTCAACGCAGCGGAACGTCGGGCTGACTGGTGGCTCTTCGGAGGTATCTATCGTCCCGTTTATCTGAAAGCTGTACCCAAAACACATATCGAACGTATTGCTGTTAACGCGACAGCGGATGGGAAACTATCGACCGATTTGTATGCGAAGAATTTGCCCGAAGGCTTTTCTTTGGCAACGTCCTTACGCTCTGTGGACGGCAAACAGAACCTGGGTAAGCAGGTGAATACACTGCACGGAAAAGATGTACAAACAATCTCTACCTCTTGGCAGAACGTCCGTAACTGGGATTGCGAGCATCCGAACCTTTATACGCTGAGGCTGGAGTTGCTCAATCCGCAGAAGCAAATAGTACACGTTCATGAGGAACGCATTGGCTTCCGTACGATTGAGTTTCGCCCGAAAGACGGCATCTATCTCAATGACACAAAGATCATCTTGAGGGGTACGAATCGGCACTGCTTCCATCCCGAAGGTGGACGTACCACGAATAAAGAACTGAGCGTGCAGGATGCTTTGTTAATCAAGAAAATGAATATGAACGCTGTTCGTTCGCACTATCCACCCGACAAACACTTCCTGGATGTTTGCGATTCGCTGGGACTCTTCTATCTGGATGAGTTGGCGGGCTGGCAGAATAGTTACGATGCCGAAGTTGGGCAGAAGCTATTGGCTGAGATGATCGCGCATGATGTCAATCATCCTTGTATCTTCATGTGGAGCAACGGGAATGAAGGAGGCTGGAATACGGCGTTGGACTCTCTCTTTGCCGCATACGATCCGCAGAAACGGCACGTGATTCATCCTTGGGCAGATTTCAACGGACTGGACACGCATCATTATCCGGCTTATCAAACGGGTACGTATCGTCTGGCCAATGGGTATAATGTGTTTATGCCTACGGAATTTCTACACGGATTGTATGACAGGGGGCACGGTGCCGGACTGGATGATTTCTGGAGCAACTATACTTCAAGTCCTTTGTTTGCCGGAGGTTTCCTATGGGCGTATGTGGATGAGGCTGTGAAGCGTACCGATACAGGCAAGCTCGACTCAGATGGTCCGAATGGCCCGGATGGAATAGTCGGCCCGTGGCGTGAAGAGGAGGGGAGCTTTTACACGGTTCGCGAAGTGTGGGCACCTATCCAGTTTAAGAATTTATACATTACGCCTTCGTTTAAAGGTGATTTTATGGTAAGTAATACGCATCTCTTCACCAACTTGAAAGCGTGTCGTATGAAATATCGTTTATACCAAACACCATCGCCGCTACTTGGGGCGAAGCAAACGCTAACGGCCGAAGGTACGGTGGCTCTACCGACTCTGAACCCCGGTGAAACAGGTGTGGCGCATATGGAACTTCCCCCGCACTTCTTTCAAGCAGATGTCTTGGAGCTAGAAGCATACGATCAACAAGGGAAGTCACTCTGCAATTGGACCTGGCCGGTAAAGTATGCCAAAGAATATTTTGAAACGCAACGTGGTAAGGTGGGAGTCTCTTCAAAAGCAGGTATGGCAAGCATAGGGGGCAAGGTCGTATTATCCGCTGGTGGTGTTTCGGCTGCTTTTGATAGTCAGGAGGGAACATTAACCGAGATCAAACGGAATGAACAGGTAATCCCGCTGAACAATGGCCCTATTCCGGTAGGCATGAAGGTGCGGTTTAAAGAAGGCTATACGTGTATGGAAGGGAATGATGCGCTTTATGTAGTGAAATACCTGGGGGCTATCGACTCGATTGTATGGCGTATGACCGGTGATGGTTTGTTGGGTATGGATGCGGTAATCTTTAACCGTCCAACCGGAGGTGGTTTCGGAGAAGCTTTCTTTGATAAGGAGGTGTACAACTTCGGACTGAGCTTCTCGTTCCCGGAAGAAGAAGTCAAAGCCATGCGTTGGATGGGACGTGGACCTTATCGGGTTTGGAAAAACCGCATCAAAGGAACCAACTATGGTATCTGGGAAAAGGCGTATAACAATACAATTACGGGCGAGAACTTTGAGAATCTGGTATATCCTGAATTCAAAGGGTATCATGCCAATATGTATTGGGCTACTCTTGAGTCTGACCGCGTGCCTTTCACTGTTTATTCGGAGAGTGATGGCTTGTTTTTCCGTGTCTTTACCCCCGAAGAACCTGTACAACGTCGAAACGGGGAGAATACGATGCGTGAGTTTCCGTCGGGAGATATTTCGTTCCTGTATGATATTCCCGCGATGCGTTCGGGCAAATCGATACCGGAGTTGGGGCCGAAAAGCCAACCTAGTACCATTCGCCTCAAAAAAGGAGACGATGGGTTCCGGATGAAGTTGTGGTTTGATTTCCGTCAACCGTAATATTCACTAAAATAAGACCTTCAGGGTTCAACGCATTATCACCTTAAGGGTCAGGTAATGTGGAATGGAGGACGAAAACTTTAAGGTATTCTTGCTAATACACTTGAGTTTTCGCCTTCTATTTTTATTTGTTACTGGTTTTATACAAACTTTCTGGGTTCTTTTGCCTTATTACTCAGGAAAAAGAGCTAATTTTGCAGCTTGATAATTATCTGAAAAACGTATGGAACTTGATTTATTGACGGCCATATCTCCAATAGATGGTCGATATAGAGGCAAAACGAAAGATTTAGCTGCTTATTTCTCAGAATTTGCACTGATAAAATACCGAGTACAAGTTGAAATAGAGTACTTCATCACCCTGTGTGAGCTACCTTTGCCACAGTTGGAGGGAGTTGATAAAGCAGTGTTTGAAACATTGCGTGCTATCTATCGCAACTTTTCGGAAGCGGATGCGCAACGCATTAAAGATATTGAAAGTGTGACGAATCACGACGTGAAAGCCGTAGAGTACTTCCTGAAAGAAGAATTCGACAAGTTAGGCGGACTGGATGAGTATAAGGAATTCATTCATTTCGGATTGACTTCACAGGATATAAACAACACGTCTGTACCTCTCTCGGTAAAAGAGGCTTTGGATAAAGTCTATTACCCGTTGGTAGAGGAACTGATTGCTCAGTTGAAAACATATGCGACTGAATGGGATAACATTCCGATGCTTGCCAAGACTCACGGACAGCCGGCTTCGCCTACTCGTTTGGGTAAGGAGATTATGGTGTTCGTTTACCGTTTGGAACGTCAGTTAGCCATTCTGAAAGCTTGTCCGATTACGGCTAAGTTTGGTGGAGCTACTGGGAACTATAACGCGCATTATGTAGCTTATCCGGCATATGACTGGAAAGTGTTTGGAGATCGTTTCGTGGCTGAGAAACTGGGATTGGAACGCGAAGAGTATACGACGCAGATATCAAACTACGATAATTTATCGGCTGTCTTTGATGCGATGAAACGTATCAATACAGTGATGATTGATATGAACCGTGACTTCTGGCAATATATTTCTATGGAGTATTTCAAGCAGAAGATTAAAGCCGGTGAAGTAGGATCAAGCGCTATGCCGCATAAGGTGAATCCCATCGACTTTGAAAATGCGGAAGGAAACTTGGGCATCGCTAGTGCTATATTAGAGCATCTGGCTGTTAAATTGCCGATCTCTCGTCTACAGCGTGACTTGACGGATTCCACCGTTCTACGTAATGTGGGCGTACCTTTCGGACATATCGTGATTGCTATCCAAAGTTCATTGAAGGGATTGCGTAAATTGCTGCTTAATGAAACGGCTATTTACCATGATCTGGATAATTGTTGGAGTGTAGTGGCGGAAGCTATCCAGACCGTTTTACGACGTGAGGCGTACCCGAATCCGTATGAAGCACTGAAAGCCTTAACTAGAACGAATCAGGCTATTACGGAAAACTCAATCAAAGAGTTTATTGAAGAGCTGAATGTTAGTGAGGAAATTAAAAAAGAACTGAGAGCTATTACCCCGCATACATACACGGGAGTTTGAAAATAAACTGTTAGTTGTGTGAACAATTAAGGTAGTTGCTTTATTATGTTATAATGAACTATAAGTTTTGATAAAGAACGGCCGTGAGGCCAATGTCTAATTTTATTCGAATAAAAAATGAACACAGAAAACGAAGAATGGCGTGAAAACTCTTCCAATGAAGAGAATTCCGGAGCCGGCCGTGATGGTAACAAGTATTACAACAGAGAAGGAAGTGGTGAACGCCCGTATCGTCCTTCTTACAATCGTGAAGGCGGTGATCGCCCTGCTTACAACCGTGAAGGTAGCAGCGATCGTCCGTATCGTCCAAGATTTAATCCGAACCGTGAAGGTGGTGATCGTCCTTCCTATAATCGTGAAGGTGGCGGTGATCGTCCGTATCGTCCTCGCTTTAATTCAGGCAATGAAGGTGGAGACCGTCCTCAACGTCCGTATGGTGACCGTCCTCAACGTCCTTCCTATAACCGTGAAGGCGGTGATCGTCCCTCTTACAACCGTGAAGGTGGTAGTGATCGTCCGTATCGTCCGTCGTATAACCGCGAAGGTGGTGACCGCCCTTCTTACAATCGTGAAGGTGGCGACCGTCCTCAGCGTCCGTATGGTGACCGTCCTCAACGCCCTTCCTATAATCGTGAAGGCGGTGATCGTCCCTCTTACAACCGTGAAGGAGGTAGTGATCGTCCGTATCGTCCGTCGTATAACCGCGAAGGTGGTGGTGACCGTCCGTATCGTCCGTATAACCGCGAAGGTGGTGATCGTCCCTCTTACAACCGTGAAGGCGGTGATCGTCCATATCGTCCCTCTTATAACCGTGATGGCGGCGGCGATCGTCCGTACCGTCCGAGATATGATGGAGGTGGCTCGCATGGCTTTTCTCGTCCGGTACGTCGTTCGGGAGACTATGACCCCAATGCTAAGTATAGCAAGAAGAAACAGATCGAGTACAAGGAGCAATATGTTGATCCGAATGAACCGATTCGTTTGAATAAATTCTTAGCTAATGCCGGTATCTGTTCACGTCGTGAAGCGGATGAGTTTATTATTGCCGGAGTTGTTACAGTTAACGATGTAGCGGTAACTGAATTGGGTACAAAGATCAAACGTTCGGATGTGGTTAAGTTCCACGATGAAGCGGTAAGCATTGAACGTAAAGTATATGTGCTGCTGAATAAACCGAAAGACACAGTGACCACTTCGGATGATCCGCAAGAACGCCGTACGGTAATGGATCTGGTGAAAGGTGCTTGTACGGAACGTATTTATCCGGTAGGACGTCTTGACCGTAATACAACCGGCGTACTGTTGTTGACTAACGACGGTGACTTGGCTTCCAAATTGACGCATCCTAAGTTCTTGAAGAAGAAAATTTATCACGTTCATTTGGATAAGAATCTGACGAAAGCGGATATGGAACAAATCGCTGCCGGTGTACAACTGGAAGATGGTGAGATCCGTGCGGATGGTATTAACTATGCGGATGATTTCAAGAAAGACCAAGTGGGAATTGAAATCCACTCGGGAAAGAATCGCATTGTACGCCGTATCTTTGAATCTTTGGGCTATAAAGTTATCAAACTTGATCGTGTATTCTTTGCCGGATTGACAAAGAAAGGCTTACGTCGTGGAGAATGGCGTTACCTGTCGGAAGCAGAAGTAAACTTCCTCCGTATGGGTTCGTTTGAGTAATATATAATGTATTTAAAATAGTTTTATGGAAAAAATTAGTAGAACAAAAATTGTTGATCTGTTGAAGCGTGATGATTTTGGCGCTAAGGTCAATGTGAAAGGATGGGTTCGTACCCGCAGAGGTAGTAAACAAGTAAACTTTATCGCACTGAATGACGGTTCTACAATAAATAATGTGCAGCTCGTAGTAGATTTGGCTAACTTCGATGAAGAGATGCTGAAACTGATCACGACTGGTGCTTGTCTAAGCGTGAATGGGTTAATGGTAGAATCGGTCGGTTCTGGTCAGAATGTAGAAATACAGGCTACTGAAATCGAAGTATTGGGAACTTGTGACAATACTTACCCGCTGCAGAAGAAAGGACACTCGATGGAGTTCTTACGTGAGATCGCTCATTTGCGTCCGCGTACGAATACCTTTGGTGCTGTGTTCCGTATTCGCCATCACATGCTATCGCCATTCATAAGTTTTTCCATGAAAAGGGATTCGTCTATTTCCATACACCCATCATTACTGCTTCTGACTGTGAAGGAGCCGGACAGATGTTCCAGGTTACTACCAAGAACCTGTACGACTTGAAGAAAGATGAAAATGGTGCTATCACGTATGACGACGATTTCTTTGGCAAACAAGCTAGTTTGACTGTATCCGGACAGCTGGAAGGTGAACTGGCTGCAACTGCATTGGGAGCGATCTATACATTTGGCCCGACTTTCCGTGCCGAGAACTCCAACACTCCCCGTCACTTGGCGGAGTTCTGGATGATTGAGCCGGAAGTAGCCTTTAATGATATTATCGACAACATGGATTTGGCCGAGGAGTTCATTAAGTACTGCGTACAATGGGCATTGGACAACTGTGGAGAAGATCTGAAATTCCTGAACGACATGGTTGACAAGGGATTGATCGAACGTCTGCAAGGTGTGATGCAATCTGAATTCGTACGTCTGCCTTATACAGAAGGTGTTCAGATACTGGAAGATGCGGTAGCTAAGGGGCATAAGTTTGAATTCCCGGTTTACTGGGGAGTCGATTTGGCTTCAGAGCATGAACGCTATTTGGTAGAAGTACACTTCAAACGTCCGGTGATTCTGACTGACTATCCGAAGGAAATCAAGGCTTTCTATATGAAGCAGAATGAGGATGGAAAGACTGTACGCGCTATGGATGTACTGTTCCCGAAGATCGGTGAGATCATTGGTGGTTCGGAACGTGAATCGGATTACAATAAGTTGATGACCCGTATTCAGGAAATGCATGTCCCGATGAAGGATATGTGGTGGTATTTGGATACCCGTAAATACGGAACATGTCCGCATGCCGGTTTTGGACTTGGCTTCGAACGTCTGCTGCTATTCGTAACAGGTATGGCAAACATTCGGGATGTGATTCCATTCCCACGTACACCGCATAACGCTGAATTCTAATCGTTCGGTATTAAATAAAGAAAAGCTCGCATAATTTAAACTATGCGAGCTTTTTTTGTCTTCGATTGCAAGCTAATCTTATCATGATCTGACTACGTGAGTAGGGAGCTTCTCTCTTCATAGAATCTCTCTCGAATGGTACTTCTACCCGACAAGTAAAACTGATGTCAGGAGGTAGGGGCTTTGATGTTCAACTACTAAAAGACAAAATCTAAATTGTTTTGGATGAATTCTATACCTCGAAGAAAGTATTCGGGGTATTAAAAACAGATATAAAAAGTCTGTTGCGGCCTTACTCTCTAACTTTGCTACCGTAATAAATACACCAAGTTAAATTAATAGTATGAATATCATCAATTCCCTCTTTTCAAAACGATTGTGTGTATGCCTGTTGCTGAGCTTCGGAGTATTCGGAGCTGTGAATATCATGGCACAGAAGCAATCCCTTTCCACGGTTCATGAGAATGAACGGAGAACACCTTATCCGCAGATCGGGCAAACGCTCTATATAAATCCGGCACCTTTACTCGTTCCGAAAAACAGGAAGCAGGCCGATTGCTTGCAGTTCGAACTCTCTCAGCAGAAAGACTTTTCAGGCGAAGGTAATATGCTGTCCAAACCTGTTCCTTGGTGTATGTTTAATCCACATCAAAAACTGTCGGCAGGGAAGTGGTACTGGCGTTTTCGTTCGGTAAGCTCATCGGGTGAGAACTTTCCTTGGAGTGAAACGATGGAGTTTGTAATGACTGACGATGTGCCTACATTCGTTACACCGACTTTTGATGTCCTATTAAAGAAACTTTCCGGAGAAACATCGCGTCTCAATTGTTTTCTGGATGATAAGCTCGGGGAAGCCCGGCAGAAGATGTACACTCATCCCGAATACAATCGAATGATCACTTCGGGACGTGAAGGGTTGGCGGCTAATTATAGTACCGATACGTTGGTTTCTAATCATGCAACGGCCATGGTTGATCTTTGCGAAAAGCTGCATACGGCCTATGTCTTGACACAGCGTGATGTGTATGCCAACAAGATGGTACAGTTGATTCGGTGGATTCTTCCCTCCCGGGTGACCGACCGCCAACTGAGTAATGATTTCTATGCGGGTGACTTGGCTTACCTGTTGGCGTGTTCTTATGAAACCTGCTATGATCGGTTTACACCTCAGGAACGTAACCAAATGGAGCAACTAATGCTCAGAATCATCGGTCACTATTATAAATCTCACTTTGCCGGTTCGATGGAGAATCATATTTTCAACAACCATCTTTGGCAATTTACGTTGAGAAGATTGACGCAGGCCTCTTTAGTACTTTATGATAAATACCCGGAAGCTCATGAGTTTCTCGAATATGCGTATGAACTTTGGACGGCACGTGCCCCGGCTACCGGATTTAATCGGGACGGTATCTGGATTAACGGAACTTGCTATTTCAGTGCGAATGCCATTACGTTGTATTATCTCCCGGCCTTGTTTTCCCACCTGACCGGAACTGACTTCTTTCAGCATCCTTGGTACAAAGGGGTTGGAAAGGCGATGGTATATAGCTGGCCACCACATTCCATCAGTGTAGGATGGGGCGACGGACATGAGCAAATGAATGATAAACCGCTCATTATCCGCAGTGCTTTTGCCGAATTCCTGCATCGGGAATTGAAAGATCCGTACGCTGCTTGGTACACCTCGATCGATCAACGCTATCTGATGGATGATGAAATGCGTTTATATCGCATGGTACGTCCGGAGGCTAAAGAGAAGATCACTACACTTCCCGCTAATGAACCGAAAGCTACTTGGTTTCGTGATTGCGGCGAAATGATCGCTAACTCAAATATGGCTGACTATCAGAATAACCTTTGCTTGAGTTTCCGATCGAGCCCATTTGGTTCAGGTAGCCATACACAATCTACTCAGAATGCGTTCAATCTACACTTCCGGGGAGTGCCTGTCTATGGTTCGACAGGTTATTACATGAATTTTACTGATCCTCATAATTTATTGGATTATCGTCATACGCGTGGTCATAATACACTTTTGGTAGATGGAATCGGGCAACCTTTCTCTATCAAGGCGTATGGGGATATTGTACGTATGCTTGGCGGAGAGAACATCTCGTATTGTTTGGGAGACGCCTCGAATGCTTACTGCGGCTTGAATGACTATCCGATGTGGATTCGGAATTTCGCTAACCAAGGTGTAGAAGAATCCCGAGAAAATGGTTTTGGAGAGACTCCGCTGACCTTGTATCGTCGGCATATATTCTTATTGCATCCGGACAAAGTGGTGATTTATGACGAAATGGAAGCAAAGACTCCTGTGCGTTGGGATTGGCTGTTGCATAGTCCGGTACCGTTTGCCATTGATAAAGATACGAAGCTGTTGACTACACGGAATGAAGCGAAGCAGTTCACTTCAGTTGCACAGTTATTCAGCAATCAAGCATGTGATATAACACAGACAGATCAGTTTGTTGTAGCACCGGATATAACGAAAGCAGTCCGGGGTGAAAAATTGGCGAATCAGTGGCATCTGACTGCAAGCTTCGCGTCCAGCAAGCGTAACCGTATTCTGACTATCATTCAGGTACAGCCCGATGGAATAAAAGCAGCCGACATCTCGCGTCAGGGAAATCGTTTGCAATGTGGCGATTGGGTGATTGAAGCCGAACTGAATGCGAAGAATCCAGCCAAGCTCTTTATCGAGAACCGGGTTAATAAAGCAACTTTCAGCTACGGAACTAAGAAGGTGTCGGTGGGCGATCATGAATATTCCCTTTCTGCGAAAGAGGCCTCATTGCTGTATGATTGTGTAAATGGTCAGTGGAAGGTGCAGGAAATGACTGATATACCTGTACAGCCAACCGGCGCAATATCGAAACAATAGGTATTATAATTATAAACATCCAAAGAAGAATGAAAAAGAAGAACTATGTTGCGGTAGCAGGGCTTGCTATATTAACCGCATGCAACTCTCCTCAGAATAATAATATGGAGTGGTTTGACAATGCTGTGAATACATCCGGGCATCAATTGCTCTATATGGCCGAACAGTTAAAGAATGAACCGGACACACTTTGCTTTCCGCGTTCGATTAAGGACGGGAAGTACCGTCTGGAGAATCCGACAGACTGGACGACCGGCTTCTACCCCGGAAGTATGTGGCTGGCTTATGAGCTGACAGGAAATGAGGCTTTAGCCAAACAAGCCCGTTTGTATACCAATCGGTTGGAAGAGATGCAGTATTACACAGGTAACCATGATTTGGGCTTTATGATGTTTTGTAGCTATGGGCAGGGGTTGCGTCTCAAACCGGAGCTTGGCGATAGCTTGATTTTGGTTAACTCATCCGAGAGTCTGAGTTCGCGTTATGATTCGAAAGTGGGACTAATCCGCTCATGGGACTTCGGTGAGTGGAGTTATCCGGTGATTATTGACAATATGATGAATCTCGAAATGCTTTTCTGGGCATCCGAACGGACCGGTAATCCCAAGTTCCGTGAGATCGCGGTTGCTCATGCCGCTAAAACGTTGAAGAATCACTTTAGAGACGATATGACTTCTTATCATGTAGTTAGCTATGATGCAGCCACAGGTGATGTAGAGTCAAAAGGTACATTCCAAGGTTATGCAGACTCTTCAGCATGGGCTCGTGGCCAAGCCTGGGGTGTTTATGGATATACCATGTGTTACCGTTTTACCAAGCAGCCGGAATATTTGGAAGCTGCTCATAAAATCGCGGAATATATTATGTCAAACCGTCCGGCGGAAAACGATTACATTCCTTACTGGGACTACAATGCTCCGAACATACCCAATGAACCGCGTGATGCTTCGGCAGCTTCTATAACTGCTTCTGCCTTATTGGAATTGAGTGGTTATGGTGATAAAGCACAGGGGCAAAAGTATTTTCAATATGCCGAACAGATCTTAAAACAACTCTCTTCGGATGAGTATCTAGCTAAAGAAGGTGAGAATCATGGTTTTATCCTGAAACATTCGGTGGGAAGTTTTCCGCACGACAGTGAGGTGGATACCCCATTGAATTATACTGACTATTACTATTTAGAAGCTCTGAAACGGTATAACGAGACGAAGGATACAATCTGAACATAAAGCGATGCTTTGTTGTAGATGTCGGTTTGAATACATACCTTTACGTCCACTAACTATCTATTGAACTGTAATAATCCATGAAGAACCGCCATCTACTCCTATTTTATATGGTAGGACTCGTTTCCTCCTTTTTCTACTGTCCGCTTGGTACATCATTGCACGCTGATGACAACTCATTCCACTTTAAACGGTTGTCTGTGGATGATGGCTTATCTCAAAACACGATACTCGCTTTGACGCAAGATCACGATGGGAAAATATGGGTAGGTACGGCCGAGGGACTAAACTGGCATGATGGTTTCCGGTTTGTATCTTTCTATAAATCCCTGAATGATACAATCAGTTTGGGCAATAACCATATCTACTCGCTTTACACCGACCGGAAAGGGGTTGTATGGGCGGGCACTATGGTTGGGTTATCCCGGTATAACATTGTGGGCAATAACTTTACAAACTTCTCCTTGCCGGGCAATCAGTCTGTACAGGTCTTTGCCATTGAAGAACCGGCGGATAAGGATCAGTTACTGTTAGGAACCAGTCGTGGGCTGGCGGTGTTTGAGAAGAGTACCGGTAAGATGCGGATGCTTCCGCAATTACAAGATCGAAATGTTTATTCCATCCGTGAGATTGGAGATGGAGTGCTGCTGGGAACTTCTGCCGGTATCTACTTTTATTATCCGCGTAACGGGAATGTGGCACAGCTACTGCCGGAACTGAAGAATGAAGTGATTTCCAGCATTGTTTATGACGATAAGACAAAAAACTGCTGGCTGGCTTCGTTGACAAACGGAGTATACCGGGTAGATGATAAATTCCGAATTAGCGAACACTATAACCGGCAGTCACATCCGAAACAATTTGTGTCCAATGCTGTTCGAACCTTACAGTTTGATGATCAGGGACGCTTGTGGATTGGTACCATAGAAGGCTTGCTGATACTTCGTCCTGAATCCCGGCAGATCACGCAATATCGTTTTTCCAGCGAAAATCCTTATTCTTTGGGACACAACTCCGTCCGTTCTCTCTTGCAGGATAACCAAGGTGGCATGTGGATTGGAACATATCATGGAGGGCTGAACTACTACCATCCGTTGGCTCCTGTTTTCAATGTCTTGCAACATTCTACGTATCATAATTCGTTGAGCGATAATACAATCAGTTGTATTGTGGAAGATCCCGTTAAGCGTAGACTTTGGATTGGAACGAATGATGGAGGGCTGAACTATTATGATCGGGAGACGGGACAGTTTACGGCTTACTCGGAGAAGGAGACTGCTTTACGGTCGAACAATATAAAATGTGTATTCCCGGAGGAAGACGGTACGGTGTATATCGGTACACATGGAGGCGGACTGAGTCGATTGAATGTGCAGACCGGGCATATCGATACCTATAACATTCCCGAGGCCTTGTCACTGAAAAATAGTTGTTACTCTTTGCTGGATGGCGAAGATGGTACACTTTGGGTTGGTTCGATGGACGGTTTATATCACTTTGATAAGCAAACCAAAGAATTGCTTCCTCATCCGCTGGCTCTGAAATACCCCCAGCTCAAAGGAGTACTAGTCTCCACACTCTTTCGGGATTCGAAGCAACGAACCTGGATTGCTACCGAGGAGAGTTTGTATATGTATGCAAACGGGAAAGTGCAGGTAATGGTTGATTCAACGAGTGTTTATTCGCTGGGATTAATTCAGGCTTTGTGTGTGCAAGAAGATAGTCATCATACCATTTGGGTGGGAACCTCGTCCGGTTTGTATCGTTATGCCGAACAATCGCCTTCTTCCTGGAAACACTATTCAATGAAAGACGGGTTGCCGAATGATTATGTGGGTAATATTTTAGAAGATCAGCGTGGCCGATTGTGGTTAACTACCAATAGAGGATTATCTTGCTTCGATCCGGCAACGAATACTTTTCGCAACTATACTAAAGAAGATGGTTTGCCGCATAGCCAGTTTACACAAGCAGCGGTTTGTAAATCGAGAGATGGGTTATTTTTCTTGGGCACACTGAATGGAGTCGCTTATTTCAGCCCGAATAATTTTGCCGGAAGTCCTTTTGCCCCCAATGCTGTGATATCGGGTGTTGCCGTGCTTAACAGTCCCGTAACTATGGCGGAGAATGGAGCTATCAAGTTTTACCAGGCAACGAATGGCAAACTATTGGGTGTTTCTTTCCCCTCCGAGATGAAGCTCTTTCGGGTTAGCTTCTCTGTGATCAACTATCTTTCCGGGCGTCGGAATAAGTTTGCTTATAAGCTGGAGGGCTACGATGATGAATGGATTCATTCAGCTTGGGCAGGTTCTCGGGGAGTTAGTTATTCCAACTTACCTCCGGGCAAATATATCTTTAAAGTGAAGGCGTGCAATGATAGCGGGCAATGGTCGGAAACTCCTACCGAATGTTTTATCGATATTCTTCCCATGTGGTACCAGACTTGGTGGGCTAAGACCCTCTTTGTCTTGCTTATTATCGGCATTCTGATTTTTATCGTCTACTTCTTTATTACCCGTGCCAAGATGAAGATGCGGATGCAAATCGAACAGATTGAACGAAGTAAAATAGAAGAGGTGAGTCAGGA
Source organism: Bacteroides reticulotermitis JCM 10512 (assembly GCF_000517545.1). Lineage (GTDB taxonomy): Bacteria > Bacteroidota > Bacteroidia > Bacteroidales > Bacteroidaceae > Bacteroides > Bacteroides reticulotermitis. The sequence goes on along the minus strand of NZ_BAIV01000002.1, from coordinate 186,979 downwards.
GAAGGTACGCTTTTATATCAATATGTCTCACGAGTTGCGAACTCCTTTGAGTTTGATTCTGGCTCCCTTAGAAGAGTTGCAGAATGAATCTACATCATTTGACGCTGGGGTACAGCAGAAGTTCTCGTTGGTTTTCAAGAATGCGCATAAACTGCTGCACATTGTGAATCAGCTACTAGATTTCCGGAAAGCCGAGTCGGGAGCGTTGCCACTTAATGTTACGTTGGCTTCGGTTGAGGAATTGGCGAACCATGTGTTTACTTTATTTAGAGAGAACGCTCGGAAACGGAATATTACGCTGGAGTTCCATTCAGAACTTCAGAAAGAACTTTTGCCCGTGGATAAGGCTTATCTGGAAACGATCTTGATGAACTTGCTGTCTAATGCCTTTAAGTTTACACCGGACGGTGGAGAGATAGCATTGACTTTGTGGAAGAAAGAAACTACGTACGGCTTTTCGGTCAAGGATAACGGTATTGGTATTCCGGCGGAAAAGCTCTCTCGCATTTTTGAACGTTTCTATCAGGTTGATGAGGATCGGAAAGGTTCCGGAATCGGACTCGCATTGGTAAAGTCACTGATTGATAAACACCGCGGCACCATAACTGTTGATAGCACGCCGGAGCGTTTTACCGAGTTTACCATAACCTTACCCGCAGCTATAAGTGTTTTCCCCATGGAAGAGAGGGGAGAAGAAAAAGAATCCGGGCTTTTGCAGGAAGATGCTATCTCATTGGTGGATGAGGCCTTCATTGGAGCAGTTGTTCAAGAACCGGAGGAAGCAACCGAACCGACTGATGCGACCGAAGAGGGAAGGCCAACCATCTTATTGGTAGATGATAACCGGGAGATTGTTGATTATCTGAAGGGGCATTTTCAAGCGAAATACGTCACCTTAACTGCGGGGAACGGAGAGGAAGCATTGGCCATCATGAAGCAACAGAAGGTAGACTTAATCCTTTCCGACGTGATGATGCCGGGCATTGACGGCATTAAACTCTGTGAGATCGTTAAGAAGAATTTGCAGACCTGCCATATTCCGGTGATTTTGTTATCGGCTAAGGGAAGTATCGAAGCACAGACCGTAGGTATTCAAGTCGGTGCGGACGATTATATACCCAAACCCTTCTCCATGAATATTCTGCGGGGTAAGATTGAAAATATACTAAAAGCCAGACAACGGTTGAGGTATTATTACTCGAACACCATTGATATCGATGTCGCTAAAATGACTTCGAACACGTTGGATGAGGAGTTCATGACGAAAGCGATTCAAATAGTAGAAGACTGCATCGATAATGAGGACTTTACGGCAGATGAACTTGCGGAGAAACTATTTATGAGTCGTTCGTCTTTATATCTCAAAATGAACTCGGTCTCGGGAGAACCGCCTGCTAACTTTATACGGCGTATTCGTTTTAATAAGGCGTGCCAACTGTTATTGGAAGGACGCTACTCGGTAGCTGAAGTGAGTAGTAGAGTCGGATTTAGCTCACCATCTTATTTTTCCACCAGTTTCAAGAAGCACATCGGTTGCTTACCTTCGGACTATGTGAAGAACTTGAGGAAACGAGAGTAGGTAAGGGGCATAGACTACATCTAACTCATAACTAAAAAAAGAAAGATAAATAAGAACACTGTGTTTGCGGGGGGTGTCTTATTTATCTTTTCTTTATGTTGAAGGTCGTTTCTTGACTGTCGGCTTAACCTAACCAGCCTGTTTCAATTATCTAATGCAAATGTACGTTTATTAGGGTTGGTAGGCTTTTGAATTTGTCCATATTACTATCAGTTTTACATAAAACCGAAAGTAATATGGACAGAACTAAAACCGGGAGGTGGAATAAGGAACTACATTTGTCCCATATACTATCTTAAAAGACAATATCATGAAACGACAACATTTCTTTCAACGAACGATCGTAGCTCTATGTGTGGCGGCATTATTTCCTTTCGGATTGCAGGCACAGAAAACTTCTCTAACACAGGTGCATGAGAATGTGCGGGTTACTCCTTATCCACAACAAGAACATACCATTTACATCAATCCCGCTCCTTTATTGGTTCCCGTGGGCATGAGAAAAGCCGACTTCTTGCAGTTTGCTTTATCACAAGATTCCAATTTTCCGGCAAGTGCAACTATTCAGTCCAAACCTGTTCCTTGGTGTATGTTTAGCCCCCATCGAATATTGGCGTCAGGAACCTGGTATTGGCGTTTCCGGTCGATCAGTGAAAGTGGGACTGAATTAGCTTGGAGTGATACGTATAGCTTTTCGGTAACCGATGAGATTCCTCAGTTTGTGACTCCCCCCTATGAGGACTTTAGAAAGAATCTTCCCAATGGATATCCGCGTATGTATTGTTTTATGGAAGAAGGGCTGAGAAAAGCTCCTGCGACAATTAAAGAGCACCCTGAATACAAAGATTTGATAAATAGGGCAGAAACAGCAATGAAAACTGATTATGAAACGAATCCTCGTCCGTATGAAGTAGCGGGGAAGATGGGACAAATGGCAAACCTACTTTATACAGCTTACCGCGGAACCGGCGAAAAGATCTATGCGAATAAAATGTTGGCTTATGTGCGTGCCTTGCTAACATCTACTCCTGATGAGAAGTTGACGAATGATTTTTATTGTGGAGATGTCTTGTTTCTGTTTACGCATGTATATGATGTTTGCTATAGCCAACTAACTGCTGATGAACGGATGCAACTGGAAAAGAGTATATTCCGGATAGCCAAATATCATCATAATATACAGCGCAAAGGCATGGAGGAGAATCATATTTTCGATAACCACTACTGGCAAAGAGCTTTTCGGGAGATGCTGCAAGTCGGGCTAATGTTTGCCGATACCAATGCGCTGGCCGAAGAGATGTTGGAGTATTGTTACGAGCTTTGGGCTACCCGTGCTCCGGCCTCCGGATTCAATCGGGATGGTGAATGGCACAATGGGCATGGATACTTTAATGCGAATGTGAAAAGCCTGTGGTATGTGCCTGAGTTAATGTCTTACATGACCGGTACTGATTTCTTACAACATCCTTACTACCAGAATCTGGGAAAGGCATTGGTTTATGCTTGGCCGCCTAGCTCGATGAGTGCAGGGTTTGGTGATGGAAATGAAAGCTCTTCTACTCCTCCACGGCAACGAGTAGCTTTGGCGGATTATATCGCGCGCGAAACCGCCGATCCGTATGCTATCTGGTATTGCAACGAAAACAATAATGCTGCGGAAGACTTTGATATGCGTCTTTATCGCATAGGTAAGTCGGATAAGACTTATCCTGCGGATCAGCCTCTACCCGTGAATGCTCCGAAAGCTATTTGGTTTGAAGATTTAGGTGAGATGGCGGCGCATAGTAATTTGCCGAATCATCCGGAAAACCTTTTCCTCAGTTTCCGTTCCAGCTCATTTGGTTCGGGTAGCCATACGCTATCGGATCAGAACAGCTTTAATCTTCACTTCCGCGGTATACCTGTTTATCGTTCCACTGGTTACTATCTCAATTTCTATGATCCGCATAATCTTTTGTCTTATCGCCATACCCGGGCGCATAACACAATGCTGGTCGACGGGATCGGACAACCTTTTTCTACAAAAGGATATGGTAAATTGGTGCGCATGCTTAATGGACAGCATATATCCTATTGTTTGGGCGATGCTTCCAATGCATATAGCGGAATCAGTGAGTATCCGATGTGGATAAAGAACTTCAAGGCTTCTAAAGTAGAGCAATCCGTAGAAAATGGGTTCGGAGAAACTCCTTTGAAAAAATACCGTCGACATCTTTTCCTCTTACATCCTGATATCGTTGTAGTTTATGATGAGTTGGAAGCAGATAAACCGGTGCGCTGGGATTGGCTGTTGCATAGCCCGGTGCAGTTTACGATTCATCCCAAAGAGAATCTTCTGACGACTACTTACCCGGAGAAACAGTTTTCATCGATAGCCCAGTTGTTTAGTAACTCGAAGTGTACAATTACACAGACGGACCAGTTTGTATCTCCACCCGACCCACAGAAATACAGAAAGGGTAGAAGTTACCCCAATCAATGGCATATGACTGCAACTTTTGAAAAGAGTGTTGCCAACCGTATTCTGACTGTCATTCGGATTCAACCTGATGGAACCCTTGCTAAAGAGCTTATACGTAAGGGAAATCGTTTTCATGTAGGTCCTTGGGAAATAACAGCCGAACTAGATACGGCTAAACCGGCGGATATACTCATCCGCAACTCTCAGAATGATGTGCTCTTTAGCTTTGGCAATGAGAATCCACAGGTCAAAGGTGCAGACTTACAGCGTGAAAAAGGTTCTTCTTTACTTTACGATCAGGTAGATGGTGAGTGGGTTGTTCGCGAAATGTTGGATCGTGAACCGCAAGCTACAGGTGCTGTTCCGAGGATCAAATAGTACATGAATTATGTAAGTCGTACCCTCCCTTTTTTCTATTTATAATAAACTCGGTTCATGTTTATAATAGATTGCATGATCATCTATTATAAACGTTACTCGAGTTTATTATAAATCTTTTGCGCTTATTCAAGGGTCGATAGAAGCACTTTGCACAATGATGCATCGGTCTTATGACTTAGTCACTTTTTTGCATATCGTTCAGTATATCAGTCGCTTATTTTGCGTCTTCTTTTTTTTGAGCATTTTATTCCGATGAGCGATAGCTATTGTTTATTTCCTCAAAAAATAGAATCTTCAATACACGATACAGGCCTTTTAAAGTACTGTATCGTGCCTAACTATTCGTGGATTTAAGCTGCGTTTTGTCAGGTTTATTTCCTTCTATTTCCTGTCGCACAATTGTGCGACGGCTGTTCCACATTATGTGCAACACTTGTTCCACAATATGTGAGTCAGCTGTTCCACATGATGTGGAACAGGAAATATAAGGGCAAAAAATGCTTTTTACTGGTTGTTTACTGTTATTCTAATGGGATATTTAAGCCAAGTACACAGCCTTTGGAAATCGGTATATTCTATTGAATAGATCAGTCGAAGAAAAGTAGGCGCATTGTATTCATTTGTCAATCAGTTGTTTATGGCAAAAAGTGATTATGACATGAGAGTGTTGTATCATTCTGTAACTCGCTTAATTTTCATGTTTTACCGGTTAAATCGTTTATAGATGCAAGCTCTCTCTTGGTTTTAGACTGATTTCAGTTAAGGGAAGTAATAAACATCCTCTTCTTCTTGTATAGATTAACGAATATTTATGTGTACTCCCCATACTTTTACAGATAATTAGGGAAAGCCGGTAAGCAAGGCTTTTAGGGGGGACTTGCTTATCGGCTTTTCTATTGTAACTTCGTTTTTCGTAGGTTAAGAATCTGTAGCAAACATACAGGCTTTTCATCGGAGTCGTGTTTCCCGATCGTTCTTACTTTATTTGAAAACAGATAAGAAGCTTTTGATATTGTTCGAAGCCCTTTTGATATTATCTATTGTGGCAATAAAAGGCTTTCGAGGTGCATCAGTCATCCCGTATTATGGAGTTGATCGATCGTTTGAACGGGCCCGAATATATAAGGTATCTTATGACTCAAAAGAATGCTTGTTTGCATGTAAAAGAAGAATTGTTTGGATCTAAAACACTATTTGTTTGGATGTCTCTCTTTAGAACGAGCATCAATACGGAGTGTTTCACAGGCTTTTATTCATTGAAAAAGAGCTGTGAGACTTTTGAAATCATTCCTTCGTTTTCCCACCTAAATCATTGATATTACTGTAGTTTGGACAAAAACGAAAGAGGATTGAATGAAAACTGCATTGATTTAATGGATGTTGAGCATTGTGTTGGATGAATTCAGAACTCGAAATGAGAAAACCGATCTAATTTTGCCATAGTGATAATTTTATAGTTAATCAAAATTGAATTAAATATGAAAAACAAACTTTTAGGTTGGAACACACGCAAAACAGCATTGGTGATTATGTGCATTCAATCTTCCCTATGGGGAGGAGGTCTGTGCTATGCTACCGGTGCCGACGTTTTGGCTAGTTCAGCTAATGCGATGCCGGCTAATTATGGAAGCCAGCAGACCAAAGGCATTCAAATTGGTGGGGTGGTAATTGATGGTAGTGGTGAACCGATTATTGGGGCTACGGTACAGGTTAAAAATGCTTCGCTTGGAGTTATTACAGACTTTGACGGACGCTATACAATTACCGTACCCAATACGAATGCCATTTTAGTAGTCTCTTCGATTGGCTATCAGACGCAAGAGGTGAAGGTTAATAATCGGAAAACGATCAATGTGAATCTGCTGGAAGATGTACAAAGCCTGGAAGAAGTAACAGTGGTTGCTTATGGCGTACAGAAAAAGGCTACATTAACCGGTGCTATTTCAAGTGTGGGTACAGCTGCGTTGTTGAAATCACCAAGTGGTAGTGTCGCCAACTCATTGGCCGGACAGTTACCGGGTGTATCTTCTATGCAGGCAAGCGGACAACCGGGAGCTGATGATGCGAAAATATTTGTTCGTGGAGTTGGTTCGCTGACAGAAGGAGGGGCTAGTCCTCTTATATTAGTAGATGGAGTAGAACGCTCTTTCTTCCAAATGGACCCTAACGAGATCGAATCTATTAACGTGCTGAAAGATGCTTCCGCAACCGCTGTTTTTGGTGTGCGGGGAGCTAACGGCGTTATCTTGGTAACGACTCGTCGCGGAGAAGAAGGTAAAACGAGGGTTTCAGTTAGCTCTTCAGTAGGTGTGCAGATGCCCACCCGTATCTTAGAGATAGCCGATAGCTATACGGCCGCTTCACTGTTTAATGAAGCACAACGCAATGATGGCGTTGTCCATGAGAAGGATTTCGCTTTTTCTGCTTATGATCTGGAACGTTTCCGACTGGGGGATGATCCTATTATGCATCCGAATGTAAACTGGTATGACTACCTGACAAAAAATGCGGCTGTTCAGACACAGCATAACGTGAATATCTCCGGAGGTACAAAGGATGTACGCTATTTTGTGTCCTTAGGCTTTTTGCATCAGGATGGTTTGTTTAAGAAGTTGGATGGATTGGACTACAATAATAACTATGGATACTCTCGTTATAATTATCGGGCAAATCTAGATGTGAATCTGACCCGTACAACTACATTGAAGTTTAATATGGGAGGTATTGTTGGTAATAAACGTGAACCGGTAGCCGATGTCTGGAGACACTTTACTTGGTCACATCCATTTGCTTCTCCGGGTGTGGTAGATGGGAAAAAGGTAATCCATCAGTACGGACGTTATAACGGTCTCAATATGGAAAACAATGTTTTTGATCGATACTATGGTTCAGGCTATCGGAGACAGCTGTCTAATAATATGAATTTTGACTTGAATCTGACGCAGAAATTAGATTTTATTACCAAGGGGCTTTCGGTTGATATTAAAGGTGCATACAATACGGACTACTCTTACATCAAACAAGTAAATGGGAATGTAGAAACTTATACTCCTTTCTATAAGTCCGAAGTCGACAATTCTAAACTTAACATAGGTGATCCCGGATTCGATAAAACGGTGGTTTATCGGATAAGCGGACAGGATATGATGAAAACGTATGGCGATGGAAAACGTTCACGTGGACGTGACTGGTATCTGGAAGGAAGTGTTCGTTATAATCGGGGATTTGGGAATCATAATGTGGGTGCCTTGTTCCTGTATAATCAAAGTAAAAAATATTATCCATCAACTTTTCCGGAAGTACCTGAGGCTTATGTCGGTTTTGTCGGCCGTCTGACTTACGACTATAAGACGAAGTATTTGGCAGAGTTTAACATCGGACACAATGGTTCCGAGAACTTTACACCGGATAAACGTTTTGGAACTTTCCCCGCCGGGTCGGTAGGGTATATCTTAACGGAGGAGTCTTATTTCCCTAAAAACAAATACTTGACTTATATGAAGCTGCGTGCTTCTGTTGGGCTGGTGGAAAATGACAATATGGAGCAACATCGTTTCCTCTATTTGCCGGACGCTTACTCTGTAAATGATTTCGACCCGCTAGAAGGTTCCTATAATGATCTGAATGGCTATATATTCGGTCTGACAAACACGGCATACCAGGCAGCTGCCCGGGAAACTCGCTTAGGAAATCCGAGCGTTACGTGGGAAACGGCTTTAAAACAGAATTATGGAATTGATGCCTACTTCTTTGAAGACCGATTGAAACTAACTGTCGACTATTTCCGTGAAAATCGCCGGGATATTTTGATTCAGCGTACTACACTGCCTTCTTTGATCTCATTGGGTAACGATTTGTTGCCTGTTGTCAATCTGGGTAAGGTGAACAATCATGGATATGAAATAGATTTAAAGTGGAACGATCGTATTAAAGACTTTTCGTACTATATAAATGCAAACGTGTCTTATTCGAAGAATAAAATAATCTATCAGGATGAGGTAGAACCGAACGAATCGTATATGTGGCAGACAGGTCATGAAGTAGGAGCTCGTTTCGGATATGTTGCATTAGGATTTTATACCCAAGACGACTTTGATGCCGGTGGTGTGTTGAAAGAAACTTTACCTCAGCCTAAAGCTACGGTTTATCCCGGTGATGTGAAGTATGCGGATTTAAACAATGACAATGTGTTGAATGAAGATGACCAAACCAGAATCGGAAACCCTAAACGTCCGGCGTATACATTTGGGCTGAATTATGGTGGAGAGTATAAAGGCTTTTTCGCATCGATGAGTTGGACTGGTGTTGCCGGTTGTGATATATATATGAGGGATGCCTATATGCGTCCGTTCTATCAGAGTCAGGTGCTCTATCAATATATGGCAGACGGACGTTGGTCGGAGGCTACAGCGGCTACAGCGGAATTTCCGCGGTTGTCTATATCCAATGCGAATAACGTTGGTATGTCGCGCGTGTGGTTGAGGGATGCCTCGTATCTCAAGTTGAAGAACCTAACAATTGGGTATAACATTACCAACCGAATGTTCTGAAGGCTATCGGAGCTTCGAAGCTAGCTGTGCAGTTTACAGGATATAACCTGTTGACATTCGACAAACTTAAAATATTCGATCCGGAAGGTGAACTTACCCGTGACAACAATACCTATCCGATTATGAAGATTTTCAGTTTAGGAGTAAATGTAACCTTTTAACGTATCAATCGAAAATATGAAAACAATAGAAAAAATAATAGCTGTAGGGTTATTGGCAGGTATCACACTGGGATGTGAGGATCTAAAGTTTGGAGAAAGTTTTCTGGAAGAGCCGAATAGCGACAAAATGTCTATTGATAGCGTCTTTTCACAGAAGAAATATGCGGATCAGGCACTCAATCAGTTCTATAAAAGTTTGCCGGACTTTATGCCGTCCTTGAATGGATATACCCCCGGGGCGTTAATATTGGATACATATTCCGATATCGGATATTCGTACCGACTTTCCTGGGTTCACGGCTCTGCCACGGCATCCAGTGGAACAACTAATTTCCCTTATCAGTTATCGCATAAAGAAGTGGTGGGCGACCCAACTTATGGCATTCGGAAGGCTTATGTGTATATCGAGAATGTAGATAAAGTGCCCGATATGACGAGTGACGAAAAACGCATTCGGAAAGCGGAAGCTAAAGTAGTTATCGGTCTCCACTATACGCAAATGATCCGTTTCTTTGGTGCAGTACCTTGGATCGATCATGCTTATAAAGCAGATGAAGTTTTTGAATTCCCACGGATAACACTCGAAGAGACAGTCAATCGCACGGTAGCATTGCTTGATGAGGCTGCTGCCGATTTACCTTGGTATACAACGGATGATGAATATGGACATGTGACTGCTGCTACTGCCAAAGCATTGAAATTCCGGTTGTTGCTATTCGCTGCCAGTCCTTTATTTAATAATGCCGATCCTTATTTAGCGGGGCAGGCGGCTGACGAACATTTGACTTGGTACGGTAACTATCAACAAGACAGATGGACGCATGCATTGAATGCCGGAAGGGAATTTCTACGCTTGAATAAACAAAACGGTGATTATTATCGGATTGAAAATACAGGAAACCCACAGGACGATTATGTTTCCGGTTATTTTGTAAAAGGTAATCGGGAAGTTATTCAGGCTTCTTTCCGCTGGGGTACTTATAATAGAGGTATTAAACCTTTCCGCATGTATGAAGATGGCTATGGTGCTCCGCGCGGTAGTTATGCAGACATGTTCCAGTGGAAAGACGGTTCGACATTTGATTGGAACAATCCGGAACACCGTGAAAATCCGTTCTTCGATACCAACGGGAAGCCGACTCGTGATGCACGGTTGTATGAAACATTGCTCGTGAATGGCGATAAATGGCAAGGACGAAAAGCGGAAGTGTACAACGGTGGTCGCGAAGGGGCTGGAGCTGGAAGTAGCGTAAGACAGAAGACTCAATATGGATATGGATTCCGCAAATTCATACGCGACAAGCACAACGAGATGAATAACAAGCCATACTCTTGTCCGCTGATTCGTATTCCGGAAATCTATTTAAGTGTAGCGGAGGTAATGAATCAATTGGGAATGGCAACTCAGGCTGATGAGTTTGGAAATACAGCTTATGATTATCTGAATATGGTGCATACGCGTGCCGGATTGCCAGCCGTGAATGTGGCTGACGTACCGGTAGCTGATGCGCTGTGGAACTATTTAATGGATGAACGCGCTCGTGAATTCGGGCAGGAAGAGATTCGTTATTTTGATATGATCCGGTATAAGAAAGGCGAAGCATGGGGAGCACGTCCGATGGAAATGCTCGAAACAACACAAGTTGGTAGTGCTTTTGTACATACAGTTAGCGTGCGTGATGACATTAAGTATCTATGGAGAGATCATTGGTATCTGATGCCGTTCACTACAAGGGAGATTAATAAAAAATACGGATTAATTCAGAATCCCGGTTGGTAATAAGCAATAATGAATAAAGAAAACGATTATGAATAAAATTCTATATACAATAGGACTAATCTTCACTTTTTCATTGGGCGTGATGGCGCAACAGAAGGTGGACGGAGTCGTGAAGGATAGTTCCGGTAAACCACTCTCCGGAGTGAGAGTGTCCAAAGTCGGAGAGTTCCGGTATAATAGTACCACAGATGACAACGGACTATTCTCTTTGGAAGTGGAAGAAGGTGATTATATTGAACTCAATTATGCGGATATAATCTTGAAACGGGTAAAGGTGAGTGGAAATTCATTAGCTTTCACACTTGATTCCAAACAGGATGCTATCGTCGATTTAGGGTTCGTGAAGCGTACCGAGGAGACACAAACACAGTCCGTCGCTGCTATATATGCCGATCTATTGGCAAAGAATGCGACTTCGACTAACCGGGTGAATAATGCTTTCTTCGGTTTGACACCCGGCTTGCATTTGAGTCAGAACACCGGATGGCGTAATAACGCGAGTCTGAATATACGTGGACGCGGTGGCTTGAACACCGGTGCACCTTTGGTCTTGGTCGATGGTTTTCCACGAGGAATTACCAATATGACCTTGGAGGAGATAGAGTCTGTACAAGTATTGAAAGACGGTGCTTCTACCGCGTTATGGGGAGCCAGAGCTGCCGATGGTGTTATCTTGATTAATACCAAACGAGGCATATACAACTCGTTCGATATCGATGTGAACTACAGGCATGGTTTTAATTTCCCGATTAATAAACCGGAAATGGCAGATGCTTATACGTACGCTATGGCGCAAAACGAAGCATTGCATTATGATGGTCTGCCTTTGCAGTATACAGCTAAGCAATTAGATCAATTCAAAACCGGAATGAATCCGGCTTATTATCCAAACGTTGACTGGTTTAAAGAAGGTACGCGTAACTTCAGCCAAAACAATCAGGCTAATCTGATGATGCGTGGTGGTGGAAAACGAGTACGCTATATGGCCCTGTTGGATTATAAGAATGAATTCGGCTTGCTGAATGAAGACTATACGCATTATTCTGAACGTTACAATTCTCAAATCCGGAATTATGAATTGAATCTGCGTATGAACCTGGATGTGGATATTACTTCCAGTACCAAGATGAAGTTTGGCTTATACGGAATTATTGGAGAAGATAAAAGACCGAATACGGCAATCAATACGCTATTTCAGAACTTCTACAATGTACCGGCAGCAGCTTTTCCTATCAAAACGCTGAATAACAACTGGGGAAGTAATACCATCTTTCAGATGAATCCACTTGCTGCTATTGCTGACGTAGGGTATGTGCAAGAGAATCGTCGTCTGTTAAATGCAGACATGAGGATCACGCAAGACTTCTCTATGTTCTTGAAGGGGCTGAGTGCCGATATCGCTGTGGCTTATGATAACTCGGCTACCTATCAAGATATAGGTTCAAAGACGTATTTGTATGAAGTAGGGTATCTGGGACAAAATGGACTTCCGGTCAGTGAAACATATGGTACCAATACGACCATGCAGGTTACATCTTCTAAACTGAGCGCTCAGTTTATTCGTGCCAGCGTGGAAGCTAAAGTGAATTATGACCGCGCGTTCCAAAATCATCAAGTGGGAGCTTCTGTTGTGTATCGCCAGGAAATGGAAGAACCATTGGAACGGAATGCGTCTTATTACCGTCAGAATGTGATGGGAATTGTAGGCTATAATTATGCGAATCGCTATATGGTGGATGTGGTTGGAAATTACTACGGAACCAGCGTATTGTTGAAAGGCGATAAGTTCCGCTTTTATCCGGCTGTATCGGCTGGTTGGAATCTGTCGAATGAGGCTTTCTTACAAAATGCGACTAATTTAGATCTGCTTAAGTTACGTGCATCATGGGGACGCTCGGCAACCGATGGGTTGGCTTATGGGTTAAGTAACTATTTCTGGGTTGGTTCCGGTAACTATCCTTTCGGTGATGGTATGACCACTGTTAACGGACTAAAAGAACAGAAATTGCCAATGCGTCAGTTGGAATTGGAAACGGCCGATAAATTTGATGTGGGAGTAGATGTTCGCTTGTGGAAGAACTTAACAGCTTCGGTTGATTATTATTATGATCGCCGCAGCAACATATTGGTTGCCAATAACAAAATATCGGGAATGCTGGGAATCAGCTCCGCTCAGGAGAATATTGGTAAAGTAGAGAGTCGTGGACTCGAACTAAGTTTAGGATGGAGCCAGCAACATAAAGATTTTAGTTATTATGTGAATGGCAACTGGGCTTGGAATGATAGCAAGGTGCTCGAGAATGGACAGGCTTATCAACCTTATTCCTATTTGTATACCAAGGGACATAAAGTCGGACAATTATTCGGTCTGGAAGCTATCGGCTATTTTAATGATGAAGCTGATATTGCCAGAAGCCCTGAACAGACTTTCTCTGTGGTACGTCCCGGAGATGTGAAGTATAAGGATCAGAATAACGACGGCAGAATTGATGGTGAGGATCGCGTAGCTATTGGTAAATCGACTACTGTACCTGAAATGATCTTTGGCTTGAATTTCGGTTTTGAGTATAAAGGGTTTGGTGTAGATATGGTGTTTAATGCCGTTACCGGATTGACTAAGTTATTGAATGTGGCGAATGTGCATCAACCGCTGCGTCATGGTAAATCCAATATCTCGACTTGGTACTTGAAAGATAAGATCCGTTGGACAGAGGCTACGAAAGATATTGCGAATGTTCCTCGTTTGTCTACTCTCTCGAATGATAATAATTATCAGACTAGTACGCAATGGATGGAAGATGGTTCTTTCTTGAAACTGCGCAACCTGAATGTGCATTATACACTACCGCAGAAGTGGTCGAAAAAAATGAAGATGGATAAATTGCAGGTTTATGCGAAAGCGCAGAATGTATTCTCGATAGATAAAATCAAATACTTCAATTGCGAAAGTGTCTCTATGGGATATCCTGATTTATTCTCTTTATATCTGGGAGTGAATATTAATTTTTAAATAAGAAAAGTCATGCGAAGCATAAAAATATATATAACAGTAGTCTGTATGCTGGTTTCGTTGAACGGATGCGATTATCTGGGTTATGACGAAACTGCCGGAAAAACAAAGGAAGAGGCTTATGCCTATTTTGATAATATGAATCAATTGGTGTCCTATGTTTATACGTTTCTGCCTGTAGACTTCGGAAGGGTGAATGATGCCATGATGGAGTCGGCTACCGATAACTCGGTTTATACATGGGAGAATAATAATATTTATTATATCAATAACGGTACTTGGAGTTCGCTGCGGCTGGTGGACAGCGGATGGAACTTCTGGGACGGTATCCGTAGCGCAAACTCGTTTCTCGAAAACTTCGATCCGGAGGTATTGAAACGTTTTGAGTATAATGAGAACTACGATGAAATGATAGGCAAATCGTCGAAGTTCCCTTATGAAGTACGTTTCCTACGTGCCTTCTACCTGTTTGAATTGGCGAAGCGGTATGGAGATATTCCTTTATTGACGCGCACTTATGAACAGGATGAAATAAATTCGGTAAAGAAAACGTCGTTTGCCGAAGTCATTGACTTTATTGCCAATGAATGTACCGAGGTAGCAGCGGAATTGCCCGTCAATCAAAACGACTTCTGGAAGGAGACTGGGCGGGTTACCCGTGGAGCTGCACTGGCGTTAAAATCAAGAGCTTTGCTATATGCTGCCAGTGAATTGCATAACCCGGGTAAGGATCTTACTAAATGGGAAAAGGCGGCAAAAGCTGCCTATGAGGTTATTGAAATGAATGTGTATGAACTGCCCAAGGTGACTGTCGATCCGTTATATTCCAACTTGGGAGGTAATAAGGTCCTGGAATCTAAGCAATTGATCTTTGAACGTCGGAATGCAACCAAAGAAAGTTCATTCGAAGCGCGCAACCAACCCATGGGGTATGAAGGTGCGACAGGAGGAAACACACCGACCCAGAATCTGGTAGACGCATACGAATTGAAAGACGGAACTCCTTTCAGTTGGGATAACACATCGCACATCACTAATATGTATTATGATGCGAGTGGAGAACAAACCCGTGATCCGCGTTTGTATTATAATGTATTGACCAACGGAACAACGTGGTTGAAGCAGAAGGTGGAAACCTATGAAGGTGGTAAACATAAGATCCTAGATGGTTCTACGCCAACCGGCTATTATTTACGTAAGTATATGAATCCTTCCGTATCGCTTGATCCGGTGAGACCGAACAAACTGGAGCATCATTATATCCTGTTCCGGTATGCGGAAATACTGTTGAATTATGCGGAAGCGATGAACGAATGGAAAGGGCCGGATGCTACGGAAGACCAGTGTACGGTTACGGCACGTGCAGCATTGAATATGGTTCGCGATTGTGCTACGATGAAGCATGTGGATGAAACAGGTGAAGCTTTTACGGAAAAAGTACGGAATGAACGTCGGATCGAATTGGCTTTTGAAGGGCATCGTTTTTATGATATTCGTCGTTGGAAGATTGCCGGTAAAGAAGAGGTTCGGAACATCTACGGAGTGAAGATAACCAAAGCTGGTGACTCGTTTTCGTATGAAAGAGTTCTGGTGAATAAGCTGTTTTGGGATGATAAAATGTATCTGTTCCCTTATCCGCAAAATGAGGTATATATGAACCCGGATCTCGGACAGAATCCCGGTTGGTAATAACAATGTATAAATAGAAAAGATATGAGTACAAAGTTTTTGTATAGAATACTATTTGCCTCGTTCTGCTTATTGATGACGGGCTGTAATGACGATAATGAGATCTTTTTTGAGAACCTGACAGGTGACGAAACGGTAGAACGGGTGCATCCGAATGAACGGGATAAACCTTATCCGCGTGAAGAGCATGAGCTTTACCTGAATCCTGTTCCTTTGATTGTACCGAAGACAGCACGTGCGGTAGATGAGTCGCTGGAATTTGAACTGTCGCAAGACGCTAGCTTTCCGGAGCAAGGAACTTTCCATTCCGGTAAATTAGCTTGGAATATGTATAACACGCATAAAGAACTGGCGGTAGGAGAGTGGTATTGGCGCTTTCGGAATATCGATCGGAATGATAGAGTTGGTGCTTGGAGTGAAGTTAATAAATTTACGGTAACCGGCAAGGAACCGGTATTTGTAACTCCGGAGTTCGCTGTATTCCAACAAAATATTCCGACTGTATATCCACGCATACACTGTTTCTTGGATGAAGATATTAAGAAAGTGAGTCCCATTGATAACAGCCATCGGGAGTATAGAGAGTTGATTGCTCGTACTAACTCTGCTATGAATCACGTCTTTACGACTGCTAATCCTTATGACGATGCCAGTACACTGGATATTTATGTTTTCGATTATTTGTATACAGCTTATTTGCTGACCAAGGAACAAAAGTATCATGATAAGATGTTGGAGTTCGGGCGCAAACTAATAGCTTACAATGTGCAAGATAAGCAGCTGTTTGCTGAAAACTTTTATTCGGCATCTGTAATCAAAATATTGAGTACGATTTATGATGCTTGTCAGGAGAGCTTGGATGGAAGTGAGAAGTTAGCGATTGAGAATGTGATGACTCGTATTTTGGTACATTATTATAATTCATACAGAGGAACGCAGGAGAATCATATTTTTGATAATCACACTTGGCAAATTGTATTGAGAGCCTTAACACAGGGCGCATTTGTCTATTGCGAGAAGTCGGAGGAGGCAATGAATGCTTTGGAGTATTTCTATGAGCTTTGGACTGCACGTGCACCGGCTTCCGGATTTAATCGGGATGGTGCTTGGATTAACGGAACCGGCTATTTCAATACAAACGCGTACACCTTATATTATATGCCGATGCTACTTTCTCATCTGACGGGAACTGACTTCTTGAAGCATCCCTGGTATCAAAACGTGGGTAAGTTTTTGGTTTATTCCTGGCTACCGGGAACGGCAACTACCGGCTTTGGAGATATAGGTGGCCCTGAACTAACTCCTCATAGGGTTCGGGTTGCTTTTGCCGATTTCGCTGCTCGCGAGATAGGAGACTCTTATGCCGCTTGGTATGTAAACGAATGTGGCAATACGATCTATAATGATTATGGGTTGCGTCTATACCGGATAGCAAGAGGGCACATCACCTATAGCGGCCCCGAACTCAATGAAGCAGATATGGACAACTTTGTTTGGTATCAGGATATTGGCGAAGGAGTAGCTTCTCTGATATGACTGAGAGAAGCAGCAATATGTCTCTTTCTTTCCGTTCCAGCCCGTTTGGTTCGGGTAGCCATACGCTGGCGGATCAGAACAGCTTTAAACTTCTGTACAAAGGAGTCTATGTTTACATGAATGCCGGTTATTACCAAAACTTCTCTGATAAGCATAACCTCTTGCAGTACCGTCATACCCGTGGACATAATACGATGTTGGTCAATGGTATCGGTCAGCCATATACAACCAAAGCCTACGGTAATGTAGAGCGTGGATTGAATAGTGAGAATCTAGCTTATTTCCTGGGAAATGCTTCGAATGCTTATTGTGGTATATCGGAATATCCACTTTGGCTAAGCGCTTTTGAGGCTGCGGGAATCACGCAAACTCCGGTGTATGGCTTCGGCAATACCCCGTTGAATAACTATAAACGGCATATATTTATGCTTCGTCCCAACATTGTGGTGATTTATGATGATCTGGGTGCTGATGAGGCCGTTACGTGGCAGTGGTTGCTGCATAGTCCTGTAGAGTTCCACATCGCAGGAAATAAGGTGACTACTACTTATCCGGATAAAGGTGGGTTCACTTCGGTTGCACAGATATTCAGTGAACAGGCACCAACCATCGAAACGACTAATCAATGGTTCCCCGGTGGAGAACCGACTGTGAATCCTACGGTGGATAAGCAATGGCATCTGACAGCTAACTTCGGACCAAGTATGCGAAATAAAATACTTACGATTATCCAATATCCAAGTGGGAGATGACAACCGGATGGAAGATATATGGCAGGTTAATAACAGCTTTACTATGGGTGACTGGAGTCTGAAGGCGGAATTAGCTGCCGACCGGCCTGCTGCTATTTCTATCACGAATGAGGTGACAGGGACTGCCTTTAGTTATGGACATCAGGCTCCAACCATAAACGGTGTTCCTTATCAGCGTCAGCAGGAAAACTCTTCTGTATTGTATGACTATGTACGTGGAGCGATGCAGGTGCAAGAGAGTGCTGATAAGCCGGTGCAGACTACCAGAGCTGTGAGATAAGCCGTGAGAATTGTAGAATAATAAATTAATTGAAACTAAATGAATTGTTAGATATGAAGAACCTATTCTTAATAATAGCCGTAATCTTCACCACTCTGCTAACATCGTGTAGCAAGGAGGAGGTTATGAACTCCATGGAAGAAAATAAACGAGTATGCATATTTGCGGATTTCCCGGAAGATGCTGCTACAACACGCGCACAGATTAACATAGACGCTACTCATAAATTGCGTTGTATCCTTGAAGTCTGGACCAAAGAGATGTCTCCTGCGCTGGTACATCGCGAAGAAGTTGCAGTAGAAGCAGGTAGTATCCCTCCTTTTGAATTTGATTTGAAAGCAGGAGATTACAATTGTCTGCTGTGGGCTGACTTTATTGAAAGAGATGCTTCTGCCACTTCTGTAACTTCAGAAGGGGTTACTTATGAGCATTTTGAAGAACTTTATTACGATACAAACAATCTGCAGAATGTGTCTATAAAGCATGCCGAGGCTGATAACCTTTTTGATACGGACCTTTGTGACGCATTCTTTGCGCAATTAGAATTGAAGAAGGAAGAGAATGGAATCTCTAAACAACTTAAGTTGGCTCGCCCATTCTCTAAACTGATCGTGAAGGAGAAAGATACGGAGAAGTTCAGCGAACTCAAGAAGTTGAAAGTTGTCTATGAAGTTCCTAAAGGCTTCAATGTGCTTGCCGGCGAACCGACAGGCGAGGTGATAAATGCGATTCATGAAAAAGCTTTTGAGACAGGAGATACTTCTCAACTATTGTTTACGAACTATATATTTGCTTCTTCTTCGCCCGGAGGAACCTCCTTGGGAAATATGATGCTCTCATTTACAACGAAAGGTAAGATTGATTGTGAAGTGGCTGCAGGAAGTATTGTTATCAAGCGTAATGAGAAAGTAAATGCTAGCGGCAATTTGATAATGGAAGGTACGGTAGACCCCGGGGACCCGGATCCGGAACCAGGTAGAAATCCGTTAGTTGGAGATTACTTCTTTATAGATGGTACATGGGATTCCGAATTGACGGCAGAAAATGTTGGTAAATGCTGGGGAATTGTATATGCGATAGGGCTACAACCCGGAGATGATATTGCCAATTACGGTGAAACTGCCACTGGAAAGGAAGTTCTGGGGTATGTAATGGCTTTGAAGAATATCAATACAAGTGGTATGGGATTGGAGAACAGTGTACATGCTGTAAGTGGACGCCCTTATCTGTACAAACATACTGGAGGGACTGTAGATGGAGGAGTTGCACTCTTTGACCCGATAGCTCCCGATAAGGTTAATTTCACTGGCTATACCAAGACGAATGAACTGTTGAATTCGACTCAGTTTGCCGGGCATGCTACCGATTGGAGTTATCCTGCTCTTCAGCACTGACGACATGGAGAACAAGCACCGCACCGACAATTAACAATGCCAGCGAATGGTATATTCCTTCCATTGCTCAGCTATATGCGGCGGCAGGAGGATGTTATGGAGTCGCTGCTGTAAGTGGGTATCCGGGTGTGGATAAGATTGATGCGTTGAATGCCGCCTTTGATAAAGCTATCTCGATGAAAGCGGCAGAAGCGTTTACAACCCATACCGGTGCCGGATATTATGTATATACTAGTTGTCTGAATAAACAAACAGCAACTGGTCCCGGACCGTGTCTTGTGCAGATTAATAAGGATGGAACGACCATTAAACCGAAAGAACATGATGCCAAAGCTGCACAAGGGGTTATCCGTCCGATGTTGACAATTATAAAATAAACCTTTAAGTAAAAGATGATAATATGAAAAAAATATTGATTGGTTTAATATACTGCTGCTGTATGGGACTGTTTCTAACATCGTGCAGCGACGACGACAATACATCCGGTGGGGATGTTAACCAAATGCGTATATCTGCAACTCTTCCGGGACGCATATCTGTAAATCCGACTCGAACGATAGATGGGCATAAACTACGCGGTATCCTTGAGCTTTGGACAAAAGGAGAGAATGCGAAACCAGTGTATCGTGCGGAAGTAGCGGTAGACCCTGTGACTGGGAAAACAACTATCCCATTCGAATTGACATTAGAGCCCGGCACATACGACTATTTGATGTGGGTGGATTATATCGATCAGAATGCTGTGGCAATTAATGCTACAGACGATAACACTTCCTCTCGCTATGCGGATAAGTACTACGATACGTCGAATCTTATGAATGTCACTGTGAAAGACGTGCATAGCTTAATGAATAATGACGCTTGTGATGCATTCTTTTATAAAGGAGAGATTCAGAAAAAAGGGAATGAAGTGTTTCAACAGGAGATCGAACTGATCCGTCCGTTTACCAAAGTAAGTGTTCTGGAAAAGAATCTGAAAGAGTTTAATCTCTTGAAAGGCTTATCCGTATCTTATAGTGCTTCGATGAAGTTTAATGTAAACACCGGAAGCACGTTTGGTGAAGCGACGGATGTAGATTATGTGAACTCCGATTTTAATCCGGCCTTAAAAACTGACGGTACGTTGTTTACAGCTTATCTATTTGCCAACGAAGAGGGTAAGAAGCTGGGAGAAGTCAACCTGAGTTTTACAACAGACTTAGGTGTCCAGCATGTAGTTGTTCCTCAAATAATTCCTCTTTTGCGTAATCAGCACATCAAGGTAAGTGGTAATATGATGGCGGAATCACCTGATCCCAACAATGACTTTGAAATCAGTTTTGATGTAGAGGTTGCCGATTGGGGAGCAAGCGATCAAGATATCGTGGCAACGGAAGTCAAAGCCAAGGTTGGCGACTTCTTCTATGCGGACGGAAGTTACTTCTCTACGTATATAAAAGATGAGGCGAATCCTTGTATTGGTATTGTCTTTGCGGTTGCCAGTGATGGTGGTAAGGCCTCTACTGATGATCCTGCGAACTATGTCGATAAGAATGGAAAACAGAAACTCGAAAAGATTCGCGGATGGGTAGTTGCAGCGAAAGAAATAGAAGGAAGGTTTAAAGTGAAGGTTGATAATCCCGGGAACCCGTCACAAGAGGTTACATTAGACCTGGGAATACTCCCGGGGTCCGCATTGGGACAAGGGAAAGCGGATATCTCAGGATTCAAAAATACAGAGGTATTCAAACAGGACGCTATCACGTTGGCGGATTATCCGGTAGTGGAGCAGATCATTAATTATGAAAATGATCCGGCTACAAAAGCTCCGGCTAGTACCAGCGGTTGGTATTGGGGAGCCGTAAAGCAATACCTGATCCTTTCGGAAGAGTATGCAAAGGTTACCGTCGAAAATAAGGTTGTTACTTATTGGGAATATCTGACAGTTGGAAAATCGATAGAGACGCTGGTCAATGATCAGGCTGCAGTTCACTTCGGCCTGGATGGTGAACAGTTCTATTGGTCCAGTACGGTAGATGCGGCAACAGGGAAAATCTTCCGTGTAGGCTTGAGAACCTTAGGGATCAACTTCGGTCAGACGGCCGGTTGGAAGCTAAATGATGCACGTCACTTCCGTCCTATCCTGACATTCTAACTATTCGTTTGAAGCAGATAACAATTGTATAATTCTAGCTTGAGAGATCGCTGGAATTATACAATTGTTTTTTTATATGGAGATCCGTGCGCTTTATTTGCTATCTGACAGTATTCAATAGGAGAATCGTAATGCATAAACTGTAAAGCAACAATTTGACCTCAACAGCATAAAATTCAGAAGAATAAGATTGATAATTAGGCGATAAGATTGAAAAAATAATTCTATTTTTGCTGTGATCTTGAGAATTAACTGAAAAATAGAATACTATGAGAAAATATCTCGCTTTGTTGTTGATGAGTCTCTTTGTGACCAACATTAGTGTGCTGGCTAAAACGAAGAAAGCTGTATTTGTGATTATTGACGGAGTACCTGCCGATCAAATAGAAAGACTGCATACGCCGACTATTTTTGATATCGCATCGAAAGGAGCATACGCAAGAGCCTATACAGGTGGCGAGATAGGCTTGTATTCTCAAACGCCAACCATATCAGCTATTGGCTATACGAACCTGCTGACGGCTACTTGGATGAATAAGCATAATGTCAATGGGAACTCCAATTTGAAGCCTAACTACAACTATTGGACTATCTTTAGAATTGCCAAAGAACAGAAAGAGGATTATAAAACTGCTATCTATTCGAGTTGGACGGATAATCGTACGGTGTTGTTGGGAGAAGGGAAACCCGAAACGAACCGATTGAAAATAGACTATGTGAAAGATGGGTATGATTTGGATACGAAGAACTTTCCCAAGAAAGAGAAAGACTTGCATGTTTTTGATATTGACGAACAAGTATCAAAAGATGCTGCTCAGGGGATTCGAGAAGATGCGCCTGATCTGAGTTGGGTATATTTATGGTATACGGATGACGCTGGTCATTCTATGGGAAACGGCGAATACTTCGATGCGTATGTTCGTAAAGCGGATGCGCAAGTATCCCGTATCTGGGAGGCTGTTAAATACAGAGAAAAACACTTCGATGAAGAGTGGATGGTTGTGATTACTACGGATCATGGACGGGATCTTACCGGACGTGGCCATGGTGGACAGTCGTTGCGAGAACGGACGACTTGGATTTCGACAAATGTGCGTGTAAACAATCACTTTAAGAAAGGGGAACTGTCTATTACAGATATAACTCCCTCCATCTGTCGTTTTCTAAATTTCAAAGTTCCACAATCCGTGTTATGGGAACAAGATGGATTACCTTTTGTCGGCAAAGTAAATATAAGCAATTTACATGCTATGCCCTATGATGATGCCATATGCTTGTCGTGGAAATGTTGCTCGGGCGATGTACCCGTGAAAATCTATGTGGCCTGCGCTAATCAATTTAAAGAGGGTGGAGAAGATAAATGGATCGAGCTTGATACTGTACGCTCTAAGAGTAAACAGTATAAAGTTAATCTGCAAGGTTTACCTAAATCTGATTTCTATAAGTTTGTGTTGGTGGCTCCTGAAAACCATTTAAACTGTTGGACTAAGTAAATCGTCTTGATCTTTTTAATATTCGCTTTTTACGAAAAAGGCTTAAGCATGCGGAGAAGTATTTGGAGAGCGGAAAGAGGCTGATGCCCGACTCCATATGGAAAGGCGTATAGGAAGTAATGCTCAAGCTGTTGATTCGCTTTGTCTTTCAACTGGATAAATCCAAAAAAAGGAAGAAATAGTTTGCCATATCAAAGAAAAGCCGTACTTTTGCAAGCCGATTATTATCAGAAAATGATAAAAGATTAATTCATAGCAGATTAGTGATCCTTTGTCCGGGGAGATCTAATGGGCGGTGAAGATTATTTTAGTAGTAACAATTAAAAAACAAAATTAAGAGTGGATACTTTAAGTTACAAGACCATTTCTGCAAACAAAGCAACTGTAACCAAAGAATGGGTTATTGTTGATGCTACAGACCAAACATTGGGACGTCTGGGCGCTAAAGTTGCAAAATTGTTGAGAGGAAAGTACAAACCGAACTTTACTCCTCACGTAGACTGCGGTGATAACGTTATCATCATCAATGCAGACAAAGTAAAATTGAGTGGCAATAAATGGAATGACAGAGTTTATTTGTCATACACTGGTTATCCGGGTGGACAGAGAGAAATGACTCCTGCTCGTTTGATCGCTAAACCTAACGGTGAAGAAAGATTGCTGAAGAAAGTAGTTAAGGGTATGCTACCGAAGAATATTCTGGGAGCTAAAATACTGAACAATTTATATGTTTACGCTGGTAGCGAACACAAACATGCAGCTCAGAGCCCGAAATTAATTGATATTAATTCATATAAATAAGATATAATGGAAGTAGTAAATGCATTAGGCAGACGTAAACGTGCAATCGCACGCATATTCGTAAGCGAAGGTACAGGAAAGATTACTATTAACAAGAGAGACCTTGCCGTATACTTTCCATCAACTATTCTTCAGTATGTTGTAAAACAACCATTGAACAAGCTTGATGTTGCTGAGAAGTATGACATCAAAGTTAATCTATGTGGTGGTGGTTTTACAGGTCAGTCTCAAGCTTTGCGTTTGGCAATTGCTCGTGCACTGGTTAAAATCAACGCTGAAGATAAATCTGCTCTTCGTTCTGAAGGCTTCATGACTCGTGACCCTCGTTCTGTTGAACGTAAGAAACCGGGACAGCCGAAAGCTCGTAGAAGATTCCAGTTCAGTAAACGTTAAGATCTGCTGGAGGAATCTCTGGAGAGAAGTACGTTTAGTATCTAAACTACCGGGACTCATAAAGGCTACCCGGCGGTTGGTTTAGAAAAAAACAAAAAAGAAAGTAAACGATTTAAAGAAAAACAAGATGTCAAGAACAAATTTTGATACTTTATTAGAAGCCGGTTGCCACTTCGGACACCTTAAGAGAAAGTGGAACCCTGCAATGGCTCCTTATATTTTCATGGAACGTAATGGTATTCATATCATTGACCTTCACAAAACTGTTGCAAAAATAGATGAAGCTGCTGAAGCTTTGAAACAAATTGCCAAATCTGGCAAAAAAGTTCTTTTTGTTGCTACTAAAAAACAAGCAAAACAAATTGTTGCTGATAAAGCACAATCTGTTAATATGCCTTATGTAATCGAGCGTTGGCCGGGTGGTATGTTGACTAACTTCCCGACTATCCGTAAGGCTGTGAAAAAAATGGCTACTATCGATAAACTAACTAGCGATGGTACTTATTCTAATCTTTCTAAGAGAGAAGTTCTTCAGATCTCTCGTCAACGGGCAAAATTGGACAAGACTTTGGGATCAATCGCTGATCTGACTCGTCTTCCATCTGCTTTGTTTGTTATTGACGTAATGAAAGAACATATCGCTGTTCGCGAAGCTAACCGTTTGGGTATACCTGTATTTGCTATCGTAGATACAAACTCTAATCCGTTAGATATCGACTTCGTAATACCGGCTAATGACGATGCTACAAAATCTGTAGAAGTAATTCTGGAAGCTTGCTGTGCTGCTATGCAAGAAGGCTTGGAAGAAAGAAAAGCTGAAAAGATTGATATGGAAGCTGCCGGTGAAGCTCCTGCTACTAGAGGTAAGAAAAAATCAACTAAAGCAAGACTCGATAAATCTGACGAGGAAGCTATCAATGCTGCTAAAGCAGCAGCTTTCTTGAAGGAAGACGAAGAGGCTTAATATTATAATGTGCCAATTTGCTAATGTATGGACGTATTTCGATAGGTCTATATAATGTTTGGCAGATTGGCACATTTTTGTTCTGGAAATTATTATTCATTTAAATAAAGGAGATATTATGGCTGTAACTATGGCTGATATTACCAAGCTGCGTAAAATGACCGGAGCTGGTATGATGGATTGCAAAAATGCGTTGACCGAAGCCGGAGGCGATTTCGATCAAGCAATGAAGATTATCCGCGAAAAAGGACAAGCTGTTGCTGCAAAACGTTCTGATCGTGAAGCTGCTGAAGGTTGTGTTCTTGCTAAAGTAGAGAATGGCTTTGGTGCTATGATCGCTTTGAAGTGTGAAACTGACTTCGTTGCTAAGAATGAAGAATTCATTAAGTTAACTCAAGATATTCTGGACGCTGCTGTTGCAAACAAATGTGCAACATTGGATGAGGTTAAAGCTCTTCCGATGAAGGACGCTGATGTTGAACAAGTAGTGACTGACCGGAGTGGTATTACAGGTGAAAAGATGGAATTGGACGGTTATGCAACTGTTGAAGGTCCTTCTATCTCTGTTTACAACCACCAAGGTAAGAACTTTTTGTGTACAATGGTTGTATTGAACAAAGTTGTTGACGAAAAGATCGGTCGTGAAGTAGCTATGCAAATTGCTGCTATGAACCCGATTGCAATTGACGAGAACGATGTTCCGGCTGATGTATTGGAAAAAGAAAAAGAAATTGCTGCTGACAAAGCACGTCAAGAAGGTAAACCTGAGAACATGATCGAGAAAATCGCTATGGGTCGTATCGGTAAGTTCTACAAAGAGGTTTGCTTGTTGAAACAAGAATATATCCAAGATTCTAAATTGACAGTTGGTGATTATCTGAAAACAATAGATAAAGACTTGACTGTAACAGCATTCAAACGTTTTACGTTGAGAGCTGAATAAGATATTCTGAATCAGAAGAAAAAGAATAAGGGCTGTCCTCGAAAAAGGGCAGCCCTTACTTTTTTTGTTTTAATCCATTGTTCTGCGATGAAAAAGCGCTTATCCGCCGCTTCCTTTGGTTTGATTGTACCCTTCTTTGAGGAGCAAGTCTATGATTTTCTGTTTGAACTCTCCTTGTACAATAATTTCTCCATCCTTTGCCGAACCACCTACGCCACATTTGCTTTTAAGTAGTTTGCCAAGATCCTTTAAGTCCTCTTCGGTACCCACAAACCCACTGATTAATGTCGCAACTTTGCCGCCCCGATTCTTTTTGTCAATCGAAACACGAAGGCGTTGTTTGTTTTTCTCAGGAGTGGCTTGATCCTCATCATTATCTGTATCATAGCTAAAGTCCGGATTTGTAGAGTAAACTACATTTAGACGATCTTTCCAATCATTCTTTTTCATACCTGTTTCTTTAAATTCAGATCAAAAGTATCAAACTTCTTGAAAGATGCAAAATATGCAAGAGTTTTCCTTGTTTTGTTTAATCTCTATTAAGGTTTTTGGTTATTGGATTGTCAGTCCCGAAAAATAGTGTACTTTTGCAGAATACCAATTTTGTAAGCACTATGAGCACTTGTGGACAAAAAGAAGCGGATAAAGTGCCGGAGCCTACCTTACGGAGACTTCCCTGGTATCTGTCGAATATTAAGTTAATGAAAGAGCGAGGAGAACACTTTGTATCCTCTACTCAGATTTCTAAAGAAATAAATATTGACGCATCTCAGATCGCCAAGGATTTGTCCTATGTGAATATTTCCGGACGTACAAGAGTGGGGTATAATATCGATGCCCTGATCGATGTACTGGAAGAGTTTTTGGGCTTTACCAATATGCACAAAGCTTTTTTATTTGGAGTAGGTAGTTTGGGTGGTGCTTTGCTGCGTGACTCGGGATTGCATCATTTCGGACTTGAAATAGTTGCCGCCTTTGATATAAATCCGGATTTAGTTGGAAAGGACTTGAATGGGATACCTATATTTCACTCGAGCGAGTTTGAAGCGAAGATGAAAGAGTATGATGTAAACATCGGCGTACTGACCGTACCTATTAATATTGCCCAAGAGATAACCGATAAAATGGTGGATGGAGGAATAAAAGCTGTGTGGAATTTTACTCCGTTCAGAATTCGGGTACCCGAGAATATCGTTGTGCAGAACACTTCCTTGTATGCCCATTTGGCAGTCATGTTTAACCGTTTGAATTTTAACGAAATAAAATAGATGAAGATTATTGCAGTTGGTATGAACTACGCTCTCCATAAGGAAGAGTTGGGACATACCGAGATAAATACCGAACCTGTCATATTTATGAAGCCTGACTCGGCTATCTTGAAAGATGGTAAACCTTTTTTTATGCCCGATTTCTCGAAGGAGATACATTATGAAACGGAACTAGTTGTTCGGATCAATCGCCTGGGCAAGAATATAGCTACTCGATTCGCTTCCCGGTATTATGATGCCGTAACGGTAGGAATTGACTTTACTGCGCGAGATCTTCAGCGGAAGTTTCGGGAGAACGGTCAACCGTGGGAGTTATGCAAGAGTTTTGATTCGTCGGCCGTAATTGGCAACTTTGTGGAGGTTGACCGATACAAAGACGTACAAGACCTTCACTTTCACCTGACTATCGACGGAAAAGAAGTGCAGCGTGGCTGTACGAAAGATATGCTTTTTAGAATAGATGATATTATCGCGTATGTAAGTCAGTTTGTAACATTGAAAATAGGCGATCTGCTGTTTACCGGTACGCCTGTCGGTGTTGGTCCCGTATCTATCGGACAGCATTTGGAAGGCTATCTGGAAGATGAGAAGTTACTTGATTTTTATGTACGTTGATTTAAAATAGGATAAAGTATGAAGATTAGAGTCGGTTTTGGATTTGATGTACACCAATTGGTGGAAGGCTGTGCTTTATGGTTAGGCGGTATTCGCTTGGAACACGCTAAGGGATTGTTGGGACATTCGGACGCCGATGTATTGGTGCACTCCATTTGCGATGCTTTGTTGGGAGCGGCCAATATGCGTGATATTGGTTATCACTTTCCGGATACTGCCGGCGAGTACAAAAACATAGATAGCAAAATCCTGCTGAAAAGAACAGTCGAACTAATTGCAGAAAAAGGCTATCGAATTGGCAACATCGATGCGACCATTTGCGCTGAACGTCCTAAATTGAAACCCCATATTCCCTTGATGCAAGAAACGCTGGCAGCTGTGATGGCCATAGATATAGACGATATCTCCATTAAAGCTACGACTACCGAGAAGTTGGGATTCACCGGGCGAGAGGAGGGAATATCCGCTTATGTAACTGTTTTGATTGAAAAAGAATAATTTACTGATTTAATACCCCCTTTATTATGATTCGAACCTTAAATGTACTGTTAACACTCACTTTCTTATTGGCAACGACTATTTGTCAAGCTCAAAAAAACGAGTTGAAATTTAACCGGAATGGAAACTTCAAGATCGTACAGTTTACCGACCTTCATTTTAAGTACAATAACCCTGCATCGGATATTGCTTTAGAACGTATGAACGAAGTGCTCGATGCCGAGCAACCCGACTTGGTTATTCTGACCGGTGATTTAATCTATGCTAAACCGGCTGACTTAGGTTTACTGAAAGTGCTCGAACCCGTTGTGAAGCGTAAGCTACCTTTTGCTGTTACCTTTGGTAATCATGATGACGAGCAAGGAGCCACACGTGCACAATTGTACGATTTGATACGCACAGTACCCGGCAATCTCTTACCCGACCGGGGAACATCCCTTTCGCCGGATTATGTACTGACGGTTAAATCCTCTTCCGATGCGAAGAAAGACGGATTCGTGCTCTATTGCATGGACTCGCATGCCTACTCTCCGATGAAGGATGTTAAAGGTTACGCCTGGTTTACATTCGACCAGATAAACTGGTTTCTCAACCAAAGTGCCGCTTATACATCGCAGAATGGCGGTGTAAAGTTACCCGCTCTTGCTTTCTTCCACATTCCGTTGCCGGAGTTTAACGAAGCAGCTACCGATCGGAATGCCATCATACGTGGTACCCGCATGGAAGAAGCCTGTGCTCCTAAGTTGAATACCGGAATGTTTGCTGCGATGAAAGAAGCCGGTGATGTTATGGGCGTTTTTGTTGGCCATGATCATGACAACGACTATACGGTGATGTGGCAGAACATCCTGTTATGCTACGGTCGCTTTACCGGTGGAAATACCGAGTACAATCACCTACCAACGGAGCCCGTGTAATTCTGCTCCAGGAAGGAACTCGTACGTTTACTACTTGGATTCGCCAGAAAGGCGGCGTGGTAAATGAAGTATCATACCCTGTCGACTTTGTCAAGGACGATTGGACAAAGCGTTGATGACCGTTAGTTTCACATAATTGAGGCAGGTGTACTTTGAACCATAGCTCTCATACCGATGTGAAATTCGTGCCGATTCTATGTAAATGATTTCTCCCGGACGGTATTCATGCTCTCTTCCCGGTAAGGTGCATGAAACCGCGCTGGGATTTTTTGATGAAATACGCATCGTCACCAGATTCCCACTTACATCGTTTAGCGTCAATACCTGCCTGACGAAGAACTGAGGAGTTGTGCCGAACACCCTTGTTTTATACGGGTTGTCTTCTAGTCGCACGCGAACCACTTTCAACTTAAGGTTGACCAACTTCTCTCCGGGTTCTCCCAGATAACGGCTATTCTTCCGATTTTCCTTTACTTTTCTTGCCATAAGGTCCAGGTGGACAGCGTGATAAACCTGAGCGATCTTGGTAAAACGCTCTTGCTTCGGTATCTTGGGCGTAAATTTATAAGCAATCCAAGTCAGATAAGGAGCATCGATTAGGAGGATCTCGTGAAGAAAGTGGCCACGGTATTTACCGAAAAAGATGAGGTCGTCTCCATTACTCCGCATCCTTTTTTCGTTATAATCGATCAGGACGAGGCATCGTTTGGAGAAATAAAGCATGGTGCTTGCTATCCGCAGTGATTCATAAATATCGGGTGTCAGTTCACGTATGTAGAGAATGGTTTGTCTTTCGGGTAGAGGTGAATATACAGAGGGAGTAATTGAGATTTTCTTTTTGGGGCAGTACGATCAAGTAGACTCCAGCCTCTCTAAAAGAAGCTCTTCCCCGATTGTATTCATTCAGTTTGGTATACAATACGGCTTGTTCGCTCGCGGTTATTCCCGGCAGTTTAGGATTAGCCATACTTGTTTTTCCTTGATAGTATATTTCAAATATACATTTATTTTCTGAAAAAAGCAAGCATATTATCGTTTCCTATAGGTGTATGAATGAGTTGATGTTTGTTTCTAAGCGAAAAATTCAATCATCTTCCTCCTATGCCAAAGTCGTCGACTCTTCTGTAAATTAGCTATAAAGCAAGTATGGATAATACTCTTTGGTTTTGTGCGGTATCTCCCTTTGAAGTTATGAAAAGAAGTACTGTATTGGGTTGTGCCATGCCGTTGTCACAGTTGTGCCATCGCCTTGGCACAGTTATGCCACCGCTTTGGCACAGTTGTGACAGTACGTTGGCACTACCGTGGCACTGTTGTGCCAACGGCTATGAACAGCTGGTGACAGTTAGTGTATCCTGCTGTGCCAACGGCTTGGAATAAGTAATTGTGGCAAGGAGTCTTTAACTTACCTAGGTTCTTCTTTTCAACTAGATGGTGAAAGAGCGACCGGTTCCGGATTCAATCAATTCATCGGATGCTGGTATGTTAAATCCATATAAGATGCGATAAAGAGCGTTTTATAAAAGAGAAGAACAGGAAGTGAACGAATAAATTTATTTTCTCTTTGAATTCTTGTACATTTGTATTCAAGTATTTTTTGAGAATCGGATGGAAAAAGGAAATAGAAGAGTGCTGGTTGGAATGAGTGGTGGTATAGATAGTACCGCAACCTGTTTGATGCTCCGTGAACAAGGGTATGAAATTGTAGGAGTAACTATGCGGGTGTGGGGCAACGAACCCCAAGACGCCCGCGAGTTAGCAGCGAATGGGGATTGAACATTATGTGGTAGATGAACGTATTCCTTTTAAAGAGACAGTTGTTCAGAACTTCATCGACGAATACAAACGAGGGCGTACACCCAATCCGTGTGTTATGTGTAACCCTTTGTTTAAATTTCGTGTGTTGGCCGAATGGGCCGACAAAATGAATTGCGACTGGGTTGCGACCGGTCATTACTCCCGGATAGAGGAACGAAACGAACATTTATATATAGTTGCCGGCGACGATGATAAAAAAGACCAGTCTTATTTTCTTTGGCGTCTGGGACAAAATGTACTGAAACGTTGTATCTTTCCGCTGGGAAATTATACCAAAGTGAAGGTCCGTGAATACTTGGCTTCCAAAGGGTACGAAGCAAAATCCAAAGAAGGTGAGAGTATGGAGGTCTGTTTCATTCAAGGTGATTATCGGGAGTTCCTTCGCGAACAATGTCCGGAATTGGATCGTGAAGTCGGGCCGGGCTGGTTCGTCAACTCCGAAGGAGTCAAACTGGGGCAGCATAAAGGCGCTCCCTATTATACCATCGGACAGCGAAAAGGATTGGAGATAGCTTTGGGCAAACCGGTCTATGTATTGAAGATAAATCCGGAAAAGAATACGGTCATGCTGGGCGATGCGGAGAAGTTGAAGACCGATTATATGCTGCTGGAGCAAGAACAGCTTGTAGACGAGCACGAACTGCTTACCTGTGCGGACTTATCCGTGAGAATCCGTTATCGTAGTCGTCCCATTCCTTGTCGGGTCAAGCGGTTAGCCGATGGACGGTTGCTGGTACGCTTCCGGGAATCTGCTTCTGCAATCACTCCGGGACAGTCCGCTGTGTTTTATGAAGGGCGGCGTGTATTGGGAGGAGCTTTCATCGCCTCGCAACGAGGGATTGGATTGGTTATCCTGGAGAACCAAGATTTGTTTGGCTAAGGCGATCGGTCTGGAAAGGAGAAGTTGCAAACAACAACGTGAAATAAATAAGAACAAGTATATGAAAAGATTTTTTTTAGCAGCTTTCGCTTTGACTGCTACAATTGGAGTTTCGGCTCAATTTACAACTACCGATACCTTGAAGTATCGCATCAGCCTGACAGACAAGGCGGCTACAACTTATTCGTTGAGCCAGCCCGGCCGATTCCTTTCGGAGAAAGCTATTGCCCGCCGTCAACGACAGAATCTCTCCGTGGATTCAACCGACTTGCCGGTATGTGCCAAATATATCGATGCCATTCGTAAGAAAGGAGTGCATATTGTTGTCACCGGCAAGTGGGATAACTTTGTGACTGTCTCCTGCAATGATAGTACCCTGATTCATAAAATAGCTAAGCTACCTTTCGTTCGCTTTACGGAGAAAGTGTGGCACGGCAACATGAAAATGACCTCTAAAAGAGATACGCTGATTAATAAACCGCAGAAGTCGGATAGCCTCTATGGCCCGGCATTTGCCCAGATCGAAATGAGTCGTGCGAATCGGTTGCATGAGGCCGGCTTCAAGGGACAAGGGATGACTATTGCCGTTATTGATGCCGGATTCCATAATGCGGATCGAATTGCGGCTATGCAAAATATACGCGTTCTAGGGGCACGAGACTTCGTATATCCGGGATCGGACATCTATGCGGAAAGCAGTCATGGGATGTCTGTATTGTCCTGCATCGCGATGAATGAACCGAATATTATGGTCGGTACAGCACCGGAAGCCTCTTTTTGGCTACTTCGTAGTGAGGACGATTATTCAGAGCATCTGGTTGAACAAGATTACTGGTCGGCTGCTATTGAGTTTGCCGATAGTGTGGGCGTGGATGTAGTGAATACCTCACTTGGATACTATACGTTTGATGACCCGAGCAAGAATTATCGCTATCGGGATTTGGACGGACATTTTGCTTTAATGTCGCGTCAGGCTTCCAAAGTCGCTGATAAAGGAATGATATTGGTATGCAGTGCCGGGAACTCCGGGCGTGGTTCTTGGAAAAAGACAACCCCTCCGGGTGATGCGGAGAATGTGCTGACTGTTGGCGCCATTGACAAAAAAGGAGTCTTAGCTCCTTTCTCTTCCATAGGTAATACGGCCGACGGACGTGTGAAACCAGATGTCGTGGCAGTTGGGCAAGACTCAGACGTTATGGGTACCGACGGTAATCTACGTCGCGCCAATGGAACATCGTTTTCGGCTCCTATCATGTGTGGTATGGTGACTTGTTTGTGGCAGGCTCGTCCGAACCTGACGGCCAAGCAGATCATCGAACTGGTACGTAGTTCCGGTGATCGGGTTGATTTCCCGGATAACATCTATGGATATGGGGTTCCTGATTTATGGAAGGCTTACCAGAACTCTTCTCAAATGTTTTCGAAAAGACAGGAGTAAATTCCGATATGATAAAACAAACACGTAACATAGGGCAGATGGATCCATCCCTGTCGGAAGAATCACCCGGCGCTTCTTCTGCGCTGACTCTTCTCGACCTGAATGCACTCGTGCGGAGAAGTTTAGAGCAATGCTTGCCCGATGAATACTGGGTGCAGGCTGAGCTTAGTGATGTCCGTACGAACGCGACCGGACATTGCTACCTGGAGTTTGTGCAAAAAGATTTTCGGGGAAACAGTTTGGTGGCCAAAGCACGCGGGATGATTTGGAATCACATTTACCGTTTGCTGAAATCCTACTTTGAAGAGAGCACGGGACAGGCATTTACTTCCGGTATCAAAGTCTTGGTGAAGGTCAGCGTCCAGTTTCATGAACTCTATGGCTATAGTTTGACTGTGCTTGATGTCGATCCGGCGTACACGCTGGGCGATATGGCTCGGCGACGGAGAGAAATCCTGCAACAACTGGAAGCGGAAGGCGTGTTGACACTTAATAAAGAACTTCCAATGCCACTTCTGCCGCAACGTATCGCGGTCATTTCATCCGCTACCGCAGCCGGATATGATGATTTCTGCCACCAATTAGTGCATAACCCCCGCGGTTTTTTCTTTCACACCGAGCTTTTCCCGGCTTTGATGCAAGGCAATCAAGTGGAAGGCTCTATACTTGCCGCACTTGATTCCATCCATGTCCGCCAAGACGAATTCGATGTCGTCGTTATTATTCGCGGTGGGGGTGCAACTTCTGATCTTTCCGGTTTTGATACCTATTTACTGGCAGCTGCCTGTGCACAGTTTCCATTACCTATTTTGACCGGAATCGGACACGAACGCGACGATACTGTACTCGATTCTGTAGCCCACACCCGCGTGAAGACTCCTACGGCCGCGGCCGAACTTTTAATTCAGTGCATAACTGAAGTGGCCGATAAGCTTGAAGAGTTGGCAGTACGTCTACGGCAGGGAGCAGTTGCCTTGCTTGAACGTGAACAGAGAAGGTTAGCCGATCTGCAAGGGCGCATTCCTGTCAAGGTCGGACGTCAATTGACGGAAGCCCGAATGAATTTACTGACTGCTCGCAAAGATTTGTTGCAAGCTACAACGAAATTTCTGTCTTATCACCGGCACAGACTGGCTCTGTTGCAACAGCGTGTGGAAGATATTGCTCCTGAACGACTGTTGAAACGTGGCTATAGCATCACTCTCAAAGATGGAAAGGTGGTGACCGATGCAACCGAACTGAAACCCGGCGATGCGTTGGTTACTTGTTTGGCCAACGGTGAGGTGAAATCGATTGTAAATGATTAATGACTTTGGAATAAATAAATTATGGGAACAAAAAAAGAAACTTATGCTCAGGCGATGGATCGGCTTGAAAATATTGTCCGTCAAATTGACAATAACGAACTGGAGCTTGACAAATTGGGTGAAAAGATAAAAGAGGCCAATGAGATAATAGCGTTTTGTACTGAAAAACTAAAGAAAACCGATCTAGAGGTCGAAAAAATATGGCAAGAAAAACAAAAATATGAATAATAAAGGTTACTTTTGTACATTCATGAGTCAAATTAAATAATTTATCAAAAGATGAAAGAAATAGACTGGGCAAATCTGTCTTTTGGATATATGAAGACAGATTACAATGTGAGAATCAATTTCCGCAATGGTAAATGGGGAGAACTGGAAGTAAGCAGTGAAGAACACCTCACTTTACATATGGCGGCTACTTGTTTGCACTACGGTCAGGAAGCCTTTGAAGGATTGAAAGCTTTCCGTGGGAAAGACGGTAAGGTCCGAATTTTTCGTCTGGAAGAAAATGCGGCACGCTTACAATCTACTTGTCAAGGTATTTTAATGGCTGAACTATCTACTGATCGCTTTAAAGAAGCTATTCTAAAAGTCGTGAAATTGAATGAACGTTTTATTCCTCCCTATGAGAGTGGAGCGTCTCTTTACATCCGTCCGTTGTTGATTGGTACGAGTGCACAGGTCGGAGTTCATCCGGCTACTGAGTACATGTTTGTTGTATTCGTTTCTCCGGTAGGACCTTATTTTAAAGGTGGCTTCTCAACTAATCCTTATGTGATAATTCGTGAATTTGACCGTGCGGCTCCTCATGGAACGGGTACTTATAAAATCGGAGGTAACTATGCCGCCAGCTTGCGTGCTAATAAGAAGGCACATGATCTGGGCTATTCCTGCGAATTCTATTTGGATGCCAAAGAGAAAAAGTATATTGACGAATGTGGAGCTGCTAACTTCTTTGGTATTAAAGATAATACCTATATCACTCCATTGTCATCTTCTATTCTGCCT
The DNA here is from genome assembly GCF_000517545.1 of Bacteroides reticulotermitis JCM 10512. Lineage (GTDB taxonomy): Bacteria > Bacteroidota > Bacteroidia > Bacteroidales > Bacteroidaceae > Bacteroides > Bacteroides reticulotermitis. The sequence goes on along the minus strand of NZ_BAIV01000002.1, from coordinate 150,929 downwards.
TCAATCACGAATAAGAGCCTGATGCAATTGGCCGAAGATATGGGTATGAAGGTTGAACGTCGTCCGGTTCCGGAAGAGGAACTCGCTACCTTTGAGGAAGCGGGAGCTTGTGGAACTGCTGCTGTGATCAGCCCGATCCAGCGTATCGACGATTTGGAGAAAGATAAATCGTATGTAATCTCCAAGGATGGTAAACCCGGACCGATTTGTACCAAGTTGTACAATAAATTGCGTGACATTCAGTATGGTGATGCTCCCGATACGCATGGCTGGGTGACAATCGTTGAGTAATTATTTATTTATTATATTTTATATTTATGTTGAAACAAAATTCAGAGTTGCGTGCTCAGGCACGCGAGGCCCTGAAGGGCAAGTGGGTTATGGCTGCTGTAGCGGCAGTTATCTTTATGGCAATTTCCGCAGGTTGAGTTCTATCCCCGTAGTCGGAGTATTGATTATGTTACTTACCCTGCCGATTGCTTACGGCTTTGCGATTGTGATGTTGAATGTCTTTAAAGGGGGTGAAATTGATTTAGGTGTGCTGTTTGAAGGTTTTAACGACTATGGTCGTATCCTAGGAACTAAAGTACTCCAAACAGTTTATACTGCATTGTGGTCTTTGTTGCTGTTTGTTCCGGGTGTTATCAAACAATACTCGTATGCAATGACCGACTATATTTTGAAAGAAGAACCCGAGTTGCGTAACAATGCCGCTATTGAGAAAAGTATGGCAATGATGGACGGACACAAGATGAAGTTGTTCTTGCTTGACCTTAGCTTTATTGGTTGGGCTCTTTTGTGTATCCTACCTTCGGTCTTGGCTTTTTATTCCTGCAACCTTATATGCAGGTTTCTCATGCAGCTTTTTATGCTGATCTGAAAGCTCAACAAACTCCTACGGAGGAATGATTGAATAATTAAGAAGAGAATATATAATAGATGGAGTATGGAGTAATCTGTACTCCATTTATTTTTGTAGGTTATCTCAAAAGTCTGTAACTTTGCGCTCTAATAAGTCATTATATGGGAAAAAACAAATTAGAAAAGTTTGCTGATATGGCGAGCTATCCGCATGTATTCGAGTATCCTTACTCTGCAGTAGATAACGTGCCGTTTGAAATGAAGGGTAAATGGCATCGGGAGTTTTTTAAAAACGATCACCCCATTGTACTTGAACTTGGGTGCGGACGGGGAGAATATACCGTCGGACTCGGTAAAATGTTTCCCGAAAAGAACTTTATTGCAATCGATATAAAAGGTGCCCGGATGTGGACAGGGGCTACCGAATCGCTGGAAGCAGGCATGAAGAATGTAGCTTTCCTGCGGACCAATATTGAAATCATCGAACGCTTCTTTGCTGAAGGAGAGGTGAGTGAGATATGGCTTACCTTCTCTGACCCACAGATGAAGAAAGCTACGAAACGACTGACTTCAACTTACTTCATGGAACGGTATCGCAAGTTTCTGCAACCCGATGGAATCGTTCATCTGAAAACTGATAGCAACTTCATGTTCACCTATACCAAGTATATGATTGAGGCGAACAATATACCGGTTGAGTTCATGACGGAAGATTTATATCACTCCGATTTAGTGGATGATATACTCGGAATCAAAACTTATTATGAACAACAATGGTTGGATCGTGGTTTAAATATAAAATACATTAAATTCCGGTTGCCTCAGGAAGGAGAACTGAAGGAACCGGATATCGAAATAGAACTCGATCCATATCGCAGCTATAATCGTAGCAAGCGTAGTGGATTGGAAACAAGCAAATAGTTAAACGTCAAAAACAATAAATGATATGACACTTTATCCGAAATTGATACTCGATGCGCTGGCAACAGTGCGTTATCCCGGTACGGGAAAGAATTTGATCGAGGCAGAGATGATTGCCGATAATCTTCGTATTGACGGAATGGCTGTTAGTTTTTCACTCGTTTTTGAAAAACCGACTGATCCGTTTATGAAGTCGATGTTGAAAGCTGCCGAGACTGCTATTCACACCTATGTGTCACCTGACGTACAGGTTACCATTACTACGGAAAGCAAGCAAGTTGCCCGCCCGGAAGTTGGTAAGCTGTTGCCACAGGTTAAAAATGTGATTGGTGTTTCCTCCGGTAAAGGTGGGGTAGGGAAATCGACTGTGGCTGCTAACTTGGCTGTTGCTCTGGCAAAGTTAGGATATAAGGTTGGTTTATTGGATGCGGATATTTTTGGCCCTTCTGTTCCGAAAATGTTTCAGGTCGAAGATGCGCATCCGTATGCGGAGCGTGTCGACGGACGTGATTTAATTGTTCCGGTAGAGAAATACGGAGTCAAATTGTTGTCGATCGGTTTCTTTGTTGATCCGGATCAGGCTACACTTTGGCGTGGAGGTATGGCAAGTAATGCACTCAAACAACTGATCGGAGATGCTCAGTGGGGAGACCTTGACTACTTCTTGATTGACCTACCGCCGGGAACCAGCGATATTCATTTAACTGTGGTGCAGACATTGGCCATGACAGGAGTTGTGGTTGTAAGTACGCCGCAGGCAGTTGCGCTGGCAGATGCTCGCAAAGGGATTAATATGTTTACCAATGATAAAGTAAATGTGCCTATTCTAGGGCTGGTAGAAAATATGGCTTGGTTTACTCCGGCCGAACTGCCTGAGAATAAATATTATATATTTGGCAAAGAGGGAGCAAAGAAGCTGGCTGAAGATATGCAAGTGCCTTTGCTTGGACAGATTCCGATTGTACAAAGTATTTGTGAAAGTGGTGACAACGGAACTCCTGCTGCATTGGACGAAGATACGGTTACAGGACGCGCATTCCTCACATTGGCTACTAATGTTGTGAGTCAGGTAGATCGCCGGAATGATGAGATGGAGCCTACCAAAATTGTAGAGATACATACGTAATCCTTTTCCGGGAGAGATAAGATACCAATAAAAAACGCTTCGGAAGTCTGTTATAAACTTCCGAAGCGTTTTTTTATTTATTATAAAGATTGGCTTGTCTCAGTCAAGAAAGAGATCTCCGATTAAGCATAAATCTTCATTGATAAGGAATCATTGCTCCAATGCTTTCTCCAATTGCGCCTTCATAACATCCACGCCCGGAAAACCGGTTTGTTTATACGTGGTATTTCCTTTTCGGTCGATCACATAATAGGTCGGTACTCCTCTGACTTCGTACTTATCCATCAAATACCTCCATTGTGCATCGCTCACCCGGAAGTGTTCGCCGTGGATATCTGGAATCATATTTTCCCATACCCCTTGTGGCGAAGTTTCTCCGGTGATATATACATAGAGCACATCTTTATCTTTCAACTCCTCTTTCATGGGAACCATCACTTTATTGGCTATCCGGCAAGGTCCGCACCAAGTTGCCCAGAAATCGACAAGAAGCACGCGTCCTTCAAATTTAGAGATGATGGAGGTGAATAGCTCTTCGTTGCTTACATCTTCGACTTGGTTGATCGTGAATCCACCCTTCTGTTTGTTTAGCTCTATCTTTTGAAGTAGTGTTTTGTTTATTCCGACCAAAAGTTCTTTGTAAGCAGGTGAAGACAAAGCGGCTAGTTCGTTTAATTGCTGAGTGCTTAAGGGGGAGAAATCATCTATGGAACGATTGCATTGGAATGCTTTTCCCATATCAAACAAAACTCCTTTGTCTGTATTCAGTAAAGGCTGTATGATTGCGTTTTGACTACTGAATAACAGGATTCCGTATGCGTATTCTGGAGCATAAAGATTCGGGGTCGAGTTGAGCGAGAAGTCTTTGAGGCTATCATAATAGTCGGTCGGTAGCTCTATTTGAGTATTTTTATAATACTCCTCGGTTTGTTCTCTATTCATTTTATGCTCTTCTACATGGGCCCGCATGACGAGACTTCTTCCCATAAATAAGCCAATGGCTGTTGTGATATTGGTATTGGCTTTCAGAACTTCTTTGGCGGCCGGGCTCATGGATGTGCTTTCTATCCGGTCGAATAGCTCGTTTCGTTTATCGATAAAATACGTTTTGCATCCCGAGATGTCTTTTCCGATCAGATCCTTTATGAGTTCCAGTGGATTTTCGATTATATTGGTGTTGATTGTATTCTCGGAAAGTTCTTGTTGCAACGCGGCCAGATAACCTTCGAAATATGCCTGCTTGCCAAGCGGCTTGCTATCTTTTAATAATTTAGAACTACGGCGGGATATTTCAGGTAGATTGATCGTTACGGTGGTTTCTTTGCCGGGAGCTAACAAGCACGGTATTTCAGTGGTGGGGAGAGAAATCACTGCCGGCGTGACGGTGATGACATCTACTTGAAACTCGAAGGTTCCGTCTTCACGGATGGTGATATCTTCGGAGAAACTGCTCCAGCGGATTGGATCATTCAAGCCTAGTTTAGCGGTTGAAGGCATTTCGGGTTGAAAGCCAAGCACTTTTCCTTTCAACGTGGCTTTGCCATAAGCAAACTCCGGTTGGGGTAATTCGGTTTTTTTGTTGATCTTATGAATAGTGACGTTCTGGGGAATCGCTTGTTTGCGGAATGCCTTCTCGTCCAATTGAATACCCCAGATTTTAAAAGCACCGTCGAAGTCTCCTTCCGAGAAGTCCAGACTCTTTATATTGTATGGGATGGGAGGGAAGATCAGTTCGAACTCGGCTTCACCCGATTCCGGCATCCAGAATTCTTTGTCCAATGTGATGCCTACACCTCTGCGGATTGGGTAAATTGCCCCGTTATTGTCCTTCAGAAAACTTCCCGTGGCAATTTTGATCCAGTTCTTCGGACGATAGTAAGCCTTGATATGAACCACGGTGGCTGTGTCTTTCGCTACAATTTTATCTATCTCAATACTTGTCGAACTCCATGCGATGAATGGGGGACGTTCGAATACTCTGTCTTTGGCTTGTGCCGCACAGAGATAGGTTAGCAATAAACATGCAATCAGTGTAAATCTTTTCATGCGGATGATAATTAAGTGTTCAACAAATATAACAATAATCTTGCAAAACAATTCGGAATGAGCAAAAAAAAGGAAGTAGTTATGTGCTACTTCCTTTTCGTTAGTTATTTGTTGTGACAGGTTAGTTTGCTGGTTTTTGTAAGCGAAAGTGTACCGGAATCGTATACTTCACCGGCACAGGCTTTCCCTGCATTTGTCCCGGTACCCATTTGGGCATTCCACTTACCACGCGAACAGCTTCTGCATCCAGCAGAGGACTCACTCCTCGAACGATTTCTATGTTTGATAAATTTCCATCAGCGCCTACTACCATTTTTACGATCACTCTTCCTTCTTCTTTGTTTTTTTGAGCTATAGTGGGATACTTAATGTTCTGCGACAAGTACTTCATCAATCCTTCTGTTCCTCCGGGGAATTGTGGCATTTGGTCAACTCTTTCATATACCTTATTATCGGTTGTTGCTTTATCTGCTCCGTAGCCTACTACTACAATCTCTGATACATCCGGTTCTTCTATTGCTTTTGGTGCGGCCGATTCCTGTTTGTCTAAGCTAAAGCCAATAGGGATTGTAAATTGCACATTGACTGCTTTCCCATTTTGTTTTCCCGGTGTCCAATTAGGCATGGAGTTAATTACGCGCAAGGCTTCTTTGTCGAGTAGCGGGTCTACTCCCCGGATAATTTTAGCACCACTGATACTACCATCTTTCTTTACTACAAATTGTGCGATTACACGTCCTTGGGTAGCTTTCTTATGAGCTTCTGCCGGATAGCGAATGTTTTCTTTCAGATATTCCATCATGGCTTCTATACCTCCGGGGAAAGTCGGCATTTCTTCAACAGCTGCGTAAACCGGATCATCGTATACGATTTTGGGCGGAACGAAAACGATCTTTGGAGTACTCTTCTTGTCTTGGAGAATGATTTCTGGGGGTGTTAACTCATTGGAGGAGTTTATGATCTCAGGTGGAGTGAGAACTTGTACGTCAGTTTGCTCGATAAGTTCTTTGGCCCATTCTCCGGTGGAGCGAGCCACGACCTCGATATTGCTTACTATCATTAGCAAAATGGCTAATGGGATAAACATCAGGTATTTAGTCTTTCCGACTTTTTGTGTTCTTCGTTTATTCATCATTTTGATACGGTTTTTGAGAGGTAAAACATTGAAACTATTTGATAAATTTGCTGCAGCCTTGTGATGAGCCAGTCCCAATAAATTGTACTGGTATGATTTGCTATCGTGTCCGGCCTTTAATACATGATAGTCGGCCATGTATTCGAGGTTACTTCGGACTTCACGCTTCATGAGCCATATAAATGGATTGAACCAACAACATATACACATGATCTCGCTGATGATTACGTCTGCTGAATGGTATTGTTGGGCGTGAGTTGTTTCATGCGTAATGATTTCGCGTATTTCGGACTCGGTATGCGAACTCGGGTGAATGAATATCCAGTGGAAGAACGAGAACGGGCCGATCTCTTTGTTGAGATAATGCACGCGCGTTCCTTGCAGGCAGCCTTTCGGGGACGAAAAGTGTAGCCGAATGATGCTTCCCAATTGGATTAAAAAACGGAGAGCGAGTAAGGCCACTCCACACCAGTATGCAACTTGGATTGCCTGTATTAATATCGTCTGCCAATGAATATCGCTGGTTTGCGTTGGTTGGATCACCAATTCCGGCAATACAGTAGTATATAAATCGACCATAGCCACCATCGGTTCCTGACTTCTGATCCATCCTTGCATATTCATCAAGGGATAGAGCAATGAAACGATGAAGAAGCATAATAAAGTTACCCGCCTCCAAAGGAAGAAGGTATCTTTATGGAAAAACAGTCGGTAGAAAGCATAAAATAATGCGATAGCTACGTTGATTTTCAGGAAGTATGCGATTTCGGTGCTCATGGTAAAAGGTATTAATTAGTCTCTTTTCCTTTTTCGATCAATTCAATAATCTCTTTGAGATCTTCTGTCGATATCTTCTGATCTTTGGCGAAGAAAGATACCATCTCTTTATAAGAGTTCTCAAAATAGTTGCGTACTACTCCACTCATAAAGTGGCGCTTGTACTCATTCTCGCGAATGGCGGGCGTGTATTGGTAGGTATTTCCCATCCGCTTCGCAATAACATATCCTTTCCGCTCCAGATTCTTGACTATCGATGCGATGGTCGTATAAGGAGGGATCGGCTCAGGGTATTTACCCAAGATGTCTTTAACGAAACAATCTTGTAATTCCCAGATGTAAATCATCACTTCTTCTTCTTGTAAGGTTAGCTTTTCCATACTTTATTGTTTAATTACGAATGTTTCGCAAATCTACGAATCTTTCGTAATAATCAAAACTTTAGGTAGTTAAATAAACCAAATAAATATTGTGCTAGTCTCGATAGAACATTATCTATGCTTTTCTTGTTAAACTATAATATGAAAAAGTAATGAATGGAATGTTACTTTTTTCGATAGATAATCTAAGTTTAACTACGTCTGCCTCGGGGAAGAGCAGGGCAGTCTAATAAAAATGTAATATGAAAAAAGGTTTGATTTTTGTGCTATTCGCACTTGTTTCTATCGTTTCCTATTCGCAGGTTTCTTGGAATGCGAAAGTAGGTATGAACCTAAGTAATCTAACGGGTGATGCTGATACTGATCTGAAGGTTGGTTTTCAGGCCGGTGTAGGTATGGAGTATCAGTTTACTGATATGTGGTCGCTTCAACCTTCATTGATGTATACTACAAAAGGTGCCAAAGTTGACGGAGTGAAGATAAATCCGTTGTATTTGGAACTTCCGATATTTGCCGCTGCGCGTTTGCCTATTGCTGATTCACAAAACATTGTAATCAAAGGTGGTCCGTATTTGGCATATGGTGTTGGAGGTAAATCAGCCGGCGTTAAGATTTTCGATAATGAAGGTTTGGATGCCAATCGATTTGACTTAGGACTTGGAGTAGGAGTTGCTTATGAAATCGGCCGCATCTTTGTAGATCTGACCGGCGAGTTTGGTTTGACCAAGGTGTTCGACGGTGACGGATCGCCGAAGAATCTGAATTTTGCTATTGGTGTTGGCTACAAGTTCTGATAAGATCGTATATACTTTAACCGTTATAATAAGAAGGAGTTGGCTATTGCAGTCAGCTCCTTCTTTTATATAGCAAAAGTCGATTTAAAGCAACAGTTGGGATTGGCGTAACAGCCTAAGGGAATCAAGCGATAGTAAAATGAGAGTTTCCATCAACCGGAAAAATAGGGTACTTCTTCTCTCTTTAGTATACTTATGCGCTCAGCTATTAATACTTGATTCGTCAGGTATTAATAATCGAGCTAACAGTTATTAATAGTCTAGTGATCAGTTAAGTGTAGTCAATGGTTTAAGTTTTCTCAATTGAGTTTTCGGTTTACTTAGGTCAAGTTCTTAAGTGGCCTCAATCCGGTACTTGGGTTGCTTTATCCTATAGATAACTCTTGCCAACTTTGTGACAGGTAGTAGTAAAACAGCCGTGTACAGAAAATGAAAGGGTTGAAATGAAGGCTGCCCGTATTTGTATACGAGCAGCCTGATTAGATTTTTCTATGTAGTGAAAAGGGTTTAGATAATAATCTCTTTTTTCAGCATTGCCTATTTCTTCGCGAAACTTTCCTTTGCTTTCAGCTCTTTATACCGTTCGATGGCATGTCGACGGCTCATCAGTATTTGCCAGCGATATACCCAGCAGGTTGTGATGAAATAAATTCCGGCTTGTACCCACAAAGCTTTATACTCGAGTGAGACTTCGTTCAGTGATGCGCCCATATTGTTAATCTTCACAAACCCATTGATGCCGAAGGTGGAAGGGAAGATGTAAGATACATACTTCCAGAATGGAGGAATGGCGGCTCCCGGCCACGATATTCCTGAAATAAATAATAGCGGAACCGAAGTAAATACAAAAATCAACATACAAGTCTCCCGGTTGCGAATGGCGATGGAGGCAGTCATTGCAAAGAAAATGCAGGCAGCCAGGTAAGGCAGCAGAAACAATGCCAGCGTACCGAATTCACCAATCTGGTTGAGGCTGAACATCTTTGGAACGATGCAGAGCACATAAAAAGAAATCAGCACATACACGAGAAAGTAGCTGAGTCCTTTTCCGAATACGATTCGCAACGTACCGTTGTAGTGGCGGTTGATCGGGACCAGATCTTTGAAGCGATTATTTTCGCGTGCCGTTCCCGCAGAAAGTCCGATGCCGAGTAGTAAAGTCTGTTGGATAATCAAGACCAATACGGCGGGAATCAGGAAAGCTGCGAATCCGGCTGTCGGATTGTAGATGGAGACCTCCTCATACTCTATCGGGTAGGTTGTTATTTCATCCTGCCGATCGGTCGTATTCCCACTTCGGGCTATCTTTATATCCTTATTCATATCCAGTGACACTGCTGTGTTGGCAAGCAATATCGATTTGTAATATAGCAATCCGCTCATGTCACAATAAATACTGACCTGCGTTTGTTTCCCTTTGGCTATGTTTTCACTAAAGTCCGATGGGATGTAGATAACTCCATAGGCTGCGCGATTCTTTAGCAATTGTTTGGCTTCCTCCATGTCGGCGCAATAAAACACAATGTGCACATCCGGAGTGGCATCTACCTTACGCAGGTATTCGCGACTGAGTGAGGAGTGTGAATCGTCAACGACAACTGCAGGCACTTCCCGCACGACTTCGTTGTTGTAGATGAAGCTATACAGTAATGGATAGGCCAGTGGGACGAGGATAAAGAATATCAGTACCCCCTGGTCGCGGAAAGTCGTCTGAAACTCTCGCTTCCAGATATAAAACAGGTCATTGAAGCCTTCGGCTATCTTGTCTTTTAATTTTATATCTTTCATTTAGGGTATGTATTTATAGTAAATCAACGCTTCTTTCAGTCGATGAACGACGAAGAAAGGCAACATCATAAATATTAATAAAGCCATATAGTTGGGCCATGAGTAGGCCATGCTGTAGCCATTAAGTGCCTGATCTACATAAATCAGGAAGTAATGCCGGAGTGGGAATAGGTTGCTCAAAGCCTGCAACAGGGGATGCATGGCCATCACCGGAAAAGAAAAGCCGGAGATGGAGAAAGAAATAACTCCCCAGAGAGAGGCAAAACTCAGACCGAGACGTAGCGTAGGCAGTACACCTATCATAATAACACCGCAACACTGCGATGCCAGCACCAGACAAAGCGTGGCAAATAGCATCGGGAAGATTCCGCTGTTGCATGGGAAATGCAAGAAGCTGTATAGGTATACATTGTAGAATGCCCCCATGATGAAAAACACCACGGTGTGGGGAATGAGCTTTCCGGCTAATGCGATATAAATCGAGTTATTGCTCAGTCGTAGCCATTGGCGGGCTGTGCGGTCTTTGATCTCAACCCCAATCGAATAAACAGTCACCATGAATATGAGTAGCATCAGTACACCCGGTATCAGTGTATTGCACAGATAAACCGAATAATTGAGCCACGGATTGTTTAGGGGATGTGTGTCAATGACGATTGGTTGTAGAAAGCCCATTGCCTGGTCTTCGGTAGCTCCTTTGGCATACAGTACACTACGTCCGGCTGCTCCTGAGGCTAATTCACCCATCATCTTCATGTCTCTGAACAGTAGCGAACCGGCAATCAGGTAGGAATAGTTCGTGTAGAAAGAGAGCTTGGGTTGCCGCTGACTCTGCGCTTCGGCCGACATCCCTTGGGGGATATAGAAGAAACCGTATATTTTGCCTTCCTGCACGGCGATTCGGGCATCTGTTACATTGCTGTAATGCGCCACGACTCCGGTTTGTGAGAAAGCGTCGAGGTTACGGGCGAGGTTGCGCGAAGTGGTCGAATTGTCCATATCCACCACGCCGGCCGGAAGATTCTGAGGAAGCCCCGAGTCCATCAGGGTGGTGAAGAAGATATAACAGAACAATGGGGCGATGATCATGCAGAACAGATAGAGAGGGCGTGACACCAATCGGCGACACTCTCGTTTCATGACCAACCACAGAGCTATATATTTCTTTTCTCTTTGTTTCATGTTTATTTGTCAATGATAACCGACATACCCGGACGAAGATTTTCTATCTTTTCTAACGGAGAAGCTTTGACTTCAAATGTTTTGAGGTCGAACTGTCCGGTGGTTTTGGTTGCCTTCCAAGCGGCATAAGTTCCCAAATCTTTCAGGTAATATACTTTCAATTTAATGGCTTTGTTGTCGAGTGCGGGAATTACCGCTTCAAACTCAGCACCCATTGTCAGGTTCTTCAGCAAATCTTCGCGTACGTTGAATGTAACCCACATGTCACTCAGTTCGGCGATATTCATGATCGGTGCGCCTGTACCTACCAATTCGCCTACTTTAGGGAATATTTCAGAAACCTCACCGGCGGCTGTAGCAATAAGGTATGTCTCTTTAATGTAAGACTCTACTTCGGCAACAGCACCCTTGGCACGATTCACTAACGCTTCCGCTGCCATCTTATCTTCCCGTTCCGCTCCGTTCTTTGCCATGGTATATTGTGCTTTGGCAGCTTTCTCGGTAGCTATGGCGGCATCACGTTGCGCTGTTATCTCATCCAGCTTCTGTGCAGGCATTACGCCTTGTTCGTGCAGGTTTTTAATTCTCTTGTATGACTTTTCAGCGATGGTTACCCCTGCCTGAGCTTTCTGCCACATTTCGTAGGCAGTCTGGATCTGTTCGTGGCGGGCACCTTTGATTGCTTTTTCGTTTTGGGCTTGTGCGGCAGCTTCGGCAGCACGGGCCTGATCCATTTTAGCAACTACATCGGGAGCCTCGAGGATAGCTAATGTATCTCCGGCATTCACGGACTGCCCTTCTTTTACGCGAAACTCCAATATACGTCCCGGGACTTTGCTCGATACGCGGTATTCGGTTACCTCCGCCTGTCCCTGAATGATTTCCGGGCCTTTGCGAAGTATGAAAAAACCAACGACTGCAACGATTGCGATCACTCCCAGTAAGGTTAGAAATGCAAGCAGCATATTGCTGTTTTGTGATTTTATAGGTGTCATATGAATTATGAATTATAAATTACGAATGATGATTTGTCCTTTATTTGAGTGTACCCAGTGATTTCTTCAAATAAATCTCTGTTAGTTGTACATCTATCTGCGCGTCGATTTTCTCGGATTGGGCAGCTAGCCAGGCTGTTTGTGCTTCGAGTACATTGCTGGTGGCAATTACCCCTTCTTTAAAGCCAAGGTTTGCATAGCGCAGATTCTCTTCGGCTTTCTCCATATTTTTGGTGGCCATTGTCAGCTTTTTGCTTGCCTCGTTTACCTTGAATGCCGATTGGTTGACCTGCAACTCGATTTTCTCACGTGCATCTTGCAATTGGTATTCGGTAATACGCGCTTCCGCTTTGGCGGCTTTTACTTTATAAGTTCCCTCTCCCCAATGCCAGATAGGGATTTGCAGCATCACACCCACATTCCACATACCTTTGAATTTATTCTCAAAGCTATTGAATACCGATGGATTAGTTACTACGTAGTTGCCGACCAGCGCCAGAGAAGGCAGATGCTCGGCCCGGGTTACGTTTACCTTCTGCTTATAGATCTGCGTAGCTAGTTCAAGACTGCGTATTTCCGGACGATTGGCATAAGCGGTTGCCAGGTCGAAATTGGTATCCGGGGTGAGAAGAGGAAGATCGTCCATCTGCTCGTCGGCCAATGTAATAGGTGTATTGAGGCTTATTCCGCATAGTTGGCACAATAACATGCGCGAAAGACTTAAACCATCTTCCACTTTAGTCAACGTCATTTCCGCTTCATTCACTTTGACGCGTACCGACAAGCCATCCGCTTTCGTTGCTATTCCTTCGTTAATCATCTTTTCCACATCACCGTTCAACTGTTGTAGGAGTTTCAGATATCCTTCCGCGAGCTTCTTCTTATTGACAAGCGAAATCACTTGCCAATAGGCTTGGTCTGTGCTCATGATTACTTCCTGCATGCCGGAATGGTGCTGTTGCCGGGCCAGTTCTTCGGCGTATTGCGTAATTTTGTTGTAGGCGCGAATCTTACCGCCCATATACAAAGGTTGTGTCAATGTAAGAGCACCCGCATATACGTTTCGGGTATCTGTTCGGAGAGCATCGGCGATAGAGCTGCCGGCTTCATTGAAAGCCGAAGTCAGACTGGCGCCTAAGGCCGGAATTTGTGACGCTAATTCGGGATGTAGTTGGGTAATGACCCCCGCCGCTTGCTGTAGTGGCCCCGATAAACTGTTTCCTAGCCCCGAAAGGGCTGACTTTTGATCGTTACTCAGTAGTGAGAACTCTTTCTGATTACGCATGTAAGTTCCGCTGGCAGAAAAGTTAGGCAGGTAGTTTGTAAACGCAGCTTTTCGTTGATAATGGGCGGCATTGATCTTCTCATTGCTTATCAACAAGTCTTTGTTGTTGGCAAGAGCTAATGCACGACAACTATCCAGGTTTAGGATGCTTTGCGCTTTTACTACGAATGTCAGGCTTAACAGAGTGGTCAGAAGGAATACTTTTTTCATTGCATCTTGCATATTAATAAGTTGATACTTCTATTATTAAATAACCCTATTCTTATGTGTTTTGTTTATGAAAGTTGTTTCTTTTTTTTATACTTATTGGTATAAGAAATAATTGCATAGACAACGATGCAAAAGTATGGCTTTTCATAGAAAGAGCAAAATGAATTAGCTTTTTTTATCACAGGAAGGATAAGACGGGGTTTATTTCGGGAATGCGGTAATACAAAACCGGGGCAATCTGTTCCGATCTAGTGTGCGTTCGCTGTTTGGAAGGCGGACTCCGGGCGGTGCTACTGTGGAAATAAGGTATATAAAAAGAAGAGACCAAAGGTCGTTATAGACGCTTAGCCTCTTCTTACATATTTAGTTGGTTTAATGTTGTATCGAGTACAGCCTATTAAAGAGCACCTACTTCTTTCAATGCAGCGTTAGTTGCATGAACAGCTTTAGCGCTAGCAGCAAATGCAGCTTTTTCTTCTTCGTTCAGTTCCAGCTTAACGATCTCTTCGATACCGTTTTTGCCAAGGATTACCGGAACACCGATACAGATGTCTGATTCTCCGTATTCGCCTTCCAGGAATACTGAACAAGGAATCATCTTCTTTTGGTTGTGGATGATTGATTCAACAACAAATGCTCCTGCAGCACCCGGTGCATACCAAGCAGAAGTACCCAACAGTTTTGTCAACGTTGCGCCACCTACCATTGTAGCAGCAGCTACTTCTTTCAGTTTTTCTTCAGAAAGGAAATTCGCTACAGGCATACCTTTATAAGTAGCGAAGCGAGTCATCGGAATCATAGTTGTATCACCGTGACCACCGATTACAAAACCTTCTACTTCGTTAGCGTTGCAGCCCAAAGCTTGTGACAGGAAGTATTTGAAACGTGAGCTGTCCAAAGCGCCGCCCATACCGATGATGCGGTTTTTCGGCAAACCTAATGATTTCAATGACAAGTAAGTCATTGTATCCATCGGGTTAGAAACAACAACCAGAATTGCGTTGGGAGAATATTTCAAGATATTTTCTGCTACTGATTTAACAATACCAGCGTTTACACCGATCAGTTCTTCACGAGTCATACCCGGCTTGCGAGGAATACCTGAAGTAATAACTACAACGTCTGAGTCAGCAGTTTGAGCATAGTCATTGGTGCAGCCTACTAATGTAGTGTCGAAACCCAATAATTGAGCTGTCTGCATCATATCCATTGCTTTACCTTCTGAAACGCCTTCTTTAACGTCCAGCATTACTACTTCGTCTGCTACTTCATTGAAAGCAAGTACATTTGCACATGTAGCACCTACGTTACCTGCGCCTACTACGGTTACTTTTGACATAATACGATCTATTTAAAAAGTTGATAATTCTATTTTCCTCTTTTCTATTACGGGACAAAATTACAACGATAATCCCATTAGAGAAATTTTTCCGTAATAATTTTCGTTAAAGAAATCGCCGAAGGCTATGTTACTCTGTTAGTAATTGATTACTTTTGCGGCGATCATCCATTAACGTACTGAAACAATGAACAAAAAAACCCTTCTAATTGTAGCCGTAGCTATTTTGGTAATAGCAATTGCCGGTGTCACCTATTTATTGTATACTGAAAAACAAGCAAATCGGGAACTGGTACAGGAATTCCAATTGGACAAGGAAGATCTGGAGAATGAGTATACACGTTTTGCACAACAATATGATGAGTTGAAAATGACAATCTCCAATGACTCTTTGGCCCAACTATTGGATCAGGAGCAGTTGAAGACACAACGTCTGTTGGAAGAACTTCGTACCGTAAAGAGTTCCAATGCTACCGAAGTCCGCCGTTTGAAACAAGAACTGGCTACGTTGCGTAAAGTCATGATTGGATATATCAGCCAGATTGATTCATTGAATAGGCTGGCTAATCAGCAGAAAAAGGTTATTTCCGAAGTCACTCAAAAATACAATCAGGCATCACAACAGGTCAGCAATCTTTCGGAAGAAAAGAAGAACCTGAATAAAAAAGTGACGCTCGCCGCACAATTGGATGCTACCAATATTCGGATTGAACCGCGTAATAAACGAGGTAAAGTAGCCAAAAAGGTAAAGGATGTCGTGAAACTTGCCATAAGCTTTACGGTGGTGAAGAATATAACAGCCGAAACCGGAGAACGTACGCTCTATATACGTATTACCAAGCCGGATAATGGTGCGCTGACCAAAAATGCGTCCAATACTTTCGCTTACGAAAACCGTACGCTACCTTATTCGATTAAAAAGTACATCGAATACAACGGTGAAGAACAAAGTGTGAATGTATTCTGGGATGTCGAAGAGTTCCTGTACGCCGGAAGCTATCGCGTAGACATCTTTGAAGGCGGGAACCTGATTGGCTCCCAAGCATTCTCGCTGGATTAACACTCACTGCGGTGGGGTGGTTCAAACTCCTAATAAATGACTTCCCATGAAGGATAAGGAAGCTGTTTTCTTGCAGAAGATCAATGAACGAAGGATAGAAGCGTATAAGGTTTTATATGACGATTACTATCCTGCGTTGGTTGTCTATGCCTCCGCATTTGTGCTCTCTGATGAAGTGGCGGAGGATATCGTGCAAGAGCTTTTTGTTGCCATGTGGGAGAAACAGTTGACTTTTACCTCTTTCTGGGCTTTCAAAACCTATCTTTATAAATTTGTAAAAAACGCCTCGATCAATCATCTGAAACATCAGGATGTAGAGGGGCGTTATGCCGAATACATCAAGGGATTGTCTTTGGAAGAAGAGCTGAGCGAATCCGAACTGAATAACGAAGAGGAATATCGCTTGCTATTTCAAGCCATCGACGAGTTGCCGCCTCGCTGTCGAGAGATTTTTTTATTGTCACTTGAAGGAAAGAAGAATAAAGAGATTGCTGCCTTGCTGCAAGTATCCGTTGATACCGTTAAAACCCAGAAGATGAGAGCTATGCAGCGGCTGAGAGAAAGTGCCGGTGTTCTTTTCTCCTTCTGGCTGTCGGCTTACATATTGACATGCTAATCTAAATAATAGCAGGAAAATAGATTTTTTTTCGAAAGGATGTCACCCATTTTGCTATCTATGTTGTTCTTTATATAAACAGAACAAAAGATAATACAGCGATGGGTGAACTTAAAACAAACCGTTTGATCGACAAACTGGGGGAAGCTGATACCTTTCTTTCTAAATACAGGCATTATCGCCGTGTAGATAAGAAAAAAGCTTGGAAGGCCTTTTGTCTCCGGGTGGAAGCAAATCCTCCGAAACGAATCAACTGGCAAATTGTATTCAGATACGCTGCTATTTTATTACTTCCAATTTCAATCGTTGCTATTTGTCTGATGTTGCTTGCCGACCCTGTGGAGCAGAAGATCAGTGAGTCTTTAGCCGCGGTAGGGCCGGGGACTTCACAAGCGATATTGGTACTCTCCGACGGCAACGAAATCTCGTTAGATTCGACAGTCACCAATCGGTTGGCAGTAGGAGGAACTGCTGTTGCCGCAGTTACAGGCAGTCATATTTCTTATCAAGCTAATTCACAAGCAACTTCCATGCAGTACAACACTTTGCTCACGAAGCAGGGTGGAGAATATCGAATTGTGCTGGAAGACGGAACCAAGGTTCATCTGAATGCGGCTTCACAGTTAAGATATCCGGTTGTATTTACCAACAAAGAACGCGTTGTGCATTTGCAAGGAGAAGCCTACTTTGAGGTTGCTCCCGATAAGGCAAGGCCTTTCTATGTGGTTACCGATCACATGAAAATACGACAGTACGGAACAGCTTTTAATGTCAATGCCTATCCCGGAAGCAGTACGGAGGTCGTATTGGTGCGAGGAAGCATCGGGGTAACGGTGGGAGATAAAGAGCGGACACTCGCCCCCGGACAATTGGCTAAAATACATGCCGGAAGTAAGTTGCTATCAATTAAAGAGGTCGATACGGAATCGTATGTTGCTTGGAACGAAGGCCGTTTTTTCTTTGATAATCAATCGTTAAGAGATATAGCGAATGTGTTATCCCGATGGTATAATATTGAAATTCAATTTGCGAGAGGAGATATACAATATTTGCATTTTACCGGAAGCTTAGACCGGTACGATACAATTGAACCAATCATTCAGCCATTAGCAGGGCGGCGAATGTCAAGGTAGAGATGAAAGATCATATTTTATATATTTCAAAATAACTGATACAATTGCGGGCAACTTGCAACAGACTGAGATTCGGGGTCTCAGTCGGGGTATGCTAGGTTCTTCTAATTAATAATTTAATTTGTATGAAAAAAAGTAAGCGTGAATGGTATCGCTACTTCGTTTGTTTGTTGTTGGGGCTGTTTGTTATTTCAGCTACACTGCATGCGCAAGAAGCGATTGAGAAAAGGTCTGTAACTTTAGATTTTAAGTCGGCTCCTCTGAAGGATGTCCTAGAGTCTATACGAAAGCAGACCGGAATGAATTTTGTTTATAATGTAGAGCAAGTACCTCTATCGACCTGTTACGATACAGGCGAAGCAAGAAACTGTAGGGAAGGTATTAAGTCGAATTTTTACCGGAACAGGTTTTCGGTACGAAATCAAGGGAAAGATTGTAACCCTGCATAAAGAGGAAGTGCGGAAGATGGTGCAGATGCTCAGCTTAGCCAAACGGAAAGTGCAGGGAACTGTTTATGACACCCACAACGAGCCACTTCCCGGAGTAAATATCCAAGTAAACGGTACACGTGTAGGTACGACGACTGAGATGGATGGACGTTATACGCTTATTCTACCGGATATTGAAAGAGTAGAACTGACATTCTCATTCATTGGGATGGAACCATCGGTTGTTCGATATGCCGGACAAACTCAATTAAATGTCACGTTGAAGGAAGACTCCAAGATGATTAATGAAGTTGTCGTTACCGGTCTGTTCAACTACCGGGCGGAGAGTTTTACCGGTTCGGCTGTGACCTATTCTAAAGATGATCTACAATCGGTAGGAAACCAAAATATAATTAAGAGTCTGCAAAACCTCGAACCCTCCTTCTTGGTGGCGGATAATTATTTGAATGGTTCCAATCCGAATGCGTTCAATGATATTACAATTCGAGGAAATGCTTCTTTCACCGGCTTACAAAGTGAATACGATGGGAACCCGAACGAACCCCTTTTCGTAGTCGATGGTTTTGAAACAACCCGTCAACAGGTATTCGACTTGGATATGAATCGTGTCGCTTCGGTTACCGTATTGAAAGATGCGGCAGCCAAAGCCATTTACGGTGCCAAAGCCGCTAACGGAGTGTGGTAGTGGAAACTGTTGAGCCGGAGAAAGGACGTTTACGGTTGACGTATACAGGCGATTTGAATATAGAAGCTCCCGATTTGTCTTCTTACGACTTATGTAATGCCGCTGAAAAACTGCAAGTGGAATTGAATTCCGGACGCTATACGGCTACTTCCCCGAGCTATGCACA
The DNA here is from genome assembly GCF_000517545.1 of Bacteroides reticulotermitis JCM 10512. Taxonomy (GTDB): domain Bacteria; phylum Bacteroidota; class Bacteroidia; order Bacteroidales; family Bacteroidaceae; genus Bacteroides; species Bacteroides reticulotermitis. The sequence goes on along the minus strand of NZ_BAIV01000002.1, from coordinate 131,981 downwards.
AGCTCTGCGTGAGCAATACAACAACTTATTGAAAAATGTAAGTGAGGGAATCGATACCTATTGGCTGTCCAAACCTTTACGTACAGGTTTTGGACAGAAGCATTCTGTTTATATGGAAGGTGGAGACGACCGCATGCGCTATAGCGGCTCATTGGGATATAACAACATTGCCGGTGTGATGAAAGGCTCCAATCGTAATACGCTGTCGGGAAATATCAAACTCTCGTATCGTTATAAAAACTTGTTGTTCCGTAATTCCCTATCTATTACATCCAACAAGGCGGAGGACTCTCCATACGGTTCTTTCTCCGATTATGTGGGCATGAATCCTTACTATTCCCCGTATGATGCGAATGGCAACCTGCAGAAACTATTAGGTTACTATTTATACCCAGCTACAGGCTCTACGCCGGTGTATTACTACAATCCCTTGTACAATGCCTCTATCGGTACAAATAATTTCTCCAAGTATACCGAGTATACCGAGAACTTCTACATCGAATGGAGAGCTCTGGAGAGTTTGCGCTTTACAGCTAGGGTGGGATATACGTATCAAACCAATACCCGCGAAGATTTTTATCCCGGTGATCATACGAAGTTTGCGACGTGGACCGGAGACAAATATTTTAAACGGGGTTCTTATGCCATTTCCGATGGAAGCTCTGAGAATCTGTCGGCTGACATTACCGCCAACTATTCAAACCATTTCGGTAAGCATATGTTGTTGGCCAATGCTGCTTGGAGTATGAACTCATCGACTTCCGAAAAACACGGTATGACTGCTTGGGGATTTCTGAATAATCATGTAGACCATATCTCTTTCGCCAAACAGTATGCAGACAACGGCAAACCTTCCGGTAACGAAGCGACCACGCGCAGCCTGGGACTGACAGGTGCTCTGAACTATTCGTATGACGACAGATATTTGGCCGACTTCACTTTGCGCCTGAACGGTTCTTCGGTGTTCGGGTCGGACAATCGTTGGGGAACTTTCTGGTCGGTAGGTTTAGGTTGGAATTTACATAAAGAGAAGTTCATGAAAGAAGTGGAGTTTGTGAATCTGTTTAAGTTGCGTGCTTCTTATGGGTTGACCGGTAGCCAGAACTTCAATCCCTATCAGGCAAAAGCTACGTATAAGTTTTACGAAGACGTAGTCTATGATAACATTGTCGGTTCTTACCTGATGGGCATGGCGAACGATAAACTTAAATGGCAGCAGACAGCCGAGATGAATATGGGTTTTGATTTGCAATTGTTTAAAGACCTCAATATTCGTTTTGATGCCTACCGCAATAAAACCAAGGATGCCTTGCTTAGCATGACTTTGCCGACTTCGACCGGTTTTAGCTCTTATCAGGAAAATCTGGGCAATGTAGAGAATAAAGGATACGATGCAACTCTTAGCTGGCGATTTTTCCGCAATAAGCATGGCTATATTTCGGCTAATGCCTCAGTGGGACATAATGTCAATAAGATAACAAAGATCAATGATGCGTTGAAAGCCTTTAACGAAGGACAAGATGGTACAGCGACTACTTCACCGGTAATCCGTTATGAAGAAGGACAGTCTATGACTGCTATCTGGGCGGTGCGTTCTCAGGGAATCGATCCGGTGAATGGGCAGGAAATCTTCTTAAAGAAAGATGGAACAACGACTTATGACTGGAGTGCGGGCGACTATGTGGTTGCGGGCGATAGTAATCCGAAATATCATGGAAACTTTGGTTTCAGTGGCGAATACAAGGGCATTGGATTGAGTTGTTCATTCAGGTATCTGCTGGGAGGTGATTATTACAATCAAACCTTGGTCAATCGCGTCGAAAATGTGAATATAGCCAATAATGTGGATCGTCGTGTATTGCATGACACATGGCAGAATATCGGAGATGTCGCAACATTTAAAAGAATCACTTCGCGACCTAATGAAACCCACCCGACGACGCGTTTTATTGAGAAAAACAACGAACTCCAGTTCGCCTCACTCTCTTGTTACTATGATTTCAAAAATCAGCCTTGGCTTAAACAAGCATTTATGGAGCGTCTGAGAGTCTCTTTCTATATGAACGACTTGTTCCGCATCTCTACGGTTAAAACCGAGAGGGGTTTGGACTATCCCTATGCGCGTAATTTTTCATTCTCATTATCTGCAACCTTTTAAATATAGTTATGATGAAACGTATAAACCACATAATCGCTTGTTGCTTATTGGTTCCGGCAGCTTTACTTACTTCCTGTAACGATTGGCTGGATGTGCAGCCTCGCTCGCAAGTTGAGGACAATAAGCTTTTTGAAAGTGAATCGGGATTTAAAGAGGCTTTAGCCGGAGTATATTCTTCCATGGTATCCGAGAAAACGTACACCAAGGAAATGCTGTATGGTACGATTGGCATCCTTGGGCAGGAGTGGGACCAGTTCTCTTCTACTGCATATGCGGATATGAACGATTATAATTATTCGAGTACACAGTCAGTATTGCAGATTTCGAATATTTGGGCAACTTCGTATAACTCGATAGCCAACGCAAATAATATCATTAATAAGATTGACGAGAAAAAGAACCTGTTTGGTACAGACAACTTTAACATCATAAAAGGAGAATCTTATGCATTGCGCGCTTTTCTGCATTTCGATCTCTTACGCTGTTTTGGAGTAAGCTACGAGCAGAACGCGGACATGCCTGCCATACCTTACTGTACGGAGTTGACTTACCGTGTTTTCCCTCAGTTGACAGTGAAAGCTGTTGCCGATAAAATAGAGAAAGACCTTTTGGAAGCGGAAGCTCTGCTCAAGTCCGACCCTATTTATACAGGTAGGAAAATCACGGAAATTGATGATAACGGTTATTTGATGAATCGTCGGGTACACCTGAATTATTATGCCGTCAAGGGCTTACAGGCTCGTTTGTATATGTGGATGCACGCGTATGAAAAGGCTGCTTTATGTGCACAGGCAGTTATTAAGTCGAATGTGTTTGCGTGGACTACCGGTGATGACCTGGCCAAGGGGTATGATTATGCGTGTGCGCCTGAACAATTGTTCGCGTTGAACGTACTGACACTTTCCACATTGGCCGACACTTATTTCAGTGAAGATAATAATACAGATAGCTACTCTCTGAACGTAAATAGTTTGACCGAGTATTATGATAATAATACGGATGATTACCGCTATCTTTATCAGTTTGCCAGCGGAACTAAAGGTGAATATGTTGACTATCGTTATCTGACTAAATTCAATACTCCGAATGTTAAGAAAGATTTGAGCGAAGATCCTGCTTCATTTTATATGAATAAAATTCCTTTGATCCGGTTGGGTGAAATGTACTTGATTCTTTCCGAATGCCAGTACCGTGCAAACGGAAGTGGTTTGGAAGCGTTGAATAAACTACGGGTTGCCCGCAATTTACTTGCGTTGCCGAATGATCCGGCGGACTTTTACTTGGAACTGATCAGAGAATATCGGCGGGAATTGATCGGCGAAGGTCAGTTGTTCTTTCTTTATAAGCGGTTGAACCGCGCTTCCGTCATTGGTACGGATGCCGATATGATTGGCGAAAAAGCGTATACCTTCCCCATACCAATTTCTGAGACAGATGCTTCGCAGCGTGAAAACAATCGATAAAATGAATGATTTATGAAAAAAATGAAATATAAAATCTGGGTACTAGCTCTTCTCCTTGCCGGACTGACCGGTTGTAGTAAGAATGAAATGCCGGTATTTGATACTGGCTATTCCGCCTTGAATATATGGTTTGGAAATATTGCAGTGGCTTTGGACAGTGTAAGTTATAACTATTCATATACTTTGGGAGAAGATTCGTTGATGTTTAATGCCCGGGTAACCGGACTGCCTTCGAATAAGGATCGCTTCTTTGCCATAGAAGCTTATTCCGGTAACTTTGCCGAAGCTGAAGGAAGTTTTTGGACCAAAGAGTACTGTATAAAAGCTGGTGAGACTTCTGCTACTTTCCCCATCTACTTTGATACATCCAAATTGAAAGACGACACATCTTACTCTAAAACGGATGGGCGTATTAATTTCCGTATGGTTGAAAACTCTGAATTTGTAGAAGGAGTGAATAAAATGCGTAACCTAAAAGTTATATTAAAAAACTATCTCGCTAAACCCGTGGAATGGGATGTGGCTATTGCTCCTCCGTATCAAGCTTACAGTTACTACTTCGGGCAATATAGCCGGAAGAAATACTCTTTTATGATTCAAGAGACCGGATTGGTGGATTTCCGTATCTCGTATACGGCATCCGTTTCGTATGATGAAGCTACCAATACAATTTCGTCAAGCTATGCCACTTATCTACTCTCAAAACTAAAACAAGCTTTGGATGTTTATAATCAAACGCACGATAAGCCTTTGACGGATGAAGAGAGCGGAAGTGCAGTTGTGTTTTAAATAATATGGAGAAATACGTATGTATAGAAAAGAATATATTATAGGAGTACTTAGTCTGATCGGAAGTTTTCTGCTAGGTGCGTGTTACGAAGATAAAGGCAACTACGACTACCAGGAACTGGATAAAGTCGTAATTGATACAACGGGATTGGGGATACAACCTGCTTATGTCCTCGAGAGGTACGATGTGTTGGAACTCAATCCGAAAGTCTATTTCAATGGCAAGCTATTGGAAACAGAAACTGATGAACCAGCATTGAGCTATATCTGGACGTTGTATACAGCTACTACTAGTAGCAATTCGGATTATACGGTAGATACGCTGAGCCATACCATACATTTGAACGAAGCTATCAAAAGAGCGGCCGGTGGCTATTATGTGCAGTTGACGATTACCAACAGTCGCAACAATACACAGGAGTATTTTCGGGTTATTTGCAACGTCGAAGAGTCGATTACGGCCGGGTGGATGGTGTTGTATGAACCCACAAATGATCCCGGTACGTCCGATGTCGGTTTGATTGTCAACCCTTGGGTAAAAAAGAATATCATAAAAGACCGCGAATTTTTTGATTTGTACAAAGCATCCAACGGAGCTTCTCTTGAGGGATTGCCGAATCGGGTGTTGCATACTTGTATCGCTTTGCAGGAAGATGAGGTAGTCTTGGTTACCGATAAAAACATGGTCGGGGTTAATCAGGGGCTTTTGCCAAGACATTGGACTTCGGCAACTTCTTTTATGAGAAACCTGCAACAACTAAACCCTTTTATTATGGGGCTGGAGGAGTTGGCTATCGTGCGGAGATGATTATCAATGACGGCAAGGTATACAGTACCTCTTTTACATCCGGGTTGTCTCGCAATAACTTCTTTGGTGTGGCTTATGGAGGAGATCATGGCGAATTGGCTGCTTGGGGAAGTGATGTGCATGGCAATAAATATGAGGTACTGGGGTATGATCAGACCAACGAACGCTTTACATGTGTCAACAAAAATACGGTAAAGTTTACGTCGTTTTCCGCACAAGATCCCGCAGCTGCTTTTGATGTGAATAATGTCGGAGCGAAACTACTGATGGCTGACTGGGGACGATCTTACTATGACTATATGTTGATGCAGAAAGATCAGAACTATTACTTGGCTATTGCGAATTTTGTGACATCCAATTCGGGTACTACAAATATCGGACAGGGATGGTATGATATTTCGACTTCGCCGGAGATTGCTCAGGCCACCAGTATAGCTGCCGCTTATCTGGGTGAGTATGTGTTGTATGGTGCAGGGTCGAAGGTATATAATCTGAAATACCGTTCATCCCCTCAGGCTGAGGTTCTTTGGAGTGCTTCGGCTGCTGAAACGGTGACCTGTGTACGTTTGCAGAAGTATTACTATCAGAGTTTGTTTTTGGCTATGATGCCCAATCCGAACGCGATACTTCATGTGGCTACCTGGAATGAAGCAAGCAAAGAAGGCAAGCTGTATCAGTTCCAGATTAACCCTGCGAATGGCGCTATCTTGGGTGAGCCTAGAGTGTACACCGTACCGGGAAAGATAAAAGACATGGCTTGGAAGAAAGCGATGGAAAGATAACACTAAATATTGAGAAGGATATGAAAAAGAATTTATGGATGATTTGCTTGAGTATGGCATTGTGTTTCAGTACTCAGGTTTTTGCACAGGGAGAGGGAAAAGGAATCTCCTTTGAAAAAGAGGGTACCTTGTTTAAAGAAGCTGTTCAGAAGGCAACAGCTACTAAGAAACTGATTTTTCTGGACTGTTACACTTCCTGGTGTGGTCCTTGCAAGAAAATGGCCAAGGATATATTTCCATTGGAAGAAGTAGGTAAGTTTATGAATCCGGCTTACGTTTCGATTCAGATTGATATGGAAAAAGGAGAGGGACCGGAACTGATGAAGAAGTTACAGGTTTCCGCATTTCCTACTTTCATCATCTTTGATAGCCGTGGTAACGAACTTGGTCGTTTTCTGGGTGGAAGCGATGCGGCTACTTTTGTTGAGAAAGTAAAGAAGGCTAGTGTTGACAATAGTTCTGCTGAGATGGATCAACGGTTTGCCAGTGGTGATCGTGACGAAGCCTTTTTGTATGCGTACCTGAAAACGTTGGGAAGCGCTTACAAACGTGATCAGTGCAATGTGGTTGCTGAGGCTTTGTTGGCAGGTAAAGAAGAAACTTTTGCTGAAAATCCGCAACTGGCTGATGTGTTTATGAAGCATCTCTCCAACCCGTTCGCTCCGGCGTTTATCTATACGGTTAAACACCCGGAAAAACTGTCGGCTGCAATCGGTGAGACACCGGTAAAAATGAAAACTCAGTATGCATGGCGCAACTATGCCAAATCTTTGATTGACTCTAAAGACGGAGGGGCAACCATGGATATGGCTCAGTTCGACAAACTGCTGGCTTTGATGGATGAGTGCAAGGTGGCCGAAAAAGAAGAAATTCGGTTGGAGACTTTGATCGCTTTGTCTGAGAAACAAGCCGACTGGGATAAGTATATGCAGTATTGCACAGAATACGACGCGAATCCGAATCTCTTCCTGACCGATTTGATGTTGTGCAAATGGTGTTCTCCTGTTGCGGTAAACTGCACCGAAGCGGGTCCCAAACAAAAGGCTTTGGCATTGTTGCAGAAGCGTATTGACGATTTGAAAAGCGGACGTTTGCAACCACAAACTACTCAGGGTAATATGAAACTCTCGGGTAATTTAATGGCAGGAATGGAAAAGTTAGTTGAGGTTTTGAGTAAGTAAATTCTCTCTCTCTTAAATAGTTTATATCAAAACAGTGGTAAGGCAACCATGCTGGCATGTGGCAGCATGGTTGCTTTCGTCTTATCAGATACCGATAAATAGGTAAAAATGTTGATACGGTTTGTACTATTGGAAGAAAAGATTACTTTTGAGTTTTACCAACATCAATCACTACTTATGAAAAAACATCTTCTCCATTTATTATTCGGTGTCCTTTTCTTTCTTTGTGCGGCAATGTCGTGTGAAGAGGGTACGTCTGTCGATAGAGAAAGTCTCTCCGGCGCATTGGTTGACTTTGAATTGACTCACTTAGATAACGCAGGCGAACGCCCTCAGAGTGTAACGGACGGACGAGTAAAGAAGGAAGCCTATGTGATGAAAATCAGTCTACTGTCTGAGCCGGAAGAGAATACCTCTTCGATTGATAAGACTCGCCTTGAATATCTGTTGACCGATCCTATTGTGAACATCCGTATTTTTACTGAAACGAACTTTAGTGAGAAGTACCCGGCAGGAGCGGACATCTCTTCCTTATTTTATAACTATCCGCGCCATATGGGCACCGCAGATAGCTGATAATGACGGTTCTATAAAGAGGGCTGGTGAAACCAGTTGTCTGTTTAAAGCTTTGGTGACAGCACCAGCACAATCAGGAACGTATTGTTTCCGCGTGAAACTAATCTTTAAAAGCGGAGATAGCATGGAGAAAACCACGGAACCCCTTGTTTTATATTGATCAAAACGACTATGAAAAAGAGTTATTGGCTTATTCTGTTTCTGCTAGGAAGCATACAGTTGTCAGCACAAGATACGTTGACATTTCACAAATCCAAGAAAATAAATAAACTCATCCAATTGGATGTAGGCGTGGGAGCACACTTTGATCTCACACACTCACCCTCCGGTAATATGCTGACATTCCTGGCTGATAGGAAACGTGTGACTCCGGCATTTGATTTTCGTTTTCTTCACTTCTTTTCCAAAAGATGGGGATGGTATACGGATGTTTCTTTAGATATAAACGCAGGTAAACGAAGAGATTGTTATGCCGAATGGGTTCAGCCGTTGGAAACGGATTATTATGTAAAACAGGTGAATCAATTTGGTGGAGACGAGCAGTCGAGAGTCAATTCATATTTCAGTGTAGGCGTGGCTTATCGGATTGAAAATGCTGGCTGGAGTCTCTATCCACGTGTAGGTATTGGCGTTAATTTAATTAGTTATCAACCGATCTATGCCGAGTTGAAAAAGAAAGGAGGGAATGAACTCTATCGTGTACAATACAGCAACTTAGAGGGGACGAGTAACCTTGAAAGGGCTGCGTGGTTTGTGGGGATGAGTGCGAACTATAAAGTAAGTAAGCGCTGTTTCCTCTTTTTAGATGCAACCTATGCGCAACCTATGGGACATTTGACGTTGAATTATACGAAAACGGACTTGTACACTCAGGATATATTGGAAGAGAAAACTTATCGAAGCAGTACCCTTGGCCGTTTCTTGAAAGTGACTGCCGGAGTGGGAATACCTTTCTATTTGGGAGAGAAGAGGAATAATGGAAGAAGATCCTCGCATAGTGACCGGACCAACGAATTGATGAAAAAGAAACGCAAGGATTTTGGTCTGTTCCCGAGAAATAAGTGAGTTGCTTTTTGAATGAAATACCCTTATACGGCTCCTTTATGGCTCCCCAAATAGATTGTTGCTTTTTTAGCTTTCAGCCTTCAGTTTCTATGTAAACAGCTCATTCATATCTTGTTGTGCTGAAAGCTGGTGTCTGACAGCTTTCAGCTTTTTCATTGTTTGTCGTTCAATAAATAGCCACATATCAGGTAGCCAATTCCCGTTGGCCGACTTGTCGACTAAGGTTGGCGGTTCGGCCGACAGAGGTTGGCTGCTAATTGGCCACCTTTTAAATAAAATGTACCGGATAATAGAGAACAATCGGCCCTGAAGTTGAATGAAACACCGCAGAATGAAAGAGGACTGAAAGCAAAGAAAGAGTAGCTTTCAGCCGAAAGTATCGGTGAATAGGGCCTTTTTTGCCTAAACTGAAAGCTGAAAGCAAAAAAGCAAAACAAAATATATACGGGAAAATCGGGACTAATTAACGTCTGCCGTCCGCACCCCACATCATTTTACTGCGTAATGTGTCGAAAAACGTATGGTTGAGTCGTTTGACAACTTTAATGCCGTAATCGGCCCGGCGAATTGTTAGCTGCGTTGTTTCTTTGCACGTCTCGCTTCGTCCATCGATAGCCACCAGAAAGTTATGGCTACGGCTCTCCACCTCTAAGGTTACCTCCCAATCATCGCGAATAACGATGGGGCGAACGTTGAGGCTGTGTGGGGCTACAGGGGTAATAGCGATTGTGTTGGAGTGTGGAACAATGATCGGGCCACCTACACTCAGCGAGTAAGCGGTTGAACCGGTGGGAGTTGAAATTACCAGACCGTCAGCTTGGTACGTTGTGAGGTAAGCTCCGTTGATTGTAGTCCGTATGCTGATCATCGAAGAACTGTCACGCTTTAATACAGCTATTTCATTGAGTGCGTATGGCGATACCTGCAAATGTTCTTCATCGCAAATCAATTGCAATACACTACGATCTTCTACTTCATATTGACCGGCATGGATCTCTTCGAATGTTTTCTCCATTTCTTCCGGCGAGATGTCGGCTAGAAAGCCCAAACGGCCCGTATTGATACCCAGAATGGGGATTCCTTTATTTCCTACACGGCTGGCTGCTTTCAGGAAAGTGCCGTCACCACCTATGCTGATTACGATATCAGCCGTAAAGTCATCTTCATCGAATAGGGAATCGGCGTGTACAGCCAGTTCCATGTTGTCAGTCAGAAACTGATAAAATTCTCTGGACACAGATATCTCAGCGCCTTGTTCCTTTAATAGACGGAACAAGTTGGCTGCATGTGAAGACTTTTTGGGTTGGTAGGTATTTCCAAATATAGCGAACTTCATAAGCGTGCTTGTTTTATTACGAATGCAAATGTGGCATTTTTTATTGAATTAATGAAAGGAGCCGGTATACTTTTATTATTATGTAACTAACTTCTAAGATCCGAGTTTCTTTTATACGGAACAAGACTGTACATGTGGACGCGAAGTCAGATGTACAGTCTTGTCTTACAAAATACGAAGTCGTGTTATCCTGTGTTTGTGCTTGTTACTTGATGAGTGGTAGCCATTCCGTAAATTGATACTCTTTGTTGAGAGTCAATTTAACCACCGGAATTTGTTGTTGCTTAAAAGCCGGAAGAACCAAAGTTACTCCACGCTTATCTTTCTGTATTTTAATCTTTTTGCCTGTTGATAAATCAATTGCGTTGCTTATTTTGTAGCCATCCAATGTGTTGATCTTGAGTGTGTGGGATGGTTTACGCAAATGCAGGTAGATATAATTTTCTTTATACGTGCTTCCTAGTTCGTCAGTTTGTTTGAAGGGGCCTCCTTGTGTGTCGTACACAGCTTCTTTATTGATATTTACCCATTTGGTCAATTCATACAGGCGCTCTACTTGTTCCTCAGGCATTTCTCCTGTAGGTTTAGGTCCGATATTGACTAATAGATTCCCATTTCCACAGAGGGTTTTGCTGAACATTCCGATCAGTTCATCCGGCGTTAGCATCTTGGCATTAGGCTCGTAAGCGTAAACCGGATACGTAATGCTCGTACAAGCTTCCCAAGGGAACGGAGGAGCATCAGTCGTCTTTGCTTCTATCGAAAAGTAATCGCCCGATGAGCCGTCGGACCAGAAGGTTTCGCGTCCATCTTTTCCTCTGGTTATGGCTAGTCGCGTAGACAATGTATTACTTTTTATACTCTTGATGTACTCGTATAAGTTTTTCCCTTCCTTGGCTGTCCATAGCGGATCAAGCCAGAAGCCGTCAAACCAAAGGAGGTCCGGTTGATAGCGGTCGATCAATTCTCTGGTCTGGTTGTGCACAAACTGGATGAAATCGGCCCGTCCGTATTTGGGCTCTTTGATTTTTCCCCCTGCTTGTGCCATGGAACTCCAACCACAATAGTCAATGTCGGCTATCGAATAATAGATACCATAGAGTAAGCCTTGTTTACGACATTCGTCTCCCAGTTCTTTTAATATATCCCGTTTGAAAGCGATGCGATCTGTGTCGAAGATCGAATATTCGCTTGGCCAGATGCAAAAACCGTCATGGTGTTTGGATATCACGACCATATATTTGCATCCCGCCTGCACAGCTATATCTACAATCTCTTTCGGATCGAACTTCTGGGGATTCCATTTCATGGTAATAGAATCCGCTACACTTTTAGGCGTACCGTTACCAATGGCCCAAGAGTCTCCTGTTCCGGGTGAGTGACAAGCCATCCAGTGTATGAACAGCCCGAGCTTGGCTTCTTGAAATTGCTTGAGTAGAGCCTTGTCAGTTTGCGGATTAAGCATCGATGTCTGGCTCTGTATACTCATTAAACAGCCGCACATAAACAATAATAATAGAGAGCTTCTTTTAATTTGCATAGCGTGTATGAGTTGATTAATTAACATAAAAGTCTTTTTTGATTCGTATGTCTTCTACGGAACGTCCTATCATAAGATTGAACTTCCCGGGTTCTACGACATATTCCAAGTTCTCATTCCAGAGTCCTAACTCGGCATAAGGAATAGTTATCCGAATCTCCTTGGCTTCTCCGGGTTCCAAACTTACTTTGTCAAATCCTTTCAAGGATGCGACCGGGGTAACAACGCTCGATACGCAGTCGCGTACGAAGAGTAAGGCGGTTTCCTTTCCAGCCATTTTGCCTGTGTTTTTGAGCGTAAACGTAACTTCAATATCTTTATTCGCCGGTATGAGGCTGTCTACCTTCAAGTCGGAATACTCATACGTGGAATAGCTCAGTCCGTGGCCGAAGCAAAAAGCGGGTTTGTCGTCAGCACGGGAAGAACCTAACCCATATCCTGTCCAATACCTGGATGGTCTTTGGTAATAATACATCGGTATTTGGCCTGCGTGCTTTGGAATGGTGATAGGCAACTTACCCGAAGGATTGACTTCTCCAAATAGAATTTCGGCTAAAGCCTGTCCTCCATACATACCCGGTTCCCATACATCGACAATCGTTGCGATGTTCTCCGTAATCCATTCATTGTTGAGAGGTTTTCCATTGATAATAACGATCACGATGGGAGTACCTGTTTTGTAAATTGCTTGAACCAGTTCCAACTGTCTGCCATAGAAGTCGATGGACGGTCGGTCGGCGGATTCTCCATACGTTCTCAATCCCCATTCCGTGCGTATTCCATATCCTCCAATGGCAACAACTGCTAAATCTGCTTGTTTGGCTTTTTTGACCGCATCATTGATGCTGTAATCCGAGATGCCTCCGCCTTCGGTAATCAGCCTTTGCTGGATAGCAGGATCTGTGGTGTTGACCGACAAATCGGACTTCTTAGCTTGATGCGTCCACTATTACTATATGTAATTGACTGTTCCGGTGATGCCAGAGTTTGGATACCTTCCAGAATGGTAGTCACATGATCATCCGGTTGGAAGATAGACCAATCACCCAAAATACTCTGATTATCGGCATTCGGCCCTGTGACCAGAATCTTTTTGTATTTGTTTTTGTCAAGAGGAAGAATCTGTTGCTTGTTTTTTAGCAGCACGATTGCTTCCCGGGCAGCCTCCAAAGCCAAATCCTTGTTTTCTTTGCTGCCGTAATTGTCTTTTTCAGGAGATACGTAGCGATTCTCAAAGAGTCCGAGTTCGAATTTTATTTTTAAGATTCTTCTCACAGCATCATCGATACGCTCTTGAGATACCTTTTTCTCTTGGACTAACTCTATTAATGGGGCTACGAAACGCATCGAATCGGCGGAGTACATATGCATGTCTAGTCCTGCATTGATGGACATGCGAATAGCTTCTTTCTGATTCTCAGCTACCTGATGTAAAGAGGCAGCCAGATTCCCCACGTCTCCCATATCGCTGATAAAGAAACCTTTGAAATCATACTCTTTTTTGATTAAATCGGTTAGCAACCATTTAGATGCATGTACCGGAACTCCTGCAATATCATTATGCCCCGGCATAATAGTCATACATCCGGCTTCGATTGCAGCTTTAAATGGGGGTAAGAAATACGAGCGTAGGGCCCGTTCCGATAATTCGGCACTGGCATGATTGCATCCTCCTACAGATGCTCCTCCTCCTACCAGATGTTTGACTGAAACAGCCACCCTCTTGAGCGGATCTTCGTTGCCCTGATATCCTCGTACGGCTTCTTTCACCAGTTCGCTTGTTAAGAAAGGGTCCTCCCCATATGTTTCGCCGGTTCTTCCCCACCGGGCATCCTGAACGATGTCGATGCAAGGAGCAAATGCCCAATGTGTACCTGCGGAACGGATTTCCTCACCGGCTTTAGTTGTTGTACGCAAAACTAATTCCCGGTTGAAGGTTGCCGCCATGCTGATTGAAGTCGGGAAAACAGTTCTTCCTGTAAGCATTGCATAGCCGTGCGCTGCATCCATTCCTATGAGGTAGGGGATTTTTAGCCTGGTCTGTTCGGATAGTTTTTGTAGTTGATTGGACTCCTCAGGTTCCAGATCTGCCAACCATGCTCCAAAATCATAATATCCATTCTTAAAGATGGCCTCTCTATCCCATACGGTGACCATATCCATCTGTCCTATCTTCTCCTTTAAGGTCATTTGTCCAAGTAACGCTTCCACTCGTTTGTCGACAGGGAGTTTTGCATCCATGTATATGGACGTGTCTACGTTCTGCGTAGGCTGGCAGGATATAAGGAAGGGAATTAAAGTACATAGAATCAGTTTCTTCATGTTTTATTGTTTTATAGTTTCCACTTATTTAGAGCGTTCAACAGTTATCAGTTTGCCGTCTGCTTGTACGGCTTTGATCGTACATTGCCCGATTGGGAGTTTCTCCGGTAAAGTGAACTTCACAAAGTTGGAGAAGTATTTACGCTCTCCGTCTTTCCAAATTTCGAAGGCTACTGCTTCATTACCGTTGATTATGGTTACTTGCTGTCCACTAGCACTGTAAGTCGGGGTTTTGGTAATCTTCTGATTATCTTTAAATTGGGTGTAGTGACCCACATCTCCAATTTTTCCTGTTAGTCCCATACTTTCCAAACCGGGATCTCCATCTTTCCGATCTTCTATATAATAGAAAGGTTGTGGGGTAGCATATTTAGCCGTATAAGCTTTCGTTTCCGTAATCATCGCATCTGTAACGGTGTAACGGCTCTTTCCATACTGATCAATAGTCTCATCTACAGGTGTCATAAATCCCCATGCTTCAAAGAAGTCAGCTAGATCTTTTTGAGCAATGTCGCTGGCGTATTTTACAAATTGCATCTGACGCTCACCTACAGCCATGTTATTCAGGTTTCTATTGTTGCGCAACTTCTTAAATAATTCCGGATAAAAATCCGTTTTGACGCCGCATCGGTGGAAATAAAGCCATAACTGCCAGTACATACGCATATGGATTTCAGTGTCTTCTTTTTTAGGATCTCCAAGGAAATTACAGAAGGGGCGGTTATTAAGTCTTCTATCTGCCAATACACTGAGCGGATCGCCGTTCGAACATTCCTTGCCTATTTTGTAGAGTACATAGTTGGAGAAGAGATTGTTGGACGATTCAAAACATCCTGTCCAGGCAATAGCTCCTTGATGAAGATGTCCGATCTCATGAGCCGGCCCCCAACAGCGTCTTTCTCTGTATAGCTTTTCGGTAGGCATAAATTCATCGAGTGCATTGATCCCGAATCCTATCTGTCCGTTGCTTGCCCACATGTAACTGTCATCGTTAACCGAAGAAGCGTTCACGTGATTATTAAATAACTGCGGGCGAATGTTCTCTAAACCTAGTAGGTCATATTGCCAGTTCACAAAATGGTCAAACATGGTAATGTATTCCACAATCTCGGTTGGCTGCCATTGTAATAATTTAGAGCGGTGTAAGTTTAGGAGGATCTCGTTTCCTTTCACCAGGAAATATTCATAGGTCGCTTTCTGGAGAAGTTCCGCATAGATTGCATCCGTTTTATCCCTTTCCAGATCAAAGTAACCGCTTACTTTTCCGGAGGTCAATGGGATATGAACCTTGATTGCCTTGGCAGTTGCTGAAGTCAGGTCCGTATTATACATCACGAACAGCATACCGTCATTCCGTATCTGAAGTTTATTGGTACCTTCTTGCAGTCTATACTGGTCGCCACTTAAATCAGCCGATTGGATGGTTTGCAGGCTGATGTTGTTTTTATACGTATCACCTACCATAACGATCAATTCGTCACCGGCATTTACATAAATTCCGGTAGGATTGTCGAGATCTGTATAGGTCTTCATATACAGTTGCTCTCCCCAAAGAGCGGGCGTACTGTATGGATTGTATTCCTGAATACGGAACTTTTTCTCCCAAGGGTCATAGGTGCCATTTTTCAGCTGCATGGCTACATTAATAAAATAACCCGGCAATGCTTGAATCTGCTGAAGCGTTGCATCCGGACGTACTTCGCTACAACTAAGATCTGTAAATACATTCAATAGCAACTTTTCTTGTTCGGTCAGGCCTGTCTTTGCTTCATAGAATTCAATCTCTTCACAATTCACAAAATTGTTCTTCGCGGTATTAACAACAACTTTCAGTTTGGTAACTTTCGCTACCGGATTGTCCATTGCAAGTTTGCTTGGTGAAGTTGAGTTCTTGAAATCAAATGAGCCAACCTTGGTATACTCGGGTGTGTCTTGTGTTGCACAATAGAGGTCAAACATTCCCCATTGGCCATCCCCCTACTTCGCGGCGTATAGATAAAGTACTCAAGTGTATGTGTACCATCGAAGTCAAATTCGAGGATAACAGGGAATTTCGTTCCATCTCCGCTCCAGGGACTATGATAGATATCGTCCCCTCCAAGTCCGTCCCAACACTTCTCTATTCCCATACCGGCTTGATACTGATTGGCAGTTCCACCGGTCGGCTTGAACATGCTATCTCCTCCCACCTCGATGTCCCCGGTAGTCGGGTCTACGGGTTTTTGCGAGATAACACATTCGGCTGTTGCCTCTTGATATTTCTCACTTTCGAAGTAGATCGTAGAGGTACGTGTCTCGCCAAACATTGTGTAGTTATCTAAATGGAAGGTGCGTTCTTTGCTAGTCATTGCACGTGTAGTGGGAGGCGTTGTTTCGGTTAGCCACTCGCAATTTTCCTGAATATTCACCTGATAGTCAATGTTGGTCGTAATTCTCAGCTTCACTTCCCCTCCTTCGGCAGCGAGAGTTGTTGGAGAAAGAGGCGTAACTAAAATAGCCGGGCCATATCCCAATTGACGGACCGTAATCGTATATTCGTTGACTGATGATGCAACTTTTACCGTTGCTTCTCTTACGTCTGGCTCTTCACTGGACAGTACGTATAGACGTATCATGTGCTCATCAATGACTTTAGCTGCCATACACCAGTCTGGTTCGGAAGAGGTAACACGCCATTCATCTCTTGATAGATTGGTGTTTACCGGAATCTGGATGTCATACTTTTTGCTATCGAAATCCTGAACCAGATATTCTTCTTCTATTTCCAGTTTGGGGACGGAGCTGTTTTGATCTTCGTCAGCACACCCGCAGAACGCGGGAATGCTAAATATAAGTAGGACGAATAGTAAGGCTTTTATTCTTTGTATTTCTTTTTTATTCATGTTTTTCTAATTTTCTTGGTGTTTCATTTACTTATTCAGCAACCCATAGATTTAACTCTGCTATAGCCATGGCATTTAAGCCTGCTTCCTTGGCATGAGTTGATTCAATACGCAGATATCTGAATAGGCCTGAGATCGGTAACATCATACCGGATTCATAAGTTGCTCCCATCTCCGATAATGGCAGATCATCGCTTAATGTATTCAACAGTGTGAAGTTCACTCCATCTTCGCTTGTATAAATATTAAGCTCTTGTGGGTTCCCATTACCGTTGTTTGAACCGTTGGCCTGAGTTCTAGTTACATAACTGAACTTGAATCCGCTATATACGCGAGGTAGTTTAACCTCTATGTATGGTAGTTCGGAGAAATCACTTGGGAATCCGTGGAATGCCCAGTAAGAATGGAACGAGGTGTTAATGTCGCCATCAATGACATTGATTAGTTGCGTACGGGCCTCCAGAGACTCGAAGTCTTCCGTTCTGGCATTGCTGGAAATCATATCTTCTGTCAACTTGATCTCTTTCAGTTCTGTCTCCTCGATATGTTTTTGATATATAATGGCTGCCAGGTAACTATTTGCATCTTCCTTAATTGTGAATGTAGGCATACTACATTCAGTCAGTTCCACTGGAAGAATGTATTTTCCAAATTTCAGGTCATCGGCGATATTGATCTTAATCGTAGCATTACTTGTGCTTTTGCCTGAGATGAATGAGGCTTTTGGGATTAACGTATAGCAGTTTTCAGGTAATAATAGAAAATCCGCCTGATTGCTTTCATTGTACTCTGTTAGTAATTCCGGATTTACTTCCAAGCTACAGTCAAAGTCCCAGGCATTTGCCATTGGCATGCCAATAGGGATTGTAATATCAAATGACATAACTCCTCCTTCTTCCACCTTATAGTTGGTAACCGGATTTCTCAAAGTAGAGATAAGGCGTAACAATGTCCGGTACAATGAAGATTAGTCTTTTGTTGATATTGATGTCATCATTCGAGTTGTTTAGCACCAGTGGTAAGGTGTAATTGGCACTACTCAATTCTTTGATTTTGTCGATCTTAAAAATAACCTTCACCATTTTATGGTCGTCCGAACTATCAAACTCCAGAGTTGTTGTTTCCAGTGTGAAGCAGTCGTCCGGCAACAAATTGTAATCCATGTCATTCTCTGCATTATAAATTTGCAAATTGACTGCGTCCAGGACTGAAACATCTACCGATGAATTTTTCTTCGAATTGTATCCGGCTCTGATAACAACAAACTCGCTGTTGGCTTCATTGCTGGTGTCGTAAATGGTTACATGTTGTTCACCGTTGTTTTTGAAATAGAGGATGGACTCATATTCGTCCAGGTAATCCTCGCACCCGTCATTGCAGGCACCAAAGGGCAACAGTGCAAGGCATAAGGCGATTGCTTTAAATATCTTGTTTTTCATATAGCTTTATTTTTCTAGATTATGGCGTTACCATGCATAATTTTGAGTCAATTGTTTATTCAGACTAATCTCTGTCTGCGTGAACGGATACAAATAATGCTGTTTCTTGAATACGCGCTTTTCGAATGCGGTTCTTACCCAGAAACTATCCGGAGTAACATCACCACTTCCCATCGTTTCGACATTCATACCCCACATCTTACCACCGTCACATTCTTCAGCAATTTTCCACGTACGTGTATCAAAGAAGCGATGATTCTCGAACGCTAATTCTACACGGCGTTCTTTCCGACATAAGTCGAGTAGTGCTTTATCGTCTGCTTGAGGATAGGATTCAGTGATCGCAGGTAAATTGACGCGTGCTCTGAGTTCTTTCCATATCTCCATCGCTTTGGCGGTGTAGTTTCCGGGGATATTTACACCTCTGATTTTACACTCTAGTACTGCTTCTATGAAATTTAAATAGACTTCTCCGAGGCGGAAAGTTGGGAAAGTCATATCTCCCCATTGTCCGTTTGCTGAGTTGGCGGTATGATCGTAGAAACGATTCAGCATAAAACCTGATTTAGGGCGGGCATCTGAGGTATACCCATTGGCACCGTGTGCAAAAGAGGTAAGAGTCATCTCATTTCCGTGATGCCATTTACTACCGCTAAAGAAAACTGTAATGTAGAACCGAGGGTCTCTTTCAGTACACATCTTTACCGTATTCAGCTTGTAGGAGTTAGCTCCTCCCCATGCAGGATAAGTGATATCTGTATAAGTCATTTCATCGATAGCGTAGCCAGACTCCGGATCAATAATCGGAGCACCATCCGATTCATAACCGGTGATGGGGAACCGTCCGGTTTTAGCCATTGGATAAGCATCCACTTGTTGTTGTGTAACACCAACTACTCCCCAGGAAGAACTTCCCGCAACGGAAGTCGGACATGTGTGTGCCCCCATTATGAAGCGTCCTTTGGAACCGGTGGTCCAGATGAGTTCACTATTCCATTTTTCTTGTGTGATTCCATAATAGTTATCGTATGGATTGTCATCTCCGGAATGATATAGCTTATAAAGATTTCCGTCGATTATTTTATAGGCGGCATCTGCTGCTGTTTTCCATTTATTGGCATCATAGTTTTGTGGAAATAGATTAGTTCCGTCTGGGTTCTTAACCGAAGCATACATGGTATTCCCATTAAATAAATCACGTGCTGAATAAAGAGTCAGACGAGAAATAATAGCTTGACAGGCACCTTTAGTTGCCAATCCTTTTTCGGTACTGGATGTCCAGGCAGACTTCATATACGGATTGTCGATCAAGGAGTTCAATTCGCCTACGACATAGTCTACGCATTCGTCCCAGGTGTTGCGTGGGCGTTCCAGTTCGGCTGCACTTTTGGTGAAGTCCAACAGTTCGTCATGAAGGAGGAACACCGGCCCGTAGGTTCGCATCATTAAGAAATAGTAATACGTACGTGCAAAACGGGTTTGTACTTTCCATTGTTCCTTTTCATCGTTCGTAAGCAGTGGGTCGGTACAGCGATCAATGTTTGCCAGAAAGATATTACATTCACGTATACCTCGGTAATAGGTACTCATACGTTCGTAAGGCACATCAGACGGGTTCCATGCCCCGGAAGTCATTATATGGTATTCACGGCTTCTTTGCGACACTGTCACTTCTTCGGCAGCTCCACTCCACGGTGTATATTGGAAATCATTGACGTCATCCGGTAAAAAACTCATGGTAGTTAGCCAGTATTTACGTGAATCCGAGCGGGTTTCCCACACTTTGTCTAAGGTCAGGGATTCGTCTGCTTGCCTATCTAGGAAAGAGTCACAGCTTGTTTGTGAAAGCATCAATACACACACAAACAGAGACGAATAGTATTTTGTTATTTTTTTCATATATTGTTTCATGATTATATTAGAATTTAGCATTCAATCCAATTGTAAAAACTCGTAGTGGCGGATAGATACCACCGTCTGAACTTCCGGTTTCAGGATCCCATAATTTGAATTTACTAAAGGTTATTAAATTGCTTCCGGAAAGATAGAATCGAGTAGACTTGATAAACGTCTTCTCAAGGATGGATTTGGGGATAGAGTATCCGATCTCAAAATTCTTCAGGCGCAAGAAGCGACCGTTGCGCATCGTAAGCGTGGAAGTTTGGTTGTTGTTGGTAGAACCTTCTCCACCAGCTTCGCTTAGTCTGGGATAATAGGCGGCTTTGTTTTGTTCCAGCGTATTGGTTGATTTCCATACATGGTTGTAAATATCTTCATTAATACCGCTCTGGTTTATATTTCCTGTAGAGAAAGGACGCATCGCGGTACCACCCACATAAAAGGTGCTGTGGGCAATCCCTTGGAAGAAAGCATTGATATCCCAACACTTCCATTGGCTGTCAGGCCGAAACCATACGTTATCTCCGGGAGGTCGGTGTATCCCAAGGCTACCTTATCGTATGTATCAACTACGCCGTCACCATTGACATCTTTGTATCTGACGTCGCCTACACGGTAGGTACCAAAATTCTGTTCAGGAGCATTATCTATTTCTTCTTGGCTTTGGAACAATCCTTCAGCTATAAGTCCGAAAGTGTGACTTCCTCCTGTACCGAATGTCTTTCCGATACTATTCTGGTATTTATAGAGCTTTTCTACTTCATCATTGTTTAATAGCTTGTTGCGATTAAATGTAAAGTTTGTCCGACCGGTTAAGAATACTTCCCCTATCTTTTCTTCGTATTCGAGCGTAGCGTCCACACCTCGATTGACAGATGCTCCGATATTCGTTTTTGGCTTTGTTGTTAAGCCTACAATAACGGGAAGTCCCTGACGGTTGATAAATACTCCTTCACGTTTTTCATGGAAGTAATCAGCTTGTAACCGAATTCGATCGAACAGCTTCATTTCAAAGCCAAGGTTTGTTTTATAGGCTTTTTCCCAACTGACAACTACATTTTCGACGTTACCAACTTGGATTCCACCTCCTCCTTCAGCTCCATTTTCACCATAATTCCATCCGTTGTTTGTACTAATTGTAGATTGATAGATCCAACGGTCGCCACCAATTGCATCATTACCAACTGTTCCATAAGATCCTTTTAGTTTTAGTTCATTGATTACAGGACGGATCGGGTCCCAGAACTTTTCATTAGATATCATCCATCCGATGGCATAAGCTGGGAAAAAACCGAATCGATGCCCTTTGGCAAAGTTCTCCGATCCATTGTATCCCATGTTGAACTCGGCAAAATAGGTATCTTTAAACGCATAAGTCACGCGCCCGGCTATTCCCTGGTATTTATAGGGTAATGAGAGCGTTTTACTATAAGTTAGCTTTTTATTTGTAATCTTGTGGTTGTATAAAAGCATGGCACCTATACGATGTTTTTCTGCAAACAGGCGATTGTAGTTAAGGCTTCCTTCCAGATAGGTTGTAATAGAGCCGCTTCCACTCTCGTCGAGTCCTAGTTCATCTGTACCAGTCACAATGGGACTGCCGAAGATAAGATTCCCGTCTTCGTCACGCCCTTTGGCATAATATTGATTCGGCGTTTTGGCACGAACTATGGTATTACTATTAATGGCATCCCAAGAAAACTTGATGGAGGCTGTTAACCCCTTGGTTACTAAATCGCCTAAGTCCTGATTGATACCGATAAGCGCTTGAGCTGAGTTCCAAAACTGTTCACCGTATCCGGAATGTACTAGTAAGTTCCAGGGGTTTTCACCTCCCTGAATACTTGGATACGAGAGTGTTCCATCAGAATACTGTTTAGGGTAAATACCGGGAGACGTTTCGAAAGCCCTTGACCATATGGTACCTTTGTCTGCACCTGGCCCATAGAATTTTTCATAGATATTGGCCAGATTTACATTCAGTACAGTGGACTTCGTTATCGTGAAATCCATGTTGGCGCGAAAACTATATTTATTGTAGCGAAGAGATGTGTTATAGTCGTATTGTTTTCCTGCATTCCGGAAGATCGATCCTTCATTATATAGCGAACCTGATACAAAATATTTGCAGATGTCTCCTCCACCTGAAACATTCAGATTTACTCGTTGATTCGAGGCCATATCTTTATAAAGTTCTTTCATCCAGTCAACATCAGGATATAGGTCGGTGTCTGTTCCGTTTCGGAAGTAATCTAGTTGCGTGGGGGTATAATATTCGTAGCCTTTCATTTCGTTATATAACTCTGCCATTGTGCGGAGTTAGCAAACTTAGGCATTTTGGTCGGTTGTGTAAATCCTGCTTCTACTCTGGCGGTGATGAGAGGTTTGCCTTCTGTTCCTTTCTTGGTGGTAATCAAGATTACACCGTTGGCACCTCGTACTCCATAAACGGCAGAGGCCGACGCGTCTTTTAAGATAGAGAAAGAAGCGATATCTTCTACATCTACTAAGTCTAAGTCGCGTTCGATTCCGTCAACCAATACCAGTGGAGTATTACTTCCGGTAAAGGAAGAAACACCTCGGATATAAAAGTCGGCAGCACTGGCTTTTCCCGGTTCTCCGGTACGGCTCATGCTACTACGCCCGCTAGTTGCCCGGCTAATACACTTGAAATAGAAGATCCCGGTACTTTAACACCAGCCATATCGATCGTCGAGATCGAACCGATAACACTGGCTTTCTTCTGATGTCCATACCCAATAACAACGACCTCATCGATTTTTTCAGTTTCATATTTGAGGGTAACGTTGATTACATTTTGGTTTTCGATCGCGATTTCCTGGGTACTCATACCTATATATGAAAACACGAGTACGCCTCCCACAACAGAATTGTCGATCGTAATAGAATATTTGCCATCTAGGTTAGTAATGGCCCCGGTAGAACTGTTCTTAAGCCATACATTGGCTCCGATGATGGGCATATTGTCTCCTTCGGAAGTGATTGTGCCTGTAACGGTGCGTTTTTTGGGAGATTGCTGGTTGTCTTCTGCGGCATAGGTTTGAATAGATATTCCGTTTAACAGGGTAAAAAGACATAACCAGATAAGTTTGGTGTGAAATAAATGTTGTTTCATGTGTTTTTGTTAAAGTTAATCACAATACTAAATTAAGATTCATTGTGCGATTTGTTGGTCTTTTTGTTTAGGCATCCTCCTTTCTCTTGATTAAGGTTTTACAATCGGTGTCTTTCTGCAAAGAAAAATATTATTAAAGGAAGTCAGGGGGGAGTAATTTGTATTTGAGAGGGGGTAAATTATAATAAAGGGGAGAAAAACGGTCTTTTATTGATTTTCTCCCCTTTATTATAACCTACCTTTTTATATAAGACAGCTATTTCTTATAATCGGATGGTAATACGCCAAATTCTTTTTTGAAACATTCTCTGAAATAACGTAGATCACTAAAACCTACCGCATAGGTTACTTCGGATATTGTATACTTTTGTGATAATATCATTTGTGATGCGACTTTCAACCGGATGCTTCGAATAAAAGCATTTGTTGTCTGGTTGGTAAGTTGTTTTATCTTTTTATTCAGTGTCAGTTGGCTCATTCCAATGGTACGGCAGAGTCGTGAAACACTCAGTTCTTCATTATCTATATTTTCTTCTACTATTGCTATAATCTTCTGAATAAATTCTCTGTCAGCCTGCTCCGGGAAAATGGTAGTAGGGTCGTCTTCGGACATGAGATTACTTCTGAATTTTTGTGCCATCATTCGTCGGTTACCCAATATCGAATGCACCGTAGAGATTAGAATGTCATTGTCAAAAGGCTTGCTGCAATACGCATCCGCATAGACTGACAATCCTTCTTGTTGTGCCTCTTTCGATGTTTTGGCAGTTAACAGCACAACCGGAATGTGTGAGGTCTCTTTCGTGGATTTGATGGCGGAGCAAAGTTCGATGCCACTCATTTCCGGCATGATGATGTCTGAAATGACAATTGAAGGCATCTCAGACAGACAGATGTCGAAAGCATCTTTACCATTGAATGCAGCTGATATATTATAATAAGGACGAAACAGCTCATCTAACATCTGGACGATTCCTTTGTTATCATCGACAATTAACAAGAGCGGCTTGTCTTCTAATTCTTCGTCGCTGCTCTCTGACATCGGATCTATTGGTGAAGGAGGAGGTGGGAAGTATTGTAGGCCGGAAGTCTCGTTTGTTGTGGAAGGTTCTACAGCGTTACTCTTATTTTGAAATGGAATAAATACTTGAAAAACGGTTCCTTCTCCTTCTTTACTCTTGAATTGGATAGTACCTTTGTGAAGTTCTACCAAGCCCTTGGTTAATGAAAGGCCGATACCAATCCCCGATTCGGAATAGAAACGTTCGAAGATATGTTGCTTCACCTCTTCGGTCATTCCTATGCCGGAATCGGCAATATGAATCGAGACCCCTTCTTCTTGTGCTATGATTTCCATATTGATAGAACCTCCGTCAGGTGTGTGTTTGATAGCATTAGAAAGAAGGTTGTACAGAATTTCTTCCATTTTATAAATGTCGAATAATAGGAGAAGGTGGGGGGCATTGGTGTTAAAGGCAAACTGGATTTGCTTGTCATGAGCTAGTTGGAGAAATTGTGAGAAACTGTTTCTACAGAAATCGACAATGTCACTTTCTCTGAGTTCGATATCCAGTTTTCCTTTATCCTGCTTGGATACTTTGAGTATCTGGTTAATTAACCGGAGCAATATGGAACTGTTGTGCTGGATATTCATGAGATGACGATGTAATTCATCTTTTGTTATATTCGGTGTAGAAAGCAACTTTTGCAGCGGAGATATGATTAAGGTTAATGGGGTACGAAACTCATGGGACAGGTTCATAAAGAAATTCATCTTCATCTCTGATAATTCGCGTATCTGTTTCTTCTCTTTCTTTGCAAGGAAGAGTTCATACTTCCTTTTTTCGCGAATCTTAAAATTCCGGATAAACATATATCCAATGAATATACTTATGATTATATATAGTATTATGAAATACCATCGAAGAAGGAGTGGTTGCAGAACTTGAATCTCCATTTTCTGCGGCTCCGACCACGTCTCTCCATCACAAGAAGCTTTTACTAAAAAAACATAAGTACCAGAAGGGATATTGGTGTACTTTGCTGAGCGATTACCTTGCTCACAGGTGATCCATTCTTTGTCAAAACCGTCTAATTTGTACTTATAAATAATTTTATCTGTAGACGTGAAGCACAATCCTACGAAGTCTAAAGAAAAGTTGTTATTCCGGTGGGATAAGATAAGCTTGTTCGTGTTGAGGATTGTACGCTTTAATGGAATTTGTCCATTCACTTTTTCTCCGACTTTCAGACTTTTGTTATTTACGGACAGGTTGATGAAAGATACTTTGGGCAGAATTGTGTCTTCTGTGAAAACAGTAGGAGTAAATGAAGTTATGCCATTAATGCCTCCGAAGCATAGAGTGCCATTGCTCTTCTTTATGTAGGATCTTTCGCAGAACTCATTGTTTGCCAGTCCGTCATTTAGCTGGTAGATTTTGATAGACTGTGTTTGCGGGTCGATCTTGTTTAATCCCTTATTGGTAGCTACCCAAATGAAGCTATTGCTATCTTCTGTGATACTTTTGATGCAATTGTTGGAAAGTCCTTTTTGAACATTGAGCCATTGATAGTTCCATTCGCCTGTAGATGGATCTCGTTTTAAATGGTAGAGGCCATTGTCTAAAGTCCCGATCCATATATCCCCATTTCTTGCTTCTTGAATGTGGACAATATTATCCCGAGGCAGGAGATGGTCATGATAAGTTGCCAGTTTGAATTTCCGACGCGAGGGGGTGCTTTTGAAGCGATCTTGGTTGTTTAATACTATCAGTCCCTCTGCTGTCCCGATCCATAAGTTGTTTTCTTTATCTTTTAAGATTGTACGTATGATGTTTGAAGGAAGCGGGAATGTCTTAGAGTCCGTTTTATAGGCTGCAACACTTTGTTTTGTGGAGCGATTATAAAGAGTTAAACCGTCATTGTAGGTTGCAATCCATAAGAAACAGGAATCTTGCACAATATTTCGGATCGAAGGTACACGTATTCCTGGAATCTGTTGTTGTATGATTTGCTTATTCTTTCCGATCCAAGCTTCATAAAGCCCATACAGAGTTCCTATCCATACTTTGTCTGAAGCGTCTTGTCTACAGATTGTATGTATCATATCATTTTGCAGAGTTGTTTGCGCTATGATTCGTTTCTGGGTAGAATCGAGTACGCATACTTCACCGTTCAGGCTGCCTATCCAATAATTACCCGAATAATCTTCTGCCATGCATTCGATGTTTTTACTAGATAGGTTTTGTTGAAATGGCGTTTGACTTTTATGGAAGCAGAATGCTCCGTCCCGGTAAGTCCCAATCCATGTATTGCCGAAACTATCTTCGGTAAATGAAGTCGTCCAAGGATTACCACTGAATACGGTTTTCAGTTTTCGTTCGGAACTTAGTCCTTTCAGTGAGGTTCGATATAATCCGTCGAAACAAGAGAGCCAAAGTTGATTGTCAGAAGATATAAACAACTCGCGGGCCGGGTGATTTGTCAGCTGAAAAAGGCTCGATGTCTTTTCGTTATAGAGGTAAGCTAATCCTCCTTTAAGAAGATATAATTGCTTCTTGTAAATAAATATTTGATTTATATCCTCGAGGATGTCTTTCTGAAATCGTTGGAATGTATTGAGAGATTTGTTGAAAGTATATACTTTGCCTCCTGCCACAGTTAGATAATGTCCATTAAAAGGGACGCATATATTCGGGAAGTAATATTCAGAGTCCAAATATTGCTTTAATTGGTACTGATTCTTTTTTTTGTTAAGGATCTTAATCTGGTAAATGCCTCCTTTTCCGGTGTATACCCAGAGTTGATCATTCCCTATTGGTTTGATTTTGAGAATAACTCTTTGTATACCTGCATCTTCCGGTAGATAGGAGGAAATGCGTGTAAATAGATCGGTGTCTATGTCATAACGGTAAATCCCTGTTTCTGTGCCGATCCATAAATCCCCGTCACTACTTTCTGTGACGTATAACATTAATCCGGTATCTAAACCGTTATCATATCGGCGATACGTTTTGAAAGAATATCCATCATATCGTACAATCCCATCGAAAGTAGTGAACCATATCAAGCCCCTTGAGTCTTGGATAATGGAGCGCACATAGTTTTGAGGTAATCCGTTGGCCGATGTTATGTGTTTATAAATGTACTCATTTGCCTGTGCGAATAAGAAAAAGTGCATGAGTAAGATCAGTAGGAAATAGCGTTTGTGTTTCATGTGTCATAGGTTTAGCAGATTAACTGCAATCCAAAGATATGAAAACTCTTGTAATAGTGAGAGAAATCGTATAAAAATATTTTTCTAGGATAGGCTATGCTGATTCGCTAGCTAGTCGTTTGAGAAAAACCGTCTAATCTTGTTTCTTTAGCGACTTTGTTTGTCGGTATTAAAAACGAACCCAATGTGTTGCGTTTTGTCGTAGATCTATTAAGCTGTATTTCTTGTCTCATTTTGTCTGTTTATACTTTGTAAATGTACTATAAATTCGCCGTATGCCAAAATGAAAAACTGTTTTTTTATTCAATCACTCATAAATAATTCAGCAAGGAGCTTTATGCGGATCAGATGCAGTATCCTAACACACGGGGCAGGGTGCTTTTCTAATATCGACTAATTTACGATTATCGTGCTTATCCGGAGCAATAATGAAAAATCTTTCCTTCAAATCTCCAAAAACAAGCAAAATGATAGTATGTATTTTAATACATAATTACTTTACATATATATATCGTGGTCCAACATATGGTCCAAACCCATTTTAACATATCTCTCAAACCCGCTCTGGTAGGGCGTTTGAGATAGGTCAACATATGGTCTAACATATGGTCCAAAAAAAACAGAACAAATTGTTAGTTAAATGCGGACTAGTTCTCTTTCTAAAAAGAAATCGTTTCCTTGCATAATACTTTGATTAATAGGTTCGTATGGTGGAGTAGGGCGGTGGGGGCTTTCCCTGGAGCGGTGTGCTTGATCAAATTGACCGGTGTATTTGCCCAAGTCAACGGGTGTATTTGGCCAAATTGATCGGTGTACTTGCCCAAGTTAACGGGTGTACTTGACCAACAACACCGATGTACTTAGCCAAGTTGACCGGTGTACTCAATCAAATTGAACGGTCGATTTTACTCATTAAATCGCCTGATGATAGAAACAGATCGCAATTTTGATTGATCCCCGGCCACTCTTTCATTTATTGACAATAATTGTGTCTATAAAGCTAAAATCCTAGAATTTATGCTTTAAATAACCCAAAAAGAGCGTAGATTGCCCCTCGTATTATTAGGCGGCTTCTAATAATATTCGTATTTTTGCAGCAAATATTACATAAAACTATGACTAAATTAAGTGTAAACATAAACAAGATTGCTACGCTCAGAAATGCGCGGGGAGGAGATGTACCTAATGTCGTAAAGGTAGCCCTTGATTGCGAGAGTTTCGGCGCAGATGGCATCACCGTCCATCCTCGTCCCGATGAACGGCATATTCGCCGGGAAGATGTTTACAATCTTCGTCCATTACTGCAAACTGAATTTAATATTGAAGCTATCCTTCGCCCGATTTTATTGATCTGGTGCTTAAAGTTAAACCGCATCAAGTGACGCTAGTGCCCGATGATCCTTCGCAGATTACCTCCAATTGTGGGTGGGACACGAAAGCGAATTTGGAATTTCTGTCCGAAGTACTCGATGGATTTAATACAGCCGGCATTCGTACATCCGTGTTCGTGGCCGCTGATGTCGAGATGGTAGAATATGCCGCTAAAGCCGGTGCCGATCGTGTAGAACTTTATACCGAACCCTACGCAACGGCCTATCCGAAGAGTCCGGAAGCCGCTATCGCCCCTTTCGTAGAAGCTGCCAAAGCAGCGCGCAAACTCGGTCTGGGGTTAAATGCCGGACATGACCTGAGCCTCGTGAATTTGAACTATATGTATAAAAACATTCCCTGGCTGGATGAAGTTTCCATCGGACACGCATTGATAAGCGATGCTTTGTACCTCGGGTTGGAACGTACCATTCAGGAATATAAAAACTGCCTCCGCTAATGAATGCAATGATGTTACTGGCTCAGGGAGCCATCAGCCTGACCGATTCCCTGGCAACAGCCAATCCCGTATTGACCGAAGTGACCGCTCCGGAAATGAATATGTTTGATATGGCCGTCAAAGGCGGTTGGATCATGATTGTGCTGGGTGTCCTCTCCGTTGTCTGCTTCTACATCCTGTTCGAACGGAACTATGTAATCCGCAAAGCCGGAAAAGATGATCCGATGTTTATGGACAAGATCAAAGACTATATCCATACGGGTGAAATAAAGGCCGCATTGAATTATTGCCGTACAGTCAACACACCTGCTGCGCGCATGGTTGAAAAAGGCATCAGTCGGTTAGGAAGGCCGATCAACGATGTACAGGCAGCTATCGAGAACGTGGGTAACATTGAAGTAGCCCGACTCGAAAAAGGCCTGATCGTCATGGCAACCATCTCCGGAGGTGCACCGATGCTCGGTTTTCTTGGAACAGTGACAGGTATGGTGCGCGCATTCTACGAAATGGCTAATGCCGGAAGTGGCAATATCGATATAACATTGCTTTCCGGTGGTATTTATGAAGCATGATCACCACCGTGGGAGGTCTGATTGTAGGTATCATCGCCATGTTTGCTTATAACTACTTGGTTATGCTGGTGGACAGAGTGGTGAACAAAATGGAATCCCGGACCATGGAATTTATGGATTTACTAAACGAACCCGCTCAGAAATAAAAAGATATGGCATTAAAAAGAAGAGCAAAAGTATCACCGGATTTTAGTATGGCTTCGATGACCGACGTCATATTTCTGCTGCTGATATTCTTTATGATAACCTCCACCGCTGTGTCACCCAATGCCATCAAGGTATTGCTTCCACAGGGAAAACAACAAACTTCGGCTAAACCGTTGACTCGCGTGGTTATCGATAAAGACTTGAACTACTATGCCGCTTTTGGTAACGAGAAAGAGCAGATGTTGGCTTTGGAAGAGCTAACACCCTTCTTGCAAAACTGTGCAACCAAAGAACCGGAAATGTATGTTGCGCTTTATGCTGATGAGTCGGTACCCTATCGTGAAATAGTCAGAATTCTGAATATCGCGAACGAGAATCATTTTAAAATGGTGCTGGCTACACGTCCGCCCGAAACGCGTAAATAAATTAGTATGGACAACAGAAAGAAGGGTGAATATATTGGAGTGCTGGGTGCATTGTTAGTGCATGTGGCTCTGTTTGCTCTTTTGATTCTGGTAAGTTTTGCGGCTCGGCTACCTGATGATAGTGCGGGCGGTGTGCCTGTTATGTTAGGCAATGTGGACCAAGCAAGCGGTTTCGATGACCCCTCTTTGGTCGATGTAGACATTTTGGCTGAAGAACCGGAGGTTGAGTCGATCCCCGAAGAGCCAACTGAACAAGATATGATCACGCAGACCGAGGAGGAAACTGTCGTATTGAAGCCCAAAGAGGTAGAAAAGCCCAAAGAGAATATAAAAAAGACCGAAAAAACCGAAGCTGAAAAGCTAGCCGAAACGCGTAAGTTAGCCGAAGAGCGAGCCGAACGTGAGCGGAAAGAAGCTGCTGAAGCTACTACCAAAAGAGTAGCCAATTCGTTCGGAAAGGGAACTCAACTAGGTGGAAACAGAGGTACGTCCGAATCCGGAACAGGTGTGGAAGGTAGCAAAGATGGAAATTCATCTACCGGACTGAAATCCGGAGTAGGAGGTTACGGAACATTTAATCTTGGTGGGCGTTCTTTAGGTACCGGGAGCTTACCGCGGCCTGCCTATAATGTGCAGGAAGAAGGGCGAGTGGTGGTCAACATAACCGTCAATCCAAACGGTGGAGTAATTGCCACCAGCATCAATCCGCAGACCAATACGGTCAATTCCGCTTTGCGAAAGGCGGCAGAAGATGCTGCGAAGCGAGCCTTGTTTAATACCGTGGATGGTGTAAACAACCAAACCGGTACAATAACTTACTATTTCAAATTAAGATAATAATATCAATTTATAATAAAAGATTATGGGAACTGTGTATACTTTTTTGGCGGATGGTTTTGAAGAAATCGAAGCTTTGACAGCTGTTGACACGTTGCGACGTGCCGGGTTGAAGGTACAAATTGTATCGGTTACCCCGGATGAAATTGTAGTAGGTGCACACGATGTATCTTTGCTCTGTGATGTGAATTACGAGAATTGCGACTTCTTTGATGCCGGACTGTTGCTGCTCCCCGGAGGAATGCCCGGTGCTGGCACATTGGACAAACACGAAGGGCTTCGTAGATTACTTTTAGATTTTGCAGCGAAGCAGAAACCCATCGCAGCTATTTGTGCTGCTCCCATGGTACTCGGTAAACTTGGAATCCTCAAAGGGAAAAAAGCAACCTGTTACCCGGGTTTTGAACAATACCTCGAAGGAGCTGAACTTGTGGATGCACAAGCCGTGCGCGACGGAAATATTGTAACGGGTAAAGGACCGGGCGCCTCGTTGGAATTTGCTCTTTTGGCCGTAGAAATGCTGGTTGGCAAAGAGAAAGCAGACGAGTTGGCGGAAGCCATGTGCGTTAAACTCTAGGCAATGGTGCATTATGCTCTAATTGTAGCCGGTGGCAAAGGGCTGCGTATGGGAGCCGATCTCCCGAAACAATTTCTTCCCATCGGAGGCAAGCCTGTGTTGATGCGTACCCTCGAAGCATTTCGTGCCTACGACAGTTCGTTGAAATTGATTCTGGTTCTCCCCTCCGAACAGCAAGGCTTTTGGACTCAACTCTGTGAAGAACATCATTTTCACATTGAGCATGAATTGGCAGATGGTGGAGATACACGGTTTCATTCCGTACAGAATGGATTGGCTTTGGTCACCACTCCCGGTTTGGTCGGTGTGCATGATGGCGTACGCCCCTTTGTATCTTCGTCGGTCATCCGCAGATGTTATGAGTTAGCGGCTATACATCATGCGGTTATTCCCGTGGTGGATGTTGTCGAAACCGTGCGTGAAGTCACCACAGCAGGAAGCCGGACTGTCGACCGCAACGCATACAAGCTCGTGCAAACACCTCAGGTATTTGATGCCGAATTGCTGAAACAAGCCTATTCGCAACCCTATACATCCCTTTTTACAGACGATGCTTCTGTAGTAGAAGCCTGGGGGACTTCGGTCTATTTGACAGAAGGCAATCGTGAAAATATAAAGATTACCACTCCGTTTGATTTGAAAATAGGCGAAGCCTTACTTGAATGTTCGATTTAAAGACACGTGACATAAAATATATCTCCGGTGTAGGCCCTCAAAAGGCGTCTGTACTGAATAAAGAACTGGAAATATTCTCACTACATGATCTCATCTATTATTTCCCGTACAAATATGTAGACCGGAGCCACATCTATTCCATTCGTGAAATAGATGGAAACATGCCGTATATCCAGCTGAAAGGAACCATTATCGGTTTTGAAACCATTGGCGAAGGACGACAACGCAGGTTGATAGCCCATTTCACCGATGGGAGCGGAGTTATTGATTTGATCTGGTTTCAGGGTGTAAAATACATTCTGGGGAAATATAAATTGCATGAAGAATATGTCATCTTTGGCAAGCCCTCCGTTTTCAATGGGCGTATCAACGTAGCCCACCCCGATATTGATTCCCCGGCCGACCTTAAACTCTCTTCGATGGGTTTGCAACCCTATTATAATACGACGGAGAAGATGAAGCGCAGCTTCTCAATTCGCATGCTATTGAGAAAATGATGGCGTCGGTTGTTGAGCAAATTCAAGATCCCCTGCCCGAAACTCTTTCGCCTAAAGTCTTGTCCGAACATCATTTGATGCCACTCACGGAAGCATTGCGCAACATTCACTTCCCCGCCAATCCTGACATTCTGCGGCGAGCCCAATACCGTTTGAAATTCGAAGAACTTTTCTATCTCCAACTCAATATTTTGCGATATGCCAAAGATCGTCAACGCCGATATCGAGGATATATTTTTGAGAAAGTAGGAGACGTGTTCAATAATTTCTACTCCCGCAACCTACCTTTTGAATTGACAGGCGCTCAGAAACGAGTGTTGAAAGAGATACGCAATGACGTTGGCAGTGTAGGCAGATGAACCGTTTGTTGCAGGGCGACGTAGGAAGTGGTAAAACACTGGTTGCCCTCATGAGTATGTTGATCGCCTTAGATAATGGCTACCAGGCGTGTATGATGGCTCCCACCGAAATATTGGCTAACCAGCATTTAGAAACGATCAAAGAACTTCTCTGGGGCATGGATATCCGGGTTGAACTGCTAACCGGTTCCATCAAAGGGAAAAAACGCGAAGCTATTTTGGCGGGATTGTTAGCCGGTGATGTGGATATCTTGATAGGTACCCATGCGGTGATAGAAGATACAGTTACCTTCTCTTCATTGGGATTCGTGGTGATTGATGAACAGCACCGGTTTGGAGTTGCCCAACGTGCCCGACTGTGGGTCAAGAACGCGCAACCTCCCCATATGCTTGTCATGACTGCTACTCCCATTCCCCGTACATTGGCCATGACCTTATACGGCGATTTGGATGTCTCGGTTATCGATGAACTTCCTCCCGGACGCAAACCGATTGAAACGATCCATCAGTTCGATAACCGGCGGGAGAGCCTCTATCGTTCGGTACACAAGCAACTAAAAGAGGGTAGGCAGGTATATATTGTATACCCCTTAATAAAAGAGAGCGAAAAGATAGACCTAAAGAACTTAGAAGAGGGCTATCAGCATACCTGTGAGGAATTTCCGGAATGTAAGGTTGTTAAGGTGCACGGAAAAATGAAGGCAGCTGAAAAGGATGCCCAGATGCAGCTCTTCGTTTCCGGAGATGCCCAGATCATGGTTGCCACTACCGTAATTGAAGTAGGGGTGAACGTCCCCAATGCTTCCGTGATGATTATCGAGAATGCCGAACGCTTCGGACTTTCGCAACTGCATCAGTTGCGTGGGCGTGTTGGGCGTGGGGCGGATCAGTCGTATTGCATCCTAGTCACGAATTATAAACTGACTGACGAGACCCGCAAGCGGCTCGAAATAATGGTGCGCACCAACGATGGATTCGAAATAGCGGAAGCGGATCTTAAACTACGTGGCCCCGGTGATCTGGAAGGAACGCAGCAAAGCGGCATTGCTTTTGATTTGAAGATAGCCGATATAACCCGTGACGGGCAACTTTTGCAATACGTCCGGGCGATTGCCGAAAAGATTGTAGAACATGATCCCGCTGCACAGAGCCCGGAGAACGAGATTTTGTGGAAACAGCTGAAATCTTTGCGAAAAACGAATGTTAACTGGGCTGCTATAAGCTAAAAAACGGTTAAACATACGTTTTTTTTACAAAGATGTGTTGCAAAACATGTTTGGCTATATATCCTTTATTCAGAGTGCTTTGGGGCGGTATTTTATCCTTGATAATCAGCTAATGGTCTGAAAAATAGTTAATGAAAGATTTGGTGTTTGATTGAAAAACACTATCTTTGGGAGAATTTTTTAGTAAAAGTGTAGTTTAACTAGTTGAAATTTGCCTTTATGATTGAAAGAACTCTGGTCATTTTAAAACCATCTGCTCTACAACGAGGATTAGTCGGTGAGGTCACTCATCGCTTTGAGCGTAAAGGGCTCCGGTTGGCCGGAATGAAAATGATGCAATTGACAGACCACTTATTAGATGAACACTATGCACACCTTATCAACAAGCCTTTCTTTCAACGGGTGAAAGATTCCATGATGGCAGCACCGGTTATTGCTTGCTGTATTGAAGGTGTAGATGCTGTACAAACAGTCCGTACATTGGCGGGACCTACCAACGGGCGCTTGGCTGCACCGGGAACAATTCGAGGAGATTATAGTATGAGTGTTCAAGAGAACATTATTCATACATCCGATTCACCCGAGAATGCAGCTGTAGAATTAACGAGATTTTTTAAACCAGAAGAAATGTTCGCCTACAAGCAAGTGGCATTTGATTACTTGTATGCAACCGACGAATATTAATAATGAATTGACGAAACGAATGAATTTCAATTGTATTATTAAAACAGGACTTGTAGCCGTAGCTACTATGATTAGTTTAAGTTCCTTCTCACAGGACTTAATTGCCCGACAGGCACCAATAGACAAAAAGTTAAAAACGGTAGATTCTCTTGCCCTGCAGAAGCAAATTCGCGCAGAACAGGCAGAGTATCCGGCTTTAAGCTTTATCCAAACTGGAATAATCAGTATGTACATGCTTACGGGAAAGATGCAATTGTTCCTGAAAGTTATGCAATTGATTTGACCGGTTTCCATATGCCGACTCCAAACACACGTATTACGTCCCCTTTCGGCCCACGTTGGAGAAGAATGCATAATGGATTGGACATCAAGGTCAACATTGGTGATACCATCGTTGCTGCATTTGACGGTAAAGTCCGGATCGTGAAATATGAACGTAGAGGATACGGTAAGTATATCGTTATTCGTCATGACAATGGTCTGGAAACTGTTTATGGTCACTTGTCCAAACAAATAGTAGAAGAAAATCAATTGGTTAAAGCGGGAGAAATTATAGGTCTGGGTGGTAATACCGGTCGTTCTACCGGTTCGCACTTGCACTTTGAAACACGTTTCTTAGGAATTGCGATCAACCCGGCTTATATGTTCGACTTCCCGAAACAAGATATCGTAGCCGATACGTATACATTCCGTAAAACAAGAGGCGTAGAGCGCAACCGCGCAGGCTCTCATGATTCGAATGTAGCCGAAAGTGCTGCAATTCGCTACCACAAGGTTAAGAACGGAGATACTTTATCCCGTATTGCCAAAATACGTGGCGTATCAGTTAGTACGCTGTGCAAATTGAACCGTATTAAGCCAACTACAACCTTACGTATTGGTCAAGTATTACGCTGTTCATAAGCGAAAAAACAATATTTATCAAAGAGGGCACTTTAATATAATTTAGAGTGCCCTCTTTCTCTTTTCTCTTAATTATTGTTACCTTTGTGCACAATTTGCAAGAAAATGAAAGATACCAATCAACAATTTGAGCATGTTATCGGTTTATGCCGTGATCTCTTTTCAAAAAAGCTGCACGATTATGGTCCTGCATGGCGTATCTTGCGTCCGGCTTCTGTAACCGATCAGATCTTTATCAAAGCCAACCGGATTCGTAGCATCGAAACCAAAGGAGTAACTATGGTTGATGAGGGAATTCGTTCCGAGTTTATCGCCATCGTTAATTATGGCATTGTAGGGCTAATCCAATTGGAGTTAGGATATGCGGAATCTGCCGATCTTACCAATGAAGAAGCTTTGGCGCTGTATGATAAATATGCGAAAGAAGCTTTAGACTTGATGATCGCTAAAAATCATGATTATGATGAAGCATGGCGTAGCATGCGTATCAGTTCTTACACCGATTTGATCTTGATGAAGATCTATCGCACCAAGCAGATTGAAAGTCTGGCAGGTGATACCTTAGTGTCTGAGGGGATTGATGCCAACTATATGGATATGATCAATTATTCTGTATTCGGATTGATAAAGCTAGAGTTTGAAGGATAAGAATCTACATATTATTCAAAAGATATTAGTGAATGCTTGCCGCTTTCTTTTGGCGGCGGCATTTATCTTTTCCGGTTTTGTAAAAGCTATCGATCCGTTAGGGTCGCAGTATAAAATACAAGACTATCTGACCGCTTTTGGTATGATATCTTGGTTCCCCTCTTTTTTCCCTTTGCTGGGAGGTATCGTATTGTCAGCTATTGAATTCTCGATCGGTATCTTCTTATTCTTCGGTGTCAAAAAGCAACTTTCGTCTTTATTCGCATTGCTGTTAATGGCCGTAATGACACCACTCACCTTATATCTGGCATTATTCGATCCGGTTTCCGATTGCGGATGCTTTGGCGATGCTGGGTATTGACCAATTGGGAAACCTTTGGCAAAAATGTAATCTTACTGGCAGCAGCGATTCTGGTGTTTCGGAGAAAAGCGCTTCTGTGTCGGTTTATAACCGAGAAGATGCAATGGGTGGTATCTCTGTACACATTCTTGTATGTGTTTGCTTTGGCGTTCTACTGTTATTATAGTTTGCCTCTTTTAGATTTTCGTCCTTATAAGATTGGACAGAATATACTAAAGGGCATGACGATTCCCGAAGGTGCCAAACCAAGTGTGTACGAAAGTATCTTTATACTTGAGAAGAACGGGCAGAAGCAGGAGTTTACACTTGAGAACTACCCGGACAGCACATGGACGTTTATTGATACGAAAACAAGCTTAAAGGAAAAAGGATACGAACCACCCATTCACGACTTTTCGATGATAAGTGTGACAACCGGTGAAGACCTGACCGAGGATGTGCTGACAGATGTTGGTTACACATTTCTATTGGTTGCTCATCGCATTGAAGAGGCTGATGATAGTAATATTGATTTGATTAATGAAATTTATGACTACTCAGTAGAACATAAGTATAAGTTTTATTGTCTTACTTCTTCACCGGAGGAGCAAATCGAACTGTGGAAAGATAAAACTGGAGCGGAATATCCATTTTGCCAGATGGACGATATAGCATTGAAGACTATGGTTCGCTCGAATCCGGGATTGATGCTGATTAAGAATGGTACGATACTGAATAAGTGGAGTGATGAGAATATACCTGATGAGTATGTGTTGACCGATAAGCTGGACAAACTGGATCTAGGAAAGCAAAAACCGGTAAGTGATGCACGTACCATTGGCTATGTGTTCTTGTGGTTTATTGTTCCCCTTCTTCTGGTGCTAAGTGTCGATGTGTTGATTGTTCGGCGTTCGGATAGGAGAAAGGCGGGGCTGAAGAAACTAGGTGACTCCGGACCGCGAGAGGAAGAAAAAGAAGATTAAGAGGATGTAATTTTATTAACCCTTTAAAATAAAAAAAGAACAAAATGAGAAAAAACATTGTTGCAGGAAACTGGAAGATGAACACAACCCTTCAGGAGGGTATTGCACTGGCTAAAGAATTAAATCAAGCTTTGGCTGCTGAGAAACCAAACTGTGATGTTGTCATCTGTACTCCGTTTATTCATCTGGCTTCTGTTACTCCTTTAGTAGATGCTGCTAAGATTGGCGTAGGTGCGGAAAACTGTGCTGATAAAGTATCAGGTGCTTATACCGGTGAAGTGTCAGCTTCTATGGTTGCTTCTACAGGTGCTAAATATGTAATTCTGGGTCACTCAGAACGTCGTGCTTACTACGGTGAGACTGTTGAAATCTTGAGAGAGAAAGTAAAATTGGCTTTGGCAAACGGATTGACTCCGATCTTCTGTATTGGTGAAGTATTGGAAGAACGCGAAGCTAATAAGCAAAATGAAGTAGTTGCTACACAAATGGAATCTGTATTCTCTTTGTCAGCTGAAGACTTCTCTAAAATCGTATTGGCTTATGAACCTGTTTGGGCTATTGGTACTGGTAAAACAGCAAGTCCTGAACAAGCACAAGAAATACACGCTTTCATCCGCTCATTGGTAGCTGGTAAATTCGGTCAAGAGATCGCAGATAACACATCTATTCTATATGGTGGTAGCTGTAAACCCTCTAACGCAAAAGAACTGTTCGCTAATCCGGATGTTGACGGCGGATTGATCGGTGGTGCTGCTTTGGCGGTTGCAGACTTCAAAGGTATTATCGATGCGTTCAACGCATAATTGACTATTTTAAGCACGGATGGGGAATCCATAGAATCCCTATCCGTGCTTATCCCTAAATAAAAATTGAATGAAAAAGTTAAGTTTACTTTTGGTCCTGTTTGCCTTTGCTGGTATCACTGTGCAGGCACAGAATATCGTTAAGAGTCTGGAACGTAATGTGCCGGGACAAGGAAAGGTGACCATTCACCAGGAACCCGGTGTCGAAGCTTTAATAGGTACTGAGCGCACGGTGGCCGGTGAACAGAAAGTAATTAAAACTTCAGGGTTCAGAATACAAGCTTATGCCGGTAATAATACCCGGGAAGCAAAATCAGAGGCTTACCAGACTGCGTCACGTATCAAGGGTTTCTTTCCGGAGTTATCGATCTATACTTCGTTTAACCCACCTCGTTGGCTTTGCCGTGTAGGTGATTTTCGCAGTATTGAGGAAGCTGATTCAATGATGCGCAAATTGAAAGCTACCGGTGTATTTAAGGAGGTCTCTATCGTGAAGGACCAGATCAATATTCCTTTATAAATTTGTCATGCTAGAAAAAGAAGAAATTATATCTCCCAACTTAGAGGAGTTGAAAAGTCACTATCGTAGTATTATTGGATTGCTTGGTGAGGATGTGGAACGCGAAGGCTTGTTGAAAACTCCGGAACGGGTCGCTAAAGCCATGTTGAGTTTGACAAAAGGCTATCACATGAATCCCCACGAAGTATTGCTTTCCGCTAAATTCAAGGAAGAGTACAGCCAAATGGTTATTGTGAAGGATATCGATTTCTTTTCTCTTTGTGAACATCATATGTTGCCATTCTACGGCAAAGCGCATGTAGCTTATATTCCCAATGGCTATATTACCGGATTGAGTAAAATCGCTCGGGTAGTCGACATCTTCTCTCATCGCTTGCAAGTGCAGGAGCGAATGACCTTGCAGATCAAAGAATGTATTCAGCAGACACTTAATCCGTTAGGGGTAATGGTGGTTATAGAAGCCAAGCATATGTGTATGCAGATGCGTGGAGTAGAAAAACAAAACTCCATTACTACGACTTCTGATTTTACAGGAGCATTCAATCAGGCCAAGACACGTGAGGAATTTATGAACCTGATCCAGCACGGAACTCTATAAAAGATCGTTCGATTCTGAATCAGGAGGGGTGGTTACGGGTGACTATCGCAGAACAACGCGGTCACCCAAACGTTTAGCCATTAAACTTTGTACCTCCCGCAAACTATTATATCGCTTCATTAACGAATCACATTTCTCATTATTGTTGGCTAGAGCCGGGTCTTGCAGTGCATAAAGTAAATGCTTGAGTTCCTCTGTAACAATGGCATATTTGAAGTTGACCATCAACATGGGAACCAATTCGTACAGACGTTCTTCGTCGGTTACAATCTTCTGCGTCTTTGAATGATATTTGCTGAGCTGATATCGTACGTTAATCAAATCCACACATAGTTTGCTGATAGTGGGATCGGGGTGTGATAGAAAATATCGCTCGGCCTTGAAACCATTATCATACAGATGCGCGGCAGCCTCCGAGAGGATTTGGCGATGTTGTGGATTGTGAAAGGACAGTTCGTCGCCTTTCAGATCGCTGATTACATATTCAAGTACTCTCACCGGAACTTCATTTCCTTCCTCATCTTTCACATTACACATGATTCGTTCTCCATAGCGTATGACTGTTTGGAGAATAAGCCGCTCGAATTTATAGAATTCTTGTCCCTCTTTCCCCTCTTGCGGGATGAAAGACTCATAAACCTCTTCCGGCATCGGAGCGTCGTAAGGGGGAGGAGTTCCTCCTTCGGATGCAGTATTAGGAGAGGCGGGCTGTCCCGGTTCATTGGTAGGAGAAGGGTTTAGCATCGGTCTGTTAGCTTTGGCTGCTTGTGCTTCTCGCAATTTGGCAACTTCAGCTACTAATAACTTTTCTTCGATACGAAGTTGTTGACTACACTCCTTAATATACACATCACGTACAATTGCTTCCGGAATAACGGAGATGCTTCGTACAATGTCGCTGATCAATTCCGCACGCTTGATCGGGTCTTTTCCGGCATCCTCCATCAAGAGATTGGTCTTGAAACGAATGAAGTCGGATTCATGGTCGCGGATAAAGTTCTGGAACCCTTCCGAATTATGTTTGCGGGCGAAAGAGTCAGGGTCTTCTCCATCGGGGAGTAGGCAGACTTTGATATTCATTCCCTCCTCCAATAGCATATCGATACCACGGAGAGAGGCTTTGATTCCCGCTACGTCACCGTCATAGAGTACGGTTATGTTGTTCGTAAAACGATGAATAAGTCGTATTTGTCCGGGAGTAAGAGCGGTTCCCGAAGAGGATACTACATTCTCAACCCCTGCTTGATGCATGGAGATAACATCGGTATATCCTTCTACCAGGAAGCAGCGGTCTTGTTTAACAATCGCTTGCTTGGCAAAAAAGATTCCATATAACTCACTGCTCTTGTGATAGATCTCGGATTCCGGTGAGTTGACGTACTTCACCTTTATGCCTTTAGTCTGCGTACTGAGTACACGGCCTCCGAAGGCAACAACCTTGCCGGAAAGCGTGTGCACGGGGAAAATGATACGTCCCCAGAAACGGTCCCGAAGACGATGATCGTCCGTTTCGTAGCAAACACCGGTTTTAACAAGGAACTCTTTTTTATACCCTAATCGTAGGGCTTCCTGAGCCAAAGAATCATGACTATCGGTACAATAGCCTACTTGAAACTTTTCGATAATATCGTCACGGAATCCTCTTTGGCGTAAATAGGCCATACCGATGCTACGTCCGTCAACATGGTTCTTTAGAATATTCTGAAAGTAGTCACGGGCGAAGTTATTAACGATAAACATACTTTCGCGCGTAGATTGTGCCTGTCTCTCCTCGTTGGTAAGCTCCCGCTCCTTTATTTCAATATTATACTTTTTGGCCAGGTACTTCAGTGCTTCATAATAGGACATCTGTTCATGTTCCATGATGAAGTGAACTACATTTCCACCTTTTCCACAACTGAAACACTTGCATAATCCTTTGGCCGGAGAGACACTGAAAGAGGGCGTTTTCTCGTTATGGAACGGACACAAGCCGACAAAGTTCACACCCCGCTTACGAAGTGTGACGAATTCTGATACTACATCTACAATTTGTGCAGCATCCAATATACGGTCAATGGTGGCTTGATCAATCATTCTAATTTTCCTCTTTTTTTAGCAACACAAAGGTACACATAAAAAAATCCCCTGCAAAAAAAGTTGTTTGCAGGGGAGAGGGTATTTCTTACTTTTATTCAGAACAAGCGAATGCAAAAGAGGAGTCTGCTTATGCTGAATTAAGCTTTTCTGTAAGAGAGAAATTGTTATTTGATCTTTTCCCGGATTTTAGTCAGGTAAGCCTTCATTCCTGCCGCATCTTTGCTTTCAATGATTTCAAGTAACCGTTTCAACTCAGTTCGTATGTTGGCTACTTGCGACGGGGTGCGTGGATTGAACAGAATCTCCTGAAGCAAGTAATCATCTTCGCTCAACAATCCCTTAGCGATAGCCATATGCTTCTTGAATGTAGTACCCGGTGCTTCCTGGTGTTTCATTATGGCGGCAAATACGAAGGTAGATACAAACGGGATAGAGAGTGAGTAAGCTACTGTCTCATCATGTTCGTCGAATGTGTATTCGAAAATATTCAGGCGGAGAGTCTGGTATAAGTCTTTAAAGAAAATCTTTCCCATATGATCGCTCTCACTAATAATAATAGCGTTTTCACTCCCCAAATTATTGAGGCTGGCAAATGTCGGTCCGAACATGGGATGGGTAGATACATACCGGAAGCCGCTTTCTTCGTAGAATTTCTTTAATCCCGTTTTAACGGAAGCTATATCGCTGATGATACAGTCCTTGGGGAGTACGGGAAGTACTTTGCGGAATGCGTCCAGCGTGTACTTTACAGTTGCGGCATTGATGACGAGTTCCGGTTCAAATTCCTTGATTTCCTCCAGAGTTGTGAAACGGTACGTGTTGTACACAAAGCGCAGTTGATGCGGGTTAACATCAAACACAGCTGTCTCATGCTGGAAGCTTAGAATATCAGTGAAGAAAGAGCCCATTTTGCCGGCTCCGAGGATAAGTATTCTCATAATGTTGTTTACGGGTCTCTCCCCAACCTTCTCTTTGTGAGAGGAAGGGGAAGGACCTGTCTTTTTATTTATTAATAATTTCCAATTGTTGGCGAACGGATTCCTCGTGGATCGCTTCGAATATCTTTTTCATAAATTCGGCATCCATGCTACATTGTTCACCTTGTGCACCACGTTTCTCCAGAATTTCATTGTAACGTCCGGTTTGGAGTATGGTGATATTATGCTCTTTTTTATAAGTTCCTATCTCACGGGCGATGCGCATTCTTTTGGCAAGTTCCTGAATGATGTTGTCGTCGC
This sequence comes from Bacteroides reticulotermitis JCM 10512, assembly GCF_000517545.1. Taxonomy (GTDB): domain Bacteria; phylum Bacteroidota; class Bacteroidia; order Bacteroidales; family Bacteroidaceae; genus Bacteroides; species Bacteroides reticulotermitis. The sequence continues at coordinate 88,450 of NZ_BAIV01000002.1, read as the reverse complement.
ATTCGTCAATTTGTTTGCGCAGCTGACTCAAGCTCTCGGTTGACTGAGTCTCTGTACGGATAACCAGCAAGTTGAGGATATAGTCGAGTACATCCGGGGTTACTTGTTGAGAGGCGTCACTCCATGCGCAATCCGGATTGCAATGGCTTTCTACAATTAGTCCGTCGAAGTTTAAGTCCATAGCCTGCTGACAAAGCGGAGCGATCAGTTCACGTTTACCACCAATGTGACTCGGGTCACAGAAGATAGGTAGGTTCGGAAGACGGCGACGAAGTTCGATTGGAATATGCCATTGGGGAAGGTTGCGGTAGATCTTCTTGTCGTAGCTGCTGAATCCGCGGTGTATAGCACCCAGGCGTTTCAAACCAGCATTATTGATACGTTCCAAAGCACCGACCCAGAGTTCCAGATCCGGATTAACCGGGTTCTTTACTAAAACCGGAATATCAACTCCTTTCAAGGCATCGGCAATCTCTTGTACGGCAAACGGATTGGCTGTTGTACGAGCGCCTACCCATAGGATATCGATGCCTGCTTTCAAACATTCGTAAACATGCTTGGCGGTAGCTACCTCGGTAGAAACATACATGCCTGTTTCCTTTTTGACGTTCTTTAGCCATCCGAGGCCTTCAACTCCAACGCCTTCAAAGCCTCCCGGTTTGGTACGCGGCTTCCAGATACCGGCACGGAAAATCTTTTGTCCTTTGTCAGCCAGTTGTTTGGCCGTTTCCATAACCTGTTCTTCACTTTCCGCACTACAAGGGCCGGCAATAACGATAGGGCGTTTAGCTTCAATGCCCGGTAATAAAATTGATTCGAGTTCCATTATATTTATAGTTTTCTGTTATTATACATTTAATTATTCAGGATTTGGATGCGTTTCAGTGCTTCCGCCAATTTACTGTCTTTACAGCATAAGGAGATGCGGATGTACCGGGCTCCATTGCTTCCGAAGATAAATCCCGGAGTGATAAACACCCTTGCCTCGTGGAGAACTTTCTCGGTCAATTCTTCCACATCTTTGCACGAAGCCGGAATCTTACCCCAGAGAAACATGCCTACTTGCTTTTCGTCATAGGTACATCCCAAGGCTTTCATGATTTCTCCAGCCAGATTACGGCGGTTGCGATAGTTTTTGTTATTACTTTCGTACCAGTCCGCTTCGGCTTCCAGTGCGGTAGCGGCAGCCAATTGCATGGCCCGGAACATTCCGCTATCGATATTGCTTTTTACTTTCAAAATCCATTGTATAAACTCCGGATTCGAGGCGAGCATACCGATGCGCCACCCTGGCATATTATGACTTTTGCTCATTGAATTGAATTCGATGCAACATTCTTTAGCTCCCGGCACGCTTAAAATACTGATCGGATGATCGTTCAGAATAAAGCTGTATGGGTTGTCGTTCACGATCACCAATTGATGGCGGCGGGCGAAATCAACCAAACGTTCGTACAGTTCCGGAGTTGCATTGGCACCTGTCGGCATATTGGGATAGTTGGTCCACATCAGTTTTACGCGGCTGAGGTCCATCTGTTCCAATGCATCAAAGTCAGGCATCCATCCTTCTTCCTCTTTCAAGTCGTAGTTGATTACCTCTGCTCCAAGGATTTTGCTGAGTGAGGTATAAGTCGGATATCCCGGATTGGGTACGAGTACCTGTTCGCCCGGATTGACAAACGCCAGTGTAACATGCAGAATCCCTTCTTTAGAACCAATTAATGGTTGAATTTCCGTATTCGGATTTAGCTCCACTCCGTACCACTGTTGGTACCAATTGGCAAAGCTCTTTCGCAACTCGGGTATTCCTACATAAGGTTGATAGCCGTGACCGTTCGGATCTTGGGCGTTATGGCACAATGTTTCGATTGTCTTCTCCGAAGGAGGCATATCGGGACTGCCTATTCCCAAGCTGATCACATCTTTGCCTTCAGCATTCATCTGAGCTACCTCTTTTAGTTTCTTCGAGAAGTAGTATTCGCTCACACTAGCCAGTCTGTCGGCCGGGGCTATTTTATATACTTGATTTTCCTTCTGCATATTCGCCTAAAATTTTAAGTTCTTTGGTTAATGGAGTTATGGCCGTAATCGACTGTTTGTATCTCAGATAATCGTTGAATACTACATCTACATAAAATTGATATTCCCATTCCCGTCCGATGATCGGAAGAGATTGTATTTTAGTCAGATTGATATTGTAAAAAGAAAGAATGGACAGGACTTGCGAAAGACTTCCTTCCGAGTGGGGAAGCGTAAATACCATACTCGATTTATTGAGCGTGTTGGCATGGTGTTGACGAAGCTCGTCCGCCTGCCAAGGATCAGCTGCAATTAAAAAACGGGTGAAGTTGTGTTTATTAGTCTCAATTCCTTCCTGCAACACTTTCATACCATAGCGTTCGGCGGCAGCTCTGGAGCAGATAGCGGCATGACCTTTCAGATTCTCTTTTTGAATGATCTCCGCACTGCGTGCAGTATCTTCGCCTTCCACAACTTTCAGCTGGGGGTGTTGATTGAGGAACTCCCGGCATTGCATGAGTGCGATGGGGTGAGAGTTAACTTCGACCAAGTCGGCCCAGTCCTCGTCGGGCAAGCATACAAAACTATGAGAAATGCGCAACTTATATTCTCCGATAATCTGCGCACCACTTTGGCGTAACAACTCGTTGTTGTACAACAAGCTTCCCGCAATGGTGTTTTCAATGGCCAGCATTCCGATAACCTGGCTGTCACGACGTACGGCTGTAAACACGTCTTCGAAGTTAGTGCAGCAGATTAACTCTATTTCTTCTCCCTCGAAGTACTTGTGTGCGGCTATATCGTGGTATGAGCCGAGTGTTCCTTGAATTGCTATTTTTCTCATTGTTTTGATGTATGGTATAAAAAAATCCCGCATCCATTGTTGGAGCGGGATTTATATGATTAACTCTTTATTTAGTTCTTAAGCATCATTGTCACTAGACACATACAAACTCCCGCTCTACTTTGCTGCTAAAGTAAAAGTAAAAAAAGAAGTAATATGCATAAGTAAATGATTTCATCCGAATCGTTGTTTTTTTCTCTTTTGTTTCTAATTCAGGGGCAAAAGTAATAAATTTCTGTTATATTCAAACAATAAATGATATTTTTTTCTTTTTTTGCCGAAATCATTCGACTTGAAGTGCATTTGGACGTATTATATATAAACAGGTGATGAAATGATAACTCAAGAACAAATCGGGAATCTTATTGAACGAAGCAAAGCTGATGATAGGAAAGCTTTTGCTCAATTGATTTTAGAGTTTCAGGAGCGTGTATTCAGACTTGCCTTTCGGCTGCTCTGTCAGGATGAGGAAGCTCGGGATATGACTCAGGAGGTGTTTATTAAAATCTGGCTATCATTGGATAAATACGATTCCACCTATCGATTTTCTACTTGGCTCTATAGAGTCACTTGTAACATGTGTTATGATCGTTTGCGGGCTTTGCAGCGTTCACCTTTTAATTATGCAGTTGAGGATGCCAAAACATGTAATGTCGCAAGCCGCGAGACATAGAAGAGCGTATGATTAATAGAGAATTGAAAGAATTGATTTTGCGTTTTACCGAAGAACTTAGTCCGAAACAAAAGATCGTATTTACCTTGCGTGATGTGGAAGAGTTGGAGGTCTCGGAAGTCATACTGATTACGGGGATGACCGGCGTGGAAATCAAACAGAATCTGTATCATGCACGAAAGATTATCAGAAGTAAAATTAATCAAATAAATGCGGGCTTATGAAAAGTGAAGAAGAACAATATGAGCAATGGTTACAAGAAATGAGGTTAGCCTCACCGGTCTTAAGAGAACCTGAAAAGATGGTTGAACTGATCTTTGAAGGAATAGATAATACGTCGCGGAGGAAGAAGAAAATATCCAAATTGATAAACTGGAGTTTGTCAGTGGCAGCGAGTTTGCTATTTACGCTCTTTGTTTATGAAACGTATGTTTATCCTATCACGTTCGACAGGGATCAGGCTGGAATAGCCTTGCAGTCAACAAGTTTTCTTTTGGAACCAAAAGAACCGGAAGAGACGATTGTATGGACGCCGGAGATGGGTGTCATCGAAAAGAGCCAGCGTTTGTCTGCTGTGTGGAAAGAACGTCGGGAAGAGGAGTCTCGAAAAAAGATTTTTATCTATAAGTTTTCTCAAATAACTCATACTAACCTAATAAAATAGAACTTATGAAAAGTGGAAGTAAAATAATCGTTCTGGTCTTATTGCTGTCATTCACAGCTTGTACCAGTCATTTTAGGATGACGACTCGGGTACATCGGGATGGAACAGTAGAACGTTCTGTATATGCGTTTGCCGATTCGGCTTTTCGGGCGGGTGATCGTTCAACGACTCCTTTCTTATTCTTGTTAGATGCTAATTGGCAGGTTACGTGCTTGGACTCTTTCGAACTTTTTGATTCGTTTGGCGAAAAGCAGAAAGTAAATGTGAAAGTAAGTCGGTCGTTGAAAGGGACAGAGGATATGCTTTTCTTTACTCCCAAAGAAGAATGGATGCGTTCATTGGTTGCACCTCAAGAGAAACTTGAAAAGCATTTCCGTTGGTTCTATACGTATTATACCTACTCATGTAGCTTTGGAGAGATCACAGAAAAAGGCCCTGTCTCCATGGATAAATATTTGACTAAGCAGGAACAGAGATTGTTGTTTCAAGGGGATTTGAATGGCTGCGTGGATATGAATGGAATTGAACTGAGCGAGAAATTAAACCAGTTGACTACTCAGTTCCAGCAATGGCTTTATCAAACTCAGTTTGAATTGGCTTATGGCGTTGTAGAGCAGTTCTTGGATGCCTTGCCGGACACGGTCCGTTTGTCGCAGATTCGAAGAGATAAAATGACAGTCTTTGCACATGATAAAACTCTAAAAGATAAGCCGGACTGCTCTCCGGAATACATCTGCAAACTGCTGGACGAACAATATGGTGGTGACTTTTTTACCGAAATGTACAAAGCGCGTGGGGAAGCGATGGATAAAGAGTTTGAAAAGAGGGGTCGTATCGTCGAACTGTTTGCTAACCAAATCAAGTTTGAACTGGCTATGCCGGGAAAATTGATCGCTGCTAATACGCAGTTGACCGAAGATAATCAGCTAATCTGGAAGGTGGATGGCTATCGTTTACTACCGGGAGAGTATGTGCTAAAAGCAGAATCGCGTACAGCTAACGTCTGGACCTTCTGGCTAACCGGCGTGTTGTTGCTGTTCATCGGATATGTATTGATCAAAAAGAGAAAATAATGAAAGAGATGTTCGGTACCGCTTGACAACCGGTACCGAACGTGTGCTTAAAATATCCCGGGTAGTGTTTCGGGCTTTCCACCTAGATTGTTGTAGCTACCGTTCAAAGCAGCTTCCTCCTTAGGATTCAATTCCAAGGATATCTTCATATCTTCTACCGAGCCTTCTTTGTCCCCATTCAATAATTTGGCACGGCCACGCTCATGATAAGCCGCCGCAAAGTTGGGGTTTAGCTCAATTGCTTCATCGAATAAGCCGATTGCCTCTTCCATCTTCTTTTGAGTAATAAAGAGCTGTCCTAGGTATAAATAGGCCTGCTCATTGAATGGATTGATTTCCGTAACGAGTAAGTAGTCAGCTTCGGCTTCGCTCATTTCATCGTTGGCCTCTTTAACCTTTCCGCGAAGAAGAAGTGCGGCCTCTTCTTCAGCATGATGAGCCAATATAGCATCTATATCCTCCATTACTTCCGAATATTGTTTCATGTGGAGTAGGGCTTCGGCACGTATCAAGCGAGCTTCGATGAAATCTTCTTTCAGCGCGATTGCCTTTGTGAGATGAGCAATAGTCATAATCTCGTCATTCTGACCCTTACGAGCTTTAGCCAGAAAGAAATGTGCCATTGCGTTACTCTCTTCTAATTCAATAGCTTTCTGAGCAGCTTCTTCCATTGCCGGATAATCTTCGAGTATATAGCATACATTAGCCAGTGATAGGAAAGTGTTAGTGACATGAGATTCCATCTCCGCCATGCGTTCTAACAGATTTCGGGCATTAGCCGCCTCTCCGGATTGGATGTAAATTTGGCTGAGGTAGCCCATTGTTTCAAAATCCTCTTCGATAGCGAGTGCTTCAGTAAAACATTTCACGGCATAATCAATACGTCCCATGCGTTGTGCGCGTAGTCCGTCATACTTAAATATCTCAAAATTCTTTTGGTCGTTTTTCTGTTTTTCATCTTCTGTCTTTTCCGATTTACGGGAGAATAAAGATTTAAAGAAGTTCGGCATGATTTCTTATAATTTTAGAGTTTACATTGCAAATGTAATAACTTATTTTGGAATTTGTATCATTCCGCTTTCGATCTTTATGATTCCTGTTTCCGATAAGTATTGAAGAGCTTGCGCTAAAATTTCATGATTAGTTTCTAGTTCGTTCGCTATTTCGATTGGAGTTTTAGGGCCATGCTCCAATAAAGTTAATATCCGGCTCTTTAATTCTTCCAGCATTTTAGTCGTTAGGTTGTTCGCCGACCGGTTACTGAGGCAGACGTCGCACTGTCCGCAGTTATGCTCATTTTTCTCTCCAAAGTAATGCAATAGCATCCGGCTTCGACAAGCGCCATCGGTTGTTACATAATCTACCATCGCCTTAATGCGCATCTCATATCTTGCTTTTCGATCTTCATAGGCTGAGGTAGGAATCTGGAGAGCATGCAACTCGATTCGTTCGCGCGTGTATATTATATAAGGCGTTTTTTTCCGTGGGATGTAGTCTACGATACGTCGTTTGGTTAATGCCACTAAGATGTTGTAGATCTGTTGCCGTGTTAAACCGGTGCGTACGGCAATGGAGTCTTCGCTGATGTACGCATAGTCGGTAAATACCCCTGTGTAAGAACGTAAGATCGCATGTATCAAAGCTTCCGTTTCGGAGCCCATCTCCCGTAGCTTGTATAGTTCATCCCGGCGGAGTGTGAAAAGAATGCGGGAAGCATTATCTTGTTCGTCCGTATATTCCAGATAGCCGGCTTGCGTCAATATCCTCAATGCGCTGTCCACAGGTACGGGGAAGTGTTTGAACTTGCGGCAAAATTCTTCCAGATTAAACTCTCTTATACATTGAAATCCATCGCCCATGGCCATCTGATAATAGTATTGTAGATGCTCATAGACCTGTATAATATACTCTTTGACGGGAAACGTATCAGAAATTCGCTTTTGTAATGTTGTTCGGTCGGACTGGGAATATAGTATAATAGCATAGGCTTTATCGCCATCTCTACCTGCGCGTCCGGCTTCTTGGAAATAAGCTTCCAGTGAGTCAGGAAGATCCAGATGAAATACGATTCGGACATCAGGTTTGTCGATTCCCATGCCAAACGCATTCGTTGATACCATAACGCGGACTTCACCGTTTTGCCATCGTTTTTGGCGAAGATCTTTCACAGCATTATCCAGTCCGGCGTGATAAAAATCAGCGGTGATTCCTTCGTTGATCAGAAATTCGGTGACTTCTTTCGTCTTCCGTCGGTTACGCACATAAATGATGGAACTGCCCGGAGTTCTTTGTAGAATACGTAATAATTCACCATACTTATTATCGGTCTTGTGGACGAGATAAGCCAGGTTTTTCCGTTCGAAACTCATGCGGAATACATTTTTCTCGCGGAATTTCAGCTTCTCCTGTATGTCTTCTACTACTTCAGGTGTTGCGGTTGCCGTCAGTGCCAGTATAGGGGCGTTCGGAAGTAGGTCTCTTATCTCGGAGATTTTGAGATAAGCCGGACGGAAGTCGTAGCCCCATTGGGATATACAATGACTTTCGTCCACGGTAACCATAGAAACCTTCATGGATCGAAGTTTGGTACGAAAGATTTCTGTGTCCAAACGTTCGGGAGATATATACAGAAATTTATAATTGCCGAAGATGCAATTCTCCAGTGCGGTAAGTATCTCTTGCCGAGACATACCGGAGTAAATGGCAAGTGCTTTAATTCCTCTTTTCCGGAGGTTCTGCACTTGGTCTTTCATTAAGGCGATGAGCGGAGTAATAACGATACAGATTCCCTCTTGTGCGAGTGCCGGAACTTGGAAGGTAATCGATTTACCTCCCCCGGTAGGCATCAATCCTAAAGTGTCGCGTCCTTCACCGATACTGGTTATGATAGCTTCCTGTAGATCACGGAAGCTATCATAACCCCAGTATTGTTTTAGTATGGAACGATAAAGTTCTATCGGATTTCTCTCCTTTTTATTGTTCTCCATGTGGTTAGGCTCTCTGAGCCTCCTTGTCATTCGCGAAAGGGAGGCTTGCTATTCAGCAGGTTTGATGTCCTCGATTTGCAATTGGACTTCTCCACGTTTATGCGTATTCTCTTCGATCGTATAACAGATGTCGAAGGAACGTTTGGTTTTGATGTATCGTACGTGTGAACTTTGCCCAAAAGCAATACCGTTCATGACATTATTCGACTTATTATCGACCAGTTCCAACTTGATATGTTCCTGTTCACGTCCCACCACTTTGCTCGTTCCGTAATCATACACATGATGTGTGCAGAAGATCGGTTTGAGATTGTCAGGCCCAAATGGATTGAATTTCTTCAAGTGACCAAAGAACTTACTTGTGATATCTCTGAAATCGATTTCGGAATCTATATTTATAAAAGCACTCGTTTGCTCCGGTAGAATGTGTTGGGAAACAAATGCTTCGAACCGTTTGGTAAATGCTTCCACATTCTCCACTTTCATTGATAAACCGGCTGCATAGGTGTGCCCACCGAAATTCTCCAAAAGATCCCGGCAATGTTCAATTGCTTTGTATACGTCGAAACCCGATACGGAACGTGCCGAACCGGTAGCCATATTGTCGGTACGTGTTAAGACAACTGCCGGACGGTAGTAAACCTCCGTTAGGCGAGAAGCTACAATACCGATTACACCTTTATGCCATTCTTCGTTATAGATCACGATAGAGCGTCTGTCAGCTAATCCTTCGAGGTTGTTAACGATTTGATTAGCCTCCTCTGTCATCGTTTTATCCAGATCTTTACGAGTCTCATTGTATTGGTTAATCTGTCGGGACTTCTCCAATGCCGCGGAAAAATCTTTTTCCGTTAATAGATCCACTGCTTCTTTTCCACTCTGGATTCGTCCCGATGCATTGATGCGTGGTCCGATTTTGAAGACAATGTCACTGATTGTGATTTCCCGTTCAGACAATCCGCAAACATCAATGATGGCTTTCATACCTATACTCGGGTTGCTGTTCAACTGCTTTAAGCCATGGAAAGCCAGAATTCGGTTTTCCCCCATAATCGGCACAATGTCTGAAGCGATGCTGACTGCTACCAAGTCCAGCAAAGGGATTAGGTGATGAAATTCGATGCCGTTGTTAATCGCGAATGCCTGCATGAATTTAAATCCGACACCGCAACCGGATAGGTGCGTGTATGGATACGTATTATCCAACCTTTTGGCGTTCAAGATAGCGACAGCCGGCGGGAGAATATCATCGGGTACATGATGGTCGCAGATGATAAAGTCGATTCCCTTTTCTTTTGCATATGTGATCTCTTCTACAGCTTTGATACCACAGTCGAGCACAATAATTAACCCTACGCCACTTTCGGAGGCATAGTCTATCCCTTTTTTAGAAACTCCATACCCTTCGTTGTAACGATCGGGGATGTAATAGTCAATGTTTGAATAAAACTGTTGAATAAACTTGTAGACCAATGCTACGGCAGTAGTACCGTCTACGTCATAATCTCCATAAATCAGAATGCGTTCTTTCTTTCCCATCGCCTGGTTCAGACGTTCTACCGCAAGGTCCATATCCTCCATCAGGAATGGATCGTGCAGGTCGGGCAACTGCGGGCGGAAAAACTTCTTGGCTTCCGGAGCCGTAGTGATTCCCCGCTGTATCAAGAGTTGGCCAAGGATAGGACTAATCCTAATTCTTGTGCTAATTCTTGCTTGTCTCTGCCTGTTCGGGTGTAATGGGTTGATAATTCCATTTGTGATTCATTTTATATATTGTTTTTTCTTTTTCTGTTCTCAAACGTCAGAAGGCTCTACTTTCCAACATGGGGTAAAATTACGAAAAAAAGCGGAAGTGGAGAGTACATCTGATGAAATTATTTCAGTCAGGTGCAGAATAAAAGAACATTTAAGAGTCTTTGTTTTGATTTAAATCGTGCGCAGGATAGGTGCTAGTGGAATAAATACTTATCCGGCCCTATGGTTAGTTTGTTGAAAAGAACGATTAAAAGCAGGAAAAGGCAGTTGATGTAACTGTTTACACCTACTGTGACAGCAGTGCCACCGCCTTGGCACAACTGTGCCATCGCTTTGGCACAACTGTGCCACCGTCTTGGCACTGCTGTCACAACGGCATAGCACTACGTTTTACTTCTATCTTTTTGAACAGAAATAACTAATAAATTGCTTCTTCTATTCGAAAGAGTGAAAGATAGTGAATTGCCTGTTTATTCTGACAAAAGAGAATGATTTTTATACAAAAGATAAGCAAGGCGAACGATAATTAAGTGAAAAATGATTTTTTTTCTATTTATTCATTCACGAGTATTGAGGAAATTGGTGTTATATAGGTAAAAAGGTCACATTATGGGAATAAAAAATAAAAAAGACGAAAAGGTGTTTGATTCAAATGAACTCCCGGAAGAAGAGAAAAGGCTATTTGAAGCGTGGTTGGAGGAGAAGGACCATCGGGCACTGCTTAGTCAATGGAGTGAATCTTCTTCTATACAGCGGGATCTTATTAAACTTCGATTTCTGAAAGAGCGAAAGCGTCACAATCTAAAACGCTTTGTTCATGCTATCCATCGGAAGCAACGATGGAGAAATGCATCGATCGCCGCCTCTTTTCTTTTATTACTGGGACTGGGGACCGGATTGTTCTATTTTATAACGCCCCGAGTGGATGAACCGGTTGTGTTAATTCCGGAAGTGGACCATCCCGTAATGCTCAGAACAGCTTCTCGAATTGAGTTCCTGGCCAACCATCAACCAATAAATAGCTTGGAGCAGCAGGGAGTACGGATTTATACTTCAGAAGAGAAAATCAGTTATTCGAAAGAAGGCAATTATCTGCCAAGTATTAATGACTCCTTGCTCTATAATGAATTGATTGTCCTCGGGGAAAGATTTATGATGTGGAGTTAGCTGATGGGACAACAGTACGTCTCAATTCTGAGTCCCGCCTGCGTTATCCGATTCTTTTCAAAGAAAACAGTCCGCGTGAAGTCTTTCTACAGGGAGAAGGTTATTTCCGGGTACAAGCGGATGCCGAACATCCGTTTATCGTACATTCTCCACGTGTCAAGACCTTTGTGTATGGAACAATATTTAATATAAAAGCTTATCCGAAAGACTCTTACAGCAATGTAACTTTGATTGAAGGTAAACTTAAAGTAACCGACGCCAAAGGGCTCGACCAATTGCTGCATCCCAAACAAGAAATCAATTGCAATAACGACACCTTCGTGAGTGTTCCTGAAGAGACGAATGTGGAAGATATTATTTCCTGGAGCGAAGGGAAATTGTATTTCAACAACCGGAAGCTTTCGGATATTGCGAAAGATTTGGAACGCAAATATGACATAAAGATAGTTTTTAATTCTCCGGCGACCAAACAACTAATATTCTACTCGAAAACTCAGAAATTCAATCAGATTGAAAGCATCTTGGAATTATTAAAACTGACCGGAGAGGTCGATTATCAGATTAAAGGAAGAACTGTATATCTAAATGAGGGTAATGAAAATAATTAAACACTAAAAACAATGAAATTTATTAGAAGATTTCTGGCAAACACGAAACGTGTTGGAGTGCTTTTTAAGCCTATCGGCTTGAGCACATTGTTGTTGGTTTGCTGTAGCACATGGGCTGTAGCTCAGAATGTGAGTGTAAACTTGCACAATGTCTCTTTGCAGCAGGCTATAACAGCTATTGTAGACCAGACAAATTACGGGATTTCTTACAATGTAGATGAAATGCCCAAGGAAAAAAACGTAACGATCAATGTTAAGAATGTATCTTTTGATGCCGCTATGGAGAGTTGCCTGAAGAAGTACGGGTTTACTTACATGGTACACAACAATACCGTAGTGATACAGAAGGTGAAGCAGCAGAAAACTTCCCGAGAAGAAGAGCGGGTCGTGAAAGGAAGTGTGCTTGACAATAAAACGGGTGAAGAACTTATCGGTGTCAATGTGGCCGCTGTTCGGAAAGGTAAAATAGTAGTGGGAACTACTACGCAGGTAGATGGAACGTTCTCCTTGAAAGTTCCGGAAGATGTCGTTTTGAAATTCACCTATGTCGGTTATAAAGAGCGTACCTTATCACTCGGAAATCAGGAAAACATCGTAATAAAGCTGGATGAAGACGAGAATCAGCTAAGCGAGGTGGTAGTAAATGGTTACTACAATCGTAAGCGCGAGAGCTTTACCGGATCCGAGATTTCTATCAAGGCGGAACAATTGCAGGATCTGGGAGCGACTAACATCATGAGCACGATCTCAGCTTTTAATCCTTCTTTGCGTATGACCGAACAATTGGAGTATGGTGCCGACCCGAACCGGGTACCGGAGATGACGTTACGCGGACAAAGTACCTTTGATTTGCGTGGATCTGCCGAAGGCTCCCGTAGCAATCCGAATGCTCCGCTGTACATTCTTGACGGGGTGGAAGTAAGCGCTGAAACAGTTTACGACTATGATATAAACCGAATTGATAATATTACCATCCTGAAAGATGCTTCTGCTACCGCTGTGTATGGTTCGCGTGGTGCCAATGGAGTCATTGTAATGAATACCAAGCGTCCGATTCCGGGACGAATAAAAGTATCCTTTAATGCTAATTATACCGTATCCATCCCCGACTTGCGAGATTATAACCTGATGAATGCAGCCGAAAAACTGGAGTTTGAGAAGCGTGCAGGTGTCTATGTCTATTCGGCCGGTGGTTCGGAAGGGCAGTTGCAAATGGATAAACTCTATAACGCTCGGTTGCAGGAAGTGGCTCGTGGAGTCAATACCTATTGGTTATCGCAACCGGTACAGACCTCTTTGAACCAGAAGTACTCAGCAGTGCTCGAGGGGGGCGATAGCAATCTGCGCTATCAGCTGAATCTGCGATATGATACCAATAAAGGAGTTATGAAGAAATCGGGACGTGATAATTACGGAATCAGTGCTGTGCTCGATTATAACATTGGAGAGAACTTTCGCGTTCGCAATGATCTGGCCGTCTCCAATCTAACGGCCAAAAATTCTCCGTATGGTTCTTTCAGTACATATGCACAGCAGAATCCCTATGATCGTATTTATGATGAGAATGGTGAGTTTGTCAAAGTGCTTTCCACCAATGCCATCAATCCGATGATTAATGCCAGTTTGCCGAATAAGGATGATACCAAGACAACTACCTGGCAAGATAACTTCTCATTGGAATGGAGATTTATGAATGCTTTTCGGTTAACGTCTCGGCTTAGCTATACAAAAGCGTTGGCACAGAGCGAAACGTTTCTTTCTCCCAATTCACCGGTGTTCAAGGATGAAACAGATGTGAAGCGGAGGGGAAAGGCGACTTACTCCAATTCTACCGAGGAGACTTTCGACGGAAACGTCATGTTGTCCTATTATGATACTTATAAGGACGATCATACATTAAATGTGACCGCCGGAACAAACTTTACCTCTACAGAATTCCACGCGCAAGGGTTTGCGGCTACCGGTTTCTTAAACGACAACCTAACCAATATCTATTACGCTCAGCAGTATGCCGAGAATAGTAAGCCGTCCTCCAGTTCGGACGTGTCACGCTTGGTAGGTTTCTTGGTGAATGCAAACTACGGTTTTAAAGAGAAGTATTATGCCGATTTCTCTTTCCGTACGGATGGTTCATCCAAGTTCGGTAGCGAATCACGGTTCGCTCCTTTCTGGTCACTGGGATTGGCGTGGAATGTCGATAAAGAGTCGTTCATGAACGAAGACTTGATGACGATGAAGTTGCGCGCCTCTATCGGTACTACAGGGAATATCAACTTTGCTTCCTCACAGGCTATCACGAAATATTCCTACGATCCGAACAATGTCTATTTGGATTCGTGGGGAGCTACTATTCAGGGATATGGAAATGATAAACTGAAATGGCAGAAAACCATGACCTACAATGTTGGTGTCGACATAACTTTATTGGATAATCGAATTTCGTTCTTTGGTGATGTATACCGTAAACTGACTGATAACCTGCTGTTACCTATGAATGTGGCTCCATCAACAGGTTTCTCGTATTATACAGAGAATGTAGGAAAAGTGGAGAACCTGGGTTTGGAAGGACGTTTACAGGTAAGTTGGTTACGTAAAAAAGAGTTTTCGTGGTCGACTACTTTTTCTGCTTTCCACAATCGGAATACCATCAAGCAGATATCGAATGAGTTACAAGCCATGAACGAGCGCAATAATACGGAGGACGAGAGCAATGTCGGTGGAACGGTAGCCAATCAGTACGAAAACGGTAACTCTACAACTGCTATTTACGTGGTGCGCTCGGCGGGAATTGATCCGGCTACCGGTAATGAAGTGTACATCAAACGTGATGGATCGTTGACCTCTGTTTACGATTACAAAGACAAGGTGGTGGTAGGCGATACCGAACCGAGTGTCAACGGTAATATAATTAATAACATCGCTTATAAAGGGTTGAATGTATATGCCGTGCTGACATATCGTGTCGGAGGTAAGTTGTATAATTCGACTTTGGCGACTAAGGTAGAGGGGGCTAACCCCACTTATAATGCTGATAAACGCGTGTTGTACGATCGTTGGAAAGAACCGGGTGACGTAGCCCACTATCGCCGGATTGATGATAATTCATCGGTATATCAAACCAGTCGTTTCGTACAGGATAATAATTCGTTGGTTCTGTCGAACCTGTCAGTAACCTATACCTTTCCTCAGCGCATTTCTAAAAAGTGGGGATGCGAATACTTTAAAGTTGTAGCCGCTACGACCGATTTGTTCCGACTCACCAGTATTAAGACAGAGAGGGGAACGAGTTATCCGTTTGCGCAGACTTTTTCATTGGGTATTAATGTTAGATTCTAAAAAAGGTGTCGTATGAATACAATTAAATATTTACTGCTCACTTTAGCCGTCTTTGCTCTATTTTCTTGCAGCAATTGGCTTTCTGTTGAACCGGAAACTTCGGTGGATGAAGAAAAACTGTTCTCTACGGAACAAGGTTTTAAAGATGCGATGGCAGGAGTATATGCCGACATGGCTTCCTCTACCTTGTATGGACAGAATCTGGGTTTTGGTTTTTTGGAAGTTTTAGCCCAGCAATATGATTATAATACGTTAAATAGTACCTACAATAGTTTTTATCGGGTGAAAGAGTATGAATATACTTATTCCACGGTCAAATCACAGATTTCTACCATCTGGCTTAAAATGTATAATACCATTGCCGAAGTCAATAATATATTTCGCTGGATGGATAAAAACGGTAGCGTGTTGCCGGAAGCAACTCGTCACCGTATCAAGGGTCAATGTTACATTGCTCGTGCTTACCTTCATTATGACCTACTCCGGCTTTTTGCACCTGATGTGCAGCGTCAACCCAATGAGCGGGGGATTCCTTATGTGGAAACATTCGGTATTATTCCCACAGAGGCCAATACGGTGGCTGAGGTTATTGAAAAGATCAAAAAAGACCTGACTACTGCTAAAGAGGAGCTGAAGGATGATCCGATATTGCAGGTCGTTCCATTTGAAATCGAAGATAAAACGGTATGTGATCAATACGTCGCTCAGGCAAATTACTATACAGCTGAGGCTTTATTGGCTCGTGTTTACCTCAATGAGGGTAATTATGTAGAAGCGCGTAATGCAGCTCAACGGGTAATCCAGTCCGGCAAGTTCCGCTTGGTTGATCAAGAGAGCAGCATCAATGTGCCGAAGGAGGAACTCGATATCTTGTTCAATGACGAACACATATTCTCGCTCAGAAATACCAATATACGTACTTATTCGGAGAATCTTCATTTAGGTAAGTCGGAGAACGGTGTAACATCGGGAGCGGCTCTCCCATTGACCAGTAATATACAGGATATTTTTGATGGGAATAATGATGATGTACGCTACTCGACATGGGTTCGCCAATCGGATTCGTACTTGATGAAATATAGTCAGGATATTAAGCGCTTCTATCCCAAGCAGGTCTTGATCAAATTGGCCGAGATGTATCTGATCTGCGCCGAAGCTCAGTTTAAATTGCATGATGACGATGCCTTAGAAACCTTGAATATTCTTCGTCGCTCGCGCATTACCAATCTGGCTACCAGCGATAAATACCAGCTTGATATGCAGGTGTTGCTGGGTGAAATGCGCCGGGAGTTTATCGGTGAGGGGCAGTTGTTCTTTGCATATAAACGGTTGAATAGTCCGATTTATAATGTTCTGAATGATGTGGAACCTAGTGATCGGGTTTTTGTATTACCAATACCTGATGATGAATTGGAATATGGAAAATATTAAATTAAGATCTATGAAAATGAGAATCATTACTATACTATGCCTGTGGGCATGCTTGGCTACTTCGTGTACGAAAGAAATCGAAGGTAGCTATACGGATGACAGCCGCATCTACTTTGAGTATCTATTTCAAGACCCGAACTATTATGGAACCCGGTTGATTATACGGGATTCTTTAATTGTTTCCTTAGGTAAATTAGATAAGGAGATTGAATCTTATGAAGTGAAAATACCGTTAAAACTGCTTGGATTGCCATTGACTACCGAAAGGCAGTATAAGGTCCATGTGCTCGAAGCGGGAACCGTGTTGAAAGGAAAGACTACTGCTCAGGAAAACATCCACTACCTTCCGCTAAAGGAATCCTATCAATTCCGGAAAGATGAGTGGACGGATACTTTGAAAGTAACTGTGCTCCGAAGTGCGTTGAATACAAGTTTTACAGCGAAAGAAAGCAAAACTCTGATGTTGGGCCTGGAAGAAACGGCAGACCTGAAGCTAGGAATGCGTGACGGATGGGAGATTAAAATGAGTATCAATAACTTTCTTGAAAAGCCAAGTTGGTGGAGAGAGGGTGGATTGGGTTATTATCATCCGGAGAAATATCGCATTCTACTATTGTTTGAAACAGAAGAGTTTTATGCAAGTGTAGATATTCTGAATAATGCCAAAAGATACATCGCCGCTATGAAAAGCTACTTGGAAGATCATGTGGTAATTGATGAAGAAACCGGCAAGAGAGTAGGATTTGATAGTTTAATTGACTTATAAATGCGGGATATGAAACGTATACATTTGTTTTTTGCGGTCCTTTTTCTACTAGGATTGAGTGGCTGCTACGAAGATAAAGGAAACTATGACTTTACATCTATTAATGAAGTGGCATTTGATGAGTTTCCTAAGAATCTTGAATTAGACCAATTCGATCAGTTAGTCATTAATCCGTCTTTTACCGGAAGCTTATATGATAAAGACGAGTCGAAGTATGAGTATGAATGGCGTATGAATTCCAAGGTAATAGCCAACACGCGTGATTTGGATTACCAGATTCAGGAGAGTTTGGGATCGTATACTTTGCGTTATACAATCACTGATAAAGAAAATCAAACGAAGGCATTTGCTACAGCTCAACTATTGATCAACTCATCGACCTCTTCCGATGGGATTCTGGTGGTGAGTAACCAATATGGAAAGGCCGATTTTTCTTATTTGCGCTTGGATAAGGAAGGGGTGTCATTTGCTCCTATGTTCTACAATAGAACACATGATGAACCCTTGGCTACCAATGTAACGCAACTTACTCAGACCTTTGTAGACGGTTATCCGAGCTATGTCACCAAATATGGCGGACAGGGTATCAAACTCATTGCCGATGAAGGGCTGTTAAGGTTTAGTAATGTAGATTTGGAACCGGCAGGCAAGATTGACGAACAGTTCTTTCTCGAATTCGGTTCGTTGTACCCCATTCCTGATTATAGTCAGTATAAACCGACTTACCTGGCTAGCTTTATCTCTCAGTGGCGACGTACTCCTTACGGGTCAATCATGAATAACGAATATACATATATCATTTCAGAGGATGGTACCTATATTATCTCCTATTCCCGCAACGGAGCCCCTAGCATTTATTCGTATCTTAAGGACAGCGATTATCGCTTGTCTCCGATGAGTTTCGAAACTGGGCGTTCGATACCGGCAAATTATAATAATAATGTATATGCCAGCTGGAGTGGAACTAGCCGAAGAGGAGTCTTTGATGAGAATACCGGACAGTTTTTTGTCTATTATTTCGGAGATATGAAAGCAGTGGATGCCACACAAGTATTTCCCGGTTATAAGGCTTTCTACGGAGAAGATACCTATCAGTCACTGCTTTGTTTTTCGGCCATTAGTAATGGGAGCAACAGCAAACTGTGTTCCTTTGATTTGAATCAGGAAATTCCTAAAGTAGCTAGTGTGGACGCTTCTTTGGTATCTGCCAAAAGTCGTTTCTTTATGCTGAGAAACCTGCCTTATGTTTATTTTAATACGGCTAAAGGATTGTACAAGTACAACATACTTAATGTTGCTTCGGGCATTGCACCGGCGGGATCGGATCAAATTCTGTCTTTGCAGGATTTCGGGTACGATGCGTCAGCTACAATTACGGATATCAGTTTGCACCGGGGAGAAAAGAAAATGTTGGTTTCTGTCAGTCGTTACAATACCGATGAAGATGGCAACGGGAGTGAGCTTAAAGGTGATATATTGGAAATCAACTTGGAAGGAACGGCTCCTAAACTGATAAATAAATGGGTTGGAGTTTGTGGAGCGAAGGCTTTGGTTATCTATAAGTACCGCACCTTTGCTCGTAATGATGAAGAGTACGTAGATTGACTTATTCCCTTCCTCCTTCATCTCGGGTGAAGCGGGGGAGGGACTTTGCTCAAAGGCTACAACATAAGTAGAATGTAAAGTTCTTGCGGAGTGTTTTTATGGCGAGGTAAATATGTGTTTTGACTGTGTTTATTGAAATACCCATTTCCTGAGCAACTTCAGCATAGTGCTTATTCTCAAAATAGATCATTCGAAGAACTGTCTGACACTGTGGTGGAAGGCTTTCAACAGCTCGATGGATTTCTTCCAATCGATTCATGTAACTTAGCTCCTCTTCTTGTTCATCCAGTATGTAAAGTTCGGAGGTTAATTCATGGAGACTCATTTTAGAAGAAAAATCACGCAGGTAGTTCAATGCGAAGTTTCTGCCACAAGTATATAGAAAGGCCGGAGTCGCATTAATCAACCGGTTCTTCTCCCAGAGCTTAATGAAAAGGTCCTGCACAATATCTTCAGCTACAGGAATCGAATGAACATAGTTATCAACAACGATAACCAAATGTTCAAAGTGCTCCTGAAATAGCTCTATTGCAGCTTTTTCGACTTTACTTGTGGAGGACATTTTGGGAAGAGATTTTTATCAGTTTAAATTCGTCATATTAAAGAACTTCTTCCTGCAAAAGGATGGAGTCATAATAAAAGGTCGTCGAAAAATACAATTTAGCAATGGTAAGCAACCAAGGTTAAAAGAGTTCGAAAACGCTATTATGGAAACAAAAATAAAGAATTTAGTTGAAATGACAAACCAGACAAACGATAAAAGCAACATTTACTGACTTTTAATGATAATGTTTCGGAGTAGTAGCCGAGCAAATTGAGATACAATTAATTAAAAAAAGAAATAAAATGAGAAGACATCTATTTACACTAATTATGTTGGCTGGCGCATTATCCGTTTTTGCGCAAGGGCATGGAATACAGTTTGTGCATAAGCCTTGGAAGGATATTGTGGCACAAGCAAAAGCAGAGAATAAATTGATATTTATTGATTTTTACACACAATGGTGCGGCCCTTGTTTGAATATGGCTCAGCAAGTGTTCTCTTTGCCGGAAGTAGGCTATTTCTATAACCAGAATTTTATCAATGCCAAAATTGATGCAGAGGAAGCAGAGGGAAGCGAATTGGCTAAAAAGTACGGAGTGCGGAGCTATCCGACGTATGCTTTTATTGCTCCTGATACGGAGGAGATGGTACATCGCAGCAGTAGCAGGCAAACCGCTGAACAGTTTATTGCAACCGGGCAAGGAGCTTTGCAACCGGAATTGCGCTCTTTCTATTTGGAGCGTGAATATCAGCAAGGTAATCGCAAACCGGAGTTTTTGATGAACTATATTCGGTATGAGCATTCTATTTATGCCCGCGAACAGGTTAGCACGGCATTTGATGAACTCATCAACGGGGGAGCTAAACTTACTCAGCGTCCGGTATGGGATTTGTTTGTCGGTACAATTAGTGGACTTACGCCTTACTTGAAACAAGTGTCCGACCAGTATGCTGTTTTTTGCCAGTTATATGGTCAAAAAGAGGTGGATGCAAAATTAGCAAAAGAAACTACCTACGGTGACTTGGAGGTTATTGAAAAGTTCTGTAATTTTGAGGGTAAATTATTTAATAGCCAGATGATTCGCATTCAATCGGCTTTGCGTGCAAAGAAGTATGATGAAGTGATTGCACAGATTGATGCGTTAATTGCAGATCCGGCTGTTGATCAGCAAGCTCTGATAGAGCGGTTGAAGTTTATCGCTCGTTTGAGCTACTATCAGCGGGAAGAAGTTCCGCAAAACTGGTTCGATAAATGTGTGGAGTATTTGCAATATATAGCCTACAATCAGACGGTGCGAGATGACGCTTCTATACATCAGGAATATGCTGCTGCTTTGGAAGAAGTAATCCGCCGACAAAAAACAAAAGAGAGTATTCCGGCTTGTCTGACTACTCCTCCTGTACATGGGAAAATCGTGTACAACCTTCGACCGGATGTATTGAAGATGAAGCCCAGACGGAATAAGTAAATGTATTTAGAATATTGACTAAAAAGATAAATGATTATGAAACTAAAGAAGATGCTGATAGTACTATTATTGGCTTGTGTTTCGAATGTAAGTTTCGGCCAAGAGGCTGCTCCCGAAGGTGAAGGCGTGAAGTTCCTTGATGGTTACACGGTTACGTATGCTCAGGCACTCGCAGATGCCAAGAAAGAGTCCAAACTTCTTTTTATCGACTGTTATACAACTTGGTGTGGTCCTTGCAAAATGATGATTCGCGATGTCTTTTCGCTGAAAATGGTAGGTGATTACTTTGCTCCCCGTTTTGTATCCATCAAGTTTGATATGGAGAAAGGCGAAGGATTGGAATTACGCAAGAAGTTTGACGTAAAGGCTTATCCGACCTTCCTGATTATCGATCCGCAGAAGAATACGGAACTTACGCGAATTGTTGGTGGAGATAAAGCCGACAAATTTGTTGAAACGATAGAGACAAATCTAAAAGCAGGCGGTTTGAGTGCTTACGACGAGAAATATGCTGCGGGAGAAAGGAGCGAGGAGTTTGTATTAGCTTATATCAAAATGCTTTCCGCTGCTTACAAAAGTGAGAAGTGTGGGGAAGTAGCGGATGCGTATCTGGCAGGAAAAGAGAGTCAGTTGCTTACTAATCAAGCTCTTTATGACATGTTTATGCAGCATGTAACATCAGCTGATTCTCCTTCGTTTATGTACGTGGTTGATCACAAAACGGAGTTTTCTCAAAAATATGATGAGAAAAAGCTGAATCGTAAGCTCCAAATGGTTTGGGAATCGTTTCCACAGAAATATCTGGTAAAGAAGGATGATGGGACATTGGTTTTTGATCAGGCTGGGATGGATCAATATGTTTTGAAGATGAAAAAATATGATGTGCAGAATATTGATCGAATTTGCCTGAGCACAGATATGTATGTCGCTCAACAGCAAGAGAAGTGGCCCACGTATTTGGAACTATGCAAACAATATGTAGATCAGAACGGGAAAAGTCATTTCTTGATTTACAATTATGCACTGCGCATAGAGCGTGGTTGCAAAGATGAGGCTGTGCGTTGGAATACTGCGGAATGGCTCAAAACAAGCAAAGTACGTTTGGAAGAGGAGTTGCAGAAAGATCCGGCTATGGATGAGGCGAAAAAGAAAGGCTTGACAGGCTATCTGACTAGTTATGAAGGCTTGATAGCTAAGCTAGATAAATAAATAGATTGCTAACGAAAACAGTTCCGATCGGCTTGCACCAATCGGAACTGTTTTTTTATGCTAAGTTGTGCTAGTTTTCTTCTTTCGCAAATCACGTCCTTCATAGACGCAAATAGCTTCGATCCACTCTTCGGATAGCGGTTTGGACTCATGCTTTTCAAGATCGAAAGTGACCATCACCGATTTGCAGATACATTTCACTTCTTGCGTATTGGTATCAATCACTCGCTGAATTAAATGAAAGCTTTTAGTTCCAATCTCCGATACCGCAGTTTGTACGGCAATATGATCTGAGGCGAATATTTGCGTCAGAAAGTTGGCCTCAATATGTACTACAACGATACCATCTTTTTCCCAGTCAACACCCGGACATACAGCCGCAAAGTACTCAGTCTTCCCCAGATCGTAAAAAGAAAAATAAACAGTATTGTTTACATGCCCGAATTTATCTACATCGTTGAAGCGTAGCTGGATCGGCAGCGTGTGGTGAAATTCGATTTCTTCCATTGTTATCACTTAATCTTTTTTTGAATTCGCTGCAAAAGTACGACTTTTTTGTGGAAACAGCATGTTTTGCTGCCACATGTTCATCAAGAAATGGTATTGATGTCTCAGTCGGGTTCAAATGATGTGCAGGTAATCTGGAGTTACCTTTGCAGCTCTTCTTAATCCTTTCGTTGAGAAAGTCGGAAATCGATAAAAGAGAATTGGGCTTTTATGTACAACTGGATTAGATTGATAACATGCTACTCAAACAAGGGTGTGTAGGAAAAAACGTTTTCTTCCATTGTTTTTACTTAATCCTTTTTAAATTCGCTGTAAAAGTGTTATTTTTGCATGTCATTCTCAACTGAAAACAATAAGAAATGATTGAAGATATAAAAAAGGCTTGTCAGGTGATGAGCGAAGGAGGAGTGATTCTCTACCCAACTGATACTGTTTGGGGAATAGGCTGTGACGCTACTAACGAAGAAGCTGTGCGGCGTGTGTACGACATTAAAAAACGAGCCGATAGCAAAGCGATGCTGGTTCTGGTAGACAGTTCGGTGAAAGTGGACTTTTATGTGCAGGACGTGCCCGATGTGGCTTGGGACCTGATCGAAGTTTCGGATAAACCATTAACAATTATTTATTCCGGTGCTCGCAACCTAGCTCCGAATCTGCTGGCAGAAGATGGAAGTGTAGGAATACGGGTAACAAACGAAGCCTTCTCCAAACGCCTTTGCCAACAATTCAGGAAAGCAATCGTTTCAACATCCGCTAATGTGAGTGGAGAACCGGGAGCTGCTAACTTCAGTGAAATCAGCGAGGAAATCAAGTCGGCTGTTGATTATATTGTTGGTTTTCGGCAAGATGATATGAACCGCCCCAGTCCCTCAAGTATTATCAAATTGGAAAAAGGTGGAGTAATTAAGATAATTCGAGAATAAATGGAAAAAGATAAGCAGAGTTTATTGCAGCAGTTTATCAAATGGCGTGAGCGGAATATTAATGAAAAACAATTTATTCTGATATTAAGCTTTCTGGTTGGTATTTTTACAGCTACGGCAGCTCTGATTCTGAAGTTCTTTATTCATGAAATACAAAACTTTCTCACAGAGAACTTTGATACAACGGAAGCTAACTATTTATATTTAGTATATCCGGTTGTTGGTATATTCCTCGCAGGTTGGTTCGTACGTAACATCGTTAAAGACGATATTAGCCATGGAGTAACGAAAATCCTTTATGCTATTTCCCGGCGACAAGGGAGAATTAAGCGGCACAACATCTGGTCGTCTACAATTGCAAGTGCTATAACCATCGGTTTGGTGGATCAGTTGGAGCAGAGGCACCGATCGTATTGACCGGTTCGGCTATCGGTTCCAACCTGGGTAGTGTCTTTAAAATGGAACACCGTACCTTGATGCTACTTCTCGGCTGTGGTGCGGCTGGGGCTATTGCCGGTATCTTTAAGGCGCCCATTGCCGGAGTGGTGTTTACGCTTGAGGTTCTAATGATCGACCTTACGATGTCTTCACTGCTTCCATTGTTGATTTCCGCAGTGACGGCAGCTACAGTCTCTTACGTTATTACGGGGACGGAAGCGATGTTCAAGTTTCATCTCGATCAGGCTTTTGAACTGGAGCGTATACCTTATGTTATCTTGTTGGGTATCTTTTGCGGGCTTGTTTCTCTCTACTTTACGCGCATGATGAACTCCATCGAAGGCGTTTTCGGTAAATTGGCCAATCCTTATAAAAGACTAGCTTTTGGGGGAATCATGTTGAGCATTCTGATCTTTCTTTTCCCGCCGCTTTATGGGGAAGGGTATGATACAATCAATTTGCTGCTGACTGGAACAACATCCGCAGAATGGGATACGGTGATGAACAACTCCATGTTTTATGGAGATGGTAATTTACTACTTATATATCTCTTATTGATCATCTTCTTTAAGGTTTTCGCTTCGAGTGCAACGAATGGTGGAGGAGGATGTGGAGGTATCTTTGCGCCTTCACTCTATTTGGGTTGTATCGCCGGTTTCATTTTCTCACATTTTAGTAACGGCTTGGAGTTTGCTGCCTATTTGCCGGAGAAGAACTTCGCTTTGATGGGAATGGCGGGTGTGATGAGTGGGGTTATGCATGCTCCGCTGACCGGAGTCTTTCTAATTGCTGAATTGACGGGAGGGTATGATTTGTTCCTACCGCTGATAATCGTTTCGGTAAGTTCTTATCTGACGATTATTGTTTTCGAGCCGCATAGTATTTACTCCATGCGTTTGGCTAAGAAGGGACAGTTAATCACTCACCATAAAGACAAGGCGGTGTTGACCTTGATGAAGATGGAAAATGTCGTTGAGAAAGACTTTGTAGTTGTACACCCCGAAATGGACTTAGGTGAACTGGTAAAGGCTATCGCTGCTTCTCATCGAAATGTTTTTCCGGTAACGGATAAACGGACAGGCGAGCTGTTGGGAGTAGTCCTTTTAGACGATATTCGGAATATAATGTTCCGACAGGAACTTTATCACCGGTTTACTGTTAACAAGCTAATGATATCTGTTCCGGCCAAGATCTATGAAACGGATGGTATGGAGCAGGTTATGCAGACATTTGATGATACGAAGGCTTGGAATCTTCCGGTCGTAGATAAGGATGGACGTTATCAAGGATTTGTTTCCAAGTCGAAGATTTTTAACTCATACCGGCAAGTGCTGGTACATTTTTCAGAAGATTGATTATGAAGAAAGAAGATTTACGAATAGTATATATGGGTACTCCCGACTTCGCTGTGGAGTCACTGCGTAAGTTGGTTGACGGAGGTTATCAGGTTGTAGGAGTGATAACCATGCCTGATAAACCAGCTGGTCGCGGACATAAAATTCAATATTCACCTGTAAAGGAGTTTGCTTTAGAAAGGAATATTCCTTTGTTGCAACCGGAAAAACTGAAAGACGAATCTTTTATCCAGTCACTTCGCGAATGGAAAGCCGATTTGCAAATTGTGGTTGCTTTCCGGATGTTGCCGGAAGTGGTGTGGGATATGCCTCGGTTCGGAACATTCAACCTGCACGCATCCCTTCTTCCTCAGTATAGAGGAGCAGCTCCAATCAATTGGGCGGTTATGAATGGAGATGCGGAGACTGGCATTACCACCTTTTTCCTACAACATGAAATCGATACCGGTCGAGTGATTCAGCAAGTTCGTATCCCGATTGCCGAAACTGACAATGTGGGCATTGTGCATGATAAATTGATGATATTGGGCGGAGAACTGGTTGTCGAAACAGTTGATGCGATACTGAATGATACAATCAAACCGATTGCTCAGGAAGATATGGGGGTAGTTGGTGAGTTACGTCCTGCGCCGAAAATATTCAAAGAAACTTGTCGCATTGATTGGCAACAGCCGGTCAAGAGGATTTATGATTTTATTCGGGGACTCTCTCCTTATCCGGCTGCATGGAGCGAATTGGTGAATCCGGAAGGCGAGGCGGTGATCGTGAAGATTTATGAAAGCGAGAAAATTATTGAATCTCATCAACTTGCTTCGGGAACGATTGTGACGGACGGCAAGAAAGTTATGAAGGTAGCTGTGTCCGATGGATATATTTCGATTCTCTCTTTGCAACTACCGGGTAAGAAACGTTTGAAAACAGAAGAATTACTTCGCGGATATCGTCTGACGAATGATTTTAAAATGAACTAACTCATAAATTTAAGCATATGAAACCAATTATAGCTCCTTCTATTCTTTCAGCCGATTTTGGCTATTTGGCTAGAGATATTGAGATGATAAACCGTAGTGAAGCGGAGTGGGTGCATATTGATGTTATGGATGGGGTGTTTGTTCCCAATATATCGTTTGGATTCCCTGTTTTGAAGTATGTAGCCAGACTGAGTGAGAAGCCGTTGGATGTTCATCTGATGATTGTCAATCCGGAGAAGTTTATCCCGGAAGTGAAGGCATTGGGGGCACATACCATGAATGTACATTACGAAGCTTGTCCACATCTACACCGCGTAATACAGCAGATCCGTGAAGCGGGAATGAATCCGGCGGTAACCATTAATCCGGCTACACCGGTTTCCTTATTGCAAGATATTATTAAAGATGTATATATGGTCTTGGTGATGAGTGTGAACCCGGGTTTTGGCGGACAGAAGTTCATTGATCATTCGGTAGAGAAAGTTCGAGAACTCCGTGAATTGATTGAACGGACCGGTTCTGAAGCTTTGATAGAAGTAGATGGCGGGATTAACTTGGAAACAGGAGCGCGTTTGATCGAGGCAGGTGCTGATGTACTGGTTGCCGGAAACGCTATTTTTGCAGATCCGGATCCTAAAATGATGATTCATAGACTTCAGTCGCTGTAATAGCCACTAACTTGGATTACTATTATCTACATAAATATCCTTTCTTACGCCTGATTATCCCATGGATAGCAGGCGTTTTTTGTGGAGACTACTTCTTTGATGCCCAAACAGAAGCGAGTGGATACATAGTCTTATTTCTCTTTCTGCTACTTCTGACATTCGGCTTTTACTTCCAACAACGTTACTCCCTTCGTTGGTGTTTTGGGGCTTCATTCCTCGGGCTCTGTTTCGTGGGAGGATGGATTGGGGTAACTACGCAACTAGAAAAAACTGTTTATCAGTTCCCCAAAACGGAAGACGCTTATCGCATCGTTTTGACAGATAACCCGGAAGCCAAAGAGAAAACCTTTCTCTGTCGGGCGACTTTGATCGAAAGGCATGATTCGACGGCTACTGTAGCGGTCGCCCGGCAAGCGATTCTTTATTTGGCAAAAGATTCGCTTTCGGCTCGTTTAAAGAGTGGAGATGAGTTGCTTGTCGCCGCTCGCATTTCCCCTCCTGCCAACCAAGGAAACTTTGATGAATTCGATTACGCCCGGTATTTACTTCGGAAAGGTATCAGTGGAACCGGCTATATAGTATCCGGCAAATGGGAACTTCTTTCCTCCAAAGAACTAACTACCTTTCGTTCGATAGCAGATTCACATCGTGAAAAGGTGCTTGCACTCTATCGGGATTTAGGGTTTGAGACAGATGAGCTAGCTGTTCTGTCAGCATTGACGATTGGTGATAAAGCAGAGTTAAGCGATTCGATAGTCGAAAGTTATTCAGTTTCCGGTGCTAGTCATATTCTCGCACTCTCCGGTTTGCATATCGGTCTACTTTATGCCTTACTCTTTTTTGTGATTCGCTTTCCTGGGCGTTGGGGGAAAGCAGGCTTGGCTTTACGTTCGGTTGTTATCTTATTATTATTGTGGTGCTTTGCTTTCTTTACCGGCTTTTCTCCTTCCGTAATACGTTCGGTTAGTATGGTCACCCTATTGGCAGTCGCTAGTGTAATTGGTCGAAAGAATTTGTCGATCAACACTTTGGCCGCTACCGCCTTTTTGATGTTGCTTTGCAATCCGGTATGGTTGTTTGATGTCGGTTTTCAACTCTCATTCTTAGCGGTCGCCGCCATTCTGTATTTTCAACCGGTCATTTATAATCTGGTGAAAGTTAAACGACGAGTCAGTAAATACGTTTGGGGGATTATGAGTATTTCTATAGCTGCTCAACTAGGGACGGCACCTCTCGTTATACTTTACTTCTCTCGTTTTTCGACTCATTTCTTACTGACTAACCTTGTTGTAATTCCCTTAGTATCACTCATACTTTATACATCGGTTGCCATGTTGCTTCTCACACCTTTTCCGTTTATACAATCCGGTGTGGCATGGGTGGTCAACCTCTTTTTGACTGTGCTTAATTCTTTTATTCGTTGGGTGGAACATTTGCCCTATGCTTCTATGGATGGGATATGGCTGCATAAAAGCGAAGTTTGTCTGATCTATCTGGCTTTTATTCTTTTGTATATCAGTTGGAATAACCGGCGAAAAATAGTTTATGCCCGTAGCTTGTTGATTAGCTTATCATGCCTGTTACTTTTGAGTACGGTTCATGTCTGGTTGTATTCGGCTGATCGTCCTCAACAAAGTCTGGTGTTTTATAATGTTCGAGGTTGTCCGGCTGTCCATGGCATTGCTGCCGATGGACATTCCTGGCTAGCTTATTCGGATAATGAAACAGGGCAGGAACGCCTGCACCGCACCGCTTCGAACTACTGGAACCATCATCATTTATATCCTCCGACGGAGTTGAAGGGTGATTACAAAGACGCCAGCTTTCAAGCGACCAATCAACTTTTCTTTTTTGGAGATAGTCGTGTTTGTATGGTTACCGATGATCGTTGGAAAGCGCAGAGAGCAACTTCACCGTTGCGCATTAATTATCTTTACCTCTGTAAAGGGTGTAATGAGTCATTGAAAGAACTTACGAAGCTTTTCACACCTACTTACGTCTTGCTTGATACTTCTTTATCGGAATACCGTAGAAAGTCTTTAGCAGCAGAGTGCCGTCAATTAGGATTGTTATTTATCTCATTACCTGAAGAAGGTTCTGTCCGCTTTTTGCTTTAAGTACAAAGAAATATCGTACATTTGCATTCTATTATAAAATTAGCATTATGTTGACTAAAGTAATTGAGCAGGCTAAAATAGATCATTTCACCAAATGGTTCGAGCGTGCTGACAAGATAGTGATTGTATCACATGTGTCTCCTGACGGAGATGCTATCGGCTCTTCATTGGGACTTTATCATTTTCTTATTTCTCAAGATAAAATAGTAAATGTTATTGTTCCGAATGCTTACCCCGATTTTCTTAAATGGATGCCCGGAAGCAAAGACATACTTCTGTATGATCGTTACAAAGAATTTGCCGATAAACTAATTGCTGAAGCCGATGTGATTTGTTGCCTAGACTTCAACGCATTGAAACGCATTGATGAGATGGCTGATGCTATTGCGGCTTCTCCGGCTCGTAAAGTAATGATTGACCATCATCTTTATCCCGAAGACTTTTGTAGAATAACCATGTCTTATCCCGGTATATCTTCTACCTCCGAACTAGTATTCCGCTTAATTTGCCGTATGGGTTATTTTAGCGATATCTCCAAAGAAGGAGCCGAATGTATCTATACTGGTATGATGACAGATACGGGCAGCTTTACCTATAATTCAAACAACCGGGAAATCTATTTCATCATTAGTGAGTTGTTGTCGAAAGGTGTCGATAAAGATGATATTTATCGCAAGGTCTACAATACTTATTCAGAGAGCCGTTTGCGTTTGATGGGGTATGTCTTGTCGAATATGAATGTTTATTCCGAATACAATACAGCACTTATCACGTTGACCAGAGAAGAACAAGGCAAGTTTCATTATATCAAGGGAGATAGTGAAGGCTTTGTCAATATCCCACTTTCGATAAAGAATGTGTGTTTCTCATGCTTCTTGCGTGAGGATACAGAAAAGGATATGATTAAAATATCCTTCCGTTCGGTCGGGACTTTCCCATGCAATCAGCTAGCTGCTGAATTTTTCAGTGGAGGTGGCCATTTGAATGCCTCCGGTGGTGAGTTTTACGGATCGTTGGCAGAGGCTAGCGCCTTGTTCGAGAAGGCCATTGAGAAATACAAACCTTTGTTGACTGCCAAGGGATAAAAGGGAAGGTTAAAAGTAAGGTTGGAAAGGTTAAAAGTTACCAACATTCAACAGTTCCTTTTCTACTTTAAGTGAAATTGAAATACATTTGTGCCCAATATAGCTAATTAACAGATAATGAAGAAACTTATATTTTTATTCCTTTCTTTATTGACCGCCGGAGCGTTGTTTCAGGCGTGTGATAATTCAAAGACTTATGCTGAAATGCTGGAAGATGAGAAGAATGCAGTGAATAAGTTCATCAAAGACAATGGAATCCGGATCATTTCACAATCTGAATTTGAAAGAAACGATACGATTACTAATTTAGAACGAAATGAATACGTCTCTCTATCCGATGGAGTATATATGCAGATTGTAGATCGTGGAAACGAGGAAAAAGTTGATACTTTCGCTTCGAATGACGAAATCTGTGTGCGCTATTTGGAAGAAGATCTGATGACACGTGATACAACTTGTTTCAATGTGTTCTTGGAACAATGGGCGGATGCTACTCAACTTTACGCTCGTCCGGCAGTTTTCCGTTATGTAGCTCAAGGTACTTATGTGTATGCTACCTTTCTAGAAATGGACTACTATTGGAGTTCGGTATATGCATCGACTTCAGTTCCTGCCGGTTGGTTGGTTGCACTACCTTATGTGCGTAACAATTCCCATGTCCGGTTGATTGTACCGTCTAAAATGGGACACCAATCTGCACAGCAATATGTAAATCCGTTCTATTACGATATATGGACATTCAGTAAAGCACTGAATTAATCTGCTTTACACCTTAAAAAACGATATAAAACACTATGACTTTAATTAAATCTATCTCAGGAATTCGTGGAACAATTGGCGGAGTAGTAGGCGAAGGATTGAATCCACTTGATATTGTAAAGTTCACCTCGGCCTATGCAACATTAATTCGCAAAACCTGTAAGTCGGAAAGCAATAAAATAGTAGTGGGGCGTGATGCTCGTATTTCCGGCGAAATGGTAAAGAATGTAGTTGTGGGTACACTCATGGGAATGGGATGGGATGTTGTTGACATCGATTTGGCTTCAACTCCAACTACCGAAATGGCTGTTACTATGGAAGGAGCTTGCGGAGGAATCATTTTGACCGCTTCTCATAATCCTAAACAGTGGAATGCGCTGAAATTGTTGAATGAAGATGGTGAGTTCTTGAATGCCGCAGAAGGACAAGAGGTTCTTCGTATTGCTGAAGCTGAAGAATTTATCTATGCCGATGTCGACCAATTGGGCTCCTATCGTCAAGATCTGACTTACAACCAAAAACATATAGATAGTGTATTGGCACTCGAATTAGTCGATGTCGAAGCTATCCGGAAAGCAAACTTTCGCGTAGCGATTGATTGTGTTAACTCAGTGGGTGGAATTATCCTTCCTGAATTGCTTGATCGTTTGGGCGTGAAGCATGTAGAAAAGCTCTATTGCGAACCAACCGGAGACTTTCAACACAATCCGGAACCATTGGAAAAGAATCTAAGTGACATCATGAATCTGATGAAGGGTGGGAAAGCAGACGTAGCGTTTGTTGTCGACCCCGATGTAGATCGTTTGGCGATGATCTGCGAAGACGGTGTAATGTATGGAGAAGAATATACACTAGTTACTGTAGCCGACTATGTATTGAAACATACGCCGGGTAATACCGTTTCTAACTTGAGTTCGACTCGTGCTTTGCGTGATGTTACACGTAAGTATGGTATGGAATACAGCGCTTCTGCCGTTGGTGAAGTAAATGTAGTTACCAAAATGAAAGAGACCAATGCGGTGATTGGTGGAGAAGGTAATGGAGGAGTTATCTATCCGGCTAGCCATTATGGTCGCGACTCTTTGGTTGGTATTGCTCTTTTCCTGAGTCATTTGGCTCATGAAGGAAAGACGACAAGCGAACTGCGTGCTACTTACCCTCCTTATTTCATCGCAAAGAACCGGGTGGACTTAACTCCGGAAATCGATGTAGACGCTATTCTGGCTAAAGTGAAAGAACTCTATAAGAATGAAGAGATCAACGACATTGATGGTGTAAAGATCGACTTTGCCGATAAATGGGTTCATTTGCGTAAAAGTAATACCGAGCCGATTATCCGTGTTTACAGTGAAGCTTCTACCATGGAAGCCGCCGAAGAGATTGGGCAGCAGATCATGGATGTAATCAATGAGTTAGCTGGATAAAACACTTATCTGATAAAATAAAGAATGGCACTTTTCAATTCGAAGAGTGCCATTCTCTGTTTTTGTACGTGTAAGTAAATCGGGTTTATAACTGAAACTGTTAGGGGCGGTTTAAGGAGTTAAAAAACGTTGTTCTACCAGGAAGATTGTAAGAAACCTGAAATGCTGAAACTCAGGTTAAAGTGGATTAATAAACGGGGGAGCTTATTGTAGAAAAAAGAATCTGGGGGATGGGTTGTAATGAACTCATTTTTTTTTGGCTTTTTGCATCCGAAAAGTTACCTTTGTCTCATAATACATTGGAAATCCTATCAATTTTATGATTAAAACGCGCCTTATAACCATTCTTGTTACATTGACTTGTTCATTAGGTTGCCTGTCGGAAAATGTGAAAGATAGCTATATCTTTTCCAAAGTGGATTATCAGCAGGGATTATCTAATAGTGCTGTCTTATGCCTTTTTCAGGATAAGACCGGATTGATGTGGTTTGGTACTTATGATGGGGTGAATTGTTATGATGGAAAGTCAATGGAAGTTTTTCGAGCTGACTTCTCCGCGCGAAAAACATTAAATAATAATATCATTCATTCGATCCAACAAGCAGATAGTAACTGTTTGTGGATAACCACTCACTTGGGAGTGAATCGTCTATCTTTAGATACTCGGCAAGTTATAGGGAGCTATGATTTTGCGGGTGACTATTATGTGCATGCTAACAATAAAGGAAATACGTGGGTTGTATCCAAAGAAGGACTTTTCTATTACAATACCTTTCACAGTAAGTTTATCCGGGTTAAAGCACCCCTCGCTTCCGTCGAGGACATGGATCAAAGGGCTTTTGTAGCCAATGACGGTTCGTTATGGCTCTTTTTGCAGCATTCGAATAAACTCCAACAAATATCGTTGAGCGCTTTTAATGAAGATTCGCTAAGTGTCCGGTGTACGACTTCTCTAACCGATTTTCACTCAAAGGCTATTGAGGGTGTCTTCTCTCAGAACGGCGTTATTTGCTTCATCGACCGCGAGCAGGATTTGTTTGTATACGACATATCCAGAAAGTCTAAAATCTACATCCGCAATGTGGCTTCGCTGACACAGAAGTATGGTTACATCAGTGGGATTGTTCCCTTTTACGATGATATTGTTATCGGGTTTAGGGCAAATGGGTTAGTACGTCTACGCACTTCGAAGAAATATGAAGAAGAAGTGATCAATCGAAATCTACGCATCTACGATATTTACCAGGATCCTTCCCAGAATATACTATGGGTTGCTTCGGATGGGCAGGGAGCCATTATGTATGCCCGGAAATATTCTATTGCGACGAACCTGATGTTAAATCAGTTATCCCCCAATCTGAGTCGGCAGGTACGTTCTTTGATGACAGATAAATATGGTGGGTTGTGGTTTGGTACGAAAGGTGACGGCTTATTGCATATTCGTGATTACAGTGATGGAATGACAGCTGCCTCAACCACCATCTATTCGCCTTCTGAGAAACAAAAAGCCGCTTCTTACTCGAAATGGAACAGAGAGTTCCAAGGATACAAGCTGCTGCAAAGCCGTTACATGGACGGCTTTTGGGTAGGAGCCGGTGAACCGGGATTGTTTTATTACTCTTTCAGAGATGATGAACTGCATGAGGTTGAAGATCATTCC
This sequence comes from Bacteroides reticulotermitis JCM 10512, assembly GCF_000517545.1. Taxonomy (GTDB): domain Bacteria; phylum Bacteroidota; class Bacteroidia; order Bacteroidales; family Bacteroidaceae; genus Bacteroides; species Bacteroides reticulotermitis. Next base: position 54,393 of record NZ_BAIV01000002.1, on the reverse strand, counting down.
GAGTCACCCGCCATCGATGTACATGATATTTATGAGGAGAATGACAACATACTCTATGTTCTTACCGCCGGATCCGGCTTTCGTAAAATAACGTTGGATAAAACGTCGGGAACCATCAAGGTAAAAGAGCAGAAGAGATATCACTTTTATTATGAGCAGCGTGAGATGACTATGTTCTATCCGATGTTGCCGGAAGGTGATTCTATCTTGTGGTTGGGAAGTCGTGAGAAAGGACTGCTTCGGTTTAATAAGCGTACCGAGGAGTATCAGGTAATCTCTCTCAAAGAAATGCTTCATAAATCAGTTGACGATGTGCTTAGTCTGCATCGAACGAGCGATGGACGAATGTATGTGGGAACAACATCGGGCTTGGTGTGTGTGACCTTTGAGGGAAAGCAGATTAAGGCCACCTATATCGGCCGTGAGCAAGGACTGTTAAACGATATGATACATGGCATCTTGGAAGATGGGAATGGTTTTTTGTGGTTAAGTACCAATCGGGGGCTGATAAAATACAATCCGAACAACGGATCTTCTCATGCCTATTACTACAGCGCCGGTATACAGATCGGTGAGTTTAGCGATGATGCCTATTATCAATGTCCTTATACCGATCGTCTTTTCTTTGGTGGCATTGACGGGTTGCTATATCTTGATAAAGAAGTAGCGGCTGTGCCGGAAGTCTATCCGGATATTCTGTTGCGTAAATTGAGTATAGGAAGGCAGGAAGTGAATTTGGGCGATTATTATGTGGACGGTGGTAAAGCCCTGCAATTGAAAGGAGCCGCTATCTCTTTCTCCCTTTCCTTTATCGTACCCGACTTTCTATATGGAGGTGATGTCGAGTATTCTTATATGCTGGAAGGGTATGATAAACAATGGACTACGTTTAGCAGTATGAATGAAGCGGCGTATCTTGATATTCCGGCCGGTGATTATCTATTCAAAGTGAGGTATAAAAAAGATGTATTCAATACCGAATATAAATACTTCTCCATACCAATCCACATTCTTCCTCCTTGGTATCACTCTACGCTGGCTTATGTCTTCTATGTCTTGTTAGGACTCTTGGCAGTTGGCTATCTGTTTTTCCTATTGCGGAAATACTCTTTGCACGAGCGGATGATGAAACGGTTGCTCAATGCCGAAAGTCGTTCGGTATTGCCGGGAAGTGCGAATTTCGATCGGGATATGTTGGACCGGCTTACTTTAATATATCGCTCCTGTGATCAGTTGCGCGCTGAAAACCTGCCGGATGAGAAGCGTGTAGAGGTGGTGAACCTAATGCGTGAAACGGTGATGGGTACTCTTTTTCATCCGGAAGTTGTGCATGTGGGAGATTTTAAGTCATTCTTTCCGTCCGAGTATGTCATTTCCGGTCGGATGAACATCAAAGAAGTCTCGTTGGAAGTTCTGCAAGTATTGGAGAAACAAGGAGTCGATGTTGCCGTGATACAATCCATGATGGCGGACCATTTTACTTTTCCGGTATATAAAAATGCTTTGCGGAGTATTCTTTATTATTGCTACTGCTATATAGCTAATGCTTCCAAAGGAGAAGCGGTTTCTGTGCAAGTCAAAGAAGAAGAAGGCAAAATGCTGTTGTTATTTTCAGCCACGAATAGTCTGGTGAAGAAACTCTATGACCGGTTATCCGAAGTCAATCAATCAACGACTGAAGTGAAAGAGAAAGACATCGATCAATTCTGGAACGCTCGACTCTTGCTTTACGCTGTGCGAACGGCCTTAGAACAACTTCATATAAGTTTGCATTACGCCGATAGGAAGGAAGATCACCAGTTGATCATCGCTTTTGAACCGGCACTGCTGGATGTGCAAGAACAAAAGGGGAAAAAGAAAGTTCTGTTGTTGGAAGATCGTGACGAAATGATCTGGCTGATTAGCGATCTGCTTTCCGATGAGTATGTAGTTGTGCCGGTGAGAAGTGTGCAACTTGCTTTTGAAGAGATACGTCGATCGGCTCCTGCTTTATTTCTGGTCGATATGTTACTATATGCACAAGCCGAGGGAACCTTTATGGAATATATTAGCAAGAACCGGACTCAGTTGGCTAAAACCGTTTTTATTCCGATGCTTACTTGGAAAGTCAGCTCCTCCATTCAGCGTGAGTTAATTCTATGGTCCGATTCGTATATCGTATTGCCCTATGACATCTTGTTTTTACGTGAAGTAGTCCATAAAGCTATTTATGGGAAGCGTGAGGCAAGGCAGATCTATGTGGAAGACCTCGGAGAATTGGCCGATCAAATTGTCTGTACAACTGCGGAGCAGGCTGAGTTCTTACGGAAACTGTTGCAAGTTATTGAACAGAATCTGGATCAGGAAGATTTAGGTTCAACGCTAATAGCCAATTGCATGGCGATGAGCTCGCGTCAGTTCTACCGGAAGTTCAAAGAGATCTCTGCAATTGCCCCGGGCGATTTAATTAAAAACTATCGCATGGAGAAAGCGGCTCGTTTGTTGCTGAATGACGACCTCTCTATTCAAGATGTTATTTCAGATGTCGGAATATCCAGCCGTTCTTACTTCTATAAAGAGTTTGCCCGTCGCTTTGCCATGACGCCGAAAGATTACCGCGATCGGCATAAGGACCTAAATAAAGAAGACTGAGTTCCGCCTGATTCCTGATAACCTCATTTCATTCTAATTCGGAACAAGGCCCCTATGTGTGAGCCTTTTCCCGTCTGACGCAGAACCTTACAACTGAGCCGAACCTCCTATCGGCTCAATCTGCTGTCAGAAACCTGCGTTCATTTACTAGATTTCATTCTTTCCCACGCACTCCCTTGGAAGTTATTTGGGGGTTGATTTGCTATCACTATCACAAACCGATATTAATAAGTTGATTGTGAGTGATTAAAGGCTGTAAATACACGGTGAAAACTTGTGACAGAAAAAATACGGTCACAAGCTTAGGATATAGTCAGGTGCTTCAAAACAGTTCTTGTTTTAAGTCCGAACAATACTGCTGTTGCATGAGAACAATTCATGTTTTGGTTCAGTAGTCGGCTGGAGAACAAGCGAACTGTTGCACTGCTTTCAATAGTAGTCTGATTGTCTCTTCCTGTTTCGACTGACGCTTTTGCATGCTAGCTGCAAAGCCGGTTTGTCGAATACTCCTTTGCTTTGTACAGCATCCCTGCTTTATAAGTCGGAAACAAATAGGATATTAGGTCGTGCCACCGCAGTGACACGGCTGTGCCAACGAACTGGCAAAGTTGTGCCACTGCGGTGGCACTCTTGTGACAGTGGGGAGAAATTTTGTGGCACTAGGAGTGAACTGTCGTGACAACGGGATAGAACTGTTATTATATTAGGAGTGAACTGCCGTGCCGGCAGCCTGTACTCTTGTGACAGCCGTTGACAGGAGTAATTACAGCAGGATATCAGCTTCATCGGCCCTGACTTTTCGTTCGGAAAGTCTGCGTACAGAGGCGGCCGGCCCGTATATTTCGAATAAGCCTTGCGACTTACAGAGCAAAGTTGCCGCAAACTTTTATCAGTGAGCCTATAAAATAGAAAAAGAGCATGCCCGCTATGGAATAATAAGGGCGCTAATCAATCTTTATAGTAAGAATAGATATTTTAAGGTATTGACAACCCTCTGGGAATCAGTGAGACGACGTTCGGCGAATGTTATAATTGTGCTCTAAATGATTTTAAGATAAATTAGTTGCTTGATTATTAATTTATTAGCTTGTGCTTTAAACGTACGGCATGTACTCTAACCACACCCTTTTACTTTGCCTTGTTTTTGGCAAAATAGAGAACGCTTATTAACTAAAAATTGGATTAATTTGCTTTCACTAATAGTTTTTCTATATGATTTGTAACCTTATTATTAATTAAAAAACAAGTAACATGGATTTATTTGGAGTGAAAAAACATCACGGCAGATCGTTATGGATACTGGTACTACTGCTTCTATTTAGTGCGACGACGTGGGCGCAGAGCGGTTCGGTAACGGGGCGTGTCTCTGATGAAAAAGGCGAATTGCTCATAGGAGTGAGTGTGCAGGAAAAGGTACTGGAAATGGTACTATTACAGATGTCAATGGCCAGTATAATCTTAAACTAACTACTAAGAACCCGGTGCTAGTTGTATCTTATATAGGATATAAGCCACAAGAAGTAAAGGTTACTAAAAAGATTGCGGACGTTATTTTGGCCGAAGAAGTTTCCGCATTGGATGAAGTTACGGTGGTAGCTTATGGTAATCAGCGTAAAGTATCGGTAGTCGGAGCGCAGTCTACCATGAATATGGACGCTATCAAGATGCCTACGGCCAATCTGTCCGCTACAATTGCCGGACGCTTGCCGGGCTTGGTTGCTGTACAACGTACGGGAGAGCCGGGGCATGACGATGCCGATATCTGGATTCGCGGTATCTCAACTTTCACCAATCAGAATTCAAAGCCTCTGATATTGGTTGATGGCGTAGAACGCGATTTCAATAACATCGACCCGAACGATATTGAATCGTTTACCGTATTGAAAGATGCTTCTGCCACAGCTGTTTACGGTGTACGTGGGGCAAATGGTGTAATCATTATCAAAACGAAACCGGGTAAGGTCGGCAAACCGCGCTTTACCGTAGATTACTATGAAAGCTTTGTTACGTTGACCAAAAAACCGAAACTGGCAGATGCTTATACCTATATGGATGCAGCGAATGAAGCATACATGAATACGAAGAACCAGCTACTTTTTACGCCCCAATACATTGAGGCTACTAAGAAAGCGCATGGTTTGCTTGCCAATGACAATCCGCAGATGTATAACTCGTATCTATATCCGGCAGTAGACTGGATGGGCGAATTGTTCAGAGACTGGGGACATAACCGGCGCGCCAACGTCAGTGTACGCGGAGGAGTACCCAATGCTTCCTATTATGTATCGTTGAGCTACTACAATGAATCCGGTTTGACGCGTACGGCTAAAATGGAAAACTACAATGCAGACATTCGTTACGACCGTTACAACTACACGGCTAACTTAAACTTGAAGCCAACTCCGACAACAACAATCGACTTGGGCTTCAGTGGCTATCTTTCTGCCGGCAACTATCCGCAGATTTCTACCAGCAGTTTGTTTAGCTCCGCCATTCAGATCAATCCCGTTTACTATCCGTTGATGATGCCGGATGGTACTGTATCGGGTATTTCGGGAAACGGTGACCAACGCAACCCGTATGCCGACCTTACTCGCCGCGGATATACCAATGAATCGAAGAATCAACTGAATTCAAATATCCGTGTTGCACAAGACTTAGGCTTCTGGAAGTGGAGCAAAGGGCTGACCGCATCGGCTATGATTGCTTTTGACGTACGAAATGAGCGGTCTTTGAATTATGAAAAGTGGGAAGATACGTATTACTTTAGCGGAAGTAAAGATCCGGTAACCGGATTGTGGAATGATGATGTATTCAATGCAGACGGTACGTACAAAACTTACCGTTCGCATGAAGGATCGAATGAACTATCTTTTAACACAACCGGAGAGAATACGCGCAGCACCTATTTTGAAACTTCGCTTAACTACGATCGCTCTTTTGGCTTGCACCGTGTGGGTGGTTTGGTTCTTTATAACCAGAAGATCGAACGTTTGGTCTATGATAATAATGATGAAAGAAACAAAACAGCTCAAGACCGTATTATCAATACGTTGCCTTATAAGCAGCAAGGTATTGCGGCTCGTCTGACTTACTCGTGGAACGATCGTTACTTCTTGGAAGTGAATGCAGGTTATAACGGTTCTGAAAACTTTGACCCTGAGAAGAGATTCGGTTTCTTTCCTGCCATCGGTTTGGGCTGGGCTGTATCTAATGAAACGTTCTGGGAACCTTTGCGCAAGCATATCTCATTCTTCAAAATCCGTTATACAGACGGTTTGGTAGGTACCGATGCTGTAACTAATCGCCGTTTCATGTACCTGGATGTTATGTCTTCCAGCAGCGGCTACCGCTTTGGTGTCGATAACGTAGGTGTTGGCGGATGGGCTGTTACTAAATATGGCTCCAATGTCGGTTGGTCTACATCGCATAAGCAAGACTTAGGGTTCGATTTGAAGTTCCTCAATGACAACCTCTCTCTGACAGTCGATTTGTTTAAAGAACATCGAAAAGATATCTTTATGCAACGCGCCACCGTGCCCGACTATGCCGGATTCATCGAAATGCCTTATGGAAACTTAGGTATTGTAGATAATAAAGGTATTGAAGCCTCTGTCGATTGGACGCAACAATTAAGCAAAAAGGTATCTTTGACTGTACGCGGAAACATTGCCTACAATGAAGATAAAATCGTAGAAGATGATAAGCCGGCGGTAAAATACCCATGGCAGGAAACCCGTGGAACGAACGTCAACGGTCGCTGGGGATGGATTGCTGAAGGATTGTTTACCAACGAAAACGAGATCTTGGACCATGCTAAGCAGTTTGGTGAAGAGTATCCCGGACAAGTATCCCGAGTTGGAGATATCAAATACAAGGACTTGAATGGTGACGGCGCAATCGATGATTATGATAGATGCCTCATTGGACAGGGCGATGTACCTAAGTTGTACTACGGCTTTGGTTTAGACTTGCAGGTTAGTAATTTCTCGATCGGCGTGTTGTTTGCGGGTAACGGACAAGTTGACCGTTGCTTGACTGGAAATGCCGTAAATCCGTTCTCCGATGCTTCCGGCTTCTCCAATCTATATGCCAATGTAACCGACAGATGGTCGGCAGATGATCCAACCAATGAGAATGTATTTTATCCTCGTCTTTATTACGGATCAAGTGCAAACGCCAATAACACGAAGACCAGTACCTGGTGGCAGAAAGACGTTAGCTACATGCGCTTGAAACAGCTGAATATCTCATATACGCTGCCAAGTCGATTGTTGAACGGTACGTTCTTGAATACTGCGAGCATTTATCTGATGGGTACAAACCTGTTAACCTTCTCTAAGTTTAAACTGTGGGATCCGGAGTTGAATACGAATAACGGTACACGTTATCCGAATGCTCGTACCTTCTCCATCGGAGTCAATGTTAGTTTTTAATTTATAATTAGCAATCAGTATGAAAAATATATTAAAAATAGGAATACTTACCTTGTCTCTGCTAGGGCTCAGCTCTTGCAATGATTTCTTTGATTCGATACCGGGGCAGTCGTATGATATGACGGAGACCTTCTCCAATCGTTCGAAGACAATGGATTTTCTGAACAATACATATAGCTATGTGAGCAATGAGAATAGCGAACGCTATTTGATACCCGGCAACCAAGGTTCTCCCTGGACGGGCGGGACTATCGAAGCCGATTTTACCTGGAGTTGGCATATCACGAATGAATGGACTACCGGAAAAACTTACGCTTCTTCCGGTTGGATTAACTACTTCTTCATTGAATACTATAAAGGAATAGCCAAGGCCAGTACTTTCATCCAGAACGTAGACCAATGCAAGGAAGCCTCTGAAGGCGAACGTACTGTATGGAAAGCACAGGCACGTGCTTTGCGCGCCATTTATTACTTCATGATCTTCCGTTCGTATGGTCCGGCTATCCTATTGGGCGAAGAACCGCTTTCTGTAGAAACGCCACTAGCCGATTTATTGAAGGAACGTAGTTCCGTAGACGAGTATATCGCATACATTGTCGAAGAATTGGATCGGGCTGCTCAGGATCTTCCAACTAAGTACAACGGAACCAATCTGGGACGTATTGACCGGGGAACCTGTAAAGCGATGAAAGCAACCGCATTGCTTTATGCCGCCAGCCCGTTGTTTAACTGCAACCCCGATTATGCGGATATTAAAAACGCGGATGGTAAGCAACTCTTTCCGCAAGACAAATCGCAGGAGCAGGCCAAATGGGAAGCTGCCCGGAGTGCTTACAAAGATTTCTTCGACGAGTTTGTTGACAAAGGAGTTTATAAGCTATATACGACTGCTGGTACCGGTGGTGTAGATTATTACGAATCATTCCGCCGCGCAACCTGCGGTATGAATTATGATGATACCAACCTGGAACAGATCTTTGTACGGGTAGTAGATGAAGGAAATGATAATTATGAATTGGTTCCTTATCATGCCGGCGAAGCCAGTGACCTTAAAGGTGGTATGGGATTGGGAGCTACCCAGGAGATTGTCGACCTGTTCTTTACCGACAAAGGCTATCGCATTGAAGATACTGAATCCGGCTACAAAGAGTACACAGGAGTGCCGACAGCAGATTTCTATGGGGCAACTGCCGACTATACGAATCCGAACTCATCGATTGTCTGTTTTGAGAAAAATACCAATAAAACACTGAAGCAGTGGGCTAACCGTGATCCTCGTTTTTATGTCTCCATCACATTCAACGGTTCTCGTTGGTTAAGGCCTCGCAGTGATGGTAGCTGGATTACTACTGAACTGAATAAAGGAGGTAACTCAGGAATCGATAAAGCAAGCTGGGATTCTCCTTATACCGGATACGGTGTTCGTAAGAGAGCTCCGATTAATGGTACATGGTCCGGCAAACACGTTTCTATATTGCTTCGTTTAGCCGACGTTTACTTGGGCTATGCAGAAACGTTGAGTGCATGTGGCGAGTATGACAAAGCATTAGGTTTGGTCAATAATATTCGCGAACGTGTCGGTTTAATGCCTTATGGAAGCGGTACAGGCCAGATTGCGTGTCCTGCCAACCGTACAGATGTTGACAAGCGTGTACGTCGCGAACGTTTGGTTGAATTGGCATTCGAACGGAAGCACTTTTTTGACGTACGTCGTTGGAAGGTAGCCGATATGTCTATTGGTGATGGTTGGATTTATCCTACGTATCACAAAGGTGGTGAAGGTGGCGAGATTCACGGTATGAACAACAATGCCAATCTACCGCAGTTCTTCGAGAAGGTAGCAACCGAGCTTCGTATTTTCGAAAAGAAGCATTACCTCTTCCCAATTCCCGATCAGGATATACGTCGTAATCCAAAGATGGTTCAGAATTACGGATGGTCGAGTGTTGACTAACTGCTAAGATGGAAGGAGAGTAAGCATCTCATGCTTATTGATAATTGTAGATGCTTACTCTGCCAAACATTCAGAAGATAAAAACATAAATTAGAATAGTTATGAGAATCATACAACCTAAGTTTTATAGTGTAAAGAAAATCCTTTTCTTCTCTGTTTTGTCACTCTCGTTTGTGCTGGGAAGCTGTTCGAGTGATGATGACGAGGAGATTGGCGGGGGAGGAACAACTTCTCCGTATTGGACCCTTGGAAGCGGAAATGCGAATATGCCGTCGAGTGGAACAATTATCGCGCAATACTCGGATGCTCCTGCCGGTTCGGAAATCAGCAAACTGGTCGATGCGAATGCCGATACGAAATATGTCACCTATCACAATGCCTTCGATATAACCTGGAATGGCAACAGCAACATTGCCGTACTAGCCTATTCGTTGACTTCGGCCGCCGATGCTCCGGAGATGGACCCGAAGTCATGGGTACTTTCCGGCTCGCTGGACAATAAAGTATGGAAAACAATCGATTCACAAGATAACCAAACATTCACCGGCCGAAAAGAAGTGAAAAGCTTTGAAGTCGAGAATTCGGTAGCCTATCGGTATTACAAACTGTCGATTCAAAGTAACCGCGGCGGAAATGCGACCCAGATAGCTGAATGGGTGCTCTCTGCAGCCACCTTTACCGGAAATATTGATGACTTGCTTCCGTATTCTTCAGGGAATACCTATACGGCGGATACCCCGATGGGTACACAGCATAAGGGAGGACGTGTGGCTACTACAGCGATATAGCTTGGCTCAAAGATGCTACTAAAGAGCCTGTAACCTTTGCCGGCCTGTCTTGGGCAACATTCCCGGTTGGTTCACTCTATCCTTTTGGCGATCCGAAACCAGCTGACGTTAACCAGCATGTGATTGGTGATTGTTCTGCTTGTGCCGTAATGGCCGCTATGGCTCATTACTATCCGAAGTTTATCAAGAAGATAATTAAAGATAACGGCAATAGTACGTTTACCGTTAGCCTGTACGATCCGAAAGGGAAAGAGATCGAAGTAGGCGTCAGCAATATGTTTGTAGCCGATGGTAGTAAGTTAGGTGCCGTATCGGGAAAGAACGATCAGGTGACTTGGGCAACCGTACTTGAGAAATCCCTGATAAAATGGAAACAAATCTATGCAGGAACTTCAGATATAGGCGGTATCGCTACTGAGTACGCGGCTTCGATCTTCACCGGAAACGGAAATAGCTTTGCTTTTGCTTCGGGCAAACTGTCGGCTAAAGAACTTAAGCGTGCCGTAATTGTGTCCTTGCAACAGGGAAAACTGGTGATCGGTGGATTTAAAGATGGCGATCTGCCGGTGGAAAACAAGTATAAAACAGTTAATTTCCACGCATATAGCTTCTATCCGTCATCCAATGACGCTGTTCTATTTACGATGCGTAACCCGTGGGGAATGCTTCCTTTGGTAAGCGGAGGATATAGCAATGGAAAAGAAGATGGTTTGCTAAATATTAAAGACGACGGGGTGATTCCGCCGAATGTTGATATTCGCGTGATGGAACCGGGGGCAGCAAAGGCATATGCCAATGCTGGTAATATTGAACCTTATACACCGCCTTCCTATCTTCCGGCACCAATGCGTGTAGCCGAATACCTGTTGAGAACAGGGAGGTAACCACGTCCTTATGTTAGAAATATAACAGGGGCATACCTTAAATTTTGTTTCAAACTAAAATGATTTTATTATGAAAAAGTTAACTTATATAGTACTTACGTTATGCTTAGCTCTTTATAGTTGTGGGATGACCGATGTGTGGAAGGATTGGGAGGATGAGGGAACCCTGAGTACCGACCGATTGAAACCTTCGGAGGTAAAGGAAATCCTATGTGCTGCCGAAGGTTGGAAAATGACTTATAAAGGCATTGATTTTTATTTCCAATTCAATGATGGCGGCTATGTTATCTCAGATACGGATGAAAGTATTCTCGAGAATAAGGTTGAAGATGGCTATCATTTGGATTTTAAAGGTGCAGACAAAGTCTTTTTGACCCTGGAAAATGCAGGTGCCTTAAAGTATCTCACCGAAGGAAGCGAAGAAACGCTTGTCATTACGGCATACACCAACCAGAAAATCACTGCTAAAGGTGAAGTTAATGGTGTGGCAATGGATTTAACCCCTGTCACGAGTGTTGAGATCAAGAAGAACGACGATGCGAAGAAAGCTGCCATTGTTGCTCGAAACAAGGCTTTATTCCTGAGTAAGGTTCAAACGGAGCTTTACAACGGAGTCATTCGGGATGCCAATGGGAAGTTCATTGCCCATTATGCGATCTCCGGTGCGAACAATGAGTCGATTAAAATCAGTGTTTTGGAAAATCGTGTGCTGACACATTATGAAAGAACCTTGACGATTGGTGCGGACGACGAAAATGGAACGTTCAATTTCGACGCTGTTACGTTGAACGGAAGCAGTGTGAAGCAAATACTTTATCGATTTGATAACAGTGCGATGAGCACAGATACTAAGTTGAGTGTTGGCCCCAACAAGGATGCGAGAGGTTTCTTTACCGGCTCTTCGTATAAGACGTATGTGATAAGCAAAAATAACAGCAAGGGAGATGCGAAAGAAGAACTATGGCAAGAATTGAGCTGGAAAAGTGTAGGGGATATCGAACTTTCCGATCGCGATGTACGGCCTCTGGTACTTTGTCCGGGATCTGAGGATGCTGTTTGGTACACGTTCTTTGATGCCAACTGGACTGTTAAGACCGAGTTCGACCGAATTTATTTCACTAAATCGAAAGGTTATATGCCCTATGGCGGTGCGGATAGAATCGCTGAAGTCGAACAGAAACTTACTAAGTTCTTTGCCGGTTGGTTCCATGCGGATGGTCTTTATGTTGTACAGGAGACTAACGGAGGAGTTGCGTATCTTTATTTTGTGAGTCCTACTACCAGCAACTGGTTTAAACTTCAGAAATGATTTGAGGAAATAAACAATGGGGTATGTCGGTTTCAGGCATACCCTTTCTATTATTTGTCTTTTGAAAGTGATAGGATACTCGAAAATTGCTGTACTCTAATTGTACACCTTTGTACGTTTGTCTTTGATTATCTATTACTTACCAAGTGCTCTAATCATCCTTTTTGTGTTTGAAATGAATATTCTTTTTTTAATACTTTGGCGTGAATGAGTACTCTCTTTCATTGAAAAAGCCTTTAATTTGCTCTTGAAAATAAATAAACAGTATAAATAGCTTAATTCGTACACCATGATGAATGTAAAAAAACTACTGATTTCTGTAACCGTTCTGCTCTGGGGAGTTTGTTCTCTTTTTGCACAGAAACAACCGGTGGATTATGTAAACCCGTTGATGGGAACCGATTCTAAAATATCGCTCTCCAACGGCAATACGTACCCTGCCATTGCTTTGCCTTGGGGAATGAACTTCTGGATGCCGCAGACCGGTAAGATGGGAGATGGGTGGGCATATACCTACGCTTCCGATAAAATCAGAGGATTCAAACAAACGCATCAGCCAAGTCCCTGGATTAATGATTATGGGCAATTCTCTCTGATGCCTGTAACCGGCAAGCTAAAGATTGACCAAGAAAGCCGGGGCTCTTGGTTCTCACATAAGTCAGAGACAGCTACGCCTTATTATTACAGTGTCTATTTGTCGGAGTATAACATGACTACCGAGATCGCTCCGACCGAACGCTGTGCTTATTTCCGTTTTACTTTTCCGAAGACAGAAGACGCCTATGTAATCATAGATGCTTTCGACCGCGGATCTTACGTCAAAGTGATTCCCGAGCAGAATAAGATTGTAGGCTATACTACACGTAACAGTGGGGGAGTCCCTCAAAACTTCAAAAACTACTTTGTGATCGAGTTCGACAAGCCGTTTGCTTCTCAGAAAGTTTGGGCGGAATATCAGCCGGTAGAAGAGCATCTCGAATTACAATCCAATCACGTTGGAGCCGCCATTGGGTTTGTTACCCGGAAAGGTGAGCAAGTACACGCTCGGGTTGCCTCTTCGTTCATCAGCTTGGAGCAAGCGGAGTTGAATTTGAAAGAGATCGGAACGAAAACATTCGATCAGGTGAAGGCAGCCGGCCGCAAAGCGTGGAACGATGTGCTGGGAAAAATTCAAATAGAAGATAACGATGCCGACCGGATGCGTACATTCTACTCCTGCCTGTATCGTTCGGTACTTTTCCCACGTATGTTCTATGAGGTAAACTCCAAAGGTGAAACGGTGCATTACAGTCCGTATAACGGAGAGGTACGACCGGGGTATATGTTTACCGATACCGGATTCTGGGATACGTTCCGTTGTCTATTTCCATTTGTTAATCTGGTCTATCCTTCGATGGGCGCCAAGATGCAGGAAGGCTTGTTGAACACCTACCAGGAAAGTGGCTTTTTCCCGGAATGGGCAAGCCCGGGCCATCGTTGGTGTATGGTAGGCAATAACTCGGCCTCCGTGGTGTCCGATGCTTTTATGAAAGATGTAACCAAGGCCGACGCCGTGAAAATGTATGAAGGATTACTGAAAGGAGCCAACAGTGTGCATCCGCGCATTGCGACCACCGGACGTATGGGATTCGATTATTATAATAAGTTAGGTTATGTACCTATGATGTGAAGATTAACGAGAGTGCTGCCCGTACGCTCGAATATGCCTATGATGATTGGTGTATTTATCGCATGGGAGAGAAACTGGGACGTCCTGCGGAAGAACTGGATATCTACAAGAAAAGGAGTCAGAACTACCGGAATCTATTTGATTCGGAAACGAAGTTAATGCGTGGAAAGAATGCCGACGGTACATTTCAGCAACCTTTCAATCCGTTTAAATGGGGCGACGCCTTCACCGAAGGAAATAGCTGGCATTACACCTGGTCGGTGTTTCATGATGTTCAGGGACTTATCGACTTAATGGGTGGTGAGAAGATCTTCGTCAGTATGCTCGATTCAGTCTTCAACCTTCCTCCTATATACGACGAGAGCTATTACGGAGGCGTGATTCATGAAATCAGAGAGATGGAGATAGCCAATATGGGTAACTATGCGCATGGTAACCAGCCCATTCAGCATATGATCTACCTGTATAATTACGCCGGCGAACCTTGGAAAGCACAACACTGGTTGCGCGAAGTGATGAATCGTTTGTATTCGGCTACCCCGGATGGATATTGTGGCGATGAAGACAATGGACAGACGTCAGCTTGGTATGTATTTACAGCGCTGGGCTTCTATCCGGTTTGTCCGGGAAGCAACGAATATGTGATGGGAGCTCCTTATTTCAAGAAAGCGACGATTGCTTTAGAGAACGGGAAGAAGCTGGAATTGGTTGCACCTAAGAATAGTGACGAGAACCGGTATATCCGTTCGTTGACCTACAATGGCAAGAACTATACAAAGAATTACCTAAACCATTTCGATCTGTTGAAAGGCGGACGCTTGGTGTTCGATATGGGTAATCAACCTGCCAAAGGAAGAGGAGTGACACCTGCCGATTATCCATACTCCTTCTCACGTGAAAGTAAAAAGTAAATCAGGGCTACATGAAACATAAAGTTATATTAATTGCAATGATGCACTAACGTTGCCTGTTTGGGCACAACAACCGGTGGACTACGTAAATCCGATTATCGGTACCAACGGAATGGGGCATACGTTTCCCGGTGCCTGCACCCCTTTTGGACTCGTACAGTTGAGTCCCGACACAGATACAATTCCACATAATGTCAATGGAGCCTATCAGAAGAATGCCTACGAATATTGTGCTGGTTATCAATACCGGGATCAAACGATTGTCGGTTTTAGCCACACCCATTTGAGCGGTACAGGGCATTCCGATCTGGCGACATCCTTTTGATGCCTGCCGTAGGCGAGGTCAAGTTGAATCCGGGACGGGCTGACCATCCGGGCGAGGGGTATCGTTCCCGTTTCACCCATGCTACCGAAAAAGCCACTCCCGGCTATTACGAAGTGATGCTGGATGACTATGGAATCAAAGCACAGCTAACCGCTACGCAACGGGTTGGGGTGCATAAATACACCTTTCCAAAAGGGAAGAACGGGCATCTGATACTGGATTTGGTACACGGTATTTATAATTATGACGGCAAAGTCCTATGGACTAACCTTCGGGTGGAGAATGATACGCTGTTGACAGGCTATCGCATAACCAACGGATGGGCACGGACTAATTATACCTATTTTGCCATCTCCTTGTCCCGCCCAATCAAAGAATACGGTTATAAAGATAAGGAGAAAGTACTCTATAACGGCTTTTGGCGTCGCTTCAATATGGAACGCAACTTCCCCGAAATATCCGGGCGTAAGGTGGTCGCTTATTTCCATTTCGATACGGCAGAAGAGTCGGAGTTGGAAGTCAAAGTGGCTCTGTCGGCGGTAAGTACGGAGGGAGCTATTAAAAACCTACGTGCCGAAACAGGTGGGAAGAGCTTTGACGAATTGGCGGAAGCTGCTCGCAACGATTGGAACAGTGAATTAGATCATTTCGAGATAGCCGGTACACCCGACCAGAAAGCTATGTTCTATACCTCTCTGTATCATACAATGATTAATCCATCGGTGTATATGGATGTGGACGGGGCATACCGCGGACTGGATCATAACATCCATCAGGCGAAAGGATTTACGAATTATACGATATTCTCGCTTTGGGATACGTACAGAGCCGAACATCCCTTCCTGAACCTGATCAAGCCGGAACGCAATGCCGACATGGTACAATCGATGATTAAGCATGAGCAGCAGAGTGTACACGGCATGTTGCCTGTCTGGAGCTTGATGGGGAATGAAAACTGGTGTATGAGTGGTTATCATGCGGTGTCGGTATTGGCGGATGCAATAGCGAAAGGCGTTGTTACAAATACGGATGAGGCTTTGAAGGCGATGGTAAGTACATCGACCGTCCCTTATTACGAAGGTGTAGCCGACTATATGAAGTTGGGGTATGTTCCTTTGGATAAGAGTGGTACAGCGGCATCGAGTACGCTGGAATATGCTTATGACGACTGGACTATTTATCAGACGGCTTTGAAAGCCGGACAGACTGATGTAGCGGAAGCCTACCGGAAGCGTGCGTTGAACTACCGGAATGTGTATGATACTTCGATCGGATTTGCCCGTCCGCGATATAGTGACGGCACTTTTAAGAAAGAGTTCGATGTCCTACAGACCTACGGAGAAGGTTTTATAGAAGGTAATTCATGGAATTTCTCTTTTCACGTTCCTCACGATGTGCTAGGTATGATCGATTTGATGGGAGGGGAGAAGACTTTTATCAAGAAGCTGGATGAGCTCTTCACCATGCATCTGCCGGAGAAGTATTACGAGCATAACGAGGATATCACGGAAGAATGTCTGGTAGGCGGTTATGTACATGGCAACGAACCAAGCCATCATGTACCTTACTTATATGCGTGGACATCGCAGCCGTGGAAGACTCAGTACTGGGTGCGTCATATTTTGAATCGCATGTACCGGAATGATATTAACGGCTTGGGCGGCAACGACGATTGCGGGCAAATGTCTGCCTGGTATCTGTTTTCGGTAATGGGTTTTTATCCGGTTTGTCCGGGTACGGATCAATATGTACTGGGGGCTCCCTATCTGCCATCGTTGAAACTGAAGCTTCCCAATGGGAATACCTTGGAAATCAAGGCTCCGGGGGTTAGTGATCAGAAGTGCTATGTACAATCGTTAACGCTGAACGGAAAGCCTTATGATAAGATGTATGTCACGCACGACACAATTTTAAAAGGAGGTGTGTGGGAATTTAAGATGAGTTCCTCACCCAATAAACGCCGGGGTTTGACAAATGAAGCCAAACCCTACTCATTGACTAAAGGAATATTAAATAAATAAAGTAGGAAAAATGAAACAGTTTTTTATTGTATGCGGATTGTGCTTGCTGGCCGGAACCATTGCTTGTTCCACCAGTAAGAAAGGAAAAAAGGATCGGCCGGAATCGGCTTGGGAGCAGTATAACGTTGGAAAGGTTTTGTTTGAAGACAAAGCGGCCGGAACGCAGGGGTCGGATATTTACGAACGGATCATTCCCGATCCGCAGACGTATATTAAAGAGCAGGCACGTACCGTACTGGCTACACTCTATCGCTCGCCAAAAGATAGTATACCACCGGTTCGGGAGATTCACTACACCTTGGAAGATATTGAAGGAATCTCTGCGAAAGGGGGAGGTAATGGAAATGTTACAATCTTCTATAGTACCCGTCACATCGAGAAATCGTTTGCCCAAAATGATACAACCAAATTATTTTTTGAGACCCGGGGCGTATTGCTTCACGAGTTGACGCATGCGTATCAGTTGGAGCCACAGGGAATCGGAAGTTATGGAACCAACCGGGTATTCTGGGCCTTCATTGAAGGAATGGCGGATGCCGTGCGAGTGGCCAATGGCGGTTTTGGAGCCAATGCCCGCCCCAAAGGTGGCAATTATATGGACGGATACCGCACAGCAGGTTATTTCTTTGTCTGGTTGCGCGATCATAAAGACCCGGAATTTTTACGCAAGTTCAACCGGAGCACCTTGGAAGTCATTCCATGGTCGTTCGACGGAGCCATTAAGCATATTCTGGGCGAGGAATTCGCGATTGACGACCTCTGGCACGAATATCAGGTTGCTGTGGGAGATATACAAGCATAAATCACAGGAAGATGTTAGTGATGATAGGTAGAAAGATGTTTTGTATTTTGTCATGCCTGGTAGCTTTGCCGGGCATGGCTCAAACAGAGAAGCTGACCGAATACGTCAATCCGTTTGTGGGAACGGATGGGTATGGGAATGTCTATCCGGGTGCTCAGATTCCTTTCGGGGGAATCCAGATTAGTCCGGATACTGATGCTAAATTCTATGATGCGGCATCCGGCTATAAATATAGTCACCCGACAATCATGGGCTTTAGCCTTACCCATTTGAGCGGCACAGGGATTCCCGACTTAGGGGATTTTTTGTTTATACCGGGAACGGGCGAGATGAAGTTGGAACCGGGTACGCATGAGGAGCCGGATAAAGGGTATC
Organism: Bacteroides reticulotermitis JCM 10512; assembly: GCF_000517545.1. Classification (GTDB taxonomy): domain Bacteria; phylum Bacteroidota; class Bacteroidia; order Bacteroidales; family Bacteroidaceae; genus Bacteroides; species Bacteroides reticulotermitis. Next base: position 36,288 of record NZ_BAIV01000002.1, on the reverse strand, counting down.
GTTCCCGCTATTCGCATACACAAGAATGGGCATCCCCTAATTATTACGGCGTGTTGCTGTCGGATTATGGGGTGAAAGCCGAGATGACTTCCGGAGTGCGCAGCGGTATGTTCCGCTTTACGTATCCGAAGTCCGATCAGGCATTTATTATGATCGATATGAATCATACGCTATGGCAGTCATGCGAATGGTCTAATCTGCGTATGATTAACGATTCTACGCTTACCGGCTATAAACTGGTGAAGGGCTGGGGCCCGAACGGCATATTTACTTTACGGCTGTCTTTTCGAAAAAACTCGATGGGCTGCGGTTTATGCAGGATAAAAAGCCGGTGGTTTATAATACTTCCCGTTACCGGAGTTCGTATGAAGCCTGGGGAAAGAATCTGATGGCTTGCCTCTCTTTTCGGGCAGAAGAGGGAGAAGAGATTACCGTGAAAACAGCGATCTCCGCTGTGAGTACAGACGGTGCGATGCGGAATATGCAAGAATTGGACGGCATGACATTCGACGGTTTGAAGGCTGCGGGCGAGCGTTTATGGGAAAAGGAGTTGGGTAAATATTCCTTAGTTGCCGATCCAAAGACGAAAGCAACGTTTTATACCTCCGCCTATCATGCGGCTTTGCACCCGTTTATCTTTCAGGACTCGGACAAGCAGTTCCGTGGGTTGGATAAGAATATCGAGAAGGCGGAAGGCTTCACAAACTATACCGTGTTCTCTTTATGGGATACTTACCGGGCCTTACACCCTTGGTTTAACCTGGTGCAGCAGAAAGTCAACGCCGATGTAGCCAATTCGATGCTGGCTCATTACGACAAGAGTGTGGAGAAAATGCTGCCTATCTGGTCGTTCTATGGCAATGAAACATGGTGCATGATTGGCTACCACGCTGTTTCGGTTTTAGCGGACATGATTGTAAAAGGGGTGCCTGGATTCGATTATGAACGGGCTTACCAAGCCATGAAGACCACGGCTATGAATCCTAATTATGATTGTTTGCCGGAGTATCGCTCGCTCGGATACGTGCCTTTCGACAAAGAGGCGGAGTCGGTTTCCAAAACGCTGGAATACGCTTACGATGATTACTGCATTGCACAGGCTGCCCATAAGCTGGGGAAAGAAGACGACTATCGGTATTTCCTGAATAGGGCTCTCTCTTACCAGACATTGGTCGATCCTGAAACCAAATACATGCGCGGCAGAGATAGCAAAGGCAATTGGCGTACCCCGTTCACACCGGTCGCTTATCAGGGACCGGGTTCGGTGCATGGATGGGGAGATATCACCGAAGGTTTTACGCTTCAATATACTTGGTATGTACCGCAGGACGTGCAGGGATATATCAACGAGATGGGTGAAGAACTGTTCCGTCGGCGTCTGGACGAGCTATTTACGGTAGAACTGCCGGACGATATTCCCGGTGCACATGATATTCAGGGGCGTATCGGAGCGTATTGGCACGGCAATGAGCCTTGCCATCACATCGCCTATCTCTACAACTACCTGCGCGAACCATGGAAATGCCAAAAGTGGGTGCGGACTATTGTCGACCGCTTTTACGGAAATACACCCGATGCGTTGAGTGGCAACGATGATTGCGGACAAATGTCGGCTTGGTATATGTTTAATTGCATGGGATTTTACCCCATTGCCCCATCTAGCAATATCTACAACATTGGTTCGCCCTGTGTGCCGGGCATAACGGTACAAATGAGTAACGGTCGGGCAATTGAGATGACAGCCGACAACTGGTCGCCGAAGAATGTGTACGTGAAGGAGTTGTATGTCAACGGAAAGAAATATGATAAATCCTATTTGTTGCATGACGATGTACGCGATGGTGTGAAACTGCGTTTTGTGATGAGTGCTAAGCCCAACTATAAACGAGCCGTTTCTGCCGAGGCTGTACCGCCTTCGCTCTCACGACCCGGACAAACGATGAAGTATCGCCCGAGCATTTAAAAACAACTGATTGTCATCTTTCGCGAAACATTCCATCTTGTTTATTCGTTTATCATAGAAAGAAACTTTTAATGTATGTTCAGTATGAAAACATTTGTTTTGATGATTGTTACGATGATATGCACCCTCTCTTTGAAAGCGCAGCATCAGTCGTTCTATGATTTTACCGTGAAAACGATTGATGGCAAAGCGTATCCTCTTTCACAACTGAAGGGGAAGAAAGTGTTGGTGGTGAATGTGGCTTCTAAATGTGGATTGACACCGCAATACGCACAATTGCAGGAATTATACGAGAAATATAAAGATAAGAATCTGGTTATTATCGGTTTTCCGGCAAATAACTTCAAGGGACAAGAGCCTGGAAGTAATGAAGAAATCGCTGAGTTCTGTTCATTAACCTACAACGTCAGCTTTCCGATGATGGAAAAAATATCCGTAGCCGGTGATGATATGGCTCCACTCTATAAGTGGCTGACCACGAAACGGCTGAATGGGAAAGAAGACGCTCCGGTGCAATGGAACTTTCAGAAATTCATGATTGACGAGAACGGCAAATGGGTAGGCTTCGTTGCACCCAAAGACAGTCCGTTCTCCGAGAAAATTGTTACTTGGCTAGAGAAGGAATAAGAGAAACCTTTTGCAGTTCTCCTTCAAAGTTTGGGGTAAAGATTTCTTTCCCCAAGCTTTTTTTTATCTCTTCGATGCTCCAGAATCGTCCTCCATCCAATTCATCGCTAGGCTGTATCTCTCCATCATAAACGGTTTTGTGTACAAAGACCAACTCTTTTTCCCGTTCGGATTCGAATACATAACTTCCCAGAAACTCGGGCGTGAAATCGGTAATACCCAACTCTTCCCGGCTTTCCCGGCGGAGAGCAATCTCTACACTCTCTCCCAAATCGATATGCCCGCCTACGGATGTATCCCATTTATCGGGCTGAATATCTTTCCACGCCGGTCTTTTTTGCAGGAACAGTTCTCCCTGACTGTTGAAAACATGTAGATGAATGACCGGATGAAGCAGCTTGCTTCCGCTGTGGCATTCTCCCCGTGTGGCAGCTCCGGTGATATTCCCCTGCTCGTCTACCAGCGGAAACATTTCCTGATTATTGTCTCTTGGCATAAATTCGTTGTTTTTTCAGATGAAACTTAGCAATCCCTGAAAGGCTCTATGGAATGAGTAAAGAAGAATCTCCGTAGCTCAGAAAACGGAAGTCATGGTTCAGCGCATAGTCGTAGATCGTACGCCAATTGCCTTTTACGAAAGCCGAAACGAGCAACAGCAACGTGCTTTGTGGCTGGTGGAAGTTTGTAACCATTGCCTTTACTATCTTATATTTATATCCCGGAGCGATGATAATCTGCGTACTGGTATGAAGTGCTTCCATCCCGTGGCGGTCGAGATAACCCAGTATCTTCTGCAATGCGACTACCGGTGGAAGTTCATCGTGCTCCTCATAAGGTTGCCATTGCCTAACGTGTAGTTCCTCCTCCGTTGCATGAGGGTTTTCCGCTAGCGTAACTCCGATGTGATACAGGCTTTCGAGGGTTCGCACAGAGGTCGTTCCTACTGCGATAGCCCGGGCATCGTGCGCAATCAGTTTCCGAATGGTTTCCCGGTTGACGGAGATATACTCCGTATGCATCTCGTGCCCTTCGATCTCTTCGCTCTTCACAGGTTTGAAAGTACCTGCTCCCACATGTAAGGTCAGTTCCTCCAGTTCAATTCCCTTTTCCCCGAGAGCTTCCAAGACGCGGGGTGTAAAATGCAAACCGGCAGTAGGAGCGGCTACCGAACCTTTTATTTTGGAATAAACAGTCTGGTAAGTCTCTTTGTCGCTATCCTGTGTATCCCGGTTTAGATACGGAGGAATGGGGAGTTCGCCGAACACCTCCAGTATATCGGCAAAGGTGACTTCCGGATTATCCCAGGAAAAGTCCACCCAATGGCTGGTTCCCCGGCATTCTCCACGCGTGGCCGTCAGTGTGATGGAGAATCCTTTGACCTCCATCTCCCGGTGTAGCGCACCCTCTTTCCATTTTTTCAGGTTACCGATCATGCAGAGCCATGCCGCGTGTTGAGTCTGCTGGAAATTCAACACATAATCGTTGGGCTGAATAGGTTCCAGACAAAATACTTCAATCAATGCGCCGGTCTCTTTGCGAAAGTGCAACCGTGCCTGAATAACTTTGGTATTGTTGAAAATCATCAAGCCCCTTCGGGCAGGTATTCGGGCAGAGAAGTGAAAACGTCCTCACTCACTTCGCCTTGGCGGTATATTAATAGTTTGGATTGATCGCGTGTAGGTAGCGGGTATTTCGCTATTCGTTCATCCGGAAGCGGGTAGTTATACGCATCAATCCGGATATGCTTGGGGTTCTCTTTCATCATTTTCATCTTTGCGTTTGCAAAAGTAATCATTATTTTGAAAAACTGATCCAAACGTGACCCCTCATTGGCTATAATCTGCCGGTTGGATTCAGCAGGCATTTGTGTCGGGCCGTAGAGTTAAGAAATAATTTGGGTATATCCGGGATTTTTCCTACTATTGTGATCTCGTATCCGAATATCCATCAGAAGATAATACAGCAGTTATGAAAATACCAGCGATCCGTTTATTGAATCAACAATTGTTGAAGCCACTTTTCAGTACCCCCAAAGAAGTAGTCTCCTGGATGGGAGCCATGCAGGCACAAGATGCCGGTATGGTTAAATGGGCCGTAGGAATCCGCACGAAGGCGGGGACGCTGCCGATGGTTGAGCAGGCTTTGCAGCGGGGAGAGATTTTGCGCACTCATGTGATGCGTCCTACCTGGCATTTAGTAGCTGCGGAAGATATTCGCTGGATGTTGAAACTGTCGGCTCCGCACGTGAAAGCCGCCAACGATTCGTATGCCAAAGGGCGGGATTTGGAGATCACGGAAGAACTTTATAAGCGCAGTCACAATTTGCTTGAAAAGATTCTTTGCGGTGGAAAGAGCCTGACCAAACAAGAAATTACCGATCAGTTCCTGCAAGCCGGGATTCAGGTCGATGTTCACCGGATGAATCGCTTTGTGGCGCGTGCCGAATTGGAAGGAATCGTTTGCAGCGGAGAAGCGAAAGGGAGCAAGCATACGTATGCACTTCTGGAAGAACGCGTTCCGCCGGTTCCGGAACTTACGAAAGATGAGGCTTTGGCGCGGTTGGGACGAAATTACTTCCGTAGTCACACACCCGCTACTTTGCAAGATTTTATTTGGTGGTCGGGTTTATCGACTACTGAAGCCCGGCAGGCGATTTATCTGCTTGGAGCTAGCTTAACGGCCGAAACATGGAACGGCCAAACCTGGTACCTGCATGAGGATAGCCGTACAAGTATGAAAACCGCCGCTTCCAGTTTGCATTTATTGCCCTCTTATGATGAATATTTGTTGGGTTACAAAGACCGTACGGATGTACTTCCCAAGGAACATTATCCGAAAGCCTTTACAAACAACGGATTGTTTTTCCCCATTATTCTTAGCAACGGAGAAGTGACCGGCAATTGGAGTAAGCCCGCAAAGAAAGGCGGGAAACATCTTACACATTCTTTTTTCCGTTCGGAAACTCTTGCGGAGGATGCTCTACTGAACCGAGGGAAGGAGGCTTATTTACAGTTTATCAGTTCGTTGTAGGCGATTGCGCATCGGGTGTGTCGGGTAGCGTTATTTAAAACAAGGCCAGCACCTCGTCCAACCGGTCGACCTGGCGCATATGCTCGTGCGTGAACGCATCTACCACTTCATGCTGCCACATGACTTCGAACGGCACGTGTATGCCGTAACCACCGATAGCCAGTACCGGCTGGATGTCCGACTTGAGCGAATTGCCGATCATAACCAGTTCGGAAGGTTCGATCTGCAAGATCTGTAGCAAGCGGAGATACGCTTTCTCATTTTTATCAGGCATTACCTCAACGTGGTCGAAGTAGGCCGACAACCCCGAGCGTGCCAGTTTGTTTTCCTGATCCAGTGAGTCGCCTTTGGTAGCTACCACTAATTTGTATTTTCCTTCTTCTCTCAACGTGTCGAGTGTTTCTTTTACCCCCGGCAGTAACTCAACCGGCATTTCCAGTAGTGATTTTCCTAAGCTGATAATCTGCTGGATGTCGGCCGGAGCAATCTCCCGATTGCTGATTTGCAGGGCTGTTTCGATCATCGAAAGTGTGAAGGCTTTGGCGCCGTAACCCAAAAGGCGGAGGTTATTCATCTCGGTTTGAAACAATGCTGCGGATATTTCTTCGGCCGTTCCATAGGGTTTCAACAGATCGACATACCTTTTCTCTACTTCTTGAAAAAAAGGTTCGTTGCTCCACAACGTATCGTCTGCATCAAAAGCGATCACTTTAATTAGCTCTTTCATCGGTCTTTTATCAGGAATTAAACAGTTACACGGATAGGATACAAACCAAACTCTTAAGTCCGCTTAAGCTTTCCATGGTTACAAATAACTCTATCGGGATTGCAAATATAAGATGATTTGTTGTCATTTGGACATTTATAGGATAGAATTAGTGGGTCTAAGCAGCCTTTCTCATGTTTATTTCCTGCCAACTAATCAAACGACCAGTTCGTTGTACAATACTTCAAATGTGGCATCCAAATCATCCGAGAAACCGAGCCGGGCAACAGACGTTTGTATGCATGTACTGCGAACGGCTGTCAGCCAGCGGAAACGTTCGGTAATGTCAAGCTGTGCTATTCCTCCCCCTTCTCTGGTGCCGGAGCAGATCTTGTCAAATGCCGAAAGGTTCGCGCACAAAGAATCCATGTCCAGTTCCGTAGAGAAAAGGCGCATTCTTTCTTGGTTCACGTTGTAGCGTACCTTAAGATACGCAAGTCGTTTTGAATATAGGATAAGGCCCACGTTCAGAAATTCTTCTCGTTCTACACGGGGCACTACCCGAATAACAGCATATTCATATAAGTGCTTCTCTAGCATGTTGTATTTCTTTAGTAAAGAGATAAGAATGTTTTAATCTTTCAGACAGAAAGTTGAAATACGTCTGTCGTATGTCTTGTGGCGTTTCTTTCTCACCTCCCCAATTAAGCCATTCATCAGGCAATAAACTCACTATTTCCCCAATCTTTTCAGGGGTCAGTATCTTCTTAAATTCAATGTCTACTTCGTTCAGCTTATCTGCATACGGCAGTAGCACATGATCTTTTATATATGTAAACGGACTTAGCGCATGCTTTTCCCAATTTTCCCACGAATGATGAAAATAGAGTGAGGCCCCCTGATCTATTAGCCACAATTCTTTATGCCACATCAGCATATTGGTATTACGTACCGTGCGGTCTACATTGGTCAGAAAAGCGTCCATCCACACAATCTTCGAGGCGGTCAGGCTATCTACCTGCGTTGCTACGGGATCAAAAGTCAGTGCCCCCGAGAGAAAGTGCAATCCCAGATTTAATCCTCTGCTACCCTTTAAGATGTCTTGTATTTCTTCATCGCCTTCGGTACGGCCAAAGGCTTCGTCGAGGTTGATAAAAACTAGTTCAGGAACCCGGAAGCCGAGCGTATGAGCTACAACTCCACCGATAAGTTCACTTATGAGCATCTTACTCCCATGGCCTGCCCCACGAAACTTGACAACATATTTAAACCCGTCATCCGCTTCGGCTAAAGCGGGGAGCGAGCCACCTTCCGCAAAGGGGTTATATAACGTGTTACGTTTACGGTACGTATTTCCATCTTCTTTATCTGTTTTTTGGGTAATGGAAAAAAACGATTTGATTGGTATGTAAATTTGCACCTCATACCTTTAAATTCTCCTGCCTTTCTAATAAATAGGTAGTAGACAAATATACAGTGTTTTTTTATCTTTGCAATATTTAGAAGAGAAGAAATGTCTGGGTTAGTAGAAGTTTGCCCGACAGCTGTTTTTTTTAAGCCAGTAGAGAATCGCTTAGTCGGAATGGTCTAAAATGTTGGCGGATTAAAATAAAAGTGAATAGAATTGATGGTACAGAGTGTTTTATGTACTTTTGTAAGCATTAAGGCCGTACCGACCTGCGAGAGGGAAATATGGCTCTGATGTTAGTTTGAAACTCTAATTGGAAATAGAACGATGAAAATAGGAGATAAAGTACGCTTTCTGAGTGAAGTGGGTGGTGGAATCGTAACAGGATTCAAAGGAAAAGACTTTGTGTTAGTAGAAGACGCTGATGGCTTCGATATTCCGATGCCGATACGCGAGTGTGTCGTAATCGAAACTGACGATTACAACATGAAGCGGAAACCGGGAGCAACCACGCCGAAAGCCACCGAACCGACGAAGCCTGTGAAGCCCGAAATGTCGGCTGTACAACGACAAGCTGAAGTGCGTGGTGGCGATACGTTGAATGTGTTTTTGGCTTATGTTCCCGCCGACAGTAGGGCGATGAGCACAACTCCATTTGAAGCTTATCTGGTGAATGATAGCAACTATTACTTATACTATACATACCTGAGTGCGGAAGGGAAAGCGTGGAAGAACCGTTCGCATGGCTTGGTAGATCCTAACACCAAACTGCTGCTTGAAGAGTTTGCCAAGGATCAACTGAATGACATGGAACGGGTGGCTGTTCAGTTCATCGCTTTTAAAGATGGCAAATCGGCTGCTCTCAAACCTGCCGTTAGTGTCGAGCTACGTATTGATACCGTCAAATTCTACAAGCTACATACGTTTACGGATTCGGATTTCTTTGAAGAACCGGCTTTGCTTTATGATATCGTGAAGAATGATGCACCTGCCAAGCAAGTGTATGTGTCGGCCGAGGAGATTCAGGAAGCTTTATTGCAGAAGAAGGCCCCGGAGAAACCCCGGTCGCAACCAATCGTGAAACCTCACCGTGGAGAGAAGTCCGGCATCATCGAGATCGATCTTCATATTGACTCCTTGCTGGATGATACGAACGGACTGAGCAATGCTGAAATGCTGAATTATCAGCTCGACAAATTCAGGGAAGTTATGGAGCTCTATAAACAGAAACGTGAGCAGAAGATTGTCTTTATTCACGGCAAAGGAGATGGTGTGCTTCGGAAATCGATTGTTGATGAACTGAAACGGAAATACAGTAATTGCCGCTACCAGGATGCATCTTTCCAAGAGTACGGATTTGGAGCTACAATGGTGACTATCAAATAGAGCAAAGCTTTTTTGAGAAGATATAAAAAAAAGAAAGGGTGCAGATTTCACGATCTGCACCCTTTTCAATGATGTCTCTGTCTATTATTTGTTCAGTTCGATACCTTTGTTCATCAAAGTGATGTTCATCAAGGCGGCGTACTTAGCATATTGTTCGTCAGTTAACGTTTTTCTCATCAATTTCAGATTGCCGTATACTGCGTTGTACAGTTTAGCGTCTTTGTCCTTCTTTGCTGTAGCAGCTTTGGACATTTGCTCGGAGAAATAATCGCAAATATTTGTCACTTCTTCACTCTGAACAGAGCTTAATTTCAAATATCTACCCAATTTGCTCACATTGATGTTTCCTTCCCATTTTGCAGTTGTAGGTTGATTCCCTGCTGCAAAAGTCGTAGCAGTCAGGCAGATTGCTGCCACTAATGTTAATCCTAAACGTTTCATAATACCTACTTTTAATTTGTTATTCTAAAAACTATTCCTAAAAACTAAATCTAATACCTATTGAAAAACTTCTAAGCGCTTAGTCTTTCTTTTTACCTATGCAAATATAGGAATATGTTTTATAACACAAAAACGAAACGTAGAAAAAGAGTCTTTTATCGGTGTTTTCTTGATTTAGATCAAGAATAAGTCTCGGAAATATTCTAAATAGGGGCGAATTTGAAACATATTTGTAATACGTGTGCGCAAACGTGCGTTTCTAGTGTTTCTTAAAAGCGTTCTATTCTATCATATTGGTAGTGCAATATTATGCGAAGACTAATTCCTCCGAATGAATAGTTTATGGCCTTCTTTAGTAGATGTCAGTTCGTTACACCGTGGTGTCTCTTTCGTTCGACCCAGGTGTAACGGAAGTTTGACCTAGGTGTTCCTTTCGTTCGACCCGGGTGAACGAATGCTTGTATAAAGCAGACTTCTTATTTTAATAAGGCATACGGGTAATACCTCGGAGTCTGTATGTGCTGTAACTACAGCGAACAAAAGAACGTTACCAGAAAAGGAACGCTGAAATCGACAATAAAGCCGTGGAAGATGGAAAGAATCACGAACTCTTTGCCGGAATACTGGGTGATGATGGGGAGCGTGGTATCCATGGTGGTGGCTCCCCCTACCGAGATGGGAGCTAGCTTCCCGAAGTATTTGACAAGAAACGGAGCCGCCAGCAAGGCAATGATCTCCCGCAAGATGTTGGATAGTAAGGCGATTGTACCCAATTCGGGCCCTTTGTATTCGGTAATGAAAATGCTGGAAAGAGAATAATAGCCGAAGCCCGATCCGACAGCCATGCATTCGGCTAGCGAGCGATGACTCATCAGGCTACCTGCCACCGCACATCCCGCCAATGTGCCCAGTATGGTTATGATGGGCAGAAGTACGAGGCGGGGATTGAGCGAGCGAAAGCTTTTTAGAGTTTGCGGATCATTGCCGATGTTGATACCTACGCAAAGCATCAATCCGCAAAGAACATAATAGCTCAGGTCATTCTGCGTAAAATCATACGGGATGAGATGATGAAAGCCGCATAACGCACCTACCACAAAGAAAGAGACAATAATTAAGCTACCCTTCATGGCTTCTCCCTATTTTTCTGATAAAGCAGATACCAAAGTCCCCATGCCGCCAACACACTTCCGATGACTGCCGCCAGCGTGATGATAAGCGCATCCATCCCCAACGAATACAATCCTTTCACAATGCGTTCGTTTGCTCCCACATTGACTCCGAGTAAAAAAAGGAGCAGCCAGATGAATACGGTAATGACCCGCGGAATCCACGACAGGCGTTTGAAGCGCATCGTGTAGCCTATCAAGATACCAGCCAACATGATTCCAATGATCGTGAACATAGGGTTAGGGTTTGTTTTGAGGTGGCAAAGATAACACTAAATGGATTTCTTGGCTAATCTCTTCTACGATTTCTTTGGTTACCATTGAAAGGCATTCCGTCATCTCGTCGAGACAGGCGGCATTGGCTCCATACGAATCTTCATATTTTTGTCCGTTGGCCGTTTGCTGCCGGTCTACTGAATAGGTCTTGTCAAGCAGGCAATCTTCTCCTTGCGTCAGGCGAATGGAAATAGCCAAACGGGAGCGTGCCGGACGAGTTTTATTGCTTATAACCTCCATCGTTTCTCCATCGAACCAAAAGAAACTCGAATTATTGAGCTTAACCCCGGCGGAAGTTTCGTTTGTTCGGATCTTTACTTCCAATCGGTAGGCCGAATCGGGAACGCTCTTCTCTTTTTGATTATCTATCAAATGAAAACAAGTGCTGCTATTGCATTCGGTAAGCAATGCCTCGGTCAGGAATTCCCGGTAAAGCTGGGTTAGTGAGTGCTCGCCCAACTGAATCCGGAAGAGTTCTCCGCTATAATTATAGAGTAACAACGGGACTAGCGTATATCTTTTACGTTTCACCCGTGTATAATAATCCATATTGGAATAGTCGATGAAATTCAAATACACCGTTTGCTTCGCTTCGCCCAGATAGGTAGGCGATGTGAGTTCGTAATACAAGCCGGACTTCAAAGCATGTATCTCTTTTTGCATAGCCCGGCTGCTTCGACAGGCCGAGAGCAGTGGGAGTATGCAGATTATGAGAAAGATCTTATGCGATTTAGCCATATTATTTTCCGATGTGAATGGTTTGACTTACTTCCGTACTTACTCCTAGTATGCCGGTTCCTCCATGCACATTGCTGGGGAACTTGATCGGTTCGTTGAATGTTTCGTCATAGGCGTCGGAGTCTATCAGGTTGAGTGCTTTCAGGTAGTAAAACTCCGTTTCGGTGATACTCGATAAGCGTATAACGACTTGAACATTATCTACGTAGCTCGAGTAGCCCAGCGGATCGGCTCTGTTGTACACAGTCATGGTATAGGAGTCGTTCCTGAAACGTGTGTTGTCGAATACTCCATATAAGTTTTTCGCCGTATCGAAAAGCCCACTGTCTTCGTCGTCTCCGGTGGATGGCTGCCCGTCTGTCAGTACGATGTCTTCACGAGCTATAAATTGGTAATCGTGATGCGTTTGTGTAACCCACTCATCCTTTTCATCATTATACTGGGTAGCTGTGATTTGTTTGTCTACAATCAACCGATAGAAATTATTCTCATTGGAATGATCTTTAAAGGTTATTCGGTAGCGTAGATAATTCTGGGTATAGCCACTTTGTGTAATCGGTACCGTAAGCGTATCGATATTTATTATTTTTTCAAGACGCTTCGGTACGATGACCTCCGCCCAGGCATGATGTTCCCCGTCATCCGTAAAAGCATCGATGCGTATGGCATCGCCCGGATTGAAATGGCTTGTTAGTTTAAAGCGGCATTGATTATCGTTGTCCGTCTGCGGAGGTAACGGGCGTAAGCTTTCGGTTAGTTTCCCGTTTACGCGTACTTCAATAGCGGCCTCTTTTACGTGTGTCGTAGATTCTCTTCCGGTCAAATTGAGGTAGAGGGTGTTAGTCAGGCTGTCTGCGTTCAGCAGCGCATTGATAACTAATTTGGGAGGATTCTCCTTGAGGTTAAAAGGAAGCTCATTCTCGCAGGAGGCAACCAAAAGCGTTGCGAACAAGATGGATAGATAGTATATATAGTTTTTCATACGTTCTTAGAATTTATACGTGTAAGTAAATGATGGGATGAGAGGCAGAATCGTATATTTCTTGATTACCACCTTGTCTGAATTATTTTTGCTGGTGCTGCGATAAACAAAAGTCGGATTCATGGCATTGTAGGCATTGTATAAACTGATATTCCAGATCCGCATTCCATGTTTGGTTTTCTTGTTGAAGTTGACGCCGATATTTAGCCGATGGCTTGCCGGCAAACGGTAATTGTTGCGTTGCTCCACATAAGAAGCTTCCGATACGGTTGGTGTGTTGTTGCCGGAAGGATAATAATAACCGTAGTCTGCGGACCATCCCCCAAAGCCGCTGTTTGAACTACCTTCGGGACGAATAATGGTCGTTTTTTCTTCAGGGATCGTGCTGGTGCCACCGGTGTAGAATACCCATGACGCACTGAGGTCGATTCGGTCGGTGAGTTGGTGGCTAACGGTGAGGTTGATGTTATGGCGTCGGTCGTACTTATACGGAAAACGCTCGCCATTGTTGATGCCACCTTTGGCAAACTTACGATCACTTTTGGATAGTGTATAAGAGATCCAGCCGGTTGTCTTGCCCATTGTTTTCTGCGCCATCAATTCGATACCTGCCGACCGCCCTTTGCCCATTTCTACTTTATTCTCCCATCCGGCCGAAGAACCGAAGAAGCTAACTCCCTCTTTGTATTCCAAAACATTACGCATATCCTTGTAGTAGCCCTCTAACGAGAATTCCCAGCCGCGGATGCCGGTGTAATATCCACCGAGTGCATATTGATGTGAGCGCATCGGCTTAATCTTCTGAGTTACCGGAACCCATAAGTCCGTTGGCATGGCGATGGGCGTTGACGATAGCAGATGTACGTATTGGCTCATTTTCGTATAGGAGGCTTTAAGGGCAATGTCTTTACTGACCTGATAACGTGCGGACAGGCGGGGTTGTAAAGAGAAATAGCTTTGTTGCTGTACATGAAACATGGATAGATGGAGCCCGGCGTTCAATCGCAGAAGAGGTCCTATCTTCATTTCATCTTCTGCGTACGCAGTCACTTCATGAGCGGATATGCGGCTGTTGTTTATGTTGTGGTAAGTTGTATCGCGTTCGACTTGGTGATTGCTCAGGTCGGCAATCTTGGAAGTCATCACTTCCGGACGAAACCGATGATAAAGGTAACCTGTGCCGAATTTGATGTGATGTGCAGGAAGCGGATTGTAGTCGAAGTCTAGTTGATAACTCCAGTCGCGGATGCCTGAGTGGTAATTGGCCGAGTAACGGTTCACCATTGACTCGTTGGCATTCGACGTCTGATTGTACGTGTATGCGTTGGTAGTAAAAAGATAATTATTGTAGGCAACTGTGGTGTTGCTGAACAAACGGTTGTTGAATATATAGTTCCAGCGGGCGGAAACAATCGTGTTTCCCCAGTCCATACCACTTCCGTCGGTGTAATCGGTATTCGAATCATATTGGGCTGAGAAGTGATCTTTTCCATTGTAAGCACTTAGAAACAAACGGCTTCGATCGGAAAATTTATGATTGACTTTGGCGTTGAGATCGTAAAAGTAATAACTGTACTTTTCGTCGTCAGGCATGAATGGCTTGGCTAATAAATCGAGGTATGACCGCCTGACGGAAATGTTGAAAGACGTTTTATCTTTCACAATAGGGCCTTCCAGATTGATTTTGCTGGTTAACAAGCCGATGCTGAATGTACCGTGGTAGTTCTTCATGTCTCCGTCGTTGGTGCGCACATCAATGACCGAAGAGAGACGCCCGCCGAAACGTGCCGGAAAAGAACTTTTAAATAAGGTCACCTTTTTTACGGCTTCGGGCGTGAATACAGAAAAGAAGCCGAACATATGATCTACATTGTATACCGGGGTTCCGTCTAGTAAAATTAGATTCTGGTCGGGACTACCACCACGTATATACAATCCGGCCGAGCCGTCTACACCCGCCTGTACGCCGGGCATCAGTTGGATGGCTTTCATCACATCTGCTTCTCCCAAGATACTGGGAACCTTGTTGATCTGTAAGGTCGGTATTTCGATTGCCCCCATTTGTGTGGCCCTGGCACCTGCCTCTGCTTTGTCGGATATGATAACCACCTCCTGCAATTGGTTATTATCCGCTAGTTGCACGTTGATCACAGTGTCTTTTTGCAAAACAAAGGAGTGCTGCTCGGTGGTGTAGCCCAGATAGGAGAAGCGAAGTTCGGCTTTTCCTGCGGGGAGGGTGATGCTATAAAAACCGTAAGGATTGGTTGTACTGCCTTGATTCTGATGACTGTCAATAATATTGGCCCCAATCAACGTCTCGGAAGACGTTCCGTCTGTAACATATCCGCTGATTGTAAATTTACGGCTTACGGGTTTAGTTGTTTTTTTCTTTTGCAGAAGAATATGCTTGCCGGACAATCGGTAGCTGATGGACTCGTTCTTGAATACATTGTCAAGAACTTCCGGCAGAGGCATTTCCTTCACATTCAGATTGATCTTTTGTGTAATAACGATCTCTTCGCCATAAATGAATGAGTAGCCGGTAGATTCTTCAATTCGTTTGACGAACTCTTTCAATGTAGCGTCTTTCAACTTTAACGAGATGTGAACCGCTGTGTTCTGTGTATGAGCTTGGGTTACATAGAAGAGAATAACAACCGTTAGCAAGATTGTTCTGCTGAGGCTTTGAGCAGCGTATCCTTTTTTCATTTTACGTTAGGTTTAGTGGTAATGACAATTTGTTTGTTTTGCTGTGTGAATCTGAAATAACCGGCACTTTGCAGTACGGATAATATGTCGTTCAAATCTTCTCCATTACGGAAGCGAGCCGTGATTCGATAGTTGAGCAGCGCACTGTCGCTATCTGAATCGAAACGCCAAACGAATTGGATAGTTCGCGGACAATATGCTTTAGGGGCATCTGATCGAATCTAAATTCTCCTTGGCGCCAGCATATCTCATCTTTGGCATTCTCTGAGTGGCTGCGAGTTAATTTGCCGTCTACCTTATTATATATAGCTGTTTCATTAGGCTTCAAAATAATAGGGGCAGCGTTTCCTTGACTGCTGACAGCTACCGATCCCGTCAACAATGTCGTTCGTATCTCCGGATTGTTTTGATAAGCGTCTATGTTGAATTGAGTACCGAGTACTTTCACCTGGATCTTTCCGGCTTCTACAATGAAAGGCCGTTTTTTATCTTTGCTAACTTCAAAATAGCCTTCTCCGGTCAGTGCGACTTCCCGGTTACCGTTGCCGAACCGCTCGGGGTAGGTTAATGAAGAATAGTGGTTTAGCGTAATGCGAGATCCGTCCGGAAGGTGAAAGGTCTGTGTTTCAGCCAACGTAGACACAGTCTGCAAGCTTCCGGGCTGCGTATATAAATAAGCAGTCCATACCGATAGGCAGAGTAGGGCAGCGGCTGCCACTGCGGCGAATGATCGAATCCAAAGAGTGCGACGGGTACGTGTGTGCAAGCGCTTCTTCAGCATCGGATAACTGGCTTTTGCGGAGAAGTTACCCCGGGGTGAGCGGGTAGACGTAATCAGTTTGTTGAGTATCTCCTCCAAATCGGCATCGGTATATTTCATCTGGTTCTGTATTGCTTGATTATTTCTGTTTTAAAAGGATAGTCAGCCGGCTGGTTGTACCTTCTTTCCATTGCGGTGTGCAAGACAAGGTTATATTTTGTTGCTTGAATGTCATCCGGTTGGGGAATACTTTAACGACTGTCGTTGCCGACTTACTTCCGGCTTTGATGGTAACCTGGCTTTCTGTCAGGCTTATAATTGCTGCTTGTCCCGAAGTTGGGGCGGGTATAGAGAGTGATACCGTTCTGTCTTCCTTCGACTTGCTCGTGGCAATAATCGCAATGGATAGATCGTATTCGGCTAGCTCTTTATCATGTTCTTCCAACAGTTTGGATTGTTTGAATCCTACATAGCCTTCAGGATAATTATCAGACTTATTGCTACATGCATATAGAAAGGGTAGCATGATTGAAAGAAAGAGGGCCTTGGTACTTAAGTCTTTTAGCTTTTTCATAATTCCGGTCTTTTGATTAATAAATCTGTTTGTTTATTGATAAAGACAGGAGAGGAACAAAAACTCCCTACTCTTTTTCTTAAATAAATGTTAATTGAATTCGGAGCGGCTAATCATCGCTTTCAATCGGCTGACTGCTTTCTGCAAATGAGCGTCTACGGTTTTTATGCTGATACCTAAATCATCCGCTACTTGGGCGTAGCTTTGTTTCTCTTCCCGAACCCGGATAAAGATCTCTCGACAGCGTTCAGGAAGGCGATCGAGTGCTTTTACATACATTGCGAAAAGCTCTTCGCTGACGAGTGACTCTTCGGGGGAACTGTCCGCAGCAGATGATTCGGAAAGAGCATCAGTATGGAAGTTGATGTGCTTCGATTCTTTCTCCAAGAAGTTAAGTGAAGCGTTTTTAACCAGAATAAAACAATAGTCTTCGATGTTTTGAATGTCGAGTAAACTGCTTCGCTGGTTCCACAACTTTAAAAAAACATCCAGTACAATCTCCTGTGACCACTCCTCTTTCTTCACATAATAATAAGCGATTCGGAAAAGACGATCATAGGTCATATCGTAAAAGCGACGGAACGCTTGCTGCGAGTTTTGCTCTTTAATCTGCCTTAGCAATTTTCGTACTTCCGATTCGGTCATGGGCGCTAAAGTTTGAATTCGAATTATTCTTCTACAAAAAGTAAATCCCTCATGATGCTGTCGGAAATGAAAACGCCTTCCCGCGTTAAGCGTAATGCTCCGTCGCGCTCCTCCAGTTTACCACTTATTATATAAGGAGTAGCCATCTCTCTGCAATAGTTTAAGAATTCCGAGCCATACGCCTCTTCCAACCTCTGCAGAGAAATCCCCCATTGGGTGCGTATGGAAGTAATGACCATTTCATTGTAGGCGGTAGCTTGGTCGCGCGGCTCTGTTTCAAAGTTCCGGCTATTCTTCTCAATAGCTTCCATATATTTATGAATGGAAGCAATATTCCATTCGCGCGATTCTCCGTTAAAAGAATGGGCGGAAGGCCCGCATCCTAAATAAGGAATTCCTTTCCAATAGGATGTGTTATGGCATGACTGTTTACCGGGTTGGCAGAAATTGGAGATTTCGTAATGCTCGTATCCGGCTTCCTGAAGACCATCCATCAGGAGCGTAAAGAAGCGTACACTGCTTTCTTCGTCCACCTCGTTTATCTGTTGCTTTTGTAGCATTTTGTAGATGGGCGTACCCTCTTCATACGTTAGATGGTAAGCCGAGATATGTTCCGCGTGCAGATTGATCGCCTGCTGGAGATCGTATTTCCAGCGCTCTTCCGTTTCACCGGGTAAACCGTAAATAAGGTCGACGCTTATGTTTTGGAAACCCGCTTCCCGGCATCTTGCCACCGCTTCTAAGGCTTGCTTGGCTGTGTGGCGACGCTTGAGCAGTTTCAATGTCGGTTCGTCAAACGTTTGTATGCCCATGCTGAGGCGGTTGAAAGGCAGTGTGGAGAGCATTTGCAAATATTCCGCTGACAAATCATCCGGATTGGCTTCTAAGGTAATCTCCTTACAGTGCTCTAATCCGTAAACCGCTTGTATGGTATCGAATATCCGGCAGAAATCTTCTTCCTCCAGCTGAGAAGGGGTTCCTCCCCCGAAATATACCGTTTCGATAGGCTCTCCATTCAGGTAATCTCTTCGCATTTCAAGTTCACGGCAAAGTGCCGAAACGTAGCGCTCTTTTAATTCGCTATGCGTCGTGGAGTAGAAATCACAATAGATGCAGCGAGTTTTACAAAAAGGGATATGAAGATAAATACCAGCCATAAACGCTATACTTTAGTTTTGAGATCGCAAAAGTAAAGCTATTTATCGGATAACTCAAAAGATGGTATTGTATTTATTCGTTTTTTTTATCCGTGCGTGGTTGGCGGCAAGTGCTGATGCGGTACGAAGAAAAAGAACAAAGATGCTTCATAACATTGTTTTGTAACACTATCCTTGTTGTTGCTTTTCCCCCAATTAATCCCTAATTTGCGGGTCACAATTAATGGTATGTGAGAGCATACTGAGTAATTATTTTAAATCTTTTATATTATGAAGGTATATCAGACTAATGAAATTAAGAACATTGCCTTATTGGGAAGTTCTGGCTCTGGGAAAACCACTCTCGTGGAAGCAATGCTTTTCGAGAGTGGTGTTATAAAACGTCGCGGAACAATTGCCGCAAAAAATACGGTTAGCGATTATTTCCCTGTTGAACAAGAGTATGGTTACTCCGTTTTCTCAACCGTTCTTCACGTAGAATGGAATAACAAAAAGCTGAATATAATAGATTGCCCGGGTTCAGATGACTTCGTAGGAAGTACAGTTACCGCGCTAAACGTGACCGACACCGCAATAATACTTCTCAATGGCCAGTACGGCATCGAAGTCGGCACGCAAAATCACTTCCGATATACTGAAAAACTGAATAAACCCGTCATTTTCCTTGTCAACCAGCTTGATAATGACAAATGCGATTATGATAATATCTTGGAGCAGCTCAAAGAAGCCTACGGCTCTAAGGTTGTTCCAATTCAATATCCAATCACGACCGGGCCGGACTTCAATGCCGTGATTGATGTTTTGTTAATGAAAAAATATTCGTGGAATCCCGAAGGTGGCGTTCCTATCATCGAAGAGATACCGGCAGAAGAAATGGATAAAGCCATGGAAATGCATAAAGCTCTCGTAGAAGCTGCCGCTGAAAATGATGAAGCGCTGATGGAAAAGTTCTTCGAACAGGATTCGCTCACTGAAGATGAAATGCGCGAAGGTATTCGCAAAGGCTTGGCTGCTCGCGGTATGTTCCCGGTTTTCTGTGTTTGTGCAGGCAAAGACATGGGAGTCCGTCGTTTGATGGAATTCCTGGGCAATGTAGTTCCGTTTGTATCTGAGATGCCGAAGGTGCAAAATACAAAAGGGCAAGAAGTGACTCCCGATGTGAATGGACCGGAATCTCTCTATTTCTTTAAAACAAGCGTAGAACCTCATATCGGTGAAGTCTCTTACTTTAAAGTCATGAGTGGAAGAGTACGCGAAGGTGACGATCTTGTCAACGCCAATCGTAGTTCCAAAGAACGCATTGCGCAGATTTATGCGGTAGCCGGTGCCAATCGTATCAAAGTGGAAGAGCTGCAAGCCGGAGATATTGGCGCTGCCGTTAAACTGAAAGATGTAAAAACGGGCAATACCCTGAATGGAAAAGACTGTGATTATACGTACAATTTCATTAAGTACCCGAATTCCAAGTATACCCGCTCTATCAAACCACTGAATGAGGCCGATGTAGAAAAGATGATGACTATTCTTCATCGCATGCGCGAAGAAGATCCGACGTGGGTGGTAGAACAGTCGAAAGAACTACGTCAAACCTTGGTACACGGACAAGGAGAATTCCATTTACGTACCTTGAAATGGCGTTTGGAGAATAATGAAAAGATCTTAGTGAAGTATGGAGAACCCAAAATTCCTTATCGCGAGACCATTACCAAACCTGCTCGTGCCGACTATCGTCATAAGAAGCAGTCAGGAGGAGCCGGGCAGTTTGGTGAAGTACATCTTATTGTAGAACCCTATAAAGAAGGAGTGCCGGTTCCGGAAACCTATAAGTTCAACGGACAGGAGTTTAAGATCAGCGTGCGTGGTACCGAAGTGATTCCGTTGGAATGGGGTGGTAAACTTGTCGTTGTGAATAGTATTGTCGGCGGATCCATCGACTTACGCTTTTTGCCCGCTATCCTTAAAGGGATCACGGCACGTATGGAGCAAGGGCCATTGACCGGATCATACGCCCGCGATGTACGCGTCATTGTATACGATGGCAAGATGCATCCGGTAGATTCCAATGAAATTTCCTTTATGCTCGCCGGGCGTAATGCGTTTAGCGAAGCGTTTAAAAATGCCGGGCCGAAGATTCTGGAACCTATTTATGACGTAGAAGTCTTTGTTCCTTCTGATAAGATGGGCGATGTAATGGGAGATCTTCAGGGACGCCGTGCCATGATTATGGGTATGAGTAGCGAGAAAGGATTCGAGAAATTGGTTGCTAAAGTACCCTTGAAAGAAATGTCATCTTATTCTACAGCTTTGAGTTCTTTGACCGGTGGACGTGCTTCTTTTATTATGAAATTCTCAAATTACGAACTTGTTCCGGCTGATGTGCAAGACAAGCTAATTAAGGAGTTTGAAGCAAAACAGACCGAAGAATAACAACTTGTTTCCCTTTTATTGTTAAAGCCGCCGTGTTTTTTAAGTAAAATACGGTGGCTTTTGTTTAACTATGATTAATTAAGATTGAAAAAGACACGCTAAATAATTAATTTTTTATTAAATTTGCAAACCAAAGGGTTCTGTTTTTTGTTATAATAACCAGAATATAATCTAAATAGCTTCTTTCGGTTAATTTACAGAAACTGTCGGTTAAATGAAGTTAATGAATTAGGAGTGTTAATTAGGGAGTGTTAATTTTGTTGCTATGAAGAAGTCAACAATTTGGATATTAGGTATTGTAATGGGGCTTTCTTTTCTGAGCTTACTCTATTTACAGGTAAGTTATATTGAAGAAATGATTAAAACCCGAAAGGAACAATTTGACTCTGCCGTACGCAACAGCTTGGAACAAGTTTCAAAGGATGTGGAGTATGCGGAGACAAGGCGCTGGTTGATTGAAGATATATCAGAAGCGGAGCGGAATGCTTTGACGGCAAACAATGCATCCATGCAGCAACATGACTTGATTCAAAAGACCCAACGCTTTACAGTTAAATCTCGCGACGGCAAGGTTTATTCCGATTTTGAGCTGAAAGTGATGACCTCCAAGCCGTCGGAACTTCCGAAAGCTATGATTTCTCCTTATCGGGGAACCAGAACCATACCGGAAACTTCGCGCTCATTGGTAGAAGCTATCAAAAACCGGTATATGTTTCAGAGAGCCTTGCTTGATGAAGTTGCCTGGCAGATGATTTACCGGGGAAGCGATAAGTCGATCGGAGAACGGGTCAAGTTTAAAGATTTGGATGATTATCTGAAGTCTAATTTATATAATAATGGAGTCGACCTGCCTTATCACTTTGTGGTAATAGACAAAGACGGCAGAGAAGTATACCGTTGTGCCGACTACGATGCGAAAGGAAGTGAAGACTCTTATCTGCAGGCCTTGTTCAAGAACGATCCGCCCGCGAAGATAAGTATTTTGAAAGTTCACTTTCCGGGGAAGAAAGATTATATCTTCGACTCGATCAGTTTCATGATTCCGTCGTTGATATTTACGCTGGTGCTGTTGATGACATTCATCTTTACGATTTATAGTGTCTTCCGTCAGAAGAAACTGTCTGAGATGAAAAACGACTTTATTAATAATATGACGCATGAGTTTAAGACGCCTATTTCCACGATCTCGTTAGCTGCGCAAATGCTGAAAGATCCGGCGGTAGGGAAGTCACCTCAAATGTTCCAGCATATATCTGGAGTCATTAATGATGAAACGAAGCGTTTGCGGTTCCAAGTGGAAAAAGTCCTTCAGATGTCGATGTTCGATCGGCAAAAGGCTACGCTGAAGATGAAGGAAATCAACGCCAACGAACTGATAACCGGGGTTGTAAATACCTTCGCATTGAAGGTCGAGCGCTACAATGGTAAGATCACATCGAACCTTGAGGCCATTGATCCCGTTATATTTGTAGACGAGATGCATATTACCAATGTGATATTCAATTTAATGGATAACGCAGTG
Source organism: Bacteroides reticulotermitis JCM 10512 (assembly GCF_000517545.1). Lineage (GTDB taxonomy): Bacteria > Bacteroidota > Bacteroidia > Bacteroidales > Bacteroidaceae > Bacteroides > Bacteroides reticulotermitis. The sequence goes on along the minus strand of NZ_BAIV01000002.1, from coordinate 13,768 downwards.
AAATATAAGAAACCCGAAGACGACCTCGAACTGAACGTGAAAACGTGGAATGAACCGGGTAGGTTGATGATTTCAATTCAAGACAATGGAATTGGAATAAAGAAGGAAAACCTGAAAAAGATATTTGAGAAGTTCTATCGCGTGCATACAGGTAATCTGCACGATGTGAAGGGCTTCGGATTAGGTTTGGCTTATGTGAAGAAGATTATCATGGATCATAAGGGAACCATTCGGGCGGAAAGCGAACTAAACATAGGAACTAAATTTATTATTGCATTACCTTTATTAAAAAAATGATGATATGGACGAGAAATTGCGTATTTTATTGTGCGAGGATGACGAGAATCTTGGCATGCTTTTGAGAGAATATTTGCAAGCAAAAGGCTATTATGTTGAGTTATATCCTGATGGAGAAGCCGGATATAAGGCTTTCTTGAAGAATAAATATGACTTATGTGTGTTTGATGTGATGATGCCTAAAAAGGATGGATTTACATTGGCGCAAGATGTCCGCGCAGCAAATGCTGAAATTCCGGTTATTTTCCTAACTGCGAAAACACTGAAAGAAGATATTCTGGAAGGATTTAAAATTGGTGCTGACGATTACATTACTAAACCGTTCAGCATGGAAGAATTGACATTCAGAATTGAAGCGATCTTAAGACGTGTTCGCGGCAAGAAGAATAAAGAAAGCAACATCTATAAGATTGGTAAGTTCACTTTCGATACTCAGAAACAAATTCTGGCTACCGAAGGCAAACAGACTAAATTGACCACTAAAGAATCTGAACTGCTTGGATTGCTTTGCGCGCATGCAAACGAAATCTTGCAACGTGATTTTGCGCTGAAGACAATTTGGATTGACGATAACTACTTCAATGCTCGTAGCATGGACGTATATATTACGAAATTGCGTAAGCATTTGAAAGAAGATGATTCGATTGAAATCATCAACATCCACGGAAAGGGTTACAAACTCATAACTCCGGAAGTTGATGCATAATTGAGTTTTAGAACGAACTTTATGCTACTATAAAAAGAGGAGCCGACTGCAAAGTCGACTCCTCTTTTGTTGTTTGTTATGTAATGAACTATTGGAATAGCAACAGTTGCAATATTCTTAGTCCGTTGTTGTTCGTTGAAAAAAGATGAAGTCCGTTCGGGCGTATGGACGCTTAGTCCTTCGTGTTGAAAAAGACTTTTTTCAGCACCTCTTGTCCGATGCGAAGTTCTTCGAGAGTAAGGCCCTGTAAAGCTTCTTTGAGAGTTTGATTAGCTAGCAGACGTGCTTTCTCTTCCAGATTCCGACCATCCTTTGTCAAATGAATCATATTTGTACGGCGGTCTTTTTTATCGGAAATACGTACAACCAGATGCTGCCGTTCCATATTATCTATCAAACGGGTCATACTGGGCTTGTCTTTATAAGTTGCGTTGCACAACTCTTGTTGGGTTACGCCATCCTTCTCCCATAGAAAGATCAGTACAGTCCACTGTTCGGGACTGATTTCCAGGCCATTCTGTCGGAAATTGCGATATAGCTTCCGGTTGATCGCAGCAGAAACCTTACCGTTTAGTATAGCAAAAATGAGACGTATGTCGAAATTGAATTGCTCTATCATGAAATTATTGTTTGGACAACTTTGCAAAGTTAAACTACTTTGGGAATAAAACCTATATTTGGCTATAAAAAAAGATTAAATGTTTGTGGGACAAAATAAAATGGCTAACTTTGCACCCGCATTTTAAAAATAAAATAAATTATTTATTTAATTAAAACGAGTATGAATCAATACGAAACCGTTTTCATTTTAACTCCCGTTTTGTCTGATGTACAGATGAAGGAAGCGGTAGAAAAATTCAAGGCTATTCTTCAAACAGAAGGAGCTGAGATTGTAAATGAGGAAAACTGGGGACTGAAAAAATTGGCTTATCCAATTCAGAAGAAGTCTACAGGATTCTATCAGCTAGTTGAATTCAATGCAGAACCTACTGTAATTGATAAGTTGGAACTTAACTTCCGTCGTGACGAACGCGTAATCCGTTTCTTAACTTTCAAGAAAGATAAGTATGCTGCTGAGTACGCTACAAAAAGAAGAAGTGTTAAATCAAACAAAAAGGAGGATTAATCATGGCTCAACAAGTACAATCGGAAATTAGATATTTGACTCCGCCTTCTGTAGACATTAAGAAGAAAAAATACTGCCGTTTCAAAAAGAATGGTATTAAGTATATCGACTACAAAGATCCTGAATTCTTGAAGAAATTCTTGAATGAGCAAGGAAAAATCCTTCCACGTCGTATCACCGGTACTTCTTTGAAGTTCCAACGTCGTATCGCTCAGGCTGTGAAGAGAGCGCGTCACTTGGCATTATTGCCTTACGTAACTGACATGATGAAATAAGTTAAGGAGGAAAAGTATGGAAATTATATTAAAAGAAGACATTATAAACTTGGGTTACAAGAACGATATCGTAAACGTGAAATCCGGATACGGTCGTAATTACTTGATCCCAACAGGAAAAGCGGTTATCGCTTCTCCTTCTGCGAAAAAAATGTTGGCTGAAGAGTTGAAGCAGCGTGCTCACAAACTTGAGAAAATCAAGAAAGACGCTGAAGATTTGGCTGCTAAGTTGGAAGGTGTTACTTTGACTATTGGAACAAAAGTTAGCTCAACTGGATCTATCTTCGGTTCTGTTGGTAACATTCAGATCGCTGAAGCTTTGGCTAAATTAGGTCACGAAGTTGACAGAAAGATCATCGTTGTAAAAGACGCTGTGAAAGAAATCGGCCAATACAAAGCAGTTGTTAAATTGCACAAAGAGGTTTCTGTAGAGATTCCTTTTGAAGTAGTTGCTGAATAAGAAAAAGCTAAGCTTTAAGATAATAGAAAGCGGTTTCTCGAAAGAGAAGCCGCTTTTTTTGGTTCAATATCCGCTTAATAACCAATACCTTACGCTAATTAAAAAAGATTAATTGATATATTAAAATCATTTTTTGCGAAACAACAGCCAACTGACATTTGTTCTGATTGACGTTCTCGAATTATTATTAACAATTAAATCTTATTAAAAATGAAGAAGTATTTTTTTATGGCTGTTGCATTTGTTGCAATGGCGTTTACTGCGCAGAATGCTTCTGCGCAATTAGGTTTGCAATTGACACCTAGTGTGTCAACTATCAATTTAGGTACTGTTCCAGTGAACAGTGAAATACCTCTAGAGTTTAATGTTGGTATAATCAGTACGGGTGACATCTTTGAAGCTCCTTACGTTGTTAGCATGCAAATTGACTCGAAACAGAACACTGTTGAGGTTCGCAATGTGGTTCTTGAGCGACTGGGAATACCTACTTGGAAGGTCGATGCTGCAATTAAACCTACAGAGGTCGGTAATCTTTCAGGAGAAGCTTTAGAAATTACTATGGAACTACCTATTCCGTTATTGCCTAACATTATCCTGACTACGGAGATCCCACTAACCGGAACTGTCGTTCCATAAACTAGCGTATTTCTCCTAAACAAAGATTTATTTAATGTAAGAAGAGACCCACGTCCATTTTTAATTATTGTAGAAACAAGGACGAACGAAACGTGTGTGTCAAAATGAAGAGAATAGACTTCATTTTGACACACACGCTTTTTTTATTCTGAAATTCCGTAAGACCTCGTTCTATGTAAGCAAACGATCAGTGCTGTTGGAAAAGGATGGTGACCTGCGTACCGACTCCTGTTTGAGAATCGATGCGATAGGCGATCTTATTTTTGTCAAAAATGCGTAAAGCCAATGACAAGCCGATACCGTTACCTTGAATCTCGTTTGTATTATCTGCCCGGTAGAACGGTTTGCTTACGTGTGGCAATTGTTCCGCAGGGATTCCGATGCCCTTATCTGTGATCGATAAGCAAAGCGTCTCGGCTTGTTTCGATAAGTCTACTTCTACGCTCTCCTTCTGCGAATACTTCACCGCATTCTCCAGCAGGTTAAACAAGGCGATCAGTAATTGTGTCCGGTCAATCTGTACAAACATCAACGCCTCCTCTTCGGGAGCGATATTGATATTCACCCGCACTTTGGAAGCCGGATGAAGGTTTTTGACCTTATGTATTATTTCCCAGATCAGTTCGTCTATACGCGTTTGCGATACTTCCTTTTCCTCTTTCTTCAGGTCCGACACGATGATCAGCGTATTTAGAATCTCCTCCATCTGGAAAATCTGTTGCATGAGTTTCTCCGAAAGCTGCTGATACTCTTCCGGCGTGCGTTCCTTCAACGAGAATAAATCCAGATTGCCCAGCATCGATGCCAAGGGAGTCTTAAACTCGTGCGAAACGTATCGGACAAAGTTACGTTGAATCACCACCGTTTCCGAAATCTTTTCAAGCAAATTGTTGAACGTATCAATTAGATCCTGCAACTCGTCTTTAGTCTGTGGCGACTGAATCTGAACATCCAGGTTGTTCGTCGAAATGTTATTTACCTCCTCAATTGTCCGGCTGAAAGGGCGATACGCAATGCGTGACACCCATCGGCTGAGAAAGATAATGGCGATAGCTCCCAAGAGGAATAGTGGAACTAAGATCCAGAGTAGCAATTGCTTCTGTGCATTCAGGGCCGCCTTGTTCTCTTTGGCTATGACAACGAAATCACCTTGATTATCTTCGTAGAAGATTCCATGGCACAAATACTCATCCGTTGAAAAAGACAGCTTTTTTACTTTGCGAATTTTATCCAACGTAGAGGCCGGCACATCCATTGTTGCATGTTGACCATAGGCTATTTGGTTCTTTTCATCGTAAATCTGGTAATACGAATCAGACACAAACTCCTCGAACTGCTCCCTGATTTTATTAAATTCACGGGCATTGAGTTCATCCTCTTCCAGATAAAAGAGAGCCGATATATAAGCCGTTTTGTTCAGGTTATCATAAATCGTTCTTTCCGCATTCTTCGAATACAAGCCGTATATCAAGAATGCCATCAGCGCAAAAATGATACCATAGATCAGCGAACAGTATAAACTCAGGCGGGTTCTGACTTTCATAACGGGGTGGATTTATTCATTCGGTTCTAGCATATAGCCACGTCCTTTGATTGTTTTGATTAGTTTGGCTTTGCCCTCCGTATCGATTTTATTTCGCAAATACGAGATATACACATCGACTATATTGGTATTGGTATCATAATTCACGCCCCATACCGTATTCAGAATCTGCGTGCGCGTCAATACCTTTTCCTGATTTTCCATCAGGAGCCGGAGTAGTTTGAATTCCTGCAAAGTGAGTTTAATCTCCGTTCCCCCTCGCTCCACTTTATGCCGGTCCGGATAGATTTTCAAGTCGCCGCACGCCAGACTATCCGGTGTAGCAGCGTCGTAGCTCAACTTCACCCGGCGGATAAGCGCGTTGATGTGTGCCAACAACTCCCTGAAAAGGAAAGGTTTCGTCAGGTAGTCGTCGGCACCCAGATCGAGCGCCTTAATCCGGTCTTCCGGGTCTCCCAGTGCGCTGATTACAAGAATCGGAGTCAGTATCTTTTTATAGCGTGCGTATTGCAACAACTCGATGCCATCGATATCGGGCAGCATGATGTCCAGCAGGATCAGATCCCACTCTTTCTGAGAGATGAGTGCGCGTGCATCCACGCCATTCTCTGCCAGTACCACAGAAAAACCACTCTCTTCCAGCCCCTTTACGATAAATTCGCTGATGCGGCTATTATCTTCTACCAATAAAAGTTCCATAACCTAAACGTTAAAGTGTAGAACAAAGATACGTAATTAAATTCATTTCTCTTTCAGTCGTTTATCTCTTCTGTATGCAAAATAGAATACCTGAGGTAAAATTGTAAATGAAAGAATCATGCAGATGAGGATCCCCCCGACAATCATGATAGCCAATGGCTTCTGTACCTCCGATCCCATGCCATGCGATGTGGCAGCCGGGAAAAGTCCCATTGCCCCCATAAACGCGATCATTAATACCGGACGTACCCGTTGGTGGACCGCGTCGTCGATGGCCAGCCGCAAATTATGCGTGCGCTGCATTCGTTCTTTCATAAGCGCGATCAGCAAGATACTGTCGATGGCTGTGATTCCGAACAGAATGATAAATCCGATTCCGGCCGATATGCCAAATACCGTTCCCGTCACCCATAAGGAGATAAATCCGCCGATGAAAGCGTATGGAATGGCACTTGCGGCAATAAGCGTATCCTTTACCGTACCGAAATTGAGGTAAAGCAAGAATAGAATAAGTGCCAATACCGCCGGGATAATGATCATCAATCGGTGAGTGGCTCGTTGCTGGCTCTCAAACTCGCCCGCCCAAACCATTTTGTTTTCCGGGTTGAGCTGCACTTTTCCCTTCACTTTTCCCTGAGCTTCGGCAATTGTCGAGCCTAAATCTCTGTCGCGGATACTGAAACCTACCCCTACGTAGCGACTACTGCCTTCGCGGTAGATGAAAGTCGGTCCCGTGATAAACTGAATGTCGGCTATCTCTTTGAGCGGAACCTGTTTTCCATCCATGGTAGGAATCAGAATCTTTTCTATCTTATCCTTGTTGTCACGGTACTCTTTTTGGAAACGCATTTGAATATCGAATGTACGTTCGCCTTCATAGAATCGGCTTGCCGCCTTGCCTCCGATAGCCATTTCGACCACAGCCTGTGCGTCGGCCATCGACACCGCATAACGAGCCATGCGCGACTCTTCGAGTTTGATTTGTAACTCCGGCAGTCCGATGCTTCGGAACACATTCACGTCCTCAACCCCCTTTACATCCTTGATTGCCGAAGCCGTTTGGTCGGCCAACTTTTCCAGTTGCTGAAGATCATTGCCGAATATCTTGATCACGAGCGAACTCTTTACCCCCGCCACATACTCCTCTACATTATCTTGTATCGGTTGGCTAAATGCCAGAATCACCCCCGGATAGATATTGATCGAGTCATTAATTTCAGCAATAAGAGCATCCTTCTTTATTTTCCGTTTCCATTCTTTCTCCGGTTTCAGTTGCGCGTGGAACTCAATGTTGAAGAATCCGGTCGCATCCGTCCCGTCATTGGGGCGTCCGGTCTGTGACAATATGAATTGTATCTCATCAAACTTGCGGAGTTTCTGCTTCATCTCCTTGGTGATTTTGACCGATTCGTCCAGGTTGACACTGTTGGGCAACGTAGCCCGGATGTAGATAGCCCCTTCATTCATGCTCGGAATAAACTCAGTTCCCCAAAAGCTGAATCGAATCAGGCATACGGCTAGCAGTACTCCAAAGGTGATGAGCGTTCCCTTCCGATACCGAGAGCTGAATAGATAAACCCGGTATAAGTTGTGCGTAAAGAATCGGCTGATGAAATTGCTTTTCTCTACGATGGGTTTATGAAGCAGCGCTTTACACATCACCGGAACATAAGTCAACGAAAGGATTAGTGAACCCAGCAAGGCATAGCCCAGCGTAAACGCCAGCGGGGCGAACATCTTTCCTTCCACCTTTTGAAAAGAGAAAACAGGGAATAGCGCCACTACCAGAATGATCTGTGCGAAGAAGATGTGCGAAGCCACGCTACCCGCGCTCTTCTTGATCAATCCACCTTTCAGCGTACTGCCGAATCGTGCTCCCAATTGCCGGGAACGTTTTTCCATGGCCACAAAAACAATCTCCACAATGACCAGCGTCCCCTCGAGCAGTAGCCCGAAGTCCAAGGCCCCCATCGAAATCAGGTTGGCAGGTAAACCCTGAATCCGGAGCATAATAATGGCGAACAGGAACGATAGCGGGATCACCGTAGCTACGATCAACGTGCTGCGCCAATTGAATAAAAAGATAAACACAACGATAGATACCAACAAAATACCTTCCAATAGATTCCGCATCACCGTATGTACCGTTGCGTCTACCAGCGTTGTACGGTCCAGAAACGGTTCGATCTGAACATCCTTGGGCAGGATGCGCTCATTGAGTTCCGTTATTTTTGTTTTCAGGTTCTGGATCACCTCGCCCGGGTTTTGTCCGCGGAGCATGATTACGATGCCTTGAACCACATCATCCTCATTATCCAGTCCCACCTGCCCCAGACGCGGTTTCGAGGAGACGCTGACCGTAGCTACATGTTTAACCTTGATAGGCGTTCCTCCCTTTACTTCGATCAGGATATTTTCGATGTCTTCCACACTTTCGAGTAGCCCGATTCCTCGTACAACATACGCCTGACTTCCTCGTTGAATGATATCACCGCCTACATTGATGTTGCTCTTCGATACCGCGTCATATACCTCCAGCGGAGATAGATTGTAATTCCTCAGTTCGGCCGGGTTGACTTTGATCTCGTATATCTTCTCTTCCCCTCCAAAGCTGGCGATGCTGGCAACCCCCGGCACAGAAAGCAACTCACGTTCCACCACCCATTCGTTGATGGCGGCCACTTCCCGGATGGGTAGCTTACTTTTCAATACATACCGGTAAATCTCTCCCGTTGCTCCCGAAGGAGGTTCGATAGAGGCTTCGGCACCCTCAGGTAGTTCCAATCCCTGCATGCGGTTCGATGAATACTGTTGCGCGAAGAAGTCGTCCACATCATCCTCAAAAATCACCGTTACCACCGATAAACCGAATAACGATGTCGAGCGGACATCTGTTTTACGGGGGATGGTATTCATCTCTTTCATGATCGGCAGCGTGACAAACTTCTCTACCTCTTCGGCACTTCTGCCTTGCCATTGGGTGATGATGCGTACGCGTGTATTCGTTACGTCCGGATAGGCCTCGATGGGCGTATGGATGTAACAGACTATTCCTGTAATAAACAACAAAGCGGTTAGAAACAGGACCAGTACATGATTTCGCAGCGCAAATGCGATTATTTTTTCGACTAGCTTATGCATTTTATTTTTCTTTTAGCCCCGTATAGATGAGCAGTTGGTTGTTGATTACGACATTTTCTCCTTCCAAAAGTCCGGAAGCAACATACGTTGTTTGCCCGTTATGCCCTTTGAGTAGCACCTCTCTGACGGTGAACTTGCCGGCAGAGGTTTCCACAATAACAAAATAATGATCTTTGTCGAAAATCAGCGCATCCGACGGGATCGAGGTACACCGGGTTTGTTTCTCGCTTTTAAGCTTCACCACAACAGACATCTCCGGCTTTAGTTTCAGGCTCTTGTTATCCATTACAATACGAGCTTTCAGCACTTTTTCTTCCGGGTCGAAGACTTGCGATAGCGAATTGATTTGTCCGTGAAACAGCTCGTCCGGATAAGATAAAGTCGTGATTTCTACCTCCATGCCCTCTTTTACGAATTGCAGGTTGGTAGCATATACGTTGGCGGTTATCCATACCTTGCTTAAGTCGGCAATGGTGAAGAGCGGGCCGCTGTCCGGCGAAACGGTACTGCCCGAAGATATATTTTTGTCTACAATATAACCGCTAGCCGGAGCCGGTATCGAAAACGAACCGTTGTTTTTGCCGACGCCATACATCGAAATATCGTTGTGTATCTTGTCGTAGGCTGCTTGCGCTTGTTTGAGTTTGGCTTGTGCTTCCAGCAACTCTTTTTCGGATAGCATATTATCCGCATGCATGGTCTGGGCGGTCTGCCATTCCCGTTGGGCTACTTTAATTTCCGATTCGGAAGCAATCATTTCCGCTCGGAGGCTATTCAGTTCGGCACTTCGGATAGTGAGCAGCGTTTGGCCTTTCTGTACCTTATCACCTAGTGAGCAGAATGTCCGCTCGGCGATACCGTTGACTAAAGACACATACGAAATCACTTTATCCGGGTCATATTCCACTTTTCCGTTCAGCGTAAGTTCTTCTTCCTCATTGCTGTATGCGACTTTACACGTTTTCACACTCCGCAGAAAAGCATCTTCCATTGTTTCGACTTTATTGCTATTATCTTGCTTGCCAGTACCTCCTGTGCAGGATGCAAGGAAAATAACTCCCATGATCCATACCAATTGGATCGCTTTCTTCTTACTCATAATTTATTGTATATCTGTTCCTACTAAATATTGTAACTCTTCAAACTGCATCGTAAGCTCCTTTTTTGCCGAGAGTACTGTTTGTTTGTTCGACCGATACGCTTCCATGAAATCTACATACTCGAGCATGCTTATATTCTTATTCAGCAGGTTTTTGGTATATAGTTCGAGCATCGTATCCAGTTCGGGTAGTAAACTGTTTTCTTCTATTTTTTTATAGAAGCGGTAAGTCTGTGTATAGTTGTTATAAGCAGCAGCAACTTCGTGGAGTATGATATTTTGTTGCTGCTGCTCGCGGCTTAGGTTTTGTGCTATACTTAATTGAGCTGCTTTGATATTTCCCCGATTCCGGTTGAGAAAGAAGATCTATGCTGACTCCGAATCCAACAAAGTCCTTCCACACTCCACCGTAGCGGTCGTAGTTGGCACTTAGCGTCACATCGGGTGTTCTTAGCGACTTCTCGTATTCCAATGATTTCCGGTGGAATTGAGTCTGAAGCCGGTATTGCTTCATATCCGGGCGGTATTCGTCGGCCTGTTGCAATAAGTCAGACAGAGTGAGCTGTTCCGGATTTTTCTCTTTATGTGGCTTGTCGATTATCTCAATATGAGTTTGCGGATTCATGTTTAGTAGCACTTTCAGTGTTTTTTCCTGCTGTGCCAGTTCCATGCGCAATCCATTGATCTCGTTTTCCAACTCCAGCAGAGACGATTGCAAACGGAGTAGTTCGCCTTTCGCCATATTGCCTTGCTGCACCTGTTTTTTGTAAGCTTCCACGAGCGGGTTTGTTGAGTTTTGTTGGTTTACCAACACATCGATATACGCCTGAGCGTATTGTATCTCATAAACCGATTTCCGTAGTTCGGTCTTCAATCCTCGCAGCACGTCTTCAAATTCTTGCTGGGCAATCTCCTTCGCCACTTTTTCACGTCTGATTAACTTTCCTCTTTTATTGGCTGTCTGAATAATCTGACTGAGTTCGATACTGAATTCCGTGTTCTTTAGGTAAGAGCTATGCGGCGGATCGTTAATTTCTCTTTCTTGAGCTTTTGTACTCCACAAATTAACATTGCTAACTGATAAGGTGGGATTATCCCATAGTCTTGCTTGGATAATCGCGGCATCGGCTATGCTATATTGTATTTCTCGGCAATAAGTTCGAGGTTGTTCTGGAGAAATAACGTTTCAATCTCTTCGCAGGATAGCTTGATGTCGGGTTGTTCTTGTGCCGAAGCTGTAAAGAGATGGAGCAGTAACACTGCAAGAAGAATCAATTTTTGGGTGTGCATACAAATAACTTATTTATTATGCTGCAAAATTACCTCCCGGGTGTTAAAGCTAGCTTGGAATAGCGTTAGAACCTTATTATATCTACATTAGAAGTAGATTAGAAATCGGGTGGGGTAGCGTGAATTGCTTTCCCAAAAAGATCTAGATCTTTTCAAAAAAGAGCCTGATCTTTTGGTTGAAAGAGCCTGATCTTTTTTAAAAACATCAGGCTCTTTTTTTTCGCTTCCTTAGTCTTATAGAATCAGTCGATTAGCTTGTTTTTAGTTAAGCTTTCAGGTATTAATAGACTAGGCTGATGTGTTAATAGCCTATCGCTTGGGTATTAATAATCTAGTACTTGAGTTACCCAAACCTAGTACTAGAGTTACCCCAACCATGTACAAGGTTTACCTCATTCAAGTACAAGGTTTAGTAAAAACGAGGGATCGAATCAGAATCATATGTAAAACCTTGTGGTTACTTATCAAAACAGAAAATCGAGCTTCGTTTGAGCTAAAATATGCTTTCAAGCGTGTAAGTGCAAACGAATCATGTCATAATCACTTTTTGCCGTATTTATCTGATAACTAGATTTATACAATGCGGGGACTCTTTGGAGGTTGATTTGCTGAATGAATTATCTTTTTAGGTGCAAGCCATGCGTATCACTCATTGGAATGAAGCAACCTAAAAAAGAAGACGCAAAATAAGTGGCTGATATATTGGTAGATACGCGAAAAAGTGACTGTGACGACAAGTCAAGTTGCATTGCGTTTGCGACACCATAATCCGTGTAAAAGTTGACAGTAAGCTGATGAAGAATAACTGGCGAAAGTGAGTAAAGAGTTTCCCGCATTTCCTCCAATCATTTGCGGCCACTTGTAGGTAATTTTGTGTAATTCTGATTGGTGTGAAATAAAAAAATATCCTATTCCAATTATATTTTTTACCTTTGCAAAAGCATGTAACTAGACGGATATATATGATCTGACACTTGCAGAGTGTCGGAGGTCGGCATGAATTCCTTTAAATTTCTGGGGCAAAGATAGGATATAATTCCCGAATTGCCTTTACCATTAATAGCTTTTTATTTTACATTCAATCTTTTAATTTCAATCTTTCCAGTCTTATTTGAGTCGGTGTTTTGTTAAATTCCTTTCTACAGAATCGTGTGAAGGATGATTCCGATGAGAACCCGTTTTCTACGGCTATCTCTTTAAATAGCTTTCCGGTTGATTTGACTTCGAACAAAACAATACGTGCTCTTTCCTGCAACATCCACTGATAGGGTGTCTGCCCGAACACAGCGGTAAACTGCATAGTAAACTTTTTGATTGTCAGGTTCAGGAAAGCCGCCAACTCTGCCGCTGTTTGAAATTTCTTCCAGTGTAGCCGTATCTGTTCGGAGAAAGCAATGTCATTACTTAGTATAGGGTATAAAAACTCATAGATCCTTTCCTTGGAATAATAGATTCTGAGTAGCAGAAAGAACTCCTGTACCTTTATCTCAAGCCAGTAATGGCATGTTAACCCATGCTCGAGTGATTGGCTAATGTTATCTACCAGTTGCCTTACCTGCAGGTTCATATCCAGTTCTCCGAAGTTGTTGTGCTCCGGTTTATACACCTTCTTTCTCTTCCTCTTTTCTTTTACATATAAGTCCTCTAGAGAGAGGTCTCTACATAAATTAATGGGTGCTTGAATCCTGAAGAAAACGACTGTGGACTTTTTTAGGGACTTGTACGAACATTGGCTTCCGGCAACTAGGAAAAGCATCTTTCCTTTTGCGGCTTGGTAGTTCGGTTCATCCTTGCAGAAGAGCTCTATGCCACCTTCAAGTATAAATAAAACTTTGTGGTATGTCAGGTCTATAATCCCTGCTTTTCCTTTTACCATTTTCACAACTTCAATTACCGCTTTTCCCGTCTTGCGGCAATTAGTGCACAGTTTATGTGCCGGTTTGCGTGTATTCTTCATATCTGCTTCATTATTAATTTGTTAAGTCAATGTTTTACAAATGTTTCACAAATTTGTTTTGTAAATTTCTCATTATTTGCTTCTACTATGTTAATAACCAGTCGCTTCCGGTCTCTTTTTTAGTTCATCTCTCAAATAATGTTTCACAAATGTTTCACAAATCGTTTTTGCTGATTGTGTAATACTCTGAATATAAGTGCGGTGTGGTCGTGTAAAGACCTCCTCCGACACTCTGCAAGTGTCAGAAAAGATAAGTCCGAATTCAATGAAGCTTAGAAGTATGCCAAAAATGGCATTTTATACGTGTTTTTAATGACTTAGCTCTCTTCTTGAAAAAGAGAAATTAAAACTATTGGGTAAAGTAAGCATATATAGGTGACATTTCATAATGTATTATTCTTTTTGTGAGAATATAGCGTGTGTTGTGTCTTATTTTCCAGTATTCCATACCCCTAAAATTAGATTGAATGAATAAACTATTGGCAAAACTACTATTGCTGTTTCTCGTCTCACCACTTTTGCTGCATGCTCAGCAACCG
>NZ_BAIV01000003.1 GCF_000517545.1 Bacteroides reticulotermitis JCM 10512 | reverse complement strand
CCATTGATATAGTTAAAATCGAAGATATTAATAATATGCTTACCATCCATGCTACAGGAGACGGATGCCAGACAAGAAGCTAAAGATTTAAAGAAAAGGTACGTTTCAACCACGTTTGAGAATGGGGATACTAGAAAAGAATTGCTTGCCAAAAAACGATATCTATTGTTCAAATCTGTGTAAAAATGGACTAAGAGTCAGAAACTCAGAGGCAAAATTCTTTTTGAGGAATATCCGGATATTGAACGAGCGTACTCTCTGTGTCATTCGCAGAGGATGCTTTTCAATAAAAGAAAGGTGCAAAAATAAATCTGGCTAGGTGGTATAATGATGTAGAAGAGTCAGGGTTTGATTCATTCAACACAATAGCGGCTACACTCTATGACCGAAGTGATGAAATATTAAACTTCTACGTAAATAGGTCGTCTAATGCTGCAGCAGAATCCTTCAATGCAAAAATCAAGCAATTCATAGCATAGCTAAGGGGAGTCGTGGATATACCTGTTTAAATTAATAAAAATTTAGGCATAGACCCATGCTTTGGCAAATAACTCATAGTTTCTCACCTTTGCGAGATTTTATAATAATCTAGGGAAACATAAAACTCACCATTGATGATAACCTATTTTTGTTAATGAGAAAAATATCCCCACATTAAATATAGGTTGAGTCGTCTTAAAACAGAGATAAATTTATGTCTGAGTTAAAGTAACATAAAACCTCATCATAAATAAGGGGGAATAAAGAGTTCTATAAAATAAAAAGCCGCTGATAATCAGCGGCTTAACTTAATCTTTCGTGGAGCTGGAGGGAATCGAACCCTCGTCCAAACGAGGAAATCATAAGCTTTCTACATGCTTATCTTTGCCTAATTTTTCGAGCAAGAACAGAACCAAAGCCATCAATCCCTGCCTTATCCTCTTTAGTTTCATCAAAAGTGCAAGGCCACTTCCAACTATCCCCGATTTGACTGCACCACTGGATCGGAATGCTTCGGAGCAACAGCTTCCGAGTGATGTCTCGTCCTGGTACCTAGTACCTGGATTAAGCTAATCTACTGTGATTCGATTAAGCAGCAAGAGCGTAATTTGTTTCGCCAGATAAAGTTTTGATAACTGAGATTTAAGTGGAAATTACCGACCCACTGCATGCTTACTCACTATTTCTACCCGCTGTCAAATCCAGTCAACCCCAGAGTTCTACAACTTTTAGAATAAGAATACCAATATTGCTTTGTAGTGGAATAAATCCATTGCCTAACTCCACAATTCTAGATTCTTCGCTGCAAAGATAGATATTCTTTTGTTACGGGTCGCCATTTCTTTGCAATTATTATCATTACAGATATCGAAAAAGCCTCAACCCTACTATCTTTTACTACCTGATTTCTATTTGTCAAAGACTCCACAGATGAAGACTTCATCTACCAGAGTTCTCGAACAAATAAGAGGAATTGAGTGTTTCTATAATATGGTTTCGTTTATTCATTTATTAAATCAGAATAGATTATGAGTGCAACATTTGAAAAAGGTACGGTTTTGAGTTTAGCTCAGTTAGTAGATTATTCAACTGGAGGCGTTGTCAGCAAACAAGTGCTTAAAAATGAAGCAGGCAATATTACGCTTTTCTCTTTCGATAAAGGACAGGGATTAAGCGCCCACACCGCCCCATTTGACGCCATGGTACAGGTACTCGACGGAGAAGCGGAGATTAAAATCAACGGCGAACCTCACTTGGTCAAACAAGGTGAAAGCATTATCATGCCTGCCAATATCACACATGCATTGTTTGCTGTTGAGAAATTCAAGATGTTACTAACTATGATAAAAGGATAGACTTATGAGTGAATTCATCAATAACTCTCAGAAGAGAAAAGAGCTGTTAAAACACCTCATCTTGCAGCTCCACCAAAACGAAGCCCCGGAAGTGGTAAAGAATCGTTTGGTTGAAGTACTCAAGTCGGTTCCCTACAACGAAGTGGTAGAGGTGGAACAAGAACTTATTGCCGAAGGTTTACCGGAAGAAGAAGTGCTCCGTTTCTGCGATATCCACACAATGGTATTGGATGGAAGCATCGATACCTCAGCAGTGAAATCTGTTCCGGCAGGACATCCGGTCGATACTTTTAAGAAAGAAAACCGTGCGCTGGAAGAGTATATAACAAAAGCCCGCCAACTCTTTGATAAGGGAAATAAGCTAAAAGATGAAGAGGTGAAGGACTACCTTTTGCAACTGAAGTCTGTATTCAACTTTCTCTCGGATGTGGACAAGCACTACAAACGTAAAGAATATCTATTGTTCCCGTTTCTAGAGAAAGCCGGAATTACCGGGCCTCCAAAAGTAATGTGGGGTAAGCATGATGAAACCAGAGAGTTACTAAATGCCGCCCATGAAGCTCTTTCTTCCAAAGAACCGATCTCTGCCGAAGAAGTTCCGGCACTGATTGTAATGGTTCTCGTTCCTGCCACAGAGGCAATAGAAGGCATGATCATGAAGGAAGAAGAGATTCTGCTTCCCATGGCTCTTGACACCTTGAAAGAAGAAGATTGGTATCAAATTTACAATGAAACTCCGCAATACGGTTTTACGCTATACGATCCGCAACAGGAATGGAAACCTTCGGGCAATATAGAAAGTAAACCGGTATTTATGTCGGCGGACGCTATTCAGGTGTCGACCGGTAGTTTCTCGTCTCAAGAGTTGGAAGCAATCTTCAAAACGCTGCCCATTGACATTACATTTGTCGACAAGAATGATAAAGTGAAATTCTTCTCCCACGGGACAAAGAAGGTTTTCGACCGTAATCGCTCCATCATTGGACGGGATGTGCGCTTGTGCCACCCTCCCGGAAGTGTACATATTGTAGAGCAGATTATAAGTGACTTCAAAAGTGGGAAAGAGAATAAAGCGGCCTTCTGGATATCGTCTTTCATGGGGAAATTTGTCTATATCGAATATACAGCTCTCCGAGGAAGCGATAATGAGTATCTGGGTGTAATGGAAATAACACAGATCATCGATGATTTGCGTAGCCTCGAAGGAGATCAACGCTTATTATCCTATGCCAACAAGTAAATATGAAAATAGACATTCATCTACAAACTAAAGTCGGAGATTTGCTGGATAACTATCCTGCATTGGAGGAAAAGCTAATCGAGCTATCTCCTGCTTTTGCCAAATTGCGCAATCCGATTCTTCGGCGCACCATTGCCAAGGTAACATCCTTACAGCAGGCCGCCTCGATCGCTAAAATTCCGCCGGCTCAATTTGTACAGAAGTTGAGAGAGGCAGCAGGTTTGTCTGTCGCACCAATCCAAACGGATCTTCACGAAGCGGAAGATATGGAGATAATGCCCGACTGGTATGATGAGAATCGTATATCGATTCGCTTTGACGCGCGTCCGTTAATAGAGAGCGGACAAGCTCCCCTACAAGAAATTATCTCTCTTGCCAAGAATTTGGGGAAAGGAGCTATTATGCAAGTGATGACTCCTTTCAAAACAGTACCGGTTATAGATATGCTTAAAAGCAAAGAGTTTCGGGTGTGGATACAGAATGAGCACTCCTTCTTTGTTATAAAGTAAAACATTGCTTACTTTTACATTTCAATAGAAAAGAATACTGATATGATAAAAGTGCTAACGACTATTTGTATGATTGGAATAGCGACCAGCGGTTGCACCTCGAAAAAGAGTACGCAAGCGCAGGTAGAATTGGCGAACAAAGGGGAGTTGACCATGCTTGTAGGAACATATACATCCGGAACGAGCAAAGGCATCTATACCTATCGTTTTAACGAAGAAAGTGGAATAGCCGTTCCGCTAAGCGAGACTGAAATAGGTAATCCCTCCTATCTGATTCCTTCAGCCGATGGTCGAATGGTTTATGCGGTCAGTGAATTCGGAGATAAGCATGCGGCTGTTTACGCTTTTGCTCTCGACCAGTCGAATGGGACGTTACGTTTACTAAACTCGCAGCCTACAAACGGCGAAGATCCTTGCTACCTTCTTACAAATGGCAAGAATGTAGTAACTGCCAATTATAGCGGTGGAAGTATATCTGTACTGCCCATCGCTAAAGACGGTTCATTACTCCCCGCTTCTCGTGTACTAAAGTTTGAAGGAAGTGGCAGCGACAAAGAACGCCAAGAGAAAGCACATTTGCATTGTGTATCCATTACTCCGGATGGAAAATACCTACTTGCCAATGACTTGGGAACCGATCAGATCTATAAATACAACATTCATCCGAATACGGGAGCAGATAACCCAGATCCCTTCCTAACAAAAGGATCTCCCGAATCTTTTCAAGTTGCTCCCGGTTCAGGACCTCGCCATCTGACTTTCTCTCCCGATGGAACATTTGCTTACCTCATTAATGAGTTAGCAGGCACAGTTGTTGCCTTTACATACAAGGATGGTAATTTGAAGGAGTTTCAAACCATTGCCGCCGATACGGTAGCCGCCAAAGGTAGTGCCGATATTCACATCAGCCCGGACGGTAAGTTTTTATATGCCAGCAACCGGTTACAAGCTGATGGTATTGCCATTTTCCGAATCAACCCGGCCAATGGTTTATTAACGAAAGTAGCTATCAGTTAACAGGGATTCATCCGCGCAACTTCGTCATTACGCCCAATGGTAAATACCTACTGGCAGCATGCAGAGATAGTAACGTGATTCAGGTTTATGAACGGAATACGGATACAGGCCTACTGACTGACATTCAAAAAGATATAAAGTTGGATAAACCGGTTTGCCTCAAGTTCGTACCGTAACGCACAAAGTTTATCATTATCTGCTGTTGCAAATGGGAGGAGACACTCCCTATTTGCCTGGTTGTTGGGCTAAATCAACTTTCGTTTTACCAGCCTGTGTTTTCACAACAACGCCTTTCCCGTTCTTCGTACATTTGATACATTCTTTCCGCAGCGTACCTTCTTTCAAATCGAAAATGAGGTTTGGATTAAAGTGTTGTCCGTTGATGCGGGTTTCAAAATGAAGGTGTTCGGTGGTAGCACGACCGGTACGCCCTGTCAGCCCAATAGGTTCACCGGCTTTGATAACATCTCCGCTTTTAACAAAGTTGGTCAGGTTGTGACTGTAAATAGTTTCCAATCCATTCGCATGACGGACTACAACAACATTGCCATACGCACTATAAGCTTCGCCATGCGTACTACGCCATCGAAAGCGCAACGAATCGTATCCTTAGCACACGTTTTTATATCCGCTCCCGAATGCCCTCCCCGAGAACCATATGCCGAAATGACCTTCGCTCCCGGCAACGGGAACGCATACTCATGCTCGGCCAAAGAATCAAGATTCAAGAAAACAGACTTCCCGGTTGAAAAGAGCCCGGGAGTTGCCACCCGGATATGATTGACTTCCATCGAGGAGAAGTTTGGTTTGTCCTGAGCCGAAAGAGTTGCGGCAACAAACAAACCTGCGATTAGTAACAATTGGTTTTTCATGGTATATATCTTCCTCTTTTTTTATTCGTAAAAACACACTTCAAACTCAGTTCCCTCAGCATACTTTGCCAAAAGTTCTTGCGTCATCTCAGCCGCTTCTTTCAAACCGTCTTTTCCATTGTAGCCATTGATAAGCGCCAATATATGCGTAGTCTCAATATCCATTTTGGTTCGTTCGTGATCACTGGTAGGTGTACCGATTCCTCCACTGCATCCCGATAAACGGGAAGTCCTTCGATATTCAGTACACCACGACCGATCCCTTCAAAAGGTTCAGCCGCCTTACCTATACCCAGTTCGAGATAGTTACCGACAATTTTATCCGCATCGAATCCACCGATTGAATGACCGGTACGAAGAGAAACCAAATTGATCAAGTCGACCAATGTATCAATCCGATACAAAGGAATTCCTCGCAACAGACGGCGACGCAATGCTTCGGACGACGGACGGTAACGCCCGGGATCCTTACCGCAACGCTTGTACGCTTCACGTGTGGCGGCAATAACGGGTTGAAGTTTGATATCTTCGATTCGCGAGTTGGTCGTAAGTTCCTCAGTGAACGCTTCTATTTCAGTCCAAAGTCCTTCGCTAAAAGGCGTATTCCGAACCTTGGCATACACGGCAACACCCGCAAATACCGGACAAGCATCTTTGATTTCCTGCGATATTTTTATTTCAAACATAACTTCGTTCTTTTTTCAGGAAGCTTAATTTACCTTACTTCCTCTTTATTTAGCATGATTCCGGACAAGATGCGACCGGAGTTTATGCCAAGCCTTCTTGCGGAAAAGAATTGATCGTGGCAAATATAGGTACAAATTCCGGAAATTTCAATTTGTTTTTCAGAAACTCCCAAAGCCAACAACTGCAAACGATTCGCTTCCCAGAGATCGATGTGATGTTTCCGGGTTGCCTCGTTCCATACAGAAATGCGAGGCATATCGAACCCTTTACGCTGAAACGCTTCATACACTTCTTCGCCAACTTCAAACGACGCAAGCGAGATACTCGGACCGATACAAGCCGTTACATCTTCCCCATCGGTTCCAAACAAACGCTTCATACTGCATAAGGTCTCCCGAAGAATATAATTCACCGTACCGCGCCACCCCGCATGAACCGCAGCTACTACCCCATTCTTCCGGTCGTAAAGCAAAACAGGTACACAGTCGGCTGTCGACACACAAAGACAGTACCCCGGTATGGAAGTAATCAAAGCATCTACACCATGTAGCATTTCCTTTTTCCGCTCCGCGGATATTGCCGAGAAGCCTTCATCAATCACCACGCTTTTCGTTCCGTGTGTCTGAAAAGGAATAACTAACTCCTCAGGTTGACACCGCATCCCTTCAAGCAACAGAGACTGATTCTGTTTCACTGCTTCTTCCCGATCTCCGCTGTAAGGTGAACAGTTGAAAGTTCCATACGGGCCTTCACTAGCCCCTCCGTTACGGGTCGTTACAAAATGAGAAATGTTGGAGCACGAGCTTAATGACTCGTACCCCAACATTCTTTTATCTTCTGTGATTGAAATCATTTGTCTTCCCAATCCTCCTCTTCATATTCATAATCGAGATCATCGTCCTCATCAGTATCCTCATACTCATAAACGAAATCTTCATCCTCGCCCATATCCTTGAGTTCCTGTTTCAAGTGACTCACATCTTTCGGACGGTGAACAATCGCTTCGATCTTATTGCTTTCCTTATTCAGTTCCTCCCAGATGATGTCTTTCAACTCCGAGATGCCCAAACCGGCAACAGAGGATATAAATAAATGAGGAACGCCTTCGGGCAACGTCGGTTCGATCTCGTCCATCAACTCCTGATCGAGCATATCGCTTTTAGTAACAGCCAGGATACGTTGTTTATCAAGCATTTCCGGATTGAAAGTACTCAATTCGTTCAGCAAGATTTCATACTCGTTACGGATATCATCGCTATCCGCCGGAACCATGAACAACAATAATGAGTTACGTTCGATGTGGCGTAGGAAACGAAGCCCGAGTCCTTTCCCCTGACTAGCTCCCTCGATAATTCCCGGTATGTCAGCCATCACAAACGACTTGCCGTCGCGATAAGAGACAATACCCAGATTGGGTTCAAGTGTAGTAAACGGATAGTCCGCAATCTTAGGTTTCGCAGCCGAAACAGAAGAGAGCAACGTGGATTTTCCGGCATTAGGGAAACCTACCAATCCGACATCAGCCAGAAGTTTCAGTTCCATAATAACCGTCATCTCCTGCATCGGTTCACCCGGTTGGGCAAAACGTGGTGCCTGACGGGTAGAAGTTTTAAAGTGACAGTTTCCCAGACCTCCACGACCGCCTTTCATCAAGATTACTTCTTGTCCGTCGTCAGTCACGTCACAAAGATATTCCCCGGTTTCAGCGTTATACACCACTGTTCCGCAGGGAACTTCTATCACTTTATCCACACCGTCTTTTCCGAAACTACGGTTCTTGCTTCCCGATTCACCATGACCAGCCATTGCGTGACGGTCATACTTTAGGTGAAGCAATGTCCAGTAATTGCGATTACCGCGCAAGATTATATGGCCTCCTCTTCCGCCATCACCCCCATCGGGGCCTCCGTTGGGACAATATTTCTCGCGCCTCATGTGCGTAGATCCTCTCCCGCCCTTACCAGAGCGGCAGTATATCTTTACGTAGTCAACAAAATTCGATTCAGCCATACTTCTTTCTATTCCTTTCTAATTACAAGCTATCTATTGCTTTATAAATTTCCTGGGATATATCTTCCAATGATCCCAGACCATTGATGTGCTGGTATTTATTTTCTTTTTTATACCAATCAATTAATGGAGCAGTCTGTGAATGATAAACAGCCAGACGCTTCTTGATTGTTTCTTCATTATCATCAGCGCGACCGGAGTCTTTACCGCGTTTGATCAGACGAGTCATCAATTCCTCTTCCGGAACATCCAAATCGAGCATAACCGAAACATCTTGTTTTCTTGCGATCAACATATTCTTTAGTGCTTCCGCCTGTGCAATTGTCCGAGGGAAACCATCGAAAATTACACCTTTGCTATCTGTGAAGCTGTCAAATACGCTTGCCAAAATATCAATCATCAATTCGTCAGGAATCAACTGACCTTGGTCGATATAACCTTTAGCGGTTTTACCCAGCTCTGTTCCATTCTTAATTTCGGCACGCAAAACATCACCGGTTGAGATATGATTTAGACCATATTTTTCCACAATCCGTTCGCTCTGTGTTCCTTTACCCGAACCCGGAGCGCCAAAAATTACAATATTCAACATCTTTTCTTACCTTAAATAATTAATTTGTATTTGATTTTAATCTATTACTGTGTAAATGTCGGGGTAGTTACGTCCGTAACCGTCATAATCCAAACCGTAGCCTACGATGAAATCATTTGGAATTTCCATAGCTACGTAGTTGATATCCAGTTTAACTTTCAGTTTTTCGGGTTTCACCAATAGCGAAGCGATATGAATCGAAGCAGGATTGCGCGTACCAAGCGTTTCGAGCAGACGCTGCATAGTGATACCTGTATCAACGATATCCTCTACGATCACAACCGTACGTCCAGCTATGTCTTCATTCAGTCCGATGACTTCTTTGATTACACCCGTAGAGGTTATTCCCTGATAAGACGCTAACTTCACAAACGATATCTCACAAGGAATCGTTATGTGTTTCATCAGGTCGGCCGTAAACATGAACGAGCCGTTCAATACACTGAGAAAGAGAGGGTTTTTATCTGCCAGGTCACGGTTAATTTCGTTCGCTACGCGAATCACTTCTTTTAGAATCTCCTGTTCCTTAATGGATACTTTAAACTGTTTGTCTTTTATTTGAATGGTATTCATAACCAGAGTTTTTTAAAAAGTTGAGGCAAAAATACAACTTTTATTCCACTCCATGCATCATCTTTTGCAATTTCTTTGAAAGTAGGAAGAGAATAAGCGACGCAATTCCGGACATAATTACAAAAACCATAAAGAAATCGTACATGGTTGCAATTTGATAACCAAAGAGAGTTTTCACCTTCCCTTCCTCCGGATAAAGACCACTCAGCATACCAGCGAACTTATTGGCAGTAGCTGTAGAAAGATACCAAATACCCATCATCAGCGAAGCAAAACGCAGAGGACTTAGCTTGTTTACCATGGACAGTCCGATAGGTGACAAAGCGATTTCTCCCATCGTATGAATAAAGTAAAGCCCCGTTAACCAGACAATACTCACCTTAACTCCGGGAATAAGATCTTTCACTCCGAAACATATAAAGAGATAGCCCAATGAAAGTAGTAACAGACCGATTGCTTGTTTAGTAGGAGAAGCGGGCTCCAACTTCCGCTTACTCAGGAAACTCCATACACCCGGCATGATATAAGCCAAAAGCACCACAAAAAGAGGATTGAACGACTGGAACCAAGAAGCAGGCATCTCCCACCCTAATATCGTTCGGTCAGTCTGTTCGGAAGCAAAGAGTGTCAACGAAGCTCCTGCCTGTTCATAAGCAGCCCAGAAGAAGATGACGAAGAATGCGATAATATAGATAACGAATATCCGGCTCCGTTCTATCTTAGTAAGCGAACCATCCAGCAATACAAGAACAGGGAATACGATACAAGCTGTGAAGATTCCAATACTGACCCAATCGCCCGGAAAAGCATAACAAAAGAAAGTAATCAATAGGATGGTTAGCAAGCCGATAATAACCGCATTGCGTAACTTCATCCGTTTATCCATTTTGGGGTGGACAATCTGTTCGGCTTTATCTTTCTGCTTTTCACGCTTGGCACCGGGAATGATTCCGATCGGCTCACCAACAGGAGAAAAGAGGTATTTATTCTTTTGTGTTTCGAATAGTACGATGGTAAACAAAGTCATAATACCCGAAGCCAGAAATCCCCACTTGAAATCCTGCGGATTACCCGTATCACCCAAATAACCGCAGATCAGAGGCGCAGCGAAAGAACCAACGTTTACGCCCATATAGAAAATAGTGTAGGCAGCATCCAGGCGTTTATCCCCCGGTTCGTACAATTGCCCAACCAGAGCAGCGACAGTAGGTTTGAAACAACCGTTACCCATAATGAGAAAAGTCAGTCCGCCATACATCAGTCCATGAGCCACTTCGGTATTGTTTAAAGTAGAGGCACTCATAAACATCAGAAACTGTCCAATTGCCATCATCATAGCGCCCCAGAATATGGAACGACGAATTCCCCAGTATTTATCGGCAAGATACCCTCCGATCAACGGAGTAAGGTAAACCAATCCGGTATAACTACCGTAGATAGAAGCAGCCGCTTCTTTATCGAACATCAACGCCTGTGTCAGAAACAGGATGAAAATGGCGCGCATACCGTAATAACTGAAACGCTCTGCCGTGCTCGTTGCAAAAATCAGATAGAGGCCTTTGGGGTGACTCTTTATTGCACTCATAATTTTGTATTGTTTGGTTTTAACTACGGGATACAAAAGTACAAAAAGAAGATGAAAGCGGTTTTATATCTCTCCACTATTCTTCACCCTCAACACCGAATAATATTGCCGGGCTAAGTACTGCCTGATAGGTTCATTGCATATCTACTGCTGAATGCACATAAATTGAACGTCGGGAGATAAAAATCCACAAGATAGAATATCTTTGCATAAGTTCGACCTTCCCCCATAATTTGCCTTTTCTACAAAAAAAAGCAGATTGCTTAAAATATTTGTGGCAGCTGTTCGTCTACTTAAATGAGAAGACCAAAGAAAAGATGGAAATAGAACTTTTTACATACGATTGTATAGGCTGCGGCAGATGCGTGGAATATTGTCCCCGGGGTGTTTTAAGAATCGTAGAAAACGGCATGTGTTGTTTTGTCAATGTGGCAAACGCTGATTTGTGTACCGGTTGCAGGAGATGCGAGAAAGCTTGTCCAACCAAAGCGATACACGTAAATAAACCAGATTATAATTTTTTTAGAAGAAAAAGAATATGAAAAAGAAGAATTGCTTTAGAATTACGCTTCATGTCATTGGTGGAATAGTAATCATGCGCTATTTGTTGCTGCCATTATGGGACTGTGGAATTTACTGATTCCGGCTATCACAGGCTGGAGCTGTATCAACTATTGGCAAGCGTTAGGCCTGGCTGTACTATTCCGCTTACTGACAGGACACTTCGGCGGACATTTCGGTCGGCATTTCGGTCACAGAGGCAGACACAGACACCTGCATGAAAGAATGCATGGCATGTCACGCGAAGAAAGAAAAGAATTTATCATGAAAAGACTGAATAGGTTTAGCGACGAGCAAGCAAACTATGAAGAATAACATCGCCGAGGTTTTCGAAAAGTATCGGCGAAAGCTCTTAGCCTTTATCAGCGATCGAGTTCCGGAAGAGGAAGATGCGGAGGATATTCTGCAAGATGTTTTTCTGAGCCTCATCCAAACGGAAGAGACGACGTCGGTCATGCAGATTTCAGGATGGCTCTATCAGGTAGCACGGAATAACATAATCGACCGAACTCGTAAACAGAAGGAAGATAGAATACCGCAAAGTGCGATTCGAAAAGGAGAAGATACTTTCGTATACGAAGTAACGGAGATACTGGCGGACGAAAATCAGGCTCCCGACAAAGAGTATCTAAAGGCGTTAGTGTGGGAAGAGTTGGCGCAGGCATTGGATGAGTTGCCTTCCGAACAGCGGCTTGTGTTTGAGCAGACAGAGTTAAACGGGGTCAGTTTCAAAGATCTCTCCGCCCAAACAGGCGTATCGGTCAAAACGCTGCTTTCGAGAAAACACTACGCCGTGAAACATTTACGTAAACGATTAAAAGAAGTGTATGAAGCCTTACTTTATGATGACTAGTGCAGAACGGATGCTAAGCAAGAGCCGGGTGGGTAAATTATGGAAAGAGCAACCTACCGGCATTCGGGAGAAAGCCTGCCAAGAAGTAGAAAAGATACAATGGTGCCTTTTGAATGGAGAAGCTACCAATCATTTTCTGAGCACATCGCTAATACCAACCCTAGCTTTATACAAAGCGATGCAGGCGGAAGGATACAGCGCCGCAGAAGCATATCGGAAAGTAAAGGCGGCTGTGCATTCAGCCATGAACCCGACCGGAAAAGAGTGGAGCTTTTTATTCAGCATACCACTCGTTAATTCATATTTGTGGAAAGCTATTCCACGCATCTTGGAGAAAAAGTTTCCGACGACCGGATGGAATATCCAATGGAACATCCAAACAGAGCGTTCTCTCAACTTTGAAATGACAGCTTGTTTCTACTCGGATTTCTTTCACATATTCCAGTGTCCGGAGTTAACCTCCATCTTTTGCGAATGCAATTCAATCTGCTACAGTGCTATACCGGGCATCCGGTTTTCACGTAATGAAACGTTGGCAACCTCAGGAAACCGATGTGACTTTCACCTGGAAAGGATCTAGCAAAAGACAAATCGCTTTATTAATATACAATCAGTTGAATGCTAGTTAGGGCTTTCCAAAAGATCGGATAGCCCTAACTCTATTCCCTCAGAAAGAATCGACTAATTTAAAACTTGCCTTTTATGAGTAGCCAGCGAATCTCGCTTCAAGATTCGCCTGACTTGGCTCATCCCCGATCCCCCCCAACACCTATCTTATTGAAATACCGATAACTCAGTATCATCAGAAGAAAGATGAGCCCTACAATACATATCCAACCGTAAATCTCCTTGATGCTAACCAGCAGGGCCTGTCTCATCGCTTCCTGATATAAGCCCCCTAAAGGAATATGTGACGCAGCGGGATGAACCGCATCCAGTCCGGAAGTAAGTAATTGCATATTCTCCGGAACTAGATGATTTATCCACCGATTGAATATTGCGCTCCCCAACGGCGAACCAATGCCGGTGCGAGTAACGCAAAAATGGAGGCAAGAAGTAGTGTTACCCAACCGAATATCTACATATAATCAGAGTTTTTACGTACATTTGTGGGTCAAAAACTTTAAAAGAATATCGCAATGAAAATATTTCCAAGCAGCAGCATCAAGAAGTTGGATGCTTATACCATTGAACACGAACCGATTGCCTCGATCGATTTAATGGAACGCGCCGCCAAAGCACTAACAAAGGCCATTACCGACAGATGGAAACCGGAAACTCCCATCACTGTCTTTGCCGGACCGGGTAACAACGGTGGAGATGCACTCGCCGTTGCACGTATGTTGGCCGAACGTAGTTACAAAGTGGAAGTATATCTTTTTAATACCAAGGGAGAACTTTCGCCGGATTGCCAGACAAACAAGGAACTGGTGGAAATCATGGAAGAAGTTACTTTCCATGAAATTAGTACGAAATTCGTTCCCCCTGCCCTAACCCCACAACATTTGGTGATAGACGGGCTTTTTGGTTCGGGACTGAACAAACCCTTAAGCGGAGGATTCGCTGCTGTAGTGAAGTATATTAATTCTGCATCAGCAATGGTGGTTGCTATCGATACACCTTCGGGACTGATGGGAGAAGAGAATACCTTCAATATTAAAAGCAACATCATCCGGGCTGACTTCACATTCAGCCTGCAACTACCCAAATTAGCCTTTCTTTTTGTAGAGAATGCCGAGTTTGTCGGAGAATGGGATCTGCTTGACATCGAGTTGAACGAGCAAGGGATCGAAGAAACTGAGACTAACTACGAAATGCTGGAGATTGAGGACATCCGCGAATTAATGAAGCCACGTTCGCAATTTGCACACAAAGGGAACTTCGGGCATGCGCTCCTGATTGCCGGATCGAAAGGTATGGCGGGAGCTTCTATATTGGCAGCACGTGCTTGTTTGCGTTCCGGTGCCGGCTTGCTAACCGTTCATGCTCCGCTTTGCAATAACGATATACTGCAAACGGCCGTTCCTGAAGCCATGGTGGAAACGGATGCGAATGAAATGTACTTTGCCGTTCCCACGGATACGGATGATTATCAGGCTGTAGGTATCGGGCCGGGACTCGGTAAAAATGAAGAAACGGAAGCGGCTTTATTGGAACAGCTCGAACATTGTCAAACACCTGTAGTGCTCGATGCCGACGCGCTCAACATGCTGGCTAACCATCGCCACGCATTGACGCATTTGCCCAAAGGATCGATTCTCACTCCACACCCCAAAGAGCTAGAACGCTTGACGGCAAATGTCAGGATTCTTACGAGCGACTAACAAAAGCATGCGAGCTTGCCCGCACAGCCAAGGTACATATCATCTTGAAAGGCGCTTATTCGACAATCATTACACCCGAAGGCAAATGCTATTTCAATCCTACCGGTAATCCGGGCATGGCAACAGGAGGAAGTGGCGACGTGCTTACCGGGGTTGTATTGGCCCTACTTGCGCAAGGGTACTCTGCGGAGGATGCGGCTAAGATAGGCACATATGTGCATGGATTAGCAGGAGACTTTGCTCAAAAAAAGCGCGGAATGATTAGCTTGATCGCAAGTGATATCATCACCTGTCTGCCTATTGCCTGGCGAACGGTAAGCGAATAAAAGTTAAGAATTTAGAGTTTTTTCGATAACTTCATTAACTTTGTTATTTAAAACCAGTTAAATAGAACCGAATATGAAAAAAATAATCATCGCAGCGGGCCTCTTAATAGCAACTTCGACTTATGCACAGACCGAAGTTTCTGTAGGTGTAACGCGTGGTAAAGATTACGGAGTAGTCTATGCACTCCCTCAAACGCAAATCCAACTTGAACTAAAAACCAATAAAGTCAGCTATACACCGGGAGAATTTAGCAAATATGCCGACCGATATTTAAGGCTTACCAATGTCGCTGCCGATGCTTATGAATATTGGGAACTGGTTGGGGTAACGATCAAAGCAGTCGGGGTGCCCAACAACGCCGCAACTTATTTTGTGAAGCTAAAAGACAGAACTGCTGCCCCGCTGATCGAATTGACCGAAGATGGCATTGTGAAATCAATCAATATACCTTATAGCGGAAAGAAAGCAGAAGCAGCCAAGCCAACGCTAACTCCCCCCAAAAAGGTCAATCCGCGTGAATTTCTGACGGAAGAGATTCTGATGACAAACTCTACCGCAAAGATGGCTGAACTGGTGGCTAAAGAAATTTATAATATTCGCGAAAGTAAAAACGCTCTATTGCGAGGACAAGCTGATAATACACCATCGGATGGAGCTCAGCTGAAGATCATGCTTGACAACCTGAACCTTCAGGAGGAAGCCATGACTGAGATGTTTTCCGGAACAAGTGAAAAAGAAGAAAAAACATTTATTGTACGCATCACACCGGATAAGGAACTGAACAATGAGGTAGCTTTCCGCTTTTCAAAGAAATTGGGCGTAGTAGCAATAATGATCTGGCAGGAGCTCCTTATTATATCAATGTGAAGGATTTAAAGTCGGTAACTATTCCACCGGAAGATCCGAAAAAGAAAAAAGAACTGGATGGCATTGCCTACAACGTACCGGGCAAAGCTTTGGTTACACTGACCGACGGCAAACAAAAGTTATACGAGGAGGAGATTTCGGTTACTCAGTTCGGTGTCTTAGAGTTTCTGGCTCCCGTTTTATTTAATAAGAACTCGACAATCAAAGTTCTATTCGATCCGACAACAGGTGCCTTGATTAAAGTCGACCGGGAAGAAGGTAAATAAATAAACTTTTGAAAGAAATATGATTCAGCAAGGGCTGTCCACTTTGTTGGACAGCCCTTGCTGTTTAGCCTATAATCTTTAGATTCTCCTTCGCTCCTATTACGCGCATATAGAGGATGACCGCTTTATACCAGCCATCGCCTACGTATCAGTAAAATGATACCTTTTCAATACCAGAATACTCCCTCCAACACAATGTTCACTTTTAGCCTTCAGTCTTTCAGTTTTCACATAATGAGCTAACAAACAATACATTAGACTGAAAGCAAGACTATATTTAGGTTTCAGCCCTTTCAGTTTATTAGCTTCTTCAGTAAACGACCGAACTCTCACAATGAATAATTTGCATCGGGTCGGCAGATCAATCAAGCTGAAAACACCCATGAAGTCTGCCACAGTACGGAAACATAAATAGTCGTTTGTATGCAAGCAACTTGATTTTAAAACTTCAGATAACTTTATCTATTGCAATAAAAAGTGGCTGAAACCAGAAAGTTCTCTTTCAGCCATTGCTTTCAGCCAAATACTTCTATATATCAACAAGTTAACCTCAAAACTGAAAACTGAAAGAGAAAAACGAAACAAGAATATTGTGGTATTTTACCATCGGATTCCAAAGAAATCGATCCCTATTTTGTCTCACAACAGCCGCATCGCTTACGCATTCGAAAAAACTGCGTGGTAGAGATCAGGTATAGAAGAGAAAGGTAATGCTATTGTTGCTATTCACCTTTATTCGAACGAGCCGAATCGATCAATTGAGTATTCCGGAACATGACCTCTTTTAGACAAATAGCCCCCGGGCATTGCGCAATGCCCGGGGCTATCAGTTGAATTGCCCGGCGCATTCGGATAAAAGCCGGGGCAAGTAAATGAATTCAAGCAACTAATGGAGAATTCTAGTCAGCAACGGTCAGTTGAATGAATTTATCTTTCTGTAGCTGATAAAGGTAGGTCGATACGCGTGATTCATAAGCATCTTCATGCTGAAAATGATCACCGAGTACTTCGAGTATTTCATGTACCGTTCGCTTGCCGTCTATTGCCTCCCAAACAGCTGTACCATGTTCTTCCAGCGCAACACGTATCTCTTTTGATACACCTTTCGGAATCAAAAAGCGCTGTATCCATTTATTTCTGAAACGGGGAAAGGAGAGCACAATCGTCTCCCCTTCCCATTCAGTCTTAACCTGTTTACTGCGACAGGGAACTACATCCAGAAAATTAAATTTCTCTTTCGTACCCATTCACTTATTTCTTTATATTGGCTTCCTCTAGGCCATAACCCTTCTTCCGGTCTTCTGCCTTAAGCATTAAAGCTACGATTAAAGCTAGTACACCGAATACAGCAAAGATAGCCATCGGTAGTGTATAGTTATATGTTTGAGCACCGTTCACAACCGGACCCTTGCAGAATGAGTTTAGTACCCAACCGATCAACAAAGGTACACCCATCAATCCCCAGTTTTGTACCCAGAAGATCAGAGCGTAAGCTGTTCCTAATTGTCTCTCCGGTATAATCTTCGGTACGGAAGGCCACATAGCCGAGGGAACCAATGAGAAAGCAAAGCCCAGAACAATCATAATCAGTGTAGCGAACCACCATATGTTCAAGATCGGCAAAGCGAATAATGTATGTACTACAATCAGCATCACAGCACCAATTACCATCAGCGTAGCTCCTTTACCAATACGGTCGTATAAAGAACCGAATAACGGAGTAAGTATGATGGCTCCAATAGGCAACAAGCTGGAATTATTCCGGCCATCTTAGGATCTACCTGGTATTTTTGCACCATTAGGTCGGCAGCATATTTAATAAATGGGAATACAGCCGAATAGAACAACACACACAACAACGCTATCAACCAGAAGCCTTTATTGGTAATGATATACATAATATCTTTTACCCGGAATGGTTCCTCCGGCTCAAGTCCCTGAGCATCTAACGAAGCATCGAGTTTCTTATCATAGAAAGTATAGATAAAGAAAGCGATTGTTCCTACACAAAGCATGATCAGACAGAACAAAATAGGTGCCGGGATATTGGTATGAAAAACGCCTGCTTCATCGGTATGTCCGAAGTAATCGGCCAAAGGCACGGTAAGAACCATAGCGAGTGTTGTACCGATACGAGCCGTAGCCATTTCAAGCCCCATGGCTAATGCCATTTCTTTGCCTTTAAACCATTTCACGATAATCTTGGAAACGGTAATACCGGCAATTTCTACTCCAACACCAAAAATAGCATATCCCAATGCAGCCAATGCAACCTGCATTCTAAAGCCAAATAGCACAGCTCCTTCGGGGAAGGTAGTAGAGATGGCATAGTACTTGATTCCGCAACCAAATACCATTAATAAACAAGCCCCCATTCCGGTAAAGCGAACGCCCATCTTATCCAAGATAATACCACCGAAGATTAGCATCAGCAAGAATACGTTGAACCACCCGTAAGCACTGGTAAAGAAACCATAGTCCAAACTGTCCCATAGAAGCTCTTTTTCAAGCATGGGTTTCAAAGGAGACATAACGTCGGTTAGGAAATAGCCGCACAACATAGTAAATGCGACCAAAGCTAGAACGCTCCAGCGCAACACTTTGGAGTCATTCAATTTTTGTTTCAATTGTTCTGTCATTGTAATATTCAGATAATGAAGTTGATAAATTCTACAGAAATAGCAAAGGTAATTAATTCTACCTTGCTCTCATCGCCAAAGAGATATTTTTCAAACAAAAAATAAGCGAAACAGTTAATTCTATCTGAATTACTGTTTCGCTTTATGTTTCTAAGAACATGTCCTTTACAGATTATTCTGCTGCAGGGTTCGGTGTTTCAACCGGTGCCGGTGTTCCTGTTGCCGGAGCAGATTCTGTAGGAACAGCATCTGTTTTAGGAGCAGTAGTTCCGGAAGGCAGCGTATACGGATTTGTTTTTTCTTCTTGCTTAGCTTGTTCAATCAACGCATCTTGTGTAGTAGATGAAGAGGTCGGAACAACATACGCAGTAGCAATGCTCATTACAACCATAAATACGGCAAGGCCCCAAGTGAATTTCTCCAGAAAGTCAGTAGTCTTACGCACACCCATGATCGCATTTGATGAGGAGAATCCTGAAGATAGTCCACCTCCTTTTGAGTTCTGAATCAGCACAATGAAGCACATCAGTATGGCTGCAATCACCATTAAAATAATGAATACTAAATACATTTTTTATTATTTTGAATTAGCGTTAATAATCAATTTCTCCAAAAATCTTATTTGGTCTGCAAAGTAAG
This sequence comes from Bacteroides reticulotermitis JCM 10512, assembly GCF_000517545.1. Classification (GTDB taxonomy): domain Bacteria; phylum Bacteroidota; class Bacteroidia; order Bacteroidales; family Bacteroidaceae; genus Bacteroides; species Bacteroides reticulotermitis. Next base: position 233,161 of record NZ_BAIV01000003.1, on the reverse strand, counting down.
CATTTTTTTTGGATATTTCAAACTTAATTTTTTAATAATTTCGAGAGCTTTCGAATATCTTCGCTGTTTTATATAAATTTTAGCCAAAGTTTCGGTGAAACAACTCTCATCCTCTTCTTCCGCAGTACGATTATCTTCTTCTACAACTACTGACTGCTCTTCTTCCTCTTCAAAAGGTTTCATACAAATCTTCGGCTCGGCTTCGCTTTTCTCGATAAAACCATCGATCAATTCAAAGCAGCGAAGTTTCGGTGTATCTTCTTCGGGCTGATTGGTTTTCGTCTCCTCTTGCAATAGATAACCGGTGTAGTCTGTTGTATAATCAAACTCGGTCTGAGCCGTCACTTCATCAGGCATGGTAGACAAAAAAGCATCAATCAGTGTCAGCGTTCGATCGACAGAAGCTCCTCAGCAAGCTCATCGACTTGGGAAGCCTCTTTCTTACGCGGGTAGAGCGTGAAGCGTTCTCCCTCGATCAATTCAAAAAGTTTCCGGCGATCGGTTACATATAACACAGCTTTTCGTAGTTCCGTTCCAAAGCTGATATCATGAAGAATGTACAGGTTTTTAAGATAAAGCAATCGAAGAGTCTGAAAATACGGATAGCGTACGAGCAGGTTCCGCAGTTCGTATAGAGAATCTCTATCCAGCTTCTCAGGATGCTGAATCCATTGTTGTAGGTTAACAGAAGACATTTAAATTACCAGTTCGCTACAGTAGCATTAAAAATTTGATCAGTTATCTCTTTCGTCATTTCAGCGATTAGTCCGTCTTGTACGGCCGTCAACAATTGAGTAGACGTATAGGTACGAAAAGCTGAAAATTGTTGATTATCGAAGTCTTCCGCATGATTTGTATTGTTAACAAAGCGCACGTTCACTGTTATAGTCAGCTTCGTTTCCGAAGAATAACCATCGGCAGCTACCGCTTGGTTATACTGGTTATACCCGGTAATTTCACCTTCAATCTGCAAGTCGGCATTCTGACTGGGTTTAACTAGTTTCAAACGGGTTTGGCGGATAAATATATCTTTCAAATCTTCATTAAATCGAGTAGCCAACGGGGCATACACATAGTCCGATTTGATAGGGAAATCGGCAATAGAAATCGTCTTCACCTTATCATAATTGATAGATGATCCGTTAAATTTATAGGAAACAGAGCACGCTAAAACAATTACCGGCAAAACGAAATACATCGTTACCCGCGCTACTTTCTTAATCCAATCCATATTCTTTTATTTTTCTGTAAAGGGTACGCTCTGATATATTCAAATCTTTAGCCGCACTTTTCCGCTTTCCATGATGCTTATCCAGTGCTTTGCGTATCATTTCTTTTTCCACTTCATCTAGTGACAATGTTTCTTCCACATACTCCTCAGTATCCTGAATATCATCATCGTCATCCTCGCACACAGTCGGCTTCACCGGATGAATAATCGCAGGCATAGGAGCCTGCTGCGAAGTCATCACCGGAGTAGTCACCACTTGGGCTCCTCGTTCTGCCATCAGGTTATGTACCATTTTCTTCAACTCGGAAACTTCCTGTCGCATATCAAACAAAACCGAATATAGAATTTCCCGTTCGCTCTCAAAACCTTTACCTTCTCGCCGCCCCAACAAAGCCGGGAGGCGTTGCGTGTTCTGAGTCGGAAGATATCCTTGCAGAATAGCCGCAGTGATCTCTCGATTCGTTTCTATAATGGAAATTTGTTCTGTGATATTCTTTAACTGCCGAACATTGCCCGGCCAGGGAAAAGCAAGTAACATTTGTCGGGCGTCATCCATCAGTTGGATAGCCGGCATACGGTATTTTTCCGCAAAATCGGCTGCGAACTTACGGAATAGTAGTAAAGCATCGTCACCCCGCTCACGCAAAGGGGGTATTTGAATGGGGACAGTATTCAGTCGGTAGAATAAATCCTCCCGGAAACGTCCTTCAGCAATGGCCTGCGACAAGTTACATTCGTAGCCGCTACGATACGTACATCTGTTTTCTGTACCCTCGACGATCCAACTTTGATAAATTCACCACTCTCGAGCACACGCAATAGGCGCGCTTGAGTGGGCATTGGTAATTCACCCACTTCGTCGAGAAAGATAGTACCTCCATCCGCTTCACCAAAATAGCCTTTCCGCTCACCAATAGCTCCGGTAAAAGCTCCCTTTTCATGTCCGAATAGTTCGGAGTCAATGGTACCTTCCGGTATGGCTCCGCAGTTAACTGCAATGTATTGGCCGTGCTTCCGACGGCTATATTGGTGGATAATCTGTGGAAAGCTTTCTTTTCCTACTCCACTTTCTCCCGTGATCAGCACAGACAAATCGGTTGGTGCTACCTGAATGGCAACATCAATAGCACGAGACAGTGCTTCAGCATTGCCTATGATGCCAAACCGCTGCTTCACGAGTTGTATTTCCGCTTTTGTCATACTCATAACATCTTATCCCTCATCATCCACTGTATCCAGCTTCAGTTTATCGCTATCATCACGTTTTTCATAATATTGTTTTCTCAACGGATTCACCCGAGCTTCTTTATCCCGCTGGCGGTTACGGAAGACATCAATGGCTACATAAACAGCCTGACGGAATGAATCTTCACTCGCCACTCCCTTACCTGCTATATCATAGGCAGTGCCATGAGCCGGAGAAGTGCGTACTACCGGCAAACCGGCGGTATAGTTCACGCCATCTTCCATTGCTAAGGTCTTGAACGGAGCGAGCCCTTGGTCATGGTACATAGCCAGGATTCCATCGAAATGTGTATAGTTTCCCGATCCCATAAATCCGTCAGCTGCATAAGGGCCGTAACATAGGATACCTTTTGCCTCCATTTGCTTCATGGCGGGGATAATAACTTCCTGTTCTTCCGTTCCCAGCAATCCGCCGTCACCTGCATGCGGGTTCAACGACAACACAGCGATACGTGGAGCTGTGATTCCAAAGTCTTGTTTCAAACAAGTATGGAATATAGCGAGCTTCTCTTCAATCAGTTCCTTGGTAATTGATGACGCAATATCCCTGACAGGAATATGAGTAGTCGCCAATGCCATCCGAAAGTCGCCTTTCATCAGGATCATCAGTGATTTACTTCCTTCGCCCAAACGCTCTTCGATATACTCGGTATGGCCGGGAAAAGCAAACTCTTCCGACTGAATGGTATGTTTGTTGATCGGTGCGGTCACGATGACGTCTACCAATCCTTCTTTATACTCTTCAACTGCGCGTTCCAAAGCTTTTAACGCAGCTTTTCCAGCTTCCGGATCGGGTTTTGCAAATTCAACCTTTACCTCATCATCCGTGCAGTTCACGACACTCAAGCGGTTGTCTGCCGCCTCGGAAGCGGAATTTATGATGCTGAAACTAGCCTGCAGATCAAGCGACTTGCGATGATAGGCAGCTACTTTGGGAGAACCGTAAATGACAGGAGTACATAACTCTAGCATAGCGGGGTCTGCAAACGTTTTCAAGATTACCTCATAACCTACTCCGTTAACATCGCCCTGAGTGATGCCGATTTTGATCTTGTTATCTTCCATGTTCTTTCTATTTTATTATTCTTTATCTTCGATTTCAGCAGGGTTTTCTTCCCTGTTTTGCTCTTCTTGTTTGGCGGTGGACAGCATGCCGCAAGCGGCAAAGATATCTTCTCCTCTGGATGCCCGGATTGTTGCAAACAAACCATGAGAAGTTAAGTAATCACGGAAAGCAACCATTGTGTCCATATCTGTTCCTTCTAAGTTTACACCCGGAATAGCGTGGTAACGTATCAGGTTCATCCGGCAATCCAATCCGCGTAGCAATTTAACCAATTCTTTTGCATAAACCAAAGAATCATTCACACCTTTAAAAACAATATACTCGAATGAGAGGCGTCGCTGCTTGCTAAAGTCATAGTTCCGGAGCAAATCTACCATTTCCACTATGGAAAAGGAACGCTCAACCGGCATCAAATCAGCACGAAGCAGGGGTATAGGCGCATGCAAGCTAATAGCCAGATGGCAATCGCATTCTTCAATGAAACGCTTCAATCCTCTACGAAGCCCGACTGAGGAAACTGTAATTCGCTTCGGACTCCAAGCATATCCATAATCGCCGGTAAGGACGTGAAGGGCTTTCAATACTTCATCCAAATTATCCAACGGCTCGCCCATCCCCATCATTACAATGTTGGTGAGTTTATCTCGTTCCGGCAACGAATGGATCTGATTAATGATCTGAGCGGCTGTCAGATTAGCTTGAATCCTTGCTTCCCTGTCATACAGAACTTACAATTCATCTTGCAGCCAACCTGCGAAGAGATGCACAGGGTTGCCCGTTCTTCATCGGGTATGTAAACGGCTTCAACAAAATGACCATCGCCTACCGAATAAAGGTACTTCACCGTACCATCGACAGAACGCATTTCATCAACGGGGGCTGAAACACCAACCTCATAGCCTTGCTTGAGGAGTTCGCGATGTCTCAATGACAAATTTGTCATTTCATCGATGGAATTCACTTTTTTCTCGTACAACCACGAGGCTAGTTGCTTGGCTGCGAAACCCGGCATTCCAAGCTCTTTAACTAACTTCTGAAGTTCGACAAGCGGCATTCCCAAGAGAGGGTATTTGGACATCATTCTATATGTTTCACTGTTTATATTTGCAAATGTAAGGAAATAAAGTCGATTAATACGTAGAGAGGATGTAAAAGTTAGCAAAAAAGGTCGCTCCAAACGGAACGACCTTTTTAAGTTTATCGTATCTCCTATTCTTAGAAGAACAGGTAGCGAGTATCTTTAACCTTACCTTTCAGGTACAAATCATTCATAATACGACTAGCGAAACGTGCGTGCATGTTTACAAGTGTAGCTTCTTCCTCTTTTGCATTGAATTCTTCAGCCAATTTGTTCTTAGCATACATCTGCAACACAAATACACCTGCATTACCCTTGATCGGTGCGCTTACTTTATTCACCTCGGCAACGGAAGCGTATGCTCCTACCAATGGTTCGCTGCTACGCAAGCCAGCTACATAAGCCGGAGCTGCGAAAGTTACCATTTTCAGTGAATCGCTAACTGCACCTGTCAGAGCGTTGTATTGATCCAATGTGGAAGCATTCGCTGCTTTCATATCGGCCATGATCTTCTCAGCTTTCTTATCTTTGATTATCTCAGCTCTCAACTGATCTTGTACAGCATTCAAAGGACGATAGCCTTCAGGAGTTACAGCAACAAGACCTACTACGATCATGTGATCACTGTCACCACATTCATACAAGCTGGAAACCTCACCTGCTTTTGCACTGAAGATCCATCTCAAAGCTTCCTTAGTACCTCTTACGTCACCGATTTTGTGTTCAGAGCTATACATACCTTGTCTTTCCAGCAATTTATAACCGGCTTCTTCAGCATTGGCAACCATCTTATCCAAGGTAGGATTAGCAGCTACGAACTGGCTGAAATCATTATAGGCACGATTGTATGTTTCTTTGCTGAATTCAACCTCACGTTTGATCACGGCTACTTTATATTTCTCTTTCACAGCTTTTTTAGCAGTTACCTGAAGAATCAAGTTAGCTTGTCCCAAATCGATATTGCTCAACTCATTAACAGGAGCATCATTGATAGCAGAGATAAATTTCAGATTTTCACCAGCAAGTTGACCACCTTCGTATTGGGCAGCTGTCAACCAAGTTGTTTCGCCTGTCTGTCCGTACTTCTTAGCAATGTCGGCAAAACTAGCACCACCTTTGATTGCAGTATAAACGCTATCAGCCAATGCTTTTGTTTTAACAGCATCTTCAGCTACAATCTGAATCTGACGAAACTCGACTGAGTCAGGAGCTGCAGCTTTTGCTACGAGTTTAAATGAATTAATCGTATTGTCAGCTACATTATAGTAAGGGCCATATACAGCACCAATTGTTACTGAGTCTAAGCGTGCCACTACATCGGCAGGAAACGCTGTCTTGTTCAGGAACAGGTCGGTATAAAGAGTTTCAGATCCGGCAGAACGAACAAATGAAGTATAATCATTGGTAGTTGTAGCCAAGTGTTCTGTCGATTCAACAACTTCTTTTTGAATGGCTGCTCTATCTTCCGCGCTTGCTGTTACTTGTACATCAATGTATTTAATGTCGCGGCTTTCTACGTATTGTTTGAACTGTTCTTTCTTCTTATTATAAAGATCTTTAAGCTCAGAGTCCTTCACAGTAATCGTAGAATCAGATACTGTAGAATAAGGAACAGCAGCCATCAAAAGGTCGTACTGATTTACTCGGGCGTCAAACGCATTTTGTGCTTCTACCGGGTTGGAAAGAAGTGCTTTAGATACCAAAGCCTGATACTTCTCAGCCAAACGGCTTTCACGCAGTGTCTTTTCAATGAATGACCAATACTTGAACATGCTTTGGTATTGCTCAATGTATTGGGCCGGCATTTGCGCCTGATCCATTTTAGAGTATTCTACCAAGAACTTATTCAACATATCTTTATCGAAACGACCTGTTTGCGGATTGCGGAACGGTGTTTGTTGCAACAATGGGTGTACACCGGCTTTCAAGATGTCCTGAATTTCAGCAGTCGTAACTTTTATGCCCAAAGCTTTTGCTTCTTTTTCAATCAATTTGTTGTTGACATAAGAACGCCATACTTCATCACGCACTTGATTGGTTTCGTCGTCATTCAAAGCGGTTGTTCCACGCATGAGTTTTACGACTTCTGTATATTCTTCTACCAAGCTTTGATACTCCTGAGCCGAAATAGCGTCTCCGTTCACCTCACCTGCATCATGCGATTGGTGGGGTTGTAACACCTTCCATGCGTCACCTGCGATGAAAGCAAACAATGCCAAGCCGATCACAACTATCAATAGAGGCCCTTTCGACCTAATGTTTTGTAATGTTGCCATTTTAATTAATACGATTTTATGTTTATTATTATTTTCTTATTTGTCATTTTAGCGCACGAAGATACAAAAAATGCTAATATGCATCTATTTATTAGCCAAAAATTTCACCCTCACCGTCATTATTCTACTACTTTGAGTCGTACAAGTTCAATTTTTGTGGTTGTCACTTTAATTATTTTAAACTGATAGCTCCCTACTGTCACAATTTCATGCAACTTAGGAAAGCTCTGATATTGATTCAGAATCAACCCACCAACCGTCAAATAATCATCCGATTCAGGAAGGTTTAACCCGAAAGTTTCATTTATTTTCTCAATCTCCAAACGTGCCGATAAGATATATTCGTTTTCGCTCAACTGTTTACAAATATACGAGGTATTATCGTGTTCGTCTTCGATATCACCAAAGATTTCTTCGACTAAGTCTTCCAAGGAAACGATGCCGGATGTCCCGCCAAATTCATCAACAACAACAGCGATTGTTTTCTTCTGCTGCATGAAGAGCTGCATCAGTTTGTTGGCAGCCATCGTAGCCGGAACAATGGGCACCTCTTTTACATTTTCACGCCAGTCTTTCGGATTTCGAAACATCTCCGAGGAGTGAATGTAGCCGACTACATTATCAATGTTACCGTCATAGACAATAATTTTGGATATGCCGGATTCTATAAAGCGATTTTTCAGTTCGTCGAGTGAGTTGGCCAAATCAACCGCCACAACTTCGGTACGCGGTACGATGCAGTCGCGGGTTTTTATACTTGAGAAATCGAGCGCATTCTGAAAGATCTTTACCTCAGTATCTAACTCGTCATTATCAGACGCATTGGTGATGCCCAATTGTACAAAGTAATCTAAATCAACCTTACCGAATGCTTTGGCAGAAGCGTCTTTATTTACCTTTATGCCAAAAACACGCAGGAACATACACGAAAGTCCGGACGCTAATTTGGAAACCGGATAGAGAAGTATATAACAGACAAAAAGCGGAATGGCAAAAAAGTTTAAGGCCCGATTCGGGTTTATCTTAAACAAGGTTTTGGGAAGAAACTCTCCCGTCACCAAAATTATAAGCGTTGAGATAACGATTTGCGTCAACACCATTAAGAAGTGATTGCTGATAATATTTGCCAGTAGCTGTTCGCCGATAAGATGGGCCATCAAAACTCCGTAGACAACCAGCGCAATATTGTTCCCAACGAGCATTGTGGATATAAATTCATTGGGATGCCGGAAAAATATGCCGAGAATGCGGGAGTTTATCCCACTTTTACGTTCCATTTCAAACCGCAACTTGTTTACCGAGACAAAAGCGATCTCCATCCCGGAAAAGAAAGCCGAGAAAGCCATGGTTACGATGATAAATAGAAAGATGCTCATAATTACTTTTTTACAGAGTCTTTTTTAAGAGAATCGGTAGCAGCTGGTGCTGTGCTTGCATTTTCATCCACATAAAAGATTCCATCCATGTTGCGGAAAGTGTAAACAGTCAGCTGCTCATTCGAATCAAATCCATACGAGTGAATAATCCGGTCGGGCTGTTGTATGCGAATAAACTTATCCGTGTACACTTTTTGAGTCGCTTGATTCCAATAGAGTAGTTCGGTATTGAAACGCTCGCCTTTCCGGTTCTGTATATCTACATCGCCAATCAGTTTCCAGAGTTTTTCTTTATCGTAAAAGTAGGCGGTATCGGCTTTAATACTAGCTTCTATGTGAAAGACCGAATCGAATTGCTCTAGATAAACGCCTTTTTCGAAAGCCCAATAAGAGGGTTTCTTACGATCAAACATCAGCCATTCTTCCGTTTTAACCCGATAGCGTGTCACTCCTGAATCGGAAATAAGCGTAGTTACTCCTAAGGTTTTCATCACCGGCAGGGAGTCACGTTCAATAATGGCATCACCTAAAGTCTTCTTCTTTCCGTCGCAGGAAGAAAATAAAAGAAGCATAACAGTCGCCCCCAGGACAATTGTTATGCTCATGCTTGTATATAATAAACTGTTACTTCGTTTTCGCAACATAGCTATTTCATTCATTGTAGCTTCTCCGTTTTTGACTGCCTGAATGCAGTCTCGAGTGCCACCTTCTGTTAACAAAGGAATCCTTACGGAGCAGCGTTTTATTATTATTCTACTCTACGTTTGAAGAACCAACGTTCATTAAATGTAAGTCCGACACAGACGCGGAAGATATTTTCGTTCAGCACATTGGCTCCCTGTCCGCTTACACGTACAAACTGACCACTGATGCTTAATATGGAACGAGAGCGAGGAATTGGTAGTCCGAAACCACCTGTTACGCCAAATTCACGTGCCGCTTTTTCACCATTTATTTTATAATAAGGTGTCGTATAATAAGCGCCCAAACGATATTTCACGTGACCTAGATAAGAACGTCCTGTTAAACTAGGAATGTATTCTGCACCGACTGATATTTTAGAACGATCGGTAAAAGCGTAAGTTTCTTTCATACCTCCGTCTAGATCATCGCCTTTATAATCAACATCACTCCATTTTTGCAAACTATAATCAACCCCCAAGGTTAATTGCCTATTATAGTTGTAGGTTACTCCGACTCCAAAGCTATGGGGTACTGCTAAAGTTGCGTCAATATTCTTCTCATCCTCCACACTAGCCGTTGTTTTCAAACTCGCATCATTATTAAGATTATGCTTTGGAGAGTAGACTGCCCCAACCGTGAATGAATGTTTCTTGTCTAAGCTATGAGTATATTGTGCACCGAAGTCCAATTTATAATCCGAAACAGAGACTGCTGTTGTCTTTTTGAAAGAATAAGCTGACGAATTTTCTGGATAGTACATCGCCAATGTGCGTGTAATATCTCCCCAAAAATAAGAGACATTAGCGCCAACAGAAAGATTTTTAAGAATTTTGAAGCCAAGACCACCGTATAATTGGTGTAAGCCACCATCACCGGATAGTGTTTTTGCATAACTGGGAACAGTCGAACCATTTCCGACTACAGTTTCCGTCAGATTATACCCAACATTAGAGAAAGGCAATAACCCGATACTCATTGCTAATCTAGGATGCAAACGAAATTGCATAGCCAAGTAGTCAAAACTGGAGTTTTTAGCGTTTAACTTCACTCCATTATCGTTTACATTCATGTTTTGCAGACTGACACCTCCCTCAAATAGGAATGTCAATGAATCGATAGCTGTATACGATGCGGGATTCAGTGGATTTATCTGTGCTCCGTCGCGAAGTCCAAAACCTACTCCTCCCATTGCTCTGCTGTTTCCGAACCCCTGGTCGGACAAATCGCCAAAGCCATATCGTGTATAAGGAGAGTTTGTATTATTTTGAGCGATTGCCACTCCGGTAACCATCGTGAGCAAAAGCGCACAAAGCGTGTGTTTAAATCCTACCATTATTATAGTTTAAAATTCTATTTAATCCTTTCAACACTAAAAATCTGTCTGCAAAGATGATACTTTTTACGCTGGTATCAAAAGAAAATTCATCTCCGCCCGTTAAAAAAACCAAAAGTTCAGAATATTTATGTTTCATCTCCGTTATATATCCGGCGATTTCATATTCTATTCCTTTGTGTACTCCGGCACGTATTGCCGTCTCCGTATCACGTCCCAGAGGGAGTTTCCGTCCATCTGACTCAAGTAACGGAAGGCGTCCGGTGAACTGATGAAGAGCTTTGAAGCGCATCTGCAGTCCGGGAGAAATATTACCGCCATGATACTGTCCGTTAGAATCGATAAACTCATAAGTTATACAGGTCCCCGCATCAATTACCAGTACATTCTTATCCGGAAATTGCTCGTGAGCACCTACTACGGCTGCTATCCGATCATAGCCCAATGTTTCCGGTGTTTCGTATAAGTTAACAATCGGCAACGGCGTTTGAGAATTGAGCCAAAGTATCGGCAAACGGAGTGCACCGAAACGACTCAGCAATTCTCCGTCCAAATCGATTACCGTAGCTACAATTGCCTGCTCAACCTGATATTTAGAGCAAAGACTCTCCAAACACTCCAAGGAGCGATTCGAGGCATAAACCACTTCGACCATGACACTGCCTTCAAACAAGGCGATTTTTGCCGCTGTATTTCCTATGTCAATAACCAGATTCAACCTTACTACGTTTTCTTTTGGACGCGCAAAGGTAAAGCAAAAAAAAGAAACAGCAATATAGAAGCGAAAATATCCGGGAAAACTTTTTTCAAGCTTCAAACCAAGCCGCCAATATTTCAAGTAAGTTCGCAATTGACCGAGGTGAGCCGCTACCGGATATAAACATTATCTATAAGATTAAATGCGCAAACAATATTCAGTTAAAATGCACCAAACAATCAGCAACAAGAAGCCTATATATAAAGGTAATTACAGATAAATCGAGAATCATTTTGAACCATATATGCATAGATCTCATTCTTCGTAAAACGGTCCAAATTAGTCTGTCACAACAGCCAATCGAAAGTCTTTCTTTAGTAGAATTAATTCGTTCGACCTAGGTCGAACGAAACAAACACCTTGGTCGAACGAAGCGGACACCCGGGTAGAACGAAACAAACACCTCGGTGGAACGAATACTTATTTAAAACAAAAGGGTTAATTTGTAAGATACTCCGAGTGCATCTTTCTACTTTTCAACAAATAGTTGTATCTTCGTCGCCAAAATTAAGAAACACTTAAGCGGATGAAACGGAATTTACTTTATACCTATATATCTATCTTCCTTTTTTATGGCCGGCAGTTCAGACAACCGCTACTGAGAACGATTCCATCCGCCTCAGTCTGCTGACTTGCGCACCAGGTGAAGAAATCTACTCACTTTTTGGGCACACAGCTATTCGCTATGAAAATCCCTCCCGAGGTATCGATGCCGTTTTCAACTACGGAATATTCAGTTTCAGCGCTCCTAACTTCGTCTTGCGCTTTGCGCTCGGAGAAACAGACTATCAATTGGGAGCTACCGATTACGAATACTTTGCCAAAGAATATGAGTATGACGGGCGCAGCGTATGGCAGCAAGTACTAAACCTGACCAATGAAGAAAAGACAGAGCTGATACGTTTGTTGGAGGAAAATTACCGTCCGCAAAACCGTGTTTACCGCTATAACTTTTTCTACGATAACTGTGCTACCCGTCCCCGGGATAAAATAGAAGAGAGCATAGAAGGGCAAGTAGTTTACCCGACTACTCCACCCGACAACGCCCGTTCGTTCCGTGACATTGTTCATCAATATTGCCAAGGGCATCCTTGGGCCCGATTTGGGATTGATCTATGCGTAGGTAGTGATGCTGATGCCCCCATTACCCGTCGCCAAATGATGTTCGCTCCATTCTACCTGATGGACTTTTTCGCTCAGGCACAGATTAGCGGTCAGCAGACAGAGCGCCCGCTGGTATCTTCCGTAGAAAAGATTGTCGACGTTACACCTGAAAAAGATACCGCCTGGATGCCAACCCCTCTGCAATGTGCACTTTTGCTGTTTATACTAACTGCCGCAGGAACTATCTACGGCATACGTCGCAAGAAAGGACTCTGGGGTATTGATCTCTTTTTATTCGGAATCGCAGGGGTGGCCGGCTGTGTTCTTGCCTTTCTGGCCATATTTTCCCAACACCCGGCTGTCAGTTCCAATTATCTTCTTTTTGTCTTCCATCCCGGACATCTTTTTCTACTACCTTACATTGTTTATTGCATTCGAAAAGGCAAGAAATGTTGGTATCTGGTCTTGAATTTAGCCGTTTTAACATTATTTATAGTGCTTTTTCCGCTCATACCACAGAGATTTGACTTTGCTGTCGTACCTTTGGCACTCAGTTTGCTGATACGTTCAGCGAGCAATTTGATTTTGACCTATAAAAAGAAATAATGAAAGGACTACTCACTTCCCTCATCACCGTACTCACCTTCACCGGGTTGCAAGCCCAGTCGTTGCCCACTGCCCCCAAATTGGTAGTCGGTTTGACGATCGATCAGCTGCGTACGGACTACCTTGAGGCCTTTTCTTCCCTTTATGGCGAGAAAGGATTCAAGCGTCTTTGGAAAGAGGGTAGAGTATTTCGCAACGCTCAATACACATTTAGTAACATAGACCGCTCTTCGGCAATCGCTGCCATCTATAGCGGTACATCACCTTCCATGAATGGCATTATAGCCAATCAATGGATGGATGCTTCCACCCTGCGTCCAGTGAATAGCACAGACGACTCGGCATTTATGGGGTACTACACCGACTACGCTAGTTCACCGTCCAAGCTACTCACATCGACTATTGCCGACGAATTGAAAATAGCAACTCAAGGCAAGGCAGAGGTTTATGCCATCGCCCCTTTCTGCGACGCTGCCATTTTTGCCGCCGGACATGCCGCCAATGGCGCTTTCTGGCTCAACCCTAACACCGGTAAATGGAGTGGCAGTACCTATTATGGAGAATTCCCATGGTGGGCAAATCAGTACAACGACCGTCAAGCCATCGATTTTCGAATAAGCGGAATCACTTGGGAACCGGTTTACCCACGTGGCATGTACACTTTCCTGCCAGATTGGCGGGATATCGTGTTTAAATACAAATTTGATGATGATCGGAAGAATAAATTCAGAAGATTCATCACCAGCCCCTTTGTCAACGATGAAGTCAATGCACTCACCGAAGAGCTGCTAAGCAAAGGAACCTTAGGGATGGACGACATCACCGACCTACTCTCGCTGACATTTTACGCCGGAAACTACGCACACAAATCACCACAAGAATGTGCGATGGAGATTCAGGATACATACGTTCGCTTAGACCGAAGCATTGCCAGCCTACTGGAACTAATTGACAAAAAGGTCGGCTTACAAAACGTTTTATTCTTCATCACATCTACCGGATACACGGACAGTGAATCCGCTGATTCGGGACTCTACAAAATCCCTACCGGAGAATTCCATCTGAACCGTTGCGCTGCCCTGCTCAACATGTTCCTGATGGCAACCTATGGTGAAGGTACCTACGTAGAAGCTCATTTCGACCAACAAATTTATCTGAATCATAAACTATTGGAGAAGAAGCAGCTCAATCTCATTGATGTACAAGAGAAAGCCGCCGAATTCCTCATACAATTTAGTGGAGTAAACGAAGTTTACTCAGCAAACCGCCTTCTATTGGGAGCTTGGACTCCGGAAATTTATAAAATACGCAACAGTTACCACCGCAAACGCTCTGGTGACCTCATTATCGACGTACTCCCCGGATGGACCATTGTAAACGAAAACGGACAGGAAAATAAAGTGGTACGCAGTGCCTATATTCCCTCCCCGCTAATCTTCATCGGACACTCGGTGAAGCCGGCTATCATACAGACTCCTATCACAATTGACCATATTGCGCCTACTCTGGCTCACTTCATGCGCATACGGGCACCCAACGCTTGCCCAACATCTCCTATTACCGACATCCGGTAATTGTTTCCGCGCAAAAACCAAGCGTAAAGTATAAATAAACCAGCATTTTAATGTAACTTTGCGCCAATAATTTTAATTCGATAAATAATAAACATAATAATACAAATGGGATTTAATGAAATTTTAAGCTCGATCTTCGGAAATAAAGCCACTCGAGACATGAAAGAATTCAAACCCTGGGTCGAAAAGATTAAATCTGTTTACCCGGAGATTGAACAACTAGACAATGATGCCCTCCGTAATAAAACGGAAGAACTTAAACAAATCATCCGCGAATCCGCCAGTGACGAACGTGCCAAAGTGGAAGAACTGAAAGCCAGTATCGAAAGTCTGGAACTGGAAGACCGCGAGCCCGTCTTTACGCAGATAGACAAAATTGAAAAAGAGATTCTCGAAAAATATGAAAAAGCACTGGATGAAGTACTTCCGATTGCTTTCTCTATTGTTAAAGCTACAGCTAAACGCTTTGCCGAGAATCCGGAAATCGTAGTAACCGCTACAGAATTTGACCGCCAGCTGGCAACTTCCAAAGATTTCGTTCGCATCGAAGGCGACAAAGCCATCTACCAAAACCACTGGGTTGCAGGAGGAAATGACACGGTATGGAACATGGTACATTATGATGTACAGCTGTTCGGTGGTGTAGTTCTGCATAAAGGTAAAATTGCCGAAATGGCAACGGGTGAAGGAAAAACACTTGTAGCAACTCTGCCTGTATTCCTGAACGCACTTACCGGAAACGGTGTACACGTAGTAACCGTCAACGACTACCTGGCTAAACGTGACTCCGAATGGATGGGGCCACTTTATATGTTCCACGGCCTGAGCGTAGACTGTATCGACAAGCACCAACCTAACTCCGATGCGCGTCGCCAAGCATATCTGGCAGATATCACATTCGGAACAAACAATGAATTCGGTTTCGACTACCTGCGTGACAACATGGCAGTTAGCCCGAAAGACCTCGTACAACGCCCGCACAACTACGGAATTGTCGATGAGGTAGACTCCGTATTGATCGATGATGCCCGTACTCCACTTATCATCTCCGGTCCCGTTCCTAAAGGTGACGACCAATTGTTTGAACAGCTTCGCCCATTAGTAGAACGCTTGGTAGAAGTGCAAAAAGGATTGGCTACTAAATATCTTTCCGATGCCAAACGCCTGATCGCTTCCGATGATAAAAAAGAAAAAGAAGAAGGTTTCCTCGCACTATATCGTAGCCATAAGCGTTGCCGAAGAATAAAGCCTTGATCAAGTTCCTTAGTGAACAAGGTATCAAAGCCGGTATGCTGAAGACTGAAGAGACCTACATGGAGCAAAACAACAAGCGAATGCCTGAAGTTACAGATCCATTGTATTTCGTCATCGAAGAAAAGATGAACAGCGTGGACTTAACCGACAAGGGAGTCGACCTGATTACAGGTAATGCGGAAGATCCTACTCTCTTCGTTTTGCCCGACATCACTTCGCAACTTTCGGATTTGGAAAATGAAACAAACCTTACTGACGAAGAAAAACTTCAGAAGAAAGACGATCTACTGACCAATTACGCTATCAAATCTGAGCGTGTACATACCATCAATCAGTTGCTGAAAGCATACACAATGTTCGAGAATGACGACGAATATGTTGTTATCGACGGACAAGTGAAGATTGTAGACGAGCAAACAGGACGTATCATGGAAGGCCGCCGTTATTCCGACGGTCTGCACCAAGCTATTGAAGCTAAGGAACGTGTAAAAGTGGAAGCCGCTACACAGACTTTCGCTACCATTACCTTGCAGAACTACTTCCGTATGTACCATAAGCTATCGGGTATGACCGGTACAGCCGAAACGGAAGCTGGTGAACTTTGGGACATCTACAAATTGGACGTAGTTGTAATTCCAACCAATCGCCCCATTGCCCGTAAAGACATGAACGACCGCGTTTACAAAACCAAACGCGAGAAATATAAAGCGGTAATCGAAGAAATTGAGCAACTAGTCAATGCCGGACGCCCGGTACTGGTAGGTACAACTTCGGTTGAGATTTCGGAGATGCTGAGCAAAATGCTCACGATGCGCAAAATTGACCACAATGTACTGAATGCTAAACTGCACCAAAGAGAAGCAGACATCGTTGCTTCAGCCGGTTTGAGCGGAACAGTGACTATTGCTACCAACATGGCCGGTCGTGGTACCGACATTAAGTTGAGCCCGGAAGTAAAAGCGGCAGGCGGTTTGGCCATTATCGGTACCGAACGCCACGAATCTCGTCGTGTAGACCGCCAGTTGCGTGGTCGTGCCGGACGTCAGGGTGACCCGGGTTCTTCCGTATTCTTTATTTCACTCGAAGATGATTTGATGCGTCTCTTCTCTTCCGACCGTATTGCCAGTGTAATGGACAGACTCGGATTCCAGGAAGGGGAAATGATCGAGCACAAAATGATTTCCAACTCCATCGAACGTGCACAGAAGAAGGTAGAAGAAAACAACTTCGGTATTCGTAAACGTCTGTTGGAATATGACGACGTAATGAACAAGCAGCGTACCGTAGTCTACACCAAACGCCGCCACGCCTTGATGGGTGAACGTATCGGAATGGATATCGTAAACATGATCTGGGACCGTTGCGCCAACGCGATAGAAAACAACGACTACGAAGGTTGTCAAATGGAGATGCTTCAAACTCTGGCGATGGAAGTACCGTTCACCGAAGAGCAATTCCGCAATGACAAGAAAGAGAAACTGGTTGCAAAATCATTTGAGATTGCCATGGAAAACTTCAAGCGAAAAACAGAGCGCCTTGCCCAGATCGCTAATCCGGTAATCAAACAGGTGTATGAGAACCAAGGAAGCATGTACGAAAACATCCTGATTCCGATCACCGATGGCAAACGTATGTACAACATTTCTTGCAACCTGAAGGCAGCTTACGAAAGCGAATCGAAAGAAGTCGTTAAATCGTTTGAGAAATCCATCTTGCTACACGTCATTGACGAAGCATGGAAAGAAAACCTGCGCGAATTGGATGAGTTGAAACATTCTGTACAGAATGCCAGCTATGAGCAGAAAGACCCGTTATTGATTTATAAATTAGAATCTGTGGGTCTATTCGACATCATGGTCGACAAGATTAACAACCAAACCATATCCATTTTGATGCGCGGACAAATTCCGGTTCAGGAACCACCAGCAAACGATCCGTCCCTACACCGTGTAGACGTACGTCAGGCTGCTCCCGAACAACGTCAGGATATGAGCAAGTATCGTGAACAAAAACAAGATTTGAACGATCCGAACCAACAGGCTGCTGCCGAACAAGACACTCGCGAACAACCCAAACGTGAACCTGTACGTGCAGAGAAAACAGTGGGCAGAAATGACCCATGTCCTTGCGGAAGCGGCAAAAAATATAAAAACTGTCACGGACGAAATATGTAATAAAACACGGGATTGACAGGGTATCCTTATAGGCACCTTGTATCTGATTTCAATAAAAGAAAGCCTCAAACGGTTAAAATCTGTTTGAGGCTTTCATTTATTCATACGAAAATAGTACATTTGCTTTATAGTAGCGTGCATTGGAGTTTTAACTACTAAAGAAAACAGAACTATGGCTAAATCTTGTTCACTAATCTGCATTTCCCTGATAGTGCTTACTCTCAGCGGTTGCCAAACGATCGAGCAACTGTCTATTGACTATATGCAACCTGCGGAAATAACTTTTCCTGCCCAATTGCGGAAAGTTGCTGTTGTAAACAACACCAGTGTAGTACCCGATAATAATCTTCTGCCCGAAACCGAGCAAAAAGAAGATGATATTAATAAGATACGTCGCGCAACCGCATATTCTTATGGCGATTCAAACTAGCGGTAGAAGCGTTAGCTGAAGAAATAGCCAATCAAAATTATTTTGATGAAGTAGTTATCTGTGATTCGGCTTTACGAGCACTTGATATTTTACCGCGTGAAAACACACTAAGCCCAAACGAAGTGAACCGATTGACAAACAGCCTAGGCGTAGATCTCCTTATTTCATTGGAGAACCTACAGATTCAAGCTACCAAGACGATCTCCTATCAATCGGAATATGGTGTTTTCAGAGGAGTTGTAGATGTAAAAACCTACCCTACCATCAAAGTATATTTACCGGAACGGAGTACCCCAATGGTTACCATCATCCCTAAAGATAGCATCTTCTGGGAAAGGTACGGCAGTACGGAAAAAGAAGTTTTGAACCGCTTGATTTCCGACACCCAAATTGTAAAAGAAGCTTCTACCTTCGCAGGCATCAGCCCCGTAAAGCAATTGATACCATACTGGAGAACGGAAGACCGGTTCCTGTATACAGGAGGATCTGTCAATATGCGAGATGCTGCCATTTATGTGCGCGAAGATTCGTGGGACAATGCCTACGAGCTCTGGAAAAAGACCTATGATGAAAGCAAAGGCAACAAGAAAAAGATGCGGGCTGCTCTCAACATAGCACTCTACTACGAGATGAAGGACAATCTTCCGGAGGCAGAGAACTGGGCTAGAAAAGCGCAGGAATATGCCCAGAAAATAGAGAAATTAGATAAAGTGGACGAGAGAAACTTCAACTTTAACAAGATACCGAATTTCATTCTCATCACTAAATATCTAGTCGAGTTGACCGAAAGAAACAGCCAAATTCAAAAGCTGAATATGCAAATGCAACGGTTCAACAATGATTTTTAATAAAAAAACGCAAAGGTTCTTATTTTTTTCATACCTTTGAACAGATTAAAAGGAGAATAACATGAAATTGAGCCAACAATCATTATCTATCATCGAAACGGCTATCCAAAAGGCAGTCGGTAAGTACGCGTGCAACTGTGGTGAGCAGAGTGCCGTAACCGATATTCATCTACAACCGAATCAAGTATCCGGTCTGTTTATCATTTTTAATGATGAAGACGAGGAGTTGGCAAATGTCATGGTTGAAGAGTGGGCAACTTACGATGAAGATGACTTTGTAGACGTCATCGAACCTATTCTCCGTAACACTCTCGGACGCATGAAGAATGCGGGTGACTTTGACAAGCTTACGATTCTGAAACCTTATTCCTTCGTTCTGGTAGACGAGGACAAAGAAACCGTAGCCGAACTATTATTGCTAGACGATGATACGCTGCTTGTTAATGATGAGTTGCTAAAGGGATTGGATCAGGAACTTGACGACTTTTTGAAGGATTTGCTGGAAAGATAATACCTGCGAGTCTATATAGATAAAAACAATTAGGGCTATTCCTTGAAGGAATAGCCCTAATTGTTTGATAACAGGTATTCTGTTATGCTTTTTTCAAGGCAGCAATGCTTTCTTTAAGCGAGCTGATGATACTTTCCGCATCGGCTTGCTTCTTACGTTCCATTTCGAGAACAGCTGCCGGAGCATTATTGACAAACTTTTCATTGCTAAGTTTCTTCAATACACCTTGCAAGAATCCCTCTTTATGTTTTAGTTCAGCTTCCATACGCTCAATCTCAGCATCTACATCGATCATGTTTTCCAAAGGTACTGCATACTCGGTAGTTCCTACCATGAAAGAAGAAGCACCTTCTGCTTTGTTAGCCACTACTTCGATGGAAGAGAGGTTACACATCTTCTGAATTACGGCATTGAACTCAGCAACAGAGTTACTACCCAACACTTGCAGATCAAGTGCTTCCTTCTGGGCAATATTCTTTTGCAGACGAATACTACGAATGCTGCTGATAACTTCCTTTACGACTTCAAACTGAGCAACAAACGTTGTATCAACCGACGTATCCATACGCAAAGCACTTACCATCAAACTCTCGCCTTCGGCTTTATTGCGTTCGTGCATTTGCTGCCACAACTCTTCCGTGATGAATGGCATAAACGGATGAAGCAGGTGTAGCAAGTTATCAAGGAAACCAAGCGTAGCGTCATAAGTAGCACGGTCGATTCCTTGTCCATAAGCCGGCTTAATCATTTCCAAGTACCAGGAAGAGAACTCATCCCAGAACAGTTTGTAAACAGCCATCAACGCTTCACTCAAACGGTATTTGCTAAACAGGTCCGCTACCTCAGCAGCTACTTCATTCTGTTTGGATTCAAACCAGTGAACAGCTAATTTAGCAGCTTCCGAAGCTTGAATATTATCATCAACCGTCCATCCCTTGATCAGACGGAAAGCATTCCATATCTTATTGTTGAAATTACGTCCCTGCTCGCAAAGTACATCGTCGAAAAGGATATCATTTCCAGCAGGAGCCGAAAGCATCATGCCCATACGTACCCCATCTGCTCCGTACTTATCGATCAGTTCCAACGGATCGGGCGAGTTGCCTAAGGATTTAGACATCTTGCGTCCCTGTTTGTCGCGAACGATACCGGTAAAATACACATTCTTAAACGGCATCTGGCTTCGTACTCGTACCCTGCCATAATCATGCGGGCTACCCAGAAGAAGATGATGTCCGGACCGGTAACCAAATCGCTTGTCGGATAGTAATATTTGATCTCTTCATTACCCGGTTTGTTGATTCCATCAAACAACGAGATTGGCCACAGCCAAGAAGAGAACCAAGTATCCAAACAATCCTCATCCTGACGAAGATCGTCCATCGTCAGGGTTGCATCGCCGGTTTGTTCTTTCGCTTTCGCTAACGCTTCATCGGGCGTGGAAGCTACTACATAACCTCCTGCCGGCAGGAAGTAAGCAGGAATACGATGTCCCCACCACAGCTGACGGCTGATGCACCAGTCCTTGATGTTCTCCATCCAATGGCGATAGGTATTTTTATATTTAGCCGGATAAAACTTCAGTTCGTCATTCATTACCGGTGGCAACGCCATGGCGGCAAAATGCTCCATTTTAAGGAACCACTGCATCGACAGTTTCGGTTCGATCACCACATTGGTACGTTCGGAATAGCCAACCTTATTGGTATAAGCTTCGGTCTTGTCCAACAATCCGGCAGCATCGAGGTCTTTCTCAATCTGCTTACGAACATCAAAGCGATCCATACCGATATAAAGTCCGGCAGCTTCGCTCAGCGTTCCGTTGTCGTTGAATATATCAATGCTCGGCAGATTGTACTTCTCGCCCAACATATAGTCGTTCACATCATGAGCAGGAGTCACTTTCAGACATCCCGTACCGAACTCAATGTCTACATAGTCATCTTCGATCACCGGAATAGCGCGGTTTACCAAAGGAATAATCACTTTTTTCCCTTTCAACCATTCGTTCTTCGGATCGTTCGGGTTGATACACATTGCCGTATCGCCCATGATCGTTTCCGGACGCGTTGTGGCTACCACTGCATAACGTCCTTCGGGATCGCCTTCTACTTGGTAACGCAAGTAATATAACTTGCCGTGCTCTTCCTTGAAGATAACTTCTTCGTCAGAAAGGGCGGTCAATGCCTTCGGGTCCCAGTTTACCATGCGGACTCCCCGGTAGATCAACCCTTTGTTGTATAGATCGACAAATACTTTAAGAACACTTTCGCTACGCGTCTCATCCATCGTAAAAGCGGTACGACTCCAGTCGCAAGAAGCGCCCAGCCGACGAAGTTGTTTTAAAATAATGCCCCCGTGTTCGTTAGTCCACTCCCATGCGTGCTCAAGAAATTCGTCGCGGCTCAAGTCCGTTTTCTTAATTCCCTGCGCCGCCAACCGGTTCACAACTTTGGCCTCGGTGGCAATAGAAGCATGGTCTGTACCCGGTACCCAGCAAGCATTCTTGCCTTCCATCCGTGCACGACGAACTAAAATATCTTGAATGGTATTGTTCAGCATGTGTCCCATGTGCAACACACCAGTGACGTTAGGAGGCGGGATGACGACTGTGTAAGGTTCACGGCCATCGGGTTTCGAACTGAATAAATGATGGTCCAGCCAATACTGGTACCATTTTCCTTCTACGTCAGCGGGATTGTACTTACTTGCTAATTCCATGTTCTTTTCTGTATATATAAATTATTTATTGCCAAAGTTTACGAAATACGAATGCAAAATTAATAAATAACTAGAATATAGTCATAAGATTCCGTACTTTTGTTCCCCGAAAACAGGTTAGCGATATGAAAAAGAGAAAACAAACCATTCGCTACTCCATCCTTGGAGTACTTTTACTACTAGTATGGCTCACGCAGAGCCTACCTGCCATGGGAGAAGCATACGCCCGTTCGGTTTATCCTCCACTATCTTTCTGCCTGTCTTCTTTCTCGCGCCTGATTCCATTCGCATTGGGAGATTTATTCATATTTCTGAGCATTGTGGGCGTTATCGCCTACCCTTTCTATGCCCGCATCCGGAAAAAGCATTCATGGAAAACAATCTTACTCCGCGATGGTGAATACCTGCTTTGGATATATGTATGGTTTTATCTGGCATGGGGACTCAACTATTCACAACCCAACTTCTACCAACGTACGAACATTGCGTATTCAAGTTACGATCCGCAGAATCTTCGTGAATTTGTAGCGGAATATATAGACAACCTGAATCATTCGTATACCCCCGTGAACAGCATTAATGAAGAATTGGTTTGCCGGGAAACGGTTCGGTTATACAACGAAGTGGCCGACAGTTTAGGCGTACACCGTCCCCCGCATGAATCACCGCGGGTAAAGACGATGCTCTTTACGCCGTTCATCTCCATGGTAGGGGTAACGGGAAGCATGGGGCCTTTTTTCTGTGAGTTTACGCTCAATGGCGATCTATTGCCTGTCAATTATCCGGCAACTTACGCACACGAATTGGCACACCTGCTTGGCATCACCAGCGAGGCGGAAGCTAACTTTTATGCGTATCAGGTTTGTACCCGGTCGACAGCTATGGGGATTCGTTTCTCCGGTTATTTCTCTGTGCTCAATCATGTGCTGCGCAATGCTCAGCGACTACTTCCCGAAGAAGATTATATCAAGTTGGTTCGACGTATCCGGCCGGAAATCATCGAGTTAGCGCAGAAGAACCAAGCGTATTGGAGTGCCAAATACAGTCCACTGATCGGTGCGGCGCAGGATTGGATTTATGATCTTTACTTGAAAGGGAACAAAATAGAGAGCGGACGGCAGAACTATTCGGAGGTTGTGGGACTTTTGCTATCATATCGCGAGTCGAAAAAAGGAATAGTCAGCCCCGATTTGAAGTAAGACGATTTATAAAAAGTGCTATCTTTGCATTATTCATCAATAAAAAACAAATAAGATGCTACATACAAGAGAAGAACAAATGGAGGCGTTCGGACGCTTCCTTGACATCCTTGACGAACTTCGTGTCAAATGTCCGTGGGACCGCAAACAGACCAACGAAAGCTTGCGTCCCAATACAATTGAAGAAACCTACGAACTCTGCGACGCTTTAATGCGAAATGATAAAAAAGACATCTGCAAGGAATTGGGTGATGTATTGCTGCACGTGGGCTTCTACGCCCGGATAGGCTCTGAAACGGGCGATTTCGACATGAAGGATGTATGCGATAAACTCTGTGAAAAGCTGATCTTCCGCCATCCGCACGTATTCGGAGAGGAGAAAGCCGAGACAGCCGGTCAGGTTTCTGAGAACTGGGAACAGTTGAAACTGAAAGAAAAAGATGGTAACACAAGCGTTTTGAGTGGTGTGCCAAGTTCTCTGCCATCGCTAATTAAGGCATACCGTATTCAAGACAAAGCCCGTAATGTAGGATTCGACTGGGAAGAGCGCGAACAGGTTTGGAAAAAGGTGAAAGAAGAGATTGGCGAGTTTCAAGCGGAAGTAGCAATATGGACAAAGATAAAGCAGAGGCTGAGTTCGGTGACGTGATGTTTAGCCTCATCAATGCAGCCCGTTTATATAAGATCAATCCGGACAATGCTTTGGAACGTACCAATCAGAAATTTATCAACCGCTTTAATTACCTGGAGGCACACACCATCAAAGAGGGACGCAGCCTGAAAGATATGTCGCTGGAGGAGATGGACAAGATATGGGATGAAGCAAAAAAGCTTGGATTATAAGACAAGGGGGCTGCTTTTCGCTATATTTTGAATGTATATTCTCAGGTCAAAGTCTAGCACCATACACTTCCAGCCCCGATTCACGCCCCTCTGCATAATGTTCATTTTTAGCCTTCAGCTTCAGTTTCGGGATAACTAACTGATATACAAACGATAAGACTGAAAGCAAGGGCTAAATACTGCTTTCAGCCCTTTCAGCCGATAGACGCTCGAAGTGAATCACCGAACTTGCGCAGCGAATAATCAAGTCTGACTTCAGAACCAATCAATTCACCGGGCTGACAATAGAAAACTCGCTGTTACATGAAAAAGCGAAGCATTGTCTGTATGCCTCCGCTCATTCCAAAGCTTTAAACAAGCTAACTTATCATAACAGAGAAAGCCTGAAAGACACAAGACTCTTTCAGGCTTTGCCTTCAGCCCAAAAGCTCTGTCTATCAATTGATTTGCTGAAAAACTGAAAGCTGAAAGGAGAAAATCAAAACCTTATTTTCCTACCATTTTACCCAAAATAGCCGAGCAGTTTATGCCGGCTATCTCACAAATCAAACAAAGCGCAAGCATTTGGAGCAATAAGCAGGTATTCCGTTCGAATGCCCCGGGCATTTGCATGAAAGCCCGGGGCATTTGCTCGCCTTCCCCCGGGCATTTGGACGAAAGCAAGCAGCAATTGAGTGAAAACATCAAAGCCCTAATTTTCCTGATTTCAGTTTACACGTTTGCACCTATTCTTTCTGATTCACGATTCTATTACTCTCCTTAACTGAGATCAACGTGCTATCTAGCGGATGAGCTGCATCGATAGACGAATGGCTCTACAAAATAAGCTATCCAAGCGGGTAAATAAATGTAAGCCTAAAAGAAGACGCAAAGTAAGCATCTGATATACTGAATTATATGCAAAAAAGTGACTATGACATGATAGCATGTGAAAATTGACGCCGCATCAGCCTATACTTTTGTAAGTGGCCCCGAAAGGTTATTGCAAACAGAGTCTGAATGAAACACCCCTCATTTTAGTCATATTCATTCCGAATAAACTAAAACAAGGGGGTTCTTTTTAAAGTATGATCTATAAGGAGTTTCTTTAATCTATCTATTTTACATCGATAGCCGCCCTTTTCATCTAGCTGTCAAGGCAGTACTTCAATGTTTTATTTTCTACGGTCCTGAGATTCGTGCCCGCCTCCTTTACCTTGTACATTCTTCAACAGTTCACGATGAAAACGCATTTCAGCTCGTTGTACCAGGTAAATCTTGCGGTTAGGCAATATTTTCTTGAACTTATCCAAGTATGTTTTATCCAATCGATCGGAAGCGATACGGTTGTCGGTTATCTTTTCTATAATTGTTCCATACTCTGCATCCGTCGTTTTATCATTTTTGCCTTTACGTACCAAGTCCCACGACTCATCATTCAACTTTTTCTTCCGGTCCTGAAGTTCAAAATAAACAGGGAAGAATTTAGCAGCTTCTTCTTTCGTTAATTCTGCTTTCTCCATGATGAATGCTTTCTGCTTAGCCCTGAATTCATCACGAGTCAAATGCTGATCACATCCATCAGCAGCACGAAGTATAGGTGTCATCCCGCAAAGAAGCAGGAGTATAAGTAACAGTTTCTTCATTTCTTAATATACATCAGTTTGGTTTATTAATCTGCACTAACATCGCTTAGGTAGACATACAAGGAGTAATCATCCAACATCGTACCTTCAATGGCAACATCGATCATCTGATCAGATACAATCTCCGTATCGTTTGTTTCGGTTGCCGCTGTATCTATATTTGTTTCTTTATACCCTAAGGATGCCACACGAATAATAAATGCTGCTCCTGCAAACATTGCAGCCATATATAGCAAAGGCTTCAACTTCTTAGTCCAGGCAGTAGGTTTATGGGGCAGCGAAACGTTTTTTTCTTGCTCGGGGAGTTTGTCCATAACTTCCGAAGCCAAATGATCAAAATAACCATCAGGTACCTTGAAAGTATTCTCTCGCCCTATCTTCTTAAGTATATTTTCTTCTTCTTTCATACCATTATCCTCCTCTCTTTTCATTAGACAGTTTGTCTCTTAAAAGGTTTAATCGATTTCTTCTAAAAATTTCTCTATTTTCTTCACTGCATGATGATAGGAAGCTTTCAAAGCCCCAACCGAAGTCCCAAAGATGTCGGACATCTCCTCGTACTTCATCTCCTGATAATATTTCAGGTTGAACACCATGCGCTGCTTTTCGGGTAGAGTAAGCAATGCCTTTTGCAAAAGCATCTGCACCCGGTCGCCTGAAAAATAAGCGTCACTCTCCAACTTCTCCACAACCGATGCTTCCGGATCGTCAATAGCCAACGTATTGACAGCACGCTGTTTGTTTAGAAAAGTAAGGCATTCATTCAGGGCAATGCGGTAGAGCCATGTGGACAACTTCGCCTCAGCACGAAAGTAGCCAATGCTGGTCCATGCTTTGATGAAAGTGTTTTGAAGAAGGTCGTTCGCGTCTTCATGCGATAGTACCATCCGACGGATTTGCCAATATAGTTGTTCGCTGTACTGCTTAACAACCATCTCGAAGGCCTTCCGCTGCGTACTCTCTTCTTGAAGGAGCTCTAATACCTCGCGTTCATTATATGGATTCATATGCGCTCGTTTTCGGGTATAATTTAGGGTTTCGCGATCAGGTTATTCATCGCTTTTAATAAAGGCGGGTCATAATTATAAGGGTCTGCACAATAACTCAATTGGTTATCCGCCGACAAATAGACGGTTTGATAGTCCAGATATACAGGTATCGATTCTTGCAAACTGCAATGTTTCAACTCGCGGTAAGCATCACTTCGCGACAGTTTTCGCCCCTCTTCACTGACCGGTCTGATATCCATTGCGATACGTATGCGGTCTTGAAACAGTTCATCCGGCTTTTTAAGTAGAAAGAAAGCGAAGTCTAACGCATTCTCCAAACGTACACAGCCATGACTCACCGCACGATTCTTCCATGTAAACGGCTGTCGGGAAGGTGTATCGTGCAGATAAACCGCATAATGATTTGGGAAGCGGAAAATAATTCGCCCCAAGGAGTTGCCGGCTTTATTATCCTGCTTCACCGTATAGGGTACTCCCCTCCCCGCAAATTTTGTCCATTCAATAGTTTGAGGATCTACCGACTTTCCGTTCTTATCGTAAATCTTCATCCGGTTACGAGTGAAATAAGTCGTATCTCGCTTGAATGTCGGGATTATTTCTTTGGTGATTATACTCTGTGGAACATTCCAATACGGATTAAGTTCCATGTAATAGATCCGGCTGGCGAGCATCGGCGTTTTATCTTTCAGCCTACCACAGCAAACTCGCATCTCCAGTATGGAGTCAGTTTCTTCATTAACCGCTTGCAACATGAAGGCTGCTACATTGACTATCGCATATTTCTTTCCTTTATCTTGCGCATACTGCCAACGTTCGCGTTCCAAATTAACCAACAATCGTTTTCGAAAGTAGTCGGTAGAATCTGTTTGGGGTTCCTTGTTTATACGTTGCAACTCTTCCTGTAGCTTACTATAAAGACGTGAAGAAGCTGCGCCCATTGAAAGGCTTTATGGGCATCTGCCCGAAGCGTATCAAGCGCAGAAAAGGCAAATGCCGAATCACATCGCTTCAGGGGGATGTAGGTCAAAGAATCATTTCGCCTCTGCTGCGGAGGCAGAAAACCGAATTTCAGTTGACAGACATACGAGAGATAGGTAGCGGTCAGCTGATATTCCACAAAGGCTAACAGCCGGTTCATTGTTTTTCCCTCTTGCAGATTCAAGGTTCTAATCTGCTGCAAGCTTTCTCGTATTTGATCCGTGTGATAAAGTTCGGGGGTGATGCCATGCTCTGCGATATTATCCAACCGGGCAAGCATAGAATCGGCGTATTCCAAAGAGAAAGGCATGCGATTCAACCACACAAACTCTCGATCGTTCCGGTAGTATTCAACCAAGGCAGAATCCAAGGTGCATCAAGTCGCCAAGTAGTCAGTTCTGCCCGAATAATGGTTCGAATACTATCCGCATCAATGACGTAGGCAGGCGTTATCATCTCACGAAGAGCGGACAGGGAGTCGGGCACAATCGCCTCTTTTTGTTCTTTCCGACAAGCTGATAGCAGACCGAGAAACAAGAGAAATCCCAATAATATCTGTCTGTACTTCATTCCTCTCCTCCTACATTTATACAAAGATTCTCCTTGGCAAGAATCGTGTTTGGAAAAACAGCCGTTGTTTCCGCCAAGAGTACTGATTCATTTTCATAACGCGCCGAAAAATGTCCGATAACCAGCTGTTTGACCTCAGCAGCCTTAGCTATTTCTCCTGCTTGAGCAGCCGTGCTGTGATACGTCTCTTTAGCTCGCGCTTTTCAGTCTGCGCAAAGGTCGCTTCGTGAAACAATAAGTCTACTCCTTTGATTTGCTCTACAATCTTCTGATAGAAGCTAGTATCAGAGCAATAAGCGTATTTACGCACAGGCTCTGACGGACGGGTCAAGCGTTCATTGGGAATCACCTCACCTTCCGGATTCACAAAGTCGGCTCCATTCTTGATGCGGTTTAGTTCGTATACAGGTACCTGATAGAAATCGATCATCTCTCTGATGATGTGATTAGGGCGGGGTTTCTCTTCAAACAAAAACCCACAGCAAGGCACCCGGTGTCGCAAGGGAATTGTGGTCACGCTTACCGAGCGATCGTCATAGATAAGTAACGGTTCTTTCGTGTCAAACTCATGAAAGAATACTTTATAAGTCAGATTCTTGCAAAAGAAAGCAAGCATCGGTCCAAACAGCTCTTCTAATCCATGCGGAGAATGAATGTGCAAATCGGCCGTACGCCCCAGCAAACCCAAAGTGGAGATCAACCCCAGCAAACCAAAACAATGGTCGCCATGCAAATGGGAAATAAAGACATGATTTAAACGGGAAAACTTCAACCGGGATTTACGCAATTGCATCTGCGCTCCTTCGCCACAGTCAATCATAAAGAGTTTCTCTCGCAGGTTTACAACCTGCGAGGTTGCAAAATGACGGGTAGTAGGTAGGGCTGATCCACAGCCCAATATATGTAGTTCAAATTTCTCCATTAGTTGCAAAGATAGAATATTTCGATTTCAATCCGGCAAAGAATGAGAAAGAAAGTTATAGCTAAGCATTTCTATAATTCCGGTTTCTTACTGATTAAACTCTCCTGGAATATTAGAACGTAGGTATATGTCGGCCTGAAGCTGTGACAATCACTCCTCCATTATCACTTACCACCACTTCATGGTTTCCCTCCGGTGTGACAACAATTGACCCAACCTTCAGCACATGCTTCCCATCCGTTGTCACACGTACTTGGGTACTTGTATCTTTTTCTGAAGATTCCGGCTTTTTTTTGTCTTCCTTTACTTCCTTAACTCCGCTTCCGCAGTTATTATCATAGTATCGATCCAAATAACTCTGCATCTCAACGACTTTATCATCAACAAATCTTATTTTAATGGTTTTAGCCGGACCATACTCGGAACTACGAAACTCTAAGATTTCACCTTTGTCATCAAAGCTCCGATAGGTTGGCTCACCCAAAATAGCTTTCACCTCTTTAGGTGACATTCCGCGCTGTATACGTTCCATGTATTTATAAGTGATTTTAGTAGTGTAACAACTACTGAATACCACGACCAGCAACAAGAGTAAAATGCTTTGAGTCTTTTTCATACTGCGTATTGTTTAGTGTTTTTTTTGATTGTTACAAATATAAAATGGGAAAAATCCCTGTCCGAGTGATTCTTCCCATTTGAACGTAGGGATCTCCCTATCAATTAACACACAGCTTCAATCACTCGTCTTTGCCAGCACCATCTACGGAGAGTTTATTAGACGCAAAAAGGGCACCCCAGTTGGGATGCCCTTTTCATATGATCGGGAAATAATGATTATTTCTTTCCTTCGAGTTGTTCTTTCAATGCAGCAAGAGCATCGATGTCACCCAGTGTAGTTGAAGCAGCCTGATTTTGGATTGCAGGAGAATCTTCTTTCTTAGTAGTCTTCTTAGAAGATGCTTTCTTTTCAGCTCTTTCTTCAGCCTTAGCTACATCTTCAAAAATACGGCTATGAGACAAAATGATTCTCTTAGCGTCTTTATTGAATTCGATTACTTTGAATTCTAATTTCTCATCCAACTGAGCTTGTGCGCCATCTTCTTTAACAAGGTGTTTCGGAGTTGCGAAACCTTCTACACCATAAGGAAGAGCAACTACTGCACCCTTATCCAACATTTCGATGATAGTACCTTCGTGTACAGAACCTACAGTGAATACTGTTTCAAATACATCCCAAGGATTTTCTTCGAGTTGTTTGTGGCCTAAGCTTAAGCGACGGTTTTCTTTGTCGATCTCCAATACCTGTACTTCGATATCAGCACCAATCTGAGTAAATTCTGAAGGATGCTTAACTTTCTTAGTCCAAGACAAGTCAGAGATGTGGATCAATCCGTCAACACCTTCTTCAATTTCTACGAATACACCGAAGTTAGTGAAGTTACGAACTTTAGCAGTATGTTGAGAACCTACTGGGTACTTTTCTTCGATAGTTTCCCATGGGTCTTGTTTCAATTGCTTGATACCTAAAGACATCTTACGTTCTTCACGGTCAAGAGTCAATACAACAGCTTCTACTACGTCACCTACCTTCATGAAGTCTTGAGCAGAACGCAAGTGCTGAGACCAAGACATTTCAGATACGTGGATCAAACCTTCTACGCCAGCAGCAATTTCGATAAATGCACCGTAGTCAGCCATAACAACAACCTTACCGTCAACTTTGTCACCAACCTTCAAGTTAGGATCAAGAGCATCCCATGGGTGAGGAGTAAGTTGTTTCAAGCCAAGAGCGATACGTTTCTTCTCATCATCAAAGTCAAGGATAACAACGTTAAGCTTCTGATCCAATTCAACCACTTCTTTCGGATCGCTAACACGTCCCCAAGAAAGGTCAGTAATGTGAATCAAACCGTCTACGCCACCCAAGTCGATGAACACACCGTAAGAGGTGATATTCTTAACAGTTCCTTCAAGAACTTGTCCTTTTTCGAGTTTGCTGATAATTTCTTTCTTCTGTTGTTCCAGTTCAGCTTCGATAAGAGCTTTGTGAGAAACAACAACGTTTTTGAATTCCTGGTTAATCTTAACCACTTTGAATTCCATTGTTTTTCCTACGAATACGTCATAGTCACGAATAGGTTTCACATCGATCTGAGAACCCGGTAAGAATGCTTCGATACCGAATACGTCTACGATCATACCACCCTTAGTGCGGCACTTGATGTAACCCTTGATAATTTCTTCGTTGTCCAGAGCAGCGTTAACGCGATCCCAAGAGCGAGTAGCGCGAGCTTTTCTGTGCGACAGTACCAACTGTCCTTTTTTGTCTTCCTGATTTTCGATGTATACTTCTACTGAATCACCTACTTTTAGTTCAGGATTGTAACGGAATTCATTCAATGGGATGATACCGTCTGATTTGTAACCGATATTCACAACAACTTCACGCTTGTTCATTGCGATTACGATTCCATCAACAACCTCACGGTCGTTCACTTTATTAAGCGTACTGTCGTATGCTTTTTCAAGATCGTCATGGCTTACAGCGGTTGCTGCTTCACCGTTTTCATAAGCATCCCAATTGAAATCTTCAAGTGGAGCTACGTTCTTCAAATTTTCCATTAATAAATAAATTGTTTAAATACTTTAATTAAATAAGACATTATATTACTATAAATCGGGCGCAAAGATAAGAATCTTTTCTTGATTACCAAAGCTATAGCACGGAAAAAGAGCAAGAAAGTGTTCTTTTTTTTATGCTTTTTTATCTCAAGCCATCTACCCCCACAAAGTGATCAACAGGAATAGCAACAACACTAAAGGGTGATTGTAGGGTTCAATGATCACTGAACAAGAAGGTTGTTTTGTAATTTAGTAGAAAAAGAAAAATCGTCTTTTATCGAGATCTCTTTCTTATAGAACCGAGAAACAAGCAGATAAAGTTACAAGACTTCAGCGAATACAAGGGAGAAAACTCAATGCCTACTTGAAAAGGACTTGATTATCTGTTGAATAGTTCAAATGTAAACTTACAGCCAAAACCACTGAATTTCCAATTTTCAAAGCCGGCAAAGACTCCAATATCGAAAACATGCGTACCGATACCATATCCAAGTTCTATATAAGGTTGCAAGTGAGGCATACATAACGCATTAACATAGAGACGTTCGTTCTGGACATAACGTGTATATTTATTAAGGTGGCGAAGCAACAGGAATGGAGCATCGTAAGAAAAGTTTCCACGCACATAACGACGAGAGGAGTTATACCAACGCGAATCGAGCGACTGAAAAACACCACCGATTTCATCGTTCCATCCCACCGGCAGGTTACGCCGGGAGAAATTAGCAAAATCCACAAAATAAAGTTCTTGCTGATTGGTGAATGCTCCAAGTCCGAAACGATAAGACACACTCCGCATCAATCCTAACGACAGCTTGTGCTGAAGATCAAACTCAATACGTTCATATTCTCCCGTACTCTTGAACACCCCCTTCATCCCACGCTCGTAATCGATCGAAAAGGTGGGGTAATGAGAACGCAGATTGATCTTTCGTTTCCCATTCATATAGTAAAATAGGCCAGGAGTATATTCTATTCGAATGCGTGGAGCAAAGCTGATATAGGTATTTTTGAATTTTTTCATGAATTCAGGAGGAGGCATTGGATAGTTACCTGTTATCACAAAACGCGACCGTTCGACCGCCGTTCGTTGGTGAGCGGAAATTCCCAAGCTAATATCCAATCCATTGATCACTTCAAGCTATGCCTAAAACTAAAATACAAGTCCTTGAAATAATCTAGATGAATCTGGTTGAAATCAAAGATACTATCTGGCATCTGTTTGAGTTCATCCAAAACTTCGCTACTATAAATACGGTTACCATTACCGACATTTAAGTGAAATCCTCCCCGTTTCTGAGGCCAGTATTCAAAGTCGGCATTAAGTGACCAATAAAACTCTTTTCGAGTAAAGTTATATCCGACTTTAGGTACTACACGAAGTAATTTGTCACCTCTAAAAAGACGATTGAAACGAAAATCTTGCCGATACGACAAACCATTACTACCGCTATAGCTAAACAGCAGTGGATTTATGAAGGGAGAGAAGCGAACACTTCCGACATTGGATAGGTTGAATTTATAATCTTCCAACATCAAGTCTCCCATAGTTCCCCAAAACACTTTACTTTTAGCCTTGGGTTGCCGAGACAACGTATCCCTGCGCAAATAGAATTTGGAGTACAACTCCTTTTCATGGTCGTCCAGCAAAATCGGACGTAATACAGCGAAGGTCGAAGGATCCGTCTTATAGGCATTGGTATCGCACTTCAACGAGAACGATTCCGACAAATTATAATTTGTCTTCTCCTTTTTCCGTACTTTTCTCTCCTTTAACTCAATAGACTTATAATCCAACAAGGCAGTGTAGCTACCATCTATCTTATTTCCTACAAAATTAAACCGAGCATCTACTTCATAATGTACAGGCAAGAACTCATTCTTCTTTCCAACGTCCCCCATCTTAATCCAGCAATCGAAAGTTATCAGTTCCGAACGCCCGGTAAAGCTGAATTCACGAACACTCCACACATTACTACTCACAATCATATACCCCGCAACTAACTGATCACTTTTACTCTTAGGGGTAAAGCGTATCTTATAATCCAGGCTATTCGGATCGCCCATCACACTGTCTATCCGATATGTATAATATTTAGATCCGTTCTGGGCTAATGGGGATAGCAAACGCTCGTCATTCAATAAAGAAGAAGAGTAGATATTGACATTAAAATATTCGAGTAGCCCCGGCAATCCTCTATTGCCGCGTATGGTTCCCTGGGCAGCTTTTACTTTCTGATCATAAATATTAGGAGCTGTGAAGTGAAGATCACTGTAAGTCTCAAGCAAATACTCACGTACTCCTTTTTGTAAGCGAAACATAGATGGAACATAGCGAAGAATAAAATTCTTTTTGCGAATATTCATCTTACCTTTTATATAAAGCGCAGCCCGATAGTCATCAACGATTGTTTCATAGAATGGCGCAAAAGTCAACACATGTGTGAGTATAGAATCAACTAAGATCGGCTGTTTGGTATATGGATTCATCACAGAGTTAGCTTTCCCCTTCGAATACAAAGAGAATAAGACACAAACTACCGCTATTATTTTTATTCTATATTTCAATAAGCCGTTTATCTAAATTTACGATGAGCAAATATAGAAAAAAACGACGAGAAGAAGTTCGTTGCAGATAGTTTAACGTTTATTCCGGCAACAAGAACTCATTTCTCTGTTAAATCATCCTCACTTTCAGCTTCACCAAATAATACATTTTTAAGTTTCTGATACAAAAATGAAAGGACAAGAAGCATAGCGCCTAAGAGAATAAAAACGATAATTTTACCCACTGTAGCATTGCCCACATATCTACAAGCACAAGTTTCAAAAGCACAATACCAAAAGTGAACAGACTTATCACACGAAGGACCTTCTGATGTAAGCGCATTCCCAATGACATTTGAACAAAACCGGCAATTGCCAAAGCTACGGAGAAACCGGCATTATATTCATCAGGCATTCCCAATTGTCTTAGAAACAAATAGATCAAGGATAACCACAGCACAGTCGCTATGATATTAAGATAGATGGTATATACTTTCTGAACGCCTTTATCTACATAGTACAATCGGCTCACATAAACCAAATGCAACACAGCTACTACGGCGGTAAGCCAAGTTAGCGCGAAACATAAAGCCACTGTAGCTGGAGCAGCTATTCTACCTACGCTTACGTTATAAAGATAGAGTAATACCGTAAGCCCTATTCCTATTATATAAAGCATTGGACAATTCCGAATAGGGAAACGCTTTCTGAAACCATAACTGATTCCCAACAGACAAACGGTCGTAAAGAGATGTATAACCCGATCATTTACAGGGTCTGATAGATGGAAAGAGAATTCTAAAACAAAAGTATAATAGAGTAACAAAACCGAAGCAACTAACATGATGGCATTCCAAGGGTGGTACTTTAGCAACCGTGCCTTACAAAAGAATTCACGATAGCGTTGCATCAAAAGAGCAAAAGCACCTATGGATAACCCAACAAATAGGTTTGTCGCAAATATACGATTCAGGAAAATAGTGTCGGGATTCAGTACATATATCGTTCGTACAGAAAAAGCATAGCAGAAGGAAAGAGCAGTCAATAGCATTAGAACAAAAGCTCCTTTCTCATATACACGACTTCCCGATTTCACATAAAGCCACAACAACATGACCATTTCGACTGCCCACGCCATAGTAACCAAACGAGCTTCCCACATCAGTGGTATAGCAATGGAAACAAATGTTACCGCCAGCCCCGTCAGTGTATAAACCAATAAGCGGAACTCTTCTCTTCTCTTTCGCAATCCCAGCAATATCATCAAATTGGTCACTGCTATGGAAAGACTCAGCAAACCGCTAAAGTCAAACGTCAAAAGCATGTGTGAAAGGAATAACTTCCCTAATCCTAAATAGATAAAGCTGTTTCCGATAACAACAAACACAAGGTAGCGGTTGATCTTCGTTTTCTCATTCTTGAGAATTGAAAGCACCGGAAGAAGAAAAATGAAATAGAATAAGGTAGCAAAAAGGAACAAATGCCCGGCTACCACTACCGTCTCCTCTGTAGCCGTATTAAACACGAATTCTACACAGACGTAAATCAACAATATAAAATAGGTAAAAGCAAAAGAAATAAGAGGTAATTCTGCCCACTTTTTATAAAGCGACAAACCGAACATACCGAGATTCAGGATTGCCAGATAAGTATAAAGTACCAGATAGTTTCCCTCGCCATGGCTGACAAGGAAAGGAGCTAAGAAACCACCAATCAAAGAAATAATAGCCAGTTCCCGCCTGTCATACCAGACCGACAATGCTGTCATCAGCATCGTGATTCCTACCAAAATAACAAAAGCTGCTGTTTGGGAGAACAGTTGATAGGACTGAAAAGCAATAGTCACCGTCAGGTAGAATACAGCAGAAGCCCCACCGGCTAATAAAGAACTGAACGTACGATAGCTTTTCCTGAAACGCTCGGCTAGAACCAATAATACCGCACCGGCTATAAATCCGAGTACAGTACGCATCGTCTCGTTAATCCAGTCTTTGTCAATAGCGTATTTTACAAACAGCCCTATACCGACAACCAAGATCAGTATTCCAATCTTACCAAAAAGATTCTCACCAATATATTTTTCATAATTGATCGGCTTTGATACACGCTTCTTTTTGAGCTTATATTCAACTTTTTTATTACCATCCGGAAGTACTTTATCGCCCATGCGTCTATCTTCCTTCATAGTAACCTCTTCTTTTGCAACCGGGGTGCTCTCTTTCATTAAACGCTGTCGATCGTGATTCGCCATTACCGATTCAGCCAAAACAGGCTCAACCTTTTGCGGAACCACTTCTACTCGCGCTGCTTCAACGTTTGGCAAATGAGCATCTACTTTCGTCTCTTCCACCTTCGCCTTTATTTGCGCCTTCTCTGAGGGAGCGTTCTGTAACTTCTGCAGCAGCAAATTGGTTTTACGCTTCAATTCCTGTATTTCTGAAGTTAATTCACTGAACCTTCTTCCTTCCTGACGGAGTATAACCGCCTGCAATATAATAACTACAAGTAAGAGATATTCCATAAAACTTGTTTTTACAATGATACTTTCAAAAAGTTGCTTACTCAAAAGTAGTATTTTTTATTTAATCAGCAATTTATTCCTCCCCTAATTCAAATCCGCCACCCCTATTTCTACTCCAATCTTTTCCACATATCCGCATTCTTTGCATCGTATCGTTGAACTCATGAGTACCAAACAATAAAAAAGTAAAGTGTGCAATTTATTAGCATTAATAAACCCCAACCCCCTATTTTAGGGGGTACATCAAGAAAATATGCAGTTTTATTCAAATTAACCCTCAAATATTAGGGGGTAATTCGAGAAAAACATATAATTTTGCACCCAACAACCGATAAAAGTAGACCATATTATGTCTAAAATGAGATTTTTCGCACTACAAGAGCTATCTAACAGAGTTCCGTTAGAAATAGCTCCACCTTCCCACAAACTTTCCGACTATTACGGAAGTCACGTATTCGATCGTAAAAAAATGCAGGAGTATCTTCCCAAAGAAGCGTACAAGGCTGTAACAGACGCTATCGAAAAAGGCACGCTTATCAATCGCGACATGGCAGACCTTATTGCCAACGGAATGAAAAGTTGGGCTAAGTCACTCAACGTTACTCACTACACCCATTGGTTTCAACCACTGACAGATGGGACCGCCGAAAAACATGACGGTTTTATCGAGTTTGGAGAAGATGGCGAAGTCATTGAACGTTTTTCGGGTAAGCTACTTATTCAACAGGAACCCGACGCTTCCTCTTTCCCGAACGGTGGAATTCGTAACACATTCGAGGCAAGAGGCTATACTGCCTGGGATGTTTCCTCACCGGCTTTCGTGGTAGATACAACCCTTTGCATCCCTACGATCTTCATTTCGTATACGGGCGAAGCACTCGACTATAAGACTCCCCTATTGAAAGCACTCGCTGCTGTCGATAAAGCAGCAACAGATGTATGCCAATTATTCGATAAGAACATTACTCGTGTCTATACTAACCTAGGTTGGGAGCAAGAATATTTCTTGGTAGACTCATCTTTATACAATGCCCGCCCCGATCTTTGCCTAACCGGCCGCACGCTAATGGGACATTCATCTGCCAAAGATCAACAGCTGGAAGACCATTACTTCGGCTCCATCTCTCCACGCGTTACGGCATTTATGAAGGAACTCGAAATAGAATGTCACAAACTGGGTATTCCGGCAAAGACTCGCCATAACGAAGTTGCACCCAATCAATTTGAACTGGCTCCCATCTTCGAGAATTGCAACCTGGCAAATGACCACAATCAGTTAGTGATGGACCTGATGAAACGAATAGCACGTAAACATCATTTCAATGTGCTACTCCACGAAAAGCCTTATAGCGGTGTGAATGGTTCAGGCAAACATAATAACTGGTCACTCTGCACCGATACAGGAGTTAACCTATTTGCACCGGGAAAGAATCCCAAAGGCAATATGCTGTTCCTCACCTTCCTTGTAAATGCCTTGATGATGGTGTACAAGAATCAAGACTTATTGCGTGCTTCTATTATGAGTGCCAGCAACAGTTACCGCTTGGGAGCCAACGAAGCTCCGCCGGCAATCCTTTCCTGTTTTCTTGGAAAGCAGCTTTCGGCTACACTCGATGATATTGTGCGTCAAGTAGGTAATGAGAAGATGACACCGGAAGAAAAAACAACACTCAAACTTGGTATTGGCCGTATTCCTGAAATACTACTTGATACAACTGATCGCAACCGTACTTCTCCTTTTGCTTTCACCGGCAATCGTTTCGAATTTCGTGCGGCCGGCTCCTCTTCCAACTGTGCCGCTTCTATGATCGTTCTCAATGCAGCCATGGCAAACCAACTCAACGAGTTCCGTGCTTCAGTGGAAAAACTCATGGAAGAAGGTGTGGGTAAGGATGAAGCAATCTTCCGGCTGTTGAAAGAAACCATTATTTCTTCCGAACCGATCCGCTTCGAGGGTGATGGATACTCAGAAGAGTGGAAAACAGAAGCAGCTCGCCGCGGTCTGACAAATATCAGCCATGTACCGGAAGCATTAATGCACTATGCTGACCATCAATCGAAAGCCGTACTTATCGCCGAACGTATCTTCAACGAAACGGAGCTGAATAGTCGTTTGGAAGTAGAGTTGGAAAAGTACACCATGAAAGTGCAAATAGAAAGTCGGGTACTTGGCGATCTTGCAATCAACCATATTGTACCGACTGCGGTTATCTATCAGAATCGTTTGATCAAAAACTTGTGCGGTCTGAAAGAGTTATTTCCGGAAGATGAATATGAAGTTTTAAGCGCAGACCGTAAAGATCTGATTCGGGAAATCTCACACCGCGTAACAGCAATCAAGGTTCTGGTACACGATATGACTGCAGCTCGTAAGGTTGCCAACCACAAGGAAAATTACAAAGAAAAAGCTTTTGAGTACGAAGAAAACGTACGTCCTTACTTGGATAAAATACGCGATCACATCGACCATTTAGAGATGGAAGTAGACGACGAAATATGGCCGTTACCCAAGTATAGAGAACTGTTATTCACTAAATAAGAAAGTTTATAAGATTGCACGAAAGAGCCCTCCTTTGTGCAATCTTTTTATAGATTCGTTCATTTTCTCATTTTTTCTTTCTACTTTTGTGCTGTATAACACAGTTTTGTAGTACCCATGGTGAAAATAAACATATCAGACATCAATATTTCGGAGCCACTCTCCGACATGTTAGCCCCTTTGAACAATGAACAAAGGGAATTTCTGATGAATAACTATACGATACAGACCTACAAAAAGAACGAAACCA
This sequence comes from Bacteroides reticulotermitis JCM 10512, assembly GCF_000517545.1. Lineage (GTDB taxonomy): Bacteria > Bacteroidota > Bacteroidia > Bacteroidales > Bacteroidaceae > Bacteroides > Bacteroides reticulotermitis. The sequence continues at coordinate 193,267 of NZ_BAIV01000003.1, read as the reverse complement.
TCTATTGCGAAGGAGAAGCACCTAGTCACTTAATGTGTCTAATCACCGGAAAAGTTAAAATATTCAAGGATGGCGTAGGAGGAAGAAGCCAAATCATTCGCATGATTAAGCTAGAGAATACTTTGCCTACCGCGCCTATTTTGCTAAAGAAGCATTTATTACAGCTGCCGCAGCATTCGAGCCCTCTGTGGTTTGTTTAATTCCCATGAGTGCTATTGTCACTTTAGTCGCCCAGAACAACGACTTAGCCATGTTCTTTATCCGTCAATTATCGATTGACTTAGGTATTGCTGACGAACGTACAGTTAACCTAACGCAGAAGCATATCCGCGGACGACTGGCTGAATCTTTGCTCTTTCTAAAAGATAGTTATGGTCTGGAAGAAGACGGCTCAACTCTGAGTATTTATCTTTCTCGAGAAGATTTAGCCAATCTCTCTAATATGACTACATCCAATGCAATTCGTACACTATCCCAATTTGCTACGGAACGCTTGATTACAATTGACGGAAGAAAGATTAAAATCATAGAAGAAGATAAGCTTAAGAAAATCAGCAAAATCGGGTAAATTTTGAACCCGTACCACTTCTAAACGGTGAAGATCCACACAGAAAACATAGTAGTAGACATCCAAAATGGTAGCAAACAAGCCTTCAAAAAGCTATTTGATGACTACTATCCTATTCTCTGTGTATTTGCTACTCGCTATATCGAAGACAAAGATGTATGCAAAGATATAGCTCAAGAAGCCCTATTAGCGTATTGGGAACGAAAAGATAAGTTTGAGACCCTGCAAAAGGTGAAAAGCTTTTTGTATACTGTCACACGCAACCGTTGTCTCAATCATCTCAAGCACGAACAATTTACCTTGCCTCATTTAGCAGAGGAGTCTGAATTTGATGCCGGCTTTGAAGCAGCCATCATCCAACAAGAGACCTACAGACTCGTCAACAAAGCCGTAGAGGAATTACCCACACAAATGCGTAACGTCATTCTATACTCTATGAAAGGTCTCAAAAACCACGAAATAGCTCAAGAACTGGATATTGCAGAAGGCACTGTCCATACGTTAAAGAAAATAGCGTATAGAAAACTCAGAGAAAGCCTTAAAGGTATAAATTATACCATATTATTCTTTTTATGCAAATAAAGTAGCTTTCTGATTACCCCGCTTTCTCAATTGGGTTGTTCTATATAAAACATAATTGAGAAAAAAGATGGAATCACTTAAAGAAACTTTTAAAATCGCAAAGGTTTTGGCTTCTCTTTTCACCCGGTCTTCCACACCTGGGGAAGAGAAAGACTATCACGATTGGATAGCTGAGAGCGAAGAAAATGAAAGAATCGCTAAGCAAGTGCTCAATCCAGAGAACTATGAAGAAAACAAACTGTTATTAAGTGAATTTCCTTCACGAGAAGCGTGGGGTAAGATTTCTCCCTTATTGGGAAATAACTATTCAACGAATTCTTTCTCGAAGAAAGGTTGGCTATACGCGGCTATCATCATTTTACTATTAATACCTGCCTCTTACCTTATATATAATAACATCGCAAGCGAAGAAATCAAAGAAATCTCTCCCGGAAAAAGAGGTGCTAACCTAATCTTGGCAGATGGAAACACACTAGACATTTCACCTGAAACCTATAACAAACTAGAATATTCTATGCAAGTTTTATCATAAATAAAGAAGGAATCAACTATCAGACTCCTAAAAATAAACCGCAAATTAAAGCGAGTACCAATACCTTATTAACGCAACAAGGTATGGAGTGCAACATCACGCTCTCCGATGGTACCAAAATTCACCTGAACGCTCAATCCCGTCTAACCTATCCCATTTGTTTTAGTGGCGAGAACAGGGTAGTTCATGTGGAAGGAGAAGCTTATTTTGATGTAGCACATGATAGCGAACGCCCGTTCATCGTAAAGACTCCACACACCTCCATCGAGGTAACCGGAACTTCATTCAATGTACGAGCTTATAATGACGAGTCTATTGAGAGCACGACTTTGGTCAGTGGAGGGATTAAGATCGCTTGCGGGAAGAAAGAGGTTGAATTAACTCCCAATCAGCATTTCGTATACAACAAAGCATCTCGCCAGACCTCTTTGGAAGATGTCAACACAGAGCTATATACCTCTTGGAAATCCGGAGCGTTTATCTTCATGAATGTACCTTTAGATAATATCATGTCATATCTATCGAAGTGGTATGGGTTTAATTACACCTTCGATGATGAATTCGCTAAAGACATACGCATCGGAGCTTACCTCAACCGATACGAAAGTATGAACCCCATCATCGACATGATAAAGAGCCTCAACTTAGTCGACATCAAACAGCAAGATGAGGTGATACACATTTCAAAAAAACAAAAACAATAAATTACATATCTACAACTAACAAAGAATGAAAAAGCCAACTAATCCCCTGCTGAAGGGAGTATCTTATGCATGCAGTAGTTTCATTAAGCTCTGCCTCTTAGGGATATTTCTCGTATCCACACTCAATATGCAAGCACAAGATAATCAGAAGATTTCTATTGACTTGAAAGGAGAAACGTTAGAGACGGCCCTATGGTATCTGCAAAACCGAACCAAATTTGTCTTCATGTACGCTACCGCAGATATTGCCAACGTAAAAGACATTACGATAAAAGCCAAAGACAAAACAATCAACGAAATTCTAGACCAATGCCTGAAAGGAACTATCCTAACTTATGAAGTTTCTGGAAGTGCTATTGTAATAAAGAAAAAGACAACAAAGAATACCACAATCAAAGGATGGGTACGTGATGCTAGCGGCGAAGGCCTGCCTGGGGCAACGATCATTATCCGCGACCTGAGTAAAGGAACTGTAACCAACCTCAATGGCGAGTACTCTTTAGAAATACCCGCACAAGATGGTTTAGTATTGAACTACTCTTTCATCGGAATGGAGAAACAAACGATTCGCTACCATGGAAAGAATGAGATTAATATCACTTTACAAAATTCAAGTACGGCGATAGATGAGGTTGTTGTAACCGGTTATCAGAATATTCAACGCAGAGATTTAGTCGGTTCTATCTCCACTATAAAAGCCAAAGATATCATGATGCCTTCGTACACAACCATTGACCAGATGTTGCAAGGACGTGTAGCCGGCGTAATGGTGAACAATACCAGTAGCCGTGTGGGAACAGCACCCAAAATCCAAATCCGTGGTACCAGTACATTACTTGGCAACCAGGATCCATTGTGGGTAGTAGACGGTATTATTCAGGAAGACCCGCTTGATATTAGCGGAACTTCGGCCATGACCGATGACCTGGAAAACTTGATCAGTAATCAAATTGCGTGGTTAAACCCTTCCGATATTGAAAACATCACAATCCTTAAGGATGCTTCAGCCACTGCTATTTATGGATCAAAAGCATCTAACGGGGTCATTGAAATAACAACTAAAAAAAGCACCTCCGACCGTTTAAGCGTAAACTACACATCGAACTTCGTTGTAGGTACCCGCCCCAACTATGGGCAATTCAATTACATGAACTCTAAAGAAAGAGTCATATTCTCGCAAGAGGCATTCAACTGGGGAACCACATACAGAAAAGAACCCATCAGTCAATTGTACACCTATGAGGGATTGCTTAATATGTACCTGAATCATGACCTTTCTACAGAAGAGTTTATGGCACAACGAAGTGTACTCGAAACCCAAAATACCGACTGGCTCAAATTACTGACTCGCCGTTCATTCAGCCATAATCATAATGTGAGTGTTTCCGGTGGTACAAATAAATTCAGCTACTCTGCTTCCATGGGTTACTCGAACAGTGAAGGGCAAGAGATCGGCAACAATAACGAACGTATGACCGGACGTCTTGCCATAACGATGCGCCCGGTGCAGAAGTTGACAATCAATGCAACGATGAACGGAAGCGTAAGTACTACTGAAGGTTTTGCGTCTGGTGTCAGTCCGATGGATTATGCAATTTCAACCAACCGCAGCATTAGCCCGGATGTATACTACCAAAAAGAAGCAGGTTATAAACACAACGACGCAGTCCGATCCTTAGGTTATAATTTCCTCAATGAACGCGACAACAGTGGGTCGAAGAGTAAATCAAACCTCTTATCCGCTAATCTGGATTTGAAGTGGGAAATTCTCGACTGGTTAACTTATCAGTTTACCGGCGGATATACCAATAATAACAGCACAAACGAAGCTTGGTATACAGAACGTACATTCTATATTGCAGAAGCACACCGTGGCTACGATTACAATTCAGTATTACCAAACAGTCCCGAATTTAAAGCAGCCTTGCTTCCTTTTGGAGGAGAATTGTACACGAATGACGTACACCAGCATTCATACAACATCCAGAACAAACTGTTAATCAGTAAATCATTCAATAAGGATAATCGCCTGAATGCATTGATCGGTACAGAGGTACGCTCGACTGACAACCAGGGTGTAGCAAATACAGTATGGGGCTATGCTCCTGATCGCGGTGAAGTGATCATGCGTCCTACCCTACCCGAAAACTTCGAGCCCTTATCTAATTCAGCAAGTGGCTTCCTTGTACTGAATAAAATGTATAATGGAGGTTGGAGGAAAACTAATCAAACAAATAATTTCTTCTCTGTATTTGCTACATTAGCTTATTCGTTTAAAAATAGATATGTGATCAACACCAATGTACGTAACGATGCATCCAACCGCTTCGGACAAGACACCAACCATCGTCTTGACCCAACATACTCATTCGGTTTTTCTTGGAGAGCTTCGGAAGAGGAGTTTATGAAGAAACATGTTAGCTGGATAACCATGCTTAACTTCCGTGGAACTTACGGTGTACAAGGCAATGCATTAACTCGCATTAGCCCCGATCTGCTTCTTACCCAAAAAGGGATAGCAGATATCTACAACCAATATGAGTCTATCATTTCCCAAATTCCAAACCCGAACCTGGGTTGGGAGCGTACCAAATCATGGAACTACGGAATGGACCTCGAACTCTTTAACATGTTCCATATGAACCTGGAATATTATACGCGCAGAAGTAATAGCGTCGTATCATTGGAACTTCCTTATGAATATGGAATTGCGACAATGGAACGAAATGGAGGTATTATTTACAACCGGGGAATTGAATACACATTGACATTCACCCCTATCCAAAAGCGGGATTACGCACTAAGTGTAAGCCTGAATGCTTCCAAGAACTGGAATAAAGGAGGAGTTACCGATGTTGATGTAGACTATAAAAACTATCTAGATGGTCGTTCTGATTTGATTCTGAAAGAAGGATTTCCGTTAAGTGGTTTTTGGTCTTATTCATTTGCCGGATTAAATCCGGAAACCGGAGAAGCGACATTCAACAAGCTAGATGTTCCAGCAGATCAGCGCGACAGACTGATAGATCCGACTACTTTCTTAGTATATTCCGGTCAATCTGAGCCTTATTTTACCGGTGGATTAAGCCTTGGATTCCGTTATAAAGCCTTCACACTAAGCAGTAGTTTTTCGCTGTTGTTAGGTGGTAAGAAACGATTAACATCACCTTACTCTCTATTCGCAAATGGCTATTATATGCCCGATCCGTACACCAACATAAACCGTGACTTACTGAATCGTTGGAAAGCACCGGGTGACGAAGCTTATACGCATATCCCTTCTCTACCTAAATCGGGAAATAAGCAAATAACTCTGCCTAACAATGAGCAGCTTTTTAGTATTCCGATGTGGGAATTGTCGGATGCTATGGTAGTAAGCAGTTCGTTTCTACGCTGTCGTAACATAGGCTTAGCATGGCAAATGAAGCGCGAATGGTGTGAAAAGATACATGCAACGAATCTATCTCTAAACTTCAATGTTGACAACGTATTTGTCGTAGCCAGCAAGCGTTTCAATGGATTCGACCCGGAAATAAGCAACACTGTACTCCCACGCAATTTCTCTTTTGGTATTAATGTAGGTTTTTAAAGATCGAAAATAATGAAAGTAAAAAAAACAATATATACAGCAGCAGGAGTTATTCTTCTATCACTTTCTGCGTGCTCGGATTTTCTAGACCCAAAGTCGCAAAGTGAATACGTTCCTCAAAACGCCAATGCACTTCAGGAAATGCTGCTTGGTTCAGCATATCCCAAGCCCAAAGATAATCTAGACCTTTTAGCGTACATGGATTTTTTCAGTGACGACATCCAACTACATAAAACAGACTATGAGTTTGATAATAATTTTGCTTACCGAACGGAAGCGTTAAAGGCCATTTTCACATGGCAACCGGATCTATTTTTCACCTGTGAAAAGACAGGATATGGAACTCATAACGTATGGGAAAGCTGCTATAAATATATATTAGGAGCTAATGCCGCATTGGACTACATCCATGACGTTAGCGGAACAGAAGCTGAAAAAGATTATGTACAAGCTCAAGCTTTGGGATTGCGTGGTTTCTACTATTATCTATTGGTCAATCATTTCGGTGCTCCATATAATTATAATAAGAATGCATTGGGGGTACCCTTAAAGTTAACCAGCAACCTTGTCTCTGAAGATCAAATTTTAATGACTCGTAATACCGTGGAAGAGGTGTACACGCAAATTTTATTGGATTTGGATGAAGCGGAACGTCTGTTTCACAGTTTATCGAAAGATAAGCAGTACCAGCCGAATTATATGATCAACCTTCCAATGATAGAGTTGTTGAAATCGCGTATTTTCTTATATATGGAAAATTGGGAGGACGCCGCTATCTATGCTAACAAAGTTATCAATGATTGGAATTTCTCATTGGTCGACCTAAATAGTATTCCGGAAGCGACTGTTACCAATCCTTATTATAATTTCACTTCACACAAGTCATCCGAAGTTATATGGCTATACGGTCGAATTGCGGATTTAACCGTTCATTATAACGGTGTCAATGTCGTAAAGACAGGAGATGTAATTTATTACCGCGCAGCCTTTAACGCATCCGACAACTTATTGAATAGCTTTCAGCAAGGAGATTTGCGAAAAGACAAATACATTATCAAAGAGTATGACAAGCAAGAATCTAAATTCTTAGACTCTTACACACCTTTTGCCAAATACAACATCTCCGCTATAGGAGCTCCCAATGGTGATGAAAATTTCGCACTAGCTTTCCGCCTTTCCGAAGCATACTTAAATCTAGCAGAAGCTTCGGCACATAACAAGGCAGAAGGAGTTGCACTGGAAGCAATCAGAGCTTTATTAGTAAAGCGATATAAACCTGTAGATTATATAGAACCAAGTGGTTTAACCGGCGATGCACTCATCGCATTCATTCAAGAAGAAAGACGCAAAGAATTATGTTTTGAAGGCCACCGTTGGTTTGATTTAAGACGGTACGGTATGCCTCAATTCTCTCGTGAGTGGCAAGATAATATATACACTTTAAGACACAACGACAAGTCGTATACAATGCCTATACCGGAAGAGGTGCTTCGTAAAAACAAGAAACTGGAACAAAATCCATTAGCACCTCAAAGAGAAGATTAAACTGTTTTTAATGCCAAAACAAGAAAACTATAAAAATGAAAACATTATATACTTTATTAGGACTATTGATCAGTCTCACCCTAGCATCTTGCTATGAAGAAGATACGCTTACCCCCACTGAAGGAGGGGTAGAATTACGTTTTAATGTACCACAAGGTAGTAATTCATGGGATACTTATTTTGCTGAAATCTATGATGAGTACAGCGTTTACTTCATCTATAAAGATCTGCAAAGAGAAGACTTTAATCGTGGTTGGATTGACTCAGGAAGTCCTTTATCCGACGGAGTCCAAGGTGGTGGGTGCCCGAATGATGAAATGACCAAATTCTATGAAGAGTTTTTAAGAAAACATATTTTCGCCTATATAAATAGTGCGGTAACCAAGAAAGTGCTTCCCATTTATTGGTATCTTTCGTACAATGCATATACAATAAACAAAATTGAGTTTATGCCAGGCTGGGTATTCACGTCCAATGTACCGGCTAATGAGATCACCGACGGATTAGATTTTTGGAGTACGTGCATGTTTGGTGTGGACACTCCCGATGAACCTTATGTTACTCCTACCAACCAGAGTATCTTCGGACAACGGCGTAAAATGATTATAGGACATATTCTAAGCCAGGCTGTTAAGAAAAAGAATATAGCCATACCACAAGATTTCAGCAACGGATTGGACTATAAAACCGAACTCATTAATAGTACCGGAGAAAAAGATAACGCCAACTATTACCTTACCAGAGCATTTCCTGGCAGTATAAGACTTGGTAAATTCTTATTAGATAAGACGAAAAACAACTCGGCTCCTCCTAATGAAGAAGATACGTTCATCGGATATATTCTACAATCAATGTACTTTACAGAAGCGGAAGGCCTGGTAGAATTCCCCGCAGCAAAATATCCACTATTAACAGAAAAATTCGCATTAGTTAGAAAGCATTTGAAGGATAAATATCAAATCGACCTAAATGCAATAGCCGAAGGTCCTCAGGATTGGGACATTCCCCTTCCTCCTTATGGTGAGACAGAAGAAGAGTAGTTCTCTCATAATAACAATGAAGTAAGAAGAAAAAATGAGCAGAAAAAATCTAATGATAATGTTGCTTCTCCTGTGCGGAATCTCTGCATGGGGAAGCAGTGCTTTACAAATCTCCGGTAAAGTCAGAGTTCTTAAGCCTATCACCTTACTCGTAAAAGACTTGAATGACAACATAATATTAAGTTGTCCCATCAATAAAGACGGTGTATTCAGTACAGAAGAAAAGAACATCATACCTGATGTGTACACACTCTTTCTGGGCAACGTAGAACAAAATATTTATCTGGAGAGCTGTCCTGTCACAATCAATGGATATTTAGACGAACAGAATCCTGAGCAAAGTTCACTTACATTCACCGGAATCGATCGTTTTCTGACTTTACAGGAGTATATACCTACCGGAAGAAAGAAGGATCAAATCATTGATCCGGCCGTAAAAGGAAAGTTAACTCCAAGTATGGCGGCAGCGCTAGCTTACTTGGCTGATGTACCCGACTACGCTTCTAACAAACTATTGCTGGACATGATTCCTGAAGAGAACCGCAATTCGCTATCTGCTGCATGGTTAGTTAAATGGGTCAATACATTATTCCATCGATCGTCAGGAGCTATGGCTCCCGATTTTACATTCACCGATGCAGATGGAAAAACAGTTAGCTTGAAAGACTTCCGAGGTAAGATTGTCGTATTAGACTTTTGCGCTTCCTGGTGTGGCCCTTGCCGGAAAGAGATGCGCCATATGCTGACAATCTACAACGAACTAAAAGCGAATGATCTTGAATTCATTAGCATATCTCTGGATGATAGCGAAGTAAAATGGAGAAAGATGCTGGAAGAAGAGAATCTCCCTTGGGTAATGCTATGGGATAAAGAAGGCTTTCCATCAAACGACAAGACTCCCAGTCAAATTCAAACCGCATATGGTTTTTATACAATTCCCTTCTTGGCGATAATTGATAAAGAAGGTAAAATCATAGCCCGTAATGTTCGAGGCGAACAAGTGCGTGAAGCTATTATGAACGCACGTAATTAACAAATATCATACAATCTTATTAATATAAACAATGAATAAATTTGTATTCTCTATCATATGCTGTTGCATCAGCGTACCCACACTGGCTCAGCTAGTGAAGCAGAAAGCGGAAGTACAACAAGGACAGTCCGAACTCGATTGGTATAACTGCTCTTTCGATCAAGATGGGGTATATGGGGCAGAAGTAAACAGAGCTTATGAGTATCTGCAAAGTAAAAAGATGAAAGCCAAGAAGAGTCCGATCGTCGCTATTATTGGCACAGGGATGGATGTAGAGCATGAAGATCTGAAACATGCTATCTGGGTTAACCCGAAAGAAAAAGCCAACCAAAAAGATGATGATAAGAATGGGCTGATTGACGACATTAACGGCTGGAATTTTTTGGGAGGCAGAGACGGCAGAGTGATGGAACAAGTAATGCGCGAAGGAGATCGTGAATTCTTCCGTCTAAAAGATAAATATGCCGATTTTATGTGGGATGGCAAGAAGTATTATAAGATCGTGAATGGTAAACGCCAAGAAGTACCAGCACCTGCAAATATGGATGAGTACAAATACTACACGTCGCAGATAAAACCCGAATCACCGGTGGCAGGTGCATATAGTGGCCTACAGTTTTCTTATGTTATTGAAGAGTATATGCACAAATTCGACCGGGATATGAAGAAACGTTTTCCGGGAAAAGAACTGACTCTTACTGAATTTGAAACATGTTATGACCCGAAAGCCGAACGCGACAGCTTGTCTGAAGTAGCTTTCGTATTCGCCGGTTATGGTTTTGGAATCTATAAAACAGACAAATGGCAAGCAGTATTAGAGCGCTTAGGTGGAATGTGTGTAAAAACAGCCCAAGATTCATACGAGAAAGCCCTGAATGAATTCGGAACAGACCAACGAGAAGATATTATCGGTGATAACTATCTGGATATTACGGATACAGGCTACGGGAATAATGTATTATTCACCTCGGATGCCCCTGTCGGTGTGATGAAGGCCGGAATAATTGCTGCCAAACGCGATAATGGTTTGGGTAGCAACGGGATTGCCGACCATGCACGTATTATGACCTTGCGTGTAGACCCGACGGGCAACGGAGAACCTTACTTAAAAGATATGGTTTTGGCAATCCGTTACGCAATATCTCACGGAGCTGATGTCATCCTTCTATCGCAACAAAACACGCTCTATCCGGAAGATCAGAAGCAATGGATAACAGACGCTTTGAAAGAAGCCGAAAAGAAGGGCGTATTGGTTATTGCTCCGGTATGGGATCTTTCAATCGATATGGATAAAACCACTTTCTATCCGAACCGAAACATGAGTCCAAATACCGAACTTACTAATTTGATGGTAGTAGCCTCCTCCGACAAACAAGGTAATCCGGTTCTCACAAGCAATTATGGAGCGAAGTCGCTGGATATTTACGCACCCGGAACAGATATTTACTCCTCTTACCCGGGAAATACATACAGACTGGGAAGTGGAGTAACTTTATCTTCTTCTACCGTTGCCGGTGTAGCCGCCTTACTGAAAACTTATTTTCCGCAACTGACCGGCACGCAACTACGGGACATTTTATTGAAAAGTGTAACTTCACGCAAAGGCGTAGAAGTGGAAAAAGGAATCCTAGTGAACAACAACGAGACACAGGATTTATTCCTTTTCGATGATTTATCTCTTTCAGGAGGAATTGTCAATGCTTATCAAGCCGTGCTGGAAGCGGAAAAAATGAAATAAGAAAGTATGAGAAGAATAGAAATACTAGCCGGAATTATGGGAGTGCTATCCCTCACCTATGGACAAGGAGCCACCGCACAGGTTCGAAATACAGTTTGTGATACAATCTCGTATGAGTTCATAGAGGAGAAGATCATCATTCCGGTAACTGTCAACGGAGTTAAGGCCAAATATATAGTCGATACCGGAGGTAAAACCGGTACTCTATACGACGCCGCGACCGAAATGAAAGCTTCGGCCGCCGGGTATATGAGTGTTACAGATGTAAATACCCAAGCGGCTAACTTTCAGGAGGCGTATATAAAAGATCTTACAATCGGCTCAAACTACCGAGTGAAGCAGTTGAAAACAATGGTATTTCCCAAAAACTCATTCTTCACTTCACTGGGCGTAGTAGGTATCTTGGGCGGAGACGCTTTTGCGGAGTCTGTTGTTACATTCGACTCACGTACGCAAATTATGGTAATCAACTACCCCTACCGTCCCGAAAGATTAAAAGTGACTGACGGGATACCGCTCCTGACCGATGCGGAGTATCATTCATTCATTCATGTACAGCTGGGAGAAACCCAACTCCGCGTATTGTTCGACACCGGAGCGGATGGTTTTCTCCTTTACTCAACAGAAGACAACAACCAACTGGCAGCAGTCTCTGGCTCTCAGGTCACGAACATGCGCATGGTATTGTCGCTGCAGGTATATCCGGCCTAGGGACTCCGGTCGACATAAAGAAAGTTACCATTCCCAGCATCAAAATAGCCGGCAAGGAATTCGTAAATGTAGGAAGCACAACTACCATGATGAATGGAAGCATTATTGGCGTTGAGCTGCTAAAGCATGGAAAAGTAATTATCGACTACATGCGTAAACGGTTCTACTTTTTCCCTTTTGACGAAGGGAAAACCGATTTGGGAGGTGCCCCGTCTCTTTGGAATATCAGTATCCTACCTCATAACGGCCGATTCGAAATCACTACGGTATGGGACAGTATGAAGGATCAAGTTACATTCGGTGATGAAGTGGTCAACATCAATGGTGCTTCCTTGCAAGACTGCCCAAAAAGCCAGATAGCAGTAGAAAAAATAATGAATGATATTCCGGGCAACAGCGGATACATCATAATCCGACGAGACAATAAAGACAAACGAATTGAGATAAAAAAGGAAAAATAAAATGAGAATAAAGACTAAACTGACTTTGACTAAGCTATTTCTTTCAGCCTGCATGCTTTGTATTTCCATTCATGGAAATGCTCAAACTCAGAATAGCATGACGGAAGTTATTCCTTTCAAAACGATTGACGGAAAAATTATCATTGAAGCCGATATCAATGGCAACACCGGACAATTTGTACTGGACTTGGCCGGACACAATGCATTACTTCCCGAATCGCTTAAAAAGCTGCATGTAAAAACGAATGCTCCAAATGGTTTCGGTTCCTATGATACTTTCCAATTTAAAGAGGTAGCCGTAGCAGACATTTATCAAGCTGAAAGTATATCGGTTGGTAATAACACATTTAGCAACGACCTGCCCTTCTTTGTTTTGAAAGATGAGCCTTACCTACGCAAACTCGGAGTAGATGGTATCTTAAATTCAGCATTATTTCGCACTTCTGTTCTAACAATTGATACACAACGCAAAAAAATCACGATAACTCAACCGTACCGCCCTTCATATATTAAACTAAACTACCGGGAATCTTTCAACCTAGTGACCGGGCTAGGTGTTACATGCCCTCTCACTGTGAACGGCCAGACAGTCTCTCTGTTGGTCGACACATGGAGTGAGGGGTTTATCAACTTAACTAAAAAGGACTTCGGAAGCTGGAAATCGCTTTATTCACAAAGCGGTTCCCAGCCCGTTTCCGAAGGATACAAAGAGGCGATAACGACCGAACAAACACTGGCACTACCCGAATGCACTTTCATAAAAACAAAGATAGAAAACGAAAAAGCTATTCTGAACCCGGTGCTGAAACAATCGGTAATCGGTAAGAAAATACTCGAATATGGAATTCTATCCATCGACTACCTGCATCAGAAAGTCTATTTTCAACCATTCGATCTCGTTCCGATACCGGAAGATGAAGCGAAAGTAACCGAACTGACTATTGTAGAAGGTCAGTTGAATCCAATCGACCGCCAATTCTTCATGGATCATATTTTCGATTACCGAAAAGAGAGAGCGGAGTTCATCTACAAGGGAGATAAGCCGGTGGTAATCGACTTTTGGGCTACATGGTGTGGCCCTTGTATGCGCCTGTTGCCCAAAATGGAAGAAATGGCCGAAAAATACAAAGGCAAAGTCATCTTCTACAAAATAAATGCTGATAAAGAAAAAGACCTATGCAACCAATTCAATATCAAAGGGCTGCCTACTCTTTTCTTTATTCCGGTAGGTGGAAAACCAATTATAGATACGGGTGCCAAACCGGAGAAGTATGAACAGATCATTATCGAACAGTTACTTAAGTAGTTACTAGATACTATTCTATCGTCAAAGTAGTATTTCAACTACCCAAATAAAGTTTGCTCGTTTTTGCTTTCAGCCCTTCAGCCTTACCCAAAAGTGGCCTATTCATCGAGCTTTTGGGCTGAAAGCTACCCTGTAACCAGCCTTCAGCGGGTTTCAGGATATTCATTATAAAAACGTTTTTCTCCCTCACTTCCAGAAGCCCGACAAAAGTTTATGACTACCTACACTCATATAATGGCGAATTATTCCGTTTCATAAACGGGCTTTTTAGCAGCAACCTAGGTCGGCCAATTCGTCAACCAAGGTTGGCTAATCAGCGACTCGTGTCGGCTACCTAAATCACTTGACTACTTTGTCAGAAGTAAAGGGAATATATGGTATTCGTGTGATAGGAGTCTTTAGGCCCGAACTGAGCAGCTATATCGTTCCTTATCCATTCGTGTATTTTTTGGCAAACTGAAAATGCTGAAAGTAAAACCGAAGGCGCCTTCAGTCAAAATGCCCGATGAATAGGGTCGTTTTGAACAAAACTGAAAGCTGAAACCCCAAAAGCAAACTTTTTATTTGGAGTAGTATCTCCTACCTTCCCAACCCATAAATACAGACTCCGTACAAAAAGCTTTATTTACACATAAAAAAACGGTGGACACTGACTTGCTATCAGGTTGTCCACCGTTTTATATTTGAATGCTGTCCCGTCAGTTTGACGACGGTAAAAGTTTGACTAAAGCAATCCCTTCTCCGATAAGTAACGCTCGGCTTCCATCGCAGCCTTACAACCGCTTCCCGCAGCAGTAACAGCCTGACGGTAATGAGAATCGGCCACATCACCTGCTGCAAAAACACCTGCAACTTTAGTACGCGGCGTATTACCTTCGGTTATAATATAGCCCACTTCATCGGTATCAACGTAGGGCTTAAAGATTTCAGAATTCGGGTTATGTCCGATAGCCAAAAAGAACCCATCGATAGCCTGGTCGTAACGTTCTTCATCTGCTTCGCCCATACGCTTCACCAGATTTACACCTTCTACGCCATTATCGCCATAGAGTCCCACGGCATTATGCTCGAATAAGACTTCAATCTTTTCATGTTTCAGAACCCGTTCTTGCATGATTTTAGAAGCACGCAAGAAAGGTTTACGTACAATCAGATAGACTTTAGATGCTAAACCCGCCAAGTAAATAGACTCTTCGCAAGCTGTGTCACCACCTCCAACGACTGCTACTACCTTCTTACGGTAGAAGAAACCATCGCAAGTAGCACAAGCGCTCACACCCATACCGGCATATTTCTTTTCGTCTTCCAATCCCAAATATTTAGCTGTGGCACCGGTTGCAATAATCAATGATTCGGTTTCTATTTCCTTCTCCCCATCAATCGTTATCCGATAAGGCGCTTTACTCAAGTCGGAAGCAGTTGCCAACCCAAACCGCACATCTGCACCAAAGCGTTCGGCTTGTGCCCGCAGGTCTTCCATCAGCTGAGGTCCACTAATTCCTTCCGGATAACCGGGAAAGTTTTCTACATCCGTAGTCGTAGTCAGCTGTCCGCCCGGTTGCAAACCTTCATAAAGTACAGGAGCCAGGTTAGCGCGCCCGGCATAAATTGCTGCCGTATAGCCGGCAGGTCCCGAACCAATAATCAGACATTTAACTTTTTCTATTTCTGCCATTGTATTCTATATTTTTTAATTGATTAATCATGATTTGTGCCGCAAGGCGATCATCTCAAATCGACAATCTCCGCATTCGGATATTGCTTCCGATCAAAAGCAAAGAGGTGATCCGGATAATTCTGACGGGCTGATAGTCGGTTACAGTTATTTCACTGCGTGCAGACTGCCCCCGCTGTTGGAGCAGTATATAGAGCGGTTCATACGTATCTTTAGCCACATAGAGAATGAGACTCGACAAGTCCATCTTACGATCTGTGGCTGTTAGTATGACTTCTGTTACCGCTTTCCCGCGAAAACTACTCACAGAGCCTAGCTTATACGAAAATCCTTTCTGATACATATAAAGAAATGTATAAGGATTGATCTGTTGCAGTTCATCTTTGGTAGGACTACTGATATTCACTTCGTCATTGCGAGACAGATAACTCCATTGAGTCTGCCCGTCAAACCAAGTCGTCATTTCAGATGTTTTCAGTAGGAACTTCTCCCTTTTTAGCTGAATAGTGCCACTTTCCGTACCTTCAACTTTTCCATTGGAGATAGACTTCGCTGTGAAACTGATCTTTACACTTCCGGCTTTTCGGAAAGCCTCTGCTGTTTTATCAAGAACAGCTTTAGCCTGCGACTGCTGTTGAGCAGCCACAGGCAGAGACAGTAAAGCTATTAAAACACTAAAAATGTATTTCTTCATTTTATTTATAAACGGTTGATTACTGCAAATTGTTCAATCTCATTTCCAGGTCGTTTTCATCGACACACATCACATCACGAGCCTTGCTTCCTTGAGTCGGTCCCACAATTCCGGCCTTTTCGAGCTGGTCCATAATACGTCCGGCACGGTTGTAACCGATGGCAAATTTACGTTGAATTAACGAAGTAGATCCTTGCTGGTGAATAACAACCAGGCGAGCCGCATCTTCAAACAGCGGATCCAACCTACTCATATCAACTTCTCCTATTTCCAGGCTACTTTCTTCACTTACATATTCGGGTAAGTAGTAGGCGGTTGGGTATCCTTGCTGGCGAGCGATAAACTTCGTAATTTCTTCCACTTCCGGTGTATCGATAAAAGCACACTGCACACGTACCGGATCGGCCCCCTGTAAGAACAGCATATCGCCTCGTCCGATCAATTGGTTAGCACCCGGACGGTCTAGGATTGTACGCGAGTCCATCATGGCCGAAACACGGAAAGCCACACGAGCCGGGAAGTTTGCCTTAATCGTACCGGTGATGATATTAGTCGTCGGACGCTGGGTGGCGATAATCATGTGAATACCCACCGCACGCGCTAACTGAGCGATACGGGCAATGGGAAGTTCGATCTCTTTGCCGGCAGTCATAATCAAGTCACCAAACTCGTCAATCACCACTACAATATAGGGCATAAAACGATGTCCCTTTTCCGGGTTCAAACGGCGGTTGATAAACTTATCGTTGTATTCTTTAATGTTACGTACGTGGGCAATCTTCAGTAAATCATAACGCGAATCCATTTCCACACAGATCGAATTCAACGTCTGTACCACTTTGGTTACGTCCGTAATAATGGCATCTTCTCCATCAGGAAGTTTGGCTAAGAAGTGGTGCTCAATTACCGAATAAATGCTAAACTCTACTTTCTTCGGATCGACCAACACAAATTTCAATTCGGCCGGATGCTTCTTATATAATAAAGAGGTAATTATAGCATTCAGCCCCACTGACTTACCCTGTCCGGTAGCCCCGGCTACAAGCACGTGAGGCATTTTGCACAAGTCTACCATGAATACCTCGTTGGTAATAGTCTTACCAAAAGCGATCGGAAGATCGTAGGTCGATTCTTGGAATCTCTTGCTACCGATAATAGACTGTCCCGATACGATTTTCGGATTCGAGTTAGGCACCTCGATACCAATCGTACCCTTTCCCGGTATCGGCGCAATGATACGAATACCCAACGCCGAAAGACTCAAAGCGATATCATCTTCCAATCCGCGGATTTTAGAGATACGCACTCCCTGCTCGGGGGTAATTTCATACAAAGTAACCGTAGGCCCTACCGTCGCCTTAATTGTACTGATCTCGATGCCAAAGCTACGTAGCGTATTAATGATTTTATCTTTATTCGCATTCTGCTCCTCCATATTAATGGTCGGCTCATTATTCTCATAATGCTTCATAAGATCAACCGAAGGATAACGGTATTTCTCAAGATCAAGCTGCGGATTATAGGGTTCAATCTCCGGACCGCGATAGTTTTCATCTTCGTCGGAGACCGCTTCGACTTCAAACGTCGGCCCTTTATCCGGGGTCTCTTCTTTGGGCCCTTTTGCTATAGAGGGGCTTGGTTCATCAACAGTCGATTCAATAGTCATAACCAGTTCTTCTTCCTGATTTTCCAGATCTTCTTCGGAATCAGCAACAGGATCATTATCCGCTACTACCTTCTCGGGAGTTGGAGGAGGAGTCTGTTTGTAAGTCCGTCGCAAGTTGAATTCAACCTCTTGCGGTTGCGGGTTCGTAAATTCTTGGGTATTTTCTTCGCCCAAAGGCATTTCTTCGGCAGTTTCTCTCTTCTTTTCTCTTTTGAGGAAACTCAAAGAGAGCAGTTTGCGAAGCCAGATAATGGTTCGGGCACTCATATAAATAAGGAAACAAATTCCCGTAACAAGCAGAATCATCCACAGTCCCGGCTTACCGACCTGAGAAACAAGCCACTTGCTAACGTTGTAACCGTGCATTCCTCCCAGATAGATAAAAGAATCCTGGTAATGCTCCATGAATGCAAATCCGAAAAATACAGAGAACCAAATCAGGAGCAAGGAGCATCCGATAAACCATTTCCAAAGACGCACCACACGTACTTTCATCAACTTCAGCCCGGCAACCGCCAAAAAGACTAACATGAAAAACGAAGAGACGCCGAAGCAATCGTTAATGAGGTAGCTTGCCACCTGCGCTCCACGCGAACCGGCATAGTTTTTAACCTGATTATTCACCGCCGCTAAATCGGCCGCATTGCCACTATCAATGATACTCTGGTCGGCTGCCCCTGTAAAAAAGAATGAAGAGAATGCCAGTAACAGATAAACTGAGAATATTACCAGTACCAACCCAATTACAAAATGGACTGTTTCATTCTTAAAAACTAAACTAAACTTGCCAGGAGAAGCCGAAGTCTGATCTGCCTCCTTATCTGATTTCTTTTTTGCCATGAATCTTTATCAATTAACTATCTAAGCTGCAAAAATAATAAAAAAATAACTGTCGGCACGCTCATTCAATCCTTTTTCTTACCTTTGCGTTTCAAATCATTCTATTTATGGAAAAAGAAAGTCAAACGATATTTGATAAGAATGTGATCGAGTTTGTGACGGTATCTGCCGAATTCTGTGCTTTTCTTGAGCGGGCGGATAGTATACCGCGTAATAAGTTCATCGACACATCACTCAAACTACTTCCTCTTCTCTATCTGAAAGCCGCCATGTTGCCTCCATGTGAACAGATCGGAGAGGAATTACCCGAAAGATACGTTACCGAAGATATTTATGAAATGATTCGCACCAAACTAGCTGGTTTGTTGGCAGAAAAGGACGATTACCTCGATGTATTTGTGCAAGATATGGAGTACAGTGACCAGCCTATCAAAAAGAACATTTCCGAAGACCTGGCCGATATTTACCAAGACATCAAAGATTTTGTATTTGTCTTCCAATTGGGATTGAATGAGACCATGAATGACGCTTTAGTTATCTGTCAGGAAAACTTCGGACAGCTCTGGGGACAGAAACTGGTAAATACACTTCGCGCTCTTCACGATGCAATGTATAATGTCGAAGACGAGACCGAAGAAGAAAATAATTATGAGTCAGATGATGAAGATTGTCAATGTGGAGAAGACTGTCATTGTCACGATCACGAAGGGCACTGCCACGAAGACGGTTGCCACTGCCAGGATGAGAAATGAAGAAGATGATTTTAAGAAAAACTATAAGTAAAGAAGCAATTAAGGAAATGCCTCGGACATCTTTCCCGGGCAACATCTATGTTATCCAATCTGCAATAGAAGCTGAGAAAGCTATTGCCTACTTGCAAACACAGCCCATTGTCGGCATAGACAGTGAAACACGCCCTTCCTTTACCAAAGGGCACATACATAAAGTAGCCTTGCTGCAAGTCTCTTCCATCGATCAGTGTTTTCTCTTCCGTCTAAACATTACGGGATTGACTCAACCGATTATCGATCTATTGGAAGATCCGGGTATCATCAAAGTAGGTCTTTCACTAAAAGATGATTTTATGATGTTGCACAAACGGGCGCCTTTTATCCAACAAAGCTGCATCGACCTGCAAGATTATGTACGGCCGTTCGGTATACAAGACAAGAGTCTGCAAAAGATATATGGCATACTTTTCGAAGAGAAAATATCCAAATCGCAGCGCCTGTCCAACTGGGAAGCTGATGTGCTAACCGATGGACAGAAACAATACGCCGCTATTGACGCTTGGGCGTGCCTCAACATATACAATCTATTGCAGGAACTCAAACGCACAGGCAATTACGAAGTGGCTGCCGACATTAAAGAAGAAGAAAAGAATTTAATCATATCTGATAAGTAAACTCCTATGTATAAAGTATACCTCAAACCGGGTAAAGAAGAGTCGTTGAAAAGATTTCACCCCTGGATTTTTTCCGGAGCAATTGCTCGTATCGACGGCGAACCTGAAGAAGGTGAAGTAGTGGAAGTCTATACTTCCAAAAAAGAATTTATAGCGGAAGGGCATTTCCAAATAGGCAGCATTGCCATTCGCGTGCTTTCTTTCAAACAAGAACCGGTAGATCACCAGTTTTGGAAGCACAAACTGGAAATCGCTTACGAGATGCGTTGTGCTATAGGGGTGGCTACAAACCCTACAAACAATACGTATCGTTTGGTACATGGTGAAGGAGACAATTTGCCGGGTTTGATAATTGACATCTATGCCCAAACAGCTGTTATGCAGGCGCACTCTGCCGGCATGCATCTTGATCGGATGGCAATAGCTGAAGCACTGTCGGAAGTCATGGGTGATAAAATTAAGAACATCTACTATAAATCGGAGTCTACACTTCCTTTTAAAGCCGATCTATTCCCTGAAAACGGTTTTCTCAAAGGAGGCAGTACCGACAATATTGCTCAAGAATACGGATTAAAGTTTCAGGTTGACTGGCTCAAGGGACAGAAGACCGGATTCTTTGTCGACCAGCGCGAGAATCGGGCTTTGCTGGAGCGATACGCAAAGGATCGATCTGCATTGAATATGTTTTGCTACACCGGCGGTTTCTCATTCTATGCCATGCGTGGAGGAGCCAAGCTTGTCCATTCGGTAGATAGTTCCGCTAAAGCGATTGAACTAACCAAACAAAATGTAGAGTTAAACTTTCCCGGTGATTCCCGCCATGAAGCTTTTGCTGATGACGCTTTCAAGTATCTGGATCGCATGGGTGATCAATACGACCTGATCGTTTTAGATCCTCCTGCTTTTGCCAAGCATAAGGATGCTCTGCGCAACGCATTACAAGGTTATCGAAAACTAAATGCGAAAGCTTTTGAGAAGATTAAACCCGGAGGTATTCTTTTCACGTTCTCTTGTTCACAAGTGGTGACAAAGGACAACTTCCGTACAGCTATATTCACTGCTGCCGCTATGTCGGGACGCAGCGTACGCATCTTACACCAACTGACACAACCTGCCGATCATCCTGTAAATATTTACCATCCCGAAGGCGAATACCTCAAAGGATTGGTATTGTATGTAGAGTAAGGAAAACGGCTTTATAGCATAAATTAAATACCAGCAAAGTTAATTAATGCTAATAAACGGAAGATATTTAGCCAAACACTATGTTTCATAACATAAAAGGCTTTATATTTGCACTGTGTTTTTCATGGTATTAGATTTAAGGTTAACAAAGATTGGCTGTCTGGGATAGATAGCCTTCTTTTTTTATATACCTACCCCACCATATTTTATCTCATTACTTGTACGACCATTCAATGAAAATCGTATATTTGCAGTTATTATTAACAAAACAAGAACGCATAGTAAAAGAGTTATGAGCATAAAAAATCGTTTAATTATAATGAACTTCCTCCAGTTCTTTGTATGGGGTTCATGGTTGATTTCGCTGGGTGGCTATATGGGAAGAGAACTTCATTTTGAAGGTGGGCAAATAGGTGCGATCTTTGCGACAATGGGAATTGCGTCACTTATTATGCGGGAATCATAGGTATAATTGCCGACAAATGGTTCAATGCCGAGCGCCTATACGGAATCTGCCACATCGCCGGAGCTGCTTGTCTTTTATATGCGTCTACCGCTACTACTTACGATCAAATGTATTGGGCTATGCTACTAAACCTATTGGTATATATGCCTACATTATCTCTTGCCAATACAGTATCCTACAATGCTCTGGAACAATATAACTGTGATTTAATCAAAGATTTCCCTCCAATTCGCGTATGGGGCACAATCGGATTTATCTGTGCCATGTGGGCTGTAGACCTCACCGGATTCAAAAACTCGAGTGCACAACTCTACGTAGGAGGAGCATCAGCTCTACTCTTAGGCTTGTACGCGTTCACCCTACCGGCTTGTCCTCCCACGAGGAGTGAAAACAAATCAATGCTTTCGTCATTTGGGCTAGATGCATTGGTGCTATTCAAGAAAAAGAAAATGGCTATCTTCTTTTTCTTCTCCATGTTGTTAGGAGCTGCTCTTCAAATCACCAACACATACGGTGACCTTTTCCTTGGGAGCTTTGCCAGCATACCCGAATTCGCTGATTCCTTTGGTGTGAAACATTCCGTAATATTACTTTCCATCTCCCAAATGTCGGAGACTCTATTCATCCTCGCCATTCCTTTCTTCCTACGCCATTTTGGTATTAAGCAGGTGATGCTTATCAGTATGTTTGCGTGGGTATTCCGTTTTGGATTATTCGGCCTAGGTGACCCGGGATCCGGACTATGGATGCTGATATTATCCATGATTGTTTATGGCATGGCCTTTGATTTCTTCAACATTTCCGGCTCGTTGTTTGTTGAACAAGAAACCAGTTCTTCGATTCGTGCCAGTGCACAAGGGCTTTTCTTCATGATGACCAACGGGTTGGGTGCAATTATTGGAGGATATGCCAGTGGTGCAATTGTTGATACATTCTCGGTATACTCCGACGGCAAACTGATTAGCCGTGAGTGCCTGAAATCTGGTTTATTTTTGCGGCTTATGCCTTAGTGATTGGTATCTTGTTTGCCTTGGTATTCAAATACAAGCACCAACCCGAGAAAGTAAACAAATAGAAAATGGATAAAAAGATAGAATTACAAGTACTAAATATAACTAATAGTCAAGCACAAGCAGGTGCTTATGCCATGGTGTTGGGTGAAGTGGAGGGAGACCGCCAACTTCCCATTATCATTGGCCCAGCGGAAGCCCAGTCGACTGCCTTATTCTTAAAAGGCATCGCTACTCCCCGCCCTCTGACACACCAGTTTGTCATCACGTGCCTCGACGCCTTGAATGCACAACTAACGCAAGTGCTTATCTATAAAGCAGAAGAAGGCGTTTTCTTTTCGTATGTCTACCTGAAAAAAGATGAAGAGGTCTTCCGCATTGATTCTCGCACATCAGATGCAGTAGCTTTAGCTGTCCGTGCTCAATGCCCGATCCTCATTTACAACTCGATTTTAGAAAGAGAATGTTTGCGGATCTCGCAAGAGGAAAATGGAATGGAAGAGGGAGAGACGGGTAAACGACTTTTAAAAACAGGTACGGAAATTCCTCAGAACATATCGTTAGAACAAGCTCTCAAAGAAGCCATAGCAGAAGAAAACTATGAATTGGCAGCCCGAATTCGCGACGAGATAAAACAACGTAATAAGTAAGATGCAAGTATTTTATACGCCTGACATACAGACCAAAAACGAACTTCCTGAAGAAGAAGCACAACACTGCACACGCGTACTACGGCTGACTGCCGGCGATGAGATAACACTGACTGATGGTAAAGGGTATTTCTATCAGGCAACAATCTGTGCAGCCAATAACAAACGCTGCTTGGTAACGATCAAAGAGAGAACTTTTCAAGAACCTCTATGGCCTTGCCACCTTCATATAGCAATGGCACCAACCAAAAACATGGATCGCAATGAGTGGTTCGCCGAGAAAGCGACCGAAATAGGTTTTGACGAATTGACATTCCTCAACTCCCGCTTTTCGGAGCGCAAGCAGATCAAAACGGAACGTATTGAAAAAATAGTAATCTCCGCTATTAAGCAATCCCTTAAAGCCCGACTTCCTAAATTAAACGAGATGATCGATTTTAACCGCTTCATCAAGCAAGAGTTCAAAGGGCAAAAGTTCATCGCTCACTGCTATGAGGGAGAAAAGCCTTTACTGAAAGATGTCTTACGCAAAGGGGAAGACGCACTGGTGCTGATCGGCCCTGAAGGCGATTTCAGTGAAGAGGAGGTGAGCAAAGCAATTGAGTTAGGATTCACTCCTGTTAGTCTGGGTAAGTCAAGACTACGAACGGAGACGGCGGCATTAGTCGCATGCCACACGATGAGCCAGCTTAATCAGTAATAACATTTAATATATATAACTATGGTAAAGAAAATGATTTCACGATTCTCAGTACTTGCGGTACTGATTGTAGTGCTTGCAGCATGTTCCAAAACATCGGAGTATACAAGTGTGATACCGGCCGACGCTTCGGCAGTGGCATCCATCAACCTGAAATCTCTGCTTAAACATGCAGGTGCCGACAGTAAAGAGAACGAAGCGGCTAAAGAGAAATTAATAGAAGCTTTGAAGAGTGGCATGAACGCAGCCTCTTTCCAACAGATAGAAAAGATTATTAAAAACCCGAACGAGTCGGGACTTGATATAGAATCTCCATTTTATATATTCACTTCGCCAACGTTCGCCTACCCAACATTGGTTGCCAAAGTGAACAATGAAGACAATCTGCATGCAATTCTAGATGTAATGGCCAAAGAACAAGTTTGCCCGGCAGTAGCCGAAGGTGACGGATATAGCTATGTAGCCATAGACGGTGGTTTACTTGCCTTCAATCACGCTACGGCTATGATTGTCACGCTAAACGGAATTTCGCAGGTAGAAGATGCGCAAAAAGGAATCACTAACCTGATGAAGCAGTCGGCCGATAATAGTATTAGTAAATCGGGGGCTTTTCAAAAAATGAGTAAGCAAAAAAGCGACATCAACTTCTTTGCATCCATGGCAGCTATCCCAGCGAGTTACAGTCGCCAAATCAGTTTTGGTCTTCCTGCTGAGATCAAGCCGGAAGACATCACAATTGTTGGGGGCATAGCTTTTGAGAAAGGCAAAATTGCACTCAAAACAGAGAACTACACGGAGAATGAGGCTGTAAAAGAACTGCTAAAGAAGCAACAAGACTCTTTCGCTAAAACAAATGGCACGTTTGTCAAATACTTCCCTGCCTCAACCCTGGCGTTTGTTAACATCGGAGTAAAGGGCGAAGGGCTTTATAAGATATTGAGCGAGAATGAAGAGTTCCGCAGCACAGTATCGATTGCGAAAGCAGATGAAGTGAAAGGTATATTCAGTTCATTCAACGGTGATGTCTCTATCGGACTGCTGAATGTGACAATGAACAGCGCACCTACATTTATGATGTATGCCGATGTTAAGAGTGGAGATGCCTTAGAAACTCTCTACAAAAACAAACAGAATTTGGCTTAGGCCGAGGAGATGATATTATTCAGTTGAGTAAAGACGAATATGTATTCAAGACAAGAGGCATGAATATATTCTTCGGCATCAAGGATAAGCAACTGTATGCGACTAACGATGAAATCCTTTACAAAAGCATTGGTAAGCCATCCGACAAGTCGATCAAAGACGCTCCTTATGCTTCGGACATGAAAGGTAAAACAACTTTTATGGCTGTTAACACGGAAGCTATACTCGACCTCCCGGTTGTTAAAATGCTAACCGGATTCGGCGGTGAAGAATTTAAAATGTATGCCAATCTCGCTTCTAAGATATCGTATTTGTCGGCTAGTTCCGAAGGTGAAACCTCCTCAGTCGAACTTTGCCTGAAAGATAAAGATACAAATGCCCTCAAACAGATTGTCGATTTTGCCAAGCAATTTGCCGGCCTATAATTATGTAAACCAAACGGAATGAATCGTATCCATCTACAGCAAACACTTCCCCAAGTGTTTGCTGATCGTAATTCTGTGAGTTCGGATGTATGGCATCAGGATCTCACTTTCCGAAAAGGGGAAATGTATCTGATAGAAGCAGCCTCCGGCACAGGGAAGTCTTCGCTGTGTAGCTATATCTATGGTTACCGCAACGATTACCAAGGCATAATCAACTTCGATGAGACAAACATTAAAGCTTGCTCCATCAAGGATTGGGTCGAGTTACGAAAGCGATCGCTGAGTATGCTTTATCAAGACCTTCGCATCTTTAGTGAGTTGACTGCTTTTGAAAACATACAACTTAAAAATCAGTTGACCGGCTACAAAAAGAAGAAAGAGATACAAGCCTTCTTCGAAACATTAGGTATCGCTGATAAATTGAATGTAAAAGCCGCTAAACTATCTTTCGGACAGCAACAACGGGTCGCTTTTATCCGGGCGCTTTGTCAACCGTTCGATTTCCTCTTTCTCGATGAGCCATCAGCCATCTGGACGATGAGAACAGTCGAATCATGGGCGAACTCATTAGTACCGAAGCTGAAAAGCAGGGTGCGGGAGTCATTGTCACTTCTATTGGTAAACATATTGAGCTACCCTATCACAAGGTTCTCAGGTTATAATCGAAAAACAGCGTTCCCTTTTGCATCCGACTCGCACAGCCGGTATAAACCTAAAAGACTCGTTTCATCATTAAACATATACACAGCATGAATACCCTCGTCTGGAAACTTCTCCGCCAACATATCAGCATCGGCCAATTGGTTGGTTTCTTTTTCGCCAACTTATTCGGTATGATGATTGTATTACTCAGTGTACAATTCTATAAAGATGTACTTCCTGTTTTTACCGAAGGAGACAGTTTTATGAAGAAGGATTACATCATCGCAACTAAAAAGATCAGTACCCTCGGTTCTTTTTCCGGAAAGAGCAATACGTTCTCTCCCGAAGACATTGCCGACCTAAAAAAACAAAACTTCGCCAAGAACATAGGCGTGTTTACACCCTCACAGTTCAAAGTTTCAGCAGGATTGGGTATGCAAGAGGCCGGAATCCGCCTATCAACCGATATGTTCTTTGAATCGGTACCGGACCCTTTCATCGATATCAAACTAGACAAATGGCACTTTGATGAAAGCAGCCATACCATACCAATCATCATTCCCCGCAACTACTTGAATCTTTATAATTTCGGTTTTGCTCAAAGTCGTAGTTTACCCAAACTTTCGGAAGGCCTAATGGGACTAATCCAGATGGATATCCGGATGCAAGGCAATGGAAAAGTTGAGCAATACAAAGGAAATATAGTCGGATTTTCGAACCGGTTGAATACCATCTTGGTACCTCAATCATTCATGGAATGGGCTAACAGGAATTTCTCTCCGGAAACGAACGCGCAACCGGCTCGCCTCATCGTTGAAGTAAAGAATCCTGCCGATGCTTCCATAGCCAGCTATTTTCAGAAAAAAGGATATGAAACGGAGGACGGCAAACTGGATGCCGGCAAAACGTCTTACTTCCTACGCTTAATCGTAGGTATTGTATTAGTAGTCGGATTACTTATCAGCGTACTTTCATTCTATATTCTGATGTTGAGCATATTCCTACTGCTCCAAAAGAACACAACCAAGCTGGAAAGTTTGCTCCTGATCGGGTATAGCCCCGGTAAAGTGGCCCTACCCTATCAAGTCTTAACAGTTGGACTTAACGTTTTCGTTTTACTATTATCAATCGGCTTGGTAGCATGGCTCCGAACCTATTATACGGAAACAATCCGCCTACTCTTTCCACAACTGGAAACCGGAACTCTATGGCCGGCTATATGCTTGGGCATATGCCTGTTCCTGTTGGTATCTGTAATCAACATTCTGGCTGTTAAACGAAAAGTGCTTTCCATCTGGATGCACAAGAGTTAAGCTGACAGGCTTCATGACAAAAAAACAATTGAATACCAGCGGATTTAAAAAGATTTCGTAAATTTGCCGGTATAACAAAAAGCTCAACTATGCCGACCTATGATTTAATCACCATACTCGGACCTACTGCTTCGGGGAAAACTCCTTTTGCCGCAGCTTTGGGCTACACACTGAATACCGAAATTATCAGTGCGGACTCCCGGCAAATCTACCGTCACATGGATCTTGGTACGGGTAAAGATTTAGCAGACTACACCATCGGGGGACACACCATCCCCTACCACCTGATAGATATAGCTAACCCCGGATACAAGTACAATGTATTTGAATATCAACGAGATTTCCTGGCAGCATACAAAACCATTCGGCAGAAAGGACTCCTTCCGATCTTATGTGGAGGCACTGGGCTGTACTTGGAAGCTGTATTGAAAGGTTACAAGCTCATACCTGTACCGGAAAATCAAGAATTGCGGACTCGTTTAGCCGATAAATCGTTGGAGGAACTGACCGAAATGCTAGCTCAGTATAAAAGTTTGCACAACTCGACTGATGTGGATACTGCGAAACGGGCAATCCGGGCAATCGAAATTGAAGAATATTATAGAGAACATCCGGTACAAGAACGGGAGTTTCCTCAACTCAATAGCCTGATTATCGGTGTAGATATCGACCGCGATTTACGACGTGAGAAAATAACTCGCCGTTTAAAGCAACGCCTTGAGGAAGGTATGATAGACGAAGTACGCCAGCTCATCGCACAGGGTACTGCCCCGGAAGATCTGATTTATTATGGTTTGGAATACAAGTTTTTGACCCAATTTATACTGGGGGAACTTACCTACGACGAGATGTTTAAAGGATTGGAGACAGCTATTCACCAATTCGCCAAACGTCAGATGACTTGGTTTCGAGGTATGGAGCGAAAAGGATTTATGATTCATTGGCTCAGTGCCGAACTGCCAATGGAAGAAAAGATTGCCTTTGTGAAAGGGATACTGCAAGAGAATTAGTATCTTTGCCGTCGGTGTATGGATATTTACTCGATAATTCATCCAACTTCTGACAATTGGTAATCTACAGATCGGAGCAGAGTCGTCTTACCATTGAGCGTATTTTGCGATGTACATAACCGAAGAGGACTAAATGGTAGGAAAGAAAAATGAGTTTTAACTATTAGAAGAGGAACCCAACATGAGTGTAGAACCAGAAAGATGGGGCGTAATTTACAATCCGAGAGCCGGTACCCGCAAGGTACAGAAGCGTTGGAAAGAGATCAAGGAATATATGGAGGAGAAGGGGGTTCCCTACGACTACATACAATCCGAAGGTTTCGGTTCTGTGGAACGACTTTCCAAGATTCTCGCTAATAACGGTTATCAAACAATCGTTATTGTAGGAGGTGATGGCGCGTTAAATGATGCAATCAACGGTATAATGCTATCCGATGCTGAAAACAAAGAGAACATTGCGATCGGAATTATTCCCAATGGCATCGGAAATGACTTTGCCAGATACTGGGAACTCAACACCGAATACAAAGCAGCCGTCGATTGTATTATCAACCACCGAAGTAAGAAGATTGACGTAGGATATTGTAACTTTTATGATGGAGAAAAGCATCAACGCCGCTATTTTCTCAATGCGGTAAATATAGGCCTAGGTGCGAGAATAGTCAAAATCACCGACCAGACCAAGCGTTTCTGGGGAGTTAAGTTCCTCTCTTACGTAGCCGCATTATTCTCATTGATATGGGAACGCAAACTCTACCGGATGCATCTACGCATCAATGACGAACATATCCGTGGCCGAATCATGACAGTCTGTATTGGAAGTGCCTGGGGATGGGGTCAAACACCGAGTGCTGTTCCCTACAACGGCTGGTTAGACGTTTCAGTTATCTACCGTCCGGAGTTTCTGCAAATCATTTCCGGTTTATGGATGCTCATCCAAGGACGTATTCTCAATCATAAGGTGGTCAAGTCTTACCGAACTAAAAAAGTAAAAGTGTTACGGGCTCAAAGTGCATCCGTCGATTTAGATGGACGGATTCTACCCAAGCATTTCCCGTTGGAAATAGGTATACTACCTGAAAAAGCTACCATAATTATACCCAATTAATAACATTAAAAGAGCATCGGAAAGCAAATCCGATGCTTAAAACCTCAGCAACGAAGTATGATCGAATTAAAGAATAACCCAGCCAATAACTTTTTTCTATTAGCTGGTCCTTGTGTTATCGAAGGTGAAGAGATGGCAATGCGTATTGCCGAACGAATCGTCAAAATCACCGATACACTGCAAATCCCCTATGTATTTAAAGGCTCGTACCGCAAAGCAAACCGTTCACGCCTGGATTCATTTACGGGAATTGGGGATGAGAAAGCACTAAAAGTGCTGCAAAAAGTACATCAAACATTTGGTATCCCTACCGTTACCGATATTCATGCAGCAACTGAGACAGATATGGCCGCCGAGTATGTAGATATTCTCCAAATCCCCGCTTTCCTTTGTCGTCAAACCGATTTGTTGGTTGCTGCCGCCAAAACCGGAAAAACAGTCAATATAAAGAAGGGACAGTTTCTCTCGCCCATGGCTATGCAGTTTGCTGCCGATAAAATAGTGGAAGCAGGCAATAATAATGTAATGCTGACTGAGCGCGGCACGACTTTTGGCTACCAAGATTTGGTGGTCGATTATCGCAGCATCCCCGAAATGCAGTCATTTGGTTTCCCGGTGATTCTGGATGTCACGCATTCGCTTCAACAGCCTAACCAAACAAGTGGGGTTACCGGAGGTATGCCTCAGTTAATTGAAACCATAGCTAAAGCCGGCATTGCCGTAGGAGCTGACGGTGTATTCATCGAAACGCATGAAAACCCGGCAGTAGCCAAAAGCGATGGGGCCAATATGCTGCAACTCGATTTACTGGAAGAATTATTGACTAAACTTGTCAGAATCAGGGAAGCTATTAATTCATAGCAAAAAGCCGCCTCTCGAAAAGACAGACTCATCAATTCTATTTTTCTTTCTTTATCTTGTGATTTATTACGACGACTACCGACAAATGTCGGTATACAAAATATCTTTTAAAATCAAACAGAGCATGAAACATTTATTACGTGGTTTATTTATTGCAGCAATTATCCTTTGTTGCAATTTCCAACAAACCGTGGCGCAGCAACAGCCGCAACTGTTGCCTGTTGACAAAAATGTCCGCATTGGGACGCTCCCTAACGGACTGACCTATTATCTCCGTCACAATGCATTGCCCGAGAAGCGCGCCGAATTCTACATTGCACAAAAAGTAGGTTCGATTCTCGAAGAGCCGCAACAACGTGGCTTGGCACACTTCCTGGAGCATATGGCTTTCAACGGAACCAAACACTTCCCTGGTGACAAAAACGGATTAGGTATCATTCCTTGGTGTGAAACAAAGGGTATCAAATTCGGAGCGAACCTGAATGCGTATACCAGTGTAGACCAAACAGTATATAATATCAGCAATGTTCCGACTGACAATATCAACGTAGTTGACTCTTGCCTGTTGATTCTGCATGACTGGTCGAGTGCTATCAATCTTGCGGATAAAGAAATCGATAAGGAACGTGGTGTGATCCGTGAGGAATGGAGAAGCCGTAACAGTGGAATGATGCGTATTTATACCAATGCTCAGTCGACTATGTATCCGGACTCCAAATATGCAGACTGTATGCCGATCGGTAGTATCGATGTAATCAACAACTTCCCTTATCAGGATATTCGCGATTATTATGCGAAATGGTACCGTCCGGACTTGCAAGGGATCATCATCGTTGGTGACATCAATGTCGACGAGACTGAAGCTAAACTGAAAAAGATATTCGCGGATGTGAAAACTCCGTCTCATGCTGCCGAACGTATTTACTACCCGGTAGAAGACAATAAAGCTCCTCTTATCTATATTGGTACGGATAAAGAAGTAACAAGCCCTTCCATGAGCTTCTTCTTTAAACATGAAGCGACACCGGATTCCGTGAAGAATACGATTAGCTACTATGCTACACAATACGTACTCAGCATGGCTATGACAATGCTTAACGAACGTTTTTCCGAACTCAGCCAAACTGCCAATCCTCCTTTCACTGGTGCTCGTGCAGGTTATGGAAATTACTTCCTAGCTAAAACAAAGAACTCATTCGAGTTAGATGCCAGCAGTAAGATTGACGGTGTTGAATTGGCGATGAAAACGATTCTGGAAGAAGCCGAACGTGCTCGCCGCTTCGGATTTACTCAAACCGAATACGACCGTGCCCGCGCCAACTACCTGCAAAGTGTAGAATCGGCCTACAACGAACGTGAAAAAGTGAAAAGCGGCTCATTTGTTAGCGAGTATGTAAGTCACTTCCTTGACAAAGAACCGATGCCGGGTATTGAATTCGAGTATACACTGATCAATCAGATAGCACCGAACATCCCGGTAGAGATGATTAATCAGATGATGCAGCAACTTGTAACGGATGAAAACCAGGTCGTTCTGCTTGCCGCTCCTGAAAAAGAAGGTGTTACTTATCCAACTAAAGAATGGATTGCCTCTTTGCTGAAAGATATCAAAACGTTCGATCTGAAACCTTATGAAGATAAGGTATCTAACGAACCACTTCTATCTAAAGAGCCCCAAGGTGGCAAAATTGTGTCTGAAAAGGCTAACGACATTTACGGAACAACGAAGCTCGTTCTATCTAATGGCGTGACTGTTTATATCAAAACAACTGATTTCAAAGCAGATCAGATTATGATGAAAGGCGTCAGCTTAGGTGGTAGCAGCTTGTTCCCCGACAAAGAGATTTTGGACATATCTCAACTTAATGCAGTCGCTTCAATCGGCGGACTTGGCAATTTCAACAATGTCGACTTAAGCAAAGCTCTTGCCGGTAAGCGCGCCAATGTTAATGCAGGTATCGGTAGTAACACAGAAGCAGTTACCGGTGGATGCTCTCCCAAAGATTTCGAAACAATGATGCAGCTCACTTATCTTACTTTCACCGCTCCACGCAAAGATAATGAAGCATTTGAATCGTATAAGAACCGCTTAAAAGCGAACTTGCAAAACTCTGACGCAAACCCGATGAGTGCATTTGGTGATACGGTTTCCTACGTATTATACAACAACCATCCGCGTGCATTCAGAATGAAAGAAAATTTGGTAGACCAAATCAACTACGACCGTATTCTGGATATGTATAACGATCGCTTCAAAGATGCAAGCGACTTTACGTTCTACTTTGTAGGAAATGTTGACTTGGAAGCTGCAAAACCGCTGATCGCTAAATACCTGGGAGGACTTCCAGCCATCAAGCGCAAAGAAACATTCAAAGATACGAAGATGGAAATCCGCAAGGGAGTGTACAAAACCGAATTTGCCAAGAAGCAGGAAGTGCCGATGGCTACAATCTTATTCTTGTACAGCGCCAATTGCAAATATGACTTACGCAACAATTTGTTGCTCAGCATCCTGGATCAAGCTTTAGACATGGTTTATACTGCTGAAATCCGCGAAAAAGAAGGAGGTACATACGGTGTAAGCTGCGATGGTAGCTTAAGTAAGTATCCGAAAGAACGTCTTGTATTGCAGATCTCTTTCCAAACAGATCCGGCTAAGAAAGATAAACTTGCGGAAGTTGTTACCGAACAATTGAATAAGATGGGCAAAGAAGGTCCGTCGGCCGAACATATGCAGAAGATTAAAGAGTATATGTTGAAGAAGTATAAAGATAGCCAGAAAGAAAATAGTTATTGGTTGAATAACATGGACGAATACTTCTACACAGGCGTTGATTGTACCAAGAACTACGAAGCTTTACTAAATAGCATTACCGCTAAAGATGTACAGCACTTCTTGGCCAACTTACTGAAAGAAAACAATAAGATTCAGGTTGTTATGACTGCACCTGATGAAGAAAAATAATAATATTTCTTCAACGATCTATTTATGATGACATTTTTTAATGAATTACGCAAACAGGGAAAGCTCGCAACTAAAAGGCACCCGATGTATGACAAAAACAAATTTGCCAAAATACTCGGTTATGTCATGGGAGTTTTCTGGGCCGGTTACCTGATATTTATCGGCACATCACTTGCATTCGGTCTTGCAGATATGGTTCCCAATCGGGAACCATACGATGTGATGAACGCTGCTGTGTTGATCTTCATTCTGGCACTGGACTTTCTGATGCGTATTCCATTTCAAAAAACACCGACACAGGAGGTAAAACCTTACCTCCTGCTGCCGGTTAATCGCAACCGCCTTATTGACTTTCTGCTTATCCGCTCCGGAATAAGCACATTCAACCTCATCTGGCTCTTTCTTTTTATACCATTCTCTATTATTACGATTCCCAAATTCTTCGGAGTCATGGGCGTACTCGCCTACCTCATTGGGATCTGGTTACTTATTATTGCCAATAATTATTGGTACCTGCTCTGCCGGACGCTAATCAGTGAAGCTATCTGGTGGGTATTATTGCCTATCGCATTCTATGCGGGAATAGGCTGCCTCATCTTTATCCCCAAGGACAGTCTCCTCTTCTACTTCTTCATGAACTTAGGAGAAGGATTTATCCAAGGAAATCTTCTTTATTTTTTAAGCATACTACTTGTCACACTACTTTTATGGCTAATCAATCGCCAAATCATGTCCAAACTGATTTATGCGGAACTGGCTAAAGTGGATGACTCGCAGATCAAACACGTTTCGGAATATAAGTTTTTCGAACGTTATGGAGAAATAGGCGAATACATGCGCCTGGAATTAAAAATGCTGCTACGCAACCGCCGTTGTAAAGGTGCGTTGAGAAGTGTAGCGATTGTGGTCCTCGCCTTTTCAAGTATACTCAGTTTCTCGACTGTATACGACGGGCGCTTTATGACCTCATTTATATGTGTATACAACTTTGCCGTTTTCGGTATGATCATCCTATCACAGATTATGTCTTTCGAGGGGAACTATATCGACGGCCTAATGTCTCGAAAAGAATCGATCTTCAATTTATTGAAGGCAAAATACTATATATATTCAATTGGCGAAATCATTCCGTTCGTCTTAATGATTCCGGCCATTGTGATGGGTAAACTCACACTATTGGGCGCTTTCGCCTGGTTTTTCTATACCATTGGTTTTATTTATTTTTGTTTCTTTCAACTGGCGGTATACAACAAACAAACCGTAGCCTGAATGAGAAAGTAACCGGTCGCCAATCGAACAGTGGACTCCAAATGCTTATCAACTTTGGTGCCTTCGGTATACCGCTCATTCTGTTCAGTACATTGAATGCCCTATTAGGGGAAACAATAACTTACATCATCTTGTTGTCAGTCGGACTGGGCTTTACCCTGACTTCACCGTTATGGATACAGAATGTATACCGACGCTTTATGAGCCGGCGATATGCAAACATGGAAGGTTTCCGAGACAGCGTCAGTAAGATATAGAGTGATTAACCTTTAAAAAACAGAACCTGTGATTATCATTGATAAACTTTTAAAGAAATTCGGCGAAAAAACAGCCGTAGACATTGCACACTATGAAATCAACCAAGGCGAAATGCTTGGGCTGGTTGGTAATAATGGTGCCGGTAAAACCACTCTTTTCCGATTAATGCTGGACTTGCTGAAAACAGACGAAGGCCAGGTTGTTATTCAAGGTATCGATGTCAGCCAGAATGAGGACTGGAAAAAGTTCACCGGCGCTTTCATCGACGACGGATTCCTGATCGACTACCTCACGCCCGAAGAGTACTTCTACTTTATCGGAAAGATGTATGGCTTGAAAAAAGAAGAGGTCGATGAAAGGCTTCTAACCTTCGGACGCTTCATGAATGGCGAAGTGATCGGACTTAAAAAGCTCATCCGCAACTTCTCTGCCGGGAACAAACAAAAGATTGGGATTATTTCGGCCATGCTTCATCATCCGCAATTACTGATTCTGGACGAACCGTTCAATTTCCTCGACCCCAGTTCGCAGTCCGTTATCAAGAACTTGCTTAAGAAGTACAACGAAGAGCATCAGGCTACGGTCATCATTTCCAGTCACAACCTTAACCATACAATAGATGTGTGCCCACGCATTGCTCTACTAGAAAACGGGATACTCCTGCGCGACATTGTCAATGAAAACAATTCAGCGGAAAAAGAATTAGAAGATTACTTTAATATAACCGAATGAAAAAATGATCAGAAAGTATGCGATACAGCTCGTTGTATTGGTAGGAATCGCTATCAGTTTCAGCTCCTGCCGCACCACTGCTCCACGTCTCGATTACAAAGCAATAGCCCGGGCATCTGTGCGCTTGGGCATGGATATCAACTTAGAAGACAACCACAAACTATATGTAGAAGCATCCGAATGGATCGGTACCCCCTACCGGCCCGGAGGTGATTCTAAAAGAGGAACCGACTGCTCCGGTCTGACCACCCAACTTTATAAAAAGGTATACCGCACCTCACTATCCCGCAGCACAGACGAACAGAAAAACGAAAGTAGCAAAGTACCCAAACGCAATCTACGCGAAGGTGATTTGGTCTTTTTCACCAGCAATCAGTCCGGTAGGAAGCCCGCCCACGTCGGTATCTACCTCAAAGACGGCAAATTCATCCATGCCAGCACCAGCAGTGGCGTTATTATCAGCAACCTCAGCGAACGTTATTACACACAACACTGGATATCCGGCGGAAGGCTCCGCTAACGATTCCGGCATAAATAAATTCAGGTATGAAAACATTTGTAGGAACAATTCTTTTTGTGTGCATTGCTTTAAGCGCACATGCACAAATCCTTTGGAAAGTATCGGGTAACGGACTGCAAAGCCCCTCATACATTATCGGTACACATCACCTGGCTCCACTTAGCATCAAAGATAGCATTGCCGGTTTGCCGGAAGCGTTAAAAGCGACTCGTCAAGTATATGGTGAGTTGAAAATCTCGGATATTCAGTCCGCCACAACCATGCAAAAGATGCAGCAACAGATGATGATTCAAAGCGATACGACACTGCAATCACTCTTGGGCGCGGAAGAATATGAACTGGTTAACAAATTCAGCAAAGAGAACCTACGGTTGGATCTGGCAGTCGTTCCCAAGCTCAAGCCCGCTGCTCTGCAAAACAACATCGTAGTAATGGCCTACGTAAAACATATCGGGGGCTTCAACCCACAAGAACAATTAGACACCTACTTTCAGACCGAAGCATTGCGGGAAGGTAAGAAAGTGGAAGGACTTGAAACACCCGAATTTCAATTTAATCTGTTATACAATAGCACTTCCCTCACCCGGCAAGCTCAATTATTAATGTGCACACTCAAAAATATCGACGCCGAGGTAGAGCAACTCAGAGTTGCAACGGAAGCGTATATGAAACAGGATTTGGACAAAATACTCCTGATAAGCCGGGAACGGAATAATGACTCCTGTGACCCATTGCCGGAAGAAGAAGCCGCCATGAATGATAAACGAAATCAGGCGTGGGTGAAAAAGTTAGATGTTATCATGAAAGAAGCTCCTACTTTCGTTGCAGTCGGCGCTTTACATTTGCCGGGAGATAAAGGATTATTGAATCTATTGAAGTTACGTGGGTACACAGTGGAGCCGATCAAATAAAACGGGATACTGCTGCATCTATAAAGCGCTTGCTCAACAAACTCAAGTTAGCGGTATATTCTCGACAAACCGTGCAAATAAAACAAAAACGCAGTCAAAGAGACCGAATACGTTCTATTTCAGCAACAAAAAAGCGAAGAAACATTTGTATGTGATAAATAAAAACTGTAATTTTGTGCCCGATTATTCCGCAACAGGTTCGATAAAGAGTCCTTTAAGTGATTAAAGACCACCTGCCGGAGCTAACTTATACATTATATATAAGATGTACGCAATTGTAGAAATTAACGGTCAGCAGTTTAAAGCAGAAGCTGGCAAAAAATTGTTCGTTCACCACATCGCAGGTGCAGAAAACGGTGTAACTGTAGAATTCGACAAAGTTCTATTGGTAGACAAAGACGGTAACATTACTGTAGGTGCTCCGACCGTAGAAGGCGCGAAAGTGGTTTGCCAAGTAGTATCAAACTTGGTTAAAGGCGACAAAGTCTTGGTTTTCCACAAGAAAAGAAGAAAAGGTCACAGAAAACTGAACGGTCACCGTCAACAGTTCACTGAGTTAACAATTACAGAAGTAGTAGCTTAATCAATTTTAAAAAGTAAGAAGAAATGGCACATAAAAAAGGTGTCGGTAGTTCTAAGAACGGCCGCGAATCGCAAAGTAAAAGATTAGGCGTTAAGATATTTGGTGGCGAAGTTTGCAAAGCAGGCAACATTATCATTCGTCAAAGAGGTACTGAATTCCACCCAGGTGACAACATGGGTATGGGTAAAGACCACACTCTTTTCGCTTTAGTAGATGGTACAGTTAGCTTTAAAGTAGGTAAAGAAGACAGAAGATATGTTTCTGTTATTCCTGCATCTGAAGAAGCATAATAGCACAACTGAATAAATTAAAAGCGGAGATGTAATCCATGTGATTATATCTCCGCTTTTTTATATATAACCACGCCACACCCCATTACTTATCATAAAAAGGGTTCTCCCCTAACTCCGATCAATGTGAACTCCAGCGGATAGACTGCATCTATAGACAGACTGACTAGTAAAATACAGAAATTAGGAGTGTGACAACATGTAAGAACACATCATGTCATAGTCACTTTTTCCCATAAAAGACTGATTGACAATTCAATATATTGCGCCTTCTTTTCTGATACTGATCTTTTCAACAGATAATACCGATTTCCGAAGACTGTGTACTTGGCAAAATATCCCGGCAGATAGCCGCAAACACCTAGTAAAAGGCATCTTTGCCCATAATATTTCCTGTTCCACAACTGTGGAACAGCTGACTCACATATTGTGGAACACCTGTCGCACATACTATGGAACAGCCGTCGCACAATATGTGCAACAGGAAATAGAAGGGAATAAACATAAAGAAAGACTACTTAAATCCACGAATAGTTGCGCACGATACGGTTCTTAAATAGAGTTATTTGGTGAAATGAAAACTCTGTTTTTGGGGGAAGCAAACAATAGCTATCACTCCTCAGAATAAAAGGATCGAGAAAAAGAAGGCGCATTGTAATCAATTGATATACTGAACAATACACAAAAAAGTGATTCAGTCATAAGCGTGTTGTATCATTATGCAAAGTACTTCTCTCAAGCTCCAAAAATGAAAACATAGACACAGAATAGCTGCATGGATATGGTACGGGGTGCAAAAGAGTCGAAACTTAAGCAGTACTCAAAAAAGAATGAGAGATCCCTCAAAATGAATGAGAGATAAGCCAAAAAAGAGGCAAAAATACGAGAAAATGATGAGAGATACCAGTTTTCAAAAGTATCTCTCATTCTTTATCATTTTGATTATCTGACACTTAACACACAAACAATGAGACCATGAGAGATAAAATATTTTTTCTTGCATGTAGGAGGAAGAGAGAAGATTACTAAAACACAAAAGAAACCAAACTCCACATCGAATTCTTCCCCAAAAAAGATCTCGATGTTTTTTAAAAAGAGCCTGATCTTTTCATTGAAAGAGCCTGATGTTTTTTTAAAAGATCAGGCTCTTTTTAATTAGTTTCCCTATTCTCTATAATTATGCGCTCAGTTCAAGAGAATCAAACTCTCAAGCATTAACAACCTAGCATGTAGGTATTAACAACTTAAAAATCAGTTAACTAGTTCCAACAGATCGAGTTAGTTGAATCAAAGACTCGACTTACCTAAAACAAGTATTCAACTTACTTCAATTGAACGGTTGATTCCAGTCAATTGGATGCTTCAATTCGTGCCGAAACAGGGTTTACTTGCACCCATGTGCATACATGGGCCTTATCGGGCACCCGCAATTATATGCCCTTATTTTTACGGATTGTTCGTTTTTTCCTTATCTTTGTGATCGCAAAAAGAAAGTACATAAAAAGTATAGATATGCTGACCATTAAACAGATTACAGACGATACAGAGGCGGTACTCCGCGGACTGGAAAAGAAGCATTTCAAGAATGCTAAAGAAACGATTGATGAAGTTATCGCTTTCAACGAC
This sequence comes from Bacteroides reticulotermitis JCM 10512, assembly GCF_000517545.1. Classification (GTDB taxonomy): domain Bacteria; phylum Bacteroidota; class Bacteroidia; order Bacteroidales; family Bacteroidaceae; genus Bacteroides; species Bacteroides reticulotermitis. The sequence continues at coordinate 153,511 of NZ_BAIV01000003.1, read as the reverse complement.
AAAAGACGTAGTGCACAAAATCAATTAGATAACAATCTGGCAGAGGTAAACTCACTTTCGCGCACGATCGGTCAATTTATGAAAGAAGGCAAGAAAGAAGAAGCGGAAGCTGCCCGTGCCCAAGTTACCGAACTGAAAGAGGTCAATAAAGAGTTGGATGCTGCCATGACAGAAGCAGCTACCGAGTTGCAGAATCTACTTTACACAATTCCCAATATACCCTACGAAAGCGTTCCCGAAGGTACGAATGCCGAGGACAATGTAGTAGAGAAAATGGGTGGAATGGAAACCGAACTTCCTAAAGACGCCCTTCCCCATTGGGAACTAACCAAGAAATATGATCTGATTGATTTCGACTTAGGAGTCAAGATCACCGGAGCCGGTTTTCCGGTATATAAAGGAAAAGGCGCGCAATTACAACGTGCACTGATTAACTTCTTTCTGGAAGAGGCACGCAAATCAGGGTATCTTGAAATCATGCCTCCTACGGTTGTCAATGCCGCTTCCGGTTACGGAACGGGACAACTACCTGATAAGGAAGGACAAATGTACCATTGCGAGGTGGACGATTTATACCTGATCCCAACTGCCGAAGTACCCGTGACCAATATTTACCGGGACGTAATTCTGGACGAGAAGCAACTACCGATCAAGAACTGTGCATATACGCAATGCTTCCGTCGTGAAGCCGGATCGTATGGCAAAGATGTGCGTGGTTTAAATCGTCTGCACGAATTCTCCAAAGTGGAATTGGTTCGTATCGATAAACCGGAGAACTCTCAGCAATCTCATCAGGAAATGCTCGATCATGTGGAAGGCTTACTGCAAAAGTTGGAACTTCCGTATCGCATTCTCCGCCTATGTGGTGGCGACATGAGTTTCACCGCAGCACTCTGCTTCGACTTTGAGGTATACTCTGAAGCACAACAGCGCTGGTTGGAAGTTAGCTCAGTCTCTAACTTCGACACCTACCAAGCCAACCGCTTGAAATGTCGCTATCGCAGCGGAGAAAAGAAAACAGAACTCTGCCACACACTCAACGGCTCTGCGTTGGCATTGCCACGTATTGTTGCCGCACTGCTCGAAAACAATCAAACGCCCGAAGGCATCCGAATCCCAAAAGCCTTGGTCCCTTATTGCGGATTCGACATAATCGACTAAATATTAACACTTCAATATTCCGAAAGCCACTCAATAAAAGAGTGGCTTTCTTTTTTGTTTTTCCAAATTTGCTGTATCTTTGCTCAAATAATATCAATCTGATACTTGTTACGTAATAATTCCAACAAAATAAAGATGAACAAAATCATTAGCAAAGAAACGCTTTTCGGAAAAAGTGTTTAAACTAGAAATTGAAGCTCCATTGATTGCCAAGTCACGTAGAGCCGGTCACTTTGTGATTGTACGTGTAGGCGAAAAAGGGGAGCGTATGCCTTTGACTATAGCCGGTTCTAATATCCAAAAAGGCACTATCACACTGGTTGTACAGGAAGTAGGACTCTCCTCCACGCGCCTGTGCGAACTAAATGAAGGTGATTATATCACCGATGTAGTCGGTCCGTTGGGACAAGCAACTCACATCGAGAACTACGGTACTGTGGTATGTGCCGGTGGTGGTGTAGGTGTTGCCCCGATGCTCCCGATCGTACAAGCTTTAAAAGCTGCCGGTAACCGGGTCATCACGGTATTAGCCGGACGAAGCAAAGATTTGATTATCCTGGAAAAAGAGATACGCGAAAGCTCTGACGAGGTAATTGTCATGACCGATGATGGTTCGTACGGACGCAAAGGTTTGGTTACCGAAGGAGTAGAAGAAGTGATTAAACGCGAAAAAGTAAATAGATGCTTCGCCATTGGCCCCGCCATCATGATGAAGTTTGTCTGCTTATTAACCAAGAAATATGAAATACCTACCGACGTGTCGCTAAACACCATCATGGTGGACGGCACAGGAATGTGTGGTGCTTGCCGCATCACCGTAGGAGGAAAAACCCGATTCGTCTGCGTAGACGGTCCCGAATTCGACGGTCATCAGGTCGATTTTGATGAGATGCTCAAACGTATGGGCGCATTCAAAAGCATCGAACGCGAACAAATGAGTAAGCTTCAACCCGAATGTGAAGCAACTAAAGAGATAGACGATAAAACGCGCAATGCGCCTTGGCGTCTCGAACTACGCAAAGCTATGAAAGCGAAAGAGCGCACGACTATCCCTCGGGTAGAAATGAATGAACTTGATCCCGAATACCGTTCTCACAGCAAGAAAGAAGAGGTTAACCAGGGACTGACAGCCGAACAAGCTGTTACAGAAGCCAAGCGCTGTTTGGACTGTGCCAACCCGGGATGTATGGAAGGATGTCCGGTAGGTATCGATATCCCCCGGTTCGTTAAATACATAGAGCGCGGCGAATTTCTCGAAGCTGCCAAAACGCTGAAAGAAACAAGCGCCCTTCCGGCTGTATGCGGTCGTGTTTGCCCCCAAGAGAAACAATGCGAATCAAAATGTATCCACCTCAAGATGAACGAAGAAGCGGTGGCCATTGGACACTTGGAACGCTTCGCAGCCGATTACGAACGCGAGAGCGGACAAATTTCGGTTCCGGTTATCGCTGAGAAGAACAACATCAAAATAGCAGTTATCGGTTCGGGTCCAGCCGGACTGGCTTTTGCCGGTGACATGGCTAAATACGGATACAACGTAACCGTATTTGAAGCGTTGCATGAAATCGGCGGAGTGCTAAAATACGGTATTCCTGAATTCCGTCTGCCGAACAACATTGTCGATGTTGAAATCGATAACCTGTCGAAGATGGGTGTCGAGTTTATCAAAGACTGTATTGTCGGAAAAACGATTAGCGTAGACGATCTGAAAGAAGAAGGATTCAAAGGCGTATTCGTGGCCTCCGGTGCCGGATTGCCTAACTTCATGAATATTCCGGGAGAGAATTCAATCAACATCATGTCTTCCAACGAGTACTTGACTCGTGTCAACCTGATGGACGCAGCCAGCGAAGATTCCGATACTCCGGTTACACTGGGTAAACGAGTAGCGGTAATCGGTGGTGGTAACACCGCAATGGACTCTGTCCGTACCGCCAGACGCCTGGGTGCCGAACGTGCCATGATTGTTTATCGTCGTTCGGAAGAAGAAATGCCTGCACGTCTTGAGGAAGTGAAACATGCCAAAGAAGAAGGTATCGAATTCCTGACGTTGCACAATCCAATTGAATACTTGGCTGACGAACTGGGACGTGTCAAACAAGTCATTCTCCAGAAGATGGAATTGGGAGAGCCTGATGAGTCGGGACGTCGTAGCCCGATAGCTATTCCGGGAGCAACCGAAACGATTGATATCGACTTAGCAATTGTCAGCGTTGGCGTATCTCCCAACCCAATTGTTCCGAGTTCGATCAAAGGTTTGGAAGTCGGTCGCCGGGGAACCATCACTGTAGATGAAAACATGCAATCGTCAATCCCCATGATTTATGCCGGTGGAGACATCGTTCGCGGTGGTGCTACGGTTATTCTAGCCATGGGAGACGGTCGGAAAGCGGCTGCTTCAATGCACGAGCAATTACAGAACTAAAAACAAATTACAAGAAGGACAGCTCTCTATACCCGAATCGTCTTTCGGTAAAAGCTGTCCTTTTTTATATTATCTTCCTTCAACACGAAGGAGAATGAAACAATTTAAAGAAAAAGCAAATCCCCTCGGCAGACAGAATTTGTCGATCGAGCCGGAAAACAAAAAGAATCCTTGATTAAGATACGATCAAGGATTCTTTCATTATTGTAAAAGATTAAATTCTTTTTTACTCGACTACGGTGTTCGTGGTCGGATCGGGAAAAACAAGAGTCGGTTTAAACGACTTAGCCTCTTCAAAATCCATTAATGCGTATGACATAATAATAATAATATCATCCGGTTGCACTTTACGCGCAGCTGCACCGTTCAAGCAAATCTTACCTGAACCCCGCTCACCTTTAATAATGTAAGTTTCAAAACGCTCACCATTATTATTGTCAGCAATGTACACTTTTTCACCGGGAATCATATTAGCAGCATCCAACAAGTCTTCGTCGATCGTGATGCTACCCATATAATTCAGGTTCGCTTCTGTAACGCGAGCACAATGAATTTTCGACTTCAACACTTCTATCATCATAAGGGTTTCGTCTTTTTTTTAAAATTTAGAACTTATATTTAATGTTATCAATGAGTCGAACCTCACCGCAAAAAGCTGTTATACAGCCTACCACATACGAGGTCTCTTCCCAGTCGCTAATCTCTTGCAGTGTATCACCATCTACTATCTCGAAATACTCCAAACGTAGTCCTGGCGCATCTGCAATGGCACTTTCCACCATTTGTTGAGTCTCACTTACTGTGTGAGACGCTGCAAAGTTACGACTTTTAAATAAAATGCGGGAAATATTCAGTGCATTTTCGCGTTCCACGTCAGATAAACGCTTATTACGGCTACTCAGCGCCAGTCCGTCTTCTTCACGTACGATGGAACATCCCACGATTTCGATGTTGTACTTCATCTGGCGAACCATCTCCCGGATAATAGCTAACTGTTGGAAATCTTTTTCGCCAAAATAAGCCCGATCGGGTTGCACCGCATCAAAAAGCTTACTAACAATCTGGCATACTCCGTTAAAATGCCCCGGACGGAATGCTCCCTCCATCACAGTATCCAGAGGTGCATAGCTAAACTGGCGATTATCCGGCTGCGGATACATCTCTTCCACCGAAGGAACAAACGCAAATGCAGCGCCACAATTCTCCAATAAGACACAATCTGCCTCCACAGTACGCGGATATTTAGCTAAATCATTTTTATCGTTAAATTGAGTGGGATTAACAAAAATACTCACTACAGTAACACCATTTTCACTTACACTACGCTTCACCAATGACCCATGTCCACTATGTAAAGCCCCCATTGTGGGCACCAACCCCACCTTCTTACCTTGGGCTCTTAGGCTCGACAACTCGGTCTGCAAGTCCTTGATAGTGTGTATAACTTTCATTTTTTCTATTCGATTAATGTTTCAGTCGTTTGCAAAAACTCTGCAAAATAAACTAATATTTGCCACATAAAGAAAGAATAAGCTGTTTAAAGTTCCTTTTTTTTGCTATCTTTGCAGAATATTATCAGAGAACGATTGTTATTATGACAAAGGCGAATAAAGTTTTATTTATTACACAAGAGATTACACCTTACGTTTCAGCATCCGAAATGGCCGATATAGGTAGAAACCTACCACAGGCTATCCAAGAAAAAGGTCGTGAAATTAGAACCTTCATGCCCAAGTGGGGAAACATTAATGAACGCAGAAACCAATTGCATGAAGTAATTCGTCTCTCCGGTATGAATCTGATTATTGACGATACCGATCATCCCCTCATCATCAAAGTTGCCTCTATACAGTCAGCACGTATGCAAGTATACTTTATCGACAATGATGACTATTTTCAAAACCGCTTGCAAACAACCGATGAAGACGGCGTAGAATATGACGACAATGACAACCGTGCTATTTTCTACGCACGTGGTGTATTGGAGACCGTGAAGAAGCTTCGTTGGTGTCCGGATGTTATCCACTGCCACGGCTGGATGACTGCATTGGCCCCGCTTTATATTAAAAAAGCGTATAAAGACGAACCATCTTTCCGCAATGCAAAAGTGGTATTTTCCGTATACGAAGATGATTTCAAAAGCTCCTTCAGCGAAGGCTTTGAAAATAAGCTGATGCTCAAAGGCATTACCAAAAAAGACTTACCTGAACTGCAAGAACCATTTAACTATGCCACTCTATGCAAACTAGGTGTCGATTACTCGGACGGAGTAATACAAAATAGCGAAAACGCTGACCAATCTATCATAGAATATGCACGCCAATCCGGTAAACTAGTACTCGATTATCAACAACCGGATAATTATGCGGATGCTTGTAATGACTTCTATGACCGAGTATGGGAAGCTGGCGAAAATAAAGAAGAGTAAACAAATCAAGACCCATCAATCAATCATGAAACTAAAATATGCATTGATAGCTTTACTGACAGTATCCTTTTTCGGATGTGACGATAACACAGCCGGATTGGGGCTAGGACTCTTTCCTGGCGGAGACCAAGGAATAAAAGGACAACTGTCTACATTTGATGTAACTACAGAGTCTGTCCTCGCCGGAAGTATATATGCCAAGACAAACATCGGATATGTAGGTAAATTCACCGATCCAACTTTCGGTACTTACAAAGCCGGCTTTATGGCAGGCCTGAACTGTCCGGAAGGATTAACATTCCCGGCAGTCTATACCGTTACTCAGAGTTCAAATGGCAATCCAAGCAAAGCAACCGGTGTTATGGTTGGTGATGAATCGGAGGATAACAAAGACGTAACCTTTATTAAAGACAGCAATGGTAAAATAATAGGTAACATACATACCGTAGAGGTTTACATGCTATACAATGGCTATTTTGGCGATTCATTAACAGCATGCCGACTCAGCCTTTATGAACTGAATAAAAAGTTATCAACTCCTGATGCGTATTTAACGAGCATTGATCCGACTAACTATTGCAATAAGAGCACCGGCCTTTTAGGCACAAAAGCTTATACAGCCGTTGATATGTCTATTAAAGACTCGCTCCGCAACAGTAGCAGTTATTCACCCAACATACGTGTTAATCTCAAAAGCCAGATAGCCGAAAGAGTGGGAGGAACCATATTAAAGGCTTCCAGAGATTATGGCAAAGACTTATATAAACACTTTGGGGATTCATTCAAAGGCTTATACGTAGAGAGTGACTATGGAGATGGTACAATCCTTTATGTCAATCAAGTCCAAATGAATGTCGTTTATAAATGCTATGCAACTGATAGTATCACCGGACTTAAGTTGAAAAAGAAAGTAAAAGAAGAAGGAGATCTGACATACAAAGACTCAACCTACTATACATACCGTACATTCTTGTCTACCCGAGAAGTTATTCAAGCAAACAGCCTTGAGAATGATGAGAATGCTATCAATGACTTGATCAATAATAGTCTTAATTGTACATACCTGAAAACTCCATCGGGAATTTTCACTGAAGCTACTCTCCCTATTGATAAGATCGAAAGCAAACTACTTGGAGATACATTGAATGCAGTGAAGCTGGCATTTAGCAACTACAATCAAGATAGCGACAAGAAATTCGGAATGTCTATTCCAACCAATGTAATGCTGATTCGCAAACAAATAAAAGATTCATTCTTTAAGAAGAATCAACTCCATGATGGAATATCGTCTTTCCTTACGGCCAATTCTTCCAATCAATATACATTTAGCAATATCACCAAGCTAATCAACGCATGTATTGCAGAGAAGAATAAAGCTATTCAAGATCTTGAAAAAGGTCCTATCACAATTACGCGTGATGATAATACCACCGTTACGGTTACTAACCTCGAAGACTGGAAAAAAGAGAGCGGATGGGATAAAGTATTGCTGATTCCGGTTCTTTTAACCTATGACTCAACAACTTCAACCAACAGTAATATCATTAGCATCCAACATGACTTGAAACCAGGTTATGTACGCTTGAAAGGCGGAAAGAAGAATGACCAATCTTTCAACAACATTAAAATGGAAGTTACATCTACCCATTTTGACCGGTAAACAAATAACGTAATCACTTCATATCAAAAATAAGGAGTAGCTATCTAGCTACTCCTTATTTTATTTAGTGGGTTGCATAGTTCCGAACAACCAAATCCAAAATCCGATCCTTATAGGTAAGGTAACCATACAATGAGAGGAAACCTTCTAAAAGATTTCCTCTCATTGCTATCGCACAGTTATTTGATATTTATACAGTGGCCTTTTTTGAACGAGGAAGTGGCTTCTTAGCCTCTTCTTTTTTCTTCTTTGATGCTACTTCTTTCTTAGCTGCAGGCTTCTTTTCGGAAGAATTTGCCGGCTTACTTGTTTTAGAATTAGCTTTCTCAGCTTTCAGTTGCCATTTACCTAGTTCTTTCTGCAATTCAGCAATCTCCTCCCCTTGATTCTTGATGGTAGTCAACAGAGAATTGAGTTCTTCATTATCCACATCGAAAGGGTAAAGTGCATCAACGCGTTTTATAAAATCACCCAAGATATTCATATAGTTCGTAAAGGCATCATACGGAGAATCATAAATACCGCGATTCAACCAGATGCCCGTATCTTTGGTCGTCATAAAACGGAAATTATTACTAGCTTGCAAATAATCCCAGTCTTGTTTAATACGCCGGTCATCGCAAAGATGAACACGTTCGGCTACACTATACAGTTTATTAAATGCCTCACGTTGCATCACGTTACCCAACCAACAGCTGGTATCTCTTTCTTCATCCACCCAAGACATCGGATAAGCAACATCAAGCGGAGATATTGATTTAAGTTTGGTTATTATCTCCGTAGGTGTAGAGAACGTAATCCCTTTTGCCTTGGCACAAGCAGGCAATGCTTTTAAGAATTCCAGGATATTGGAGGAAAGCGGTTGCGCCATACCCAATGCACTTAACTCCATAAAGAGGTTGATTACTTGTTCTTCCTGTGGAAGAGCATCAATCCAGCTTATGTATTTATCGGCAAATAGTGGATATTCTCCCCATTCAGAATTGGAGAAACGCAGACTGATATCATCCGAAAGCTTAAAATCTCTCAACAATAGCTTGAGACTTGGCGCCTGATTGCAATGATATACATAATGCGGGCTCTTCCAACCGAGAATATACTTGGCTCCTTCCGTCAGCATTCCTTTAAAGCCCATAGAGGCAACCAAGCCACCTATATCATCGGAATAAATTAAGCTGGAGTTACGAAAGACTTTCGGTTCCTTACCGAACATTTGTTTCAGCTTATCCCGCTGCCGAAGCACCTCTTCCCGAAAACAATCTTCATTAGCCAACGAAGACAATCCATGCGAGTAGGGCTCGCACAAGAACTCACAACAGCCGGTATCGTTTAACTGATGTAACAGATCGATAACAGCCGGGGCATGAATTTCAAGTTGCTCCAATGCTACCCCTGAAACAGAAAACGCGACTTTAAAAGCATTTCCTGAGCTCTTTGCCATTTCTATTAAGGTCGTAAGGGCAGGTATATAAGAGCGTTCGGCTACTTCATTAATACTTGTTTCATTGGCATAATCATCATAGTAATAATGATCCCTGCCAATATCAAAGAAACGATAACGTTTTAGATGTATTATTTGATGTATTTCAAAATAAAGACAGATAGTTCTCATAATCTATAATCTTTTATTGTTTTCCATATTTATTGATAATCTCGTCATAAATGCCACGCACTTTATAACCAACATTCTCCCACTTGATCTCGTCTACTTCCTTTTTACCTTCATCACGCAAGTATTCATACATCGCGGGATACGTACAAATGGAGTAGATAGCGTCTGCCATGGCATTAATATCCCAATAATCGGTTTTGATGCATTTATCCAAAATTTCAGCACAACCGGATTGCTTGGAAATGATAGTCGGTACACTACACTGCATTGCCTCTAACGGCGAAATTCCAAACGGCTCAGACACTGACGGCATGATATACACATCACTAGCCTTCAACACCTCATATACTTGATCTCCTTTCATAAAGCCGGGGAAATGGAAGCGATCGGCTATACCCCGCTCGGCAACCAAGCGAATCATCCGATCCATCATATCTCCACTACCAGCCATGACAAAGCGTACGTTACGAGTACGGTGCAATACCATCGCGGCAGCTTCTACAAAATACTCAGGCCCTTTTTGCATGGTAATACGCCCCAAGAAAGTAACGACCTTTTCATTCGTTTTCTTTTGAGGAACAATGTCCTGTATTTCCTGTGGCAATGGCGACACTGCATTGTGAACAGTAGAAACCTTCTTCGGGTCTTGGTAATATTTATGAATCACCGTTTGTCTGGTCAATTCACTCACACACATGATGTGATCGGCATGATCCATTCCGTTCTTCTCGATGGCATATACCGTAGGATTCACATTGCCACGGCTACGATCGAAGTCGGTAGCATGCACATGAATAACTAACGGTTTGCCCGACACCTGCTTCGCATGAAGCCCCGCCGGATAGGTTAACCAATCGTGTGAATGGATAATATCAAATTCCTGCTGCCGGGCTACAACACCCGCAACAATTGAATAGTTATTAATTTCTTCATGCAAGTTATCCGGGTAACGTCCGGAAAACTCGATGCATCCCAGATCGTTAGTAGCCAAATAATTAAAGTCCGCATAAATATGATCGCGCAAATTATAATAGAGTTGTGGGTCCATATAGTTCCCTACGCGGTCGTTAACATAGTTCCAATCCAGATCTCTCCACACTACCGGAGTACTATTCATGCCGATTATCTTCAAAAAGCTCTGATCTTCATCTCCCCAAGGTTTGGGGATACAGAAAGTGATATCCAAGTCACTTTGTTGAGACATTCCCTTTGTCAGACCATAGCTGGCAGTACCCAAGCCTCCCAGGATGTGCGGGGGGAACTCCCAACCAAACATTAAAACTTTCATCTTCGTTCCTCCTCTTTTTTAATAATATTTAGACAGTAGCTTGAGAATTCGTAGTACCTCGGCCACATTCATTGCAAACGACACGGCACCACGCCCCCTGAAGGGAGGATTACCATCAAACAACTCAGGTAATGAACCGATACAATGAATAGTTAATTCATCCTCCAGCCCGATAAGTTGTCGTTCAACAAATGATAAACCACTGATTCTATAAATGCGGAGATATGCTTCCATATAAAATCCCATTAACCATGGCCAAGCCGTACCTTGATGGTAAGCATAGTCACGTTGCTGTTGAGAGCCAACATAATTCGGATTGTAGCCGCCATTCTTCGGACTAAGCGTACGAAGTCCTTTCGGGGTCAGCAGTTCTTTGGTTACAATATCAAGCACCTGTTTTTTCTGTGTTCGGTCTAGGGGAGAATAATCGAAAGCAACGGTAAATATCATATTCGGACGAATGCTCCAATCCATCATATTTCCGTCTACATAATCAAGCAAATAACCATATTCATTGCGGAAAACTTCTACAAAAGATTTCCCGGTAAGCTCAGCTTGCGCATCTAATGCGTCGGCCAGCACAATATCTTCTTCTTCACGTACCAGATCGGCTATAAATTTCAACGCATTGTACCATAAAGCATTGATTTCAACAATATAGCCGGTTCTCGGAATCACCGGGCGCCCGTCAATCGTCGAATTCATCCACGTAATAGCTCGCTCGGCCCCATTGGCATAAAGCAAACCATTCTCATGAAGGAATAAGTTCTCATGTTTACGCTGGCGAATAAATTCAATTATTTCTTTGAGCAGATCGCCATATCGAGTACGGCATTGCTCGCGCGAGGTTTCTTTAGCATACTGCTGCAAAGCCCATACAGCCCACAACAATACATCCGGATGATCCATCTCACGGATTTTATATCCGATAGCATCTTTATTCATGAAGCTACGAATTGCCTTTTCGGCAGTATTCATAACATCTTCAAACTGATCGACCTCATCAAGGGCTAACGTTAATCCCGGCAAGGAAATGAACATATCTCTTGCCCGACACTTAAACCAAGGATAACCGGCGATGATATAATGATCATCTCCCTGTTGATAATGGAACTGGTGTGCCGAGTTCTTCAAACAGTGATAGAAACTATCCCGAGGGGTTCGGTCATTAACTTCCTGATCGAAGGCCTGCTTCAATCGATGTGTAGACGTTTCTGAAGTGCCGGCAGAGAATACGATACTCTCTCCTTTTTTAATATTCACTTCAAAGTATCCGGGTACATATAAATCCTCGTTAAAATCATACCCACGCTCTTGCTCTTTCGGGTATTCAATGCCTCGATACCAATCCGGTTGAAAATGGAACTCGTTCTTCTTGTTCAACTGCATGAAAAGTTCAGGATACCCTGGGTACATGCAAGTTTTAATTCCATTCTCGACGAGTTGATATTCACGGTTCACCTGATTATTTTCATGCGTGTACTCACGTACTCCCCGGAAAGCCAGAAAAGGACGAAAACGCAAAGTCGTTGCCGAATGCGCTTCAAGCAGGGTATAGCGAATTAATATGCGGCTCTCATGATGAACAAAGATCTTTTCTTTGCGTAAGACGACACCTCCAACGCGATAAGTTGTGGCTGGGATACGCTCACAATCAAATTCACGGATGTATTTATGTCCGTTGGGACTAAAATGGTTTCCCTGATATTTATGCAATCCCAGATTAAACTCTGCACCGTGTTGAATTACCGTTTCATCCAAAGAAGATAACATCACATGATTTTCATCGTCAAGATTGGGAATTGGAATTACCAACAGGCCGTGATATTTGCGTGTGTTACAGTCAACAATCGTTGTACAATGATAAGCCCCCGCTTTGTTTGTCCGTAAAATCTCTCTTTGAAGAGATTCTTCCAGATTTGTCATAAGGGTCTTGTCAAATCGTAAATAACTCATAGATGTGCAATTATTTAAAGGTTAATTATTGGCTAATATATCAACGTTATGATTCCCCAAATGTACAAATTAAAGCGAAAAACCAAAATAAAAAAGCCTTTTATTTTTCATTTTTATGCGAATATTCGTAGTATTGTATCAAATATGCATAGATACTACAAAATGAGGAAAGATTTTCAACGAATAGTTTTGGCATCGATGTGGCCTTTGTTTTTTATTTTTACCTTATATGTGATCAAAACACTAGAGATAGGGATGGATTGGGACTTCTCTCATGTCGGTATATACCCACGGGAAAAGAAAGGGATTATAGGTATTCTGACCAGCCCGATGATACACAGTGGTTTTAGTCATTTATTTGCCAATACTCTTCCCTTATTTTTCCTTTCATGGTGTCTCTTTAATTTTTACAGAAGTATCGCCCCGGTTATCTTTTTTATAATCTGGATAGGAGAAGGACTTTTTGTCTTTTTTATTGGCAAACCGGGATGGCATATCGGAGCCAGCGGAATCATCTATGGCCTGGCTTTCTTCTTATTTTTCAGCGGCATACTACGCAAACATGTGCCTCTCATTGCCATTTCCCTTTTAGTAACCTTTTTATATGGAAGTCTGGTATGGCGTATGATCCCCTACTTCTCTCCTTCTAATATATCTTGGGAAGGACATCTTGGAGGCGCGATCATGGGTACCCTTTGCGCTTTCGCTTTTTCCCAATACGGACCACAAAAGCCAGATCCTTTTGCTCATGAAGAGGAAGAAGAGGAGATGGAAGAATACGGAGAAGAAGAGGGGGAGAAAGCGGAAGAAACAAATACTCCGGACAACATACCCAATCAAACCGACGCCAACTCGTAAATAAGCTTTTGCCTTTCTGCCGAAGAATCGATCCAGTTCGAATGCCATAAGGCTCTTCCGCCATTTAGTTGAAGAGAATGTTTTGGATAATGCCTTTCTATCGTGTATTTCTTCCTGTGCCAGACTGTATAATCGTACTGTCACAGTTGTGCCACCGCGATGGCACAACTGTGCAAATGCGATGGCACACCCGTGCCATCACGGTGGCACGGGTAATTATAACGAGAATTATGTACTCTTCTGTTTAAGTATGCAAAAAGAGCTCTTCTTATCCAAAAAAAGGTATATACACGGGGCATATCACATCGACAGGCTGAAGCCAAATAACATATTAAATAAGCACTAATAAATAAGGTTTAGTTATCTTTTTGAGAAAATATTCCGCGAACAAGTGCCCGATCTGTTCCCGTTTACGTACTATTTATGTTTTTTTGTTATCAACTAACACATCGTACTTATGGAGCAATTAATGGCAAGGTTTAAACACAAGAAGAGAGACGGACTACTAAAATATGCCGCCCTGTTTATGTTGTTGTGTATTCCTTTTTTGGAAGTGGGAGCACAAGAAAAGAAAGTCACATTGGAGTGTGTAAATGAAAAGCTGACGGACGCTTTAAAAAAGGTAGAGAAGCAGTCGGGCTATAAGATTATCTTCAGTTACAATGAACTCCAAACAATTAAGGTAAGCGCTTCTATACGCAATGCCACGGCAGTAGAAGCTGTACGAAGATTGATCGAAGGTAAGCAACTTAACTACTCGGTAGACAGACAGTACATCCATATCTTTCAAAACAAAGAAAACGCCAAACGAAGAGAGGCAAACATCACGGGGCAGGTTGTGGATGAAAACAATGATCCACTTCCCGGAGTCAACGTGCGTGTGAAAGGCGTACAAAATCTGGGAGCACTGACTGATATGGACGGGCAGTTTTCTATTCCTAGCGGGAAAGATCAAACAACTGCTTTGACTTTCTCCTTCATAGGGAAAGAGACAGTTGAAATGCAAGCGACGGCCGGCAGGAACCTGACAGTTCGAATGAGTGAAACGGTGAAATCAGTAGATGAGGTGGTTGTAACCGGTATTTTCACACGCAAGAAAGAGAGTTTTACCGGCTCTTCCACTACTTTCTCAGAAAAGGAGTTGAAGATGGTTGGCAACGGGAATATTCTGGAAAGCCTAAAAACGCTGGATCCTTCCTTTGCCATCATCGAAAACACCACGATGGGATCGAACCCGAACCAGGCCTTAAACATTGAGATCCGAGGTAAAACCAGCGTTATCGGCTTGAGTGAAGAATATGGCACAGACCCCAATCAGCCGCTCTTCATCTTGGATGGCTTCGAATCGTCACTAGCTACTATCAGTGACCTCAGCATGGACCGCATCCAGAACATAACGGTTCTAAAAGACGCGGCCGCTACGGCAATTTATGGTTCAAAGGCTGCCAATGGTGTGGTAGTAGTTGAAACAAAAGCTCCTAAAGCCGGAGAACTCAGGATAAACTACAACGGCAATTTGAATCTTACATTCGCCGACTTATCAGACTATAACCTGATGAATGCAGAAGAGAAAATCCAATTTGAATTACTCTCGGGAGTATATGGCAGTTTAAATAGCGCGGACGGACACATCGGTAGCTTACAGCAGGAACAGCTATACAACAGTCGGTTGGCAGAGATCCGCAGGGGAGTCGACACCTATTGGATGAATGAACCACTCCGCTTTGCTGTCTCTCATCGCCATAATGTATTTTTGGAAGGAGGAGATAAGACCTTGCGCTACGGTGTTGGAGTTAACTACGGGAAAACAGAAGGCGTTATGAAAGGGTCCGACCGCGACCTCATCAATGGAAATGTTCGGCTTATCTATCGCAAAGGACGTATGGCCTTTACCAACAATCTGAACATTAATTATACGAAAGCGGCACACGAAAGTGTACCTTTCTCCCGGTTCGCTCAAACAAACCCTTTCTTTCGCAAAACGGATGAGAACGGAGATCCCATTAAGGTGCTTGAATCATTTTCTTACTTGGACATAAACACCTTTGCCGTAAAGTATATCAATGTATATAGTCCATTTTATGATTTGAGCAATAACAACTTCAATACAACCGCGGAGTATGGTTTCACCAATAACTTTGAAGCGGATTGGAGAGCGATTGACGAACTTCGTATTCGAGCTAAAATAGGTTTGACTAAAGCCAATGAGCAGCTTAAAAAGTTTTCTTCGCCTTACAACGTGGAGTACATAGGTAAGGAAGACGATGAGAAAGGCCTCTACACCGAATCGAATAAGAATACGTGGAACTATGACTTGGATCTTAGCGCAACCTATGGCAAATTGCTTGGTAAATTCCATCAGGTAAACGCTGTGGCGGGTATACGCTTGGCTCAGACTTCGTATAACCTGGGGCAATACGCCATGCAGGGTTTCATCGACGACGAGTTCAGCAATCCACTGTTTGCGCAGGATTATGACATCAGCCAACGGGTTTATCAAGAGATCAAACGCCGCACGGCCAGTTATTATCTCAATGCCAGTTATTCATTTGATAACCGCTATTTGCTCGATGTCAGCTGGCGTGCGGATGGTGCTTCCGTATTTGGAGTCAACAAACTGTTCACCAATACGTGGTCGGTTGGTTTGGGATGGAATCTTCACAATGAAGCGTTCATGAAGAATCTCAAATGGATCGACATCTTAAAGATCAGAGGCTCTATCGGTAACCCGGGAAACCAGAATTTCAACGACTATATTTCGATGAAGATTTATGAGTATAACAATCATCACATCAATCCATGGGGAGTAAGTACCATTATCAAGACTTTCGGTAATTCCGACCTCAAATGGCAAAAGACGCTGGATCGTAACATTGGTTTCGACTTAGTCGTGTTGGACAACCGCCTACGGTTTAACGTCGACTACTTTTCCAAAAAGACCGATCCTCTATTGGTGTACATGAACTTGCCACCCTCTACCGGATCGACTTCCATTCCAACCAATGTGGGCGGACAGTTGACCACCGGCTATACCCTTGTAGCCAACTATCAGATCTTCAAGAAAAGAGAGTTAATGTGGTCGGTGAATACCACACTACGCCATCTCCACTCCGAATACCGGAATGTAAGCCAGTACCTCTCTCAGTTCAACGAATTGAATAGATCGAAGAATCTGATACGTTATTATGACGGGGGTAGCCCTTCTGACTTATGGGCTGTACGTTCTGCCGGAATTGATGCGGCAACCGGACGTGAAATATTCATCCGGAAAGATGGAACGCAGACGTTCACCCATAGCTACGATGATGAAGTTGTGGTAGGTAATACAGAACCGGATGTAGAAGGTATCATCGGAACTTCTTTCTATTACAAGGGTTTCTCGGCCTCAGTCAATTTGCGTTATCGGGTAGGTGGACAGATATTTATGAGCGCGCTATACAATAAGGTGGAAAACATCTCGGTAGAGTCGGCTCACTACAACCAAGACAAACGAGCACTGTATGATCGTTGGAAACAACCGGGTGATATTGCCAAGTTTAAAGCAATCTCCACGTCAAGTTCCACACCGATATCTTCTCGCTTTGTATCCGACAATAATATTCTGTCCGGTGAAAGTGTCTCCATTGGTTACGAGACTCAAGCTTCATGGCTGCAAAGAATAGGAGCCTCATCCATAACCGTACGTGCGTATATGAACGATTTCTTCCGGGTTTCAACCGTTAAAGAGGAACGTGGTATCGACTATCCGTTCGCTCGCTCGGTATCCATGTCTTTAGGGCTAAGATTCTAAACACATCGGAATTCATTCTATACAATTGATCTATTTTTAGTTTAACAGGCTCCTTTCAAACAGGAGCACAATTCTAATTAATGTATGAAAAAAGAGAAATCGATCTTAAAATATGCATTGGCAATCATCCTCTTCTCACTTAGTTCATGCGAGTCATGGATTAACGTAACTCCCACAGACCGTCTTTCGGAAGAGATGTTATTCGATAGTAAAGAGGGATTTGTCAAAGCCTTAAACGGCATATATATTGAATTGAACACGTCCCAACTGTATGGACAGAACCTGTCAGTGGGAGCGGTAGACATTATGGGCCAGTATTATACGTACAACGGTTCGTCTACACACCGTTTTTATAAGATTGCCATATTGGACTATTCGGACTCAAGCGAGAAAGCTCTCTTCGATGCAATGTGGAAGAAGTGCTATAACGTAATAGCGAACTGCAATACGATTATAGAAAAATGCGAGGCTCCCGAATCTCCCCTTACCGAACCGTATGCAAGCATGATTAAGGGAGAAGCAATTGCTTTGAGGGCGATGCTTCATTTCGATATGCTACGTCTTTTCGGGCCGTTGACATCGGAGCTCGATAAAGCGGGAATCCCCTATCAGACAAGTTCTAAACAGGAAGTAACTCCACTCCTATCCGGCACCAAAGTCATGGAACGGATAACTGCTGACTTAAAGGTAGCTGTCGATCTGCTGGCTACTTCCGACCCGTATCTGGCAGAAGATAAAAGCTTGTACAGCGAGGTCGATGTAAACAACCGGCAATATCGACTGAATTACTTTGCGGCAAAAGCTCTCTTGGCTCGTGTCTATCTATGGGAAGGCAATAAACCCAAAGCCTATCAAACAGCCAATGAGGTTATTGATGAAGCACAAAAAGGGGCGAAAGTTATCTTTCCCTTCGTCACGAACTCGGCCGCAACAAGTACTTCGGCTCCGGATCGTGTATTCTCCAGTGAAGTTCTCTTCGCCGCTTATAATTCGTTGCGCGAGAAAGATATCCAAAGCGAACTGTTTATTCCGACTCTGGAACCGAATTACCGTTTCACCTTTGCCGGTTCGCTGAACAGTGGGCGAGTAGACGAACTCTATGATGATAAGAATGACTATCGCTACAAGATTTGGGCTACTTACAACAATAATGGCAGTGAAGTTCTATATCACCGTAAGTTCGAGAATGTGAACTCCAGTTCAACACTCAACTACATGGTTCCCATGATTCGCCTGAGCGAGATGTATCTGATTGCAGCCGAGTGTGCGAATACCATTGAAGACGCCTCTTCGTATTTCAATCAGTTAAGAAATGCACGCAATTGCATTAGCCTCAAGCTGACGGAAGACGGACTGATCAACGCTCTTGCCGCCGAATATCGAAAAGAGATGTTAGGCGAAGGACAGATCTTCTTTTTCTATAAACGACAGCGAATGGTGAACATTCCCAACGGCGATAAAGCGTCCGGTACAATGAATGTGGATTTAGCCAAATACGTCATCCCGTTGCCGGACAGTGAAACAAGTGAAAGAACCAATGAGTGATAAAGACAAACGAATGTATAACGCTCCTTTTTAGCAAGAAGCACAACTATTATTTAGATATGAAGAGATTAAGACACTGGATTCTGATACTCCCCATGCTGTTATTAGCTGGATGCGAGAAAGATTTGATGGATTATGAAGGATTGGAAGGAGTTTATTTTGCCGTTCAGTGGGGCAGCTCCTGGGGAGGTGAAAAGTCCTGGCCATACCAACCTTACACAGAGGTAAACTTTATGGCCGTAAGTGGAGACGAAGCTGATATTGCATTAAAAGTCATGGTAACCGGACCGATTAAAGACTACGACCGTATATTTAAAGTAACGGTTAACCCGGATAGTACGACGGCCGTTATCGGCGTTGACTATAAATCCATATCCGAAGAGTGTGTAGTTAAAGCAGGTGAATATGTAAGTTCGGTAACCGCCCGGCTTATTCGCACCGAAGCTTTGCAAAACCACACCCTTACGCTAGGGCTGAAACTCATTCCTACAAATCAATTGGCTGTGTCGTTTCCGGAATGGGATGCCGTGGAAGGGTATACTACCGGAACTGTTTATGAGCATTTTGACGCATCTCAACACACCATCCGCTTTACTGATATGATGACTCGGCCACTACAATGGGTAGGAACGGACGTATCACCCTACAATGGAGGGTATGAGTCCGGTAGCTGGGGTGCATTCTCCCGCAAGAAGCTGTTAATGATTTGCGATCGGTTCGACGTGACCTACAACGATTTCTTAAGTAAAGAAACCATGCCATCGGCTTTGCAGACATTGATCTATAAAACGATGGCGGCCATGCTAATCGAACGCTACAACGCCAAGAATCCTGTTTTGGAAGACGACGGACGCTTAATGTGGTTTAGCGGTTGTCCGTGGATGTCGAAGGTCGGAGTCCCCTGGATACCCGATGCAGGTTATTACAACTAATGCTATTAATCAAAGGATAAAGTAAAAAAGTTATGAAAAGAATTATATACACTGTGTTGGCAGCCATAATCATAACCTCCTGTTACGATGACAAGGGTTCGTATGATTATCACGACATCAATGAAGTAACGATTGATGGGCTGGCGGCAAAATATCAGGTGATGACCGGCGTGTCCACACTCAAAATAGAGCCCAAGATTACAACGACACTAGGCGACGAGAGCAACCTGGAATATGAATGGAGGGCCGTTGTTGGTTATACATCATCCGAGTTGATCGGCACCGAACGAAACCTGGAGTTCCCCGTCACCCTCGCCCCTACTAGCTATACACTCTACCTTCGGGTTATAGATAAAACGACCGGAGTGACAGCTGTAAAAACGGCTGCTTTGGAAGTGGGTACACCCTATACCAAAGGGCTTATGATGATCGGGCAAGATGGACTCGGAAAGACAAAAGTGCAAATGCTTTCCATCAGTACAGATACCATCCTGATCAAGGATGTACTGGGAAATACCGATGTGCCTAATTTATCCGAAGGGGTAGACATCATACACACCGGAAAAGGCAGTTATTCCAAACTGTGGCTAATAACTAAAGACGAGGTTTATGCACTCGACATGACAACCATGAAGCTCGATCCGACTAAAACGTTTCAGAAAGCACTGTTTCTAGCTAACGAGTACAACCTCAACTTTGTGCCCGTAGACTTTGCTCCGCGCATTAAAGATCAGGCAGGTAACCCCTCATCAGCTTACTATAGCGCTACGATTTGCAGTAACGGTTATGTATTCAACAGCTCGACTCTGCTTATGGGAGGAGCTTATTTCACCGATCCGGTCAATCGACTGGAAAAAGAACCGAATGTATGGTTTAAAGCCAATCCTTGCATGATGTATTCGTTGACTAATTGGGGAGGCTTTGTGTATTACGACGAGACAAATGAACGTTTCCTGAAGGTCGCTTCTTTTACAGACTACTCCACGCTGCTTACAGATTCCGGCACTGACCCTTTCCCTTGGAATCAGCAAAGTGTGGGACGCACATTTGTGTATGGAGAAAACACACTCAACACAGATGGTGGATCGACTTATGGAAACTCCTTTGCAATTATGAAGAATAAGAGCGATCAGACGCATTACATCTATAAATTCTACTCCACATCGACAGCCATAAAACGTGATTTCCTTACCATTAGCGCAATTGCAACGGATTTCAACAAGGCTAGTTTCTATGCTTTCTCATCGCGACGTACAATTATCTACTATGCGGTTGGTTCTAAACTATACGCCTATGATTATAACAAAGGATATGAGAAGATTTATCTGCTGGAGGATTATGGAGATGCCCAAATCACCATGCTCAAATGTGACACGCAAATAGAACCGTCAACCAATCCTATTTATGTCGCCACCTACAGCTCAGCAAACGGAGGTACACTCCAGAAGTATAAACAAGGCACTAATCCGGATGTTGTAACCATCACAGCCGATCCGGCATCTCACTGGACGGATCTAATCAAAATCAAAAAAATCAGTTGGCGAGCAACTAACTAAAAAACAAATAAGTATATGAATATAATCAAAGCAACCATCTTCGGTGCAGGGTTACTGCTTGCAGGCGCAAGTGCAGCCCAAACCGATGTAAAGTTATCAGGTTCGATGAAGGCTTTTCGCGTCCCTCAGAAAGAGATGACTTTTGTCGACATTTCAACAGAAGTATTTCCTCAGAAAGCATCTCTGCTTGTGGCAGACGCTGACGGCATGTATAACATTAAACTAGCTGTCAAACAAGGCAGGTACTATGACGTGGGACATACCTTACTTTATATTTCTCCCGGTGATGAGATGAAAGTCGACTTCGGAATGCTTCCACACGGCACGACCTTCGCCGGAAGCAAAGCGGAATTGAATCAATACCTGAATAAAAAGACCGGGTTGGACGGTTGGTCGATCTTCGGACTGAAGAAGGTTGATACTTTCGATAACTGCAAAGTAAAGGTGGATAGCGCGATCAATGAACGGCAAAAAGAATTAGTGAAGCTGAAAGCCGACTCCTATTTTCTCGACATGGAAACAACCCGGCTGAAAGCAATCCGAGCTAGCCTATACTTAAACTTCTTCCAAACGGGACAATTGGCCGAATATAAAGACCCGCAAGAGCTTAAACTGGAGAAAAAGAAACGTTTTTATCAATCGGTTACCTCAGTAATCGAACCTTTATTGAAAGAGTTGACCGCCTCCGACCGTTATCTGGATCTGTCTGAGGTACGGCAGCTTTTAACCGAATGTAATACGACCAACGTATTCCGGTTTCCCAAATCGAAAACGTTTTTGGAGCTAACTGCTACTTGCGAAAAACGAGACGCACTAGATTCCAGAGGTTGAATCAGACGGAATACGAGCAGATGGAAGCCTTTGCCAAAAGCATACAGAATGCTTCCATCAAACAAGCCTTCACAGACAAACTTCAACGGAAAGCCAAACTGGTGGCGGGAAAGCCTGCCATAGATATTGAGATGGAGAACATTGCCGGAAAGAAGATCAAACTCAGTGACCTCAAAGGCAAACCGCTCTTTATCGACTTTTGGGCTACCTGGTGTATGCCTTGCCTGGCGCAAATACCTCATTTTGAAAAATTAAGCGAAGAGTATCCGGGTATACAGTTTATCGGTATCTCGATCGATGTGGATGTTGCCCGTTGCGCGCCAAACTCGAAAAATCCGAGACTCCCGAACACATCAAAGAGTATCGCACCGACCCATTTGCTGTAGGAGATGCTTGGGACATACACTCCATTCCACGCTTCATTCTAATTGACTCGGATTTCAATATCGTATCGGGTACAGCCGCACGGCCTTCAGATACGGAGAATGTAAAAAGACTCCTCGACAAAGTAGTAAACTCCGGCAAATAATCAGTCAGAAGGGATAATAAGAAAGGAGCTGTTCAAGAATGAGCAGCTCCTTTTCTTACTATCTTGCTAGGCGCAGTGTATGTAAACCAGTTGGTGCCCCTAGTATCAGGTGAGAAATTCGCTCGGCTCCGGGACTTCTCCTCCCGATCGATCCAATTCAGCGAATAACAATTCGATTTCCGTCCAAAGTCACATAGAATATCTTAAGCGCATTCAGGTTGCGAATGGCATACATCACATCTTCCGTACGATTAGCGGCAAAGTGCATTTTATAATCCAGTATCTTATCGTTTTCAAATATGATGTCGACGTTATACCAACGCCCTAACTCTTGCATAATCTCCACCAACGATACATTATCAAAATAAAAGTATCCCTTTTGCCACTCCAGATACGGATAAATATCGACGGCCTGCTTTGAGAGTCCTCCCTCTTCGGATAGTGTGGCCTGCTCTTCCGGTTGCAAGGTTAATGTGCCTGTCTTCTCATTAGTCACTTTGACCTTGCCCTCAAATAAGGTAACATGCGCATCGACCTTTGAGTAGGAACGAACATTGAACTTGGTTCCAAGTACCGCTGTCTCAAAATAATCAGTTTTCACAATAAAGGGATGTTCTTTATCAGGCGCCACATCGAAATAAGCTTCTCCCTTGAGATGGACAATGCGCTGATCTTTCACAAAAATATCAGGAAAAGTCAGTTGACTGGCAGCATTTAGCAGGACGGTCGTTCCATCGGACAAGATCACCGTATAGTCTTGTCCGCAAGGCGTGGTCAATGTCTGCAACTGCTCTTTAAGGGGTTGTGTGCCATGCTTGGCGCGTAAATCGAGTGTTTGCCGCGTGGCCACAATACCTTGCGCAAACAACTGATGATTCGGCGTTTCTTCTTTAATCACATAAGTGATATCTCCAAAGTTTAATTTAGGATCTTTAGCTGTCTGGTCGGCAACAAATACTTGTACCTGCACCACGGGAGGGTGATAAAGGAATACTCCTAGAAACAATCCCAAGAATATAACAGCAGCTATGGAGGCAACAATAGACCATCGCCTCAGCCTCAATATTTTCTTCGTATTATACTGGTTAACCTGGTGGCGATTCCGACTTTCCCGAAATCGTTTCCGTTCCTCTTCCACATCAGGGAGGGGAACTTTTTCCATGGCCATCGCCCGCTTACAGTCCAAAATCAGACGGGCGTCTTCTTTATTCTCCAAATGTTCTATCATATAACTATGACTTATTATATATAATACGGGCTTGGCTCCTTTTAGGTACCCGTTTTTACGATTTAATAACAGATAATCGCTCGCGCAAGATGGCAAATGCCTTCATTATATGTTTTTTCACGGCACTGGAAGTTATATCTAAGATATCGGCCACCTCTTGATATTTCTTATTGTTGAAGTAGCACTGCTCCAGTACAAAACGGGTGCGCGGCGGCAGTTCGGCGATAATTTGCTTCACGGCAAAGAACCGTTCTTCCATCTCTTCAGGTGTCATGCCTTCTTCTTCCTCGGCTACCTCTCGAAAGTATTCCGCATATTGCCGTGCTGCCTGATCGTGTCGCAGATAGTCGATGCATTTATTGCGTACGCATGAGTATAGATAACTTCCCACAGTTGCCGATTCCAGACGGGCCATATTCTCCCAGGCTTGTCCGAAAACATCCGAAACAAGATCTCGGCATACTTCCGAGTCTTCTATAAAACCATAAGCATAATAAAAGAGCCTCGAATAGTACTTCCTATATATCTGGTCAAACTCATCTTCCGTTATTTTCGGGCTCGGGGTACGTTTTTTCATATCGCAATCATTTCCTGATCATTTTTTCTTCATTCTTTTTCCGCTAATATACATAGTCTCCGGGAAATGACTGGTCTGTGTATAGATCCGAATACGGACAACAGGGGATCTCGTTCTGTAATGTATTCGGATTCTGTTCTAAGTTTGTATCTCTTTTCCTCGGATAATAATAGCTTACCACCTCAGTGAGAAGCTGATACAGAATGCTCAAAAGTACAAAAAACAATGGAATGCGGGCAAGAAAACACGAGCTTATTTATAGGGTGTTTCTATTTTTGTTGCAAGGCTTCTATCAACTGAGTTATATTAGCCGTGAACAGTCGGACGGAGATAGCCAGCAGAATGATACCGAAGAACTTACGGATGATATAAATTCCACCTTTACCGAAAAAGCGTTCAACTCGCCCGGTCATACTAACTACAAAATAAACCCAGATCATATTAAGCAGTAATGCGATCAGAATATTAATTTCAGCATACTCTGCACGTAGAGAAAGTAAGGTCGTGAAAGCACCGGCACCAGCCAGCAAGGGAAAGACCAACGGAACTAACGTTGCTTCTTTGATGGGACCTTGATTCTTAAAGATTTCAACATCCAGAATCATTTCCAAAGACATGAGGAAGATAACAAATGCACCGGCTATTGCAAAAGATTCGATATCTACATGAAACAGTTTCAACATCATATCGCCTGCATAGAAGAACCCTATCAGCAATGCAAAAGAGATAAGCGTAGCTTTCAGCGCATTGACACTTTTACCTTTTTCCTTAAGGTTAATAATGATAGGTATAGAACCGATAATATCAATTACCGCAAAAAGTACGATAAACGCGCTAATCAACTGCTGCCAATTAAAACCTGCAAACATAGTTCCCTCCTTTTTTATACAAAGATAGAAAAAAAAACTAAAAATGGAATAACAAATCGATCCCTTTGAACGAATACTTCACAGTCTCATCGTTAACTCTTTATACCTGACTGAAACAGAAAGACAAGCAGCCTTTTCTTGATAATCATGATAGCCACATCTATAAAGTCGATTACCAGAGCTATCTCTTACAAAGAGATCCCATAAAAACCGAACAAATGAGTTTCTTATTCCAGCATAGTTAAAAATCAAAAGTTTTTTGAAAAGTGTTCTATTTTTCCTATCTTTACAAAGCGTTAGCCGATTTTCATCGCCGCAAACACGCCCCCCATACAGATACAAAACCTTTTAGGTCTATACAAAGATTGTCTATTTTATTGCTCCAAACAATAAAAAAATAAAAAGAAAGCCACATTATTAGCACTAAAAAAGGATTATGAGTAAATTTGTAAGGAATAAAATGATCTGATTGAGATGCAGCATATGGAAACAATGTTCGATACTTTACTTCAATTGCCTTTATTTCAGGGACTATGCCACGAGGACTTTACCAGTATCTTGGAAAAAGTAAAACTTCACTTTGTTAAACACAGGGTGGGTGAAACGATTCAAGGAAGTGGCAGCCCTTGTACCAAACTCTGCTTTCTGTTGAAAGGAGAGATATCTGCCGTCACAACTTACAAAGACCTATATACATTTATAGAGCAAATACAAGCTCCTCATCTAATCGAACCTCAATCGTTGTTCGGACTTAACACGGTTTACGCCTCTTCGTACGTAGCAGAGACCAAAGCGCATACAGTGAGTATAAATAAAGAATTCGTATTGAATGATCTGTTCAACTACGAGATATTTAGGCTCAACTATATGAATATCGTTAGCAGTCGGGCGCAAAATTTATATGCTCGCCTGTGGAACGAACCCACCAACAGTCTTGAAGAAAAGATTATCCGTTTTATATTGATGCATGTGGAAAAACCTCAAGGAGAGAAGCTTCTGAAAGTCAAAATGGATGACTTGGCTCGCTGTATAGATAATACTCGGCTCAATACATCCAGAGCCTTAAACAGGATGCAGGAAGAGGGATTGTTAACACTCCACAGAAAAGAAATTGCAATTCCGGACGGACAGCTTTTGCTTAATTATCTACCTCAATAACCCGAGAGCCACCCCTCTCTTATTTCTTTTGATATATCCGGGACACTACCATAATAAGTAATTATTGTGATAGGTGGTGATAGATTATGTTGCAAAATAACCTCTATGAGAGAGATAAGATATCCATTCAAAAAAAACAGCCCCAACTTATAGAAAGTCAGGGCTATTGATAGTTCGTTTAAAAAGTAAGAGTTATTCCCACTCGATTGTTGCAGGCGGTTTGGAACTAATGTCATAGGTTACACGGTTTACCCCTTTCACCTTATTTATAATATCGTTCGAAATCTTACCCATAAAGTCGTAAGGCAGATGAGCCAATCGGCAGTCATCGCATCCGTAGAAGTAACAGCACGCAACGCAACTGCTCTTTCATAGGTACGTTCATCTCCCATCACGCCAACTGATTGCACAGGAAGCAAGATAACTCCTGCCTGCCATACTTGATCATACAAGCCCCAGTCGCGCAAACCTTGAATAAAAACATCATCCGCGTCTTGCAAAATACTTACCTTCTCCGGAGTAATATCACCCAAGATACGTACTGCTAAACCCGGACCCGGGAAAGGATGGCGTCCGATCAAATGTTCCGGCATACCTAGTTGCCGACCTACACGACGAACTTCATCTTTAAACAACAGTCTTAATGGTTCGCAGAGTTTCAAATGCATTTTCTCAGGCAAGCCTCCTACATTATGATGGCTCTTAATAACCGTACCTGTGATAGACAATGACTCGATGCAATCCGGATAAATCGTTCCTTGTGCAAGCCATTTTACATCTTTTATTTTATGAGCTTCCTCATCGAATACATCAATGAAGCCCTTACCTATAATCTTACGTTTGTGCTCGGGATCGGTTACTCCTGCCAGTTCAGCAAAAAACTTTTTGCTGGCATCTACACCTATCACGTTCAAACCCAAGCAGTCATAATCAATCAGTACATTCTTAAACTCATTCTTACGAAGCATACCGTGATCGACAAAGATACAAGTCAGATTTTTACCGATTGCTCTATTCAATAGCACAGCAGCTACCGAAGAGTCTACACCGCCACTTAAAGCCAATACGACTTTATCATCACCGAGCTGCTTTTTCAACTCAACAACTGTGCTCTCGATGAAACTAGCCGGTGACCAGTCTTGCTTACATCCGCAAACATCTACCACAAAGTTCTTCAATATCTGCGTTCCGTCTTCAGTATGGAAAACCTCCGGATGGAATTGTACTCCCCAGATAGATTCTCCTTCTACTTGGTAAGCGGCAATCTCTACCTTATCGGTAGAAGCAATCACTTTGAAGTTGTCGGGTATGGCGGTAATTGTGTCTCCGTGACTCATCCACACTTGACTGTTATCACGCACTCCTTTGAACAGTTCATTGTCTTTGCAGAAAGAAGCCAAATGGGCACGTCCATATTCACGTGTTCCGGCGGGTTCAACTTTTCCTCCGTTGCTATACGACATAAACTGTGCTCCATAGCAAATCCCTAAAATAGGATATTTACCACGAATCTCACTCAAATCAATTTTAAAGGCATTCTCATCATAAACTGAGAACGGACTTCCGGAGAGGATAACTCCTTTAATAGTCGTGTCTTCTTTGGGAAATTTGTTATAAGGAACAATTTCACAATACGTATCCAATTCGCGAACACGGCGACCGATCAACTGCGTAGTCTGCGAACCGAAATCAAGAATTACTATCTTTTCCTGCATATCAATGTATGGATTTTAAATAAATGATTTGCAAAAATAAGAAAAAGAAAGCAATCTGCTTGAATAATCTTCGGAAAAAACTATATTTGTAGAATTAAATAACCAACAAATCGACTGTACCATTTATGAAGACGACCAAATTATTCTTTTTACTAAGCATTTGCTTCCTAAGTTCCAGCACCGTATTCAAAGCATCCGCACAAACATTGGAACAACTTGATAACTCCCTACAGGAGATTAACAAAGACTTACAACAAAAACAATTATCCCATAGCTGGCTATTGATGGAAGACTACTTAGATTTCTGCGAGCGTTCGGGGAAAACAATCAGCATCAAAAGCGAAGACTATCTCAAAGTATTAACCTACGAAAGGAAGCCCAAAGAGCTTAAGCCACAAGAAAATGCTTACTTGAAGGCAAAGGAAATATTAGAGAAGCACATGAGACAATACCCAGACTATGCAAAAGCTGATGAACAACGCAGAATAGCTAGGTCCGAAATAGAACGCAAAAATGCAAGCGCTGCTTTAAGCACCGTCTATTCACGACTCTGGAATGATGACAAGAAATATCAAAAACTACGCAACAACGAACAAATTGCCTTACGAGCCTACCGCATTGCTACAGTACGTTATATGCTCAAAGAGCACGAAGAAGCCCAACGCGTAATGCCTTCCGGTATTATTGGCTACGCAGACAAGAAAACCTTACAGGAGAACAATGTAGAGCTTCGCAAACTATCCCTTGAAATCAGCTTGCTACAACAACTGCAAAACGAAACATTACGTAAGTATCAAAGAATAAAATACCAACTTAAATAAGCTGATAAGATCTTCGCATAAAGCAAGTGGAAGGGACTCTGAGTATTACTTCGGAATCCCCTCTTCTAAACTAGTGCTTAAGCTTTCTTTTCCTTCAGCAAATCACGTATTTCCGACAGTAAGACTTCTTCTTTAGTCGGAGCGGGAGGTGCGGCAGGTGCGGCAGGTTCTTCTTCTTTCTTCTTCGTTGTCAGCTTCATCAACAAGCGGATAAACATAAAAATAGAGAATGCGATAATCAGGAAATCAAATGTCGCCTGCAAAAAATGACCGTAGTTCAAGCTAACGGCTGCGATCTCTTTTCCGTCTATCATTTCAGCAGGTTTCATCACCCATTTCAAATCCGTGAAATTCACTCCACCTATCAATAAACCTAGGGGCGGCATAATCACATCGGCAACAACCGAAGACACAATCTTTCCGAAAGCTCCACCGATAATTACACCGACTGCCATATCTACCACATTCCCCTTCATCGCAAAGGCCCTAAAGTCTTGCAGAATTGTACTCTTTCCCATCTTTTTTTATATTTAATATTAATTTAATGTGCGAATATAAAAACATTTTCGTACTTTTGCACCGCATTTGGGAAGAAAATGCAAGTTCAGAAATATATTTGAACAAATATTATAAAACCCTTAAAAGTTTAAACAAGATGATTAAAGTAGGTATTAATGGATTCGGACGTATCGGACGTTTCGTTTTCCGCGCTGCAATGAAAAGAAATGATATTCAAATCGTAGGTATCAACGACCTTTGCCCAGTTGATTACTTGGCTTACATGCTGAAGTATGACACAATGCACGGTCAGTTCGACGGTACTATTGAAGCAGATGTTGAAAACAGCAAATTGATCGTTAATGGTCAAGCTATCCGCATCACTGCAGAAAGAAATCCAGCTGACTTGAAATGGGATGCTGTAGGTGCTGAATACGTTGTTGAATCTACAGGTTTATTCTTAAGCAAAGACACAGCTCAGTCACATATCGCAGCTGGTGCAAAATACGTAGTTATGTCTGCTCCTTCAAAAGATGACACTCCAATGTTCGTTTGTGGTGTTAACGAGAAATCTTATGTTAAAGGAACTCAGTTCGTATCTAACGCTTCTTGTACTACAAACTGCTTAGCTCCTATCGCTAAGGTTTTGAACGACAAATGGGGTATCACTGACGGTTTGATGACTACTGTTCACTCTACAACTGCTACTCAAAAAACAGTTGACGGTCCTTCTATGAAAGACTGGAGAGGTGGTCGTGCTGCTTCTGGCAACATCATTCCTTCTTCTACAGGCGCTGCTAAGGCTGTAGGTAAAGTTATCCCAGCTTTGAATGGTAAATTGACAGGTATGTCTATGCGCGTTCCGACTTTGGACGTTTCTGTAGTTGACTTGACAGTAAACTTGGCTAAACCGGCTACTTACGCTGAAATCTGCGCTGCTATGAAAGAAGCTGCTGAAGGCGAATTGAAGGGTGTTCTGGGTTACACTGAAGATGCAGTTGTTTCTTCTGACTTCTTGGGTGATGCTCGTACTTCTATCTTCGATGCTAAAGCTGGTATCGCTTTGACTGATACTTTCGTTAAAGTTGTATCTTGGTATGACAACGAAATCGGTTACTCTAACAAAGTTCTTGACTTGATCGCTCACATGGCGACAGTTAACGCTTAATTAGAAGACTGAACCTTATAAAAGCCGCTGCGTAATACGTAGCGGCTTTTCTTATCTATGCGCTTTATATATTGTTAAAAAACAAAGCATTATCTGTCAAATGATTTACAATTTTAGTATTTTTGTATCCTATGAAGAAAATATTAATAACATTGATACTCGTTTGCACTATGAACAATATAGTAAATGCCCAAAACCCGTTCTTTGAGCGGTACCAAACTCCGCATGGAGCCGCTCCATTCGACCGAATAAAAACAGAGCATTACGAACCTGCCATTCAAGAAGGCATAAAGCAACAAAAAGAAGCAATAGATGCCATCATCCGCAATCCGAAAAAGCCAACCTTCTCCAATACAATAGAAGCGCTTGAGAACTCTGGCGAACTGCTGGATAAAGTAACTCCCGTATTCGGCAACATGTTGGGAGCCGAAACAAGCGATGAGCTGCAAGCATTGGCACAGAAGCTAATGCCTTTACTCAATGAGCACAGCAACAACATCACACTCAACGAGCAGTTGTTTGCGCGGGTCAAAGAGGTATACCAACAGAAAAAAACGCTCAAACTAAATCTGGAACAAAGCAAATTACTCGATAACGTATATGAGAGTTTCATTCGTCACGGTGCTAACTTACAAGGGGAAGCACGTGATCAATATCGCCAACTGAGCAATGAGTTAAGCACCTTAACCCTTACTTTCAGCGAAAACAACCTAAAGGAAACCAACAATTACCAGTTACTGTTGACTGACAAGGCTGACCTTGCCGGACTACCTGAAATGATTGTAGATGCAGCAGCCGAAACAGCGAAAAGCAAAGGGAAGGACGGTTGGATGTTTACCCTCCAAGCACCAAGCTTCGTGCCTTTTTTGACTTATGCCGACAATCGCGAACTGCGTCATACACTGTATTTGGCGTACAACACCAAATGTTCACAAGATAATGAATTCAACAACAGTGATATCGTCCGGAAGATTGTGAATATACGCATGAAGATCGCTCAGTTATTGGGCTACAACAATCATGCGGAGTACACATTGCAAAAGCGTATGGCTGAAAACAGTGATGCTGTCTATAAGCTGCTCAACCAACTGCTGGATGCCTATACGCCTACTGCGCAAAAAGAATATCAGGAAGTACAAGATCTCGCTCGTCAAGCAGAAGGTAATGACTTTATCCTCATGCCTTGGGACTGGAGCTACTATTCCAACAAACTCAAAGATAAGAAATTCAGCATCAATGAAGAGATGCTTCGCCCCTACTTCGAGTTGGAACAGGTTAAAAAAGGCGTATTCGGATTGGCAGAAAAGCTGTATGGCATCACTTTCAAAAAGAATACCGACATTCCTGTTTATCACAAGGATGTAGAAGCTTACGAAGTATACGATCAGGATGGAAAGTATCTATCTTTACTGTATACCGACTTCCACCCCCGCGCCGGAAAGCGTGCCGGAGCCTGGATGACGAGTTTCAAAGATCAATGGATCGATCTACAGACCGGCGAAAACAGCCGCCCGCACATATCTGTCGTAATGAATTTCACCAAACCGACTGAAAACAAACCTGCCTTGCTAACTTTCAGCGAAGTGGAAACCTTTTTACATGAGTTCGGACATGCCTTGCATGGTATGTTTGCCAACTCTACATACAAGAGTTTAAGCGGAACGAGTGTGTATTGGGATTTTGTCGAACTACCGTCTCAGATCATGGAGAACTTCGCCATAGAGAAAGACTTCCTCAATACGTTTGCTCGTCACTACGAGACCGGAGAAATACTTCCCGACGAGCTTATCAAACGCATGGTAGACGCCTCCAACTTCAACGTAGCCTACACATGCCTGAGACAAGTCAGCCTTGGTTTACTCGATATGGCGTGGTACACGCGGAATACTCCATTTGAAGGAGACGTCAAAGCATACGAACAACAAGCATGGGCAAAAGCGCAGATACTGCCTGTTGTAAAAGAAGCTTGCATGAGCACCCAATTCTCTCATATATTCGCCGGAGGGTATTCTGCCGGATATTACAGCTATAAATGGGCGGAAGTATTGGATGCGGATGCATTCTCACTCTTCAAACAGAAAGGGATATTCAACCGGGAAGTAGCAGGTTCTTTCCGAAACAACATCTTGTCGAAAGGAGGAACAGAGCATCCGATGGTGCTTTACAAACGTTTCCGCGGGCAAGAACCCAGCATCGATGCGTTATTGATTAGAAATGGAATCAAATAAATAGAGAAATATATGAAGAATTTATATAGATTACTAGGGATATTATTATTGCTCCCCCTGTTTTCCGGATGCAACGATTCGGATGACACTACGGCTATCTTTACAGGTAAGACATGGAAGCTTAATCTCATCGCCGTCGATGGAGGCCACACTATGTACGACTTTTGGGAAGGAAATACTGAAGCCCAAGAAAAAAGCTTAGAACTATTAAGTAAAAGTGGTACATATACGCTCACTTTTGAAGGACTCGCGGACGGAGATAATATTCAAGGGAAAGTCAGCGGCACAGTAATCACAAGTAACTTGCAAGGCACATGGAATGCTAACGGCAAAAACAATAGTTTCCGAGCTACTGTTACAGGAAACGTCGACAACGGCGACAAACTAGCCAAGAATTTTCTGGACGGCTTGAACAATGCCATCAAATACGAAGGCGATACCAATAACCTGTACATTTTATATAAACCTCAGTCTGCACAACGTACTTTCCGCATGTTCTTCAAGCCGGTAAAGTAAAAAACGAATATTCAACAAAATGAACATAGATAAAAAACAATCAGAGCTTGATAAGCGTTACATACGTATGGCAAGCATTTGGGCAGAGAACTCATACTGCCAACGCCGAAAAGTCGGAGCTTTGATCGTAAAAGACAAGATGATCATCTCTGATGGGTACAATGGAACTCCTTCCGGCTTTGAAAATGTATGTGAGGATGAGAACAACCTGACCAAACCCTACGTATTACATGCAGAGGCAAATGCCATTACCAAAATAGCACGTTCAAACAATAGTAGCAATGGGGCAACAATGTATGTCACTGCTTCTCCGTGTATTGAATGTGCCAAGCTAATCATACAGGCGGGAATAAAGCGAGTAGTTTACTCTGAACATTACCGGTTGGAAGATGGCATCGAATTATTAAAAAGAGCGGGAATAGAAGTCATCTATACAGATATTGACAGCAATTCTTCTCCCGAAGAGTAATAGACAACTGATTTAAAATTAGGAATAGACAAAATGAGAACCAAAAACTCTTCACGTTTTACACCCGTCATCATCGCTATCAGCGTGGTGGTGGGCATTCTTATCGGCACATTCTACGCCAAGCATTTTGCCGGCAACCGTTTGGGTATTATCAACGGTTCATCCAATAAACTGAATGCGCTGCTTCGGATTGTCGATGATCAATACGTGGATACCGTAAATATGGCAGATCTCGTAGAAAAAGCAATGCCACAAATTCTTGCCGAACTAGACCCTCATTCTACGTACATACCCGCACAGAAACTGGAAGAAGTGAATTCCGAATTGGAAGGTAGTTTCAGTGGTATCGGTATTCAATTTACCATACAGAATGATACAATCCATGTGAATGCCGTTATTCAGGGCGGCCCTTCCGAAAAAGTAGGTTTAATGGCCGGCGACCGGATTGTAACAGTAGGCGACAGCATCTTTGTGGGAAAAGATCTCACGAACGAACGGGCTATGCGCACGTTGAAAGGGCCTAAAGGCACACAAGTGAAGTTAGGAGTAAAACGCGTAGGCGAAAACGAGTTATTGAATTTCGCCATTACGCGCGGAGACATTCCGCAAAACACAATCGACGCATCCTATATGCTGAATGATGAGATAGGCTATATCAAAGTCAGCAAATTCGGACGCACCAGTCACGTGGAATTGCTAAACGCATTAGCTCAATTAAACCATAAGAATTGCAAAGGACTGATCATTGACCTCCGAGGCAATACAGGCGGTTATATGGAAGCTGCCATTCGCATGATTAACGAATTCCTTCCCGAAGGAAAACTGATCGTTTATACGCAAGGACGTAAATATCCTCGCGCTGAGGAGTTTGCCAATGGCACAGGTAGCTGCCAAAAGATGCCGTTAGTTGTACTGATTGACGAAGGCTCAGCCTCCGCCAGCGAAATTTTCACGGGAGCTATCCAAGACAATGACCGAGGAATGGTAATAGGACGTCGCTCTTTCGGTAAAGGCCTCGTGCAGCAACCGATTGATTTCAGCGATGGATCTGCTATCCGTTTAACGATCGCACGTTACTACACACCGTCCGGACGTTGCATTCAACGCCCCTACGTAAGTGGAAACGACCGAAATTATGAGTTGGACCTGTATAACCGCTACGAGCATGGTGAGTTCTTCTCACAAGATAGCATCAAACAAAATGAAAGCGAGCGTTATAACACAAGCCTGGGACGTACTGTATATGGTGGAGGTGGAATTATGCCGGATGTATTCGTGCCGCAAGACACAACCGGAATCACTTCGTACCTATCAACTGCCATTAACCGGGGATTAACCATCCTGTTTACTTTCCAGTACACAGACAACCACCGGAAGAAGTTAAGCCAATACGAAACCGAAAAGGACTTGCTCGACTATCTACGTCATCAAGGTTTGGTAGAACAGTTTATCCGCTTTGCCGACAGTAAAGGGCTAAAGAGAAGAAATATACTCATTCAGAAGTCTTATAAATTGCTGGAAAAGAATATCCAAGGAAACATTATCTATAATATGTTAGGCTTGGAAGCTTACATCAAGTTCTTCAATAAGACTGATGCTACTGTCAGCAAAGGCCTAGAATTGTTACAGAAAGGAGAAGCTTTCCCGAAAGCTCCCCAAGCGGCTGAAGAGGATAATACAAAGAAAAAGAAAGATGGAAAGAAAAAAAGAACTGCGCAAGTGGATAGCACAAGAGAAAACCCGGTACTCCGCCTCTACGCTGAAAGCTCTTTCTGTTGATATCTTAACATGTCTGGAAGAGCTGGACGCTTTTCAGCAAGCTAACACCGTGCTACTTTATCACTCCATGCGTGATGAAGTAGATACACACGGCTTCATCGAGAAGTGGAAAGATCATAAGAAAATCATCCTTCCGGTTGTAGTTGGCGATGTATTGGAGTTACGTTTATATACGGGATCCCAAGATTTAGCCAAGGGACCTTTTGGCATAGGTGAACCCACAGGAGAACTTTTCACAGACTACCCGACAATAGATATTGCCATCGTTCCAGGCTTAGCCTTTGACACAGACGGTCATCGCTTGGGACGCGGCAAAGGATATTACGATAAACTATTACCCCATATTCCGGCATTGAAAGCCGGAATATGTTTTCCATTCCAATTAATAGAAAAGATACCAGTTGAAGCAACCGATATCAACATGGATATAATTATAACTAGTAATGAGAACGAATTATCACACTCACACCACTCGCTGCCACCATGCGACAGGGAGTGATGAAGAGTTTGTTTTAAGTGCAATAAAAGGAGGCTATCAAGAACTCGGTTTTTCAGACCATACCCCGTGGAGATACCATACAGATTATATTTCTGATATCCGAATGACACCTGACCAACTACCCGGATATGTAGAAAGCATCCGTTCACTCCGCGAGAAATACAAAGAACAAATTAGTATCAAGATCGGATTGGAGTGCGAATACTTTCCGGAATACATCCCCTGGCTGAAAGAAATAATCAAAAAGCACCAATTGGATTATGTGATCTTAGGTAATCATCACTTCCATACGGACGAGAAGTTCCCTTATTTCGGACGCCACACAGAAACCGTCGATATGCTCGAGCTTTATGAAGAAAGTGCAATTGAAGGCATGGAGAGCGGTTTATTCGCCTACTTGGCGCATCCCGAACTATTTATGCGCGCTTACCCCACATTCGATCGCCACTGCCGACTTATTAGTCGCCACATTTGCCGGGCCGCCGCTCGTCTGAACATACCATTGGAATATAATATTGGATACGCCGCATACAACGAAGAGCAGAATCTGACCACGATTCCACATCCGGATTTCTGGAAAATAGCGGCAAGCGAGAACTGTACAGCTATCATCGGCATAGATGCACACGATAATCTGGATTTGGAAACACCCATTTATTACAACCGGGCATTGTCCACACTCCAAGAACTGGGGATTAAAGTGATCGAACGTATTCCGTTCCTTACTGAAAGATGATATTGGTAATAACCGTAGCTCCCACCTTTTGATTCAGGTTACGGATTAATAACTCACGCCCCATCATCAATCTTGGCGAAGAGCTGCGGAAGTCAGATGTACATAGAGCGTCTGATTACGGATATACAAATTAGTCGTATAAGCAGAAGCAGGCCCCAACACTTGCGGCCACGCATCCAATAGACGTTGCTGATTCAAGGGTGTCTCCAAGCTCTCTTGACGCAGAAAGCGCTGAATTAATTTCCCTATCGGCTCGGCATCTTTACGTTTCATTCATCAACTCCTTTCATTTCATTCACGACTCCTTCTTCTACACGGAATATTTTATGATCGCTTCCTATCTTTTGCAAGATACGATCCAAATGCTCACGGTTGGTATCCGTTATGAAAATCTGCCCGAAACGGTCACCTGCCACCAACTTCACAATCTGCTCCACACGTGATGCGTCAAGCCTATCGAATATATCATCCAACAATAAAATAGGGTTTGTATATCCTGTACGCTTCAGAAAATCAAACTGAGCCAACTTCAGTGCAACCAAGTAAGTTTTGTTCTGCCCCTGCGAGCCCTCCTTCTTTATCGGAAATTCACCGAGTAGCATATTCAATTCATCTTTATGAATACCCTTCAAGGAGAAACCGATAATTCGATCACGGTCACGGCTTTGCTTCAAAGCATCTAATAAAGATGTATCGCGCGCGTGCGATTCATAAGTCAATCCGACCTGTTCTTTATCCTGGGAGATATACGAATAGAAAGACTGAAAAATCGGAATAAACTCCTGAATAAAAGCCTCTCTTTTCCGAAAGACTACTTCACCCGCCTGACTCATCATCTCTTCCCACACCAGAAAAAGTTCCTCGTCTACCGGCAGATCACTTTTCAAAAGCGTATTACGCTGAGCCAAAGCTTTATTATATCGTATCAAAGACTCGAGATACTCCTTATCGTATTGCGAAATCACGACATCCATAAATCGTCTGCGCTCATCACTACCTCCGGCAATCAGTTCCGAGTCGGCAGGAGAAACCATTACCAACGGCAGGAACCCGATATGATCGGAGAAACGACTGTACTCTTTTTTATTCCGCTTGAACTGCTTTTTCGAGCGACGTTTCATGCCACAATAAATCTCTTCCGGGGTACCGTCTTCCGCCTCATAAAAACCCTGAATAACAAAGAAGTCCTGTTCGTGACGGATATTCTGAGAGTCAATCGGATTGCCTGAGCTTTTGCAGAAAGACAGGAAATAGACAGCATCGAGTAAGTTGGTCTTTCCCATACCGTTATGGCCGAAAAAACAATTCAGTTTGGAGGAAAAATCCAGTTCCACTTGTTCCAGATTTTTATAATTCAGTATGGAGATCCGCTTCAGTATCATGGTATACACATTAATTTACTACAAAAGTAGCAAGATTTTTGTGGTTTTCGGATACAAAACAAAAAAAGATGCCTCTAAATTTCGTTGGTAGATATAAAAAAACTACTTTTGCGAGTCGAAATATCAAACGATGAATAATAACAAAAAAGAATCATATAAAAATGGCAGAACAAAAAAACCAGAATGATCATCTGAATGTAGAAGATGCACTGGTACAATCGGAAGCATTCCTTATTAAGTACAAAAACGCAATTATCGGCGGTGTTGTTGCCGTAATTGTAGTTGTTGCAGGTTTTATCATGTACAAACACCTTTATGCCGAGCCCCGTGAAGATAAAGCGCAAGCTGCTATTTTCAAAGGACAAGAGTATTTCGACCAAGATGCTTTTGAACTAGCACTCAACGGAGACAGCATCGGTTTTACCGGTTTCTTGAAAGTTGCTGATGAATACAGCGGAACAAAAGCTGCCAATCTGGCGAAAGCATACGCAGGTATCTGTTATGCACAACTTCGCAAATATGACGAAGCAGTTAAAATGCTCGATAGCTTCAACGGCAACGACCAAATGGTTGCTCCCGCTATCCTAGCTGCTACCGGTAACTGCTATGCACAACTCGGTCAGTTAGACAAGGCTGCTTCTACGCTCCTATCTGCTGCTGACAAAGCCGACAATAGCACATTGAGTCCTATTTTCCTGATGCAAGCCGGAGAAATCCTCGTGAAGCAAGCTAAATATGACGACGCAATAAAAGCATATACTAAGATTAAAGACAAATATTTCCAGTCTTATCAGGCAATGGATATCGACAAATACATTGAGCAAGCTCAGTTGATGAAGAAGTAATATTACGTCTAAACAGATTTGGGCACGGGTTACACGGATTACGCGGATTGAAAACCGCAATACCCGTATAACCCGTGCTTCGCTTTCCTAGAATAGTTTAATCCTTACCCCCACACATTACAATTATGGCAACAGCTTATCACAATTTATCCGAATATGATTTTAACTCCATTCCCAACGCAGAGGCAATGAAGTTTGGTATCGTAATCTCCGAATGGAACTTCAACATTACCGGCGCAATGCTGGATGGTGCAATCAACACGCTCAAAAAACATGGAGCTAAAGAAGAAAACATTCTGGTAAAAACAGTACCGGGAAGTTTTGAATTAACTTTCGGAGCCAACCAAATGATGGAAAATTCCGATGTCGATGCAATTATTGCAATCGGCTGTGTAGTTAGAGGAGATACTCCACATTTTGATTACGTTTGCATGGGAACAACTCAAGGTTTAACCGAATTAAACGCAACTGGCGATATACCAGTTATTTACGGTTTAATTACCACTAATACGATGGAACAAGCAGAAGATCGGGCCGGTGGGAAGCTAGGTAACAAAGGAGACGAATGTGCAATTTCTGCAATAAAAATGATAGAATTTACTTGGAGTTTAAATAAATAGTTGTATCTTTGCACCGCGTTTGAGAAACAAACCTTCTCGATAGCAAAAAAGGGCAAATACCAGAGTGGCCAAATGGGGCAGACTGTAAATCTGCTGTCTTTCGACTTCGGTGGTTCGAATCCATCTTTGCCCACAAAAATTGCGGAAGTAGCTCAGTTGATAGAGCATTAGCCTTCCAAGCTGAGGGTCGCGGGTTTGAGCCCCGTCTTCCGCTCTCGGAAAAGAGAATTTGAGAAATCAGATTCTCTTTTTTTATTTCCTCCGCTCCCCTCCAACAACTGTTTCTAAAATATATAATACATTTCGAGCACAAGGTGTGCATTTATTTATTACTTTTGGTTCTGAAAAACATTTTTCGTATTAATAACCTCAATTTAAACACATCATGAAACAGTTACTTAACACGCTCGCTATTAGTAGCCTGATCTTACTTGCCTCCCTAGCAAGTTGCACTCAAAAGAACAAAGAGGTATTCTCTCCTTTAACTACAGAAGTTCCTACACGCCCTTCCGGACAGGAAGATGTGCTACTGCTAACAACTCCCAAGTTGGACACTGTCCGCGTTGGATTCATTGGACTCGGCATGAGAGGAGTCGGCGCCGTAAATCGTTTTTTGAATATTCCCGGAACAAAGGTTGTCGCTCTTTGCGATATTCGTCCGGAATGCGTCGATAAATCACAAGAGCTACTAACAAAAAAAGGTTTGCCGGAAGCCGCCGCATACAGCGGAGCTGAGGAATCCTGGAAAGAAGTATGCGACCGGGATGATATTGACCTCGTATACATCGCCACTGACTGGAAACACCATGCAGAGATGGGTGTATATGCCATGGAGCACGGAAAGCATGTAGCCATAGAAGTTCCCGCGGCCATGACGCTAGCCGAAATCTGGCAACTCATCAACACGTCGGAGAAAACACGGAAACATTGCATGCAATTAGAAAATTGCGTTTACGACTTCTTTGAAATGACTACTTTGAACATGGCTCAGCAAGGCGTATTCGGAGAGATCCTACATGTAGAAGGTTCGTACATACATAATTTGGAAGACTTCTGGACACACTATTGGAACAATTGGCGCATGGATTACAATCGCCAGCACCGAGGAGATGTATATGCGACTCACGGCATGGGTCCGGCTTGCCAATTACTGAATATCCACCGGGGTGACCGCATGAAAACTCTGGTTGCCATGGATACGAAAGCTGTGAACGGCCCGGCCTATATCAAAAAACAAACAGGCGAAGATGTAACAGACTTCCAGAATGGCGATCAGACCTCGACGCTAATCCGCACTGAAAAAGGCAAGACCATGTTGATCCAACACAATGTAATGACGCCACGCCCTTATAGCCGCATGTATCAAGCTGTAGGAACTGATGGATATGCCAGCAAGTATCCGATTAGCCAGTTTTGCCTAAGACCGTCTCAAGTCGATTCGCAAGACATTCCCGATCATGAAAATCTAAATGCACACGGTGCAGTTTCGGCAGAAGTCAAAAATGCTTTGATGGCTAAATACAAGAGCCCGATCTTAGATCAGGAGTTGGAAGAGACCGCACAAAAGGTCGGTGGACATGGCGGCATGGACTATATCATGGATTACCGCTTGGTTTATTGCCTGCGCAACGGCTTGCCATTGGATATGGATGTTTACGACTTGGCGGAATGGTGCAGCTTGGCGGAACTATCCAGAATCTCCATCGAAAATGGTTCTGCGCCTGTAGAAGTACCCGACTTCACACGCGGAGGCTGGGAGAAAACGACAGGTTATCGCTATGCTTTTAATAAATAAGCTGTTCCATCTAACATCATAAGACTTTATCAGCCAGTATATGAAAGTCCCTTATTTAAATATTCCAAAGCAGCCTTTGCAGCGAGAAGCTAAAGATTATATCATGATAGTGCTGGGTGTAATGCTCTATGGCATCGGATGGACCGTATTTCTTCTGCCGAATGACATTACGACCGGTGGTGTACCGGGCATTGCATCCATAGTCTATTGGGCTACCGGTTCTCCGGTACAATATACCTATTTCTGCATTAACTTCTTCTTGCTGCTACTGGCTCTTAGGATTCTGGGATTCAAGTTTTGCATTAAAACGATATTCGGGGTAGTTACACTAACCATATTCCTATCTATCATCCAAAAGCTAACAGCAGGACTTACGCTACTCCATGATCAGCCTTTCATGGCTTGCGTCATCGGAGCTTCTTTTTGTGGAAGCGGAATAGGCATCACGTTCTCATCCAACGGAAGTACGGGAGGAACAGATATCATTGCCGCCATCATTAATAAGTACCGAGATATCACATTGGGAAGAGTAATTCTGATCTGTGACCTCATCATTATCTCCTCTAGCTACTTAGTACTGAAAGACTGGGAAAAAGTAGTCTATGGTTTTGTGACACTCTATATATGTAGCTTCGTACTTGATCAGGTTGTCAACAGTGCACGCCAATCAGTTCAATTCTTCATCATTTCCGACCAATACAAGGAGATCGCGCGCCGCATCAACGAGTATCCTCATCGGGGAGTAACCATTATCAATGCAACCGGTTTCTACACAGGTAAAGAAATCAAGATGATCTTCGTACTGGCAAAAAAAAGAGAATCAAGTATAATCTTCCGACTGATAAAGGATGTCGACCCCAAAGCATTTGTCTCACAGAGTGCTGTGATAGGAGTCTATGGAGAAGGCTTCGATCACATCAAAGTGAGATAGAAACTCAATATAACTATAACTAACAAACTTACTATTAACTAAAACGAAACACATGAAAGACCTTTCAAAAATTGTAGAAGACTTTAACACCCAAGGTACAATCAAAGCAATCAAACCGCTGGGTGGTGGCTTAATCAATGACACATACAAAGTTGAAACAACAGAACCAAACAACCCCGACTATGTGCTGCAACGTATCAATCATACCATCTTTCAGAATATAGAAATGCTTCAAACCAATATTGAAGCTGTAACCAGACATATCAGAAAGAAGCTTACGGAGGCAGAAGAGACAGATATCGATCGCAAGGTGCTGACCTTCCTCGAAACAGCAGAAGGGAAAACCTACTCATTCGATGGTGAGAACTACTGGCGTAT
Source organism: Bacteroides reticulotermitis JCM 10512 (assembly GCF_000517545.1). Taxonomy (GTDB): domain Bacteria; phylum Bacteroidota; class Bacteroidia; order Bacteroidales; family Bacteroidaceae; genus Bacteroides; species Bacteroides reticulotermitis. Next base: position 110,728 of record NZ_BAIV01000003.1, on the reverse strand, counting down.
GATGACCTTCATCCCACATGCACATACGTACGAAACGGTCAACCCTGAATATTCCTATTACGCCGGAGTAGCCTTCGGAAACTTCCAAGCCATGCTAGCCGATATCCCCGACACACTGGGAGAAACAATACCGGATTTTCATAACATGGAATTCCGTTTACAGCAACTTCGCGAAGCAGTCGATGCCGATGCAGTCGGCCGGGTTGCGGAAGTACAATATTACCTGGATGAAATAGCCAACCGTGCCGGTGAGATGTGCAAAGCCGAACAATTACACCGGGAAGGGAAGTTGCCTAAACGGGTATGTCACTGCGACACGAAAGTCAACAATATGATGTTTGATGACGAAGGAAAGGTATTATGCGTCATCGACCTAGATACGGTAATGCCGAGTTATATCTTCTCTGACTACGGAGACTTCCTTCGCACGGGAGCCAATACCGGAGACGAAGACGACAAAGACCTCAACCGGGTAAACTTTAATATGGAGATTTTCAAAGCATTCACAAAAGGATACCTCGAAGGAGCCAATTCGTTCCTGACTCCGCTCGAGATAGAGAACCTCCCCTATGCGGCAGCGTTGTTCCCGTATATGCAATGTGTACGTTTTCTTGCCGACTACATAAACGGAGATACGTATTACAAGACCAGTAGTTCAGATCATAACCTGATTCGGACTCAGGCGCAATTCAAATTATTGCAAAGCGTAGAGGAGCATACGGAAGATATGAAAGCATTTATCAGTGAATGCTTAAACAGGGGTCAATAAAGCGAATAGAGGCGTTTTACCCCCTAAATATTTAGTTTGTATTTTAGCCTTCAGGCTTTCAGCCCATGCTAAATACATCCTATTCATCGAAGGTTTTGGCTGAAAGCACTCCTGAAATTTACGTTCAGTGCTTTCAGCCCTTTTTCGGAATTAAGTTTTTTTTGAAAGCTTCTTTTCAAGCGGTTTTCTCTAATCCTAGAGAGTCGAACTGCCTCCCTTTTTAAGAGTCGGGTACTCCACTTGGCAGCATTCAACTTCCCCATTCATCCCCGATTGGCGACCTCGGATCAAGGCAACCGTTTGCCCGGGGCAAACCGTTCAAATGCCCAGGGGTAACGACTCGTTTGCCGAGGGCAAATAAAAAAATGCCCGGGGCATAAATATATGTAAAAGGGGTGATTTAGTCAATCAACAGATTACTTGCGGTTGAACGAAACAGCCTAGTTCTCGTTCGCTCCAGCATCAAAACTGAAACAACTGAAAGCTACGTTCAAGGTTGCTTTCAGCCCAGAAGGCCGATGAATAGGGTATCTTTAGCAAGAACTGAAGGCTGAAAGCGATAAAAGGGAAACTTATTTTGAGGGGTATATATTCAAACGAAACAACATCCAATCGTTTTCTCCGCTCTATCACAGGCTATTCTTTACGAACAAATCGTTCATCAGCATTTGTAAACAACGGGACCACGGTAGAACTCTTTCAATTTTCCGGCTACCTCATCCGACAGATAATCCATCGTAGTTAAAGCAATCGTCAGTTCGGAGCTTTCTTTATTGAAATCAGCTTTCATCAGTAACAAATCGACCGAGTTGCGCACTTCTTCAAAAGCATAAATAGTGGTTGAATCGGGAGTCGTCAGGAAATCCCCCAAAGCAGGAAGACTTATATAACGAGAAGCCGGAAGCCGCTTCCAATCGGTCGTATAGAAACTAAAGCGACTGTCACAAGCCGGCGCACAAGCGGTAGAGATGGCACATACAATCTTCGTCGTATCGCTTAATGCCAAGACTTTCATCTGCCAGGTGGTTTGCGGCTCATCTGCATACGAATATAATCCTTACTCAAATCAGTCATCTCAGACTTCTTGCCAAAGCGATTATCGACTTCTGCCTTCATTTTGCTCTCCAAAAAATCAATGCAATCGGCACGATTGACCGAAGTAAGCAACGGGCAAAGCGAATCGGGCATACTCACAAATAGTTTTTTGGCTTCCTGTGCATACAAGCTACCCGACGCAAAGATACTAATTGCAACAAAGAGCGTATAAAGAGATAATTTACTGACTTTCATAAGTTTATATTGTTTAACTACCACACATTTAACTTCTGGTTCCCAAATATAAGAATATCATTCCGATTAACACCAGGATAAGGTCGGCCGCTTTACTTTTTAAATTCTTTTCACGGAAGAGCAAAGCCCCGAAAATGAAAGAAACAACCACACTGCTTCGGCGTACCATCGAAACAATGGAGATCATTGAATCATCGTAACTCAATGCATAGAAATAAACGAAATCCGCCGCTGATAAAAAGATAGAAATCAAAATGATTGTCCAATCCCAACGGAAAGGCGTAGTGCTCTTCCGCCTTGGCCACCAAAGTAGAAGTAGAATGGGGCACATGATGAAGACCTGATAGACGTTATACCACGACTGCACCAACATCGGATTCAGTTGCTTCATCAGGTATTTATCATACAGTCCGCTGATAGCTCCCATCACTGCGGCCAGTACAATGAAAAAGATCCATTTATTATGTTTGAAGTCAATCCCCTCTTTCTTCCCCGAACGGCTCAGCATAAAGAATGAAGCGATAGCCAATAAAACCCCGATCCACTGATACAGGTTCAGCCGTTCGCCAAATATCAGCATAGCTCCTACCAGCACCATCACCGGGCGAGTCGCATTAATCGGGCCTACAATGGTAATAGGCAAATGCTTCATACCGAAATAGCCGAAAATCCAAGATGAGAGTACGATAAACGATTTAACGATGATATATTTATGTTGCTCCCAATCGGCAAGCGGAACGTGAAATATAGTACCTCCTAATGTATCGGGTGCAAAAGCAGAGACCAAAATAAAAGGAAGAAAAATCATACTGGAAAAAAGAGTATTGAGAAACAACACCGGAAGTACGGCATTATCTTTCAATGACTGTTTTTTGAATACATCGTAAAAACCCAGCAATGCAGCTGAGAGAAAGGCAAGTAATAACCACATATAAATCTAAAAGTTGTATTCTACAAATCAAGTATCCGAAAGGTCAAACAGTTCCTCCGGATATTCCACATCGACTAAGAAGAGCGCCTGTCCCGGAACAGAAGTTCCTGCCTTGCAGCGATCCTGTTGTTCGATCACACGTCGAAAGCCATCGACTGTCATTTTACCACGGCCAACCTCCAGCAAGGTGCCCACAATGGCACGCACCATATTGCGAAGAAAACGGTCGGCGCGAATGGTAAACACCCACGTAACTTCATCCACCTGCGTCCATTCGGCATGTGTCACCTGGCAGTTATTGGTTTTCGCGTCGGTATGTAATTTACTGAAACTGGTAAAATCGGTATAATCAAACAAGGTTCGCGCTGCTTCATTCATTCGTGCATAATCTAGCGAACCATAAACACGACAACGATATTGGCGATTGAAAGGAGACTTGACTGTCGTTACATAGTATTTGTACGTACGGGCAGTCGCATCGAAACGGGCATGAGCATCCGGCCTTACCCGGCAAACCCGGTAAACTGAAATGTCCGGAGGTAAGATTCGGTTGAGTTTGTCAGCTACCAAATCCGCATCCAACAAAACATCCTCATCCGTCTCAGCGTTCTTTTCTTCATAATCAAAATGAGCAACCATCAAGGAGGCATGTACGCCAGCATCCGTACGTCCGGCACCTACGACCTCTATATCGCGCCGTAGAAAAGTGGATAATGCTTTCATCAAACACTCCTGCACACTACTGCCGTTGGGCTGAATTTGCCAACCGTGATAATGCTTCCGTCATACGCCAAATAAATAAAATACCTTTGCACGCTCACTCCTTATTAATGGTTTCGGGTGCAAAAGTAGTAAATTAATCCTTTCCCTGTGTTTTCAATCTCCATTGTTAGTCTGAAAATTCTTCTTTTTTTATACTTGTTGCTTTGTTACTATCTAACAAACACGTATATTTGAAACATTAAATCGTATAAATTACTAACACATCGGCATTTATGGATATCCAAATTTTCTTTATCATCGCCATCGTTACGACAGGCATTTTTGCGATACAATTCATTTTATCTATTTTCTTCGGCGACATGGATGCTGATACGAACGTGGACACAGACGTAAGTAGTGTAGTATCTTTTAAAGGGCTCACACACTTCGGCATCGGATTTGGATGGTATATGTACCTAACCAAAAACACGGAAATATCCAACTACCTAATAGGCATATTCATCGGAATATGCTTCATATTCGCAGTTTGGTATCTCTACAAAAAAGCCTACCAATTGCAGCAGGTTAACCACACGGAAAAAACAGAAAGTCTGGTAGGTAGAGAGTGCACCATCTATTTTAAACAAAATGAAGGTAGATACCGAGTGTACGTTAGCCGAAACGGAGCTATGCGCGAAATAGATGTATTATCGGAATCAGAAAAGGCCTATCAAACAGGGGATAAAGCAATAATTACCAGCTACAAAGACGGAACTTTGTACATTCAATAAACAAACTAAAAAGATCAACTTATGACACAAGACTTAATGATTATGACTGCTATTCTTATAGCAGTAGTCCTACTCACATTTTTCGGGATCCTTTCACGCTATCGCAAGTGTAAGAGTGACGAAGTTTTAGTAGTATATGGTAAAACGGGAGGCGAAAAGAAATCGGCCAAACTATATCACGGAGGAGCAGCATTTGTATGGCCCATTGTTCAGGGATACGAGTTTCTCTCTATGAAACCGATGCAAATCGATTGCAAGCTAACAGGAGCACTGTCTGCGCAAAACATTCGCGTCGATGTTCCCACTACGATTACAGTTGCTATCAGTACTGATTCGGACGTGATGCAAAATGCGGCAGAACGTATGTTGGGATTGACAATAGACGATAAGCAAAATCTGATTACCGATGTGGTCTATGGACAGATGCGCTTGGTTATTGCCGACATGACCATTGAAGAATTAAATTCCGACCGCGATAAATTCCTTTCGAAAGTAAAAGATAATATCGACACCGAATTACGCAAATTTGGTTTGTACCTAATGAATATCAACATCAGTGATATTCGTGATGCCGCAAACTACATTGTCAATCTAGGTAAAGAAGCCGAAAGCAAAGCGCTGAATGAAGCACAAGCTAACATCGAAGAGCAGGAAAAACTGGGTGCTATCAAAATTGCCGACCAGATTAAAGAGCGTGAAACGAAGGTAGCTGAAACACGAAAAGATCAAGATATAGCCATTGCCGAAACTAAAAAACTACAAGAGATCTCGGTAGCCAATGCCGACAAGGATCGAATTTCGCAAGTAGCCATTGCGAATGCGGAAAAAGAATCCCAAGTAGCGAAAGCGGAAGCAGAAAAAAACATTCGGATCGAACAGGCTAATACAGAAAAAGAGAGCCGTGTAGCCGAACTGAATTCTGAGATGGAGATTAAGCAGGCAGAAGCTGGAAAGAAAGCGGCCATCGGACGCAACGAGGCTCAAAAAGCAATTGCGGAATCGAATGCCGAGCTAGCCGTTATACAAGCCAATGCCGACAAACAAGCAGGTGAAGCAAATGCCAGATCGGAAGCATCCATCGAAACAGCAAGAGAAATAGCTCAGAAAGATGTGGAAGAAGCTAAAGCACGCAAAGTCGAATCTTCGTTGAAAGCAGACAAAATTGTTCCGGCTGAGATTGCTAAACAGGAAGCTATCCTCCAAGCTGATGCCATTGCCGAAAAAGTTATTCGCGAAGCAGAAGCACGTGCCAAAGCGACATTGGCGCAAGCACAGGCAGAGGCGCAAGCGATCCGAATGAAACTGGAAGCTGAAGCGGAAGGAAAGAAGAAGTCATTACTGGCAGAAGCAGAAGGTTTTGAAGCAATGGTGAAAGCCGCCGAATTGAATCCAGCCATTGCCATCCAATACAAGATGGTAGATCAATGGAAAGAAATAGCCGGAGAGCAGGTGAAAGCGTTCGAACACATCAACTTAGGTAATATTACGGTATTCGATGGCGGCAATGGGGCCACAAGCAACTTCCTGAGTTCGCTGGTAAAGACTGTTGCTCCAAGCCTTGGCGTACTGGATAAACTGCCGATTGGAGAAACCGTTAAGAGCATCATCCATCCGGATAGCAAGACCGAAAAAACAGCGGAACCGAAAGCTTCGGAAATAAAAGAGGATAAGAAGAAATAAGGAATTTCACTTTTTATTCATACTTTTGTGAGCAAAAAAGACAAAATGAGTAATTATACGCTTCGCATTCTACCCCTATTTTTACTGACTAGTCTCTTATTGCTCACATCCGGTTGCAAGAAAAAAGACATGTCGCTTAAACTCAACGAACCCCGCAACATACGAGGCGTTCTTAGTTACAAGCGTTCTTTTCCCGACCTGAACGATAGGCATCTTGCTATTGCTCAGACAATCGGCATCCCGCCATTAAGTAACCGGGAGGAAGCGGAAAGCATGAAAGAAAAGCTTATCCACATCACAAGCAACGAATTTTATGCCGTTGATTCACTAACGCATTCGCTTCCTTACTTGGTACCCCAGGCTAGCGAGTTGCTCCAAGTCATAGGTACTAATTTCCTGGATTCACTGAACTCGAAAGGATTGAATCCGAATCAAGTTATTGTCACCTCCGTACTCCGCACGCAAGACGATGTAAAACGCTTGCGTCGCCGGAACGGAAACGCTTCGGAAAACTCGGCACACTTTTACGGAGCCACATTTGACGTCAGTTGGAAGCGTTTCAAAAAGGTGGAAGACAAAGACGGACGCCCTTTACAAAACGTAAATTCCGATACCTTGAAACTCGTTCTGTCAGAGGTATTAAGAGATGTGCGACAAGCCGATAAATGCTACATCAAGTACGAATTGAAGCAGGGCTGTTTCCACATCACAGCACGGTGAGTGAGAATCTAAGATAAAATTCATCGCGAACCACCAAAGAATCCAAAACGTTTCATTAAATTTGCAGAAATATTTCTTTAATACGATTCAATGATAGAGAAACTGATTGTTCTTGAAGATATTGACCCAGTTATCTTTTATGGCCTGAATAATGCCAATATACAACTTATTAAGGCTTTATATCCAAAGTTGCGTATCGTCGCCCGCGGCAATGTTATCAAAGTGTTAGGCGATGAAGAGCAGATGTGCGCATTCGAAGAAAACATCACGAAACTTGAAAAGTATTGTGCCGAACACAATTCACTCAAAGAAGAAGTGATTATCGACATCATCAAAGGCAATACGCCCACAGCGGAACAAAACGGTAATGTAATCGTATTTAGCGTCACAGGCAAACCGATTATACCTCGCAGTGAAAATCAGCTCAAGCTCGTAGAAGGCTTTGCCAAAAACGACATGGTTTTTGCTATCGGGCCCGCCGGCTCGGGAAAGACCTATACCGCGATTGCTCTCGCCGTACGTGCGCTAAAGAATAAAGAGATCAAAAAGATTATCCTCAGCCGTCCGGCCGTAGAAGCCGGAGAGAAACTCGGATTTCTACCCGGTGATATGAAAGAAAAGATCGATCCGTACCTCCAACCGCTATATGATGCCCTTCAAGATATGATTCCGGCTGCTAAGTTGAAGGAGTATATGGATTTGAATATCATCCAGATAGCCCCGCTCGCATTTATGCGCGGACGAACTTTAAACGATGCTGTTGTCATTCTCGATGAAGCGCAAAATACAACTACGCAACAAATCAAGATGTTCCTCACCCGTATGGGTATGAACACCAAAATGATCGTAACGGGAGACATGACCCAAATCGACCTTCCGGCATCGCAGACATCCGGGCTGACTCAGGCGCTTCGTATCCTCAAAGGGGTGAAAGGAATCAGCTTTGTCGAACTGAACAAGAAAGATATTGTTCGCCATAAATTGGTGGAACGTATCGTAGACGCTTATGACAAGTTTGACAAGGAAGTGAAGGATGAACGCGAGAAGCTGAAAGCGGAACGGACTCTCAAAATTAACAAAGAGAATATCGTCTAATAGAGCTAAATATATATTAAAGATGAAAGCATTAACAAAAACAGATTTCAATTTTCCGGGACAGAAGAGCGTGTACCACGGAAAAGTACGCGATGTATACAACATCAATGGCGAGAAACTTGTCATGGTAGCAACCGACCGTATATCGGCCTTTGATGTAGTGCTGCCCGAAGGTATTCCTTACAAAGGACAAATGCTGAATCAGATCGCTGCTAAATTCTTGGACGCTACGACTGACATCTGCCCAAACTGGAAACTAGCTACTCCCGACCCGATGGTTACGGTAGGCGTACTATGCGAAGGATTCCCGGTAGAAATGATTGTACGTGGCTATCTATGCGGCAGTGCTTGGCGTACGTATAAGAGTGGAGTACGTGAAATTTGCGGCGTAAAGCTACCGGAAGGTATGCGCGAGAACCAAAAGTTCCCGGAACCAATCGTAACTCCGACAACTAAGGCTGAAATGGGGCTGCATGATGAAGATATCTCCAAAGAGGAAATCCTCGCGCAAGGCTTGGCTACCCCGGAAGAATATGAAACTCTCGAGAAATATACACTGGCTCTTTTTAAACGTGGAACTGAGATGGCAGCCGAACGTGGGTTGATCTTGGTAGACACTAAATATGAGTTCGGTAAACACAACGGTACAATCTATCTGATGGACGAGATTCATACGCCGGACTCCAGCCGTTACTTCTATTCGGAAGGCTATCAGGATCGTTTTGAAAAGGGCGAAGCTCAGAAACAACTTTCCAAAGAATTCGTTCGCGAATGGTTGATGGAGAATGGTTTCCAAGGCAAAGAAGGCCAAAAAGTACCTGAAATGACTCCGGAAATCGTAAAGAGCATCAGCGACCGGTATATCGAATTGTTCGAAAACATCTCCGGTGAGAAATTTGTGAAAGAAGATACTGCTAACATTACCGCTCGTATTGAGAGCAATGTAAAAGCGTTTCTTTCATAACTAATAACGGCTTAGTAATAAAATGAATTACCCACAAGAAAACATCAAGCCCTATAACGAGAAGGGCAAGAAAAGCGAACAGGTAGAGCAAATGTTCGATAACATCGCTCCTGCTTACGACAAATTGAATCATACCCTTTCGTGGGGAATTGACCGTTTTTGGCGTAAGAAAGCTATCGCTTGGCTTCGCCCGTTCCAACCACGCCGTATGATGGACGTGGCTACGGGTACAGGTGACTTCGCATCTTAGCTTGTCGCAAGCTCAACCCAGAGTCGCTCATCGGTACCGACATCTCGGAAGGATGATGAATGTGGGACGTGAAAAAGTAAAGAAGGAAGGACTCTCGGACAAAATAACATTTGCCCGGGAGGACTGTACTTCACTCTCTTTTGCCGACAACTCGTTCGATGCCGTTACCGTGGCTTTCGGTATACGGAACTTCGATAACCTCGACAAAGGGCTTACCGAGATGCATCGTGTACTGACACCCGGTGGTAATCTTGTAATTTTGGAATTAACAACACCCGACCGTTTTCCGATGAGGCAACTGTTCGCTGTTTATTCCAAAGCAGTTATTCCGTTGCTCGGCAAGATACTCTCTAAAGATAATAGCGCCTATCACTATCTACCTGAAACAATTAAAGCATTTCCTCAGGGAGAAATAATGAAAGAAGTTATAGCTAAAGCCGGCTTCAGCAAGGTGAGCTTCCGTAGGCTAACATTTGGAATTTGCACTCTTTACACTGCAACGAAATAAGACACACTACATTTATTCATCGCTTATGAAAAAGTATGGTTTAATTGGCTATCCACTCAAACATTCATTCTCCATCGGATACTTCAACGAAAAGTTCAGTTCGGAAGGTATTGATGCAGAATATGTTAACTTCGAGATCCCTAAAATCAGCGATTTCTTAGAGGTTATTGAACAGAATCCGGATCTCTGCGGATTGAACGTTACAATCCCTTACAAGGAACAGGTTATTCCTTTTTTAGATGAGTTAGATCCCGATACGGCGAAGATCGGAGCCGTCAACGTTATCAAAATTATACGCCAGAAAGCGAAAGTGAAGCTTGTCGGTTATAATTCAGACATTATAGGTTTTACACAATCCATTCAACCTCTCTTACAGCCTCATCACCGGAAAGCCTTGATTTTAGGAACAGGCGGTGCATCCAAGGCTGTTTATCACGGGCTCAAGAAGTTAGATATCGAAGGGGTATTCGTATCACGCACACATAAAGCGGACGATATGTTGACCTATGAAGACCTGACACCGGAAATCATGCAAGAATATACGGTCATTGTCAACTGCACACCGGTAGGTATGTACCCCAAGGTGGACTTCTGTCCCGATATTCCTTACCAGGAATTAACGCCAAACCATTTACTCTACGATTTGTTATATAATCCAAACGTTACTCTTTTCATGAAGAAGGGAGAAGAGCAAGGTGCCGTTACAAAAAACGGTTTGGAAATGCTGCTTCTACAGGCATTTGCCGGGTGGGAGATTTGGAACAAATAGAACTTCTTTTCGATAATTATCTTTCGAGAGGAGATTAAAAAAATGGAAGTTATGAGGAAAAAAGTAGTTTATAGCATAATCATTACGATGTTGGTTCTTACCGGCTGCACCATCGGGGGAAGTTTCTATATGCTTAACTTCTCGTTAACCCCAACCGATAAAATTGATTCGAAAGAAAGTAGTTCCTATAGATATCTATATGAGAACTATCCATTCTTGCATCCATGGGCAGATAGTCTACAGCAAGCAAACGCGCTAAAAGATACTTCGATTCTAAATCCGGAAGGAATCCGACTACACGCATACTATATAGCCGCTCCGGAACCAACGAGCAAAACAGCCGTTATAGTACACGGATATACGGATAACGCCATTCGTATGCTCATGATTGGATACTTGTACAACCATGATTTAGGTTACAACATCCTCCTACCCGACTTGCAACATCACGGAAAGAGTGAAGGAGAAGCTATTCAAATGGGCTGGAAAGATCGCTTCGATGTCTTGCAATGGATGAATCTGGCCAACCAAGTATTTGGTGACAGTACGCAAATGGTCGTGCACGGGATTTCAATGGGAGGAGCTACCACCATGATGGTTGCTGGCGAGCAACAAAAACCGTTCGTTAAATGCTTTGTAGAAGATTGCGGCTACACGAGTGTATGGGATGAGTTTTCACATGAACTCAAATCCAGCTTCCACCTCCCACGTTTTCCGCTGATGTATACGGCCAGCTGGCTCTGTGAGAAAAAATACGGCTGGAACTTCAAAGAAGCCTCTTCTTTAAACCAGGTAGCGAAATGTGCCTTACCCATGCTTTTCATTCACGGGGACAAAGATACCTATGTACCGACTTGGATGGTATACCCGCTTTATGAAGCCAAACCTGAGCCCAAAGAACTTTGGATTGTATCGGGAGCAAGCCATGCCGTATCTTACAAAGAGAATAAAGAAGAGTACACTGAAAAAGTCCGTAACTTTGTCGGACGTTACATTCAATAGAATATGAGATCAACTTTCACTTGTTTTTTTATTTGCCTATTATCTGTTGCCCTTCATGCGCAGAACAAAATATATACGGTAGACAACCTACCCAAGGTACATTTGCAGAATAAAATGCAATATGTAAGCAACCCGGAAGGTGTTCTATCGCAAACAGCCTGCAACCGTATCGACTCCATGTTGTATGCGTTGGAGCAACAAACGGGAATCGAAACCGTAGTCGCTGTTGTACCTTCGATCGGAGAAGCGGAATGCTTCGACTTTTCTCACCAATTGCTCAATAAATGGGGAGTCGGTAAAAAAGGAAAAGACAATGGACTGGTAGTCCTTTTGGTTACCGATCAGCGCTGTATTCAATTCTACACCGGCTATGGACTCGAGGGAGTTCTTCCTGACGCTATATGCAAACGGATTCAAACCAAGTACATGATCCCCTACCTCAAGGACGGCAATTGGGATGCAGGAATGGTAGCCGGCATTCAGGCAGCCAGCCAGATTCTGGACGGATCGATGGAAAATGACCTGCAAACCAGCGAAGATGATTCCGATTGGCGCATGGCCATATTGCTGGTTCTCGGAATTTCAGGTGTAGGCTTCCTTGTTGCCTTTTTTGTAGCCAGGGCTCAAAGCCGCTGTCCCAAATGTGGCAAGCATACTTTGCAACGCAAGAGTAGCCGGACTGTCTCGAGAATAAGTGGCGTAAAAACTGAAGAAATCACCTACATATGCCGCAATTGCGGTCATACATTAACGCGACGCCGTCAGTCCTCTGACGATAATTACCACAACAGAGGTGGTGGCGGAGGCCCCTTCATCGGAGGCTTTGGCGGTGGTAGTTTTGGCGGCGGTGGTGGCGGCTTTAGTGGCGGAAGTTTCGGAGGTGGTTCCGGAGGTGGCGGTGGAGCCGGCTCCAGGTTTTAAACAAATAATATCTATTCTATTTTATAAAAACAGAACGTATGAAAAAGTCATTGATTATCATCGCAGCAATTGCTGCAGCAGCAGTTCTTCTTATAGGTTGGTCTGTGGGCGCATACAATAGCCTGGTTACTATGGACGAGAATGTAAGTACAATGGGCGAATGTAGAGACTCAATATCAACGTCGTGCCGACCTGATTCCGAATCTGGTAAACACAGTCAAAGGATACGCGTCGCATGAAAAAGAGACACTCGAAGGAGTGGTTGCTGCCCGTAGCCAGGCAACTCAGATCAAAGTAGACCCGAGCGACCTGACTCCTGAGAAGTTAGCGGCATACCAAAAAGCTCAGGGAGCGGTAACTTCCGCCTTAGGTAAATTATTGGCTATCACGGAAAGCTATCCGGATTTGAAAGCCAATCAGAACTTTTTGGAGCTGCAAGCTCAATTGGAAGGTACCGAAAACCGGATCACGGTAGCGCGTAAAAACTTCAACGATGCTGCTCAATCCTACAATACCGCAATCCGTCGCTTCCCAAAAAGTATCTTTGCAGGGATGTTCGGATTCGATAAGCGAGCCTATTTCGCAGCGGAAGAAGGAGCCGCTCAAGCACCGAAAGTAGAGTTCTAGAAATAGACACTGAAACATAGTTTGCCGTTGCCTAAAACTGGTGTATTCTGACACGCAAGTTTTTTTAGGCAACGGCATTTTATATAAATTGTTGGCTGCAAGAAAAAAAAGCCGTATTTTTGCAGTCGTATACAAAATAATTCTATAACTCATGAGTAATCAACGATACATGATGCGGGGTGTAAGCGCATCAAAAGAGGACGTACACAACGCGATCAAAAACATCGACAAAGGAATCTTTCCGCAAGCGTTCTGTAAAATTATTCCCGACATCCTGGGAGGTGATCCGGAATATTGTAACATTATGCACGCTGACGGAGCCGGAACCAAATCTTCCCTGGCTTATATGTACTGGAAAGAAACAGGAGACTTGTCGGTATGGAAAGGAATCGCGCAAGATGCCCTGATTATGAATATCGACGATTTACTCTGCGTAGGTGCCGTAGACAATATCCTTGTTTCCTCGACAATCGGACGCAACAAACTTCTTATCCCGGGCGAAGTGATCTCTGCCATTATCAACGGAACAGACGAGTTGCTTGCCGAACTTCGTGAAATGGGCGTAGGAGTATATGCTACCGGCGGCGAAACGGCTGATGTAGGCGATTTGGTTCGCACCATCATAGTTGACTCTACAGTAACTTGTCGCATGAAGCGTTCGGACGTAATCGACAACGCAAATATCCAACCGGGCGACGTGATTGTCGGCTTGGCCTCTTTCGGACAATCCACTTACGAAAAAGAATACAACGGAGGTATGGGAAGCAATGGTTTAACGAGTGCCCGTCACGATGTATTTGCGAAATATCTGGCTGAGAAATATCCCGAGAGCTATGACGCAGCCGTTCCCGAAGAGCTAGTATATTCCGGAAACCTCAAGCTGTCAGATAGCGTAGAGAACTCCCCGCTGGATGCAGGTAAACTTGTACTCTCTCCTACCCGTACTTATGCACCATTCGTTAAAAAGCTACTTGACGCTCTTCGTCCGGAAATTCACGGTATGGTTCATTGCTCCGGTGGGGCTCAGACCAAAGTGCTTCATTTTGTCGAAAACGTTCATGTAGTAAAAGATAATTTGTTCCCGGTTCCTCCTTTGTTCAAAACAATTCAGGAGCAAAGCGGTACTGAATGGGCAGAAATGTACAAGGTGTTCAATATGGGACATCGCTTGGAGGTTTACCTATCACCGGAACATGCAGAAGAAGTTATTGCAATTTCCGAATCATTCGGCATCCCTGCTCAAATTGTAGGCCGTGTGGAAGCAAGTGATACCAAAAAGTTAACTATTAAAAGTGAGTTCGGAGAATTCAACTATTAATAAGCCATAAAGAAGCTGTCTGCCCCAACAGGGTCTGACAGCTTTTTCCTAAAATAACTAGAGAGAACCAATCCCTGAAAAAATAAATAAAAGCAAATTAATGGCTGATAACAACAATATATTGGATAAACTAGATGGGCTGGTAGCTCGTTTCGAGGAAGTGTCTACACTCATCACCGACCCGTCTGTCATAGCCGATCAGAAGCGCTACGTAAAACTAACTAAAGAGTATAAAGAATTGGGCGATCTGATGAAAGCCCGAAAAGAATACATCCAACTGTTAGGTAACATTGAAGAGGCTAAAAGCATTCTATCCAATGAGTCAGATCCTGAGATGCGTGAAATGGCGAAGGAAGAGATGGAAATCAGTCAAAACCGCCTTCCAAAGTTGGAAGAGGAAATCAAACTGATGCTTGTTCCTACCGATCCTCAAGATAGCAAAAATGCGATCCTTGAGATTCGAGGAGGAGCAGGTGGCGATGAAGCAGCGATCTTTGCAGGCGACTTATTCCGCATGTATGCCAAATTCTGCGAATCCAAAGGTTGGAAGATGGAAGTATCGAGTGTCAACGAGGGATCGTCCGGTGGATACAAAGAAGTTATTTGCAGCATCTCCGGTGACAATGTGTACGGAACGATGAAATACGAATCGGGAGTTCACCGCGTTCAGCGTGTGCCGGCAACCGAAACGCAAGGACGTGTACATACTTCGGCAGCATCTGTAGCCGTACTTCCGGAAGCAGAAGAATTCGACGTTGTTATTAACGAAGGCGAAATTAAGTGGGACACGTTCCGCTCAGGTGGTGCCGGCGGTCAGAATGTGAATAAGGTAGAATCTGGAGTACGTTTGCGTTACATCTGGAAAAATCCAATCACAGGCGTGGCAGAAGAGATTTTGATTGAATGTACGGAAACGCGCGATCAGCCAAAGAATAAAGAAAGAGCTCTTTCTCGGCTGCGTACTTTCATCTACGACAAGGAACACCAGAAGTATGTTGACGACATAGCTTCTAAGCGTAAGACTATGGTGTCGACCGGCGACCGTTCTGCAAAGATACGCACCTACAACTATCCTCAGGGACGAATTACAGATCACCGCATTAACTATACGATTTACAATCTATCTGCATTTATGGATGGAGAAATCCAAGAATGTATCGACCGCCTGATTGTAGCAGAAAACGCGGAACGTCTCAAAGAAAACGAACTTTAAAATAGATTATTAATCATTCCCGAAATACAATGAATAAAGAACAATTATTCGAAAACATTAAGCGCAAGAAGTCTTTTCTCTGCGTGGGTTTGGATACAGACATACAGAAAATACCCGAACACTTATTGAATGAAGAAGATCCCATCTTCGCATTCAACAAAGCTATAATCGACGCTACTGCCGATCTATGCATCGCCTATAAGCCGAATCTTGCCTTCTACGAAAGTATGGGCGTAAAGGGTTGGGTATCTTTCGAGAAAACCGTAAAGTATATAAAGGAGAATTATCCCGACCAGTTTATCATCGCTGATGCGAAACGGGGGGATATCGGAAATACTTCCGCAATGTATGCCCGGACTTTCTTTCAAGAACTGGATATTGATTCGGTAACCGTAGCACCCTATATGGGTGAAGACAGCGTAACGCCGTTTCTCACTTATGAAGGCAAATGGGTCATCCTATTGGCATTAACTTCTAACAAAGGTTCGCACGACTTTCAACTTATGAAAGATGAAGCCGGCGAGCAGTTGTTCGAAAAAGTGCTGCGCAAATCGCAAGAATGGGGCGATGACCAACAAATGATGTATGTAGTAGGTGCTACACAAGGCAAAGCCTTCGAAGGTATCCGCCAAATTGTACCGAATCATTTTCTACTGGTGCCCGGTGTCGGTGCGCAAGGTGGATCACTCGAAGAAGTATGCAAATATGGAATGAACAGCACTTGTGGACTCATAGTGAACTCTTCGCGCGGAATTATTTACGTAGATAAGACTGAAAAGTTTGCTGAAGCTGCCCGCAATGCGGCAAAGGAAGTGCAGGCACAAATGGCTGAACAGCTAAAAGTTATTCTTTAAGAGATAGAATGTCTTACGAAAGAAAAATAATCAACGATCCGGTATTTGGATTTATCAATATCCCGAAAGGTCTGTTGTACGATATCGTACGGCACCCCCTTCTACAGCGTCTCACTCGCATCAAGCAAGTGGGATTATCATCTGTCGTGTATCCGGGAGCACAGCATACACGCTTCCAGCACTCACTCGGAGCATTTCACTTGATGAGTGAAGCCATTATGCAATTGGCTTCCAAGGGAAACTTCATTTTCGACAGTGAATCGGAAGCTGTACAAGCGGCTATTCTATTGCATGATATCGGTCACGGACCGTTTTCACATGTGCTCGAAGATACCATTGTGAAAGGTGTATCGCATGAGGAGATCTCTTTGATGTTGATGGAGCAGATGAATAAGGATATGAACGGTCAGCTCAGTCTGGCTATTCAAATCTTCAAAGATGAATACCCGAAACGGTTTCTACATCAATTGGTCAGTGGGCAGTTGGATATGGATCGGCTTGATTATCTCCGACGGGACAGCTTTTATACCGGGGTAACCGAAGGTAACATCGGTTCAGCTCGCATCATCAAGATGTTGGATGTAGCCGACGATCACTTGGTTGTGGAATCGAAAGGCATTTATTCGATTGAGAATTTCCTGACCGCTCGCCGGCTGATGTACTGGCAAGTATATCTGCATAAGACCTCGGTTGCCTACGAGCGTATGCTTATCAGTACTTTATTACGTGCCAAAGAACTAGCACCAAAAGGTATAGAGCTATTTGCCTCACCAGCATTGCACTTTTTCCTATACAATGATATTGACCACACGGCATTCTACCAAAACCCGGATTGCCTGAAGTACTTTATCCAGTTGGACGATAACGACATCTGGACGGCACTGAAGGTTTGGAGCACGCACTCGGATAAAGTGCTGTCTACATTAAGCCTGGGGATGATCAACCGTGATGTATTTAAAGTGGAAATTTCTTCCGAACCGATCAGTGAAGACAGAAAGAAAGAATTAACTTTGCAAATAAGCCAACAATTGGACATTTCTCTTTCCGAAGCGAGCTATTTCGTCTCTACCCCCAGCATCGAAAAGAATATGTACGATCCGGCAGATGACAGTATAGATATTATCTACAAAGACGGCACTATCAAAAATATTGCTGAGGCATCGGATATGCTGAATATCTCGTTATTATCCAAAAAGGTAAAGAAATACTATATCTGCTACCAGCGCTTGCATAGGTAAGTATAAAATATTCATCCAAGAACACGGATAATTGGAAAAAAAAACCGTTATTTGTGGACTAATTAAATTTGAAATAAAGACATGGAGTTCTCGGCTAAGCAAATTGCAGCATTCATCCAAGGGGAGATCATAGGAGACGAAAACGCAACGGTACACACATTCGCTAAAATTGAAGAGGGAATACCCGGAGCTATTTCATTCCTGTCGAACCCTAAATATACACCTTATATCTACGATACAAAATCAAGCATCGTACTGGTGAACAAAGATTTCGTAGCGGAACAAGAAATCAAAGCAACTTTAATCAAGGTAGACAATGCCTACGAGAGTTTGGCAAAATTGCTCAACCTGCATGAGATGAGTAAACCTAAAAAACAAGGAATCGACTCTTTAGCATTTGTTGCCCCCTCGGCAAAAGTAGGCGACAATGTGTATATCGGTGCTTTTGCTATGTAGGTGAGAATGCGTCATCGGAGATAATACTCAAATTTACCCACATACATACATCGGAGATAACGCAAAGGTAGGAAGTAACTGTCTGCTTTACTCCAATGTAAATATTTATCACGACTGTCGCATTGGCAACGAGTGTATTCTGCACTCCGGTTCAGTAATCGGAGCAGATGGCTTTGGCTTCGCTCCTACGCCAAACGGTTATGACAAGATCCCTCAAATTGGAATCGTTATTTTAGAAGATAAAGTAGAGGTAGGTGCCAATACTTGCATCGACCGTGCTACTATGGGAGCTACGGTGATACACGATGGCGTGAAAATAGACAATTTGGTACAAATTGCGCATAACGACGAAATCGGTTCACACACCGTGATGGCTGCCCAGGTTGGAATTGCCGGGTCTACCAAAACAGGAAAATGGTGTATGTTCGGTGGCCAGGTCGGTATCGCAGGACATCTTAAAATTGGAGATAAAGTGAGTTTAGGAGCACAATCGGGCGTACCTCGGAATATAAAATCAGGCAGCGAATTGATTGGAACTCCACCTATGGATCTGAAGACTTATTTCAAAGCATCCGTAGTAAGTAGAAGTTTGCCGGATATGTATATCGATCTGAATAATCTGCGCAAAGAAGTAGAAGAATTAAAACAATTATTAAATAAGTAACCAATGCTGAAACAAAAAACGCTGAAAGATAGCTTTTCACTAAGCGGAAAGGGCCTTCACACTGGGATCGACTTGACTGTTACCTTTAATCCGGCTCCGGACAATCATGGATACAAAATCCAACGAATTGACGTAGAAGGACAACCAATTATCGATGCGGTAGCAGACAATGTAACGGAAACAACCCGCGGTACCGTTCTGACTAGGAATGGAGTTAAAGTAAGCACAGTAGAGCATGGAATGGCAGCCCTTTATGCCTTAGGAATTGACAACTGTCTCATTCAAGTGAATGGACCTGAGTTTCCAATTCTGGACGGTAGCGCGCAATATTACGTGCAAGAAATAGAACGTGTTGGAGTTGTAGAGCAAAGTGCAGTTAAAGATTTCTATATAATCAAATCGAAAATTGAATTCCGCGACGAAACAACGGGTTCTTCCATCATTGTATTACCCGACGAGAACTTTAGCCTGAATGTGTTGGTTTCTTATGACTCAACCATTATTCCCAACCAGTTTGCCACTCTCGAGAATATGGAAGATTTCAAAGAGGAAATAGCCGCAAGCCGTACATTCGTTTTTGTCCGCGAAATAGAGCCGTTGCTCTCTGCCGGACTCATCAAGGGAGGAGATCTGGATAATGCGATCGTAATCTACGAACGTCAGATGTCTCAGGAAAAATATGATAAATTGGCTGACGTAATGGGAGTACCTCATATGGACGCTGAGCAACTGGGCTATATCAATCATAAACCGTTGGTATGGGCGAATGAATGTGCCCGTCACAAACTACTGGACGTTATTGGCGATCTTGCACTTATTGGCAAGCCGATCAAGGGACGCATCATGCTACCCGCCCGGGACATACAATTAACAATAAGTTTGCTCGTCAGATGCGTAAAGAGATTCGCATGCATGATATTCAAGCTCCTTCTTACGATCCGAGCAGCGAACCGATCATGGACGTAAACCGCATTCGCGAACTTTTGCCGCACCGGTATCCATTCCAGCTAGTAGACAAAATTGTAGAGATTGGAGCGAACTTTATCGTAGGTGTAAAGAACATTACATCGAATGAGCCTTTCTTTCAAGGACATTTCCCACAAGAACCGGTTATGCCGGGTGTACTCCAGATAGAAGCAATGGCTCAAGTAGGCGGTTTGCTGGTTCTAAACTCAATCGACGAACCCGAACGTTATTCTACTTATTTCATGAAAATTGATGGTGTGAAGTTTCGTCAGAAGGTTGTTCCGGGTGATACGTTACTTTTCCGTGTGGAACTGTTAGCTCCCATACGCCGGGGAATTTCTACAATGAAAGGATATGTATTCGTAGGCGAACGAGTTGTTTGCGAAGCTGAATTTATGGCACAAATAATAAAAAACAAATAAAACATGGTAAGTCCCTTAGCATATATTCATCCTGAAGCAAAAATCGGGGAAAACGTAGAGATTGCACCTTTTGTTTACATTGATAAAAATGTAACCATCGGTAATAACAACAAGATTATGGCTAATGCCACTATTTTGTATGGCTCGCGTATTGGCGACGGAAATACAATATTTCCGGGTGCTGTAATCGGTGCAATCCCCCAAGATCTCAAATTCCAGGGTGAAGACAGCACAGCGGAAATCGGGAACAATAACCTGATCCGTGAGAATGTGACTATCAACCGAGGTACTGCCGCCAAAGGACGTACCATTGTAGGCAACAATAACTTATTGATGGAAAGCGTACACGTGGCACACGATGCGCTGATCGGCAATGGATGTATCATTGGTAACTCCACCAAAATGGCCGGTGAAATTGTAATCGATGACAGCGCTATTATCAGTGCAAATGTGTTAATGCACCAATTCTGTCGGGTTGGAGGATATGTTATGATTCAAGGCGGTTGCCGCTTTAGCAAAGATATTCCACCCTATATTATTGCCGGACGTGAGCCGACTACTTTCAGTGGTATTAACATCATCGGTCTACGCCGTCGCGGTTTCTCGAACGAGGTGATTGAAAACATACACAATGCATATCGCATTATCTATCAAAGCGGGTTGAATACAACAGATGCATTGAAGAAAATAGAAGCAGAATTTGAAATAAACAAGGAGATTGAATATATTATTAGTTTTATCCGTAACTCCGAGCGTGGTATCATTAGATAAATAATTCACATTATATGATATACAGATTTACTATTATCTCTGATGAGATAGACGATTTTATCAGAGAAATCCAAATTGACCCGGAAGCAACATTTTACGACTTCCATGAAGCAATATTGAAATCAGCAGGTTACACAAACGACCAGATGACCTCTTTCTTCATCTGTGACGACGACTGGGAGAAAGAGAAAGAAATCACACTGGAAGAGATGGATGACAATCCGGAAATGGACAGTTGGGTTATGAAGGAAACAGTCATCAGTGAGCTAATAGAAGATGAGAAGCAGAAAGTCCTGTATGTATTCGATTACATGACAGAGCGTTGTTTCTTTATTGAACTATCAGAAATAATCACCGGCAAGGACATGAAAGGTTCTAAATGCACCAAGAAGGTTGGAGAAGCTCCTAAACAGACGCTCGACTTTGAAGAAATGGCTACTACCGGCAATGCACTCGATTTAGACGAAAACTTCTATGGCGACCAGGACTTCGACATGGAAGACTTCGATCAAGACGGATTCGATATGGATGGCGGTGAAAGCACTTCATTCGAAGAGGATAAACTATAAAATTGATATAGCCAAGATTGGGTATTATTCGCTCCCTATACAGAGCAAATAATACCCAATCTGCTATAATCCTTATTAATAAAATTCGATTTATGCCCACTCTTATTGTTCTCATCGGACCTACCGGAGTAGGAAAAACAGAATTAAGCCTCCGGTTAGCAGAACATTTCCAAACGTGTATAGTTTCTGCCGACTCCAGACAGCTTTATGCCGAACTGAAAATCGGTACGGCAGCCCCTACCCCCGAACAACTCAACCGTGTTCCTCATCATTTAGTCGGCACACTTAACCTGACTGATTATTACAGCGCTGCTCAATATGAGGCAGAGGCCATGCAGCTTCTTGAAACCTTATTTGCACAGCATGAAGTGGTAATCCTTACCGGAGGCTCAATGATGTATATTGACGCTATTTGCAAAGGTATTGATGATATTCCCACAGTTGATGCGGAAACGCGGCAACTCATGCTGCAAAAGTATGAAGAAGAGGGGTTGGAACAACTTTGCGCTGAACTGCGTCTGCTGGATCCTGAATACTACCGAATTGTAGACCAGAAAAACCATAAGCGGGTAATCCACGCATTGGAGATCTGCTACATGACCGGAAAGACCTATACTTCTTTCCGCATTCAGCAAAAGAAAGAACGCCCATTCCGGATTTTAAAAATCGGTTTGACACGCGAACGAGAGGAGTTGTACGGGCGTATTAACCAGCGAGTAGACCAGATGATGGAAGAAGGGCTACTCGAAGAAGTACGTTCCGTACTTCCATACCGACATCTTAATTCGCTCAACACAGTTGGCTATAAAGAACTATTCAACTATTTGGAAGGAGAATGGGAACTCCCTTTTGCCATCGAGAAGATCAAGCAAAACTCTCGCATTTACTCCCGCAAACAAATGACTTGGTTCAAACGAGACAAGGACATTTGTTGGTTTCATCCGGAACAGGAAACGGAAATACAAGAATATATCCATCGGTCACTATAAGCACGGTGAAAACAGGTGTGCAATATACTTGCTATCACCTACTCCACCCAAGGATACAACTACACTCACGAGTTCAGCTTCATAAAGATAAAGTTGGCTATAAAAAACAGATCACCCATAAACACAATACTAAAGACTAAAAAAGTAAAACAAGTACTCCAACGGGCGCCTTCATCTTCTTTACCTTTCCGAATACGACGCAAGGAACTATACAAGCAATCGCCTGCGATAAACAACACAAACAAACTCGGAATCAAATCCCCCCAGGTAACGAGCCAAAAGTTTTCACCCTTACCCATAAGGAACGTGAATGCAACTGCTAACAAAAAGACTGAAGCATATTGCAAATCTTTTCTCTTTGAATTCATATTTTCGGTGTTTTAGTTAGTATTAACTTCTCTATCGTCTCTTACAAAGATATCGAAAATAATTACTATTCCACACATACTTTTTATTAATTATCGTTCATGCTCAAACACTTCACTTAATAAAAGTATATTCAGCTTTGCTGAGTCTAAGTTTATTGTTACTTTTGCGAAAACAATATGAAAATAGAAACCCAAAACCTATTCATAAAATAATGAGAAAGCCAGTTATTACCTTACTTCTTTGCCTTCTTTGCTTAACCGGAATGGCGCAAGGAAATCAAAGTATCGACTTAAAAGACATCACTTCCGGACGTTTTCGCCCGGAAAATATTTATGGAGTAATTCCTACGCCCGATGGTGATTTCTACACCGAGATGAACGCCGAAGGAACCCAGATTATCAAATACTCATTCCGAACCGGAGAAAAAGTTGAAGTGATATTCGATGTCAGCCAAGCTCGCGAATGTGATTTCAAGAACTTCAGCAGTTACCAATTCTCTCCTGATGGACAAAAGTTACTGATCGCTACCAAGAAAACGCCTATCTACCGCCACTCATATACAGCTGTTCACTACATCTATCCATTAAAGAAAAACGAGAAAGGCGTAACTACAAATAACATTATCGAACCTCTGTCTGATGGAGGTCCACAACAAGCACCTGTTTTTTCTCCGGACGGTACCATGATCGCATTTGTCCGCGACAACAATATTTTCCTCGTTAAATTACTCTATGGCAACAGTGAAAGCCAAGTAACCGAAGACGGGAAAAGCAATGCCATTATAAATGGAATTCCTGATTGGGTATATGAAGAAGAGTTTAGCTTTAACTCCGCACTCGAGTTTAGTGCAGACAACACCATGATTGCTTTCATTCGGTTTGACGAAACGGAAGTCCCCTCATACTCTTTTCCTCTTTTTGCAGGACAGGCTCCGCGCATTGAAGCACTAAGAGATTATCCGGGAGAATATACGTATAAATACCCCAAAGCCGGTTACCCGAATTCAAAAGTAGAAGTACGCACGTATGACATCAAGTCGCATGTAACCCGCACCATCAAGTTGGCGATCGATGCAGATGGTTATATTCCCCGTATTCGTTTTACGAAAGATGCCAGCAAGCTTGCCATCATGACTTTGAATCGCCATCAGGATCGCTTCGATATGTTCTTTGCCGATCCTAGATCTACTCTCTGCAAACTGGTTCTTCGTGATGAGTCGCCCTACTATGTAAAAAGTGGTGTGTTCGACAATATCCAGTTCTACCAAGATAACTTCAGTTTCTTGAGTGAGCGTGATGGCTTTAGCCATCTGTATTGGTACAGCATGGGGGGAAACCTCATTAAGAAAGTAACCAATGGTAAATACGAAGTCAAAGAGTTCTTAGGATACGATGAGACCGAAGGTTCTTTCTACTACACCAGTAATGAAGAAAGTCCGCTACGTAAAGCGATCTACAAGATAGATCGTAAAGGAAAAAAGATCAAACTGTCGCAAAAGGAGGGAACTAATAATGCAACTTTCAGCACATCGCTGAAGTATTATATGAACAAGTTCTCGAATCTGACCACCCCTATGCTAATCACACTAAACGATAATATGGGAAAACCCCTGAAAACGTTAGTTACCAATGATAAGCTGAAACAAACATTGCTTCATACGCCATACCACAGAAAGAGTTTTTCACATTCCAAACAACTGATGGAGTGGAATTAAACGGATGGATGATGAAACCGTTGAATTTTTCAGCTTCCAAGAAGTATCCGGTACTGATGTATCAATACAGTGGACCGGGCTCACAAGAAGTTGTCGACACATGGAATATTAGCTGGGAAACCTACATGGCTACGCAGGGGTATTTGGTTGTTTGCGTTGATGGCCGTGGAACCGGTGGTCGCGGTGAGGCATTTGAAAAGTGTACCTATTTGAAGATCGGTGTAAAAGAAGCCAGAGACCAAGTGGAAGCGGCCCTTTATCTTGGCAAACAATCGTATGTAGACAAAGAACGCATCGGAATCTGGGGATGGAGCTACGGAGGTTATATGACGCTAATGAGTATGAGCGAAGGTACGCCTGTATTTAAGGCGGGAGTAGCGGTAGCCGCACCAACCGACTGGCGTTTTTACGATACAGTTTATACCGAACGCTTCATGCGTACTCCTAAAGAAAATGCCGAAGGCTATAAGGAATCCTCCGCATTTACGCGCGCGGATAAATTGGAAGGAAAGTTATTAATCGTACATGGAATGGCAGACGACAATGTTCATTTCCAGAATGCGGTAGAATACATGGAACAGCTAGTTCAGTGCAACAAAGAGTTCTACGCTCTCCCCTACACCAATCGTAATCATGGGATATACGGCGGAAACACACGCCAACACCTTTATACGCAAATGACTAATTTCTTTAAAAGCAACCTCTAATGGCTGATAGAGTACGCAAACCCGAATGGCTCAAGGTACAGTTTGGTGCTAATGAACGATACACTGAGACAAAACGTATTGTCGACGTCCATTGCCTGCATACGATATGCAGCAGTGGACGTTGTCCCAATATAGGGGAGTGTTGGGGAAAAGGCACCGCAACTTTCATGATCGGTGGTGAGATTTGCACACGCAGCTGCAAATTCTGTAACACAAAAACCGGACGTCCTCTTGCACTAAATGCCGACGAACCTACGAATGTGGCCAAGTCCATTGCCCTAATGAAACTAAAGCATGCCGTGATAACGTCTGTCGACCGGGATGATCTACCTGATTTAGGAGCTGGCCATTGGGCTCGTACCATTACAGAAGTTAAACACATCAATCCGGAGACTACAATCGAAGTACTCATTCCTGACTTCCAAGGCCGAGTAGAGTTAATCGACTGCATAATAGAAGCCCACCCCGACATAATTTCCCATAATATGGAGACGGTGCGCCGCATTAGTCCGCTGGTACGGAGTGCCGCCAATTATGATACAAGCCTTCAAGTAATCAAGCACATTGCACAAAGCGGAACAAAGTCTAAAAGTGGAATTATGGTAGGCTTGGGAGAAACAATTGAGGAAGTAGAAGAATTAATGGACGACCTATTAGCCGTCAACTGTGAGATTCTTACGATCGGACAGTATTTGCAACCTACACACAAACACTATCCGGTAAGTGAATACATAACACCGCAACAATTTGCCGCTTATAAAGCAACAGGACTCAATAAAGGATTCAAAATAGTGGAGAGTGCTCCTCTCGTACGCTCGTCTTATCACGCAGAGAAACACATTTAACAGCATCAAACAAAACCTCTCTATAAATTGTTCTATAGAAAGAAAACAGGCAAATAAGACGAAAATGAGTCACAAAGGAATAATATCCTCCGCTTTTAATATGTCATCGGGATTTATCCCCGTTATTATTTCCATTCTTTTGTGTGAACTGATAACGCAAGACGTAGCTATATATATAGGTACTGTAATTGGATTGGTCAAAATATTCACTTCACTTCGCCGTAAAGGAATATTAATACCTAATTTCATCCTATATATATCTACTACTATGTTGTCTCTACTTTCGTTGGCAACATTCATACCGGGCGACTATGTGCCACCCGGAGCTCTTCCGTTGACACTAGAGGTAAGCGTCCTGATTCCCATGCTGATACTCTACATACATAAGAAGAGATTCATCAACCACTTTCTCAAACAAATAGATGCATGTAACAAACGTATGTTTGCACAAGCGGCAGAATCGGCAGTTGTTTCTGCACGCATTGCATTGATATTCGGAACCTTACACTTCATCGCTATCAGTATTGCGATGATTGTACAGTCTCCACTCAGTTTAACAAGCCAAGTGGTTCTTTTCAGTATACTTCCACCGGCTGTTTTCATATTAAGCATTGCATCCAATCAAATTGCGATTCATTATTTCAACCATATGATGTCGCATGCTGAATATGTACCAATTGTAAATACGAAAGGAGATGTGATAGGTAAGAGTCCGGCGGTTGAAGCATTGAATTATAAAAACGCTTACATCAACCCTGTTTTGAGAGTTGCTATCTCGATCCATGGCAAGCTATACTTATGTGATCGTTCGATGACAGCAATTCTGGATAAAGGAAAAACAGACATTCCTATGGAATGCTACCTCCGTTACGGTGAATCGTTATTGGAAGGAGTAAGCAGACTGGTTCGCAACGCATTTCCCAAAGCGATGAATCTCAAGCCCGAATTCAATATTGTCTATCACTTCGAGAACGAAGTAACCAATCGGCTGATGTATCTCTTTATTCTGGATGTCAACGATGATTCAATTCTGTCTAACTCACACTTTAAGAATTATAAAATATGGAGTTTCAAACAGATAGAAGAAAACTTGGGAAAGAACTTTTTCAGCAGTTGCTTTGAAGAAGAATATGAGCACCTGAAAAGTGTTATTTGTATAAGAGAAAAATACAAGGGATCTTAGCCAATTCCGGTATATTACCTTTCCATGCTTTCACAGTCCGTGTTTGAATATACTCACCTTCACAAGTTATATTCGCTGCTATACACAGCCTTGTTTGCGGACGACAATTGAGCAATATATCTTCCAACATCTTATGATTGCGATAAGGTGTTTCAATAAAAAGCTGCGTCTGGTCTTCTGAGTAAGCCCTTTGCTCCAATGTCTTTAGTTTCTTGATTCGTTCTCCCGCTTCAATAGGCAAGTAACCGTGGAAAGCAAAACTCTGTCCATTAAAGCCTGATGCCATAACTGAAAGAATGATAGAAGAGGGACCTACCAGAGGAACCACTTTCAGTTTTTCGCGTTGTGCGATAGCAACAACATCCGCTCCCGGATCAGCAACCGCCGGACAGCCGGCCTCAGAAATAACTCCCATCGAAGCTCCATTTATCAACGGCTTTAAATACCCAGCAATGTCTTCGGGCGAAGTATGCTTATTTAAAGGATAAAAAGTCAGCGAATCGATATCAATCGTTGAATCGACCTTCTTTAAGAAACGGCGGGCCGAACGAAGATCTTCGACAATAAAATGTTTGATTCCACAAATAATTTCCTTATTATAAGCCGGTAGTACATTTTCGAGCGGCGTATCGCCAAGGGTAACGGGTAACAGATAAAGAGCAGTCTCCACTTTACGAATATTAGAGTTCAATAATTTAAGAATGCAGGTAGTTGGACTCTTCAAGCATTTGGCTGTAATCAGTCATTTCCAACAAATCCTGTATTTTCAGTTTTTTGTGCTTCTTCATGTAGGAAGCTATAATCTTTGTTCCGATCCACGTACCGACTAATCCCGGAGCTTGCTCACCTAAGAGTTCGACCGAAGGAGCCGGTTTCATGTAGAAGCGAATCACCATCGGATCACGTGCATACAGATGCCCGCTATCCTGAATATACTTCCAGATCTCTTTCTCATGAACTTCGCACCATTTTGTTTCCGCTTCCGAATAACCAATCATCGCACCGGCATCCGCATAACCAAGTAGGTTCTGCACAACATAATTAATCTTACCTGAATGCATCATCCAATCGATCAAGCTGGTACCATCATGGTAATTCATTCCGTATTGACTGAAAAGATAAAAAACAAAACAATCCGGTACAATTCGTTCCGGACGCATCGAACGACATTGGTAATCGTAGTAGAAGCGTTTATAAAGCGGATAGTCTTCCCCCATATATTTATCCAAGCTAATGCCCAGCAAGGTATCGACTAAGATTATCGATTCATTAAAAGCGGAAACTTGTGAATAAATGAAGGGAACCTGCATGCCGGGAATCTCCTTTTTCAACTTCCGAAAGCCCTTAGACAATCCATCTTCTACCACATCCAAGTTAGGGAATTTGGTTTGCACATCCCTAAGCAGTCGAGTTAAAGTCGTATCGGAATAAAACTTTTGCAAACGCTGAGAAATGGTATCATCTTTCACCGTACCGATAGCCAGTACATCCTCTATCAGTATTTTAGTTGGCTGTGGGTAATCCATTATCAGCTTTTGCATAGCAGAAAAGCTGTTGGAGCGAACGTATTCGCTCAACAGCTTATCATATCTAAGAACAGATATCTCTTCTTTCTTCTGTGTCGATTCATTTCCTGTACCCGGCCAACACGAAGCAAAAAGCAAACATAAGCACATTATGCCAAATAGAAGAGAAATCCGTAGTTTCATAATTAATTAACCGTAAATGATGTTGCCATCTTCATCCATATACTCATCCAATCCTTTTTCATAAGTAGCCATTGCCCGAAGACTCATGCCTACGCTTGAAAAACCACCGTCGTGATACAGGTTCTGCATAGTCACCTTACGGGTGAAATCAGAGAACATCACAATACAGTAGTCAGCACATTCGTCAGCCGAAGCATTTCCCAGAGGAGACATCCGGTTAGAGAAGTCGAATAGTTTATCCATTCCCTTTACACCCGATCCGGCTGTAGTGAATGTCGGAGATTGTGAAATAGTATTCACACGCACACTGCGCTCACGTCCGTAGATATATCCAAAGCTACGAGCAATCGACTCCAACAGAGCTTTAGCATCAGCCATATCGTTATATCCGTAGAATGTACGCTGTGCAGCTACATAGCTCAGAGCAACGATAGAACCATTTTCAGCAATAGCATCCAACTTCTTAGCCGATTGAATCATTTTGTGGAATGAAACAGCTGAAATATCCAATGTTTTGTCCAACATACCATAATCCAAATCATCATAGGTACGTTTCTTGCGCACATTGGGAGACATACCAATCGAATGAAGCACGAAATCAATTTTTCCACCCAATATTTCTACGGAGTTCTTGAATACTTCAGTTAATTCTTCAACGCTAGTAGCATCAGCCGGAATAACTTGGCAGTTCAACTTTTCGGCTAAAGCGTTTACTTCGCCCATGCGGATAGCCATCGGAGTATTTGATAATGTTATGGTAGCACCTTCTTCTACTGCACGTTCTGCTACTTTCCAGGCAATAGACTGGTCGTTGAGGGCACCGAAAATGATGCCTCTTTTTCCTTTCAACAAGTTGTAACTCATATTTCTTAATAGTTAAATTTTGTGCAAATATAGGAACTTTCTGCATAAAATAACGAGAAGTGTGCAAAGAAAAGACAGAAATGACAAAAAATACACGTATTCTATCAAATTGTCCACATTCTCCGATTTATTCCCCACTATATTTGTATTCGATAATTAAGAGGTTTTTTCATAATATTTATTTAAGGTTAGAATTAGGTTAACATGAATCCATCTTATCTCTTTTAGCAGATAGCCCGTGAGGGGTCATCTGCTAAAAGAATAAGAGATAAAATTTCGCCGATTATCCACGAAACGAATACAAATAGTATAAAATAAGTATAACCCTATTAGTAATTAAGATTACCAATGAACACATTTACAAAAAAACTCCTGTTCCTAACAGCTTTCTGTGTGCCGTTCTTGTCGATTCAAGCACAAAACGGAAGTACGATAGATGATAATATCTATAGCAATTTGCCGTTCGACATGCCCAAAGTTCAGCAGCCGGTATTTCCTGACTATGAAGTTAGCATCGTCAAATTTGGTGCTAAAGGCGACGGAGTTACTTTAAATACAAAAGCGATCAATGATGCTATCAAAGACGTTAACCAACGTGGTGGTGGCAAAGTTATAATCCCCGAAGGACTCTGGCTCACAGGCCCCATCGTACTGCTTAGCAATGTGAACTTATTTACAGAACACAATGCGTTAGTGTACTTTACCAGCGACTTTGAAGCGTATCCCATTATTGATACATCCTTTGAAGGGTTGGAGACTCGTCGTTGTCAATCTCCCATTTCCGCACGCGGAGCGGAGAATATCGCAATTACCGGTTACGGCACATTTGACGGTAACGGTGATAGCTGGCGTCCGGTCAAAAAAGAAAAACTTACGGCAGCTCAATGGAGCAAACTGATTAAATCGGGTGGTGTATTGGATGCCGCCAAACGGATATGGTATCCGACAGCCGGTTCTTTGAAAGGAGCAATGGCTTGCAAAGACTTTAACGTACCTGAAGGAATCAATACAGACGAAGAATGGAATGAAATCCGTCCGTGGTTACGTCCGGTATTGCTCAATATTGTAAAAAGCAAGAAGGTTTTGTTGGAAGGCGTTACATTCAAAAACTCGCCCAGCTGGTGCTTGCATCCGCTTTCTTGTGAAGACATTACCCTGCACAAAGTAAAAGTATTCAATCCCTGGTATTCGCAGAACGGCGACGCGTTGGACTTGGAATCGTGTAAAAACGCATTGATTTTGGATTGTATCTTTGATGCCGGCGACGATGCTATCTGTATCAAATCGGGTAAAGATGAAGACGGACGCCGCCGAGGCGAACCTTGCCAGAATGTAATTGTGAAGAACAACACGGTACTTCATGGACACGGTGGTTTCGTGGTAGGAAGTGAAATGTCAGGTGGAGTTAAAAACGTATTTGTAGAGAACTGTACATTCATGGGAACTGACGTAGGTCTGCGTTTCAAGAGTACACGTGGCCGCGGCGGTGTTGTTGAAAACATCTACATCGATAACATCAATATGATCAATATACCCAACGAACCTCTGTTGTTCGACCTGTTTTATGGTGGTAAAGGTGCCGGAGAAGAATCCGAAGCCGATTTGGTTAGCCGTATGAAGGTAGCCATTCCTGCCGTAACCGAAGAAACTCCCGCTTTCCGTGACATTCACATCTCTAACATTACTTGCAAAGGCTCGGGACGTGCCATGTTCTTCAACGGACTACCGGAGATGCCGATTCGCAATGTAACTGTGAAAAATGTAGTTATGACCGATGCTACTGACGGAGTGTGGTTAGTCAGGTTGATGGTGTTACGCTGGAAAACATTTATGTAGAGTCAACAAAAGGAAAGAATCTCTTGAATGTGAAAAGTTCTAAGAATCTGACTGTAGATGGCAAAACGTATAAAGCGATCGACGCAAAAAGACAAACAATTAAATTCAAATAACATCCAAAGAGTAGCTCCGGAAAGAAGACCACAAAATCATTATATGGAGTAAAAAACTCAAATAGCAGACTACTTTATCCGCAAAAGATAAGGAGTCTGCTATTTTTTCAACTACTTTTGTCGAATAGATTATTCAACG
Source organism: Bacteroides reticulotermitis JCM 10512 (assembly GCF_000517545.1). Taxonomy (GTDB): domain Bacteria; phylum Bacteroidota; class Bacteroidia; order Bacteroidales; family Bacteroidaceae; genus Bacteroides; species Bacteroides reticulotermitis. The sequence goes on along the minus strand of NZ_BAIV01000003.1, from coordinate 78,770 downwards.
CAATCAACCTTAGAATCATGAAAAAGTATATTTTTATCATTTTCAGTCTATTGGGGCCCCTTTCGTTCTCTGTTTGGGCTCAGAAACAAGAGAAAACCATCGTTGTAGAAGTCAACAACAACTGGAATCGGGAGAAGATCGATGAGCCGGTTGTAATCGACGTGCAAAGTCTAAACACCGGTTTTAAGATCAAGTCGGCTGTCGTTATGGAAGGTAGCAAAGAAGTTCCCTCGCAGTTAGATGATATGAACCGTGACCGACGGATGGATGAGTTGGCTTTTGTAGCCGATTTCAAAGCACGCGAAAAGAAGACCTTCAAGATCACCCTTTCTTCTGAAAAAAGCAATAAAACATATCCCGAACGTATATGCCGAGATGATGTTAGTCGACCAACGCAAAGGAAACCATCAGCCTGTACAATCACTTACCGTACCCGGCACGAGCAATGTCTACAGTATGGTACGTCCACACGGACCGGCACTGGAATCGGAGTTGGTAGCTTATCGTCTTTACTTCAACGAGAAACAAACGCCGGATATTTACGGCAAGTTCAATAAAGGGTTGGAACTCAAAGAATCTCACTTCTACCCTACCGATGAGCAACTGGCTCGTGGATTCGGAGACGACGTGCTTCGGGTATTCGACAGTTGCGGACCGGGTGCTCTGAAAGGTTGGAATGGCAAAGCAGCCACACATATTACACCCGTATCCACCCGCACCGAACGAATCCTTTCGTATGGCCCGATACGCGTGATCGCTGAAGTTGGGGTTACTGATTGGGATTATCAAGGAAAAGAGTTGAATATGCTGACGCGCTACACGCTCTATGCCGGACATCGTGACTTATATATTGAAGCCCTATTTGATGAACCTCTGACAACCGAAGTATTCTGTTCGGGGGTTCAGGATCTGGTTGGCTCGGTATCGACCTCCGATCATAAAGGTCTGGTAGGTAGCTGGGGAACAGATTGGCCGGTGAACGACACAGTCAAATATGCCAAGGAGACAGTGGGATTGGGAACCTGCATCCCGCAACGGTATGTGAAATCGGAAGAGAAAGATAAAGCTAGCTTCCTGTATACAATCAGCGCACCGGGAGCAAACTACTTCAATTATTATACGACATTCACTTCCATGAAGGAGACATTCGGATACAAAACGCCTGAAGCTTGGTTCGCTTATCTGCGTCAATGGAAGGAAGAACTATCGCATCCGGTTACTGTCAAAGTGAAGAACTAAAGATTCTACAAACAAAAAATACAAGGTATTTACCAGATTTTATACCGACTCTGCTCAAATAATCCCCCTTTGAACAGAGTCTTTTTTTTAACTTTGTCCTTTGTTAAATAAAACAGAATCATTCATATCAAACATTTATTTTCGATATCATGAAACGACTGACACAATTTCTCCTTTTGAGTTTACTAACCGTATCATCTGCCATGGCACAGAAGAACTATGTATCCGAAGTATGGGTATCCGACTTGGGAAATGGCAAATACAAAAATCCGGTACTTTATGCCGACTACTCTGATCCCGACGCTTGCCGTGTAGGCGATGATTTCTACATGACTTCATCCAACTTCAACTGCTTGCCGGGACTGCAAATCCTACATTCCAAGGATTTGGTCAACTGGACTATCATCGGTGCTGCCGTACCGTACGCACTGACTCCAATCGAAACTCCGGAACGTCCGGAACACGGTAATCGTGTATGGGCTCCGAGTATTCGCCACCACAACGGCGAGTTCTACATTTTCTGGGGAGATCCCGACCAAGGAGTATTTATGGTGAAAGCCAAAGATCCGAAAGGTCCGTGGACTGAACCGGTTTTGGTGAAAGCCGGCAAAGGTCTTATCGACACTTGCCCGTTATGGGATGCCGATGGCAAAGTTTACTTGGTACATGCATACGCAGGAAGCCGTGCGGGGCTGAAAAGTGTTATTGCTATCTGTGAATTGAACGCGGATGCCACGAAAGCCATTACTCAGTCGAGAATCATCTTCGACGGACATGAGGAGCACGAAACGTGCGAAGGTCCGAAGTTCTACAAGAAGAATGATTATTATTATATTTTCCTCCCCGCAGGCGGTGTAGCAACCGGATGGCAGGTAGTTCTTCGTTCTAAAAACGTTTACGGTCCTTACGAGTGGAAAACAGTTCTGGCACAGGGTAGTTCGCCGGTTAACGGTCCTCATCAGGGAGCTTGGTTAGATACTCCTACGGGTGAAGATTGGTTTCTGCATTTTCAAGATGTAGGTGCTTATGGCCGTATTGTACACTTGCAACCGATGAAATGGGTGAACGATTGGCCGGTAATTGGTGTCGACAAAGACGGAGATGGCTGCGGAGAACCTGTATTGACTTACAAAAAGCCGAACGTAGGCAAAACATATCCTATCTGCACACCGCAGGAAAGTGACGAATTTGATGGTTACACACTTTCTCCACAATGGCAATGGCATGCTAACATCAATGAGAAATGGGCGTATTATGCCGGAGACAAAGGCTATATGAGATTGTATTCTTATCCGGTAAACGAAGGCTATAAGAACTTATGGGAGGTATCAAACCTGTTGTTGCAAAAAACGCCTTCGGATAACTTCACAGCTACGATGAAACTTACCTTCTCACCAACTCAGAAATATATGGGAGAGCGTACAGGCTTGGTAGTTATGGGTATGGATTATGCCGGACTGATTTTGGAGAACACAGATAAGGGTGTGATCTTATCGCAGATTGAATGCAAGAAAGCCGATAAAGGTCAACCGGAGCAAGCTAATGCTTCTGTCGATTTGAAAGATAAAACTGTTTATCTGAAAGTTAACTTCACAGCTAATGGTAGCAAAATAAAGAAAAGCGAAGGGGCAAGCGATCTGGTTGTTATGTGTAACTTCTCTTACAGTCTCGATGGCAAGAAGTTTACGCCACTAGGCAAAGCGTTCCAGGCTAAAGAGGGCAAATGGATCGGAGCTAAAGTAGGTACATTCTGTACACGTCCGGGTATTGTTATAAACGATGGTGGTTGGACAGATGTCGATTGGTTCCGCATTACCAAGAAATAACTTGATGTAAAGCAAAAAAGAGTGACCAAATACTAAAAAGATGCCTCTGCACAATTAAAAAATTGCAGAGGCATCTTTTCTTTTTTACCTTTGTCCTATATAAAGAGATACAGGATTAACAATAAAAACAGAGGATTAGCATGAAGCAACTTGTTATTTTTGATTTAGACGGTACATTATTAAATACAATAGCCGATCTGGCTCATAGTACAAACTACGCATTAAGCAAAGTAGGATTTCCCACGCATGAAATGGAAGCATACAATTTTATGGTAGGAAACGGAATCAATAAGCTTTTCGAACGTGCCCTGCCCGAAGGGGAAAAGACGGAAGAGAACGTACGCCGTGTTCGCAAAGAGTTTGTGCCTCATTACGATGCTCACAATGCGGATGACAGCTGTCCTTATCCGGGTGTTACGGAATTACTGGAGTACTTGCAGAAAGAGAAGATTCAAATAGCTATCGCTTCCAACAAATACCAGACTGCTACTCAGAAGTTGGTTGCTCATTATTTTCCCAACATCCACTTCACCGCTGTATTTGGCCAACGAGAAGGTATCAATGCCAAGCCGGACCCGACAATCGTATTTGATATTCTCAATTTGGCGAAAGTAGAAAAAGAGCATGTGCTCTACGTTGGCGACTCCGGAGTAGATATGCAAACGGCCGCCAATGCAGAGGTTACAGCTTGCGGAGTAACTTGGGGATTCCGTCCTCAAACTGAACTCGAAGCATTTCGCCCTGCACACATTGTACATACTGCGGAAGAGATTAAAAAGCTCGTTTTATAAAAGACGGAAACTTTACTCAATATTTTCCACTTATAAATAGAAAGGCAACTAATTCGCTTTTGAATTAGTTGCCTTTCTATTTATTCAATCTCTCTGAGAATAAGCCTAGTCATCTATTATATCCGCAAGGTGGTAAGTCCAATGAAATAGAATAAAATCGAGCATGCGACCTGTTTCTGATGGAATAAAGCAGACTTTATCCATCAACTCTACTTCAATTTCCCGATAAGTCGACAAAGGGACTGTGTTATATAAGCTAAGAATATCAAATTGAAAGTACACTTCCATAACCCGACCGGTTTGAGGACTTATAATCATATTTATATATAAATTCTCATCTCGAAGACGCTCTCTTTCCTCCTCTGTGAAGATAGGTTTTAGCGTCATAAAGCACGCCCTTCTTGAATAGATATCTTCGCTACTGATTGGAACATTCGACATCCCTTTGCAAACATACTTTGCCCCACGTTCTTTCCCAGCTACGTATGTTGGTGACTTACTGGTGTATTTATTATCCTTGTTGCCAAGAGTAATTATCCCTCCTCCCGCACCTATTGTACATTGATAACTGTATCCGTTTTCATTAAATGTTTGCGGAGTACTATAAAGTTTCGTCTGAGCTATTACTGAATGTGCACAGATCAATAAGCCGATCACAACGGAAAATAATGTTTTCATCCTCATAATTAAATTCGTTTAGCATGAAATAACGTTATGTCAATAGACCCTACACAATATAATAACTATTTATCAGATTTCATAACTAATGAATAGCCAACGAGTACTTAATCATCGATTATAGATGCAAGGTGGTAGCTCCAACTAAAGAGTATAAAGTCGAGCATGCGGCCGGTTTCTGATGGAATAAAGCAGACTTTATTCATCAATTCAAGTTCTATTTTTCGATAAGTAGACAAAGGGACTGTGTTATATAAACTAAGAATATAAAATTCAAAGTACACTTCCATAACTCGCCCGGTTTGAGGGTTTATAATCATATTTATATCTAGTGTTTCATCCCGAAGGCGTTTTCGTTCTTCCTGTGTAAAGAGTGGTTTTAGCGTCATATAACAAGCTCTTCTTGAATAGATATCTTCGCTACTGATTGGAACATTCGACATCCCTTTACAAACATACTCTTTGCCACGTTCTTTCCCAGTCACGTATGCTGGCATTTTATTTGTATATTTATTATCTTTGTTAGCAAGAGTTATTATACGTCCTGCACCTATTGTACATTCATAACTATATCCGTTTTCATTAAATGTTTTCGGAGTACTATAATAATTCGTCTGAGCTGTTGCTGAATGCACACCAATCAACAACCCAATCACAACGGAAAATAATATTTTCATCCTCATATAATTCATTCATTTGGCATGAAACAACACAAACAAAAACGTAACGCCAATAGACGTTACGCAATATAACAAATCTTTATCAGATTTCATAACCGATGAATAGCTGACGAGCCTTTTGTCCACGCTCAGCGGGCTAATAAGATAGTATGCATTATTCGTCTTAGTCGATTTCGATCTATTCTTTATACGCTTCGAAAAAAGTCTTTTTTGTCTTTTCATCGTAACCGAAACGCTTAACAGTGGAGAGGTTATTAGCAAACAACCATTCCAATGTATCTAATTGAAGTTCCGAACCATCTACAGCAGAAGGGATAAGACTTTCCTCATAACATCTTTCTACCATATCAAATAACACGCCATATTTAGGATAAAAGCTATCTAGTGATATTGAAAAGTTCAATGAATTATCTTGGTAAAACCGACATTGACATGATGAATCTTCAAAATCAATCAGAATCTCTCCATTATCGTAGGAGATTTTGCCGGTACGTTTTTTAACAGGCATGAACTTACCCATATACAAATGATAGTCTACATCTTCTACCTTGCCGGTGCATGCGATATAAGTTGACTTATAATCTTTTTGATAATCGCCCAAAACCCAAGAAGGGTTGCTTTCGAAATACTTTTCCCCTAAAATCATTCGGCTTAGTAGTGCCAAATGAATAAAAGTCTCCATATACTGACCGCCATAAAGATTGCTCTTCAGCCAGCCTCTTTCATCGTTTTGCTCTAGTAAGTGCAACCGTACCTTTTTCAAATTTCCCAGCAAAGAAAAAGCCGCAAGAACTTCATGTCGTGTTTTCTCTCCTGAAAAGATCAGATACTTTTCATAAAACGCCATCGGATTAAAAAGGAATACAAGGGGAAGAGCTTTTTCCGGATAATAATAACTTAAACAAAAGACTTTCTTTCAGCCATCACTGCGTAACATTTTTCTCAATGCATTATATTCTGATTTCAAAGAAGTTAATGGCTTTTCAATCGCAACAAACACATTCTTATTTACAAATTCTTCCAGGTAAGTAAGATGGGTTGAAGAAGGGGTCGCAATCCAAACAATACTCGAATTAAGCGCGTTCTTCTTGAAGTTTTCATCCTTTATTTTATAGGTAAAAGTATTCCCATTTATGCAGTCTCGCCTATTCTTCTCAATACGAGAATCGTCGATGTCGTAAATAATAACATTCAGTCTCCGCTGCATTCGTTCTAAGGCGGGTATTAACCTGTTAACTACAACATCGCCGGCTCCAATGATGGATAGATCATATTTATTCTTCCCTTTTTCTTTTATCCTTTCGGATGGTAGCGCATTTATCACGACTCCAACAACAACGGCCATATACAAGATATTGAGTATACAAATATAGTTAGGTGTTGAATAAGTTGGATTAAGAATCAAACTGACACCTTCTACAAATGAAACATGGTTAGTAAGTGAGAAACATAACCCCTGCCCGATTATAATTATAGGGATTAATATAATATATTCCAGCGCATGCATAATCGCGTACTTCTCTTCGAAGAAACGTCTCAGAACAAAACAGTAAAGTACCCAGATAGAAGATTCTATCAGAAAATAGTAACAGATGAAATTGACAATACCATGTAAACAAGAAAAGAGTACAGGATACTGAATTGAAAGAAAGTCTATATCAGAACTATTTGAATATAAATAAATTTTAGAGGGCTAGAATCAACAACCGGCCTGAGATACACCTGAATGCGAAAGAATCGATTCCGTCAGGCTCTCACTAAAACTTATATCCCAAAGAGAGACTTAAATTAATATTCCGATAATGCAATTCAGGAAAAGTCCGGTTGTTCATCACGTCAATCAAACTCATCGAAGCCCCTAATCCCAACACATACCGTTTATATGCTAAATCAGCTTTCAGGCCTAATCCGAAATCGAATCTGTCTAACGCCTCATTATGAAGCCAATCAAGGTTCTTGTCAAAAACACCATCTCCAAAGGTTTTCCACGTATGCTGAGTTTCTCCATTTGCCCAAACACCAGAGTTTAATTTTTGCTTACTTTCTCCCCCGATTCCATAAGCGAAATAAGGACCGGCTCCTAAAATCAAATCCAGACTCTTAGAAACCTCCATCCGCCAAGCAGCATAAATGGGAATTTCCAGATACAACTGATTAAATGTATGCGTCCAATCAGGTCGTCCCCCAACGTATGAGCTGGCATCCAAGTCTTCCTGCTTCGAACCCTTCGCTGTGAAGAACAAACCGGATTGAAGTAAGAATTTCTTCGAAAGCTGATAATCGACCGTCGCCCCAATATGATAACCGAGTTTAAACTTACTGCCAGAGACATCGTTTACCCATGCGCTAGAACAATTCATTCCACCTCTTATTCCAAATTGAAAAGCCTTTTCTTGCGCGAAGCTATTTATTGTCAGAATGGACAATAGGCAGATAAGTGTAGTCTTTCTCATATTTATTGAATTAGTAGTTTTAATCTCATACAGTTTTCCCAGCCTTGGATATTATTCGATCAATTACAAATTTAGGCAAAAATATTTATTAATGAATATTTTACCCGAATAATTGCACCAGATGCAATAGAATAGACCGAGCAGCAATATGAAATGTAACCGATATGGCTTGAAGACTAAATCACAACAGACTTGAGCTTGTTTACTGACAAAGAGTATTCCAGTTGGGAACTCATTCAATACATCATAATTTACTAACAATCCGCCAATTTCAGTCCCAATCTCCTCACTCCCTCCTATAAGAAATATTTTTTTTGGTCTCATGGTCTCATCATTTTTAGCTAACTTTCTAATAATCTGAGATATGCCGAATGAGAGATACTTTTCAAAATGGTTATCTCTCATCATTTTTTGCTCAAAACAGGCATAAAAAGAGCTATCTCTCATCCTATTTTGTTTATCTCTCATCCTATTTTAGATAGGGAATCGGTCTGAAATCTTCTATTTCTCTATATTCATTTTTGCCTGCTCACCCGAGTGCTTCGATCGATTCATCCTAGTGCTTTGATCTACTCACCAATGTGCGACGATTGAAGCACCCGGGTGGCTAAAGGAATCGAGGTATTAAAAAGCTGTTAATCTTCTTACAGCGAAGGAATATCAACTAGAATATTGCAAGAAAAGCTATGATTAATCTATTTCTTATGCCGCTATATGTTTAGCGAACAAGCTACGGGCACATAATGACCGGCCAGTCGAGTATGATGAAAGAGTAAACAAAGATCAAACAATGTAGGTGTTGGAGCAGCATAACAAAAAGAAGAGCCGATAAAATACAAATAAATTAAATAACGGGTGAAACGAATTCATCCGAATGGCGATTTCTCTCCATTCGGATGAACGTGGGTTGAAAGTCAAAAACCGATATAATTTCCGGCTTCAGACGTATTTCACAAAATTCGTATAAACTATTTGGCAGAAGCCACTGCCTGTTTCAGTTGCTCCAAACCTTTATGAAGCAAACTACGCGGACAAGCAACGTTCAGACGCATAAAGCCTTCGCCTTCTTTGCCAAAAGTTGTCCCGTCGTTCAAAGCCAAATGCGCTTCCTCGACAAAGAGACGCTTCAATTCGCTCTGGCTAAGTCCCAATTCCCGGCAATCCAAATAAATCAGGTAAGAGGCTTGCGGACGAATCATCTGAATGGCGGGTATCTGTTCCTTCAAGTAATCTTCTGTAAAGTCGATATTCTCCTGTATATAAGCTACAGCTTGATCAAGCCATTCGGTTCCGTTGCTATAGGCGGCGGCTACACTGAGATAAGCAAATAAGTGTCCCTCACTAAGTTCACTCGCTTCCATATATTTAAAGAAGCGGTGACGAAGCTCTTCATTCTCTACAATCACGTATGAACTCGCCAGTCCGGGCATATTAAATGCTTTACTTGGCGACATGAAAACAAGCGAATTCATCCGGGCCTTCTCAGAAGCTAACGCATAAGTAGGATGTTTGTACGGAGGCAAAGTTAGATCGGCATGAATCTCATCGGAGATAACCAATGTTCCGCTTTCGTCACAGATATCAGCTATTCGGGCAAGTTCTTCGTTTGTCCACACACGACCGCCGGGATTGTGCGGATTGCTCAAGATTAAGAGTTTGCACCCTTGCACATCTGCCTCAAAACGATCGAAATCGATATGATATTGGCCATCGCGTAACACCAAAGGGCTATAAACAACTTCCCGTTCATTCTTCTCCGTAACCAGAAAGAAAGGATGATAGACGGGAGGGGTTACCATAACTTTATCCCCTTTTTCCGTAAAGCAATGGATGGCGAACGCGATTCCGCGAACAATTCCGGGAGCAAAAGCAAGCATTTCGCGGCTGATTGTCCACCCGTATCGCTCTTGCAACCAATTAATGATAGACTCCGACCACTCCTTGCAAGCAAATGTATAACCCAACACTTCATGATCCAACCGTTTTCTAATGGCTTCAATCACAAAAGGTGGAGTCCGGAAATCCATATCGGCTACCCACATCGGTAATAAGTCATTGCGTCCCCAGCGTTGCTGTACGGCATCCCATTTCACACAATCCGTACCTGTACGGTCGATGATTTCATCAAAATTATATTTCATACGAGATTCTTTATTATATTATGTGCAACAAAAGTAGTACATTTGCATGCAAAATCAAAAAGAATTTTATGACGAAAGCTCTGTTTTTTGACATCGATGGTACGTTGGTTAGTTTTGAGACACACCGTATCCCGTCGTCCACGATCAAGCAATCGAAGAAGCCCACGCTAAAGGACACAAAATATTTATCGCTACCGGACGTCCTAAAGCTATTATCAATAATCTGGCCGAGCTGCAAAACCGAAACCTGATTGACGGCTACATAACGATGAATGGTGCCTACTGTTTCGTCGGAGAAGACGTAATTTACAAAAGTGCTATTCCACAAGAAGAAGTGCAGGCGATGGCAACATTCTGCAAAAACAAGAATGTACCCTGCATCTTTGTGGAAGAAAACCGCATGTTAGTATGCCAACCGGATGAGATGGTGAGAAAGATATTTTATGAGTTCCTACATGTTAACAAATTACCGGAAGTTTCTTTCGAAGAAGCTACGCAAGGTAGCATTTTCCAAATGACTCCTTTCATTACCGAAGAGGAAGAACAAGAAGTACTTCCCCATATTCCGACTTGTGAAATCGGACGCTGGTATCCGGCATTTGCCGATGTAACAGCCAAAGGGAATACCAAACAAAAAGGAATCGATGAAATCATTCGCCACTTCGGCATTCGCTTGGAAGATACCATATCCTTTGGTGACGGAGGAAATGACATCAGTATGCTTCGCCATGCAGCTATCAGTGTCGCAATGGGGCAAGCCGAAGATGAGGTTAAGCAAGCCGCCGACTACGTAACCACGCCGGTAGATGAAGACGGAATCCGGAATGCGATGAAACACTTCGGACTTATCGACTAAAATAGCATATGAACGTAGATGCCGACAACGCAGCCTTTCAGGATGCACTCAATCTGATTCAATATACACGCCAATCGGTCTTTCTGACCGGCAAGGCGGGTACGGGTAAATCTACGTTTTTGCGTTATATATGCGAGCATACCAAGAAGAAACATGTGGTACTTGCACCGACAGGTATCGCGGCAATCAATGCCGGAGGCAGTACCATGCACAGTTTCTTCAAGCTCCCATTCTATCCGCTGCTTCCCGATGATCCGAACTTAAGCCTGCAACGGGGACGTATTCACGAGTTCTTTAAATATACCAAACCGCATCGGAAGTTACTCGAACAAATCGAACTCGTCATCATCGACGAGATATCGATGGTACGGGCAGATATTATCGACGCTATCGACCGTGTGCTGCGTGTATATTCACACAATCTGCGCGATCCATTCGGAGGAAAGCAACTGTTGCTCGTAGGAGACGTGTTTCAATTAGAACCGGTCGTTAAGAATGATGACCGCGAAATCCTAAATCGCTTCTATCCTACTCCATACTTTTTCTCTGCCCGCGTATTCAACCAAATAGATCTGGTATCGATCGAATTACAGAAAGTATATCGCCAAACCGATCCGGTATTTGTCAGTGTACTTGATCATATCCGAACTAATACCGCCGGAGCCGCCGACCTGCAACTCTTAAATACCCGCTACGGTACTCGCATTGAAGAGACCGAAGCCGATATGTATATCACATTGGCTACACGCAGAGATACAGTCGATTCCATTAACGATAAGAAACTGGCCGAACTACCCGGAGATCCGATTACTTTTGAAGGCGTAATCGATGGTGATTTTCCGGAAAGTAGCTTGCCTACCTCACAAGAATTAGTGCTAAAACCGGGCGCGCAGATCATCTTTATTAAGAATGACTTCGAACGCCGCTGGGTAAACGGTACCATCGGTACGATAGCCGGTATTGATGAGAAAGAAGAGACTATCTATGTCATCACCGATGATGGCAAGGAATGCGACATCAAGCGAGATTCATGGCGCAACATTCGCTATCGCTACAATGAGAAGACCAAAGAAGTAGAAGAAGAAGTACTCGGCACATTTACTCAATATCCCATTCGCCTAGCGTGGGCTATTACCATACATAAAAGCCAAGGATTGACATTCTCCCGCGTAGTAATTGACTTTACAGGCGGCGTCTTTGCCGGCGGACAAGCTTATGTAGCTTTAAGTCGTTGCACTTCATTGGATGGTATTCAGTTGAAGAAACCAATCAATCGGGCAGATGTATTCGTCCGCCAGGAAATTGTCAACTTCGCCGCCCGCTTCAACGATCGGTTGGCTATCGATAAAGCGTTGAAACAAGCACAAGCCGATGTGCAATATGTAGCAGCCGTTCATGCCTTCGACAAAGGAGCTATGGAAGAATGTCTCGAGCAGTTCTTCCTTGCCATCCATTCCCGTTATGATATTGAAAAGCCGAACATCCGTCGCTTTATCCGTCGCAAACTAGGTGTAGTCAATACGCTTAACGAAGAGAACCGGAAGCTGAAAGAACGCATGAATGAACAACAGGAGCGACTGAAAACCTATGCACGCGAATATCTGTTGATGGGAAACGAATGCATCACACAAGCTCATGACGCTCGTGCCGCTTTAGCCAATTACGATAAAGCGCTCGAGTTATACCCGGAATACGTAGACGCCTGGATACGGAAAGGAATCACACTCTTTAACGACAAGCAACTCTTTGAAGCCGAGAACTGTTTCAACACAGCTGTCCACCTTCGCCCTACTGAGTTTAAAGCTGTTTATAACCGCGGTAAGCTACGATTTCAAACAGAAAATAACGAAGGAGCATTGGCTGACCTCGATAAAGCGACTAGTTTAAAACCGGAACATGCCGGAGCACACGAGCTATTCGGAGATGTACTGATGAAAACCGGTAAAGAAACGGAGGCAGCCATACAATGGCGAATAGCGGAAGAACTTCGAAAAAAGAAAAAACCGACATAGCCTTTCTGCGCGACTGTCAAACATTGTCTATTCAAATAAACTCCTTAAAATAAGGAGATAACATATTTTTTTATTAGTTTTGTCTCATAATATACCTAACTCAAAAAACAACAATTATGAAAAAAGGGTTGAAAATTACAGGCATCACCGTCGCAGTGATCCTGGTACTCATGTTTCTCCTTCCCTTTGCTTTTCAAGGGAAGATTGCCGGCATTGTAAAAACAGAAGGAAACAAAATGTTGAATGCACAATTTGATTTCCAAAACCTCAACATTAGTCTTTTTCGCAATTTCCCTAAAGCATCCGTTACACTGGAAAACTTTTGGCTGAAAGGAACCGGAGAGTTTGCCAATGACACCTTGGTACAAGCCGGAGAAGTAACTGCCGCTATCAATCTGTTCTCGCTCTTTGGCGATAGCGGATACGATATTTCCAAAATCTCGATCGCAGACACACGGCTCCATGCAATTGTTCTGCCGGACGGCAAAGTCAACTGGGACATAATGAAACCGGACAGCACCGCAACCGAGGCAGAAGCAGAGACCGAAGAAGCTTCTCCGTTCCGTGTGAAGTTGCAACAGTTTGTCATCAAGAACATGAACTTGGTCTACGATGACCGCCAAGGAAAAATGTATGCCGATGTCCGTAACTTGAACGCATTGTGTTCAGGCGATTTGGGTAGCGATCATACCACACTACAATTGGAAGCCGAGACAGAAGCTTTAACTTATAAGATGAACAACATACCGTTTTTGTCCAACGCCAACATCTCCGCCAAAATGGATGTAGACGCTGATCTGGCCAACAACAAGTTTACACTGAAAGACAACGAGCTGCGTCTTAACGCAATCAAAACCAGCATAGACGGATGGGTAGCCCTGAAAGATCCCGCTATTGATATGGATCTGAAGCTGAATACCAACGAAGTCGGATTCAAAGAAATCCTTTCACTGATCCCGGCTATCTATGCAACGGAATTCTCCAGCCTGAAAACGGATGGTACGGCTACATTGGCAGCTTATGCTAAAGGAACGCTGCAAGGCGACACATTGCCTGAGTTCAATGTAGATATGAAGGTGAAGAATGCTATGTTCCGTTATCCGGCTCTACCCGCCGGAGTCGATCAAATCAACATCGACGCCAATGTCAAAAATCCGGGTGGAGACATTGACTTGACTACCGTACATATCAAACCATTTAGTTTCCGTTTGGCAGGCAATCCGTTCAGCGTAACTGCCGACATCAAAACACCTGTCAGCGACCCGGATATTAAAGCAGAAGCTAAAGGGGTTCTGAATCTGGGAATGATCAAACAAGTATATCCGTTGGGAGATATGGAGTTGAATGGCGTTATCAATGCGGATATGCAATTGGCCACGCTCATGTCATACATCGAAAAAGAACAGTACGACCGCGTACAAGCTGCCGGAACAATCGGACTGACCAATATGAAACTGAAAATGAAAGATATGCCGGATGTTGAAATCAAAAAATCGCTTTTGACTTTCACACCGAAGTATCTGCAACTCAGCGAAACGACAGTCAATATAGGCAAGAATGACCTGACTGCCAACAGCCGTTTCGAGAACTATATTGCTATGCCATGAAAGGTACGACGCTAAAAGGTACGCTTACCGTTCATTCTAACCACTTCAATTTGAACGACTTCATGACTACGTCCACCGCCGGTTCGACAACAGCAGCCACTGACTCAGTCGCTACTCCATCAAGTGCGGGAGGTGCATTTGAAGTTCCCAAAAATATCGATTTCCAAATGGACGCTAACCTGAAACAAGTTCTATTTGATAAGATGGCGTTCAACAATATGAATGGTAAATTGGTTGTCAAAGACGGTAAAGTAGATATGAAGAACCTGTCGATGAACACCATGGGCGGAAACGTCGTGATGAACGGCTACTACTCTTCGGCAAATATCAAGAAACCGGAAATGAATGCCGGATTCAAACTGACAGGACTCAGCTTTGCCCAAACGTACAAAGAACTGGATATGGTACAAAAGATGGCGCCTATCTTCGAAAACCTGAAAGGTAACTACTCCGGAAACATTAACATACATACAGATCTGGATTCTGAAATGAGCCCGGTATTGAATACGCTTCAAGGAAACGGTAATCTTTCTACCCGCGACCTTAGCTTGAGCGGTGTTAAAGTTATCGATGAGATAGCCGACGCGACTAAACAACCTAACCTGAAAAATATGAAGGTAAAGGATATGTCGCTTGACTTCACTATCAAAGACGGACGGGTATCGACCAAACCTTTTGATATCAAACTGGGCGATTATAACATGAACCTATCCGGTAGCACAGGTCTCGACCAAACAATCGACTATTCCGGTAAAGTGAAACTCCCCGCCTCAGCAGGTGATATAGCCAAACTATCAACTTTAGATTTGAAGATTGGCGGCACATTCAATTCGCCTAAAGTAAGCATTGATACCAAGAGCATGGCTAACCAAGCTGTAGAGTCTGTGGCAAACAAAGCGATTGGCGAACTGGGTAAGAAACTAGGATTGGATTCAGCGGCTACTGCCAACAAAGATTCAATCAAACAAAAAGTGACGGAAAAAGCAGCGGAGAAAGCGCTGGACTTCCTGAAAAAGAAATTAAAATAAGAATTCGTTTTCCCGATAAGGAAGTGCCTGCAAAGAGTAAAGGCTAAGAAACGGATCAATAACCATTAAAAACACTCACCTCTGCCTCGCTTGTCAATAGCGAGATGGGGTGAGTTTACAATTATGCTTCTAAAACTGTATGATAAAAACAACAATCCACAAGACCTTCAACAGGTTGTGGATATTCTGAACGATGGAGGCTTGATCATCTATCCAACCGATACGATGTACGCCATCGGATGCCACGGTCTCAAGGAGCGTGCCATCGAACGCATCTGCCGCATCAAAGAAATTGATCCGCGAAAAAACAACTTATCCATCATTTGTTACGATTTGAGTAGTGTCAGCGAATATGCCAAGGTAGATAATAATGTATTCAAGCTTATGAAACGTAATCTGCCGGGACCGTTCACATTCATTCTAAACGGTACAAACCGATTACCGAAGATATTCCGTAACCGAAAAGAAGTCGGTATCCGTATGCCCGACAATAATATTATCCGTGAGATAGCCCGGGTACTGGATGCACCGATTATGACTACTACCCTACCTTTGGAAAAGCATGAAGACATTGAATACATGACTGATCCGGAGCTTATTGAGGAAAAGTTCGGAGATATAGTCGACCTGATTATTGATGGAGGCATTGGAGGCATCGAAGCTTCTACAATTGTCAACTGCACCAATCAGGAGATCGAAATTGTCCGCCAGGGAAAAGGATGGTTGGAAGAAAGTTAATAGACAACACATTTATACTATATTAAAAAGCGGGCTGCCCTTTACAAAGAGCAGCCCGCTTTAACTATTTATCGGCCAAGCATACAATTCGTTTACTTATGCCAGCAATGATTTTGGATCTAAGTGTCCCGCTTCAATATCTTTGAAGTAACGATAAGTTCCGACTTTCAATTCATCAGTCGCTGCATCATCACAAACAATTATACCTTTTTCATGCATTTGCAAAGCACTGATCGTCCACATCTGAGTGATAGGGCCTTCTACTGCCTGATGCAACGCACGTGCCTTACCATGCCCATTAACAATGATCAACACTTCTTTAGCAGACAATACCGTTCCTACACCTACAGTCAATGCTGTTTTCGGAACTTTATTGATATCATTATCAAAGAAACGCGAATTGGCAATAATCGTATCAGCCGTCAGTGTTTTCTGACGAGTACGTGAGGTCAGTGATGAACCCGGTTCGTTGAACGCAATATGTCCATCCGGTCCAATGCCTCCCATGAAGAGGTCAATACCTCCACAAGATTTGATCTTTTCCTCATAGCGTGCACATTCTGCATCCAGATCAGCGGCATTACCATTGAGCAAATTAGTATTCTCCGGTTTAATATCGATATGGCCGAAGAAGTTTTTCCACATAAAAGAGTAGTAGCTTTCCGAATGATCCTGGGGTAAGCCCACATATTCATCCATATTGAACGTAACCACGTTCTGGAAAGAAATAATTCCTTTCTTGTTCAGGTCGATTAAAGCCTTATACATACCCAGAGGAGAAGAGCCGGTAGGACATCCAAGTACAAACGGTCTTTCGGGGGTTGGGTTGACAGACTTGATTTTAGCAGCTACATAATGCGCCGCCCACAGAGATACGGACTGATAGTCCGGCTGAATAATAAGCCTCATAAGTCGGTTGTTTTATTGGTTAGTTAATAAATTGATTTATATAGTTTTCTCGTGATTAGCGGTCTTTTTTCAATCGGTCGGACATCGCACGCGCCAGATTTTCGCTCTGAACATAATTCAGTTCAGTCATAGCTTGTTTCATTTCCACCGGATCGCCCACTAACTCAAACTTACTTTTCTCAGCAAATTCCGCTAAACGTTTTACCGCAGCGCCGGCCCATGTAAAAGAACCGAAATATCCCAGATAGCGTCCTTTGAGCTCGCGTACCAAAATCTTTGATAACAACGATTCGATCTCCGGATATATCTGATTGCTATACGTAGGGCTACCGATAATCAATCCCTTATATCGGAAAATATCGGCTATTATATACGAAGGATGGCTCTTAGATACATTATGCATTACAATATTCTTAATGCCTTGAGCAGAAAGTTCAGCAGCAATCGCTTCGGCCATTTGCTCGGTATTTCCATACATACTGCCGTAGGCAATTACAACTCCTTCATCGGCATCATAGCGACTCAAGCGATCATAAAGCCCATTACTCTGCTTATGTTCTCCGTCCATACAGGACCGTGAGTCGAACAGATGGCTGATATAGATAGTCCACCGAGTTTCTGCAACGCCTTCTGAACCGGGCCACCGTACTTGCCGACAATATTCGAGTAATAGCGAACCATCTCATTCCAATACTTATCCACATTCATGCGAGAGTCCATAAACCCTCCATCCAACGTACCAAAGCATCCGAAACCATCTCCAGAGAAAAGAAGTCCGTCCGTTTCATCAAAAGTCATCATTGTTTCCGGCCAATGCACCATTGGAGTCATAAAGAAGCGAAGCTTATGACGTCCCACAGCTAGGAAATCACCGTCTTTCACTAAATACTGCTCGCCAGTCACTCCATAAAAACCTTCTACCATACCAAAGGTTTGCTTATTCCCTACGATAATAATATTCGGATAATGCTGCTTTATCAACCGGATAGAGCCAGAATGATCCGGCTCCATGTGATTTATAATTAAATAGTTAATCGGTCGGTCTCCGATAATTTTCTTTATTTTCCGCAAGTATACTTCAAAATAGCAAATATCGACCGTATCGACCAATGTAACCATTTCGTCATCTATCAGGTAAGAGTTATACGAAACTCCATTAGGCAATGGCCACATAGCTTCAAAGCGGTGTTTTGCACGGTCATTCACTCCTACATAGTGGACATTTCCTTTAATTCTCGTTTTTTGTTCCATTCTTAAACTTTATTTATTAGGGCTTCGTCCAACATGCGAACAGGAGATAAATCCTCATACATATTGGATGCGACAAACTAATCTTTGGCAAAAATAACTCTTTTTTCCGAATCATGGTACTTCTTACCTTGATAAGCTCCCCTTTCTTTCATTCTTTTTTGCACACGAGCGGTGAATTCATAATTTTTCAAGCCCCAATCGGGAGCTATCAACAGCTCCTTAGGAGACTGGGAAACAAAGCGTTCCACAACTATATCCGGCCGCAAATGTTCGACATAGTCTATGACCAGATCAATGTATTCATCTACATCGGTATAAAGATGGAAACTATCGGGATTCTCTGAATATTCACGAGCCATACGAGTGCCACGAATTAACTGTAACTGATGTATTTTCAGTGTAGTCAAGGGTAACTCAGATAAAACGGAGGCTTGCGATATGATGGAATCATGCGTTTCACCGGGAAGTCCGAGTATTACGTGCCCTCCGGTCAAAATACCGCAAGCAGCAGTTCGCTTGATTGCCTCAACAGTGTCCGCATAAGTATGCCCGCGATTAATACGCTTCAAAGTTGCGTCACAGGTACTCTCAATGCCATATTCCACCATTAGGAAAGTTCGTTTATTCAAGTCATCCAAATACGATAGCAGTTCATCGGGCATACAATCGGGACGCGTCCCAATAACCAAGCCAACAACTCCATCAACTGCCAAGCTTCTTCGTATTTCCGCTTCAAGCCTTCCAACTCGTCATACGTATTGGTGTATGCCTGAAAATAAGCCAGATACTTCATCTCGGGGTATTTATACGCAAAAAAGCGTTTTCCTTCATCCAGTTGCGTAGTAATTGATTTCTCAATATGACAATAGTCCGGATTAAAAGTCTGGTTATTGCAATAGGTACATCCACCCCACCCTTTAGCCCCATCCCGGTTCGGACAAGTAAAACCTGCATTCAGTGAAATCTTCTGCACTTTGTAAGAAAAATACTTTCGCAAGAAAGTTGGAAAATCATTATACTGTACCTGTATATTCATTATTTAGCGATGTTCGTCTACCATAAAGACAGCAAACATAAGAAAAAACAATGGATTATAAAAAAAAGAAGCAAAAAGAGATTTCATATATTAAAAATCCATAAACCTTATAAGAATAATTAATTTTCACTATAAATACAGAAATATTTTGATTATTTTTGTCATGTTTTAAAATCATTGATAAAAGGAAACTTGTGAAAGTCTTGTGCGAATAATTCCCCAATTATGATTTCATTTCACCATACCCCATGCAACTTTTATCAAGAACAATTCCCCCTTTATATCCTATTAACTGGATATGAAGGGGTTTTTGATTGGAGCAAGAGTAATATATAGGCAAAAGGCAGTGTTTTTCGTTCAAAGCAGTTCCAATGCTTTTCATTCCACATTGTTTTTTCTATTTTTGCTAACACATAACAAAGAATCGATTACTATGAAACGCCTCTACCCTCTTTTCTATTTGCTTATAGCAATAGCATCCGCTACCGCACAGCCTATTTGCCAGGTTAAGCACTTTTCCGTAAGCGATGGGCTTGCCCAAGGAGTCGTTATGAATATCCTGCAAGATCAAAAAGGATTCATTTGGTTTAGCACCTGGAATGGGCTAAACAAATTCGATGGATATACATTCAAGACTTATAAGACATCCCAAGAAGATAAATATGGCATGGGCACTAACCGAATGGGAACAATTCTAGAAAGCCAGTATGGCGATATCTGGTGCCCTACCTATGACGGACAAGCGTGCTTGTTCGACGTGCAAACCGAAAAGTTCATCGATGTGCTGCATCCGATTAAGCTTGCCACCCGACAGGCTAATTTAGTAACACGCATTTACTCTTTGCAGAAAGGCATTGCCTGGATACTTTGTGAAGGTGGTTACGCATACAGAGTAGATGAACAACTCTGCAAAAAGGGAGAAGGAATTACCTTGTATAGTCCATTTGAGCGAAATCTTAAAGGAGAAGAAATCTTCAATATTTTTCAGGATTCGGAAGAAGATGAATGGATACTCACGAATAAAGGAATTTCAATTATTGGCAGTAAAACATTAGACACCGACTACCCCTTTCATTTTATAACTCAACTGGATAAAGTTATCTACTTGGTTTCAGAACAAGGTAAACTAGGCAAGTATGATTTCCGTACTCAAAAGCTAAAGTTTATCGATATTCCTCATATGCAAGGCAAGATAGGTAATGTAACCCTTATCGACAAAAACAACCTGGCTCTGGGTACCGATAATGGATTAATCTTATATTCTATCCCCAACAAGAGCTTCCAGCACCTAGATATTCGTTCCGCCACTCAGCCGTCCAACTATGTGGAATCGGTCTATCGAGATAAGTACAACAATCTTTGGATTTTCTCACCAACACCGGGAATCACACGCCTTCACCTTCCGACCAATGAGAAACAGCATTTATTCACACCCAAACATGAGGTTATCAAACACGGACGAAAGAGCCGGAAAATCGTATTTGAAGATAAGATAGGTAACTTATGGGTAGTCCCAACCGAGGGAAACTTTTGTTATTTCGACCGAAAAAAGAAAGAATTAAAGCCACTCCTGACTGATATAAATAATCCGGCATCCGTTTTTAGCCCGCTAATCCGGTACTATATGCTCGACAACCAAGGTAGTTGTTGGTTTGCTACGGCACGCGGGGTAGAAAAGCTCTGCTTCTTTCCGCAGAGTTATCAGTTCAATCAAACCGACTACGAAGCAGAAACGAGAGCTTTTCTGCGGGATAGCAATAACCGGATATGGATTACATCTAAAGCTAACTTTGTTCAGATATACAATGCGGATGGTTCTCTGGAAGGATTCTTATCACCCAGCGGGCATATTGTGAAAGAAAAGCAGGCTTTCTTCAATGCGATATATACCATCATGGAAGATAAAGAAGGGCAGATATGGCTGGGTAGTAAGGACAACGGCATTTTCTTATTGCAGAAGACCAAAGCCAATCAATATTCCATACGCCACTTCAAGCATCATCCGACAGATCCATACAGCATAAGCAACAACAGTGTTTATAGTATTTTCCAAGATAGCCGAAGAAACATCTGGGTAGGATGTTACGGCGGGGGACTGAATTTAGTAACCCACTCGGAAGACGGTAAACTGTTGTTTATCAATTGCAATAACCAACTCAAGAATTTCCCGACCGACTATGCCATGAAAGTGCGCAATATAGCCGAAGCAGCCGGTGGAGTGATTCTAGCAGGAACAACTGACGGACTTCTAACCTTCCCAAACACATTTGAGCGTCCGGAGGAAATTAAGTTTTACCGCAATAGTCGCGAGGCAGGAGTCAATACCAGCCTCAGCGCGAATAATATTATGCACATATACACCGACAAGCAACAAACAACTTATATAGCCAGCTTTACCGGTGGATTAAGCAAGATATTATCTAAAGAACTGCTCAGCAATCATATTGAATTTAAAAACTACGATAAGAGCGACGGTTCTTCTTCCGATCTCGCGTTATCTATTATCGAAGACTCTCAGAATCAACTATGGGTTGTTTCGGAAAATTCGCTGTCAAAGTTCAATCCACAGAAAGAAAGTTTTGAGAATTATGAACTAAGCTCGGTTTATCAGGAGTTCAATTTCTCGGAAGCAATTCCAATTATAAATAATCAGAATCAGATTTTACTGGGTACAGACAAAGGCTTTCTGGAGATATTTCCGGAAAAGATGCAAAAGAGTCAGTATATACCTCCCATCGTATTCACCGGTTTGAAAGTACAAGGGCATGTGTTACCAATCTCCATCGACGATCAGCAAGCGATAAAGCTAAAGCCATCTGAACGAAATGTAACCTTTCAGTTTGCCGCGCTCGACTATGTCAACCCGAATGGAATTTTATACGCATACCGGCTGCAAGGACTTGAAGAAAACTGGAATGAAGCCGACAACAACCGTTCGGCCAGTTATATCAATTTACCGGCCGGGAAGTACGAACTGCAAATTAAGTCGACGAACAGTGACGGGGTGTGGACAGACAATGTGCGTACTTTATCCGTTCAAGTACTTCCCACATTTTGGGAAACGTATTGGGCGTGGTTGCTGTACTCCCTGATGTTCATTCTATTCACCTGTACGGTAGTTTACGTTCTATTTTATATTTACCGTTTGCGCCACCGGGTCGATATGGAACAGCAACTGGCCAATATCAAATTGCGCTTTTTTACCGACATATCACACGAATTGCGTACGCCGCTTACCTTAATCAGTAGCCCGGTCATCGAGGTGCTGGAGAACGAGCAACTCTCTCCCACTTCACGCAAGCACCTGACTTTGGTACGCCAAAACACTGAGCGCATGCTCCGATTGATGAATCAGATTCTGGACTTCCGAAAAATACAGAATCACAAAATGAAGCTGTTGATAGAAGAAACCGATTTGATCCCGCTGCTACAGAAAGTGGCCGATAGTTTCCGCTCAATAGCCGAAGAGAAAAGAATGAATTATCAGTTTGAGACTTCCGTTCCTTCGGCATACGGGTGGGTGGATCGAGATAAATTTGAAAAGATATTCTTTAACCTGATATCCAATGCTTTCAAATATACGCCGGCCGGCAAGTCAATTAGCATCCGCATCGCGGTTCAGGAAGATCATATAAAAATAGAGGTCGCTGATGAAGGAATCGGCATTGCGACCGAAAAACAACGCTCGCTATTCCAACGCTTCGAGACGCTGGTCAAACACAACATTCTACAACCATCCTCGGGCATCGGGCTATCTTTGGTGAAAGAGATGGTGGACATGCTTCATGGAGGGATTGAAGTATATAGCCAGTTGGGGCAAGGCAGTACATTTACAATCACTCTTCCGCTGAAAAAGGATATCTTCGAGCAAGACAACCAAGCCGAGTTTATTCTGGACGACAGTGATTCGACGACGATACAGGATGCGGAACAAGCATGGGAGGAGGACGAAACGGCAAAGAAGGAAGATTCTTTCTCCATACTGATTGTAGAAGATAACAAAGAGTTGAGAGGGTTCCTGAAAAACATACTGTCCGAGAACTATCAGGTCATCGAATCGGGCCATGGTGAAGAAGGTCTGCAACATGCTTGCGAAGATCTACCGGACTTGATTATCAGTGATGTGATGATGCCTGTGATGGATGGTTTGGAAATGGTTAAACAAATCAAGGAGAATCGCGACATTTGCCACATCCCTATCATTCTGTTGTCGGCCAAATCATCGCTCGACGACCGCATAGCCGGGTTGGAACAAGGAATTGACGACTACATAACCAAGCCGTTCAGTGCCACCTACCTGAAAACCCGCATCGCTTCTTTGCTGCAACAACGTAAAGACTTGCAGGAGATGTATAGAGCCAAGTTGTCCGAAGGGCGAAAGATATCCGAAACCGATCTGCTCACTCCTTCTCAGCCGCAAATAACTTCCTACGACGAGCAGTTCATGCAGCATGTCATGCAATTTATGGAGGAACAGATGGACAATAGCGAACTGACGATTGACGATTTTGCCGAGAAGCTTTTACTCAGTCGCACCTTATTCTACCGCAAGTTAAAATCACTGATCGGTTTAACGCCGATAGACTTTGTACGCGAGATACGTATTAAGCGCGCTATGCAGCTCATCGACAGCGGTGAATTTAACTTCTCGCAGATAGCCTATATGACGGGATTCAACGATCCGAAGTATTTCGGCAAATGTTTTAAGAAGGTAACCAGAATCACGCCGTCCGAATATAAAGAGAAGAAAAGCAGTGAAAAGGAGGGCTAGTAAATCTATCCCCCTTTTCTACCGAATATTCCTCTCATTATCCTGACAAAGCCCGTATCATTGCAGAAAATCTAAAACCATATAGTAATGAAGAGACAATGGATGACAGTCTGCGGTATCGCAATCTTTGCATGTACAATGCAAGCGCAGAGCAATCTATCAACACCGCACCCTTACCAAAACACAAAACTGACAGCCGAACAACGCGCCGACGACTTACTCCCACGACTTACGCTGGAAGAGAAAGTCGCCTTAATGCAAAACAACTCTCCGGCCATCCCACGTTTGGGCATCAAGCCGTATGAATGGTGGAACGAAGCACTTCACGGTGTAGCACGTGCCGGACTGGCAACCGTATTTCCACAAGCCATCGGTATGGCAGCCTCTTTCAACGACGAGTTGCTTTATCGTGTTTTTGACGCTGTATCCGATGAGGCACGCGCCAAAAACCGTCGTTTCAATGAGGGCGGAACTTATAAACGTTATCAAGGATTGACCATGTGGACGCCCAATGTCAACATCTTCCGCGATCCACGTTGGGGACGAGGACAGGAAACTTACGGAGAAGATCCTTATTTGGCAAGTCGCATGGGCATGGCAGTAGTCAAAGGACTGCAAGGACCCGCAGATGCCGAATACGATAAGCTACACGCTTGCGCCAAACACTTTGCCGTTCACTCCGGGCCGGAATGGAACCGTCACAGTTTCAATGCGGAAAACATAGCCCCAAGAGATTTGTGGGAAACTTATCTCCCGGCTTTTAAAGACCTCGTTCAGAAAGCGGATGTAAAAGAAGTAATGTGTGCCTACAATCGCTTTGAAGGCGATCCCTGTTGCGGAAGCAAACAACTGCTAATGCAGATACTCCGCAAGGATTGGGGCTTCAAAGGACTCGTGGTATCCGACTGCGGAGCAATTTCCGACTTCTATTCTCCGAAGAAACATTTCACGCATCCCGATGCGGCAAGCGCTTCGGCCGCAGCCGTGTGGAGCGGAACGGATGTTGAATGTGGAGGTAGTTACAGCAGTCTGACAGAAGCGGTCGAGAAAGGACTTATCACCGAAGAGCAGATCAATGTATCTGTCCGCCGGTTGCTGACCGCTCGTTTTCAGTTAGGTGAGATGAATGAGAAACATCCGTGGAGTCAGATTCCTTATTCAATCGTAGATTGTCCGAAACATCAGGAATTAGCTTTGAAAATGGCACATGAAACGCTGGTACTTTTGCAGAATAAGAACCAGGTTCTGCCATTGAATAAGAAACAAAAGATTGCCGTTATCGGCCCGAATGCCAACGACTCGGTTATGCAATGGGGAAATTACAACGGATTCCCGTCGCAGACGAGTACTTTATTGAAAGCTATCCAACAACGGATTCCTGCCTCACAGATTATCTACGTTCCGGCTTGTGGACTGACCGAAGACATGACTCTGCATAGTCTGTTCAATCAATGCCGCATAGATGGTAAAGACGGGTTCTCTGCCGTGTACTGGAACAACCGAGATTACACAGGTGAAATAGCAGCCACCGATCAACTGACTACTCCCTTTCATTTCAGCGGACAGGGCAATACGGCCTTTGCGCCGGGAGTTAACCTGAAAGACTTTACGGCAATCTACCGCAGTACGTTCCGTCCACAAGAATCGGGATCGGCTGCATTCCGATTCATGACTAACGGAGGAGTAACGCTTCGTATCAATGGTGAAACGGTTGCCGAGAAGACCAACGTTAAGAATCCGGAAGATCTCTATAAGTTTGATTATAAGTCCGGCCAGATATACGAGATAGAGCTTACGTTCATTCAGGTAAAAGACGGCCCGTTCCTCAACTTCGATCTGGCCGAAGAGAGACCGGTTGATATTCCCGTGCTTCTTAGCCAAATTAAAGAAGCGGATGTTGTTCTCTTTGCCGGCGGTATTTCCGCTTTGCTCGAAGGAGAATCGATGAGTGTCTCAGCTCCCGGTTTCAAAGGTGGCGACCGTTTAAATATTGAATTGCCCGATGTACAACGCAAAGTTCTTAATGCATTGAAGAAAGCCGGAAAGAAAGTCGTTTTCGTTAATTACTCCGGTTCGGCGATGGCGATGGTTCCCGAAACAAATAGCTGCGATGCAATTGTACAAGCCTGGTATCCGGGGCAAGCGGGAGGAACTGCTGTTGCCGATGTATTGTACGGTGATTACAATCCTGCCGGACGTCTGCCCGTAACCTTCTACAAACACACGAAACAATTGCCCGACTATGAAGATTACTCAATGAAAAACCGCACCTACCGTTTTATGAAAGAGGAACCACTCTTCCCGTTTGGATACGGTTTGAGTTATACGAAGTTCACTTATGGCAAAGCTAAAGCAGACAGGTCTACCTTAGCAGCTAACCAGAAACTCACGCTCCACATTCCGGTGAAGAACATCGGCCCGCGTGATGGAGAGGAAGTTGTGCAAGTTTATCTCCGTCGTCCGGCAGATAAGGAAGGACCAAGCAAAGCTCTCCGCGCATTCCAAAGAGTGAATATAGCTAAAGGAACTACGCAGACAGTTGTGATCGAGCTTCCCTACGAGAATTTTGAATGGTTCGATACGGCAACCAACACCATGCGTACGCTGAAAGGGAACTATGAAATACTCTATGGCAGTAGTTCGAAGGACAAAGACTTACAATCTCTAAATATCTCTATACAATAAAGGAACAGCGCTTCGTAGACATCTATGAAGCGCTGCTTTTTTTCTATTCATGCACCTTCAAAGTCTGTCGGAACCATCAAAGAACACGATTAGTTCACTATCTAACGACTCCGTTTTGGCTCAAACTCCTCCCCCCTCTACTAAGAAAAAAAATCATCTCTCATGGTCTCATCATTTTAAATTAAAATGCAAATAATCAGCACATTACAGAATGAGAGATGTTTTCTAAAAGAGGTATCTCTCATCATTTTCCCGTATTTTTGCCCCTTTTTGGACGTATCTCTCATCATTTTTGAGGGATCTCTCATTCCTTTTAGGTGTATTTCAGTTTCTGTTTAAATATTTAGTCTGATTATCTTTTTCATCATACCCTATACAACTAGTTGATTTGCAACACTCCTAAGTTATATACGACTAACAGATACATAGTAAATAGCGTTGTCTTTCATTTCCCAAGCATCGCACTTTGACAACGCCCCATCTATATAGCTTATCATGCAGTGTATTACTAGATAAGTTCCGGTTGATTAGTAGTAAACCGCTTCTTCTCTAATAGAAAAGTCTCATTTAATCTGATACAAACTATAAATGCAAACTCTGTTTTTATAATTGCAAATTGCATTTATAAAAACAAAGCTTGCATTCTTATAATTAAAGCTTTCAGTTAAAGATCTCTTTCAGACAAAAGCAAGTTTACGGTTACAGAAAACAAACTTAATTACCGGTATAACGGAACTTATCTATTACTAGTCTACATCACAAGTAGTATGACTTTGCCCGACAATAGAAAGCTTTTCAGAGTGATGCGCAAGGATAAATCACTCGTATTCACCTTTGCGCATCGAAATATCACTTATTCAGGGTAAGTAGCCGCTTCTCTGAAATCGAATCGTACTTCTCACCGTTAATGGTTATGCCGGTGGTATTCTCCAGTTGAATCACCGAATCATCCGAGGTCTCAATATCGATGTTCTCCATATTCACCTGAGCAACCTGATTGATGACGATACCTTCTCTGGCATTGGTTACAACCATGTTCCGGATCGAAATATTCTGTATAGGCATTTCGGGAAGTCCGTTGAAAAAGACCGCCCTTCCTGCACCGTTGCAGTATACATTTGATATATGGATGTCCTTGAAAATAGGAGTTTCTTCACTAACACTCGGAACAGGTGCATCCTCTCCCCCTTTCACAGCGTAGTACAAGTCGGCAATCAGCGCATCGTTCGGAATGTCGATCATGTTTATACGATCAATATAGATGTTTTCAACAACACCGCCACGTCCCCGGGTACTTTTAAAGCGCAAGCCGACATCCGTCCCAATAAAAGAACAATCGGCCACATATACGTTCCGGACTCCACCGGACATTTCGCTGCCTACAACAAAACCACCGTGGCCATGAAGCACCGTGTTATTCTTCACAATCACATTCTCACAAGGTTCTCCCCGGCGACGTCCGTCCGCATCCTTGCCCGACTTCAAACAAATCGCGTCATCACCGGCATCAAAGAGACAGTTTGTGATAAGTACGTTCCGGCACGACTCCACATCGAGCGCATCTCCGTTCTGTGAGTACCAGGGATTGAAGACTTTCACATTGTTCAAGGTCAGAAACTCACAGGATAACGGATGAATACACCAGTTAGGCGAATTTTTGAAAGTGATTCCATCCAGCAGTACCTTCTTACTCTTTACAATACTAACCATCACCGGACGCAACCAAGTCTTCATCTTTCCCCATTCTTCGTCGGTAACCCCTGTATCCGAATGACTTTTGCCGTTCATGAGTACCGATGCTTGCAGAGCACCGGCGTTGGGATACCATATCCGAGCAGCCTCGTCAACACTTCCACCGGAGTTTAACAGGTTTTTCCACTGCCGTTCCGTCATTTTATCCTTCTTAACGGGACGCCAACTGTCTCCTGCCCCATCAAATACACCGAAACCGGTTATGGCAATGTTGTCAGCATTCACCGCGGAGATGGGCGACTGGCAACGTTTGGCGCTCACTCCTTCAAAGACTGTATCTACAACCGGATACAGAGCCGAGTCACCGCTAAAGAGAACGAGCGCATTCTTCTCCGTATGCAGGTTTACGTTGCTCAACAGCACAATAGGCCCTGTCAACCACAAGCCTTCCGGGATAATCACTCGTCCGCCACCCTTCGCACTTACCGCTTGGATGGCATCATTAATAGCCTTTGTATTGACGACCTTTCCACCGCTTTGCGCACCGAATTCGGTAATGTTAACCTGATAGTCAGGAAATGAAGGTTGTTCAACTCTGGGCATATCGAAAGGAAGATTCTTATAGACATCTTCCGGCAGATTGGATTCTTGCCGCGGCTGCGTACATCCCTGCCCGATGAGGCCAGCAGCACAACCATACCTAATAAAATCAATTTCTTATTGAAAAACATGTTCACGATTCTTTAGTTAGTACTTCTTACTCTTATTTTTTAAATATCATATCTACAAATTCACGGTTACAACTAGAATGATGCAAGGTCCGGACTATCCATCCGGACCTTGCTGGCTACCATTCAAATAAACAGATGTTTTGTTATCCTGTTATTCACTTGTCTTTCTACGTTAAGGAATCCAACGAGTGTCTCCCACCTTCTTCTGTACGATGACAGACGCAGGGTCTTTGATAGTCAAATCACCATTGACCGGATTCGTGAACAGTTCTTCTGCGCCTAGGCCTAAGTCAGTCGCGTTGATTTTAGTTCCACCTAACTTATAATCCGTTGTGATGTAGTTGTCGGAGAATGTGGTCGTCGTATTGGCGCCAATCGAATAAAGATCGCCACAAGGGGATGCCAAAAGGAACTTCTCGATCACCAATTCCGATCCCACAGCAGCAGGCATGCTAATCATACGACTGTTGATACAAAAATCGTAAACAGTCACGTTCTTATACTCCAGATGGATCGGAGAAGTCATCTTCTCCGCCCAGAACAGGTTGGCGAAACTTCCCTTACCGGGTTCGAGTCCCTGATGGTCTCTACTAAATGTACAGTTCTTGAAGACCGCCCGGTCCATCGTGTCGTTGCCATCACCGGAACCCAGATAGAACGTTCCGTATGTTCCTCCTGCACGAGCACCGCATAAGTCCAATGTACAGTTTTCCATATGGAAGTCTACGATATACTTTTTATTAGTTCCCTGATGACGCCAGAATCCGCGGTTGAACTTGGTAAACGAACAATTGAAGAAGCTAACGCTTTCGAGTGTGTACGAATTACCACAGTTAAAGAAATAGTTATCGAGCACCTCTTGCTTAAATTTGAGGTTCTCAAATTCCAAACTAGCGATATAAGATCCGGATGCGATTCTCCAGGAACTGGATAAGATGATCTCTGCCATCTCGCCTTCGGTACTTCCCACCAGTTTGAACCCTTTCTTTATTTCAAACGGCGTAATCGTATACAAGGAACCCGCCGGCAAGAAATACTCCGTACCTTCCGGTATATCGGGATTCTCATTGTTTTCAGTCAGCATAACCGACAAATCGTCGTCCCAACCTACAATAATCGTTTCCAATGACGGTCCCGCTGTACGGAAAGAAACCTGGTTATATGGTTTGTCATATTTACGAGGTTTGTTCGTATCGTACACATTGGCTGCATACAATGTATTTTTCGTTAACCCGTCTATCACGCATAGCCACTGTTCTTTCTTCTTGCGTAAGATAACGAGCTACTCCTTCCAAGACTCCACCGGCAGAGGTCATAACACTGATACTGTCAGCCGGATTTCCCGGATCGACCTCCCAACGAATGGTTGCCGAATTCTCTGTTATGTCCGCTTTCGATACATCTTCTACAATCTTAGCATACGTAGGTCGAGGTTCGGTCGTTGCATTCTTATAAGTCCATTGCGAATTGTGAATGGATTGAACGGCATTCGACCGTACGCGAATATAAAATGTGGTTCCATAAGGAATGTCATCTACAAAGACATAGGGATCAGTTGTTTCAATGGTGGCGAATAAACTTTTATAATAATTGTCCAGATGAAGTTCCACCGTATACGATACAGCGTCGTTCACCTCATACCAAACCATGGCAATGGAATTACTCTTAACTTCCGGCTCGTCTAACACACGAGGTTGGAAAAGATCGTCGATCTTGGTGTACTTATCATCCTGACAAGCCGCAAAAAGTAGACTCAAAATCAGGACAGAGAGAGCTAATATTTTACTTTTTATCATAGCTTTTCTAATTTACTTTTCTACTGGTTTTAAACTAAAATCCATAATAATTCTGAATCAAACCGCGATGATCGGTTATCACTTTCGTGGGATACGGACATACATATCTCAACGGATCGGTCGGTTTAACAATCTTATCGTTTGTTACATTGATAAAACCCCGGAAGCTCCAAGATATTTCTTTAGCTGTTTCGTACTCCTGGGTTTCTTTGTTCAACACTCGCCAGGTAAGCGCATATTCCTTTTCGTCATAACCCTGCGGTTTTGCGTGAACATATTCATCAATGCCCACAATATCCAGAATCTTTCTGCCGGCATTTATCGGATCGGCAACGGATTTATAATAGATGCTGGTCGGCACATCGTCAATACCTTCCACGTGAGTACCGTAAGCCACCAGTCCCCAGTTCACCATCTCGTTGTAAAGGTCATATATCACCTTACCGAACTGATTCCAACGCGCCAGGTCATATCGACGAAGTCCTTCACCACCAAACTCCCATTTACGTTCGTTCATGATTGCTTTGAAGAACTCTTCTTCACTGTTCAGGCCACCTACATACGACTCTACTTTAGTTGTCCACACAGACGAATTGAAAGCGCGGCGACGTACTCGCTTTAAAGCTTCTTTGGCATCGTCACGTGGGCCGAAGCGTTCGTTCACAGCCTCAGCATACAGCAACAGCACATCGGCAAAGCGCATTCGTACGCTGTTAATACCCGTTCCGCTACCACTGGAAGATCCCAACGGAGATTTCATCTTGAGTTTCGACCATTTACCGGCTCCCATAGCACCAATTCCCATATCGAGTTCCTGTTCCAGGTCTTTTGTATATTTATAAGGAGCACAAGTAACATCACGTCGTAAGTCATCCTTATCGAAAGAGAAGATATACGTACCGTTGAACGTCAGATAATTCCGGGCACTTCCGTATTCATGCTTACCCTCGGCAATAGTCACCCCGATGTTATAGCCATACCGGCTTGTAGTACCTTTCAGCATGGGAATAGCAAATAGAATATCATCGTCTTTGGCTGTGTTCCAGTTGCATTCGTTCTCCCATAACCCCTCATAACTGAGTTTCAAATCATGCTTTCCTTCACTGATTACCTTACCCAGGTAGTTGATGGCCACATCATAATAGTGTTCAAAGTTATCTCCACGTTCCATGTAGCCGATGCTGGCCGGATTCTCTTTATCCGGGCGTAAGGTCCACCCACCACGATTCATAGCCAACAGGCCGATTAAGCCTGACAGTATTCGCGGGAAGCTCTTTCTACTCCGTAATCCAAATCGGCCGCATATTTCATCATTGGTTCTACAGCAATCAGGTCTTCAATCAGGAAGTCCAGAATCTGATTCCGGTCGGTTACGCCTACCAAAAACTTATCATCCGATTCTGAGGCTTTGGTATGAAACACGACATCGCCCCATACACGGACTAAATCGAGATAAAGCATAGCCCGAAGCGTCTTCGCCTCGCCATACATTTGTTTCACTTCCGCATTACCTTCACCCGTTGTCTTTGAAAACAAAGGGGAAACTTCAATACCTTCAATGATGTCATTAGTTATATTAATGGTTTTGTACATCGCATTCCAAGTATCGTTGAGTATCGTCCAGTAAGGTTTCACATCGTAACAGGCAATGTCCGAACCGGCAGAGTTAACGGTATTATTACTGAATGCGGACATCTCAACGTCGGTATTCAGGTTCAAACCGGAAGCAAAAACACTTCCATACATATTATCTTGCGTCATAGCCGAATAGACTCCTGTAAGCAGAGATTTAATCTCACTTTCCGAAGAGAGCACATAGTCGGGGGTAAAACCTGCGGGAGGTTCTACATTCAGAAAGTCATTGCAGGACGTGGTTGACAGTCCCAGACAGAGAATAGCTGAATATATTATTTTTTTATTCATAGTTCTTTTACTTTAATCATTGAGTTAGAATGTCAATTGCACACCGAATGTATAGGTACGGCTTCTCGGATAAGCATCGTTGTCGATGTTAGGCGTCAGTCCGGTAGCTATATTCACCTCCGGATCATACCCGGAGTACCCGGTAATGGTAAAGAGATTGTAGCCCGACATATAAAAACGTACCTTGTTCAATCCCGCCTTGCGAGTCCATTCCAACGGAAGTGTATATCCGAGTGTAGCTGTATTCAAACGCAAGAACGATCCGTCTTCAACGGCATACGACATCGCAATGGGACGGCCGATGGAAGTAGGGTTCCACATCGTAGCGTTCTCATTAAACTTAGCCAACGCTTCGGGATTATAACGGATTTCGTTACCCATATCGTCGAAGTTACGCCAGCGTTTGTTCGAAGCAATATCCATACTGAAGTTATTGTAGTTATTGCTTGCCCACGTAGTCATCATAACTTTGTTGGCATTGAACACGTCAAAATCGTACATATAATTAAAGAACAAACTCAGGTCGAATCCTTTGTAAGTAGCGTTCACGCCAAACCCTCCCGAAAACTTCGGAGTCGTATTTCCGATCACCTGACGGTCTTCATCGGTTATCTGATAAGGATTGGCACTGTTTTCGTTTACAGAAGTCAGCTTTTTAAACTTCGCGTTACCCGGACGGGGTGTACCCGACAACGGACTGGAATCAACAACTCCATTCTTCAGCTTCCAGGTTCTTGCCGTAGCGTCGAAAGACTCAAAATCGTTCATTGTATAGAAACCATCATTCACAAATCCGTAAATAAGTCCGCTTGTACCGCCTACACGTGCCCGATAATCATCGGTATTGAGCAGTTGGCTACCCGCCCAACCGGAAGACAAGATCCACTCAGATTCTCCACTGGATAGTTTATCAATCTTATTCTTATTATGTCCGATATTGAATGTAGCATTCAGCGTGAAGTCTTTGTTCTCGATAATGTAACCCGTCAAAGCCAATTCAATCCCGCGATTAGAGGTCTGACCCACATTCTTCAGAATCTTTGTATAGCCTGTATATCCGGGAATATCAGAAGGAACCAATAAATCTTTTACGGTATTCCAGTAAACATCTAATGATCCGCTCAGCCTTTCTCTGAAAAAGCCAAAGTCTACTCCCAGGTTACGAGTAATCGTAGTCTCCCACTTTACATCGGGGTTGTACAAATAATCGGTATTAAAGAACTTATAATAGTAACGGCTCACTTCATCCCAACCTGCCGGACGACTACTGCTTACCCCGTAATACTTGGCATAAAGATCGGATGGAATACGGTCGTTTCCTGAAGTACCATAGCTCAACCTGAGTTTTAAGTTCGAAACAACCGGGCTGTCTTTCAGGAAATCTTCATTAGACATACGCCATGCTACAGCCGCTGCCGGGAAAAGTCCCCAACGGTTGCCGGAAGCGAACTTGGTGGAACCATCGGCACGAAGCGTTAATGTAGCCAGGTATTTATCGTTATATCCGTAGTTAACACGTCCAAAGAACGAAGCGATGCGCGAAGGTGATCCGGCAGCGGAAGAGTTCTCATAAGGAGTACCTAACGACAAATTGTCGAATGCTTTCTCGGCGGTAGTGCTTTGCGGAAATCCCATCGTTTTGTATGTCTTTCCTTTGGTAGTATTGCTTTTCATTTCCTGTCCCGCCATCAAACGGAAGTCATGTACCTCATCTAGGATGAAATTATAGTTCACCACATTACTCAATTGCCATTTGGATGTTTGGCTCATTCCCCATTCGGCAACCGGCTGGTTATTCTTCTCTTTGGCCGTTTTGGTATCGGTTCCCCAGAAACGTTGGTTCTCAGTCGTACTATACTCATAGCCAAACTCTGTGCGGAAAGTTAGTCCTTTCAGAATGTTCCACGTAAGCGCCCCCGTTGTGTTGAAGGTCTTTGCAATACGCTTTTTATAGTTCTTCTCGGATTCTTGTTTTGGATTGAAGCGTATTACTTCGTCGTACTCATCCGGATCGAAGTAAGAGTTATCCGTCGGCAAAGTCATGTATTCGTCCAATCCCAATGTCGGGGCTTCGCGAAGTGCCGACAACAAACTAACACCGCTCGTACCTGCGCCATCAACGACCTTATGTACCACACGGGTACGATATTCAAGAGTAAGGAAGTTGAATAGTTTCGTATCCAGCGTCACATTGAGGTTATTCTGTTTCAACCCGTTGTTTATCATCACACTCGGCTGGTTCTGATGAATGAAAGAGAACTTGTATTTGGTTTTCTCGGTACCTCCGTTCACACTTACATCAACGTATTTAGCTACGGGATTCGTCCCAAAAATCTCATCTTGCCAATCGGTTCCTTCATCTCCCTGATAAATATAAAGTTCATTCGCTTGTCCATACTTATCATAGAATCCCGTAGGGTTGGAACTCTTCTGCCGGGCATTTTCATACTGCATCAATACATACTCGTAGGGATACATCACATCCAATCGATTCGAAAGGGTTTTGGTTTGCAAATAAGCATTCACATTGACACTAACGCGTCCTTCGGTAGGTCTTTTGGTCGTAACGATAATAACACCATTCGCACCACGTGCACCATAAATAGCGGTAGAAGCAGCATCTTTCAATACTTCAATCGACTCGACATCGGTAGGAGGAATATCGTTCAAGCTATTCACTTCGAAACCATCTACCAGAATAAGCGGAGCATTGTCTTGTGTGATAGATCCTCCACCACGAACCAGAATCTTGATTTCCGCATCCGGCGAACCATCGACGGAAGTAATCTGTACGCCCGGAAGCTTACCAACCATCGCTTCGGCAACAGAAGCGGTCGGTACTTTCTCCAAAACCTTTCCGGATACACTGGCCACGGCACCTGTCAGGTTACCTCTTTTCTGCGTACCATAACCAATCACGACCACGTCGTCCAACTGACCGACGGCTTCGGTCAGCTTAATATGTACCGTTGTGCGCCCTTTCAACGCTTCTTTCATTTCATTCATTCCGACATAGCTGACAATCAGCACGTCCTTGTTCACATCCGGAACTTTCACGGTGAACTTTCCGTCTAAATCAGTAGCGGTACCAATCTTCGTTCCTTGTACCATCACTGTAGCCCCGATTACCGGGCCATAGTTATCGGTCACGGTTCCGGTTACGTTTTGTGCAAAACCACTAATCGCAACCAGCAACAGGGCAAAAACACTTATGATAAATTTATTCATTCTAATTATTCTTTAAGTTACTTCTTTTTAAACAGCTAACTTGTCTCTATTTAATAACTCCACCCTTGTTCTGGGCGTGAACGATGTGTTGAACCAGGTTGTGGAGATATACCTCCAAATTGGAATAACGAGTGCTCAGGCTATACGTAGCCGCATCATTCGGATTCTCTTTATCCAATCCGTACGCCTCTTCCCAGATATCGGGAATACCGTCTCCATCCGAATCTTTCCACCCGTCGATCGCCGTACCTTCAACAGCCAACTCCGGCCATGCACTTGCGGCTCCTGCCGGCTTCACATCCGTAGGAAGGTCGATCAGTCCGGGAGCGTTTTGTGCATCCGCCGTCACACTGCCGATATACGTAGCCGTTCCGGTCTTCGTTTCCAAAGCGATACGTGTATCAATGATGTCACGCTGTTTGGAACAACCTGCATAATCCACCACCAAGTCAAAAGCCTGCTGCGCGGAGTGCGTGGTAATCTGCCCGGTTGCCAAAGGAGCAGACAAGTGCATGGATGCTTTCACCTCTTCGGTAAAAGTATCATCGCATTTCGAATTGTCTATTTGCTCATACATCCCCTTAGTCCAGTTATCAGCCGTAGCTTCCGCATTGCCATCGAGCACATTGCCTTCCACAAAGAAAGTTCCCCATTTGTGCATCATCGGATACCATACATTAGGCGTTCCATCCTCGTTGTGACAATAGGCATACGTTCGTACGCCGATACCAGCGATGCGATAGCGAACCGATTTATTCTGAGGAGTGGCAGGCCCGGGTTTATAATAGTTGTTCACAATATTCACATTCATACCTTCACCCCCATAGCAACCGTTTCCAGCCCAATTATAGAACACATTATTTCGCATATCCATATATTCATTCTCTTGAGTCTTAGGACGAGGACCCAGCCGAGGAACGCGGCTCTCATGATGAGCCAATAAGTTGTGATGGTAAGAGACATTCGTGCCTCCCCAGTTTCCACCGTAACCGTGCTTTCCTTTACCATGTCCTGCCGTACGCAAGCTTTCGGACGCAATACACCACTGGATGGTCAAGTTCTCTCCGCCATATACCGACAGGCATTCGTCTATACTCCAACTGATGGAGCAATGGTCTACAATGACATTCGTATTCTCCATACCGCCCAATCCGTCGGGTTCACCACCTCCTTCGTTACCCACACGGAAGCGCAAATAACGGAGTATAATGTTGTCGGAAGCAAGGATTACCGGATAGCGAGCGATACAGATTCCCTGTCCCGGTGCTGTTTGTCCGGCAATGGTCAGGTTGCCACGGCTAATCTTCAAATCACTGTTCAGGAAGATTGTGCCTGCTACATCAAATACAATAGTACGTGCGTCACGCTGATTGACGGCATAGCGTAAAGTTCCCGCCTGATCGCCATCTTCGAGCGTAGTGACGTGATACACTTTCCCACCTCGACCACCGGTAGTAATCCGTCCGAATCCTTCGGCACCGGGGAAAGCCAGCAAAGTATTTGCGTCGTCTCCTATGCTCATGTTCGGTTTACCATATTGAAAAACGTCTACGGTTTCTACCAAAGTCACATTCCGTACTTTGATTTTAGCCGCTCTCGGCAAGTCTTGTGTATTATCGGCAACAGTCAAAACTATTTGCGAAGTAGTGGATGCTTCCTGATCCCAAACAATCCAGGTAGCATCTGTTTCAATGCTATACTGACTACCTGCTATACCACCCAAATCAACGGGAATGGCTAATGTATTGTACCGATAAGGAAGTGCGTATTCTGTATGCTTCAAGGTCAGAGAGGCTTCTGATTTCTCTTGAGTCACTTCGATTGTTTTACTCAAGGAATAATCTCCAACCGCTTTGAATGTAAGAACAGCCGTTCTTTCCACATCATTGTTCGGAGCTATCTTAAACTGACATGCTGTGCTCACAAATGCCCTCGACAAAGGGTCAATCCGTTCCACCCAACTATCAGCCTCATCAATCACGACTTCCCAGTTTACATTCGAAACGACTGTTACCAAAAGTTCCCCTCCTGCGTAACCAATCTTCTCGGTAGAGTAATCGAGCAAGATATCCGGATCTCCTCCCAGTTGTTCCACCGAAATCTCTTTTTCGATGGTGCCAGTTGCGGACGATTGCGCTACTTTAATTTTACCGTCTCGCTTCTCTCCTTGTGTATTGTCGGTAAAGATAAGACGGAGGTCACCGCTGCCGTTACCGGTTGAGCGGGAAATGCTCAACCAGTCATTGCCATCTGTTACAGATGCGTTCCACTCACCGGTAGCTGTTACCGAAACGGTGAATGTACCTTCTACATTCGAGAGCTTCACCGTCTCTTTAGACAGTTCCAAGGTATTCGCAACCAGTGCCTCATCGGTGTCATCTGACGAGCTACATGCCCAAAATACACAACACGATAGTAATATGATGAGCTGTTTTTTCATATGCTGATTCTTCATTTTCATGATTATTTAATCCAGTGAGGGTCACCTATTCTCTTTGTATACACTTCCGAAGTTTTATCTTTGATTGTCAGATCGCCTGAAACGAAATCAACAAAGAGTTCTTCTTTCGTAACGGAAGCGATAGGTTCTTCTCCACCATCGACTCCCCAGTTTGATAAGACGTAATCACTCGTCCGATAATTGTCGGAGAAGTCTTTCACAGCCTTCTTATCCAGATACATCCATCTGCCCTTTCCGGCTTCGGAAATGCCTGAGAATAAGTTATTCTTCAGCACAAGAGTTATATTCTCCATTTTATCCGCTCGTAAATCGAAGAAAGTGATAGAGGTATTCCCCGAACGTACAAACGTACAGTTCTCCAAGTTCACAGTAATATTGTCTGTTTGCCCTCTGGTACCTTCAATCAGTGTTTTCACATATTTGGTACCCGGTGAATGAAGCGTAGAATGTTTCATCTCGATATTCCGGATCGGATTACCATCGGTCATCGTGATGAAAGGATAGTTCCGGTCATTGTTTTGAAAGTTCATAATCCGGCAATTATCAATAACCAACCGATCGACAGCGTGTGCACCTAATGCGTTTTTCGCGTCATCTTGCAAGAAGGAACGATTCAAACCGTTGATGGAACATTTACTGAATGTCAAATTATCGACATTAAACAATGAAGTGACAGAGAAACGGAATAAGTAATCATCGGTAGGCTGAATGTCTATTCCCTCGAAACGGATGGTGCTTATATCACCGGTAATATCGGCATTGCCCATATTCAAACTGGCACGTTCCTGTTTCTTACCCGGTTCCTGACCGAGAATCGATAAGTCCTTGCGTATCGTTAAGCGTCCCAGATTATACACAGTTCCTGCTTTCAAGAAAAGCTTGAGTTCGCTCACCTGCGGATCATCAAACAGCGTATTGCACACAGTTTCCAGATTATCAGACGGAGCTACATAGGTATATCCTTCGGGAACTTCGATCGGTGCTTCAGGAGTAACCACTTCTTCGCTCCATCCCTCAGGTAGAATCGTAACCGTGTAATCCTGAATAATAGGATGTTCGGTATCATTCAACTGAAAATCAATCTGGGTAATAGCATTCGGTACAATAGTAAATGTGCCTTCCATCGGTTTGGATTGCACCACATTCCCGTCTTTATCCAGATAATCAATCTGTATGCTTACAGACTCACCCAATGACTCTGTTTCAAAAATCACAAAGTCGTCGGTATAGTTCACGCCACCGGAATTCGTATCTTTACTACGAGTAAGTTCAAGCGGAGATTTAACATAAGTAGCATCCGCCAGACGATAGCCGGAGATGGGAGTAGTTACAATAGCACGTAC
Source organism: Bacteroides reticulotermitis JCM 10512 (assembly GCF_000517545.1). Taxonomy (GTDB): domain Bacteria; phylum Bacteroidota; class Bacteroidia; order Bacteroidales; family Bacteroidaceae; genus Bacteroides; species Bacteroides reticulotermitis. The sequence goes on along the minus strand of NZ_BAIV01000003.1, from coordinate 38,895 downwards.
GGTTGCATAACTTTTATCAGCTTTCTTATCCGTTGCTTTCAGACGCAGTGTACCGGTACGGTTATACATACGAATACTCAGTGGACTGTCGAACGGCGAATTGTATTCAACCGGAGCAGAGATTTCGTATTTCATCTTCGCTGCCGGGTCTTGCCAGATAATCACATCACTCAAGTTCTTCGGACAAGGTATCGAGTCCGGTTGCAGAGTCGATAGGATTTTATATTTCCCATTAGGTAACTGAAAACGATAGTGAGACGTATAATTAGCGAAATACTCCCCGTTCTCTTTATAAATAAAAAGAGGTTTCGTACTGATTCCCACATTCAAAGACCACGCTTCATCATTCAGGAATATCTCAATATTCCGAACGACGGAAGTCTCATATTTATTATCCTCAGAGCATGCAAGCACACTGAACAGAACGGAGAATCCCGCTAAAAAGTATAATATATTTCTTTTCATAAGGTTCTATAATTAAAAATCACATTCTTCAATAACTAGCTTCCGACTGATATCGGTTCTCATTTTCATAGAGCGAACTTGGTCAAAAGGATATTTCAAATAACTTTCGTCCAGAATAGGCATCTTGACAATCGTACGCTTGGAAACCTGAAACGTTATGTTCGTATCCAATGCACGCTTGGTACGGTTTACCTCAACGCCTGCTTTCTTATAAATGACATCAACGCCTGTCAAGTCCTTGCCTTCTGTTGAGAAGGAGTAAACAGAAGCTTGAAAGCCTGCGCCCAATCCTGCACTGACAGTTACATTCCCTTGAATACATGCTCCGCTATTCACTTTATAACCAATCCCTACATTACTAAAGACCAGATTCATAGCATCGAACTGAGTAATAGCAGCAATTTCTGCCCCGGTTTCCAAGGGTTGAAATGTAGCCTGTCCCACCGCTCTTTTTAACTCTAGGTTCACTTGGCTGACCGTCCGGTCGGACATAAACTCGGCGACCGGAGAGATAAAGACCTCTTTTTGTGCCTGTTCGTCTTGGTATACCACCACTTTTGAAAGGCTATCCGTATCTTCGAGGTGACCGGCATTGGCTACAGCGAAAGTTTGAAGTTTCTCACCAAGTGGGACATCAACCTTTAAGTTGCCATTGTTTAACGGCAGATTCTTCCCAAAGACCAGGGAGTCTTTCAGATATACATAAATACCGATTTCGGTTATTCCGTGCTCGGCAAAGGTTTCAAGACTTGCCCGACTCAGTGCGAAGCCAACTGATTGTGTTTCGGGCCCATTGGATAGTTTATCCGGTTTCCACTCATCATCCATGTGCTGAGAGCACGAGCATAGAAGCAGAAACAAAGCAAAAAATAGATTTACTGGATGTTTCATAAATATTAGTTTATATAATTTATTGATATCATTTCGATGGTAGGGTTACCATAGATGTTTGGAAGTAAATCTGCCGCGGGCAGACTTTGGACAATAAAGGATTGATTCATGTTTTTCATACTCGTTTTTACATTAAAATATTAAATCGCAGGCAAACGCTTGATTTTCATCAATGCAAAAATGAGCAAACCTCATCGATAGTAAGAGTAACATTTGGCATAAAAGGGGGACGATACCGACTGAAGCCTCTGCAACACCCTGTAGCGCATTTCGTAGGAGACAAATCATAAATAGCTGCCTACCTTTTGTAGAAAGAAAGTAATCCGAAGTTTATGAAGAAAAGGTAAAGTGAAAAGAAATATAGAGCAGAAATCCGGATAATCCTTGTGATTAGCTCCTTGTTTTCTACTCTATATTCCAAACAGGATAGTATGGGAAAACAGACAATTTCTGTAAATTAAGTTAGCTGTTATATTATTTTTTTAAAGCCTTATTCCAGAAGTTTGTACCTTCCACTACCTGACTATCTTTGGCCGTGAAGAATGCTTTGACAGGGGCAAACTGATAGCAGTTACCAAGAAAAGCCTCATCAACTTCTTCAAACGTAATAACGGGTTGCTCGAACAAAGCTCCTTTCGAAGATACATTATTTAAGATCAACTGACTGCATTTGCTAAACTCCCAAGGAGACCCTTTCGTCGATGTAAAATCAACATTATGGAAACGAATATCCTGTGCCGTATCGATAATAAAACCTATTTCAGCCTTCATATTCATATTGGAGAAGGACAAATCCTGTACCGGCATCTCTTCAATACCTTTAATATATCCGATTTGCTTAATATCCGTTCCAGTAATATTGCTTAGGTGTATATTCCTAAAAATCGGTGTTTGCTCGGTTACAGGTTCCGGTTTGGAAAGTTTGTCATAGAACAGATCGAATATAAACGCATTCTGACGGATATTCTTCATCACAATGTTGTCAACCCGGATGTCTTCAACCACACCCCCGCGTCCTCGTGAAGACTTTAAGCGAATGCCGGCATCTGTACCATCAAACACACAATTGGAGATAACAACACGTTTCACCCCACCGGACATTTCACTACCAATCACGACTCCCCCATGCCCGGAAAGCATAACGCAATTCGTTATGGTTATATTCTCACAAGCCCTTCCATGTCTACGTCCATCCTCGTCACGACCGGATTTTATGGTAATGCAATCGTCGCCCACGCTGATAAAGCAATCGGATATACGCACATTACGGCACGAAGACGGGTTAATCCCGTCCGTATTGGGACCTTTCGGATTCTCGGATGGATTATTGATTGTTACTCCATGTACAACCACGTTGTCACAAAACTCCGGATTGATAGTCCAATAAGGTGAATTGATAATCTTAACGTTCTCGATCAGAATGTTACTGCATTCGAAGAACTGAATAAAAGGTGGCCGAAACATCCGGCGTTCTAAAGACGGTTTATAATACTCGGATATGCGCAAATCCTTATTCGCATCCACCCACATCTGCTGGAGTTTATTTAACGAAGGTAGTTTCCCTCCATTGTTCTTAATAAGTTCACGAGTCGCATACTCCCATTCCCACCATTTGAAACCATTTCCGTCCAATGTCCCGCGTCCGGTAATTGTTATGTTGTCAGCCCCGTTTGCATAGATCAACGGAGATAATGATTTCATTACGGTACCTTCCCAACGCATGGTAACAAATGGTAAATAATCTTCAAAACGATCGGAAAAGCGTAAAACGGCCCCGGACTCCAAATGCAAGGTGATGTTGCTTTGCATCCGGATTGATGCGGTTAAGTAAGTTCCGGCCGAAAAGTAAATGGTTCCACCTCCTTCGGATGAGGCTTGTTCGATGGTCTGATTGATTAAGGCGGTACAGGGTTTTGTCCCTTTATCATCGGCACCCAACTGTTTCATATCAAATGTGCGGGCCCCTACCCCAATCCCTAAAAGTAGTCCGGTCATACAAACTAAAAGACGTTTCATAAAATATTAGTTTTTTTATATTTATAGTAATAGTATAAGATAGCGACAAATATAGACATTTGGAATCAAATAGGCGGGAGACTATTTGAGCGTAATCAGGAGCATAGGGGGAAAAAGCGAGCAAAAGTTCGTAATTTCTATTCAAACACCCCCTCAATCCTTTTCATTTCGTATTGTTTTCCCTATTTTTGTCCTACATTTAAAGTCGAATGCTATGAAACCGCTCCTTTGTCTACTCTTTGTTTTATCCACAACATTATCTTCCTTTGCACAACCTTATTGCAAAGTAGATCACTTCTCCGTTAACAACGGATTATCGCAGGGAGTGGTTGCCAATATCATACAGGATCAAAAAGGTTTCATGTGGTTTAGCACATGGAATGGACTAAACAAATTCGACGGTTATACTTTTAAAAACTACAAAGCATTCCCCGGAGATAAATCCACCCTGACCACCAACCGGTTTTCTTATATTGCGGAAAGTAAATACGGCGACATCTGGTGTTTAACCTATGACGGAAGAGCGTATCTATTCGATAATCAATCGAAAGAATTCATCGATATTCTTCATCCGATTGAGGGTTCGTTGCAACAAACCCCTCCTGTCACTAAGATATATACACTCAAAAAAGGAATAGCCTGGATTGTCTGCGAACAAGGATACACATTCAGAGTTGACGAAAAAGCATGTAAACAAGGGGAAGGTATTACACTATACAGCACGTTCAACAAGAGCCTGAAAGGAGAAAAGATTCTCAATATATACCAAGACGCTGATGGCGATGAATGGATCTTGACTGATAAAGGAATCAACATTGTGGGCAAAAAGCAGATCAACAGCGATTTCCCTTTCAAACTGATGCAGGAGTATGATGGAAAAATATACCTCGTCACCACATCCGGCAAGATAGCTTCTTACAAACCTGCAACCAAAGACATTAAGTTTATACAGATACCTCATCCAATCAATGAGATAAACTCCATCGCTTCCATATCCGCCAAGAACGATTCGATCTGTATGGCTACCGACAACGGCCTGCTGCTTTATCTCCCTCAAAAGAATCAGTTCCAACTGTTTGATATCCGCACATCGCCCAAGTTATCCAACAACGTTGTTTCATTCTACCGAGACCGGACAGGTGATGTATGGCTCTTTTCGGAAGACCCGGGTGTAATCAGGCTTAACCTTCAGACAGGAGAAAAGCAAGTGCTATTATCTCCTCCGCAAGATATCGTACACTATGAGGTGAAAAGCCGGATCTTAATTTTCGAAGATAAAGAGGGGACTTTGTGGGTTGTACCGCAAGAGGGGCATTTATGCTATTATGACCGGAAGAGCCAACAACTCAAACTCTATTTCACCGATCCTCATAATCCGACTTCGCTCTTTGCGCCCTACATCCGTTTCTTTTTTCCCGATCGGCAAGGAAACGTATGGCTCATTACCACCCGAGGGGTAGAGAAAATGTCGTTCTCCCCACACGTTTATGAACTGAACAATATAGATAACGGATTGGAGATACGAGCTTTCTTACTCGACAAGCAACGCCAATTATGGGTCGGTTCTAAAAGAGGAATCGTGCGTATATATCATGCAGATGGAACGTTAAAGGGTTATCTTACCCCCCAAGGAACAATAACTCCTCAGGAGACCAAATTCTCGAGGAGCGTATATTGCTTTCTGGAAGATAAAGAAGGAAATATCTGGCTGGGTACCAAAAAAGACGGCCTGTTGCTACTCAAGAAGAAGAACGATCAATCTTACAGTGTACAACAGTATCTCCACGATCCGGACGACGCATACAGCCTAAGTGATAATAGTATATACAGTATATTCCAAGATAGTCATGGACGCATCTGGCTGGGTAGTTACGGCAAAGGAATCAACTTGATCTCCCGGAATGAAGATAATAAAATACAGTTTATACATTGTGGCAATCAACTGAAGAACTATCCGGTCAACAGTTCTTTAAAGATAAGGTATATAACAGAGGTACGCAATGGGATACTCATGGTGGGCACAACTCATGGCTTACTTACTTTTTCCGCTAAATTCGACCAACCGGAAGAAATAAAGTTCTATCACAACGTCCGTGATCCGGAAGCGGCGACAAGCCTGGGTAGCAATGACGTAACCTATATCTATACAGATAGCAGCCAACGAATCTATGTAACCACATTTACAGGAGGAATCAATCAGGTTGTTTCGTCCAACTTGCTTTCGGATAATATTGTCTTTAAATCTTATACCATCAGAGACGGTTTAGCATCCGACCTCGTACTCTCGATGATAGAAGATGGGCAGAAGAAGTTATGGGTTGTATCCGAGAATGCGTTATCTATTTTTGATCCGGTCAAAGGCAGCTTTGATAATTTCATTAGTAAACACATCGCGAATGAATTGAATTTCTCCGAAGCCATTCCTTCTTTAGATAATAAGCAACGACTCTTATTCGGGACAGACCACGGTGTTCTGAAAATAAACCCCTCGCAAATGAAAAAGAGTTCGTACGTTACTCCGATTGTATTTACGGATTTAAAGATACAGGGAAGCCAACGTCGAGTCGCTATTGACGACGTGAAGGAGTTAACTCTCGAACCTTCCGAACGGAATGTTACTTTTCAGTTTGCCGCAATCGATTACGCCAATCCCGAAGATATACGTTACTCTTACCGGTTGAAAGGACTGGAAAAAGAGTGGAATGATGCAGATAAGAACCGCTCGGCGACTTACATCAATCTACCTCCCGGCGAATACCAACTGCAAATTTGCTCGACTAATAGCGATGGAGCATGGACCGACAATCTACGCACACTCGACATCAAGGTTTTGCCAACATTCTGGGAAACCTATTGGGCATGGATATTCTATGTGTTGCTATTCGCCCTGTTCACGTCGGCCATCGTATATATACTTTTCTATATCTACCGATTGAGACACCAAGTCGACGTAGAGCAGCAGCTCTCGAATATCAAGCTCCGCTTCTTCACCGACATATCGCACGAACTGCGTACACCGCTGACTTTAATCTCCAGCCCGCTCGCCGAGGTACTGGACCGGGAACCTCTTTCGCCAACGGCCAAAGGGCATCTATTGCTGGTTCATAAAAACACGGAACGAATGCTTCGGCTGGTCAATCAGATCTTGGATTTCCGCAAAATCCAAAACAAGAAGATGAAGGTTTTGGCTGAGCAAATAGAAATTGTTTCGCTGGTTGATAAGATCATGGAGAACTTCCGTATGATAGCGGAAGAGAAGGATATAAGTTTCGAGTTGCAAGCAGCGCAAGACTCGCTCTATGTATGGGCGGACAAAGATAAGTTTGAAAAGATATTATTCAATCTGCTTTCCAACGCGTTTAAATACACGCCTGCGGGAAAATCGGTCACTGTGCACGTCAAAACGATCGAAGATAAATTGCAGATTGTGGTTTCCGACGAAGGCATCGGTATCGACCGTGACAAACAGAAATCGCTGTTCCAACGCTTTGAAACTCTAGGCAGATATAACATTTTGCAACCGTCGTCCGGAATTGGGCTGTCGCTGGTTCGCGAACTGATCGAGTTGCATCACGGAAGTATTGAAATAAACAGCGAACCCGGTGTGGGAAGTGAGTTTATCGTCAACCTTCCGTTGGATAAGAAAGTACTTGAAGAAGACAAGCAAGTTGAGTTTATTCTAACCGATAGCATCACCAATACCCTGGCCGAACAAACTGCCGCACCTCAAAATCTTTACGAAGATGAGGACGGTATGGAACAAGAAGCCGCGCTGAATGACGAGGAAGCCTTCTCGATTCTGATTGTGGAAGATAATCAAGAGCTACGCACTTTTCTCAAAAACATTCTATCGGAAAACTATATCGTGCTCGAAGCCACCAACGGAGAGGAAGGAGCGGAAATTGCACAGGAACAGATTCCCGACCTGATTGTCAGCGACATCATGATGCCCGTTATGAATGGACTGGATATGGTGAAAGCAATTAAAGAGAACAACGATACCTGTCACATTCCGATCATCTTGTTATCAGCCAAATCGTCGTTGGATGACCGGATAGCCGGCTTGGAACAAGGTATTGACGATTACATAACGAAACCATTTAGTTCGACTTACCTGAGAACCCGTATCACGTCCTTATTGAAACAACGTAAGCAGTTGCAGGAAATGTATCTGGCTCAATTGGCCGGTAAGAAGGTAGAAGAGAGTGATAATTACGAGGCTGAACCGGCACGTCCACAAATTACGCCATACGATGAACTGTTCATGCAACAGGTCATGGAGTTTATGGAAGAACAAATGGATAATACCGATCTCACCGTAGATGACTTCGCCGACAAACTCATGCTGAGCCGGACAGTATTCTATCGGAAATTAAAATCGATCGTCGGCCTGACGCCGGTAGACTTCATTCGGGATATTCGCATCAAACGATCCATTCAACTCATTGAAAGCGGTGAGTACAACTTCTCGCAGGTGGCGTATATGATTGGTTTTAGCGATCCGAAGTATTTCAGCAAATGTTTTAAGAAACAAACCGGATTGACTCCGTCGGAATATAAAGACCAAGCACAGCTTTCCACTCATTCCACCGGATAATCCACATGGAAGCAAAGAAAATAGCGTATCATTGCAGCGGAATCTAAAATTTTGAAAAATGATAAGACAAAGAATTAAATTTTGCTTTTTGGCTCTACTGATGGCAGGAAGCTTATTTGCACAAGAGAAAACTACATGGAAACTATGGTATGACAAGCCGGCATCCAGATGGGTAGAAGCCTTGCCGTTGGGCAACGGACGTCTGGGAGCAATGGTATTCGGAGATCCTCAACACGAGGAATTCCAATTGAACGAAGAAACGGTATGGGGCGGATCGCCGTACAACAACACCAATCCCAAAGCGAAAGAAGCTTTATCGCAAATCCGCCAATTAATTTTTGAAGGGAAAAACAGCGAAGCACAAGAGCTTTGCGGACCAGCAATCTGTTCACCCAGAGCCAACGGTATGCCCTACCAAACGGTGGGTTCGTTGCATCTGGATTTTGAAAACATCGGAGAGGTTACTGACTATTACCGGGAACTGGACATCGAACATGCTACCTCTACAACACGCTTTAGCAGTGGCGGGGTTAATTACACCCGCGAGTCGTTCACTTCATTCCCCGATCAGCTGCTCGTCATCCGATTGACTGCGTCTAAGAAAGGAAGCCTATCTTTCACTACCAAGTACTCGACTCCTTATAAAGAGCATATTACGTACAGCATCTCTCCCCGGAAAGAACTGCAATTAGACGGAAAAGCGAACGACCACGAAGGTATTGAAGGAAAGGTTCGGTTTACAGCACTGACTCGTGTAGAACTCAATGGTGGCAAAATGGAAGCGGTATCCGATTCAATCCTCCGCGTATCGAAAGCCAATAGCGTTACGCTGTATGTTTCCATCGGCACAAACTTCGTCAATTACAAAGATATCTCCGGCAACTCGCAAAAGGCTGCACAAACGTACCTGAAAAATGCCGGGAAGAACTACGAGAAAGCCAAAGCTCTGCATACTGCAAGCTATAAACAATGGTTTAACCGGGTATCTCTGGACTTAGGAAGCAACGAACAGATTCAGAAACCTACGGATGTCCGGATCAAAGAGTTTAAAACGGCATTCGACCCGCAGCTTGCGGCCTTGTATTTTCAGTTCGGTCGTTACTTGCTGATCTGCAGCTCGCAACCCGGTGGACAGGCAGCCAACCTGCAAGGTATCTGGAATTATCAGCTACGTGCTCCTTGGGACGGCAAATATACCACGGACATCAATGTCGAAATGAACTATTGGCCCGCCGAAACAACCAATCTGGCAGAGATGCACGAACCTTTCCTGCAACTCGTCAAAGAAGTTGCCGAACAGGGACGTCAAAGTGCGGCGATGTACGGTTGCCGGGGTTGGACGTTGCACCATAACACAGATATTTGGAGAAGTACCGGAGCCGTTGACGGGCCGAAATATGGCGTATGGCCAACCTGCAACGCGTGGTTCTGCCAACACCTTTGGGATCGCTATCTATTTTCGGGCGACCAAAAGTATCTGGCAGAGGTTTATCCGCTCATGCGAAGTGCCTGTGAGTTTTATCTGGATTTCCTAGTACGGGAACCTAAGAACAATTGGTTGGTGGTTGCTCCATCTTATTCGCCGGAGAATAGTCCGAATGTAAACGGCACACGCTCATTTGTTATTGTAGCGGGAACTACGATGGATAATCAAATGGTGTCCGACCTGTTCCGCAATACGTTGGAAGCTGCCGCAGTCATGAACGAGTCGAAAGCATTCACTGATAGCCTACAAGTTGTAGCCGAGCATCTGGCTCCTATGCAGGTAGGGCGTTGGGGACAACTGCAAGAGTGGATGGAGGACTGGGACAACCCGAAAGATCACCACCGCCACGTTTCTCATCTTTGGGGACTTTATCCCGGTCGTCAAATTAACCTCTATTCTTCACCTATACTGCATGAGGCAGCTAAAACATCTCTGATTGGAAGAGGTGATCCGTCAACCGGTTGGTCAATGGGATGGAAAGTTTGTTTGTGGGCGCGCCTGTTAGACGGTAACCATGCCTATAAATTGATTACCGATCAGCTGAATCCGGTTATTGAGGAGAAAGGTCAGAACGGTGGTACGTATCCGAACCTGTTCGATGCGCACCCTCCTTTCCAGATAGACGGGAACTTTGGCTGCACAGCCGGTATTGCCGAAATGTTTGTGCAAAGTCATGCAGGTGAGATTCATCTATTGCCCGCTCTACCGGATGTATGGAAAGAAGGAACTCTGAAAGGTATTCGTTGCCGGGGTGGATTCTCCATCGAAGAGATGAAATGGGATAGCAATAAAATCAAGCATATACGCATCAGTTCATCTCTTGGAGGCGTAATGCGTGTTCGCTCTGCTGTACCATTGTCGCTTAACGGTCAGAAACTGTCACCGATTCAGGCAAATACTCCTTGCTCCAATCCTTTATTAAAGATGCAGGAGATACGTAAACCGCTTATTGCACCCGAAGCCCCGATGAACTCAACCGTACAACCGGCTTCTTATGTTTACGACATCGAAACTAAAGCAGGAGAAAGCTACTCGCTGAACGGCTTATAACACACTAGATAAGAATCTGATAGTTATACTATCGCCAACAAGGGAAAGAAGAGGCTCTGTGCTCATGGCACAGAGCCTCGCTTATTACAAAACGCACTGTTTCTCTAAGGGTTCTTCGGGTGTCTCATCCATTTAGGTGCAAGCCTGTTTGCTCAAAGAGATAACTCCCTAGGGTATTCGGATGATTCGATCATGCATTTGAAATCAGCCTTCCCCCTACATACAAGAAAAAATATTTCATCTCTCATGCTCTCATCATTTTCACAGAACTGTTGATTATTCAATATATTACAGAATGAGAGATACTTTCTAAGAGTGGTATCTCTCATCATTTTCCCGCATTTTCACCCCTTTTTGCGTATCTCTCATCATTTTTGAGGGATCTCTCATTCTGTTTAGCTGTATTTCACATTAGATCGGGCTTCATTTCAGCATTTGACTTGCTAGTATACAATCTATGAGGCGACCTACGGGACAAGTGAAAGTAAATTAGTAAAAACAAGGTTCTTCTTTAATTTAGATGCAAGGCAAATTGAAAAGGTGCCAATAGCTTGAAGGCATAACAACCCATTGCCCCCCGAATGTACCTTAGTGTCACAACTGTTCTTAGCGGTTGGCACGACAGTTTTCTCCAGTGCCACAACTGTTCTTTATAGTTGGCACGACTGTGCCACCGCCTTGGCACAGTTGTGACACCGGCATGGCACAGTTGTGACACCAGCATGGCACAGCCTAATATACTACTTGTTTTTAGGAAAAAAAGCCATGCAAAACCTAAGAAGGTATTATCCAAAACTGCTTTTCAAGAAGAGTTTCTTTACTTGTCTCAGTTCTTGCTTACCGCCAAGATAAGTTGACTATGGCTGACCGGTGACAGAGGATTTTTGAAAAAAACTTTTAAGAAAAAAAGAATACGACATTGGAGTTACAACAGCCTCCTAATTATGCGACAAGCTTGTGGTATGACCTAAAGAGCCATATCGGTTGACAGCGCATACAGTTACTTCATCTTTCAATCGGTTGGATAATTGAATTTCTATTTGGTTGGTTATTGCGAACACAGTGTCGTTGACAGATACGATATAGCCAATAGCGGAAGGAACCGATTGCCAACGAAGCGTGTCACCTATAATCTTGAGTTGCAGAGGAGCGGCAAGCTTCTTCATCATCTCGCGAGGGTTCCATCCATCTTCTCCGGGAATCATCTGTTCGTATACATACGTATCAGCTTCTTCTTTGGAGATCGTGGCGCGACAAGAACCCGTAGGCGGATTTTCTCCACGTCCTTCATAGTATGTTTTCCGCTGACTCAAGTCTAATGCCTTTCCGTTGGCATCTCGACTGTCGTATTCTGCGAACAAGGCAGGAATTGCACCCATGTTTGTCCATCCTTCGGCTGCAATGGGTATGCGCATGGTAGTATGGATATAGACCGTTCGCGGAGAGTTATGCCAAGGTCGTCCCAATTTCTGCTTACCATCGGCTGCCGCCTGATTACCATCGACCACACAATTGCGAAAGACATAGCCATACTTTGCCGCTTTATGATTAGGGGCGACAATAACCGATCCGCTACGTACATTATAGAATGTACTCTCTTCGACTAATACAGTACCACCACCATAAAAGTAATCGACAGCTCCTTCAATCCAACAGTCCTTCACATAATGCCGATATGTATCTTGTCCCGGAGTCCGCCATGTGTCTTGGAAAGAGCGAAAGATACAATTACTGAACGCTGCACAATCAGCCTGACTACTCATCGCCAATGCCTGTGGACCGGCCTGGCTCTCTACGCCCCAATCGTTCACATAAGAGATGTTCTCCGTATAAAAATGAGCACCGTTTACTTTAACGACTGTCCCATCGAATCCGGATACTTCGGATTGTGGGTTGTGAACAGACCAATCCCAATAACCCAATTTATCCGAAGGAGTTTTCTCATTCGGCTTTCCGCCTACATTCAACCGATGGTGAATAAGGGTCTTCTCTTTGTCCTGTCCAATCAGATGGATATACGGTTTTGTTTGAGGGATAATCACTTGTTCCCGATACGAACCGTTTTTCACAAAGATAAGCCAAGGTTCTTTACGCCTCTCCGGGGCTGCGTTGATTGCCTCTTGCACAGTTGAGTAGTTCCCGCTACCATCCGCAGCCACAATACAGTGAAACGGTGAGGAATTATTCTGAGCATATCCCCAAGAGAAGATGCTCAGATAAAATGTAAGTAAGAATAAACGCTTCATTCGATTGATATTTATGCCGGTCGATTCTGCTTCTTCGTTATCTCTTCAACCAGGCTATTCAAATAGACTTCGAGGTTGGTAAATCCGTCTTTGCTCAGGCTAAACGCGTTACCATCCGCTGCATCCTTTGGATTGAGTTTGTGAGCTATCTCCCAAACATCCGGTATACCATCGCCATCCGAGTCTAACAAATCAGCGGCTTTCACTCCTCCATCGCTTAGCTCTGGCCATGCGCTGGATGCTCCGGCAGGCTTAACATCGTTCGGCGAATCGATCAGCCCGGGCGCATTCTTCGCGTTGGGCGTCACACTACCTATATAAGTGGCTGTTCCGTTTCGGGTTTCTTTGACAATGCGTTCGTCGATGATATCACGCTGTTTGCTGCAACCGGCATACGCTAACACTTGCTCATACGCCTGTTCGGCTGTATGCGTTGTAACCACATCTGTTTCCAAAGGAGAGGTCAGCCGAATCTCTTTCTTCACCTGATCGGTAAATAGATTGTCGCAACTCTCATTGTTTATCTGTTCGTAGATCCCTTTCGTCCAATTGTCCTTGGTCACCTCGGGATGACCGACTATCACATTTCCATCCACATAGAATCTTCCCCAAACGTGCTCCATCGGTTTCCAACGGTTGACAGTGCCGTCTGGACGATTGCAATACTTGGTGGTACGTATGCCAATCGAAGCAATGCGGTAACTAATTGGTCGCCCTTTCGGAGTGGCTGGCCCGGGTTTGTAATAGTTATTAACGATATTCACTTTCATAGCCTCAGCACCGTAACAACCGTTGCCCGCCCAGTTGTAGATCACATTATTACGCATATCCATATACTCACGATCCTGCGTAGTAGCGTGAGGCCCCAAACGGGGAGCGCGACTGTCATGATGCGCCAACAGATTATGATGGAAAGAGGCTTTGACTCCTCCCCAAATAGCACCATAGCCGTGCGTACCTTTTCCATGACCGGCCGTACGAAGGCTTTCAGACACCAAACACCACTGCACAGTGGTGTTCTCGTTACCATAGATCGAACAACATTCATCTACCGACCAACTAATTGTACAATGGTCGATCATCAGATTTTTGCTATCCGAGCCACCCAGTCCATCGGGTTCACCGCCCGATTCGTTTCCAACCCGGAAACGCAAGTAACGAATGATGATATTCTCACCACGCACAGTTACCGGATAACGGGCTATACAAATACCCTGTCCGGGGGCTGTCTGACCGGCAATTGTCAGGTCTCCATTGGCGATCTGCAACTTGCTGTCCAGAAAAATTGTACCCGCAACATCAAAAACGATGGTACGAGGTCCCACTTGCTCAACTGCATAACGGAATGTACCTTCGTGGTTACCGTCTTGAAGCGTCGTAACATGGTACACTTTTCCCCCACGTCCACCGGTCGCATAACGACCAAAGCCCTCGGCCCCGGGAAAAGCGATAGTTCGTGTCTCTACCGAAGATTCCACAGTTGACGCAGCATTCACCTTCAATCCTCCTGTCAACTGAAACAAAAAGAGGATACTAAACAGTACATTTATTCTATACATAAGATAATATTTCCATATGATTGTTTTTATATAAACCAAAAACGATAGGGTTTTACAGCATCAATAACCCAACTCATTATCTCCTTGTCGTTTGCTTTGATAAAACTACGGGATTTTATTCAATAGTCAGTAAGTTCTGTGAGAATTTTCAAGAACAAACTTCCTTCTTTCAATTAGGGTATAAGCCCGGCTCACATGATGAATGCAAGTCCTTTGAGCTTATACCCTAACAATCAGAACAATAAGTCGAGAAACACTAATTGTGTTTAAATGTTATTGCGTACTTACCGCTACATCATTTTCTCCAGCGCGGATCACCAACATTATTTTTGTAAATCGCTGAATTAAACACCTTGTCTGTTTTGTTGTAGTAAAGGTTAGCTCCATCTGATCCACCTGTACCATCTAACGCGTCTGCACGATGCATAAACTGTCCAGCTGCCTTGCCACTTGCTACATGCGGAGGATTAGGACTCACCATCAATTCGGTTGGTGAGATATCATCTGCAAGCACATCTAAAGATCCATTCAGTGTTGCAGATTGATTGCTCACCAAAGTGCCAAAGTTGTTCTTAGTAGAGTTCCAAGCATTTGTGCTGAATATTTGTCCATTGGTCAAGAATGTGTTAGTTGAATAGTTGTTTCCAAAATTCAAAGTCACATGCCCTGCTATACCATCGTCCATGGTCGCTGTGTTACGTATATCAGCTCCACCCATTACCATATCACGAGGATCACCATCTTTTTTTGTTAATATAATCAAGTTGTTCTTCACATTAAACACACTACCATCAGGAAGCCTGCGCATGTTGAAGACATTTCCGGCAGCACGTGTATTCCAGTTAACCAGCGTATTATTTTCGAATGTAATATTCCACGCGCCAGCTTTCCATTCGAACTTAGTTTGGGTTTCGTTAAAGAACGATGGAAACGGACAGTCGAAGAACGTATTATTGCGAACTACAAAGTTCTTGTAAAGATTAGAGTTTGCATTATTACCCGAACCGGCTACCCAGTTATAGCCTCCGGCACCATTGGTATGGTAACCACAGTCAAAGAATTGATTATCTTCAATCAATACGTTATCCCAAATTTTGTAATTCACACCTTGTTCACGAATGAAACCACGAACCATGCGTTTGAAAGTACAATTTTTGATTACCAAATCTTCCAAATGCACCGCCATGCCATTCGAGTACATATTGATGAAGTAATTACCTGTGGCCCCACCTAGACCTGCTTCTACGTCACCATAATTACGAGCCAACGGACAGTCGAAGTCTATATCATGGAATTCAAGCATCTTCATGTAGACTTCACCGCCTTCACCGGCTTGCGGCTGACGACCGAATACAAGATTCGCGGAAACGACATCGGTACCTTTTGTATACATACCACCAAGCAATACTTTAGCACGCTTGCCGGCAGCCACATCTTCGGGTTTTGTGCGAAGAACAAAGCCCTTACAAGTAGTCAGGTTATTAAAGATGCAGTAGGTTTTTCCACCCTCCAACAAGTATTCCTGTCCTTCAGCAAGGTCTACATCAGAAATAAAGTCAGTCAACATGAAATCAATACGCATTGCATCGTATTTCAAAGCAACTTCGTATTCCACCATTGCAGCATCATAAGCTTCTTGTGTATCAAAGTAATCGCGCTCCGGAGCAGTAACCTTATGAGTTACCTCAATCGGTGCACCCGGCTCACCATCCGAACGGGAAGAGTAAGTATTATAATAGGCATCCCATTTAACCTTCACATTCTCGTTACGCACGTTAATTACGTAAACCGAGTTCTTTTGAAGACCGTCAATCTCAACATACCCTCTTTCAAAGTCTTCTTCGGACAATTTGTATTTTTTCCATTTCTCGCCTACAGTAGAGCTAGGATTGCTAGGAGAAGCTTCAACTTCCAACCATTGATAAACGAAGTTCTCACCATCCATCTCAAATCTTTCACGATATACAAGTTGGTCGTCAGCAGAGACACCTTCGCTAACAGTACTAAACTTACGATTCAACATTACACGCATAGTAGTTTCTGTAGTCTTAGAAGCATCTACATATACACAGAATGGAGTAGCGTAACGGTCGGAAGTCGTAATGCCGAGATACTCCGCCCATTGTCTACCGTCTCCGTGCCCATACCATTTAGAGGCATGCGAAAAATCAGTTTTGTTATCATCCTTTTTAGAAAGCACGCGGATAGCAAAACGGAAATCGGTAGAGTACTGCTGGTTTTTAATGACCAAGTCGAGTACATCCGGACCAACGATAGTATCCAACAACAACAGTCCGTTATCGGCCGATGAACCCCAAGCGTCCGCTCCTCCTGATACATTGGGTTGGAGTGCTTGACGAATTTGAAAACCGGCACAGTCATTCACACCGTACCAATAGAGATGAATGTCATTTCCATTGACTCCCTCTATGCCACTATTGTAAGGATAATCATCTCCTTTACCACGATTATTATCACAGATAAACATAGTCATCCACTCTCGGTTTGTCGTCGATGATGATCCATCATCATCGCTACATGAGCTAAATGAGAAGGCTGACAGTATCGCTAGAGTATATAACAAATATTTTTTCATAAATCGATTTCTTTCTTTATAATTATTTGTAACCATAATAGTTCTTGTATGCACCGGCAGAGCGTTGAATAGCCGCATTAGGATAAGGTAATATGTAGCGCACAACAGGCAATTCACTGATTTCCGGAATTTTATCTCCAAGTGGTACTGTAGTGGCATCCTTTACCAATTCAATTACACCGGTTGTATTACGACGAATATAACCATAGAACGAATACTTACATTGGTTAGTCGGTTCAGAATCACTTTGCCATTGATAGAAAGAAGCCGTTAACCATGTTTTACCCTCGAAACCTACAAGGGATGTGGCAGGTCTGCTCGCACTTTTGTATGGATTGTAAATGTAAAGTATATCAAGCGTTTTATTAGGATAGGGATAACCATACACTGCACTTGGATCCACTTTCCACGCTGCATTCTGCGGCAAAACATGGTAATACATCTCTTCAGGTAAGTTATCTAAGTAATAGCTACCATCATGCTCAGCTATTTCATCTTCGAAGCCGGTATAAGCACCTGCATTTCCGAGTGCAACTGACAAATAGCGTAGGAAGCTGTAAACTACTTCACGTGCGTAAAGGTTGTTGCGAACAAGGTCGCGCCAACGCATATTCTCACCCGCAAACTCCCACTTACGCTCATCGAGAACAGCATTCAAGAAATCTTCTTTAGAAGAAGCTGCTTCAGAAACGTAAGCAGCAACAAGCCCTTTATCGTCAAATGCACGTTCACGAACTCTGCGTAGCGACTCTTGCGCTTCAGCTGTAGGTCCGTCCAACTCATTGACCGCCTCCGCATGCATCAACAATACATCTGCAAAACGCATATATGGGTAATTAATACCTGTGCTACCTGCACTCGAATTGACGAATTGTCCCGAATTAGCCCACAGCTTTGACCATTTATTGTTGTGCACTGTATAATCGGCACGAATCAAACAGGAATCTTGCGTTAGGCTCTTGTCGGCGTTACCGTAGTACCAAAGGCCATTTAAATAGTCTCGACGTTTATCGTTCTCCTTAAATGAGTAGCGATAAAAAGCACTTAAACGACCATTACCACTTGAAGCTCCCCAAACATTCTTACCCAAGGTGTACCCTGCGTTAGCTGTTGATGTAGGACCTTGGATGTAGCCTGTGTTACCCGTAGACTCCTTTGCGAAAGGTATTTCAAAAATAGGATCACCGTTAGTAATCAAATTAAAATTACTCTCTTTTACAAACACATCGCTATAAGAGTCCCCTAAGGAGTGTTTACTGTGTTTGATTATCGAATCTGTATAGTTTTTCGTAATGCGATAGTACGCCTGATAGTCTTGCGGACGACTCATTACTCCATAGCTGCTAGCATTGTCTGCTACCGGGTGAAGCGAATAACCGCCTGCACTCAAGGCGATACGAGCTATCAGTGCCCAAGCAAATTCTTTGGATGCGCGCTCAACTGTTACATTACTCGAAGAGTTCATTTTCGGAGCAATACTTTCCAAATCTTTAATCAGGTTATTTTGGATATCTTCCCGTTTGGTAACAGGCACTACATAGTCATTCCCCAACTGAGCAGCAGCCGTAAAAGTGAAAGGAACATCACCAAACATTACTGTCAAGTCGTGGTAAACCATAGCACGAAGGCATTTCGCTTCGCCTATCATTTGCATCAACTCTGCATCTTTTTCGTTGTAAAGTTTGCTATTTTCCATACCGTAAATAAAACGATTAGCATCTTCAATTGCCTTATAACCAGCTTTCCAGAACTTATCGATTTCACTACCCTGATCGTTACAGTTAAAACAGGCATAATCGCTTGGAGAATCTGAGCTACCGGTGAAGATTTGCATATCTACGTCACTATTCAGAACAAACGTTCTCTGGTAAGCATTGCCATAAAGGTCATTTACCAAGATGGAAGCGTAAACCCCATTAAGAACACGATTCATCTCTGACTTTTGCGTAAACACGAATTCCTCGCTATAGCTTGACGGAGAATCCACATCAAGAAAGTCGTTGCATGAGCCAAAGTCATACCGGTCAAACCTATTAATATGATATTTCTTAGTTTCATTTTTCCTTCAGTTTTTTAGAATGTAATATTGGTTCCAATCACGAAGCTACGACTACGCGGGTAACGATTATAGTCCATACCGGGAGTCAAGCCTGTCTGCACATCGACCTCAGGATCGTAACCGGAGTACCCTGTAATTATAAACAGGTTCGATGTAGACACATAGAAGCGAGCTTTCGAGATACCCCATTTAGAAGTCAGTTGTGCCGGCAACGTATAACCGATTGTCAGGTCTTGA
Source organism: Bacteroides reticulotermitis JCM 10512 (assembly GCF_000517545.1). Taxonomy (GTDB): domain Bacteria; phylum Bacteroidota; class Bacteroidia; order Bacteroidales; family Bacteroidaceae; genus Bacteroides; species Bacteroides reticulotermitis. The sequence goes on along the minus strand of NZ_BAIV01000003.1, from coordinate 19,693 downwards.
CAACGCAAGAACGAACCGTCTTCAATAAAGTAAGAGTGAGTAATCTTCTTGGTCACGTCTGATGGATTCCAAAGCGTACGTCCCTCATTCAGCGCACCATACATAGATACCGAGTTATCAATAAAGTAACACTTATACATTGTTTCACCATCAGAGTCGCGGGTGTAGCGCCATCCTGCATCAGCAAACTTAGAAAGAGAATTATAAAATTTATTCTTATTACCTTCAGAAGAAGAGAGCTGATATGCTGTTGCATTGTTCACATCAAAATCGAGCATATAATTGAAGTTCATTGTAAAATCCAAGTTCTTCCACTGTCCACTTAAACCGAAACCTCCTTGAACCCTAGGATTCGTGTTACCAATAACAGTACGATCCGCTTCTGTAATTAATCCGTCACCGTCCAAATCTTTAAACTTAACCTTACCGGGTAGTGTAGCAATACCCGAATTTGAGTCACCGGAAATGGTGTTGATAACCGTTTTATTATGTGTCACACCGTTTGCGTCAACTAGTGGCTGGTCTTGTGATGTTCCATTTTGAGCAGCAGTAGAACCCCAAGGAAGAGCTTGGTAGTTGTTTGTCGGACTAAAATAGAATTCATCCATCGAATAAATACCATCGTACACAAAGCCATAAATCAAACCGACCTCATCACCGACTTTTAAGCAATAGTCGTTGTATGACGACTTCCAACGGTCGTTTTGTTCCCAGATGACATTATCTGTACCATTCAGTTTATCAACTCTCTTCTTGTTCTTTCCCAAAGAGAAGTTTCCCGAAAGCACATAATCTCTACCTCTAAGAATATCACCGGATATACTCAACTCGATACCTTTATTAGTTACCTGGCCAATGTTTTGCATTTGGCTTACATAACCGATAGACGATGATATGTCTGAACTATAAAGCAAATCTTTGGTGGTATTCCAATAGAATTCAGGAGTAATGGTCAAGCGACCACCGAAAAGAGTTAGGTCAGCTGCAATGTTACGGGTTAATGTAGTTTCCCATTTAATATCTTTATTGGCAAATTTGCTACCGCCCTGATTACCATACCACTGTTCTCCGAATTGCGTATTTTCACCAAAACCCGGCCCACCACTTGAATTAATAGAATACAAATAACGCCACATGTCATTGTTAATGCGATTATTACCTACCAAACCTATGGCAGCACGAAGTTTCAATTGTTCCAGCCAGGTAATGTCACTCATAAAGTCCTCTTCCGAAATGACCCATGCACCACCTACAGATGGGAAATACCCCCATTGATTGCCCGGAGCGAACTTAGTCGAACCGTCGGCACGCATTGTTAAAGAGAGCAAATACTTATGATCATAGTTATAACTGGCCTGCCCAAAGAAAGAAGCAGAACGATCAGGTGTAGAAGTTGAAGTAGTGGATGATTTCGGAGTACCGAATCCCATATTATTCCACGCCTGTTCAGCCTCGAACGCACGAGGGAAGTAACGATTTTCCTGGATATTCTGCTTATTTTGGCTGTGAGAAACTTCCTGTCCTAAAAGAAATGACAAATCATGCTTCTCATTTAATGTTAAAGCATAAGAAGCCGTATTGGTCCACATATATCTAAAAACCTGATTCTTTTCAATCTTTGCTAGAGGCAGAGAGTTATTGTTCTGGCCTTCGCTTGTCAGTGCACCCCAAAAACGATTTTGGTCTTTCCACATCAAACCAATAGTCGCTTCGGAACGAAGTACAAGTCCTTTGATGGGCCTATAGTCTAAAGATATCGCATTCGTATAATCATACGAATACTTTTTTTGTTGATTGATGCTAATATCACTCTTCGGATTGGTATATGTGAATAGTTCTTCTTCATCCGGATCGGCATACGAAGGGTCGATATATCCAAATTCACGCAAACCGTTAGTCGGACGATAGCGAAGCACATCGATGATACCACCGGTACCGATATTATCCCCACCTGCACCTTCATCACGACGGAATGAGAACTTAGGATTAATCTGTAAAGTCAGATTTTTAGATATGTCAATGGCTGTCTTGATATTCAAGTTTGTACGACGTACGCCCGAACCCATAATAATACCTTTATCCTCACTTTGAGTAAGAGACAAATTAAAACGCATTCTGTCGTTACCTCCGCCAACAGTTACATTGGTAGAGTAGTTCAAAGGATTCTCACCCATGACTTCGTCTTGCCAATCGTAAGTATGCAAGCTCTTGTACATGTCGAGATCGTTTGGGTTACCAAAGTTTGAACGGAAGAATTTAGCGTTAGAAGAGCGGGCACCATTTGATGCATGCCACTCGTACTGATAACGCGCAAAATCAAAAGCATCCATCAGTTCCAACTTCTTAGACAAGTGGCTAGTAGAAAGTTGTGCATTAAAACTTACCTGAATCTTTCCTGCTTTAGCAGATTTAGTCGTTACGACAACTACACCATTACCTCCCTTTGCACCATAAATAGCTGTGATAGAGGCATCTTTCAATACATCAATCGAAGCAATATCCGTGGGAGGAATGTCATTGATATTGTCTACTTGAAAACCATCGACAATATAAAGTGGATCGTTACTCTGTGTTACCGATGTACCCCCACGAACACGAATGTTGATATCCGCACCCGGCGCACCATCGACCGTAGTTACCTGCACACCGGCAATCTTTCCTTGCAAAGCAACAGCCGCTGAATTTACGGGTACGGCAGCGAGCTTAACACCCGAAATAGAACCGACGGAACCCGTCAAGTCCTTACGTGCCTTACTTCCATAACCAATAACGACTACCTCATCGAGTGCTTTCGAGTCATCTTTCAATGTAATTACCAACTCTTTTCCGGCAACGGCATCCACTTCTTGTGACTCCATGCCGACAAAAGTTACTACTAATTTTTTCCCTTTGGGAACAGTCAGTCTAAAGTGACCATCCAAATCGGTGATAGCTCCATTTCTCGTATTACCTTTCTCTATAACGGAAGCGCCTATGACGACTTCACCCGCCGAATCCAGTACAGTACCTTTCACAGCAATGCCCTGGGCAAACGCTCCTGCAGACACCATCAAGAATAGTGTCAGCAAAAAGAGAAGTTTACTTTTCATACTTCTAACATTTTTTTCCATACGTAAATTCATAATAAAACATTTAGTTTAACAAAAGATCATCTACATAAGCATTAGGTAAAGACTGCTTATGCTAAATATTATCACAACACATTGAGAGCCCCAACACGCAGGTCTCCTATCGAATCTATCGTTTTTCTCTTTCTGATAATACTTTGTGCAGACACCCCTAGCGGAATAAGCAAAAACGCCAGTAGCCACAAAGTCCAACTGTTTTCCAGTTTCTTTGATTTTAGTTTCATACTATTAGTTTAAAATTAACACTGCAAAGGTTTCTTAAGATATAATACAGAATGGTCGCACTCTGAATTTGATGCAAAAATCCTCAAAAGAAAGTAAATGAAAGGGGAAAAACTGATAGAAAAGGGGGAAAATAGAGGCAGGAAACCCATTTTCCACACTATCGCATGAATAAAGGACACTAGAATCTCCCAACAAATCGACACGCTTCCAATAAAGCCGAATCGGAAGAAAAGAGAAAAATAGCTAAATGCCAACCCGGACTTCACATAGCCAAGCGAATAACTTTCAATGAAAAAGGGAAGAACTGCTTTTTACCAGTTCTCCCCTTTCCATGATTTTGAGTTACTTACTTATTCGGAAATACAAAATCAACTAAACTATTCATATACACTTCCAGATTGGTATATTCTGCACTCAAGGTATACTTTGCTCCATCCCCGGCATTGTTCGGATCAAGATTATGTTTCTTCTCCCATTCATCAGGTATACCATCACCGTCACTATCAATAAGAGCAGCTGAAGACTTATATTCAGGCCATCCGCCAACATCCGACGGTTGGTCAATCATCCCATTCGTACTTCCGTGAGATCCTTCGTAGGTATAAGTCCCTTTACGAGTCTCTTCCACAATTCGCTGATCAATTACATCTCGACGATGAGAAGCACCTGCGAATTGAAGCACGTCTTTATAAGCTTTCTTGGCCGATTGCAGCGAAGAATGTTCGGCTATATCAAAGGCCTTCTTAGTTAAGATCTCCTTTTCTGTCGTGAAATCGTTTTTTATAACCAAGCCAAAAGAATTATCCATATTGACTTTATAAAGCGCTTCCTTTTGTTTATCCGTCAACTTAGAACAAGTCGGGTCTATATAGTTACCATTGAAATAAAAGATTCCATGAACACCAGCTTCGTTCTGGTTTTTACCGTCATCTGCATAAGCTGTGAATAGACGTTTAAACGATCCCTTTGTCGCAGTAAAAGGTCCGGGCTTATAATAATTATTGATAAAGTTATAGGAACCTCCCTCACCGGCATAAGCTCCGTCGCTACCATAGTTATAAATTACGTTATTGAACAATTCAACTTTCTCGTCTTCCGGCTTTCCCGTATAACGGCTTCCGCAAAGACGAGGAGTACGATTTGTATGATGTGCAAGCAGGTTATGATGGAAGGTGGCTGGTTGTCCACCCCAAATGCCTCCATAGCCATGTGCTCCTTTTTCATGAATGGAATTGGCCAGACTCTCACTTATTATACACCACTGAAGCGTAAAATTGTGGAGATCATAAAAAGTCGCGCATTCGTCTGTACTCCAACTCATGGAACAATGGTCGATAATCACATTTCGCTGAGGCTTGGTTCCGTTCATTGCGTCATCACCTTTCTGCTTAATATCTACTCCCATACGTGAGCGGATAAAACGAACAATAACATTGTCTGCCTGAATAGAGAAAGTATAGTTTTTCAGACAAATGCCATCGCCCGGAGCCGTTTGTCCGGCAATTGTAACATCGCCGTTATTCAGTTTCAGAGGTTTTTGCAACTCAATGATTCCACTGACAGCGAAAACAATCGTACGAGGACCTTTCTTACTTATTGCCCATCGAAGTGTTCCCTCTGATCCGTCATCAGCTAATGAAGTTACTGTATAGACTTCACCACCGGCACCGCCAAGCGTATATTTCCCAGCACCGTCAGCACCCGGAAATGCGGCGACCTTCGATCGATCGGGTACAGGATGCTCTTTTAAATTTGCTTCACCCGCAACAGCTGAAGACAAAGCAATCACTGAACAATAAAGAACTAATGCAATCTTTTTCATGTTATTCGGTTTTTGTATAAAACAAACAGTTATTCAATAACCTTCCCTCCGGAAGCTCCTTTCACCATGATATCCTGTACCAAGCTATTGAGATACATTTCCAGATTGGTATATTTCCCATTCTTATCAACAGTGGTCTCTTTCCCATCGGCTGATTTCTTAGGATTCAAACCATACTCTTCTTCCCAAGAATCGGGAATTCCATCTCCATCGGTATCTTTCAAGTTCGGACTAGCCACAGTTGTTAATACATCATACGGATTGGATATTCCTAAAGTAGTGATAATATCTGTAGGAGCATTGATATATCCTGATTTATTTTGCGAATATCCGGATAAACCACTCCATCGACTTGCATCTCCGGTACAGCTAGCCTTTCGGTTCGCAACATCGTTTACGATTAGGGCATCTACTTTATCCCGATAATTAGATGCTCCAACGCTTTCCAAGACTCGCGCATAGGCGTCATCCGCTGTGTGAGTTGTTACTCGTCCGGCTTCTACTACCAACGCATTGGCGCGAATCTGTTGATGCTGATTCCAGAGCGCATCAGTTGCACAATTATTTTTATCCATTTGAGCAAACACGCCATTCGTCCAATTATCTTGTGTTACTGCTGTATTTCCTTCAGTTTTATTCTCATTGATATAAAACTTACCCCAAGTTTGAAGCCATAGACCATATTTATCTTTCCCAGAATAATCAATGGGATATACATCCGGTTTCGCAATGCGATAGGAACGGCCACTCTTAGCTTGATCGGTACCAGGTCCCGGTTTATAATAGTTACCTACAATATTGACGTGTTGAGCTTCACCTCCATAACAACCTTCACCTCCCCAATTATAGAAAACATTATTACGAATATCGACACGTTCACCGTTATTGTTATTTAATGCCAATGTCGTATAGCGAGGGCCGAGACGAGGAACACGGCTTTCACAATGAGCTATCAGGTTATGATGATAAGAAGCGTTATTACCTCCCCAGTTACCACCATATCCATGAGATGCGAATTTTCCACCAGCTGCTGCAAGCTTTACATCACTTACCCGCAGAGCTTGCGCAGCTAAACACCACTGTACCGTAGAATTCTGCATACCATAAACAGATATACATTCATCCGTCCCCCAACTGGCAGAACAATGGTCGATTATAATATTTTGTTTATCACTTCCTCCAGTGCATCACAGTCCACATCTTTATTTCCGGGACGAAAACGCATAAAGCGGATAATGACATTATTCGAGTTAATGGTAAACGGATAATCGGCTATGCAAATTCCTCCCGGTGATGTTTGGCCGGCTATCGTCAGATTATCTTTCTGAGTTCTCAATTCTGCTTTAAGGTAGATAGTTCCCGACACATCAAAAACGATGGTTTTAGGACCATCCTGCTTCAATGCCCATCGGAAGCTTCCACTTGTATTTCCATTTGTATCGTCATCAAGCGTTGTTACACGGTAAACTTTTCCTCCACGGCCTCCGGTTGTATTACGTCCGTGGCCTTCGGCATAAGGAAAAGCGAGGAGTTCTCCATAATCCAGCTGTTTAATACCGGTGGAATTATTACCTCCCGTATTATCCCCTCCTCCGTTATCATCTGTAGGACTATCCGAAGAACACGACATACACATACCGGCTACACCAAATAGCATAGCCAGATAAAACAAGGATTTCTTTCTTTTCATATTCTCTTTCTTCAAAGTATTTATTTTTTTGGATATAATGCCTGTACCAAACTATTGAGATAAACCTCCAAATTCGTATACGTTTTGCTCAATGTATATTTCGAACCATCAGCCGCACTATTCGGATTTAGTCCGTTCGCAGTTTCCCACGCATCTGGAATACCGTCGCCATCCGTATCTTTGAGTCCGGTCTCTTCTTTATAATCAGGCCAACCTCCTACATCTTCGGCACTATCAATAATCCCATTCGTGCCTCCATTACTTCCTTGAGCGGTATAATCACCATTGATAACATTGTTTATAATTCGGTTATCTACAGCATCCCGGTTCAATGAAGCACCTACGTAACTCAAGACAGACTCATAAGCGTCTTTAGCAGACTGTGTATATTCGGAAGCGTCAGTACTAATTGCGAATTCTTTATCCGATTGAATGGCTGTCTTTCCTCCTGACGGTAGATTTTCGGAATCCTTTGGTTGTAATCCTACCCAGTTATCTGAATTAACGGCAGCCAAAAGGGTTTTATATGTCGATTCTATTTGAGGACATGTATCATCGAAATAATTTCCACTTACATGGTAAATCCCCCATGTACCTTTGACGTTTGCTTGCGTTCCGTCATCGCTGTTAGGCTGAAAGATACGATTAACAATACTCTTCTTCGTACTGGTGGAAGGCCCGGGCTTATAATAGTTATTCACAAAATTATAGCTTCCTCCCTCTCCGGCATATCCACCATTGGTTGGTCCCCAATTATAAAAGACGTTATTGCGCAAGTCTACTTTTTCATTCTCCGGTTTTCCGGTATAACGGCTACCGCATAAACGGGGTGTGCGACTGCTATGATGAGCAATTAGGTTGTGATGGAATGTTGCCGGAGAGCCTCCCCAGATACCTCCGTAACCATGTGATCCTTTTCCATGGATAGAATTGGCCAGACTTTCACTAAGTATACACCATTGCATCGTGAAATTTGTGTTATCATAGAAAGAAGCACATTCGTCCGTACTCCAACTAATCGAACAATGATCGATCATGATATCCTTGCGATTCCTCCCCCAAAGGCATCAGCTCCGGCAGCCTCTTCGGCAGTAAGACTTTCTGCTCCCATACGGAAACGTAGAAAACGGATGATTACATTGTCGGCCTGTACAGAAACCGGATATCCCTTTAAACAGATGCCATCTCCTGGTGCAGTCTGACCGGCAACTGTAACATCTCCAATAGTTATTTTCAACTCGCTTTTCAGCTGTATCAAACCACTAACCGCAAACACGATCGTGCGTTTTCCCGAACGAGTTAAAGCATAACGCAAAGTTCCTTTGGTCGTATTGTCTTCCAACGAAGTGACTGTATAAACAGTACCTCCCGCACCACCGGTTGTATAACGCCCGGCACCGTAAGCACCCGGAAAAGCGTCACGAGGTCCATCCGGTTCATTGTCTGTATCGCCATTATCTGTACTTTGCCCCGGTGTTTCGTCAGGAGTCTTCGGATCTTCACTACTACAAGCTACCGATAGAGTAATCAGACAGAAGCATAGCCACGTTACTTTTATTAATTTAAGCATATATCTTATCCTTAATTATAAAGACAGAGTTCTTTGTCTCATATGCTAAACCAGCAGATCATGTGACAAAGAACTCTTTATTTTATCATATTTACTTATTCGCTTACTGTACCATTCTGACTTACTGTTCTCACAGTATAAACGTTATCTGAACCAACGTTATTTAATGTCACGGTAGTATCCGTTGTTTGCCCGGCATAATTACCATTCATAAAAATCAGATAGCCGGCAGCATTAGGTACCGCATCCCACGTCAAAACATAATCTGTTAGTTTCACATTAGTTGGAGTAGCAAGAGGTGTTTCTATATACTCTTGAGGGTTCCATCCGCTAGCTTTCACGATTTTATCATAGGTGTATTTCGCAGCCTCTTCGGAAGTAAGTACGGAACTGGTAAAGGCAGAGTTTCCACTACCAACAACCTTCCCTTCGGTAGAGATCACTTGGCCATTCTTGTCTATAGTATTATATTCACCATAAAGAGCAGGAAGACTTGACCAGGATGACCAATGCGCAGGTATAATATCCATTTTCAGTTGAGTATCAATCCAAACAGTTTTTGTTCCCTGTTTGTACGGACGCCCAAATGAGAAGGGAGTAATACCACTTACACCATCTACCGTACAGTTCTTCATGACATATCCCCAAGTACCCGTTTCACCGGAGGCGGTGATATAGGCTCCATCACCCGTATTAAGAAACTTACTGTTTTCAACAAAGATATTACCACTACCCCAGATATAATCGGTACGACCTTCGATCTGAGAATCGAATATATAAGCCAGATTCTCCGAACCACTGCTATGACGACACCACCAAGTATCTTGGAAAGAGACAAGAACGCAATTGTACAAAGCGAAACGGTTATTCCGCGTTATCAAAGCCTCAGCTTGTCCGTCTTTTCCTAAACCTCCTGTATACCGACTAGGTAATGCGCCATAAAGGTTAATGATAGAAACGTTTTCTGCATAAAAGTCTGCTCCTTCTACTATTACAACCGCATTCTGTTCTTCAGTATAACCAGCTTTGCGATGAGAAGAATCTTCATTGAAAATAGAATATGCCAAGTGACCATATTAGTCGATTCACTTACCCGGTTCAGAGCAAACTGAATCTTTACTCCGTCACGGCTTTCACCTATCAAGTGGATATACGATTTATTTTTAAGTACCCGAATACATTCGGTATACGTACCATTAGCAATGAAGATCTTGTAAGGAGCAGTTAATTCGAAAGGAGCTGCATCAATGGCAGCCTGAATAGAAGTGAAATCACCGTTTCCTTTGGAATCGACTATCGCATCAAAAACTTTACCGGTTCCTGCAACTTCTGATTTAGCCGTAAAGTTTACGGAGAAATCTTCATCGTATGCTCTTCCTTGCATATCGGTCAAAGCACCGGCAGGAATTTCAAAAGTACATGCCTTATTTTCCATGTTAGAAAAGGTATAGCGTACTTTCTCGTAATTGATCGTTACACGTACTACCCCTCCATTGAAATAGATTTCCGTATCCGGTGCCTGACGCATTGCTTTGCTAAAAACCTGTTCCACGTATCCATTCGGCCCTACTACGGCTCCTTCTTCTATGTTCTGGGAAATTAGCACAGGAATGCTTGTGTCTTCTTTATCATCTTTATCGTCACAAGCAAAGCCCGTAAACACCAACAAGCATAGAAGCAAGTATTTGTTTGCTATATTAATTATTTTTGTATTCATCATTGTTCTTTTTTTAAGAAAGATTCTCCGTAAGGATTCACGTACTTTACGGAGAATCTCAAGTCTTTTAATCCTTATTTATTCCAACGTTGGTCACCAACTCTATATTCCGCAGGAACATCCGTGCCGAACGTCAAATCACCGTTTGCCCCACGAGGAAATAGCTGATCTGAAGTCAGAGGAATATCGATATATGTTTTCCCCCAATCAGTTGCAGAGAATGCAAAATCAGAAGATTTATACAAACCTGTCACATTCAGATTAGCAGAAACAGAAGCTGTATTATAGAATGGTCTTACTCCTCCCTGAGCAAACAGGGTAGTGGTAACCGTTACATCTAAGGTTTTTGTATCTCTAAACAAGGCATCATTTGAAGACATATTATAGAACGTGCAATCTTTGATTGTTACGGTACCAGTCTGACCTGATTTAGTTCTTATAAACTGAGAAGCAGTGGTACCTTTGGCCGCAATCAACGAAGTGTTGGTTACCACTAAGTTAACAGCATTTAAAGTCACCTTGTCAGAAAGTAGTAAACCGTAATGATTGGATGTCGCTTGACTTCCCAATCCGTTTATAATACAATCATCTATTTTCACAGTCATTGCATCTGATGTACTAGCATTCATACGGACAATACCGCGAATATTAGTTATTGTAGAAGATGATACTTCAAACAGTTTAACACAACCTTGTGCATTGTTCTGATAAATTAAAGTCGTATTGCCCGCGTCTATAAGATTTAGGTTATGGAACTCGATCTTTTCACAGATACCCGTTGCTCCCAATCCTTTTGCTACTTCCAAATCAACTTGTTCTTCCTGATTATCTCCCCATAAAATTAGATTCTTAACACCAGCCGAAACACTTTCCTTCTCCAATTTAAGACCAGCTCCGGATAGGTTAATCAACACATTACCTGCAAGATTATCCCAATTCGCCATAGCATCTTCCCAAGACATTTCAGTATATCCAGCCGGTTTGCCTTTCTTAGTTGTAAAGGTGAGACGTGAACAGATAGAACCATTTGCAAAAGCATAAGCTGTATACTCTGTGCTGGATGCCAAGCCTGTAATAGCAACTTTATGTGCAGCTATTTCGGATGGAGATAATTTTGTTCCGGACGCAGGTACTCCTTCAGTTGAAAGGACACAAGCATACTCATCAACATTAACCCTCGTTTCCCAAGAGAAGATCGCAGAGTTAGCTGTTATATTGGTTATTTCAGATGCAATTTCTAAGCCTGGGATTGTAACGACTTGCGAACCGCGTGGATTTGTACCGTTATAGATCGTTATGGTATACTCACTAAATGACTTCAAATTCTCAACCCATGCCTGTCCAAGAGCGACTTCAGCCTGAGAAATACTCCGTGTTGTAGCTTCTGAGGCACCAGTCTCCAATATTTCAAAATGAGTAACTGCCAATCCTGCTTCCCAAGACATATGTACCTTTCCTTCTCCTTCGGGCAAGTCTTCAGCAGACGGAACATTTAAAATGGATTCTTTATCAACAGTTTTAAATGTCTTTTTATAAATAACCCAACGAGATTCTTTATCACCGGAAACCGATTTAATACGCAAATAGTATGTCGTATTTACATTCAGATTATCCATCGTATAGGGAGATTGTTTGATGCGATTGGCAGGATCCGTACCAAATACCAAGCTACCATTTCCTTCTTCTCCCATAGGTGTTTCATTGGTGAATTGATTTGGGCTAACTTCGATAACATAATAATCTACACTCGAAGTAGCGCTCCATGTTACAATAGCTCTAGCTACTGCGGCATCCGACTCCAGACTGATTCCATTTTCATCAGTTCCAAAAGGACGGCTATGAGAAGAATCGACATCCCAATCACTTTTATCTGTACAAGAGGATACAGCTAGAGAAGCAAGGAGCATACAAACTCCTGATCTTAATATATTCTTTATATTTTTCATTATTCTGCTATTTTAAGATTAATCTGAATAACCGTAAGAGTTATGCAACTTACCGTTTGATGTTGAAATCGTTGTCGAAGCTATCGGCAACAGATAACGGTTCTTCACAGCATTGTTCAGTCCGGAAGAGATACTTGGTAAATTAACCTTCAGGTTCTTCTGACTGCTATCATCTGTTTCAGCACCAAAGAAGGCTTTATTTTGATATTCACCTCCCACTTTATTTCCAAAAACAAGAGAAGTCATATCAATATACATCGGGTTATCAGTGCGATACTTAAAGTTCACATATTTAGGATAAGTAGCATTGTATACCGCATTTGTATACGTAGTCTTAAACTCGTCGATCTTTTCACTCAATAAGTTCCAACGGATTAGATCGTACTTACGTACTCCCTCGCCCGCCAATTCCCAAGCATTCTCCATAACAATTGCATCGAAGAATTCTTTTTGCATCAACTCGTTCCAAGCAGTTTCACGTTTGTCGGAAGCAGCAAAGGCCCGATCATGTATCTCTTTTAAAGCTCCGGTCGCTGTCAATGAACAACCAGCTGCCGCTGCATCTTTTCCGTGCAATTCGTTCACAACTTCAGCATACATTAACAGAATCTGCGGATAACGCATTTTTACGACATTAATACCTGAACTAACTTTCTGATCACTTGCCAACACAGCAGCATACCAAGTCTTATTCTCCATCATTTTCCGATAATCCCACTTGCTGCAATACAAGGCAAATGGAGTATTACCCAACATCGATTCCTTAAATTCATTTGTATTCTTATCGGTACCAAGCTGTGAAATAGCGCATGTCATATCCCGACGAATATCTCCATCAACAAACGACATATAATAAGGAGCAGTCAGTTTAAGCTTACCGGATGAATTTCCTTTGGGACCAAACAGTGCACTGACACCATTCACGCGATACCCAATCGTATATCCTAACTCTCCACTCTTATTCAAACCCATCGGAATTTCAAATAAGTTTTCCTGATAAGTTTGATCCAGTTGCTGATATTCATCAAGCGCCAGTATTCTTCTACCGAAGAGTTCAACTGATGTTTACCGGAACTTATAACTGCCACTAAATGCTTTTCTGCCAACTGATAGAGTTCTTTACGCTTTTCATCACTACAGCGCTGAGTCGGATAATTAGGATCACTATTTTGTCCATTAACATAACCTTCTTTTGCTTGTTCACGAATTACATAACCGGCACGTGTCATAGCGATGTTAGCCAATAAACCGTGAGCGTATCCTTTGGTTACATGTTCTGTCGTATACCCATCAACACCAGCCCAAGGCAAGTACGCAATAGCTTCCTTAAGATCGACGATCAATGAATCCATGATTGCGTCACGATCAGTCTTTCCAATATACACATTAGACAAATTACTATTCGATGATTCTGTTTTAAAAGGAATATCACCAAATAAACGTACTAAGTCGAAATAGACCATTGCACGTAATGTTTTAGCTTCAGCCTGGAAACGCAACATCGTATTGCGAGTGCTGCCTCCTTGTTGTAGCAGCTGACTCTTGTTTACGCCATCAACAACCAGATTCGCATTTTCAATAACTCCATACATAGCATCCCAGACCTTAGCGATCTGTGCCCATCCCGGATTCATGTTATAATTCATGTTACCGCGTTCGCTTGACGTATTGCTTGCGTCAGCACCTAATCCGTCAATTAACTCGCAATCGGTATTTGTTCCGGCAATAATAGGCATGAAGTTAGAGTAGGTCTGATCTTGCGTTAAACTACCATAGACCTTATTTAATGCCAGTTCAGTGTAGTAAGTATTATCAAAAGTTGCCCCATTATCCAGTTCAGACGGCGAAGTCTGATCTAAGAAATCGGAACAGGAAGACATCGTTGTCAAACCTAATCCTAGAAATAACAGTTTATATATTTTCATACGATCAATCTTTTAAGTTTAATTAGAATGTAATATTAATACCGCCAACATATGTACGGCTCTTAGGATACGCAGCATAGTCTACTCCCGGAGTCATCGCATTTTTTTTGCTACTAGTATCACTTCGGGATCCGCACCGCTATAGTTAGTCCAACAGAAAATATTATATCCTGTCAGGTACACTCTCACATTCTGTATGAAAGCTTTTCTCACAATCGATTTCGGCAAAGAATATCCGATAGTAACATTATTCAAACGTAAGAAAGAAGCCTTCTCTACGGCATAATCTGTCAGCTGCATCGTGGTAGCACTAGCCGGATTGTACATATTAGCATGGGCATTAAGTTCATTAAGGCGCAAGCCGGCTGTTGTCATATCACCATAAGTATTTAAAACATCGGTAGAACTGGAAGATAGATTTAGACCAGTTTCCGGATCGATCCAAGTATAACGATTAGATAGTCTGAAATCATTATTCAGGTTATAACCGTTTTTCGATCCCGAACGGAATGAAGAAGCAAGCTTCGTTCCATTGATAATTACGTTACCAACCGAATAATTGAAGAAAACATTAAAATCAAAATTCCCCCAACGACCATCTATTCCAAAACCACCCGTTACCGGAGCCATTGTATTACCCAGACGTTGTTTAATCGGATCGCCGTTTTCATCACACTGCAACTTTAAACCACCCGGGTAGTATTTACCGCCCGTAATTGTGGAACTGTTATCAAGCATGCCATCTTTCACGCCCCATTCACTACCTCTCCAAACCAATTCACCTGTGGGATTGCTTACCGGATCATAGACTGTATAATATCCATTCGTTTTATAGCCCCATACTTCACCTAAGCGTCCACCTTTTTCAACCCGGAAGTCTTCATATTTAGCAATGGTACTTCCAGACCAATTGCTACTTTGCCAAGGAGAGTCCGTATTCAGCTTATCAATACGGTTACGATTGTATGCTATATTAAGATTGAAATTTAAACCGAAGTTTTTCCGATCAGCCAAGACAGTACTCACAGTCATCTCTACACCCTTATTCGAGGTCTGTCCAAAGTTCTTATACTGATAGTTATATCCCGAAAGAGAAGGGATTTCCGTACGCATAAGTAAATCTCTGGTCGTATTCCAGTACAGATCAATAGCACCCGAGATGCGATTATTCCAAAATCCGTAATCAATACCGAGGTTACGAGTAACTGTTGTTTCCCATTTCAAATCAGGATTGTAGAGATTGGTTCCATGTTCCAACATGGTAGTACTCTCGCCATCAAAGAACGGATTACGAGCGTCATTACCTCCCAAAGAATAAGTAGTAGCAAGTAAGCCTGAACTAATGCGGTTGTTACCGGCAGTACCAAAGCTTAAACGTAGTTTCAGAGCAGACAACCAATCATGTGTATTGCTCATAAAAGCTTCATCGGAAACGCGCCATGCCAATGCTAATGAAGGAAAAACTCCCCAACGATTGCCGGAGCCAAACTTGCTTGATCCGTCTGTACGTACAGTAGCAGTAAGCAAATATCGATCCATCATGGTATAGTTCACGCGTCCAAAGAAGGATAACATGTTTTCCTTTGCCGCAATATTTGATTGATTAGCTAGAGCCTTACCCGAACCCATGTTAGCTTTCATATCGTCGAAATTCATGGTAACCGGGAAAGCAACAGAAACATTCTCTATCGACTTCTTTTGGCTACTACTAACCTCATGCCCCAGTAATACGTTCAGTTTATCACGACCGTTGAATAACTTTTTGTTATCGTATGTCAACGTGTTCGCATTACGCCAGTTCTTAGTTGTTTCTCTTCCCAAGTACGCTTGCGGCTGGCCGTTGTATCCATATTTGGAATTACCCACAGCATCAGTTCCCCAATATTGTTCTGAATCGTCATACTTCCATCCATATCCAAACTCCGAACGGAAAGTCCAGTTCTTAAACGGCTTCCAGTTTAAACCTACATTATAGTTCTGATTGAAAGTACTACGCAATTTGTCAGTAGCAAGCAAACGTTCCAAGGGGGTCTTTTGCAGTGCCGCATTGTTTTCTTCGTCATCATCCCCATATTTTAAAGAAGTGACCGGACGGAATACGACCGCATTGGCTACAGTTGAGTTAGCAGCATTCGATTCGTTCGTATCAGCACCACCACTCAAACCGTCAACGGTAGAATAGCTTAAGCGAGCATTAAAATCTAAAGTCATCCAATTGCTCAATTCGGCTTTAATCTTAGCATTGATGTTGTCTTTCTTAAATCCGGAATTAAGCATAATGCTTTTTTCTTCATTATGAGCATAACTAACATTGTATGTGAACTGCTTCGAACCACCGCTTACATTCACATTATACTGTTGCTGATTTCCGGTACGCCCAAACATCTCATCTTGATAATCGACTCCTTCAACTGAACGCCAGATATCCATATCATCATAGTTACCATAATCTAAAGAGCCGATTTCACGTTGATAAGCTACGAAATCGTAAGGACTCAAGACCTTTGTCAACCTAGATACTTTTTTAATACCAAAAGAAGCTCCAAAATCGACTTGCGTTTTACCTTCTTTACCGCTCTTAGTAGTCACAATAATTACACCATTAGCACCACGAGCTCCATAAATAGCAGTAGAAGACGCATCTTTCAGCACATCAATAGACTGAATTTCAGAAGGAGTAATATCGCTAATACTTGAAACAGGAAAACCATCCACTATATATAAAGGAGAGTTATCCTGAGATAGAGATCCACCACCGCGCACGCGAATTTTCACGTCCGCATCGGGGGCACCTTCGGTTGTAGTTACACTTACACCGGCAAGTTTTCCGGTAAGAGCCTCAGTAGCACTAGCTACGGGGACAGATGCCAAATCTTTAGCATTAACCGAAGCTACGGAACCCGTTAAGTCCCTTTTATTAACAGTACCATAGCCAATTACTACCACTTCGTCCAATGCTTTAGAATCATCGGACATCTGTACACTAATTGTTTTTCGACCTTGGATGGCAATCTCTTGAGTTTTCATACCGATGTATGAAATCACCAGTGTTTTCTTACCGTCAGCTTTAATAGAAAAGTTTCCATCCAAATCAGTTATTGCACCGTTGGTTGTATTTCCTTTTTCTACAATGGAGGCTCCAATAACAGGTTCTCCACTGGTGTCTTTCACATTACCTTTTACAGTAATTGTTTGCGCTGCCATGTTTAGTGATATCGCTGTAAATAGCAACATCAGCAAGGCGCGCATGTTTTTCACCTTGTTAGACATTCTTTGCATGTTTATTAATTAATGGTTTTTTGTTTGATTAATTCCGTAAATTTCCATAAGGCATTTTTCATCGCTACAAAAGTAGATTAATAGGCAAGCGGGCATGTGCAATATTTGTTTTTCACCTCATACTTTTTGTTTTTTAGCCGAAGTTCACATTTTTGGCAGCAAAGTATAATCATTTTTCAACCAAACACAAAGATACAAACAACTATATAACAACCCATTAACAGCAAACCAACTCTAACAAAACAACAGAATCAGAAAACATCTGATCTTCATTAAAAATCAAAAAAACAACTTCAGAAACAGACAGTTCTCAATTTCAAAAAGCCAAGAGCAGACTGATTCGGAACATACTTCATAACTAAAATCAACCCAGAAGCCTTAAATACATCACATCACATTGTAATGAAAGATAAAAGGGTTCGATATATATCTTAAAAATAAGCCAATCATGTTAGGCAGTAAATTTAATAGACCCATATAAAATCATAAGGAATATATAGAATAAGCATCTTTCTACAGAGTCGCAACAGAGGTTCATATCGTAACTTTATGGTATCAACCATAACACAATAAAATCAATTAATTAAAAATGAGCGGCTAACAATATTCCTAGTTTTAGCTTATAACCAAGGCTCAACAATCCCCAAAAAACTTCTATTTACGTGCAATCAATGCAAAGAAAATCTATTAATTAAGTATATAACATCGACCTCCAAAAGGAGGCTCCAAAGAGAAAACTTGTTGTTAAATATAAAAATAAGGCACATTTAGCCAATACAATAACCCTAAAGCCTCGTTTTAGGCTAGAAAAACAAAAAATACCATCGTAAAAACAAATATTACACATCCCATTATACCCAATGATCTATTTTTGTAGGAGTGAAAAACTCATAAAATTTAATAATCTAATATATAATTGTAAAGATGTCTAAAAAGATGAGAAACATGCGCGCCCTGTTGCTAATGATTTTTGCAGCATTAACGCTAAGCGTATCGGCGCAAACAATTACCTTAAATGGTAATGTGAAAGACACAAGCGGAGAACCTATTATTGGTGCCTCCATCGTAGAAAAAGGAAATACAACCAACGGGACAATAACAGACCTGGATGGTAATTTCTCTCTAAAGGTTCCTTCCAACGCAAGTGTACTCATATCTTATATAGGTATGAAAACACAAGAGATTGCAATCAAAGGTAAAAGTAAGATTGAAGTCACACTGTCTGACGATGCCAAAGCATTGGAAGAAGTAGTAGTTATCGGTTATGGTACCGCTAAACGGAAAGACCTTACAGGTTCAGTTGCTTCGGTTAATGCTGATGCAATAGCAGCCGTTCCGGTAGCCTCAGTAGTGGAAGCTATAACAGGTAAGATGGCTGGAGTACAAATCACAACCACCGAAGGTTCTCCGGATGCAGAAATGAAGATTCGCGTACGTGGTGGAGGATCCATTACGGGCGATAATACACCTTTATTTATTGTAGATGGTTTCCCTGTCGAATCCATTACAGACATTCCCGCATCAGATATTGAAGACATGACAGTCTTAAAAGATGCTTCTTCTACCGCTATCTACGGTTCTCGTGGTGCAAACGGTGTAATTATTGTAACTACTAAAGGTGGAAAAGAAGGAAAAATCTCCGTGAATTACAATGCCTATTATTCGTGGAAGAAGATGACTAAACAGTTGAATACACTTTCTTCTGGGGACTATGCCAGATGGCAGTATGAATTAGCTATGCTAAACAGCGGAAAATATGATGAAATTAATCCGGATGACTATACAAAAGTACTAGGAAACTACCAAGATATTGATCTTTACGACAATGTAGAAGCCAATAATTGGCAAGATCAAGTATTTGGACGTACCGGACACACCTTTAATCATAACATAAGCATCAGCGGTGGTAGCGATAAAACTAAGTTTTCTTTTAATTACGCCCATATGGATGATAAAGCAATTATGCTAGGCTCCGATTTCAAGCGTGATAACTTAAGCTTAAAGTTAAACCACAAACCTAACAAACGAGTATCTTTAGATTTCTCTGCCCGTTTCTCAAATACAAAGATTAGTGGTGCAGGTGCAAATGAGTCTAAAAAAGAAGTATCTAGTGCAGACTCTCGCATGAAAAACGTTATGATTTACACTCCATTCAATTTTACGGATTTGAGTGATGGTTATGACCCTGAATTGCAGCTAACCAATCCGGTAGTTTCTGTTACTGATAACGACCGCATACAAGATCGCCAAACATTTAACTATAATGGTAGCTTTACTTGGGAGGTTATTGACAATTTAAAACTAAAGACGGAATTCGGACTGGACTACTATTACGGTAAAGACAACCGTTTCTATGGACCAACTACTTATAAATCTCGTGAATACAGTTGG
>NZ_BAIV01000004.1 GCF_000517545.1 Bacteroides reticulotermitis JCM 10512 | reverse complement strand
AGGGATCTATGTGACGGAACTTACTGATGACGGACTGAGCGTCAAACGAAATGAGAGTGGACTCCCTATCTTGAAGAAGAAAATCTGTGGTAACGCTTTCGAGGGTACCAATATTTATAAGAAGAATGGTTACTACTATTTGTTCGCCTCCATTGGCAGTTGCTGCAACGGCGTTAACAGCAGTTATAAAGTCGTAGTGGGACGTTCTACCGATCTACTTGGCCCTTACGTTGACAAGAAAGGAAAGGGAATGCTTGATAATAGTTGGGAATTAGTTCTGGAAGGCAATATGCAGAAATGGATAGGCCCCGGGCATAACTCGACTATTATCCAGGATGATAAAGGTACGGATTGGATGATCTATCATAGTTATCTAAAAACAGGCAATGAAGTCGGAGGCCGCCTGGGAATGGCTGGATCGTGTACAATGGACAGATGACGCATGGCCATACATCAAGAACTGTATACCATCAAATTCAGATTTAATACCCGTGTTTAATGATAGGAATTAATATGAAATGCTATGAAAAAGAATAAGAGCATTTCTTTAACTAATTAAAATTTAATATATGAAAAAAAGTAATTATTGGAAAAGTGAGCACGGCTATCTATATAGTGTCGTGTTGGTATTAATCATTTTTTGCTTTGCGGGTTGTAAAGACAATGATGAAGCGGAAAATGTGTTTGACCCTGGCAAACCTGTACTTATCAAAGACTTTTTACCTAAAAAAGGAGGATTTGGTAGTAATCTAATTTTGTATGGAGATAATTTCGGAAACAATCCATCGAATATTAAAGTAACTATTGGAGGAAAGAGTGCAACTATTGTTACGGTGAAAAATAATAGTTTGTATTGTATTGTTCCCTCAAGAGCTTATGATGGAGATATTCATGTTAGTATTTATGATAATCAAGGAGAGGAAATAGCGTATGCTGAAGCTGAAGGGACTTTTGAATATGAGAAGAAGTGGTTAGTGACAACTCTTATAGGAAAACGATATGAGGTCCCAACTGATGAAGTAGAAAAAGAAGGTCCATTTAATGATTGTGGTTGTTTTAAGAAAATGACTTGGTTCTCGTTTGATCCTAAATCAAATTTTGATCGAATGTATATAACGACTCATGATTGTCCTCCTAATCGACTTGTGGATTTTACAAATGAATATGTTAGCTATTTTAAAACATCCGGACTATCTAGACCATCCATAATCAGCTGGACCGCTGACACAAATGGAGATATGATAATCTCTGATGATATAGGAACTGCCAATAAAACAGGGAATTGGCTATTCTCACGCGAATCTGGTTTTACAACGAGCACAGGGCTGACACAGGCTCAAAGTGTTACAGGAGCTATGGTTCATCCAATAACGGGGGAATTATATTATGCAGTCTATTATAATCAAGATGTATGGCGATATGATTTTAAAACAAAGGAACTTACAAGTCCATTTAGACATTTGCGTACCAAAGAGACAATACGTATGGTCGTTCATCCAACAGGGAAATATGCATATCTAATTCAGAATTACTATAGTGGTGCAGGCCGATACATTGCGCGAGCAGATTATGACGAAGTAAATAAAACCTATACTACTCCATATATCGTATGCGGCTCCGACAACACCAGTGGATATGCTGATGGAGTTGGAGATAAAGCTTTATTGAGCAGACCTGCTCAAGGTGCTTTTGTAAAGAACCCAGATTACATGGGAGAAGAAGATGAGTATGATTTCTATTTTTGTGATCAAGACAACCATGCAATCCGTATTTTAACGCCACAGGGAAGAGTTAGCACTTTTGCTGGAAGGGGAAATAATGGAACATCTGGATATGCTGATGGTGAACTGCGTACTGAAGCCCGATTTGATAGTCCAATCGCACTTGCATATGATGAAAAAAGACAATGCTTTTATGTAGGTGACAACAATAATAAAGTAATACGCAAAATAGCTAGAGAAGAATAATAAATGAAAAACACATAATTTTATGATGAGAAATATTTTATTTATATGCATGTTACTATTCGGGGTTTCTGGCAATGCACTAGCGCAAGAAAACATAATAGTAACAGGGGTTGTGACCGATGCGAGCAAAGAACCCATGATTGGAGTAAACATCTCTGTACAGAATATGCCTGGACTAGGTGTTATCACCGATATTAATGGTAAATACTCCATTAAGGTCTCCCCTTTTAATAAGCTAGTATATTCGTATATCGGTTATGAAACGGTGGAAGTACTAGTAAAAGATCAGCGAGTTATTAATATAACAATGAAGGAGGCATCTTCTACGGTGATTGATGAGGTGGTGATAACAGGAACAGGTGCGCAGAGAAAAATTGCTGTGACTGGAGCTATTACAAATGTGGATGTGGATGCACTGAAGGCTATACCATCGACATCTATAGTTGATGGTTTGGCAGGGGTTGTTCCCGGTATTATGGCAATGCAAACATCGGGTCGCCCGGGTAGCGTGTCTGAGTTTTGGATTCGTAGTATTTCAACTTTTGGTGCAAGCAGTGCAGCATTAGTATTGGTTGATGGCTTTGAACGAGATATCGATGAAGTTAATGTTGAGGATATAGAGTCTTTTACCGTATTGAAAGATGCTTCGGCTACTGCTATTTATGGTAGTAAGGGTGCCAATGGAGTTGTTTTGATTAATACGAGGAGGGGAAAAGAAAGTAAAATTAATATTAGTGCAAAAGTCGAGGGATTCTACAATACGTTTACGAAAGTACCTGATTTTGTGGATGGGTATACATACGCTTCTATGGCAAACGAAGCAAAAATAACACGAAACGAGGAACCTTTATATTCTGCCTCAGAATTGGAGTTATTTCGTTTAGGGTTAGACCCGGATTTATTTCCGAATGTAGATTGGATGGATGTTATGATGCGTGATGGTGCTTGGAGTTCAAGAGCAACATTAAATATGAGCGGCGGTGGAAAGACTGCACGATATTTTGTATCGGGAAGTTATCAGGACCAACAAGGTATGTATAAGGTAGATAATGCGATGAAAGATTATAATACGAATACCAATTATCGTAAATGGACGTACCGCATGAATGTGGATATTGACATTACAAAATCAACCTTGTTACGAGTTGGTGTCTCAGGTTCGCTCCGCAAACAAAATGACCCGGGAGTTGGCACAGATGCTATTTGGACGGTTCTTATGGGTTACAATTCAATTATGATGCCTGTGACATATTCTGATGGAAGGATTCCTGCGTGGTCTGAGAAAGATGATAATTTAAATCCTTGGACACAAGCAACAATGACAGGGTTTAATGAAAGTTGGCAAAACAATATCCAGACCAATGTTACACTCGAGCAAAAACTGGATTTTATAACAAAAGGGCTACGGTTTATTGGCCGATTTGGATATGACACGAACAATTCAAATTGGATCAAACGTTTTAAACGTCCGGAAGTTTGGAAGACTGATCGCTATAGAGATGTTGACGGTAATTTGAATTTCACCCGATTAAAAGAGGAGGTACCAATGTCGCAGTACTCAGGTTCAGAAGGTGATAGGAGAGAATTCTTTGAGTGGGAATTGCATTATGATCGTGGGTTCAAAGAACATCATGTAGGAGGAGTCTTGAAATACAATCAATCTTCTAAGGTTTTCACCCAAAATATTGGTACGGATCTTAAGAACGGTATGGCAAGACGTAATCAAGGACTGGCAGGACGAGTAAATTATAATTGGAATTATCGTTATTTTATTGACTTCAACTTTGGATATACAGGTTCTGAAAATTTCCATAAAGACAATCGTTTTGGCTTTTTCCCGGCTATCTCTGGAGCTTGGAACATATCAGAAGAACCTTTAATCAAAAAACATATGGGAAAATGGCTGGATATGTTCAAGATACGCTATTCTTATGGTAAGGCAGGTAATGATGACCTAGGGAAAGATATTCGGTTCCCTTATTTGTATACTATTGAAACCGGCGGATCATATAATTTTGCAGATGTGGCTTCAGTAAAAAAAGAATGGGAAGGTATGTATTATAGCTCAATAGCTTCTCCGACTGTATCTTGGGAAATTGCAACTAAGCAAGATTTAGGTATTGATTTCTCTCTTTTTGGTGATAAATTATCTGGTGCGATTGATTATTTTCATGAAAAGCGAACAGACATTTATATGACTCGTAACTACATTCCTAATATAGTAGGTGTAACAACTGCACCTAAGGCGAATGTAGGTGAAGTAAAAGCACGTGGATTTGATGGAAACTTTTCTTTTAAACAAAGAGTTGGAAAAGTGGATCTTACCTTGCGTGGAAATATTACTTATAGCAAAAATGAGATTATAGAAAGAGACGAAGAGAACACGATTTATGGATATAAATTAGACCAAGGACACCGTGTAAACCAGGCGAGAGGATATGTTGCTTTAGGTCTGTTTAGTGATTATGACGAAATTAGAAACAGCCCGAAGCAAGAGTTTAAATATTCGAAAGGTGAGTATAATAATCAAGTATACCAGCTTATGCCCGGAGATATCAAATATAAAGATATTAACGGTGATGGCGTGATTGATAGCAATGATAGAGTAGCTATTGGGGCTACAACGAAACCAAATCTCGTTTATGGTTTTGGAGTTTCAGCTAAGTGGAAAGGATTGGATGTCAATATGCATTTTCAAGGAGTAGGCAAATCGACTTACTTTATAAATGGAACAACTGTTTTTATGTTTAGCGGAGGCGACGGATGGGGTAATGTGCTATCCGAAATGGCAAACAGTAACCGTTGGATACTAGGCCAAAATGAAGACCCTAATGCGGAATATCCACGTTTAACATATGGCCAAAATCCAAATAACGAACAGACCTCTAGCTACTGGTTAAGAGATGGCTCTTATTTACGTTTAAAAACATTGGACATTGGCTATTCATTGCCCAAAGCCTTAGTAAATAAAATCCATTTTAATCAAGTGCGTATTTTCTTTGTCGGAACTAATTTACTTACTTTTTCTAAGTTCAAACTTTGGGATCCTGAATTAGGTAGTTCAGATGGGAAAAAATATCCATTGAGTAGGACTTTCTCTATGGGAGTATCTGTTAATCTATAAACTATAAAAATATGAAAAAAGTTATTCTAATTTTGTGTTTTGCGCTAGGAATGAGCTTCATGTTTGTCGGATGTGCCGATTATCTGGATTCGGATTACATCTTTGATGAACGCACTTCCATTGAAGATGTTTTTCAAGATAAAGACTATACAAATAGATGGTTAGCACAGGGTTACATTTATTTAGGAAACCAGTATTTACAAGAAATCTGTAGCAAAAAGAATGTCGCTTTTAATTACGCTGACGACATGTATTATGGTGATTACGGTTATGCAAGCTGGAAGTCTGGTAGTTATACAGAAGACGGATGGAATAAGAACAGCTTGTATATATGGCAAGTTGGCTACAGAGGAATTCGCCAGATGTCTATCTTTCTTAATAATATTGATATTAATAAAGAACTTACAGTAGAGGAGGCTAACGATATGAAAGGACAGGCCCACTTCTTGAGAGCTTATTTCTATTGGCTTCTTGTACGTACATTTGGACCTGTACCTATTGTTCCTGATGAGGGAATTGATTATACGAAAGAGTATGATGAGATTGCTCAACCGAGAAGCAGTTATGATGAGTGCGCTAATTATATCTCCAATGAATTGGTTAAAGCTGCTACTATACTTCCAATGACCCGAGGGGTACAAGACATAACCCGCCCAACCCGCGGAGCAGCTTTGGCACTACGCTCTAGAGTCTTGTTGTATACAGCCAGTCCGTTATTTAATGGTAAAACTCCCGCTGAAGTACTTGCTGCAATGGTAGACAAGAAAGGCAATCCTTTGATTTCGTCAACTTACGATGAATCCAAATGGGCCAAAGCCGCTGCTGCTGCCAGGGATGTGATGGAATTAGGAAAGTATAATTTATATGTAGCCTATAAAAGAGAAAGTAATGATATAGCCTACCCTACTACTATCACTCCGCCAAATGATAAAGGCGATTTTCATTCAAATCAATGGCCGAATGGCTGGGCTGACATTGATCCATTCGAATCATATCGTTCTTTGTTTAATGGTTCAGTTACCGCATATGAAAATCCAGAGCTGATCTTTACTCGTGGTTCCAATCAAGCAAACGAGGGTATAAATATTATGGTACTTCATCAACTACCTCGTTCAAAAGGAGGTGGATATAACTGTCATGGAATGACACAAAAGCAATGTGATGCTTATTACATGAAAGATGGAAGCGACTGTCCCGGGATGAATAGCATGTATCAAGGTAGGAAAGGATATACAGAGCCGAGTCGATTTAATACAAATCCTTATACAACCAACTTGGTTTCAACCGCTGAACTAGCCAACTATCCGGAATTAGGTCCCTCAGGTGCAAAAGTTAGTAAACAATATGCCAGTCGTGAACCGCGTTTTTATGCCTCTGTAGCATATAATGGTAGCGTATGGAATTTTCTGAATGCAGATAGTGGAAAGAAAGAAGAGACAAACGTTCAACTTTTCTACTATCGCAATAGTCCGGATGGATATCAGATTGGTACCTATTGGCTTAACACAGGTATCGGTATCAAGAAATTTGTTCATCCGGATGATATCGGTGATGCAGAGAAATCATATGATGTAAGCCGTATGCATGCGAAAGCAACAACTGAAATTCGTTACGCTGAAGTATTATTGATTTATGCAGAAGCTCTGAATGAGTTAACAGGGCAGCACGAGATACCTTCCTGGGACGGTAGTCAAGTCTATCAGATAAAACGAGATGTGGACGAATTAAAAAAGGCGATTCAACCAATATGTATTCGCGCAGGACTACCTGATTATGAGGTCTATGATGATCCAAAAGAGTTCCGTATTAAATTGAAGCGTGAACGCCAAATTGAGTTATTTGCGGAAGGTCATCGTTACTTTGACTTGAGACGTTGGTGTGATGCTCCAGCTGAAGAATCAGCTCCTACATATGGATGCAATGTATATTCTATGAGCAATAATACAACAAGTTTCTATACACCAGTTGAGGCAACGTCGTTACCATCTATATTTACAACTAAAATGTGGTTTTGGCCCATCCATCATGATGAGTTAAAACGGAATAAAGAATTGACACAAAATCCAGGTTGGACAGACCCTGAATAACTATATAATACGTATAAAAATGAAGAATATATATTATCTATTTTTAGCCATGATTACAGTGATATGCAGTACATCATGTAACAATGAATGGGAGGATGAGCAGTTTAAGCAAATGGTCTCTTTTAAGGCAGTGCCAAATAGTGATGGAGTAACTTCTGCTTATGTCCGTTATAATGCCGGAGATGTTGTCAAATATAATCTTCCTATAATTCTTAGCGGTTCAACAATGAACACTACGAATCGGAACATTCATATTGCAATAGATCAAGACACCTTGAATGTTTTGAATAGAGAACGCTACGGGGAACGTGAAGAACTGTATTATCGTTTATTAGATTCCCAATATTATAGCATTCCGGATGCTGTAGAACTTTCGAAGGGCAAATACACAACAGTACTACCGATCGAGTTCACTTTGGGAGGAACTAATGGGGTTAATCAACTGAATTTATCAGAAAAGTGGATTTTACCACTATCGATTATGGATGACCCATCCTATGACTACCAAGCAAATCCTCGCAAGCATTATCGGAAAGCATTGCTAAATATTACCCCATTTAATGATTATTCGGGAACCTATAGTGGGACTAAGTACATGATCTATCTTGATGATGACCAGACTCATGCTTTTACTTTAGCCAATCATAAAGCATATGTACATGATGATAAAACGATTTTTGTTTATGCAGGACTTAGAAATATTGACTATTTAGATCGCCAGAAATACAGAGTATTCGCAAAGTTTACCGATGAAAAGATAGATCTTCAAAAGAGGAAGCTCGAAATTTGGAGTGATAATGATGATCCGGTCAATGGAAATGCATTCAAACCCGGAGAAAGCCAGTCTTATTATACGGTAGAAGAAGCGTATGATGCAAAGAAACCTTACTTAAAGCATATCTACATTACACTTTTCCTATCATATACTTTTGAAGATTATACAATTAGCCCAGGCAACCGCCTGAAATATACCGTAAAAGGAACATTGAGTATGCAACGTGACTTGAATACACTGATTCCAGATGAAGATCAACAGATTCAATGGAATTAAATACCTCTATTTTTAATTAGAATGAAAAGAGGTTGAACTCAAGTCCAATTTTGGGAACAACCTCTTTACTTCTATAAATATCTTTATTGATTGAATTATTAAAACGACTCGACTTGCTCAACTTTTATTAAACATTATTTTTATGAAAAACCTGATTAACTTGAGGATATTTTATCTGTATTTGACTATGTTATCAGCAATCCTATTTGCTAGTTGCCAGAAAAGCGACGAAGAGCCAAATAATTTGCCTCCAGGCAAAGGGAAAGTTATATTTAACCTGCATACTCCAGGCACATTCCTTACCAGAGGTGCGGATGTTGATGGTGAGAATGGAGGAACTAAAGACAAAATTGCTTTCTATCAATTTAATAAGGAAGGCAAATATGAGCAGAGATATGTTCTCAATTATGCAGTGGCTACTTCTGTGAATGAAAATAACAATACAAGGTCATATTCTCTGGAGCTAACTTCTTCGACAAAAGGGGAAAAGAGATTTATTATTGTGGAGAGTGGAAATGAAAGCAACTTTCCCAGTATGAGTGAATCAAACACAATTAATGATTTATTAAATAGCAAAACGATTGCAGAGAATGGAAAGTTGAATCCTCCATTCGTTATGTCCAATGTTAAAACAGATGGTAAGGAATACGTAACTGTTGCCAATGTAGAATCCCCCGAGAATCAGGTCAATGTAAAACTTAAAAGACGCGTCGCTAGATTTGATTTGCTGAATGATCCGACAGAATCAGGTGTCGTAATTGATAAAGTATATATCAAAAATAGATATACTCAGGGATTTATTGGAGATGTAAGTGGAAATGCAGGAAATATATCTGCTGATATGCTGGAAATACCGGCAGCTGATTTAGCTAATGATAGAAAGAGCTTCTATCTTTATCCGACTCAGTTGACTTCAATTCTTGACCAGAATGAGAAGACAGTGGTATGGGCTACAACCAAGCTTGCTAATACCAATACGGCAGGTCCTACCTTATACCTTAATCTAGCATCTGATATCAATGTTGAGGCTAATTATCTGTATCAGCTTAATACAAAGCGTATAGCCGGTTCTGCAGGCTTTGATATATCCGTAGAAGAATGGAAAGATGGCACATCCATTGATTGGGTTACAGTCGAAAATGGGATTTCTTCTATGGATAACAAAGCTATGATTATAGCAGGAACAGAGATCAAAGGAACCTATGTGAAAATTGGAGCTGATGCAACAATGCCGTATACGATAAAGCGTGTCGTTACAGATTATAGTTCTACTACTTTGGAAGCACTGTATGATGGCAGCTTACCTTCATGGCTTACAGTTCTTTCATCTACAACAGCAGCGGGTAGTGGTCTTTATCGTCATGAGATTATTTATACAGTGACAGGACGTCCGGGGAACTCATATCAGTATGCAGTTACCTACTCAACGGATCCGTGTCGGATGAGAATTTACTTGTGATAGGGTTCATTGATCCGTATCCGGGTACTCCCCTTCCTTGTCTTTCATGGGGCAACAAGCTCTATTCACCTATTCATGCCAAACAGACAACTTATCTCACGCATAACCATGTAGACAAGGTTTACTACTGTGGTGCCAAAGGATATGCGTTCAACACGAATATGTCTTCTATAAAAAATGATGTTTCTATAAATCCGTGTCCAGATGGGTGGTCTACTTTAAATGATAAAGAAGCGGAAGATTACATCTCATGGGTAGGTAAGAATCTTAAATCACAGGTTACCGAGTCGGTATACGCTTATCGTTGGTTCGAGCCAGTGGGTGAAGGTACTTATATGCGTATACTTGCAGGTTATCCAACAGCTAAAGATCCGAATCTAAAAGATTTGGCTACTTTTGGCACATGGCCAAATGTAGCTTGGGTAAATATAAAGCTGTCAGATCTTACCGTACAGGATCAGACTTTTGGTAATGCATGGGTTGTGAAAGACAAATATGGAATCCCATACCGGTGTATCCGTGACAAAGCCGATTGGAATTAATCTACATATCCATTGACTCGTATATTTTATTATAATGACTAAATTTGTAAGACAATGCTAAAGAATACTTTATTGGTGATTCTCTTGACAATCTCGAGCTTATTCTCAGCCTGTGCTGAAGAATATGTGGGCGATGTACAGAAAGAAAGTAACACAAAGGAAATACGTTTCAGTTTGAACATGGAGAGGGGGATAACGATGTCTCCTACCAGATCTTCTATGTCTTTAGCCGGAATGCAATGGAAAATATTCTGTTTCGACGACCAATACAACTACCTGTTTGACCAGACAGGAAAAGTCGGTGACATGACAGACGAAATAAAAGTTTCCGTAACTAAAGGTATCATTTATCGATTTCTATTTTTGTTTGCTACAGCCGATAAGACCTTTCCTACGTTACAGTCCGGCCACACTTATTGGGATTTGAGCGCGTATTCTCCTCAATTACCATTGACTGATCCTATGACAATGCTTGTCAGCAAAGGCGAACAAGATGGTACACTCCGTGTGGCTGCCTCCACTTCGTCAGTGCAAGTAACTCTTTCTCCACGTACATCCAGAATAGTACTACAGAAAGACCCGAATACTGCTTCAGGGATCACAGTGAATTCCGTTAGTTATACGAATGCCGTATCTTCTGTACCTTATGTTCATATTGAACCGCAACATTACAATGAATATAAGAATCTTCCGGTAACCACTAGAACAACCTATCAGTATGTGCCTCAAGCAGACAGTGTATGTTATATACTTCCGGATATGTGCGCCAACTCATTTGGGATGAATGCCACTCTACATATAACTGATCGGGCCTCTAAAAAACAGGATATACCGGTAGCAGTACCGGTAGGCCTTGCGCTCAATGCAGGCGGAGGAAGGACATATTATATTGAAATAGCAGCCGATATAAACGGGAAAATATCTGCAACTTGGGCAACACGTGCTGTCCCTAAAACTCTGAAGCTAGCTACACAGAATTTATGGGGTAAAAAGGCGTCCGTAGTTATAGACTATTTCAACAAGATTGACGTAGATGTTCTTTGCGCACAAGAATGTAGCAACCTTTCCGAAGCTGAAATAAATGCACAGGGACTTTATGTGCATACTCATTCTAATAACGGGCAGGGAAAATGCAGTATCATATCGAGATATCCCTTTTCGGGAACGACTCCGAATAAATATGGAGTTTATATCGATTTAGGAGAAGGAATTGTTGCATTAGTAATGAATTGTCACGGTGCTTTTAAACCTTATGGCCCCTACCAGCTAAACGGCATTGAATATGGTGGTTTTGCTTCGACTACTGATGTAGATTATGTAGTGAAGGTAAATAAACAGGCGCGGCAGGAAATGGTTGATATGCTACTGGCAGACCTGGCGTCAGCAACCACACCGTTTGTTTCGATTTCCGGCGATTTTAACGAGCCGTCATGGCTCGACTGGACCGAAAACACCAAGTCAGCAGGTACAACTCCTTATGCCGTACAATGGCCTACTACTCACGCATTGTGGGAAGGAGGAATAAAAGGAGATGCATATAGGACTATACACCCCGATCCGGTGACACACCACGGCTATACGTGGACTCCTTTCCCAAGTGCGAAAGATACTAAAGACCGCATAGATATAACTCTTTATACATTGTCACCAAATACGACTGTAAAAAGTAGCCAGATAATTGGCGAGGACACAAATACATCAGATATCGTCTTCCCATCATGGATATTTGATCATAGAGGGCTGCGGACAGAATTCGTTTATACTAGATAAAGTAACCTTCATTTGAGACTATATTCTCATTAATTGACCTGTTATTAGTGTATTGAATTAAAGTAAACCTCTACTTTTGCTTCATACCAAACTTAATTAAAACTCTAATATTAATATGTACAGCTTAGTTAAAACCTTTTTCTTCTCTTTTCTATTATGCTTTTACTCCATAATGGTCTTCGGACAAAACCGAGTGAATGATGACCGGACATCTCAACGCCTTTGGCTGGATTCTGAGATAGGGCACCAGGGAAGTTATCAGTGGAAAATGATAAAATCAGGAGATACAACAGACCCTGGGGAAAAGATTTCGCTATCAGACTATCCAACGATGAATTGGATACCCGCCATAATACCCGGTACCGTTTTAAATTCTCTAGTATATAATCAGAAGTTTCCGGAGCCTTATTACGGAATCAATAATAAGATTGAGTCTAAATTGATACCGGACATTTCTGAAACCGGACGCGACTTTTATACTTATTGGTTCCGGACTGATTTTAACGTCCCTCAATCATTCAAAGGAAAGACGGTTTGGTTACAAGTAGATGGAATCAACTACCGGGCAGAAGTATGGGTGAATGGGAACTTGCTAAGTACAATTAATGGTATGTTCATACAGGACTATATTGATGTTACGGATTTTGTGAACATAGGAGAGAGTAATGCATTAGCTATAAAAGTATATCCGGTAGATGTTCCCGGTAGCGCTAAACCTAAAACATGGGGAGCTGCAGGTGAGTTCCATAATGGTGGCAACGGTAATATTGGATTAAATACTACAATGTTGATGACAGTAGGCTGGGACTTTACGTTTATGGATGGTATCCGTGATCGTAATACAGGTATTTGGAAAAACATTTCTCTATATACAACCGGTAGAGTCGCCTTACGCCATCCTTTTGTCAAATCCGAATTGAGAAAGCCGAGCTATGACCAAGCCCGAGAACTTATATCAGTAGAAGTAATCAATCCTTCAACCAATAATAGCGGCGTTAACTGCGAGGTAAGGGGTGAGATTGTTGGTGAAAATATAACTTTCAAGAAAACATGCCGGGTGATACGCGGAGAAGAAAAAGTAGTAACTTTCTCTCCTGAAGAGTTCCCGCAACTTACAATTAACTCTCCAAAGCTGTGGTGGCCTGTAAACAAAGGCCCACAAAACCTATACGAACTAAAACTAACCGTATTGGTCAATGGAGTAGCATGTGATTCCGTAAGAACGAAATTTGGTATTCGCGAGATCACGTCCGATACAAACACTCCGGATAAATCACGTGTTTTCTATGTAAACGGCAAAAGATTGTTTATCCGCGGTACCAACTGGATACCGGAAGCCATGCTGAGAACTTCAGATGAACGTACTTATGCAGAGCTAAGATATACTCGTCAATCGGGTGTCAATCTGGTGAGAATGTGGGGAGGCGGCATCGCAGAATCCGATTATTTCTTCCAGTTGTGTGATGAACTCGGGTTATTGGTATGGCAAGAGTTCTGGATGACCGGTGATACTCGTCATCCGCATAACAAGGCTGTCTATATGAGCAATGTGGAATCTACAGTAAAACGTATCCGCAACCACCCATCGCTGGCTTATTATGTTGCATCCAATGAAAGCACGGAAGTTACCGGAACACCTGAATTGCTAAACGTACTAGACGGTACACGCGGCTTCCAAATGCAATCCGAATGTGACGGAGTGCACGATGGTAGTCCTTATAAACAGGTAAATCCCATGCAACATTACGAAAACACAGCATCTCCGAGAGGAAGTCGTGTTGATGGTTTTAACCCGGAATATGGTGCGCCAACTCTTCCAACAGTAGAAATCCTTCGGGAGATGATGGATGAAAAAGACCTTTGGCCTATCAATAAAGAAGTATGGGATTACCTGGATGGAAATGGTTTCCATTTGATGACTACTATGTATACAGATTTGGTGAACAACTATGGAAAGTCATCTTCAATCGATGAGTTTGCCAAAAAAGGACAATTAGTGGGTGCTATAAACTCGAAGAGTATTTGGGAAGTGTGGAACTACAATAAACTAGATAACGGTGATCGCTTCTGTTCGGGACTTTTATTCTGGTATCATAACTGCTCTATGCCTCAGGTAGCTTCCCGCATGTGGGATTGGTCTTTAGAGCCAACAGCCTCCCTTTATCATACGGCCAACTCTCTGGAACCCCTACATGCCCAGTTTGATTATCTTAAGAACACAGTGTCTGTGATAAACGATTATTATCGTGATTTTAATAACTACAAAGTTACAGCTCAGGTATATGATATCAATAGCCGGAAAGTTTTTGAAGAATCCGCGCTTGTCAATTTGCCATCCGACGGAGTAGCTAACGATGCATTAACTATCCGTTTCCCGGAAAACATTTCTCAGGTTCATTTCATCAAACTGATTCTGAAAGATGAAAAAGGGAAAGACGTTTCTTCTAACTTTTACTGGCGTTCCAACGATAAGTATGAAGGTAGCAAGACTTTGACCGGTCCGGCAGCGTCAGGCTTTGAAGACTTGAGTAAGCTAAAGCAGGCTAAAGTGAAACTCGCTTATAAAGTAAGAGAAGATAATGAAAATTACTTCGTTGATATTACTTTGAGCAATACATCCGGTCAGATTGCTTTCTTCAATCAACTGCAATTCCTGAATTCAAAGATGAGCCCGATACGTCCTTCATTCTATACAGATAACTTCTTCTCTTTGATGCCAGGCGAAAAGAAAGCAGTGACTATTGAAACGGCTAAAGGAAAACTAAGCGAAGGAGCAGCACTCGTACTGAAAGGTTGGAATATAGATACTCAAACATACAAATTGAAATAAAAAGAAGACTATGAAGCAATTCCATATTCTCATTATCTTGTTACTGGCGAGTTGGAAGCTATCAGCTCAAGGGCAATTTGATATTGTTATTGTGGGAAGTAATCCGGGAGGGATTATGGCAGCGATTGCTGCCGCCCGAGAGGGGAAGACCTCGGTTATTCTAGAACGAACAAACCATATAGGCGGGCTTCCGGCTAATGGATTAGGAGCTACGGATATTGCTACGCGAAAAGCTACTACCGGACTATTCGCCGAGTTCACTTCCAGAATCAAACAATACTATGTCGATCATTATGGAGCGGATTCCCAGCAAGTGAAAGATTGCAGTGATGGTTTTCATTTTGAACCTTCCGTTGCAGCAGTTATTTATCAAGATATGCTGAATGAGCACAAAGACAAAATAACGATACATCTTATGCGTCAGTTCGATGCTGAGGATTCAAACCTATCTCTTAAGGATGAACGCATTGAAAGTCTTTATGTACTAAATCGAGAAAATGGGCAGAGAGAACTCTATCTGGGCAAAGTATTTGTAGACGCAACCTATGAAGGAGATCTAGGCGCTATAGCCGGTGTACCATTTCGTGTAGGTAGAGAAAGTAAAGAAGAGTTTGGTGAACCGGGTGCAGGAAGGGCTTATGAGTATTGGAAGAGCCAGCCCGCAGAAGGTAGTACCGGAGAATCCGACAATGCTGTGCAAGCATACAATTATCGGTTATGCTTAACAAATAATCCAAAAAACCGTATCGCTTTTCCAAAGCCGGAATCTTACAATCGGGCGGAGTATGTCTCACTGATTGAAGATGTATGGACCGGACGAAACACCCAAATAGCTATGGCCAAAGTGACAGATGAAATGATGGAGGCCAACCGTAAGCATATTGCTCAAGGAAATCGTACCAAACTACCCGGTGACAGTTGGGGCATCAGAAAGCTAAGTAGTCTGGTGAAATTACCTAATCAGAAAACTGATGGTAACAATCAGCATGCGGCATTTCTTTCGACTGACTTACCTGAGGAAAATTGGGCATGGCCTACCTCTTCCTGGGAATGGCGTGATAAATTCGCCAAACGATTGAGAGATTACACGTTAGGTCTATTCTGGTTCGCTCAACATGATCAAGCGCTTCCCGAGCATTTCCGCAAAGAAATTGCCGAATGGGGCTTGGCAAAGGATGAATATCAAGACAACAACTTCTTCCCCAGACAAGTCTATGTACGGGAAGGAAGACGTTTCGAAGGAGTCTATTTCTTTACAGCCAAGGATGCGCTGCCGGTTGCTCAAGGCAAACGCCCACCCTTGCACGCAACTAGTGTGACAGCTAGTCATTACGCACTTGACTCACATGCGGCTCGAAAAAGAGAAACAGGACGAGTACATTTAGATGGTTTTATCAGTTATCCCACAGCTGTTTATACAGTACCTTTAGGAGTTATCTTACCCCGCAAAGTAGATAATTTGCTATTGCCTGTTCCCGTATCCGGCTCGCATATCGGTTTTTCTACATTGCGCATGGAACCTTGTTGGATGGCACTTGGACAAGCAGCCGGCATCACAGCCTCGCTGGCTATCGATAACCGTGTGTCGGTCCGCGATGTTAATATATCCATGCTTCAAGATAAACTAATCCGGCAAAGAACAACTCTCATGTATTATCGCGATCTACAGCCGGAAGACCCGAATTTCCACTTGGTTCAATACATGGGGCTGCGCGGTTACCTACCTGACTGGGATGCGAACCTCACCCAGGCAATCGATAAAGAGACGTTGAAGGAATGGAGTGCCTTATGCAACTTTCAGCTCGATGCTATTCCTGAGAAAACATCTCGTTTAGAAGTATTGACTATAATTTATAACAAGCTTCGGCAATAAAGAAAGAATCATGAAACAAAAATATAAGATGAGATTAAAGCAAGTTGCTTATCTAATAGGAGGGCTGCTTCTATGCGGTACTTCCACACTCTTCGCATCAGGGACTAACGAGAATAAACAGAAAGAGACCTGGGTAGTCGGCCCATTTATCCGTCCCGAAGGAGTGAATCCGATCCTAACTCCCCAACCGACCTCTTTCTATTGTCCGATGCAAAAACAACAAGTCAAATGGGAAGAGAGTGATATATTCAATCCGGGCGCAACTTTGAAAGATGGAAAGATTGTCGTACTCTACCGGGCTGAGGACAACTCGGCACAAGGTATCGGGAAAAGAACATCACGCATAGGGTATGCCGAAAGTAAAGATGGTATTTCGATGACGAGATTCAATGCCCCGGTACTTTTTCCTGCCGAAGACGACTTCAAGAGCATAGAGCACCCCGGTGGCTGTGAAGACCCACGAGTGGCTATGACCGAAGATGGACTATATGTAATGCTTTATACTGCTTGGAACAGAAAGACACCCCGTCTTGCAGTAGCTACTTCCAAGGATCTGAAAAACTGGACGAAACACGGGCTTGCTTTTGAAAAAGCCTATGACGGTCGTTTTACGAAGATCGCCAGTAAGTCAGCCTCTATACTAACCAAAGTAAAAAAAGACAAGCTTGTTATTGACAAAGTAGATGGCAAGTACTTTATGTATTGGGGAGAGTATGCGGTTCATGCTGCAACCTCAGATAACCTGATAGACTGGTACCCCGTATTGGATGATAATAATGAATTAAAGAAAATAGCTAAACCACGTAAAGGTTATTTCGATTGTCAGATGACAGAGTGTGGCCCTCCCGCTATTCGGACAAAAAACGGCATCGTTCTCTTATATAATGGAAAGAACGCAGGCAAGGAGCGAGATTTGAATTATCCGGCCGGTGCTTATTGCGCGGGACAACTCTTGCTCGACAACAAGGATCCTTATAAAGTACTGAATCGTTTGGATAAACCATTTTTCGCCCCCGAAGCACCTTTCGAGAAAAGTGGTCAATACAAAGACGGAACAGTATTTATTGAAGGGTTAGTTTATCATAAAAAGAAATTATACCTCTACTATGGTTGTGCCGATTCAAAGGTGGCAGTAGCCATATGCGACAATGTGAAGAACCTGCAAATCTCTAAATAATCGACACGCCTCGTAAGTAATAGCAAAACTACCATATCGTTTAACAGATAAAATCAGTATTATGCGTAAAAAAGTATTTTTATTATTGTGTCTCATACCTTTTCAGTTCATGTTTGCTCAAACCAGCATGCTGAAAAATTTCCCCAAAGGAAGCACACCCGAAGAAGTCGGCAAACGCTTAGCTTATCGTTTCGTCAATGAGAAGCATGCACTTCATGCAGGAAAGTGGATCGGATATCCGGAAACATTCTACTGGAATGGAGCGCTTAAATATGCTGCGGTAACCAAAGACAAAGAACTTATTAAAACTCTTCAGAATAAGTTTGAGCCGCTGTTTACAACCGAGAAAGCCTTGTTGCCCATCATGAATCACGTAGACTTAAACATGTTTGGCAGTTTACCTTTGGAGTTCTATAACGTAACCAAAGAAAAACGTTATCTGGAATTGGGCATACCTTACGCCGACACTCAATGGCAAGTTCCTGAAAATGCAAAGTCGAAGGAAAAAGAATGGGCGGATAAAGGTTATTCCTGGCAAACTCGCCTGTGGATTGACGATATGTACATGATTACGATTGTACAGACCCAAGCATATAAGGTAACCAAAGATCCCAAGTACATTGACCGGGCCGCTAAAGAAATGGTTCTTTATTTAGATGATCTACAACGCCCCAATGGACTTTTCTATCATGCTCCGGATGTTCCCTTCTATTGGGGACGAGGAAATGGATGGATGGCTGCCGGCATGGCAGAGCTACTTCAGGCTATGCCTAAAAAGCATAAAGACCGTCCACGCATTATGAAAGGATATCAAACCATGATGGAGAGCCTAAAGAAATATCAAAACCCGGAAGGACTATGGAACCAGTTAATTGATAAATCGGACTGTTGGACTGAAACGTCCGGGTCGGCCATGTTTACTTTCGCTTTCATTAAGGGTGTGAAGAACGGATGGCTAAATGCCAAAGAGTATGCACCGGCTGCACGGAAAGCGTGGATCGCACTCGTTCCATACCTCAATGAAAAGAATCAGGTGAGAGAAGTTTGTGTAGGAACAAACAAAAAGAACGAGTTACAATATTATTATGATCGTCCACGTCGGACAGGTGATTATCATGGCCAAGGTCCTTTCCTTTGGTGTACTGTGGCGCTACTAGAAAAATAACAATTCGTTGCCCCCTTGTCTCGAATAAAAAGAACCGAGACAAGTAAAATATTTCGTAATTTTTATCCCGGCATGAGAATAACTTCGCCCGTCAAACGGTGGAGTTATTCTCTGCTATTTATGATACTAACCAGCTCATGATATTCCAAAAAGCTCTTTCTTCCTATTATTTAAGACAAAACAGTGGCGGTGTACCTGATTTTGCTATTTATTGATTAGTATTTAGCCTTTCGTATCCGAGCTCTTCGCTACTTTTGTTTGGAAGTAAAACAATTTAAAAGAAGAACGAATTTACTAAGAAAGCTTTATTATCTTTGTAAATGAGAATATTATGAAAAACCAATTCCCTAAAGAATGAAAAATACATCGATTAGTAGACGGGAGTTTCTGAGAAATATAGGAATAGCAGGGGCAGGAACGCTTCTGCTGACAAGCCCTTGGCTTTCTGCTTTTTCAGAAGTTATGAATACGTCTAACGAGAAATGCCGCCTGGCAATTATCGGACCGGGTTCACGAGGTCAATTCCTCATGAGTTTTCTGGTTCAAAACCCCAAAGTTGAGATTGTAGCACTCTGCGATATTTATCAGCCGTCTATTGATGACGCTTTAAAATTAGCTCCTAAGGCAAAGGTATACGATGACTACCGGCAATTGCTAGAAAACAAGGATATAGATGCAGTACTTGTTGCGACTCCACTCCGTGCACATTATAAGATAGTCATGGATGCCTTTGACGCAGGAAAGCACGTATTCTGTGAAAAGTCGATCGGATACACCATTGAAGAGTGTTTCCACATGTACAACAAGCACCGCAGTTCCGGCAAAATCTTTTTCACCGGACAGCAGCGTCTGTTCGATCCGCGCTATATTAAAGTCATGGAAATGGTTCATGCCGGTACATTCGGAGACATCAACGCCATTCGCACTTTCTGGTATCGCAATGGTGACTGGAGACGCCCCGTCCCCTCTCCCAGCCTGGAACGACTGATCAATTGGAGACTTTATCGGGAACATTCGAAAGGACTCATGACCGAATTGGCCTGTCATCAGTTGCAAATCGGAAGTTGGGCCTTGCGCAAGCTTCCTGAGAAGGTGATGGGACATGGTGCGATTACTTACTGGAAAGACGGTCGCGAAGTCTATGACAATGTCAGCTGTCTGTATGTATTCGACAATGGAGTAAAAATGACATTCGACTCTGTCATATCGAATCAGTTCTATGGACTGGAAGAGCAGATTATGGGTAACCTCGGTACGGTAGAACCAGAGAAAGGAAAGTACTTCTTCGAGAGTGTAGCCCCCGCACCCGGTTTTCTACAAATGATCAATAGCTGGGAGAATAAACTGTTCGATTCATTACCTTTCGCGGGTACCAGTTGGGCCCCGGAAACTGCGAATGTAAACACCGGTGAATTTATCACAGGAGAAAGGCCTAAGACCGATGGTTCTTCTTTATTACTAGAAGCTTTCGTAGAAGCCGTAATTACTCGCAAACAGCCGGCTCGAATTGCTGAAGAAGGTTACTATGCAAGCACCCTCTGTCTGTTGGGAGATCAGGCAATGCAAGAAGAACGCACATTGAGCTTCCCCGACGAATACAAGATAAACTATTTGAATCACCAATCTAAAGCCCCCGAAACAGTATGAAAGATACGATTATAACAGCACGGAGAAAGAAGATAGAACTACTCACCTTGTTAATCTGCTTCATTATCGCCAATCTCGCCAACCTATATGCTATTATTGTTTATCGGACATCTTTCATGGAGGTGTTTACCTCAGTCTTCTACATAATCATCGCATCTTTAGCACTATATGCAGGCTGGACTGTTTTACGGCTAGTCTTTTATAGTCTTACTCTATTGTTTGTTCGTAGAAAGAAGAGATAAGTAAAACATAAACTAGAGTTTCAATCAATTATAACTAAAATAATTATGGTAACACGAAGAGATTTTCTGAGAACTATGACAATGGCTTCTGCCGGCTTGGCCGTAGGAAGCGGAGAACTATTAAATGCGCAAAACATAGCATCTAAAAAGGGCAGAAACGAAAAAGTAAAGATTGCCTATATCGGGATTGGTAACCGTGGTGAGCAGATTATTGAGGATTTTGCACGGACGGGAATGGTAGAAGTTGTGGCTTTGTGCGACGTAGATATGGGCGCCAAGCACACCCAAAAGATAATGGCTAAGTACCCTAAGGCTAAGCAATTCAGAGATTTCCGTCAGATGTTTGATAAAGCGGGCAATGATTTCGATGCCGTAGCGATTGCTACTCCCGACCATTCTCACTTCCCGATCAGTATGCTGGCTCTGGCTTCGGGCAAACACGTCTATGTAGAGAAACCGTTAGCGCGGACTTTTTATGAGGCAGAACTGTTGATGCAAGCAGCACGCAAGCGTCCGAACTTGGCTACACAGGTTGGTAACCAAGGGCATTCGGAAGCCAACTATTTCCAATTCAAGGCGTGGATGGATGCAGGTATCATCAAAGATGTAACTGCTGTGACTGCCCATATGAATAACGCACGTCGCTGGCATAAATGGGATACCAACATCTACAAATTACCCGGGGGACAACAACTTCCTAAAGACCTGGACTGGAACACATGGCTTGGAGCCGTTCCTTACCACGAATACAACGAGAAATATCACTTGGGCGAATGGCGTTGCTGGTATGACTTCGGTATGGGAGCTTTAGGAGACTGGGGAGCACATATCTTGGATACCGTTCACGAGTTCCTGGACTTAGGTTTACCTTATGAGGTTTCGTTGAATTACGAGAATGGACATAATGATTATTTCTTCCCCTATTCTTCCACCATTCTCTTCCGCTTTCCACAACGTAAAGGAATGCCTCCACTAGATATTACCTGGTACGATGGATTGGACAACCTCCCTCCCATCCCTGCCGGCTATGGCGTTTCAGGTTTAGACCCTAACATCCCTTCAACCAATCAAGGAGACACAGCGGCATCCAAACTGAATCCGGGTAAGATCATCTACAGCAAAGACCTTATATTCAAAGGCGGAAGCCATGGTAGCACCTTATCCATCATTCCGGAAGAAAAGGCTAAAGAGATGGCAAGTAAATTGCCTGTAGTACCCAAGAGCCCATCCAATCACTTCGAGAACTTCTTACTGGCCTGTAATGGGGCTGAGAAAACCCGTTCACCATTCGAGATCAACGGAGTGCTGAGTCAGGTATTCTCACTCGGAGTAATGGCGCAACGCCTCAACACCCAGTTGTTCTTCGACAGCCGGACCAAACAAATCACAAACAATGAATTCGCTAACGCGATGCTGGCCGGACTACCGCCACGCAAAGGCTGGGACGAGTTCTATAAATTATAAACAGGGAGAATAGCCTCGGAAGTCGGCAAGCTTCTCTATCTGGTAATATGATTCACTACTATTATTAAAAATAAGACGTATATGAGAAAGAAGACGTTATTTTCTGTATTGATATTCTGCGCAGCAACTCTTTCAGCACAGAATTGGGAACCGTTATTCAACGGTAAGAACCTGAAAGGGTGGACAAAACTAAACGGCAAAGCCGAGTACAAAGTGGTAGATGATGCCATTGTAGGAATTTCCAAAATGGGAACCCCTAAC
Source organism: Bacteroides reticulotermitis JCM 10512 (assembly GCF_000517545.1). Taxonomy (GTDB): domain Bacteria; phylum Bacteroidota; class Bacteroidia; order Bacteroidales; family Bacteroidaceae; genus Bacteroides; species Bacteroides reticulotermitis. Next base: position 207,589 of record NZ_BAIV01000004.1, on the reverse strand, counting down.
ACGTTTCTCGCAACAACCAAAAACTACGGTGATTTCATTCTTGAATTTGACTTTAAGGTAGACGATGGTCTGAATTCCGGTGTGCAGTTCCGCAGTGAAAGCAAGAAAGAATACCAGAAAGGGCGTGTACACGGCTATCAGTTTGAGATCGATCCAGCCAAACGTGCTTGGTCGGGAGGTATTTATGACGAAGCACGCAGAGCATGGCTTTATCCGTTAACTCTCAACCCGTCGGCACGAACAGCGTTTAAAAACAATGCCTGGAACAAAGCACGCATTGAAGCTGTTGGTAACTCCATTCGGACATGGGTTAACGATGTTCCTTGCGCCAATATCTGGGATGATATGACACCTGTCGGTTTCATTGCTTTGCAGGTACATGCCATTGGTAAAGCTGACGACGAAGGAAAAACTGTCAGCTGGAAAAACATCCGTATCTGTACAACAGACGTAGCCCGTTATCAAACATCTGACAAACAGGATGCACCGGAAGTCAATCTGATCGCGAACACCATCTCTCCACGTGAAGCCAAAGAAGGCTGGGCGCTACTTTGGGATGGCAAAACGAATGAAGGATGGAGAGGAGCCCGCCTAAACACGTTCCCAACCAAAGGCTGGAAGATGGAAGACGGTATTCTGAAAGTGATGAAGAGCGGTGGAGCCGAATCGGCTAACGGAGGCGACATTGTGACTACCCGTAAGTACAAAAACTTCATACTGACAGTGGACTTCAAGATCACAGAAGGCGCAAACAGCGGAATCAAATATTTCGTAAGTCCCGATTTGAATAAAGGTGAAGGTTCAGCTATTGGTTGTGAGTTCCAGATACTGGATGACGACAAACATCCCGACGCTAAGTTAGGTGTAAAAGGAAACAGAAAGTTGGGGTCTTTGTATGACTTGATTCCGGCTCCCGAGAACAAGCCTTTCAATAAGAAAGAGTTCAATACAGCTACCGTTATTGTAAAAGACAATCACGTAGAGCATTGGTTGAATGGCGTGAAGCTGATTGAGTACGACCGGAACACCGATATGTTCAATGCACTCGTAGCTTATAGCAAGTATAAAAACTGGCCTAACTTCGGGAATCATGTGGAAGGCAATATTCTGTTGCAAGACCATGGCGATGAGGTGTGGTTCAAGAACGTTAAGATCAAAGAACTCAAATAGAGTATCCATCTTCTCGTAAGTCACTAGCATGCTAATCGAATTTGCGGGTTATGTTTATAACCCGCAAATTCTTATTAAAAGAAACCACCCCTATGAAAACATCTGGTAAAATAGCATTGACGCTTTGCACGTTCCTCCTTTCCCACCTTCTTCTAACAGCCGGGGAAGTCTCCCTCCTCATTAAAAAAAGATATGTAAACTTTCCGATTTCTCATACGCAAGAAAGAAAGCGAATGACCTTTCAGGTCGATGGCGAACCGGATCTGTCTATTGTGATACGTCTGGCACCGGACGAAGCAGCATACTGGGTATTCAAAGATGTATCGGCTTTGAAAGGAAAAACCCTTAAGATTACCTATGAAGGCAATGACAAAGGGCTGAGTAAAATCTACCAGTCAGACGAAATTGAAGGGCAGGCCAATTTATATAAGGAACAGAATCGCCCTCAATTCCACTTCACCTCCCGGAGGGGATGGATCAACGATCCCAACGGATTGATTTACCACGAAGGTGAATACCATCTATTTTACCAACACAACCCTTTCGAAAGAGATTGGGAAAACATGCATTGGGGACATGCAGTCAGCAAGGATTTGGTTCATTGGACCGAATTGCCGGACGCCTTATTCCCGGATCATACCGGAACTATGTTTTCCGGTTCGACCGTGATCGATTATCACAATACCGCAGGTTTCAACCGGGGCAAGACTCCGGCAATGGTGGCAGCCTTCACTGCCGCAAGCAGCGACAGGCAAGTACAAGGAATAGCATACAGCCTCGACCGGGGACGAACATTTACTAAATACGCGAAGAATCCCGTCATCGATTCCAAGGAGAAATGGAACTCAGTCGACACCCGAGATCCCAAAGTATTCTGGTATGCACCATCCAACCACTGGGTAATGGTACTCAATGAACGTGACGGACACTCAATCTACACATCCGCCAACCTCAAAGACTGGAAGTACGAAAGCCATACAACCGGCTTCTGGGAATGTCCCGAGCTATTCGAATTACCGGTGGACGGTGACCCGAAACACACCAAGTGGGTAATGTATGGAGCTTCCGGCACTTATATGACAGGCAACTTCGATGGAAAAGTATTCACCCCCGAAACCGGTAAGTATTGCTATACCACAGGCAGCATCTATGCCGCACAAACATTCACCAATATACCGGCAACCGACGGCAGGCGTATCCAGATTGGTTGGGGAAGAATCAATCATCCGGGAATGCCGTTCAATGGCATGATGATGATGCCCACCGAGCTGACACTACGCACCACCAAAGACGGAATCCGCCTTGTGAGTGTTCCGGTCAGAGAAGCCGAAGTACTCTTTACGCCTATTCGAACCTGGCATTCGCTCTCCTCTGATGAAGCAAACCGCCAGTTGGCTGAGTTCTACACGGCCGACTGCCTTCGCATCCAAACAACGATCAAACTTTCGCATGCTACGGACGCAGGGTTCAACCTATTCGGACAACGCATCATTAGTTATGACATGAATTCGACAACGTTGAATGGACGCTTCTATTCTCCACAAGACCCGACAAGTATGGAACTGAGTGCCGATATATACATCGACCGAACCTCCATAGAGGTATTTATTGACGGCGGGCTATACTCCTACTCCATGGAAAGGCGGCCCGACAACAACAATAAAGAAGGTTTCCACTTTTGGGGAAATCGGGTGGAAGTGAAAGAATTAGAAGTCTATGCTGTCAACTCCATCTGGTAAATTGTATTTTTGTAGTACCACAGTTTCGGTTAGCACCTATCCTGTGTTTTCTTACTTGAGCATAAAAGACACCTATTAGTACGATTAGTCACATGAAAAACAAAAAGTATTTAGGGGCAATTCTCCTCGCTTGTCTGACATTAACTGCTACAGCTCAGACATTCGATCCCCAACAGGGTTATGAAATACAGACCGTAGCCGGCCTGGTGTTAGACAATCAAGGTAGTACTGAGACCAACTCCGGTATCATCATCTCCCAGCGAGAAGCCAAAAAAGAGTCGCAAGTGTGGAACATTATTCCTTCGTCCCGAGAAGGATACTACATTCTCCGAAGCCCTTTCACCGAGTTAAGCGTAGACAACGGTAATCACGGAAAGGCGGAAGGAGCCTTACTCCAATGGAACACCGAAGCGAACAACGCGAATCAGCAATGGAAAATCACCCAATTACCTTCCGGTAGCTACACGTTCACCAGCGCAGCAGGCGGATGCAACATGGGATATCCGGATGCCGGTTTAGTAGGCGAACCCGTATTCCAGCTTGCTCCGAACGATACGAAGGAGAGTCAGCAGTGGAAGATAGTGAAATCGAATTTAAAGGTCGTCCCCTACGCAGTAAAGCACAAAAGCAATAATGATTGGGAGAATGAACGGATTTTCGCAATCAACAAAGAACCGGGTCGTGCCACGTTCATACCTTTTGCCAGCCTGAAAGAGATGCAGGCTGATCCCGCTTACCAGAAGTTATGGAACCGCACACACTCATCCCGCTACCAACTACTCAACGGTAACTGGAAGTTCAATTGGGTTAAGCAACCCTCCGAGCGACCGGTAAACTTCTATAAAACAAATTACGATGTGTCGGGATGGAATGAGATCCCCGTGCCTTCCAATTGGGAGATGCTGGGGTATGGCACGCCAATCTATACCAATTATACATACCCGTTCCGAAACAATCCTCCTTTCATCCAAGTTCAAAAAGGGTACACCGTAGAGAATGAACCGAATGCCGTAGGATCTTACCGCAGAGACTTCACCTTGCCGAACAACTGGAACGACAAAGAGGTCTTTCTGCATTTCGACGGTATCTATAGTGCAGCCTATATTTGGATAAACGGACAGAAAGTCGGCTATACCCAAGGAGCCAATAATGATGCCGAATTCAACATCACCCGCTATGTCAAGAAAGGAAAGAATGTAGTTGCGGTGGAAGTCTACCGTTGGAGCGATGGGAGTTATTTGGAGGATCAGGATATGTTCCGTCTGAGTGGTATCCACCGGGATGTTTATCTGATAGCCACTCCGAAAGTCCGCTTGCGCGACATGCACCTGACATCCGAACTCAGCCAATCCCTGGACAAAGCCGACCTAAACATAAAAGCCTGCATCCACAATTATGCCAAAGCAGGAAAAGGTGCCTCCTTGCGAGTTAGTTTACTAGATGCTTCCGCTCAATCCAAAGGAACAGTAGTGATACCTATTGCCAGTACTTCAAGTAGTAAAGAGAACACCGTTAACGGCACAATCGCACTTCCCAACCCCGAACTCTGGACGGCCGAAACACCTTATTTATATACGGTAAATTTCGAGTTATTGGACGACAAAGGAGATGTGCAGGAAGCTACCACACAGCAATTTGGTTTCCGAAAGATTGAAATCCGGAATAAGAAGGTCTACATCAACAACCAACTGGTCTTATTCAAAGGGGCTAACCGGCACGATATTCACCCTCAGTTTGGGAAAGCTGTTCCGGTAGAGACGATGATTGAAGATATCTTGCTATACAAACGGTTCAACCTGAACACCATTCGCACCAGCCACTACCCGAATGATCCCAAGATGTACGCCTTGTATGACTATTACGGACTTTATGTAATGGATGAGGCTGACTTGGAATGTCATGGCAACTCATCTATCAGCAACAAAGAAAGTTGGGAGGGAGCCTATGTCGACCGCATTGTCCGCATGATAGACCGGGACAAGAACCATCCGGCAGTGATATTCTGGTCGCTGGGAAATGAGTCCGGCGGCGGACAGAACTTCGTAATGGCGCAGCAAGCAGCCAAAGCGATGGACAACCGATACATCCATTACGAGGGAATGAATAGCGTTGCCGACATTGACTCACGTATGTATCCGTCCATCGAAAGCATGATTGAATCTGACAAACAAGCCAGTGACAAACCTTTCTTCCTCTGCGAATACGCCCATGCGATGGGTAATGCGGTAGGCAATCTGGAAGAATATTGGGACTACATCGAATACCACTCCAACCGAATGATCGGGGGATGCATTTGGGATTGGGTAGATCAGGCTCTTCAGATGCCGGGACAGTCCAAAGATCGCTATTACCTGGGTGGTAGCTTTGGTGACCAGCCCAACGACAATGACTTCTGCTGCAACGGCTTAGTCACTCCGGACCGAAAAGTTACGCCGAAACTTTGGGAAGTCAAGAAGGTATATCAATACATCACCATCAAACGCCAGCAGGAGAATAGTCTCTGGATTCACAACCGGTACAGCTTCCTCAACCTGAACAACTTCACGCTTGAGTATGCGGTTTTGAAAGACGGCGTGCAAGTTGACAAAGGAGAACTTCCTTTGCCAGATGTAAAGCCGGGAGAGCACTGCATCGTAGAAATACCCAATATGCCCTCTCTGCAAGCAGACGGCGAGTACTTCCTCAATGTAGAAATCCGTCTCAAAGAGCCAACCGTATGGGCGGATGCCGGACATATTGTCGCTACCGAACAAATGCTATTGGCTCAGCCGACTGCCACAGCAAGTGAGCAAGCTACGAGCAAAGCAGAATTCAAGGTGGTGCAAGAGCGCGAAGGGGTAATCTATTTCCGGAGTCCGGGTGTGGAAATCGCCTTTGACTCCAAGCAAGGTAAATTAGTTTCTATCCGCTATCAGGAACAAAGCATATTCCATCAACGCGAAGGATGGGGCTTCAACTGGTATCGCTCCATCAACAACGATGCCCGCAATTGGATACCGACCCAGATCGAGCTGAAAGGTTTCGAGTGGAAGTTAGCCGACGACAAACAGACTGCTACCCTATCTGCCCAACATGAAGCAACAGTTGGCAAGAACAAAGTTCCGTACACAGTTACCTACCAGCTACACACTGACGGAACGGTCGATGTAAACGCTTCGTTCACGACCGGCGAGAACTTCAACTTGCCTCGTTTGGCTTTACAAGCGTTCTTTAATCCCGCATTGGAAAACCTGGAATGGTACGGACGGGGACCGATAGAAAATTATCAAGATCGTAAAAACGCCGCATACATAGGCCGATACCAAAGTAAGGTAGACGCTATGAACGAGTATTATGTACGTGCTCAGTCGATGGGCGAGCGTTGCGATACCCGCTGGATCACCTTATGCGACGACAACGGAAGCGGAGTAAAGATCTCTGCCAATAAGCCGTTCGACTTCAGCGCGCTGCACTACACCGACCAGGATCTGTGGAATGTCAAGCATAGTCACGATCTGGGAGAGATTCGCCGGGCAGAGATCGTCGTAAACATGGACTGTATACAGCGAGGGCTAGGAAATGCCAGTTGCGGCCCCGGTCCACGTCCGAAGTACGAGATCAAGAAAAACGCGATTTATACCTACTCATTCAGTATGTCACCATTTAAAAAGTAAAGATTTGCGCCACTCCGTCCAACATATCTATAAATCCTCCCAGCAAGGTGACAGTCTGCTCTATGCCTGGTTTACCGCCATGCATACGCGTGTAGACATCGTCATTCACGATTGGGGGGATGAAAAAGAACTGATGGATGTAATTTACCGCATCGAGGAAGCATTGCGGCAGTTGGAAGGGGCCGCTAATTTTTATGACCCGGAAAGTGAGTTGGCAAAGATCAATCGGATTGGCGCCCTCCACCCAGTCAAGATCAGCTCCGACCTCTACAAGATGATCGAATCTTGTTTGGCATACAACACCCGGACGTTCGGTTGTTTCGATGTCACCATTCATTCTGAGCAGTACAACCGCGACTCCATTCACTCGGTCTGCCTATCAGCGGACGACCAAACTGTCTTTTTCAAGAAACAAGGAACGGTTATCAACCTATCGGGCTTCCTCAAAGGCTATGCTTTGGAGAAGATCCGATCGATTCTACAAGCGCACACCATTGAGAATGCCTTGGTCAATATGGGAAACAGTTCCGTATTGGCTCTAGGCAGTGCCCCTGATGGGAATGGATGGAAGATCGGTTTCGGAAATCAAGCGGAGTCAACGGACAATCCGGCCGAAGTCTGCCTTTACAATGAATGTCTGACCACCTCCGGCAATGATTCAAATACCCGAAAGCATATCATCTCACCCCATACCAACCGGTTAGTGGAAGGTAAAAGACAGCTAGCCGTTGTTACCGAAGACGGGATAACGGGTGAAGTTCTTTCGACCAGTCTATTTGTTGCCGATTCCACCCTGCGGGAAGCGATGATCCGGGCGTTTGCTATTAAAACAATAATCGAACTATAAATGAAGATAATCGCCCGCATGCCAAGGTACGCCCACGGCTCTTCACTTCGAAAATGAGAGGGAGTCTTATTCCCGACAGGATGGTGACATATCGGTCATTTAAGGTGAACGTTTTTTTTCTTGGGACATTAATGGGGGTAATGGTCTATATTTGTCTTTTATTGAATAGTTATTTTCATTATTAATGAGAGACAATACCGATTTTTGTAGAGACTATTTAAGGCAAATATAGAGAGAACTAATAAAATTATTTACTTTCTTTGTATTTACTTAAAAACGGAAGATATTATGAAAAAGATTTTATGCCTGTTGGTTCCCTTTATGCTACTCTTTTCTTGTTCCTCTAAGCAGGGCGGGCAAAAAGGAAACACCGAAAACAATCGTACATATACCAACCCCCTGTTTCCGGAGGGTGCCGACCCAAGTGCTGTTTTTCATAATGGTAAATACTACTACACCCACGAAGCCGGCAACCGAATCTTATTATGGGGTTCGGAAGACATAACAAACATGGCTCACGCTACATGCAAGGAGATATGGCTTCCCAAAAAGCCCAACGAGGTTTACAATCTATGGGACCCGGAGATTCGTCGCATCAATGGCAAATGGTATATCTATTTTGCGGCGGATGATGGCAACTCGACAGATAATCATCAGATATACGTTATCGAGAACGAATCTCCCGATCCGATGCAAGGTGAGTTCACCTTAAAAGGGATTATCATGACCAACCCCGAATGGAATTGGGGCATTCATCCCGCTACTTTCGAACATAAGGGGCAATTGTATCTACTATGGTCGGGCTGGCCTAAGCGCAGAATCAACGCCGAGACCCAGTGCATCTACATTGCGAAGATGAAAGACCCGTGGACACTCGATTCGGAAAGAGTCATGATTTCCAAACCGGAATACGAATGGGAACGCCAATGGGTGAATCCGGATGGAAGCCGTACCGCTTATCCGATCTACGTTAATGAAGCACCTCAGTATTTCCACTCGAAGGATGAGAAGACTTTGATTATCTACTATTCCGCAAGCGGATGCTGGTCGCCTTACTATTGTGTGGGGATGCTGACCGCAGATGCAGAGAGTGACTTGCTGGACCCAACATCTTGGGCAAAGAGTTCGCTGCCCGTATTCAAGCAAGATCCAGAGAATAATATATACGGTCCGGGAAGTTTCTCGTTTGTACCGTCACCGGATGGTACGGAATGGTATTTACTGTACCACGCCCGGAGTATACCAAATGGGGTAACAGGCGGTCCGGAAGACCGTAATCCACGTTTACAGAAAATAGGATGGGACGCAAATGGTATGCCGGATCTAGGTAGTCCGGTACGTATCGACACCCCCCTGCCTAAGCCATCGGGTACACCGATTCCGAAGCAGTAAGGTTTGCGATTTTCTATCCATTGAAGCAGGTAAGTGTTTTCACTTGCCAAGAGATTGTTTTGCATATACTCTAACATTTTTATATTTGATAAAACAGTGAAAAAGAACATCTTAGTCGCATCTATGGCAGTTTTATTGGCTGCCACAGCATCAGCACAGTGGCAACTGGCCGATAACAAGATTAGCACCAAATGGGCAGAAGAAATAAATCCGTCTAATGTATTACCGGAATACCCCCGCCCCATTATGGAACGCAACGAATGGCAAAACTTGAATGGATTGTGGAACTATGCAATCACCCCCAAGGGGAAAACACCGGATTCGTATGAAGGAAAGATACTGGTTCCTTTTGCTGTCGAATCGAGTTTGTCGGGAGTCGGCAAAACGGTCGGGACAGAAAAGGAGTTATGGTATCAACGATCCTTCACGGTTCCAAGTACCTGGAAAGGAAAGAAAATCTTGTTGAACTTCGGAGCGGTGGACTGGAAAGCGGACATTTGGTTGAATAACATAAAGGTAGGCCAACATACAGGCGGATACACGCCTTTCTCATTGGACATCACCACCGCTTTAGCTTCCAAAGGAGACAATACCCTCGTCGTAAAAGTTTGGGACCCGACAGATCGTGGGCCTCAACCCAGAGGAAAACAAGTGAATCGCCCGGAAGGTATATGGTACACTTCGGTAACGGGAATCTGGCAAACGGTATGGTTGGAGCCGGTGAATGAGGCACATATTACCAACATACGCACAACTTCGGACATCGATAACAAGAAACTCTCGGTAGATGTAGCTACCAGCACAAAAACGCCTTCGGGTATTGTGGAAGTTAAGGTGTACGACGGCAAAGAAATAGTAGCAACGGCTAAAGGATTGAGCGGACAAACGATTGATATACCCATGCCGGAGAACAGTAAGTTGTGGAGTCCGGATTCACCTTTCCTCTACTCGATGAAAGTTTCGCTGAGCGAGCACGGTAAAGTGACTGATCAGGTAGACAGTTACACAGCCATGCGTAAGTACTCAACTCACCGCGACAAAAACGGCATCGTCCGCCTACAGCTAAACAACCGGGATCTGTTCCAGTTCGGTCCGTTGGATCAGGGTTGGTGGCCCGATGGATTGTACACGGCTCCCAGCGACGAAGCTTTGTTATACGACATACAAAAGACCAAAGACTTGGGCTTCAACATGATTCGCAAGCATGTGAAAGTGGAACCGGCGCGTTGGTATACCCATTGCGACAAGGTCGGCATGATTGTATGGCAGGATATGCCCAATGGAGATAAAGAACCGGAGTGGCAGATGTACAATTACTTCACAGGCAACGAACTGAATCGTACCGCCGAATCGGAAAAATGCTACCGCAAAGAATGGAAAGAGATCATGGACTATCTCTATGGCTACCCATGCATCGGCGTTTGGGTTCCCTTCAATGAGCGTTGGGGACAATTCAAGACGGAAGACATTGCGCAGTGGACTAAAGAGCACGATCCGTCGCGACTCGTAAACGCTGCGAGCGGTGGTAACCACTTTCCATGTGGCGATATTCTGGACTTGCACCATTATCCTAATCCGACACTTGACTTTTACGATGCCGGCCGGGCAACCGTGCTGGGTGAGTATGGCGGTATCGGATTGGCGCTAAAAGATCATCTATGGAAACCCGACCACAACTGGGGATATGTCAAGTTCAATACGTCGGAAGAGGTAACCGCTCAATACGAAAAGTATGCGAATGATTTGTACAACTTGATCCTCCGGGGTTTCTCGGCAGCTGTCTATACACAAACAACGGATGTAGAGATGGAAGTAAACGGATTGATGACCTATGACCGCAAGGTGATCAAGGTAGACGAACAACGGATCAGACAGATCAATTCGAAGATATGCAATGCTTTGAAGTAAAGCACCGCATCGGTAAGTCACCTCACCGAACAAAGCTTATTAATTAACTGGTAATTTCATAAAAGGTATTTGTCGAAAACTGCCATTTCATCGGTAAAAAGACAACGTTCAACGGGTTCCGGAGCACAACAAATGCCTCGGAGCCTTTTCTTTGCCCCTACCTATCCTTCGAGTTTTCCTTGTCCCAAACAGAAGCTGTTTTGAATTCTTCGCCGATCTAAGTGCAAGCCTACTTTCTCTGAGGGACGCTAGTACTTGACCCTATTGACCGAAGTTCTTGATTCAGGTTATTTGTCTCTCAGGCTATTAACACCTGGCAGATAGAGCATTAACACTTCAAACCCAAGCTATTAACACCTGAAAACCTGCCTACCATAAGCCATCCACCAGATTATATTAAACAACGGAATCGGTAAACAAGAGCCTGACCGTTTTGGGAAAGGAATCCATGCAAAGTCCGGCTTCTTTTCTTGTTTACGCAATCCGCTCCCTTCCTCCTACATGCAAGAAAAAATATTTCATCTCTCATGCTCTCATCATTTTCCATCTAAAAACCAATCAGTCAGAATATTAAAGAATGAGAGATACTTTTGAAAAGCGGGATCTCTCATCATTTTCCCGCATTTTCACCCCTTTTTGGACGTATCTCTCATCATTTTTGAGGTGTCTCTCATTCTTTTTAGCTGTATTCCGCATGGGATATCGCTACGTTTATCGGACACACTGCTGTTATCTCCCGCATTCGGGAGGGCAACAGTCAACTCACTTTAGAGATAAGACTGCTTAAAATCAACCCAAAGAAGGGATAAGGAAAAGACCTGTCAATTGGCAGCAGACAAGGGAGGAAATAAAGTCAGTTGGAAACAGGAAGAATAAAGAATGGCTTTGTATCCTTTATTACTGTGATAGCTTTTTGGGGCAAGACAACGGTTCTTCTTCAATTCTGGTGCAAGGCAAATTGAAAAGGCAGCAGTAGCTTGAAGGCGTAACAATCCCTTGTCACCCAAATGTCCCTTAGCGTCACAACTGTTCTCAACGGTTGGCACGGCAGTATTCACCTGTGCCACAACTGTTCTTGCGGTTGTCACAACTGTGCCACTGCGGTGGCACAGTTGTGACAAGCTGGTGGCACTGTTGTGACACAGGCATGGCACAGCCAAATACACTACTTGTTTTCAGCAAGAGTTACCATGCAAAACCTAAAAAGGTGTTATCGGAAACTGCTTATCAAGAAGAGTTTCTTAAAGTGTCTCAATTCTTTCTTACCGCTAAGATAAGTTGACTAAGACTGATCGGTGACAGAGAATTTCCGAAGGCAGGATTCTTCGTCACTTTAGGTGCAAGTTTAGTATTTCTCAGGGGTTATTTAAGAAGGTAAAGTCAAAGAAAGGGGGAATCCGTTCCTTTACCCGGGGCAAACGCGCCCTTTGCCCCGGGTAAGAGCAAGAAGAGCCCCGGGCATTTCAGATTTTGCCCGGGGCTCCAAATTCGGTTCGTACCAAGGTAACCAAGCGTAGCGGAATACGTAGAGCGTTTACGGCTCGAGGGAAGAGTAAGTCACGCTTCCTATTTTGCCGTCACCACCCAACATTTCCGCCTGAATCACCAACGGAGTTGTGTACTGATTGTTGTAGCAACGGATCGTAGCGTTCCCATTACCATCGATCGACAGTTTGGGGTTCCAATAAAGCGTCCGCCGCTTATCGGGCTTATCCATATAAAGTTCGCGGCTGGGATAAGCCGGTGAATAATATTCCAGCGGACGAGTATAACTCTGAATAAGCGTTTGCCGGGTTCCATAAGCCTGACTCTGGTTCTTATTCAATACATCGCGCCGATGGTATGGGATCAGATAGAATATACTGTATTTATCCAGCGCCGTCACATCGACATCGTTGGTATCGGACACCTTCGAGTTCTGAAGGATGTCGTCATCAATACCCTTCGTGCCTTTACCGATGATGATCGAAGCCAATCCGTCTACTTCGGTCAACATCATATTCACCTCCGTAGTCGTAAGAATGTGATTGTCCATAATGTAACAAATCGGTTTCTGGCGATAGGTACAGCTATCGTTCGAACGATCCCAATAGAACAGGGGATTCAACATTTCCATCAATTGGGGAATGGTCAGAACAACCTTTCCCTGATCGCGCAACAGGTCGAGTGACTGCCGAACATTGTAATACGCATCGATACTTTGCTCTTTGATTCGGGTAGCCATATTCCCCCGGTCTTTCCGCTTCGCTTTAATCTCCACCTCGTCCAACAGATGGATATCGTCTGCCCGGCGGAGGGAGTCCCGGTACAAAGAATCAAATCTTTCGACAGCCGGTTCCCAGTTGGCCGGCACATCCCATTGCGGGTGAGACTCTACATAAGCATAAGGGCGGGAAGCCGGTGAAAAGTTACGGTCAATATAGATCGCCGCATCTTTGTTCTGTTTTTTATCGACCTTCCGAGTTTGCAGCAAAGCATCTAAAGTTCCTTCCAACTCATCAATCGGAATGCTGAAATTTCCCGTAGCATCTGTTGTCGTATTACCGCTTATAAGCTGTTCACCCTCTTTGATCATCACGCTGATGGCAATATCCTTCAGGTTTTTCTTAAAGAGAGTCGACTTTACCTGCCCGCTTAGCATCAACTGCTTCTCAGGCAATTGGAGCGGTGTGAAAGAAACCGGCTTGATGAGCTGGCTCATATCGTATTTGCGCCAGCCATGTATCATCATTAGCGCATCCAGTTCGTCCTGTTTGCGGCTGGAAAAGTCTGTAAAATAATAACCCGGTTGATGGATGTATCCTTTCAGATCGGAGGTGAGCAGCAGATCGGTAAACAGGTTGTTGTCATATGCCACATAGTCCGAACGCATACCGTCGCGAATACTCACGGAGAGGTTGCCCGTAACCGGTTCGCCCTGTGCATTCCGGACCTGAAGTTCACAATCAATCGGTTCATAAGGCGTATAAAGCTTTTTCACACCTATGGGAGATATGCTCAAGGGACTCTGCGGATAGGAATAGACAAACCGATCGACCAATGTCGTCCCTTGTCGATCGAGAAGGGTGACCTGCAAGACTCCGGCGGGTAGTGTGCGGGCAACGAAAGCAAGCTCTTGCGGTACGTTTGGCTGACAATTGACAAGCCGACAGAAATGAGGCGTCCTTGATACGAAATTAAAAGCGCCAGCGTATCTTGCGGAGTGGCATCATTGCAAGTTACCCGGACACTCATGCTCCGCCGCGGTTACTGACGCCCAATACGTAGCCACTCTTCAAAGCGACAGGCAGTTCAAACTTATAGGTATCTCCCTGATAAACGACTTGCGCAATCGCTGGTTGGGCGGAAGGTGTGTAGTCAAAAAGCCCCATTCCATCGTGCATTGTCTGCAAAGAGGTGAGTTCTGTCCCCTCTTTGGTATAGAGTTTCCCGGTGAGTTCGACACTCCCTTCGTTTTTGCTTTCTGCCTTGAAGGCGACTTTGGAAGGAACTCCTTCCACCAACTGCCCTCCTTCCGGGAAAAAGCTGACAGTTAACTTCTGGGTATTGCCCTCCGGACGCAGCCTCATCGAAGGAGGCAGGTCGTAGGTACTGATGTGACGCTCCGGAGAATCGCCGCCGGAGGGTTTGTAGATTGGAAAGGTGCGTGAGAAGTATTGGGGTTCGGCAAACCCAAGCATCCATCGGGTATAGGCCCGCACTTCATAGTAACCGGACATCATCGAAGGAGAAAGAATGAACTGTCCGTTTCCTTCTCCCTGATCCAACCGAAGAATCTGCTTGTCGGCCACATGCCCGGCCTGATCGATTAGTTCAACATACAACGGACGACTGATGGGGCAAGGAATGGGCTTATCGGCAAAGGTCACGTAGGCTTTGAACCAAATGGTGTCTCCAATGTAGTAACTGGTGTTATCGAAATGCAGATAGGCTTTCTCGCGCGGATAATTATCGGCGAAGTCCTGAGCCTGTTTCACGTATTGTTCAAACACGGTTTTAGCGGGTGGATTGTCTGCCCGGGCGGTTGTGAAGCACAAGACATAGCTCAAAAGCAGAAACAGAATGCGTTCATTTTTCATCTTCGTATGATTTATTTCAGGTTTTATCTGCCCCTTCTGCCGTTACTTCTTCGTTACATAGCAGGTAGCATACAAAAATAAGAAATAAAAAAGAGGCCAGAGGATAAACGCTGTTCAATAAATAATACGAACTGTTCAATATTTGCAAACGACAGGGATCAAATGGCTGTCAGAGGCTTAGGAGCATCCCGGGTTGGGGATGCTCGTTCTCTTTATATAATGCCAAGTCAAGGGTTTTCAAGTGGAGGCTGCCCGGTGTAATCCTTCGGAAGAACGCCATATTGGGTCTTAAAGCATTTGGCGAAATAGGAGGAGGAGACGAAGCCTACCTGTGCGGCTACCTCCGAGATGCGGGTTCCATCCATAATTAGTTCAGCAGCCTTGTGCATTCGAAGCGTTTTCAGGTAATCATTAGGCGATGCTCCGGATAAGGCTTTAATCTTCCGGTAAAAGTTAGAGCGGCTCATGTGCAGTTGTTCGGCCAAAGTATCAATCGAGAAGTTCTCGTCGGCCAATTGCTCGGCAACCACTTCCTGGATTCTGGCTACGAACTCGCAATCTTTCTGCGACATCGCGAATTCTCCGTTACTGATGTGTCCGGCACTGCCCGAAAGGTTAGCCATTAGTTTGTGGAATGACTGACGCAGTTTGAGCAAGTTCTCAATCTGCATATGAAGTTGCCTGATTGAAAACGGCTTTTCGACATACACATCGGCGCCACACTCAAGCCCTTCAGCCTTCGACTCCAATGTGGTCTTGGCCGTCAACAGAATCACAGGTATATGGGAGCTATCGATATTGCTCTTCACACGCCGACAAAGTTCCAGCCCATCCATCTCCGGCATCATCACATCGCTGACAATGACGTCGACACTCTCCTGCTCCAAGATGGTGAGCGCTTCGAGTCCGTTAGCCGCTTTTAGCACACGGAACCAGACAAGGAGTGATTCGCGGGTGAGGTTCAACAACTCGACATTGTCTTCTACCAACAATACGGTAAACTTCTTACCCGAGAATTCCGACGTTTCTTCTTCGGATACCTCTTCGCTCTCGGTATACAATTCGACGATATCGGCAGTATCTTCCTCCCATTCCTTAATCGGTAGGGACAGGATGAATGAAGAGCCTCCTCCATCATTGTTCTCCAGGTAGAGGTTACCGTTGTGTGCCTGCGCCAACGACTTGGCAAAAGCCAGTCCGATACCGGTACCGGAAGCGGCCGCTACTTGATCGCCCGGCAGTTGGTAGAATGCTTCGAATATCTTTAGTTTTTGTGCGTCCGGCACGCCTATGCCGTCATCGCTTACCCAAATCTCATACCCTTCTTCACCGGTAACGAGTTTCAGTTCGATGTATTGGCGAGCGTATTTAATGGCGTTTCCTACCAGGTTAACCAGAATCTTACTGATCTTATCCCGGTCTACCATCGACACAAGATCCTGCTCCGGCAAAGTCAGCACCAAGTCGATACCTTTCAGTTCGGCAGGACTTGTGAACTGGCTGTACACATCACTCACCAACTCCTTGATGCTGCATTTCTTGAGGGCAAGTTGCAACGCTCCATTCTCCATTTTCTGGAAATCGAGCAACTGATTGGTTACCCCGAGCAGGTAATTGACGTTCTTATCAATCACTGACAAGTATCTGGCTTCTTTCCCTTCATGCCTTTGCTCCTGAAGTTTCTCCAAAGGCAGGCGTATCAGGCTTAGCGGGGTACGTATCTCGTGCACCAGATTGATAAAGAAGTTGATCTTCGACTTATACATCTCCTTCTCTTTCTGAGTTTGGTAGTCTTCCATACGCCGTTTGTACTTGATCTTTATGTGACGATTCCAACGCCAACCGGTATAGAATGCCATACCCAGCAGCAACAGGGTATAGACAGCGTAAGCGATGTTGCTTCTCCACCACGGCGGAGTGACGACAATCCAAAGCGAGGTCGGCTGGTTGTTCCAGTGTCTGTCGTTATTAGATCCTCGTACTACAAACTCGTATTCGCCCGGAGGAAGGTTGGTATAAGAGGCTGTATTGCCGGAGGTGACAATTTCTTCCTTATCGACTCCTTTCAAGATGTAGGCACACTCATTCTGCCCCGGCTCCTCATAACTCAAGGAGACAAAGCGGATGGTAAAGCTGTTGTTTTCGTATGACAGTTGCACACGTGATGAGAGATAAAGCGGTTTCTCCAAGTGCAACAACTTCTTCACGGCCTGTTCGTCCGCCACATTGGGCAACGTAATATCGGTTACATAGACAGGAGGGGAATATTTATTATCGGTAAACTCCCGCGGTTCAAATGCGTTCAATCCGTTGATCCCACCGAAATAGATCACGCCCTTCGATGTTTTCAGGGAAGAATGGGTGGTAAACTGATTCCCTTGCAATCCGTCATTCATGGTAAACAGACGGGAATGTTCTTTGGCAATGGGGTTAATCCGGATCAGTCCGGCATTGCTGGAAACCCAAAAGTCGCCGGATTGATCCTGCTCGATGGAGTAAATCACTTTATTGGGTAAGATCGTGTTCTGCGGATCGAAGTCGGTAAAAGCCTGTTTCTCTCTGGAGAAAGAACAAAGTCCTCCGCCATTCGTACCGAACCACATGGTTCCCCTGACGTCTTTAAAGATGGAGATTACCGAATTACTGGTGATGGTAGTCGGCTCGCCACGCACATGTTCAAAGTGTTTCCAGTGTCCGTTGGATGTATTGTAGCGGAACACGCCGTTATTGGCAGTCGCAATCCATAAATTATCATACGAGTCTTCATAGATATTCATGACGGAAATCATGGAACCGATATTGGTAATGGTGACAAAGTTATCCGCCACAGGATTGTAACGGCATAGGCCCCAACTTGTACCGACAAAGACATCGCCTTTCTTATCTTTATAGATACTCAGGACATCGTTGCTGCAAATGGTATTGGGAATGTCACGTGAATGCTTGTATGTTCTGACCGCACCTGTCGCCAGATTGACCACATGCAGCCCTTCGGAATAAGTACCGACCCACAAACAGTTGTTTTCCAATAGCAGACTACGGATGTCGTATTCCATCATCGGGTTCTTTCCTAGCTTATACTCCGTGAAAGAACGCGTCCGTACATCGAAGAGCCACAATCCATTCCGGGTTCCTACCCAGATATTTCCGTCTTCGTTCTCACAAAGCGGCCCGATCTCTTTACCGCTTCCCGTCAGGTCGGCAGGCGAAAAGTACTCAAACCGCCTCATCTGCTTGGGCATGTAGTTCACTCCACCCGAGTTGGTCATCACCCAAAGCGTCCCTTCCGCATCCCACATCATCGCATTGATTGTAGGGTCGCTCAGCTTTCGCATTCCTAACAGGTTATCACCCCGTCGGAAAGATTTACGGACACGATCGAACAGGTAAAGCCCGTCATTTGTCCCGAGTAGCAGTTCGTTGCCTTCATATTTGAGCAAGCAAAGAATGGCTCCGAAATTGAATGCAGAGGTATCGTATGTCTCTAAGGTCTTATCTCTTTCGCTGTAACAGCCCAACATGTTTGTACCCACCCCAAACCAGATCTCTCCACCGATACTCAGCAGGCTGTTGATTTTCTGATTAGCCAGGTTTTTATCGGACAGAACCGGAAAGGATTGCAGATATTTGCCCTTTTCATCGAAGCTAAGCAATCCTTCTTGCATGGAAGAAACATAAATCTTACGGTCTCTTCCCTGGCAAAGATCCCAGATGAAAGAAGTCCATACACTATTCTGCGAAAGCTCCTCTTTTACCGGATCGTACATAAAGAGCCCTTGCCCTAAGGTAGCTATCCAGATCAATCCATTCTGTGCCTGAATGATCTTCCGAACTTCACTACTGATAAATACACCGTACTCTGTGGTATTCTTGAAGAACGAGAAACGGTCGGTGGATCGGTGGTAAATGTACAAACCATTGTTTGTCCCGATCCAGATATCATCATCTACTTCGAGCAGAGAGCTGACAAAGTTATTGCCCAGGGAGTAGTCGTCATTGAGGTCGTTGCGGTATATTTTGTTACCTCGCCCATCGTAACGATTCAGACCGTCACTGGTTCCAACCCAAATGAAACCGTATTTATCTTGCATAGTACACCAGACTGTATTATGTGAGAGCCCATCTTCTACCTGATATCTCTTGAATGAGAAATCGGAAGCAGCATAGAGAACATCGCTACAGAGTGCAAGAAGGAAGACAAAAAGGGAAGTCAGCTTTATCATGTATTATAAGGATATAAGGGTTCAGATGGCATGAGATCGCTGGCGAATTTACACATTTTAGACCAAATAGCTACAATAAGCCCGCAAAAAATGCCCGAGTCAACTAAACTTTAAGATTTAAAAGGTAAAAGCCGGCAGATTCCGGATTAGCGATTTAACCAGGGTTCCGGGTTGAGTTTCTCTTTCTCTTTCCTTAATTGGAAATGCAGTACCGTACGCCCGTTATCCGTTCCATCCGAGAAGACCTGCCCGATAGACTGTTTGGTAGATACCGTATCTCCCGCCTTGACAGAGGCCGAAGAGAGATTACAGTAGACTGAGATGTAGTTGCCGTGACGAATCAGCACATTAAACAAACCGTTCAACTGGAACACAGCAGCCACTTTACCATCGAAAATGGCCCGGGCTTGTGCACCCGGTTTTCCCTGAATGTCTATACCTTTATTATCCAGCTTCACGTTGCGAAGTCCTTCCACAGCGTATTGTCCGTAGCGGCTCGTTATGATATAGGAGCCTGATATAGGCATAGGTAGTTTCCCCCGATTGGCTATAAAGTTGCCAGACAACGTCCGGTCTGCCTTACTCATGGTATACGTATCGAGTGGTTTTGATTTCTCTGGGGCTACTGTTTCCGTAGCGGTCTTTCGCTCCGTTTTATCTGTTTTGTCGGTCTTCCGTTTGGCTTCCGCTTCGCGACGTGCCTCGGCTTCCCGGCGAGCCTCAGCTTCCGCCAATTTACGGGCACGCTCTATCTCTTCGGCAATCAAGCGGTCGATACGCGCATTGAGCTGATTGGCCTCGCGCTTCTTCTTATTCAGTTCATTTTGCAGTCCTTTTTGCTTCTTCTGCAAGTCGGTTAGCAACACCCGTTTCTCTTTTTCTTGGTCTTCCAACTTGGTCTTCTCGCCTTCCCGCTCTTTGAGAAGGCCTTCTTTGGCCGCTCTCACTTGTTGCCGTTCCGCTCTTTTCTTCCGTACCTGTTCCTGCTTCTTCAAGATTTCTTCTCCTTGCAAGCGTTGGTAGGTAGCATATTCGCGCACATAGCGCATACGCCGATAAGTTTGCCCAAGATTCTTAGCCGAGAAAACAAACATCAATTTCTCTTCGATCGACTTGTTCTTATATAAATACTGCACAGAAGCCTCATACTTGTTCTTCTTCTCCTTCAGGTCCCGTTGCAAGGCATTCAGCTGACGTTCCAGAACGGCCAACTCCTGCTCAATCGCATCCATATCCTTATTGATGGCCAGGATGTACCGCTTACGTTCCTCGATTTGTCCGGTTAAGGTAGCCAAGCCGTTCAACTGGCTTCCCACATCTTTCTTTGTACTTCTGAGCAACGACTCGTTATCGGCAATCTGCTTCTGCAAAGCGCCACGCTTCCCTTCCAACTCTTTAATTAGTTTATTAGACTGAGCCGAAACGGGTATTAGCAAACACAAACAGCATATCCAAAGTACAAAGAAACGTTTCATCATAACAAGACCATCAGCATTTTAATTAGGTCCTCCAAGGGGACTTGTGTATATCTCGAAGTCAGCTCCGTAGGGCTAACAGCAAACTCTTTAGATGAGAAATCATAGAACAGAACCTTTGCTTTCTCCAAGGCAGGAATGCCCAGTTCACTTCCCGTAAACTCGGTTCGTCCGCCCGGTAAGGAAGCAGCCGTTAAAAGCTTCTCCAAACGAGAGAATTCCGCGTTTTTGGGAAAGATCGTTTTCAGTTCCTCTTTCGTTGTGCGCACATACCGCTTGTTCATCCGGTCTACCAGCAGAACTTCGTCGGGTGTGATCTCGATCCGGGCAACCTCCGAGCGGAAGATGGGCATCAGCAACGAAATCTGTACGCACTCACGACTCTTCATTTTCATTGTACCGGCAATATCCATGCTACTGCCTTATTGGGAATTGTCAGCCGCAACTTAGAAGACAAATAACTGGTGACCGGAACTGCCGTAACTTCGGGCTCCGGAACCGCCAAATGCTTCGAACTCTTACAACCTGCCAACAACAGGACAGCTAACAACAGATAAATAACCCTTCTCATTCAGCAATATATTTTTTCTTTTCAAGCTTTTGCTTGAGCACTTTCGAATCTCTTCCCATATCCAACGCCTGCTTCCAGTATTTCAGCGCACCTTCCACATCGCCAACCATGAAGTAGATATCTCCGCAATGCTCCACAACCACATCGCTCTTATTTCCACCGTTTTTAATGGCGTTGTCGATATAGATACGGGCTTCCGCATATTTACCTTTCTCAAACAGAATCCAAGCATACGTATCTAGATACGTGGCGTTGTTTGGTTCAGCCTTCACGGTTTTATAACTCATCTCCTCCGCCTTGTCCAATTCCCGGCGTTCAACGGATAGATAATAAGCATAATTATTCAATGCACCAATGTTGGACGGATTATAAACCAACGCCGAGTCGTAAGCCGCATACGATTCTTGCGACAATCCCTTCGAGTGATACATATCGCCCAAAATGGAATAGAAGTCCGATACTACCTCTTTCCGGCTCTCGGGCGTAACCTGCTCCAACGCTCTTTTAGTAACGCTTAGCACGCTGTCGGTCTGTTCAGCCTGGTTATAGGCAATAGCAAGATAATAGTAAAACTCCAAGGCATCCGGATTCGCTTCAATACCCGGTTCGCAGACCTTGATGATCTGCTTATAATCTTCTTTCTTCACCGCAGCAGCGATCAACATCATGCGCGCCGCTTTATTGGTGGGATCAATATCGACTACTTGCTCCAAAACCGGAACTGTAGCCGCTTCCATATTCTTCGATAGCAAATATTGAGCATAAAGCATCGGGATCTGCGCATCATCCGAATCTTGTTGTATCACTCGATTGAACAAGTTGATCACCTGTGTGCTGTCTTTGCTTGCCTCTTCGTTCTGCACAATCACCTGCCGCATCACGTTCACTTTCGTATCCGCATCTACCTTTTTGTTTAGCAATAAGGTATCCAGTTGCTGTTCGTACAACTCTTTTTGCCCTGTCACATCATAGTAAGACGCCATCGAGAAGAGTGCCATCGGGTTATCGGGTTCGACTGCCAATACTTTCTGGTAGGTATCATAAGCCTCTTGCTTCTTTCCATGTTGCAGATAGACATCGCCCAGAATCACCTGATAACGCATATCCACCGGGTATTCGCGTACCAGACTCTCTATTTCCTGAAAAGCTTTCTTATCATCCTTTATCTGAAGATAAATCCGAAACTTCTCCATCGTTATCTGCTCATTCTTACCCGTCCGTAATTCGATACGATTCAACGTTGCAATAACATCGTCATACTTCTCCTGCCGGTTATAGATATCCAACAAATTGAATAACACTTCCTGCTTCTCGGGGAAACGGACTGCCATCTTCTCCAACAGTGTTACCGCTTTGTCCAATTCAGTCTGTTGCTGATACAGAACAACCAATCCCTGGCAATACCAATAATTGTCAGGTGCATAAGCGACCGCCTTTTCTAAAGCAGCCTGGCCTTGCGGTAGCTGGCGCAAAAACATATAATATTGAGATATCTCGTACAGCGCTGAAGCTGCTTGGGGATTTATGTCCAAACAATGTTGCAGCAACCCGAAGGCGCCTGTATAATCCTGCTGTTCCTTTAGCCGGACTGCCTCCAAGAAGAAGTAATCATACCTACGCTGCTGATCGGGCGACAGAGAAATAGGTTCCGTAACGGGAAACTCGCTGTTATTCGTTTTACGCGTCGTCCCGCATGAAACCAGCATCAGCATTCCTAAAAGGAACCACGAAATTCGTATACTCATGTTCATCAGTTCAATAATACTATCCTATTTTCATTACTCACGTCCGGTGTGACCAAAGCCGCCGGCACCCCGTTCGGTCTCATCCAAGACCTCTACTGCCTGCCATTGCGGTTGTTCATGCCTGGCAATCACCATCTGCGCAATCCGTTCTCCGTCCTCAATCAAAAAAGCCTCCGCCGAAAGATTGACCAGGATGATGCATATTTCACCCCGATAGTCTGCATCGATCGTCCCCGGAGAGTTGAGCACCGTGATTCCTTTCTTAATTGCCAAACCGCTACGGGGGCGGATTTGTGCCTCTACGCCTTGCGGCAATGCGATATAAAGTCCGGTCGGTACCAGGCAGCGTTGCAAAGGAAGAAGGTTGATCGGTTCGGAAAGATTTGCGCGGATATCCATCCCGGCAGACATTTCAGTGGCATAAGCCGGAAGCGGATGCTTCGATTTATTGATAACTTGAACGTTCATAATGCTATGTTTACCATTTAACGGGCGAAAATACACAATTTGTACTGAAAAAGAGCTAATTTTGCCGTTAAATAATGTACCGACATGTAAATATGCCGATAGACCAAAACCAAGAAGATGATGAACTGGGAACAATTAATATCTGCCAAACGGTTCGGGATGGAAGAATTCCACGCCGAACGTCAAGAAAACCGATCCGAATTTCAACGAGATTACGACCGACTAATCTTTTCAGCCCCTTTCCGCCGTTTGCAAAATAAGACGCAGGTATTCCCGCTGCCCGGCAGTGTCTTTGTGCACAACCGGCTGACTCACAGCCTGGAAGTTTCCTGTGTCGGCCGTTCGCTCGGCAACGATGTGGCCAAAGCCATCATCGCTCGGCAGCCGGAACTTCAGGATTCTTTTCTTCCGGAGATTGGCTCCATCGTATCTGCCGCCTGTCTGGCACACGACTTGGGCAATCCGCCCTTTGGCCATTCCGGCGAACGTGCCATATCTACTTTTTTCTCTGAAGGCAAAGGACTAAAACTGCGTGATCCCCAACCCAACGGAGAGCAACTTTCCTCGATGGAATGGGATGATTTGATACATTTCGAAGGAAACGCCAATGCTTTCCGCTTGCTGACACACCAGTTTGAAGGACGTCGGAAAGGCGGCTTTGCTATGACCTACCCCACGCTCGCTTCTATCGTAAAATATCCCTATTCATCGAGTCTTGCGGGAAACAAGTCGAAGTTCGGTTTCTTCGTAAGCGAAGAGGAAAGTTTTCGGAAGATCGCCGACGAGTTGGGAATGGTCCGGCTTAACGGCTCTCCTTTGAAATACGCACGCTACCCACTCGTCTACCTCGTCGAAGCCGCTGACGACATCTGCTACCAGATGATGGACATTGAAGATGCGCATAAACTAAAGATTCTAACCACCGAAGAGACCAAGGAACTGTTGATGGGCTATTTCGATGAGAAGCGGCAGCAGCATATGCAACAGACCTTCCGCATTGTCAACGATGTGAACGAGCAGATAGCCTACCTGCGTTCATCCGTCATCGGTCTGTTGATCAGAGAGTGCACCCAGGTCTTTCTGGATCACGAAAGCGAGATACTGGCCGGCACGTTTGAAGGTCCTCTCATCCGGAAAATCTCGACCCGCCCGGCAGCAGCCTACGATCATTGTTCGCAAGTATCTATCAAAAAGATTTATCGTTCAAGAGATGTGTTGGATATCGAGCTGGCTGGTTTCCGCATCATCAGCACTCTGCTCGACCTAATGATAGAGGCTGTTACTTCACCGGAGAAAGCTTATTCGAAGCTGCTTATCGACCGGGTATCCGGACAGTACAACATAAAATCGCCTGTACTCTACGAAAGAATACAGGCGGTACTTGACTATATTTCGGGAATGACCGATGTCTTTGCGCTCGATCTTTATCGCAAGATCAATGGCAACAGTCTTCCTGCGGTGTAACAACCTTGGGTGTGAATACTTCTACCGTTTCACGCCCCGGCTTTAGTGCCTCAGGATGGCTCTCGATAAAAGTCTGAATGTGACGCATCCGCTTTTCTTCCAGAATCTCGTCAACCGCAATCAGGATGCCGGTCTCTTCCACATCACCGAATTCATAGTTGATGGCTGTTCCGAACATACGCATGGTTGGGCTCAGACTCATATAGGCATTAACCAACGGAGGGATGTTATATCCCAACTTGCGAATTTCGCTATTCAGTATTTTATAATCTTCTTTGAAGGTATCTTTGCAGAATAAAGCCTGCAGCTCCTTTTCATCGGTCTCCATCCGAAGCGGTTCGATCGGAGAAACCAATTCATCTTTGTCTAAGAAGTGTTTTTTCAGGAAGTATAGAATCATATCGCGTCCGCGACGATGGTAGCTGGGATACATGGTCACCTTTCCAAAGAAGAACTTCACATTCGGCATGACAACCGTCAAAGCTCCCAACCCATCCCATAAATTATCCAACGCGAACAACCCCTTGCTACCGGCACGGGTAGACTGATACTCCAAGGTAACAAATGAACGTCCGAGTTCGATTGTCTGAGGAAGATACTCCTCTATAAACTCTTCCGAGAAACGGAACATATGAGAAGTAGCCATAATGGGAGCCTTCTTTTCGTCGAACCGAACATCGGTTCCCAGCAAGTAGCGATATCCACCGAGGATTTCTTCCGCCTCAGGGTTCCAAACAATCAGTTGCTTATAAGGATTCTCCATTGTATCGTACTCATCAATATCCATCGATAAGCCTGTTCCTCCTCCTGCGGCACGGAAAGCAACCTCGCGTAGGCGTCCGATCTCCCTCATCACATTTGGCGCACTCTCGTGAGTAAGAATATAAATCTGATTATTACTCTTATTCGTCATGCGCAAGCGTTTGTCGTCTGTGAGTTCGGCTTTCAACAGTTCTTTGCTTACCGGTTTAATAATTTCCTCCATATTCCTTCTTATAGTTGTTCTACCTTTTACAATTTATATACAATATCTTTCACGTACTCTGCCCACTGGGCAGGGGTTTTCGACTTATCAAAAGTCTGCCAGGGAATTGGCTTACCAAATGTAACGGTGAAAGTTTTATGGCGATTCTTAAACATTTCATCTGCCAGATACAGCATGGCTATATTAAACTTAATTCCCAGCGCCTTGCAAATATTTGCCAGATTATAGAAGAAATCGGAGTTTCTTCCTCCGAAGTGTACGGGAACCACATCTCGTTGTGCCTGTACACTCTTCACCACGAAAGTTTTCTTCCACGCTAAATCTTTGATTACACCGTTTTGACGCCTTGAACAAAGTCCGGCAGGAAACATTATCAGCTGATCGTCGGACTGGAAGCCTTTTTCCACCATTCGGGGGAAGTCTTTAGCCTGTTTCCCCGTTTTATTAATGGGAATACAAAGCGGCGCCAATCCGTGTAAGTTCATCAGCAAGTCGTTAACCAGATACTTCACTTTTCCATCGTAATGTTTTCCAAGCACATAGCCCAGCGCCACTCCGTCCTGTCCACCCAGCGGGTGATTAGAAACAAAAGTGTACAAGCCATCCTCCGGTAAGTTTTCCAATCCCTTCACATCGACTTTAGCGTCCAGAAAATCCATACAAGCCTCGAGGAAGTCTACACCGACTTTACCTTTCGACTCTTCCAAGAACACATTGAGTTCATCTTGGTGAGTGATTTTCTTCAAATAAGAGATAACAAACTTAGGTATATACTTGTAGTGCTTCGAAGCCTTAGTTCGAAGTATTCCATCAACATCAATCAAAAACAAAGAGTCATCAGCCATTCTTTTCAAATAAAAAAGATGCCACAAAATTAACGGTTCTTTTTAATTAATCGCAATAAATCAGTAGAAAATGCAGGAATAATGTCTTTCAGAGGAAAAAAGGAACACCCAAAATTGGTCAAAAAGGGTATAAAAATAGTCAGTTGATAGATTACCCCCTAAATAAAGTCTGATTCCACCCCTCCAATGTTTAGAAAAAGGCATAAATTTGCACAGTCAAAAAGACAAACGAATTACCCACTTTTTAAAAGCAACGATTATGAAAAGTTTAAGCTTCAGAAAAGACTTAGTAGGAGTACAAGATGAATTGCTCCGTTTTGCTTATAAACTGACAACCGACCGCGAAGAAGCAAACGATTTGTTGCAGGAAACCTCATTGAAAGCACTTGATAATGAGGAGAAATATACACCCGACACAAATTTTAAGGGATGGATGTATACCATCATGCGCAATATCTTTATAAACAACTACCGCAAAGTAGTTCGTGACCAGACATTCGTAGATCAGACAGAAAACCTCTACCACCTGAATCTGCCGCAAGATTCTAGTTACGAAAGTACCGAAAGAGCATACGATTTAAAAGAGATGCACCGGGTAGTGAATGCGCTTCCCAAAGAATACCGAGTTCCATTTGCCATGCACGTTTCCGGATTTAAATACCGCGAAATAGCCGAGAAGCTCAATCTTCCGCTTGGCACAGTGAAAAGTCGTATATTCTTTACCCGCCAGAAGTTGCAGGGGGAATTGAAAGATTTCCGATAAGGTTTCATATAACCACAAACTCGATTTCAGACTAAATAGTTCGTACAGTTTTTAGTTGTGTAATTATTAAAGTAGCAAGACAGACTCGTTCTTCTTGCTACTTTTTCATTTTACCCCTATAATAAAACAGCTAAAAGCAACATCCGACAAGGCAGTTCTCCGGCAGCAACCCGGGCTGGCTGATTAGCCGACTTAAGTTGGCCGATCGGCCGACCTGAGTTGGACACCAATCAGCCTTGGGCTACTGAATAAAAGTCTGGCTCTTTGAACCATACCAGCCGATCCACCCCCTATTCCATCCGCAAGAGCAGCCGAGACACCGGTGTTATCAGGAAATAAATCCGACAAAAGAGCGAGTCAAAGGAATGAAACCACTTCCGGCTTTACCTTCAGGATGAACAAGCACATAATAAGGCACTTACCCAACAAACTGAAAGCTGAAAGCAATTTCACCAACAACTAATTTCCACCACCAAACCTCGTCAAACGCCTTCAAAGCAAGGCTAAGCTTTCTTTACCAGAAAACTCTCTTCCCCCATAAGCGACTTAGATAGTTTGAAATTTCCGAACAAGGCAATCATCATCTCACCGTATATGAATCCCCCACCGTAACGGAGGCTCCCAATAGCCTCATTTTCAGCAAAATAGACTTTTAACATTCGGTTGAAAACTTATTTATAAGATTTTCGTTCATTATAGTGGGGAATTGTGGGGAAATGCCTAATTTTACAGCCGTTTAATATACTAAGGTGAATGATACGTTTTTTGGGAAATATTGAAGCCAAGGCGGATGTCAAAGGAAGAGTGTTCATTCCCGCCACTTTCAGGAAGCAGTTGCAAGCTGCCTCCGAGGAGAGGCTTATTATGCGCAAAGACGTATTCCAGGACTGCCTGACACTTTATCCGGAAAGCGTTTGGAACGAAGAATTGAATGAGCTACGCAGCAGACTTAACAAATGGAACAGTAAACACCAACTCATTTTCAGGCAGTTCGTCAGCGACGTAGAAATAGTTACCCCCGATGGCAACGGACGCATACTGATACCTAAGCGGTATCTGCAAATTTGCGGCATACGCAATGAAATACGTTTCATTGGGGTAGATAATAGAATCGAAATTTGGGCGAAGGAACGAACCGAACAACCGTTCATGTCGCCCGAAGAGTTTGGTTCAGCACTGGAAGAAATTATGAATGATGATAATAGAGAAGATGGAGAAAGATGAGCTGACATATCATGTACCTGTGCTACTGAAAGAAAGTGTTGACGGCATGAACATCCGCCCCGACGGGGTGTATGTAGACGTCACATTCGGCGGAGGTGGACACTCGCGCGAGATTCTGTCGCGACTCAGTACAGGCGGGCGCTACTGGGTTTCGATCAGGACGAGGATGCCGAACGCAATCTGGTGGATAACCCACACTTCACCTTTGTACGCAGCAATTTCCGCTACCTACACAACTTCCTCCGCTACCACGGTATCGAGGAGGTGGACGCCATACTTGCCGACTTGGGAGTTTCCTCCCATCACTTCGACGACAGCGAACGAGGTTTCTCTTTTCGCTTCGACGGCGCATTGGATATGCGTATGAACAAACGGGCCGGCGACACAGCAGCCGATGTGCTCAACACGTATGAGGAAGGACGACTGGCAGACCTGTTCTACTTATATGGCGAACTGAAGAACAGCCGCAAGTTAGCTTCTGTTATCGTGAAAACCCGAAGCGTGCAACCGATTCAAACGATCGGCGAGTTTCTGGAAATAATCAAACCGCTCTTCGGACGCGAAAGAGAGAAAAAAGAATTGGCCAAAGTATTCCAAGCGCTACGCATTGAGGTAAATCGGGAGATGGACGCACTCAAAGAGATGTTGCAAGCGGCTACCGAAGCATTGAAGCCCGGGGGACGACTGGTTGTCATCACTTATCACTCATTGGAGGACCGGATGGTGAAGAATATCATGAAGACCGGCAATGTGGAGGGAAAGATGACACAGGACTTTTTCGGAAACATACAGGCTCCGTTCCGATTGGTGAACAACCGAGTGATTATTCCGGACGAAGCAGAAATAGCCCGCAATCCGAGATCACGAAGTGCCAAGCTTAGAATTGCGGAAAAGAAATAGGAGGAAGGACTGAGATATGGAAGAAGCAGGAGTAAATAAAAAGATAGAGGAAACCACCAAGAAGAAAAACCGCACCTCGTGGAAGAGTATTCTGGGAGGCGATATTTTGGCTACGGATTTTTTCCGTCGCCAAGTTCGATTGCTGGTACTGATTATGGTGCTTATTATCTTTTACATCCACAATCGGTATGCCAGTCAGCAGCAACAGATCGAAATCGATCAGCTGAAAAAGGAACTGATAGATATTAAATATGATGCATTGACACGTAGCTCCGAGTTAATGGAGAAGAGTCGTCAATCGCGCATTGAGGATTATATTTCGAGTAAGGAAAGTGATTTGCAAACCTCTACCAATCCACCTTACCTTATTAAGTAGGTTGGAGAGTTTTAACAGATAAGAATTGTGGCAGTCAACAAAAAGAAAATAATGACCCGTTACTTCATCGTCATCTTACTGATGGCGCTGATCGGGGTGTTTATTGTAGTAAAAGCAGGCATAACGATGTTTGCCGAACGACAATACTGGCAGGAGGTTGCTGATCGCTTCGTAAAAGAGAACGTGACAGTGAAACCCAACCGGGGTAACATTATCTCTTCCGATGGCAAGCTGATGGCAAGCTCGCTGCCCGAATATCGAATTTACATGGATTTCATGTCCGGCGAAAAAGACGATAAACGCCGGATCAAAGACCAGGCACGAAGAGACTCTCTCTTTAAAGCAAGCCTCGATTCTATTTGTATCGGACTCAATAAGATATTCCCTGATAGAAGCGTGGGGCAATTCAAGGCGCATCTCAAGAAGGGTCGTCAGACGAAAAGCCGTAACTACCTGATTTACCCGAAACGTATTTCGTACATCCAATACAAGGAAGTCAAACGTTTACCGGTATTTTCCCTCAATCGCTACAAAGGTGGTTTCAAGGAGCTAGCTACAATCAGCGTAAAAAGCCTTTTGGTTCATTGGCAACGCGTACACTCGGCGATGTATATGCCGATACGGCCAAAGGTGCCAGAAACGGAATCGAATTGGCTTTCGACACCATCTTGAAAGGACGTGATGGGGTAACGCATCGCCAGAAAGTGATGAATAAATACCTCAACATCGTCGACATCCCCCCCGTCGATGGTTGTGACCTGATTACAAGTATCGATGTAGGCATGCAGGATATCTGCGAAAAAGCATTGGTCGACAAATTGAAGGAACTGAACGCCACAGTCGGAGTAGTCGTTCTGATGGAAGTCGCTACCGGAGACGTAAAGGCCATAGTCAACATGACTCAGGGCAAGGACGGAGAATATTATGAAGTGCGCAACAACGCGATCAGCGATATGATGGAGCCGGGTTCGACATTCAAGACCGCTTCGATCATGGTAGCTCTGGAAGATGGGAAGATTACACCGAACGATGTCATTGACACAGGCAACGGAGTCAAAATGATGCACGGCCGGCCGATGAAAGACCACAACTGGCACCGCGGCGGATACGGCAATCTGACGGTAACCGAGATACTCGAGGTCTCATCCAACGTCGGAGTATCGAGCATCATCGATAAGTACTATTCCGGCAATCCCCAAAAGTTTGTTGACGGGTTGAAACGGTTGAGTATCGACCAAGCACTTAAGCTACAAATAGCCGGTGAAGGTAAACCGAATATCCGTGGACCGAAAGAACGGTACTTTGCTAAAACAACGTTACCCTGGATGAGTATCGGTTATGAGACCCAAGTCCCACCGATCAACCTGCTGACATTCTACAATGCCATTGCAAACAACGGGATATCGATACGCCCGAGATTTGTCAAAGCGGCAGTAAAAGACGGTGAGATAATCAAAGAGTTTCCAACGGAAGTGATCAATCCGAAGATCTGTTCGGACAAGACACTGGCACAGATGCGTGAGATCTTGCGGAAAGTGGTAGGTGAAGGACTTGCCAAACCGGCCGGAAGCAAGCAGTTCCACGTATCAGGCAAGACAGGTACGGCACAGGTTTCACAAGGTGCCGCCGGATATAAAACCGGAAGAACGAACTACCTAGTGAGCTTCTGTGGGTATTTCCCCTCTGAAGCGCCTAAATATAGCATGATTGTTTCCATCCAGAAACCGGGGCTCCCGGCATCGGGAGGGTTAATGGCAGGAAGCGTGTTCAGCAAAATAGCAGAGAGAGTGTATGCGAAAGACCTACGTCTCCCGCTGACGAACGCCATCGACACGAATACGGTTGTTATTCCGGACGTGAAAGCCGGCGAAATGAGACTGACCAAGCATGTGTTGGATGAACTGAAAATCAAGTCGCAAGGCGAGATCTCCTCTTCAGGCAAAGAAGTATGGGGTAACACGCACCCGGCACCGCAAGCGGTGATTTTGGAAAGTCGAGGCATCATGCAGAACTTTGTACCGAGCGTTGTAGGTATGGGTGCGAAAGATGCGGTTTACCTACTGGAGAGCAAAGGACTGAAAGTTCGTCTGGAGGGAGTAGGAAAAGTAAAAAGTCAATCGATTGCCAACGGGACAGTAGTCAAGAAGGGGCAGCCGATTACCTTGATAATGGCCAATTAATGAATAACGAATTTTAGAAAGTAAAACGATGTTATTAAACGAATTACTAAAAGCAATCCAACCGGTACAGGTGACCGGAAATTCGGATATAGAGATAACCGGAGTCAACATTGACTCTCGTCAGGTAGCGCCCGGACATTTGTTTATGGCCATGCGCGGTACGCAAACCGATGGGCATGCGTATATCCCAACAGCCATCGAGAAAGGGGCAGTTGCCATTCTTTGTGAGGATTTGCCGGAAGAATTAGTTACCGGAATCACATACATTCAGGTGAAGGATAGTGAAAGTGCAGTAGGCAAGGTGGCTACGACGTTTTACGGGAACCCGACTTCCAAACTGGAGTTGGTCGGAGTTACCGGAACAAACGGCAAAACAACAATCGCTACCTTATTATATAATACCTTCCGTTATTTCGGTTATAAAACGGGATTGATCTCAACCGTATGCAATTACATTGACGACCAACCGATTCCAACCGAACATACCACACCAGACCCGATTACTTTGAATCGGTTGCTGGGCGAGATGGCGGATGCCGGCTGCAAGTATGTCTTTATGGAAGTCAGTTCACACTCCATCGCACAGAAACGAATCAGTGGCTCATTTTCGCCGGAGGTATCTTTACCAACCTGACACGCGACCACCTCGATTATCATAAAACGGTAGAGAACTACCTGAAAGCGAAGAAAAAGTTTTTCGACGATATGCCGAAGAATGCTTTCAGCCTGACCAACCTGGACGATAAGAACGGTTTGGTTATGACTCAGAACACACGTTCGAAGGTCTACACCTATTCGCTAAGAAGTCTGTGCGACTTTAAAGGCCGCTTGTTGGAATCACACTTCGAGGGAATGTTACTCGACTTCAACAATCACGAACTCGCAGTTCAGTTTATCGGTAAGTTCAACGCTTCCAATCTGCTGGCTGTATTCGGAGCTGCGGTCTTGCTTGGCAAGAAAGAGGAGGAGGTGTTGATAGCTCTCAGCACACTGCATCCGGTTGCCGGACGTTTCGAATCCATTCGTTCGGCCGAAGGCGTGACTGCCATCGTCGACTACGCGCATACACCGGACGCACTCATCAATGTACTGAACGCGATTCACGGCGTTCTCGAAGGACAAGGTAAGATAATCACCGTAGTAGGTGCCGGCGGTAACCGCGATAAGGGCAAACGCCCGCTAATGGCTAAGGAGGCTGCGAAAGCCAGCGACCGGGTCATTATCACATCAGACAACCCTCGTTTCGAGGAACCGCAGGATATCATCAAAGATATGTTGGCCGGATTGGATGCAGAGGATATGAAAAAGACACTCAGCATTGCCGACCGCAAAGAAGCGATCCGTACAGCTTGTATGCTGGCTGAAAAAGGAGATGTGATTCTGGTTGCCGGTAAGGGCCACGAGAATTATCAGGAGATCAAGGGAGTGAAACATCATTTTGATGATAAGGAGGTACTAAAAGAAATATTTGGATAATTATGTTATACTATCTGTTTGAATGGCTTCATAAGCTTAATTTTCCCGGAGCGGGTATGTTCGGTTACACTTCATTCCGTGCTCTGATGGCCGTTATCCTATCTTTGCTCATCTCGAGCATCTGGGGTGACAAGTTCATCAATCTACTCAAAAGAAAGCAGATTACGGAGACACAGCGTGATGCCAAAATCGATCCGTTCGGAGTCAGCAAAGTGGGGGTTCCGAGTATGGGCGGGGTCATCATCATTGTGGCTATTCTAATCCCTTCCCTCCTATTGGGGAAATTACATAACACCTACATGATCTTGATGTTGATCACTACGGTGTGGCTGGGTTCATTGGGATTCGCCGACGATTATATTAAGATATTCAAGAAAGATAAAGAAGGCCTGCACGGGAAGTTTAAAATCATCGGACAGGTCGGGCTAGGACTCATTGTCGGATTGACGTTGTATCTCAGTCCGAGCGTGGTGATCCGTGAGAACATCGAGATTCATAAACCCGGCCAGGAGATGGAGGTTATACATGGTACGAACGATTTAAAGTCGACGCAAACAACGATCCCCTTCTTCAAAAGTAACAACCTCGATTATTCGGATCTGGTTTCCTTTATGGGTGAACATGCGCAAACAGCCGGATGGATCTTGTTTGTCATTATCACAATTTTCGTTGTGACGGCTGTTTCCAACGGAGCAAACCTGAATGATGGAATGGACGGTATGGCGGCTGGTAACTCGGCCATAATCGGAGCTACACTAGGTGTGCTGGCTTATGTATCCTCGCATCTTGAGTTTGCCCAATACCTGAATATTATGTATATTCCCGGTTCCGAGGAACTGGTTATTTATATATGCGCCTTTATCGGGGCACTGATCGGTTTCTTGTGGTACAATGCCTATCCGGCTCAGGTCTTTATGGGTGACACGGGTAGCTTGACAATCGGTGGTATCATTGCCGTATTCGCAATTACCATCCACAAAGAGTTACTGATACCGATACTGTGCGGTATCTTTCTGGTGGAGAATTTATCGGTCATCTTGCAGCGTTTCTATTACAAAGCGGGAAAACGAAAAGGCAAAAAGCAGCGTTTGTTTAAACGAACGCCCATTCACGACCACTTCCGCACATCGATGAGCATCATCGAACCGGGATGTAGCGTGAAATTCAGCAAGCCGGACCAGTTGTTTCACGAATCCAAAATCACCATTCGTTTCTGGATCGTCACAATTGTACTGGCTGCGATAACGATTATAACATTGAAGATAAGATAAGCCGACAGAAGATCGGCGCCTGATTCTTTCTTTCAAGTGGGAATCAGTAGTATTTGAGAGTATAAATTTGATTATTAACTTTTAGCGATGTGCGCTATCACCCAACTTATTGGACTTTATCGCACATGATTAGGAATGAAAAGAATTGTAATATTAGGAGCAGGCGAAAGCGGAGCAGGTGCTGCTGTGCTTGCCAAAGTAAAAGGATTCGAAACGTTTGTCTCGGATATGTCGGCCATCAAGGATAAATACAAATCTCTCCTTGACAGCCACGCTATTGCCTGGGAAGAAGGACATCATACCGAAGAACTCATTCTTAATGCCGACGAGGTGATTAAAAGCCCCGGCATACCGAATGAAGCTCCGATCGTGCTGAAACTGAAAGAACAAGGTACTCCAATCATCTCAGAGATAGAGTTTGCCGGACGGTATACAGATGCTAAAATGATTTGTATCACCGGATCGAACGGAAAAACGACAACCACTTCACTGATTTACCATATTTTTAAAAGCGCGAACCTGAATGTAGGCTTAGCGGGTAATATTGGTAAGAGCTTGGCCTTGCAGGTAGCCGAAGATCATCACGACTATTACATCATCGAGCTGAGTTCCTTCCAATTGGATAATATGTATAACTTCCGCGCCAACATTGCGGTATTGATGAATATTACCCCGGATCACCTGGACCGGTATAATCATTGCATGCAGAATTACGTAGACGCGAAGTTCCGTATCACGCAGAACCAGACTCCCGAAGATGCTTTTATCTTTTGGAACGATGACCCGATCATCAAGCATGAGCTGGCCAAACACGGTTTGAAAGCGCATTTATACCCCTTTGCCGCAGTGAAAGAGGAAGGTGCTATCGCATATGTGGAAGATCATGAAGTGAAAATCACCGAACCGCTCGCATTCAATATGGAACAGGAGGAATTGGCCTTGACGGGACAGCATAATCTTTATAATTCGCTGGCAGCAGGTATCTCTGCTAATCTGGCCGGTATCACCAATGAGAATATCCGCAAGGCTTTGTCCGACTTCAAAGGAGTGGAACATCGCCTTGAGAAAGTAGCACGTGTACGGGGCATTGATTTCATCAACGATTCAAAAGCTACGAACGTCAACTCTTGCTGGTATGCGCTACAGAGTATGACTACCAAGACTGTACTTATTATTGGTGGCAAGGATAAGGGAAACGATTATACCGAAATAGAAGACTTGGTACGCGAAAAGTGCTCGGCACTTGTGTATCTGGGACTTCACAACGAGAAATTACACGAGTTCTTCGACCGCTTCGGCTTGCCGGTTGCCGATGTAAACACGGGTATGCAGGATGCTGTCGAGGCCGCGTATAAACTGGCAAAGAAAGGCGAAACAGTTTTGCTTAGCCCGTGTTGTGCTTCATTCGACTTATTCACGAGCTATGAGGATCGTGGCGAGCAGTTTAAGAAATACGTGACTGAATTATAAAACAAGAAACAACTAAGTAGCGTGGATTTATTAAAGAACATATTCAAAGGCGATAAGGTTATCTGGATTATTTTCCTCTGCCTCTGTCTTATCTCTATCGTTGAGGTATTTTCGGCAGCATCAACGCTAACGTATAAAAGTGGCGATCACTGGGGACCGATCACGCAGCACTCAATCATTCTAATGATAGGGGCTTTAGTCGTGGTGCTAATGCATAACATCCGCTATAGATGGTTCCAGGTATTTCCGGTATTTCTATATCCGATTTCGATTGTTTTGTTGGCGTTTGTCACGCTAATGGGTATCATCACAGGCGACCGTATAAATGGAGCCGCCCGCTGGATGACTTTCATGGGTTTACAGTTCCAACCTTCCGAGTTGGCGAAGATGGCGGTCATTATCGCTGTTTCGTTTATCTTGTCGAAAAGGCAGGATGAGGACGGAGCGAACCCGAAAGCGTTCAAGTACATCATGCTTGTGGCTGGGCTTGTGATTCTACTAATTGCTCCGGAGAACTTGTCAACAGCCATGTTGTTGTTTGGCGTAGTTTTTTTAATGATGTGCATCGGGCGAGTATCCTCGAAAAAGCTACTGATGCTAACCGGCACATTGATATTACTTGCAACACTTGCTATCACCGTAATCCTATTTACGCCCGTAAAGACATTCCGGACTACACCGGGACTACACCGTGCAGAGACTTGGCAGAACCGCATCAAGGAGTTCTTTGATAATGAAGAGGTGCCAGCCGCCAAATTCGACATCGACAAAGACGCACAGATCGCACACGCACGTATTGCCATTGCAACGAGCAATGTGGTGGGTAAAGGACCGGGCAACTCGGTACAGCGCGACTTTCTGAGTCAGGCCTTCTCCGACTTTATCTTCGCCATCGTCATTGAGGAGATGGGATTGATTGGAGGTATATTTGTGGTTTTCCTATACCTGTGGCTATTGATGCGAGCGGGACGTATCGCGCAGAAGTGTGAACGAACTTTCCCAGCGTTTCTGGTCATGGGCATCGCCCTGTTGCTGGTCTCGCAGGCTATATTGAATATGATGGTGGCAGTCGGACTTTTCCCCGTCACCGGACAACCACTCCCACTTATCAGTAAGGGAGGAACAAGTACGCTCATCAACTGTGCGTATATTGGTATGATTTTAAGTGTCAGCCGATACACCGCGCAATTGGAAGAGCAAAAAGAACATGATGCACAGCTACAGCTACAAATAACGACCGGAGCGGAGAATCCAGTTGGACAGTTAGGTGCCGAACCTACTGCCGAGGTGTTGAACAGCGACGAGAAGTTTGAGTAGTTTGTAGACGAATATATAATGAAGTGAAAGAGAATATGCACACACTCGAAAGCAACAATTCGTCCCTTGCCCCAGACGGGAATGGGAAGAAAGCGCTGAGAATCATCATCAGCGGCGGAGGTACAGGAGGACATATCTTCCCGGCGGTTTCTATTGCCAATGCCATCAAGGAGCTTCGTCCGGATGCCCAAATTCTGTTTGTAGGAGCAGAAGGCAGAATGGAGATGCAACGTGTACCCGATGCCGGTTACGAAATAATAGGTCTGCCCATTGCGGGATTCGACCGTAAACACTTGTGGAAAAACTTCGCGGTGCTGGTTAAATTGGCACGTAGCCAGTGGAAAGCCCGCAGCATCATTCGGAAGTTCCGCCCGCAGGTCGCAGTAGGCGTTGGAGGTTATGCCAGCGGCCCGACTCTAAAGACTGCGGGAATGATGGGAGTACCGACACTGATTCAGGAACAGAACTCCTATGCCGGGGTGACCAATAAACTGTTGGCACAAAAGGCCCGAAAGATTTGTGTAGCTTACGAAGGCATGGAAAAGTTCTTTCCGGCGGATAAGATTATCATGACTGGCAACCCGGTACGTCAGAACCTGACAAAAGGGATGCCTGCAAAAGAAGAAGCACTCCGCACATTCGGGCTGCAACCGGGTAAAAGAACAATCCTGGTAGTAGGCGGAAGTTTGGGAGCTCGCACGATTAACGATACATTGACAGCCGGTTTATCTGTCATCCAAGCGAATAGTGATGTTCAGTTTATCTGGCAGACCGGCAAGTACTATCATAAGCAGGTAATGGAAGCTGTCCGCGCAGCGGGCGAAATTCCGAACTTGTATGTTTCGGACTTTATTAAAGATATGGCTTCGGCTTATGCGGCGGCCGATCTCGTAATCTCCCGTGCAGGAGCAGGGTCAATATCCGAATTCTGCCTGTTGCATAAAGCTGTTATTCTTGTTCCTTCACCCAATGTGGCAGAAGATCACCAGACTAAAAACGCACTGGCGCTAGTCGACAAACAGGCGGCTATCTATGTGAAGGATAGCGAAGCGGAGCATAAACTCCTGCAAGTAGCCCTGGATGTGGTCAACGAACCGGCGAAGCTACAGGCCCTGAGTGAGCATATCGCTCAATTGGCATTACCGGACTCGGCTCGTATCATCGCTCAGGAAGTGATTCAGTTGGCAGAGAAGTCAGGCCGATAGTAAACAGAAAATTAATGAAGTCCCCCAAAGAAAGAATGAAAACAATGAATATTGAAACCATAAAATCTGTCTATTTTGTAGGTGCCGGCGGTATCGGCATGAGTGCGTTGGTACGTTATTTCCTGTCGAAAGGCAAAGTCGTGGCCGGATATGACCGCACACCTACTCCATTGACCGAAAGCTTGATTGCCGAAGGTGCGCAAATACATTTCGAGGAAAATGTAGCCCTCATTCCCGAAGCATGTAAGGATCAAGCGAACACACTGGTTGTACTGACGCCCGCCGTTCCACATGAACATGCCGAGTTGGTTTACTTCCGCGAAAACGGATTTGCAATCCAAAAGCGTGCGCAAGTGTTAGGTAGCATTACGCATGCGAGCAAGGGGCTTTGTGTGGCAGGTACACATGGAAAGACAACGACTTCTACAATGGCTGCACATTTATTGCATCAGTCACATGTGGAGTGTACCGCTTTCCTAGGTGGTATTTCCAAAAATTACGGCACTAACTTACTGCTTTCGCAGAAAAGCCCGTATACAGTTATCGAAGCGGATGAGTTCGACCGGTCTTTCCACTGGCTGTCACCGTATATGTCGGTAATCACAGCTACCGACCCCGATCATCTTGACATCTATGGAACGGAAGAAGCGTACCTCGAGAGTTTTGTACATTATACGACTCTGATTCAACCGGGTGGAGCTTTGATTATCCGCAAGGGGGTCTCACTAAAACCAAAAGTGCAAGAAGGCGTACGTGTATTTACCTATTCAAGGGATGAAGGGGACTTTCATGCAGAGAACATACGCATTGGTAACGGAGAGATTTTCATCGACTTTGTTGCTCCGGACACGCGTATCAATGATATCCAACTAGGAGTTCCGGTAAGTATCAACATCGAAAACGGAGTAGCGGCAATGGCCTTGGCGCATTTAAACGGGGTTACCGACGAAGAGATTAAACGAGGCATGGCTAGTTTCCGGGGAGTAGATCGCCGGTTTGACTTTAAGATCAAAACTGATCGTCTGGTCTTTCTGAGCGACTATGCACACCACCCTTCGGAAGTCAAACAGAGTTTGCTGTCTATCCGCGAGTTGTACCGGGACAAGAAGATTACGGCTGTCTTCCAACCGCATCTTTTCACACGCACACGTGACTTCTACCGGGAGTTTGCCGATAGCCTTTCGCTAGCCGACGAAGTAATCCTGATAGACATTTATCCGGCACGTGAAGAGCCTATACCCGGAGTCACCAGCAAGTTGATTTATGACAACCTGCGACCGGGAATCGAGAAGAGTATGTGCAAAAAAGAAGAAATTTTGAACATTTTGAAAGATAAAAACATTGAAGTATTAATAACCTTGGGAGCCGGCGATATTGATAACTACGCTCCCGAACTATGTAAAATACTCGCAAACCGATAACGTATATGCTAAAAAGAATCCTTCTATTCATTGTCATGCTGGTCCTTATAGCCTACCTCTGCGTAGCTATTACGGCCTTTAATCGCAAGCCTGCTCATCAGACCTGCCATGACCTGGATTTGATTATCAAGGATACTGCCTATGCCGGTTTCATCACCCAAAATGAAGTAAAAGGCCTTCTCGAAAAGAAGGGAATCAATCCGGTGGGAAAGAAAATGGAGCGTATTTCTGTCAAATCTCTCGAAAGAGAATTGTCTAAACACCCGTTGATCGATGAAGCGGAGTGTTACAAAACGCCCAGTGGCAAAGTACGCATAGAGGTTACACAGCGCATCCCCATACTCAGAGTGATGAGTGCAAACGGAGAAAACTACTATGTCGACAACAAAAGTACGATCATGCCACCCGAAGCAAAATGTATAGCGCACCGGGTCGTGGTCACCGGAAATGTAGAAAAGTCGTTTGCAATGAAGGATTTATATAAGTTTGGTGTATTTTTGCAGAACAATAAGTTCTGGGATGCGCAGATAGAACAAGTAAACGTTTTACCCGACCATACGGTGGAATTGGTGCCGCGGGTAGGCGACCATATTGTCTATCTGGGCAAGCTGGAAAACTTTGAAGAAAAGCTGGATCGCCTGAAGATATTCTATGAAAAAGGATTGAACCAGGTGGGTTGGAATAAATATTCGCGCATCAATCTGGAGTTCAATAATCAGATTATTTGTACGAAACGGGAACAATAAAAAAATAAGAAAGATATGGCAACAACAGAATTTATCGCCGCTATTGAACTGGGTTCATCGAAGATAACCGGTGTGGCCGGAAGAAAGAGTAGTGACGGGAGTATGCAAATATTAGCCTATGCTCAAGAGGACTCTTCAACATTCATCCGTAAAGGAGTGGTTTTCAATCTGGATAGAACCGCCCAGAGCCTGACATCGATCATCAACCAACTGGAAGGTGAACTAAAGAATTCAATAGCCAGGGTTTATGTGGGAATCGGCGGACAGTCGCTCCGTACAGTACGCAACGTTATCAGCCGTGAACTTGAGGAGGAAACTAAGATTACCGAAGAACTTGTCAACTCCATTGGTGACGAGAATATTGCCATTCCGGTTGTCGATATGGATATACTAGATGTAGCCCCCCAGGAGTATAAGGTAGGGAATATCTTGCAGGCCAGCCCGATCGGACTGATCGGCAATCACATCGAAGCCCGGTTCCTGAACATTGTTGCCCGTTCGTCTGTGAAGAAGAATCTGGAGAACTGTTTTGCCCAGGCTCGTATCGATATTGCCGATTTACTAATTGCCCCGCTGGTTACCGCAAATGCTGTCCTGACCGAGAGCGAGCGTCGTTCCGGCTGTGCGCTGGTTGACTTCGGAGCGGATACGACTACTGTCTCAGTCTACAAAAATAACATTCTTCGCTTCCTGACTGTATTGCCATTGGGAGGTAATAGCATCACGCATGATATTACATCTTTGCAATTGGAAGAAGAAGAGGCCGAACGCTTGAAGATAACCTACGGAGATGCGCTCTACGAAGAAGAGGAGAACGAAGAACCGGCTCTCTGCACATTATCCGACGAGAATCAGACAATCGAACAAGACGGACTGAATAATATCGTAGAGTCTCGTGCCGAGGAGATCGTTGCCAACGTATGGAACCAGATCCAATTGTCAGGATATGACGATAAGTTACTGGCCGGCATTGTGATGACCGGAGGTGGTTCAGCATTGAAAAACCTCGATGAAGTATTGCGCAGGCGTGCCAAAGTCGAAAAGACACGTATCGCTAAATCACCGCGCAACACCGTACATGCTCCCAGCGAGTTGCTCAAAAAGGACGGTTCGCAAAATACGATTTTCGGTTTACTGTTTGAAGGCAATCAGAATTGCTGCCTGACGGAAGTGGCACCCCGCATGGCTCCGAAAATAGATCCGGAGGTCTTCAACAAACCGGCGGATATGTTCGAGAATGACGAAGAACTGAGAAGACAGAGTGAGATTGCCCGCAAACAAAAGGAGGAAGAAGATAAAGTAGCCAGAGCCGCCGCCAGAGCTGCCAAAGAGGAAGCCAGAATAGCCAAAGAGGAGGCGAAAAAAGAAGCGAAGAAGAACGCAGGCCCTAGCTGGCTACAACGCAAAATAGATTCGTTGACGAAGGAGATCTTCTCCGACGACGATATGAAAT
Organism: Bacteroides reticulotermitis JCM 10512; assembly: GCF_000517545.1. GTDB lineage: Bacteria > Bacteroidota > Bacteroidia > Bacteroidales > Bacteroidaceae > Bacteroides > Bacteroides reticulotermitis. The sequence continues at coordinate 165,223 of NZ_BAIV01000004.1, read as the reverse complement.
AACCCTTAATTCGTAATTCATAATTCTATAAGATATGGACGAGATAGTACAATTCGATTTCCCAACTGATTCACCGAAGATCATCAAAGTGATCGGCGTAGGTGGAGGTGGAGGTAATGCCGTAAACCACATGTACCGGGAAGGCATACATGACGTAACATTCGTTCTCTGTAACACGGACAATCAGGCACTGGCCGAATCTCCCGTGCCGATCAAACTGCAATTGGGACGGAGCATCACGCAAGGGCTTGGAGCTGGTAATCGACCGGAACGGGCACGAGACGCAGCTGAGGAGAGCATCGATGACATCAAAAGTTTGCTCAATGATGGAACAAAAATGGTGTTTATCACTGCAGGTATGGGAGGAGGAACAGGTACAGGAGCTGCCCCTGTCATCGCCCGTATTGCCAAAGAAATGGATATACTGACTGTTGGTATTGTCACCATCCCCTTTATCTTTGAAGGCGAAAAGAAAATTATTCAGGCACTTGACGGTGTCGAACGCATTGCCCAACACGTAGATGCGCTACTCGTCATCAACAACGAACGCTTGCGCGAGATCTACTCGGATCTAACTTTCATGAATGCCTTTGGTAAGGCGGATGATACATTGTCTATCGCAGCCAAAAGTATTGCTGAAATCATCACCATGCGCGGTACGGTCAACCTGGACTTCGCTGACGTGAAAACGATCTTAAAGGATGGCGGCGTAGCAATCATGAGTACCGGATTTGGCGAAGGCGATAGTCGAGTTACGAAAGCCATCGACGATTCACTACACTCTCCACTACTGAACAACAACGATATCTTCAATGCCAAGAAAGTTATGCTGAATGTATCGTTCTGCCCTACCTCCGAACTAATGATGGAGGAGATGAACGAAGTTCACGAATTCATGAGCAAGTTCCGCGAGGGAGTAGAAGTTATCTGGGGGGTAGCTATGGACCCATCGTTGGAAGGAAACGTAAAGATCACGGTACTTGCTACCGGATTTGGCGTAGAAGACGTTCCGGGCATGGACAGCTTGCACGAAGCTCGCAGCCAGGAAGAAGAAGAACGCCAATTGCTGCTTGAAGAAGAGAAAGAAAAGAACAAAGAACGGATTCGCAAAGCCTACGGAGAAAGCGCCAGCGGAATCGGAAGTAAGAATATCCGCAGACGCCGCCACGTTTATCTCTTTAATGCCGAAGATCTTGATAACGATGACATCATCGCCATGGTAGAAGATTCAGCGACTTATCTGCGTGACAAGACGACGCTCACCAAGATTAAGACGAAAGCCGCTCTTGAAGAGGAAGAAGCTACCGAAGAGGCTATCGATACCGACGGAGTGATTACATTTTAAGGCTTCTCACGTACGAACGGACAGGAAGCGGAAACAAGTATTCGAAATTTAATATATAAGCATATGGATTTATTTGATAGGGTCAGCGAAGACATTAAAAATGCAATGAAAGCTAAGGATAAAGTAGCCTTAGAAACGCTCAGAAATATAAAGAAGTTCTTTCTCGAAGCTAAAACCGCTCCGGGAGCTAACGATCTGCTGACAGACGATGCCGCACTAAAAATTATCCAGAAGTTAGTGAAACAAGGGAAAGATGCTGCTGAAATCTACATCGGACAGAGCCGTCAGGATCTTGCCGACGAAGAATTAGCGCAAGTAAAGGTGATGGAAGCCTATCTGCCGAAACAAATGACTCCCGAAGAGCTAGAAGCCGCACTCAAAGCAATCATAGCTGAGGTAGGTGCTACCGATGCGAAAGATATGGGTAAGGTAATGGGAGTTGCCTCTAAGAAATTAGCCGGTTTAGCCGAAGGACGTGCCATCTCTGCCAAAGTAAAAGAGCTTCTGGGATAAACTTCCCACGCTCGCTACGCAAGAGAGACTACATACAAAGGATTGAGTGATAACTTTCTATAGGTTACACTCAATCCTTTTTTGTTTGTGTAAACGACAAGTACCACGTATCTATCATACTCGTGTCAGCACAACCGATGCAGAGCTGGCTAATGACTCCAATTTCTCGAAGAAAAGGACAATCAGCGATCACTTACAAAAGTATAGGGGGGATATAAGCATTTTACACAATGATACAACACTCTTATGTCATAATCACTTTTTTGCATATCATTCAGTATATCAGCTAATTGCAATGCGCCTTCTTTTTTTCGATCATTTTATTCTGAGGAACGATAGCTATTGCTTTCTTCCCCTCAAAACAGAACTTCCAATTCACCAAACAAGCCTTTTTAATAACCGCATCGTATGCAACGATTAGCGGATATAAGCAGTCTTTTTCTATGTTTATTCTCTTTTATTTCCTGTTGCACCTATGTGCGACGACTGTTCCACATTATGTGGGACACGTGTTTCACAATATGTGAGTCAGCTGTTCCACAACTGTGGAACAGGAAATAGAATGGACAAAAATGCTTTTTACCAGTTGTTTACTACTAGCTACCGGGAGGTTTTTGCTAAGTACACAGTCTTCGGAAACCGGTATTATTTATTGAGTAGATCAGTCCGAGAAAAGTAGACGCAATATATCAAACTATCAATCAGCCGTTTACAGCAAAAAGTGATTATGACATAAGAGTGTTGTATCATTGTGTAGCTCGCTTAAATTGCGTGTTTTGCCGGTTAATTCGTTTGTAGATGCAGGCTATATCCCTAGATTTCAAGCTGGTCTCAGTTAAGGGGATTAATAAATATCACCTTATTCCTGCATAAGTTAACGATACTGCTGTAGTAGTATGCTGAGAGAAAGGAAAGAACGATCTTCCGACAAACGATTAATCGAACAACTCTTTTAAGACCTCCAGCGATTTTAAAGCCGGGAAGTCCGATAAATGAAGCCGATAATAGTCATTCATAATTGTTAGGCAGCGGGTACGCTCTGTGCGGTTCATACCAAAAAGATGCATTGTATCGTAATTCATCCGCATCAGTTGTCGAAGACGCCCAGCCTCTTCGGCATTGACATAAGAAGAGTGAAGTTGGGGACGTACAGAGGTGAAACAAGCGTTTAGCAAATCGAAATAATCCCCGGCATGATAATCCTCTAAATTCGGATAAAGGCCCAGAAAACGGGAAAGACGCATTAAAAAAACAAGATGAAAATTGGCAAAACCATCACGACACTCGTCCAGCCAGATAACCGAATGCATCAAATAAGCAAACAAAGATCCATTCTCCCCTTCTTCCCGAACCGCCCGATACAGGAACTCCGCCAGAAAGAGTGCCATAGCAGATTTGTACGGGTCATAAGGCACAGAGGAGAAAGGATAGAAAGACTTTGCTTCTTTCACCCGATAGAGGGTAGAATTAGGACGATAATCTGCCTCAAACTCAATAATGGACAATGGCTGAAACAGAACGGATTTTACTGCTGCCTTTCGCGAACGAGGGATGGATACCAGAAAAGAAGCCCTTCCGGACAACTCCGTATACATATCGACAATGATAGAAGTATCATTGTATTTGAGCGTATGAAGAACGATTCCTTTAGTTTTTTGCAGCATATCCTTTCGATTCCGGAACAAAACTACAAAAAATCCTCAAGAATAAAGCCCAGTTAAGCAACATCCTATTGGAAAGAGCTGGTTTTAGAACAAAACTACCAATAAAGAGAGTCTGCTGCCATTATCAATAGCTATACAAACTGCTGCCAAAAGAGTAGAACAGTAGTACGAATCACCAAGCTCACAAGAAAATATTACTGAGTTTTTCAGAGAGTTTAGAAGGCTGCTATATATATAAGGTAAGACGTAGCCAAAAGAATACGACCAAGCATTTCCTAAAGAAGAATGTTTTTTGCAGGCAGGCCAACCGCATACACCACTGATAATCAACACAGAACAAAACCTCAGTAAAGAATGCCGATACTTTTATTGAAAATATTTTCAGGAATAATTTGCCAATATCAAAATAGTTCTTACCTTTGCATCCGCAATCGAGAAACAAACTTTGTTTCAAGAAAGCAAAACGCAGAAATGCGACAAAGGATGGCCCGTTCGTCTATCGGTTAGGACGCAAGATTTTCATTCTTGAAAGGGGGGTTCGACTCCCCCACGGGCTACAAATAAAAAGAATAAAGAACCAAAAAATAGATTAGTCGAAAATGGCAAATCACAAATCATCACTGAAAAGAATCAGACAGGAAGAGAAAAGAAGAATTCATAACAGATACTATGGTAAGACCATGAGAAACGCTGTTAGAAAACTTCGTGCTACTACTGATAAGACAGAAGCTGCAGCTTTGTACCCGAAAGTTACAAAAATGCTGGATAAATTGGCTAAAACAAATGTTATCCACAAGAATAAGGCTAGCAATCTGAAGTCTAAGTTAGCGATCTATATCAACAAACTCGCTTAATTTAAGTAGATACTACACAAATTCTACATATTATCAGGCTGAACCTAATGGTTCGGCCTTTTCTCATTGAAGCACATTCAAAAACCATCCATCCATAAGTGGGAGAATCAAGGTCTATTCTGTATTTTTCACGTTCTATTCTTCTCCGAATCAACTATTTTCACTATATTTGCTCTGTTATTATAACTTAGAAAGGCAATTATGAGCGAAGAACAAATCACTCCCAATAACGGGGCCTATTCAGCGGATAGCATCCAGGTATTGGAAGGTCTTGAAGCAGTGAGAAAACGTCCCGCGATGTACATTGGCGACATCAGCATAAAGGGACTCCATCACTTGGTATACGAAATCGTTGACAACTCTATTGACGAAGCACTGGCCGGATACTGCGACCACATCGAAGTGACCATCAACGAAGACAACTCAGTTACAGTACAGGACAACGGACGTGGTATTCCAGTGGACTATCACGAAAAGGAAAAAAAGTCAGCTATGGAAGTAGCTATGACTGTGTTGCATGCCGGAGGTAAATTCGACAAAGGTTCTTATAAGGTTTCCGGAGGTTTGCACGGGGTAGGTATGTCGTGTGTGAATGCACTGTCCAGCCACATGATCACACAGGTATCACGTGATGGCAAGATCTATCAGCAAGAATACGAAATCGGTAAACCACTCTACAATGTGAAAGAAGTAGGTGTGTCCGACCATACCGGAACTCGTCAACAGTTCTGGCCTGACAAGTCTATTTTCATTGAAACAGTTTACGACTATAAGATATTAGCTTCCCGCATGCGCGAGCTGGCTTACTTGAATGCCGGACTGCGTATTACGTTGACTGACCTACGTGTGGTAAACGAAGACGGAAGTTTTAAAAGCGATTTCTTCCATTCCGAAGAAGGACTGAGAGAATTCGTTCGCTTCATCGAATCTTCACGCGAACACCTGATCAATGACGTAATCTATCTGAATACGGAAAAACAGGGCGTTCCGGTTGAAATAGCAATCATGTATAACACCGGTTTCTCTGAAAACATCCATTCATACGTCAACAATATCAATACAATTGAAGGAGGTACGCACTTGGCCGGTTTCCGCCGCGCTCTTACACGTACGCTGAAGAAATACGCCGAGGATAGCAAAATGCTCGAGAAGGTGAAAGTAGATATTGCTGGTGACGACTTCCGTGAGGGATTGACTGCCGTTATTTCGATCAAGGTAGCCGAACCGCAATTCGAAGGTCAGACGAAGACTAAATTGGGTAACAGCGAGGTGATGGGAGCCGTAGACCAAGCCGTAGGAGAAGTTCTAACGAACTACCTCGAAGAACACCCGAAGGAAGCCAAAATGATCGTTGACAAAGTGATCCTAGCCGCAACAGCCCGCCACGCCGCCAGAAAGGCACGTGAAATGGTACAGCGCAAATCACCGATGTCTGGTGGAGGACTACCGGGTAAACTGGCAGACTGCTCCGACAAAGACCCGATTAAATGTGAACTTTTCCTTGTCGAGGGTGACTCGGCAGGCGGAACAGCCAAACAAGGACGTAACCGGGCTTTCCAAGCCATTCTGCCGCTACGTGGTAAAATTCTGAACGTCGAGAAAGCGATGTACCACAAAGCGCTCGAAAGTGATGAAATCCGCAATATCTATACGGCTCTAGGTGTAACAATCGGTACAGAAGAAGACAGCAAGGAGGCTAACATCGAAAAACTGCGTTACCACAAGATCATTATCATGACCGATGCCGACGTCGATGGTTCTCACATCGACACACTGATCATGACTTTCTTCTTCCGCTATATGCCGCAGATCATTCAGAACGGATATCTGTATATCGCTACTCCCCCGCTCTATCTCTGTAAGAAAGGTAGAATCGAAGAGTATTGCTGGACAGATGCCCAACGTCAGAAGTTCATCGAAACCTATGGCGGCGGATCTGAGAGTGCAATTCACACGCAACGATACAAAGGTTTGGGTGAGATGAACGCACAACAATTGTGGGAAACCACTATGGATCCCGAACATCGCATGCTGAAGCAAATCAATATTGATAATGCAGCAGAAGCCGATTACGTATTCTCCATGCTAATGGGTGAAGACGTTGGTCCACGCCGTGAGTTTATCGAAGAGAATGCAACTTATGCGAATATCGATACATAATTTTTATTATACGTTTTTATAAACCAACCTCACATCTTACAACGAAGAAGCGTCGGCAAGCGAAGGAAAATCCTTCGTGCCGACGCTTTTCTATATCTACTACTCCAACTTAAAGGCTAGAGCAGATTACGCTCCTTAAGCTCTACAACGGCTTCTTCCAGTTCCTGATACCAAGCCTCTCCGAATTTGCGGATCAACGGTTCTTTTAAGAACTTATAAACGGGCAGGTTTTCTTTCTCGCCCAACAAAACCGCTGCTTTACAAACGCTCCATCGGTGATAATTAACACCCTTATAAGGTCCGTAATCCCCTACCCGGATCGGATAGAGATGACAAGATACCGGTTTATAAAAGTCAACCTTTCCGGCACGATAAGCTTTTTCTATCGCACAAAAGCAACATCCGGTCTCATCATAGCAAGTAAAAACGCAATCTTTACCGTTTACAAGAGAAGTTACCAAATCACCATCTCTATCCGTATAGACAACACCTTGCTCATCAATCACCTTCTGTGCCTCCGGAGAAAGATCATCCCAAATAACAGGCAGTACTTCTTCCAGTTTTGCCACTTCTTCCAACTCTACCGGCGCACCGGCATCTCCCTCTACACAGCACTCTCCTTTGCAAGCTTTTAGGTCACAAAGGAATTTCTCCCGAATCACATCGAGTGAAATCACTACATCATCAATCTGAATCATATCCAATTAATTATTGCCCAAAGGCAGTTTCCATTCGCAAGCCCTCTTCCGAGAACCTACTTAAAACGCAGCCCAATCCAAAACAAGTTTCCCTAACAATGGTTCACTTTCTAAATAACGTACAAGGAGAATCCTCTTATTTCGTCCTCATCGGTCGAGAGAATGAAGTAGAAGTCGATAATCTGTTGCACGAAGGGGACTGCGGTTGATAAGTAAAGCCGCCTCATTTTTATTCTGAGACGGCCTTATTCCATCACGGACAAGACATAGGCTCATCCACTATTTCTTAGTTAGCCAGCCTCAACCTTTGATGAGGATCTGACCATCCATTTTCGCTGGCACTTCCAGCCCCATAATCCGCAGAATAGTCGGAGCAACATCTGCCAAACGACCGTTCTCTACCTGAGCGGATTTGTTTTCGGTTACGTATACGCAAGGTACCGGATTCAACGAGTGAGCCGTATTCGGCGTACCATCTTCATTCAAAGCACGATCGGCATTTCCATGATCGGCAATGATAATCGCTTCATAATCCTGCGCCTTCGCTGCTTCAATCACATCCTTAATACAAGCGTCTACAGCAACAACCGCTTTCTGAATAGCTTCGTAGATACCGGTGTGGCCAACCATGTCGCCATTGGCAAAATTCACGACAATGAAGTCGTACTTATTCTCATTGATAGCGGCAACCAATTTATCTTTTACTTCATAAGCACTCATTTCCGGCTTCAAGTCGTAAGTAGCAACCTTCGGAGAAGGAACCAAGATACGGTCTTCGTTCTCGTACGGAGTTTCGCGACCACCGTTGAAGAAGAAAGTCACATGGGCATACTTCTCTGTTTCGGCAATATGAAGTTGTTTCAAGCCTTTCTCAGCGATGTATTCGCCCAAAGTGCTAGTTACATTTTCTTTATCAAATAGGATATGAACATCTTTGAAAGAGGAGTCGTACGGAGTCATGCAATAGAATTGCAATCCGGGCACAATGTGCATACCGGCTTCCGGCATATCTTGCTGCGTCAACACAACAGTCAATTCTTTTGCGCGGTCGTTACGATAGTTGAAGAAAATCACTACATCGCCTTCCTTGATTGTTCCGTCTACATTCGCATTCACGATCGGTTTTACAAACTCGTCGGTTACGCCTTCGTCATAAGACTCTTGCATGGCTTGAACCATATCGGTCGCTTTCTTACCTGTGCCATTTATCAACAGATCATAGGCTTCTTTTACGCGCTCCCAACGTTTGTCACGGTCCATTGCATAATAACGACCGATGATCGAAGCAACCTTACCGGCCGACTTCTCACAAGTAGCCACCAACTCTTCGATAAAGCCCTTACCGCTCTTCGGATCTGTATCACGACCATCCATAAAGCAGTGAATGAACGTATTTTCAATGCTGTATTCTTTAGCGATATCGCAAAGTTTGTAAAGATGTTCCAAGGAACTATGCACCCCACCGTTAGAGGTTAACCCCATAAAGTGCACACTCTTGCCGTTTGCTTTAGCATAAGAGAAAGCAGAAACGACTTCGGGATTCTTCAGAATGCTATTATCAGCACAAGCACGATTAATCTTTACCAAATCCTGATACACTACACGTCCGGCTCCGATATTCAAGTGGCCTACTTCAGAATTACCCATCTGTCCGTCGGGCAGACCCACGTTTTCACCGCTGGCTTGAAGTTGAGAGTTTGGATACGTATTCATCAGGTAATCCCAATAAGGAGTAGGAGTATTGAAGATTACGTCATCTTTCTTTTGGTCACCTAATCCCCATCCGTCGAGGATTACTAAAAGCGCTTTCTTGCTCATAATATTTCTAATTTTAAATTATCACTCTGATTTTCGGGTGCAAAGGTACAAAAAAAGATGGTTACGTAAGCCTTTAATCTATGTTAAGTTGCAGGTCGAAAGAGTCATAAGAGGACTAAGATTTAGCTACCCACCCCATCCCTAGCCGCACCTTTCCGGCTCTGTATCGAATCAAAGGCAATGCGGGCTTCAATTCCGGCTAAAAGGAGACCAGCGGCAATCAAAAAGATCTTTCAAAAAAACAGGGCTAAAGTGATAATTTACCCAATTTTCCCTACCTTTGCGCTGCTTTTAATAAAAACAAATAGAAAAATGGACGATTCAAACCCGCGAACGTGCACTTATAGTATTAATTAAAGCGACCAGAGCCATTGCCGACAAATGCCTCTGATCGTATAAACAAATGAAAGGAGGCAATAAGATGAGAACATATCTTTATTGTGAAGCTGGCTTTGTGGAAAAAGCACAATGGCTCCCCAATTGTTGGGTAAATGTGGTATGCCCTAACAAAGACGATTTCAATTTCCTAACCCAAACCCTGAACGTACCCGAATCATTCCTGAATGATATTGCCGATACCGACGAACGTCCGCGTACCGAAACGGAGGGAGATTGGCTACTTACCATTTTACGTATTCCCATTCAAGACAAATCCGGTGAAAGTTTTCCTTTCACAACCGTACCGATTGGTATAATCACCAATAATGACATTGTAGTGTCTGTATGCTATCACAAAAGCGATTTACTACCCGACTTCATCGAGCATACACGGAAAAAGGGGATTGTGGTACGCAACAAACTGGATCTAATCCTCCGCCTCATCTACTCTTCCGCCGTATGGTTTTTGAAGTACCTGAAACAGATTAATTTAGATATCAGTGCAGCTGAGAAAGCATTGGAACGCAGCATACGCAACGAAGACCTGCTCCGCCTGATGAAACTGCAAAAAACGCTGGTTTACTTCAACACATCCATTCGCGGTAATGAGATCATGATCGGTAAACTGCAAAGTATCTTTCAAGACACTGACTACCTGGATAATGAGTTGGTAGAAGACGTTATCATTGAACTAAGGCAAGCGTTCAGTACCGTGAATATTTACAGCGATATTCTCACCGGAACGATGGATGCTTTCGCTTCGATTATTTCGAATAATGTGAATGCCATCATGAAACGCATGACAAGCCTGTCCATCACATTGATGATCCCGACTCTGATCGCCAGCTTTTACGGAATGAACGTAAATATTCACCTGGAAGAGATGCCTCATGCCTTTGCGCTGATCATTTTGTGCTCAGCCGTTTTATCTGCCCTAGCCTTTTTTATATTCCGAAAGGTCCGCTGGTTCTGATCCCGGACTTCCGAGAACAGACCATTCTATACATAATCAGCCTTCCTGTAAACCGCGAAGAGATGCAGCTACAGGAAGGCTTCTCATTACCCCAATCGAGAGCATAGATGAAAGATTCATCCGATTCACCACTCCCCCATGAGTGATATAAACTTGAGAACTAGAGAATCAATTTACTTTACCTCCCACTCAGAGACCGTAGTACTCGCAAGCGTAACCGCATTACTGTCGAGAGATAAGTTTAGTGTGCGTATGCTACCACTTCCCAAACGAAGAGGAATCGAAGCATCATTGCCCGGTAAGGAAACCGGAACCGGATACGTATAACTCTTTCCGTTTATTTCGATATTTATCCAAGGGTGCCCTGCATCATGCAAGTCTTGGGGAGCGATAATAAAAGAACAGTTGCTTCCCATACGGGCAGGATACTCTGTATTATAATCCGAGTGAGCGAATGCCGTACCATGCTGAAAATCAACCACCGCCGTGGAGCGCATCATAAACCGATCGAGCTTAACTACCGCACCGGCAAGTTGGGTCGCATTATAAACACTACTCGATAGCTTTACAACCAACTGATGCATGGCATGCCGAAAAGTCAAACGTACTGCTTCCCCCTTATTCACCGTGACAGGGTCGGTAAGTAGAAGGTCCGGATTCTCTTCCATGGCAACATGGAAGTATTCACCACCCGGATTGACTATACCACAGGGTGCCAAGCAATAAATGTGAGTGCACCTCCATTTCCAACAATCTCATAGTCGGCCCAGGATGTTGCTTCGCCCACAGTATAAGAAGTAGTCATTAATCTTCGCCATATAAATTCTGCGTTCACGCAGAAACAGCCGGGTATAAACAACAAGCTGCCCAACGTAAACGAGTGCAAAGCCTGCTCGCAAAGCCAAAGCCGGGTTGCCGATATGATTGAGAAAGTCGGGAATGGAATACACTTGCACATCGGCCCGGAAGAAAACTACAACGAGATAAACAAGTATGAATACCAAGGTGGGAGTCAGATGTTTCAGCATATGGCGAAGGCTGACATACGGGGAATGGAAAAGGATGAGTACCAGAAACGTGAAAAGGCAAGCCTGAAAGGCCGCGACCACCATAGACACAAGCGAAAAGAAATCGACCGTTTCGTTCTCCATACCAAAGAGCAAGACCAACGAATTGCCGACTCCGCTTAGAAGTGTAGCCACAGCCAGGAATATCTTAGCCCGGTGATAGATTTGCTTTTTCAGCTGGGGTGCTGTTTTAACTGCCAGCAGGAGTACTCCCACAAACAGGCTTACGAATATATTGAATAAGTAAACGATAAAGATCAGCTCCCCAGACATAACTATCTATTTGTTTCGGCCCCCTTAATGAAAATGCGATCTGTCTTTTAGATCCTCTTTTCTCAAAGGATACTAAAAAGACAGACCGCAAAGTTATACGTTTTTCGTCAAGTAGAGCGATTCGAAGTAAGAAGATATTTGTATTTTAGGTTGTTTTTCTCTTTCCAAGAGGAACAGATATACCAACAAACCCATTGACTGTTTTAGAATCTTTCCCTAAGAACATATAGTCGGTCCCCAGAAACACCGGTCCCAACTTCAATCCCAGTCCGAACGACTTACCTGCCGACTGGATAACTGAGTAACTCAATGCTACATTGAACCAATTCTTCGGGCGATAGTTGGCAGAAAAGGTTATTTCCGAAAGAGTCTGAGGTTTCATGAAACGAGTTGTAGACAATAGGCCTAGTCCCAGTTTATTATCCAACAGGCCGTATTCAGCTCCAAGCACAACCGTAGAGGCTAAGCTTGACTTCCGAGACTTAGTCGCTTCTTCCTTGCGGAGTTGCAATAATTCGTAGTCAAGCACATCGCCACCGCTTACACGATCCATATATCCTTGCGCATCGCTCTCCAGACGGTTGAGGTTCGCTTCAATTATATCCAGAGTAGCTTGCGGGTCCGCTTCAATTACAGCCGGATCAGTCGGGATACCTGCTGTGTAGGTACTACCTTTCAGATCAATTCCGGAAGCATTAGCGTTAGCAATCTGTGTGCTACCCTTCGACCAAGAGATAAAGCCCAAGTCAAGTATAGAAGCGGATACCGTCAGGTTATCCATTATCTTATAAGAAGCACCCAGATCAATACCAAAGCCATAACCGGCAATACCCAAGTCCTTATTCTCGAAATCAATATCCGAAATATATCTAGGTTCATTTACTTCTTCTTCCAGATTCAAACCTTTAAACGAGCTTTCCAGGCGAGCGTCTACAGCTAGAAGGGCATGATAATTATTGAATTCATTTCGCAACGCATTAACTTTAGCTTCCGTATTCACATCATCCAGCCCCATATTCCGAAACTCATTGATACGGGCGTCACTTGGTAAATTGGCACTCATCCGAACCTCGTTCATTCTCAGATTCATATTACCAATACCCAGTAATGCCTTCACACGACCACCAACAGTCAGGCGGCTATTAATAGCACGCGCATAACCCAAGCCGACTTCCGTATAGGCATTAACATTCATCTTCTGCCCGCTAATGTCATAAGCACTGTTTAGCCAGTTATCTTCAATAACATCCATTTCATTCAGGAAGTCGAACATAGACTTGGTCAGGGTGGCTCCAATATCCGTGCGGAGTCCTACATTAACCGACCAGAAGTTTTTCCCCTTGTACCAACCGGCAGAGAGGATCTCTGTAGCGACATTCACATTAATGTGGTTCTTATCTTTCAACCGATTTAAGAACTTCGGATTTGTGTAGAAATTATCGCTATCATCAATAATGTCGATGATATCCTGATAGTCCAATGAAGTAGAGCCGACCGTTGCATTAATCGAACCGATAACGGGAATATTGAAATACCCCCGGGTCGGAGTTAGAGCCGGATTGAGTTGCATCCGGTAGTGCGTATCTTCCATAAAATAGGAAGTTCGAAGAAATTGCGCGTTTACACTAAGTGCCCATATTGACATCATACAAAAGGCTCCGATGAGCTTCGAGAGAGGAGAGAGTTTACAAGATACCATTCTTTACGTACTTTAATCTATGTTAATAAAGATGCAAATATAGACCCTTACGATAACATAAGCAAGCCAAATATAACATTATTTAGCCTATATAGGACAAAACCACGGTATTCCGTAGGTCAGTCAATAGTCTTTATGTATGTGAAAGAACAACACGACGAGAAGCGATTTAAGCTAAAAGGTGAGTGAGAGCTGTCCGTCGCCAAGCAGATTAAACGTCATCCGATGATAAGAAGTCGTCCCATGTTCGGCAATAGCCGCCCGATGCTTCTTGGTGGGATAGCCTTTGTTATGATCCCAATCATAGATTGGGTATTCGGCATGCAACTGATTCATATAATCGTCCCGGTAGGTTTTCGCCAAAATAGATGCAGCCGCAATGGAGAGATACTTCCCGTCTCCTTTCACGACTGTTGTATGAGGTATATCAGGGTATTTATGGAATCGATTCCCGTCAATCAGTAAGTGTTGGGGACGAACAGTCAGTTGGTCGACAGCCCGGTGCATAGCCAAAAAAGAAGCACGCAGAATGTTGATCTCGTCTATCTCTAGCGGACTCACCACCCTACCGCCCAGGCAACCGCTTCTTGCTGTATCACTTCACGAAGCAAATAGCGTTGTTTCTCGGTCAGTTGCTTGGAGTCGTTCAACAACTCGTTCTTAAAATCCTTAGGCAGAATAACCGCTGCGGCATAGACCGCACCAGCCAAACATCCTCGTCCGGCCTCATCACATCCGGCTTCTACCAGATCCTTATTTAAATAGGGCAATAGCATCTCAATAAATTTTATTCAGCAAAAGTACAAAAAAAGGGTGCTCCCACAAGCACCCTTCTCCCATTCTTATGTTATTTACTTCACTTTCTGAAACGTCAGATTATTCCAATACCTCCACGTATAATCATCTTCACCTCCAGTATTGAACTCTTCCAGAATAAGTTTGTCGGAGGATAGCTTCAAGACTGTATAGGCTATTTCTAATGGGGAACCCAAATGCGGATGGATGAGTGTAAGTAGGTTATCTTTCAGAATCCATTCACTTTCAGATGCATTAAATTTGACCGTTCCGTCAGATCTAAATACAGCTATAGTACCTAATAGTCGAGGATTCTCATTATTCCACTCATTACACCGTTCCGGATAATCCTTAAAGTACACGTATCCTTTTTCGCTTATACATTCCCATGTTCCCGGCAATTCATTCCACTGAAGTACCTCTTCGTCATCACTACAAGAGGCAAAACCTACAGCCAACACCATCGCCAATACGAGTAGCGATACAGACTTTACTTGTTTCATAGTTTCCTTATTTAAATGTAATTCGTAAAAGTATGCAACAATCAGGTATAAAACAAATTAAAAGGCACCAATCTACAATTAGAAGAAAAAATAAGACTAACACCTTATATGGAGATAGATACGCCCTAAAAAAGTATGGGCAACCGGAATTTCTTCCAGCTGCCCACATTCAAACAAACCCTTTTATATATCAATTAAAACAAACTCCAAGCAACGGTAAGCCCCGCCATAACGATGGCCACCATGCTCATAAGTTTCACCAATATATTCAAACTTGGACCGGAGGTGTCTTTGAACGGATCGCCGACAGTGTCGCCCACGACCGTTGCTTTATGCACTTCTCCGCCCTTACCGCCGAGATTACCTTCCTCGACGTACTTCTTCGCATTGTCCCATGCACCACCGGCATTCGCCATAAAGATGGCGAGAACAAATCCACTACTCAATCCGCCAATCAGCAAGCCCATCACACCGGGAACACCGAAAAGGAGTCCGGTAGCCACGGGAGCGATAATAGCCAATAGTGAAGGTACGATCATGGCCCGTTGAGCACCCTTCGTAGAGATCTCGACACAACGCTCATAATCAGGTTCCGCCTCACCGGTGAGAATACCTTTAATCTCACGGAACTGGCGGCGTACTTCGTCCACCATATGTCCTGCTGCTCGTGCTACTGCGTTCATAGTTAGTCCGCAGAACAGGAAAGCCATCATAGACCCGAGGAACATACCCGCCAATACGATCGGATTCATTAGGGTGACATTATAATAGCTCATGAAATCGAGGAAGGTAGCATTGGCAACCGTTACCGAATCGCCATTAGGCAATAGCAGGTCGGTACTTCCCAAACGGGTCAGCCCGATACGAATTTCCTCTATATATGAAGCCAGCAACGCTAATCCGGTCAGCGCAGCCGAACCAATGGCAAACCCTTTACCGGTAGCCGCTGTGGTATTTCCCAGTGAATCGAGAGCATCGGTACGTTTGCGAATCTCTTCACCAAGTCCCGACATTTCGGCATTACCTCCGGCATTGTCGGCAATCGGTCCGTAGGCATCGGTCGCCAATGTAATTCCCAGTGTGGAGAGCATCCCCACGGCAGCAATACCAATCCCATACAGTCCCATGGCCACATTAGCAGGATCACCCGCGGCAGCCAGCAGATAAGAGGCAATAACCCCAATAACAACCGCTACTACGGGAATGGCAGTGGAAAGCATTCCCAGACCGATACCGGAAATAATAACGGTAGCCGGGCCGGTTTTCCCGCTTTCGCTCAGCTTCTGAGTCGGTCGATAAGATTGCGAGGTGTAGTATTCGGTAGAACGCCCGATAACTACCCCTACCAACAAACCGACTACCACCGAACAGGAAATCCACATCCAGTTATCGAGTTTCAGTAGCCAAAGGATAAGGAATGTAGCCCCGACAATCAGTATCGAACTCAGGTTCGTGCCAAGCGCCAATGCGCCCAACAAATCTTTCATCGTTGCATTCTCTTTGGTACGAACGGCAAAGATGCCCAGAATAGAGAGCAGAATGCCCACCGCAGCAATCAGCATCGGAGCAATCACCGCTTTATATTGCATAATCGTATCACCCGAATGGATGAAAGCGGCAGCACCCAGGGCAGCAGTTGCTAAGATAGAACCGCAGTATGACTCGTATAAGTCGGCCCCCATACCCGCTACGTCGCCTACGTTATCGCCTACATTATCCGCAATGGTAGCCGGATTGCGTGGGTCGTCTTCCGGAATACCCGCTTCGACTTTACCCACCAGGTCGGCACCCACATCGGCGGCTTTGGTATAGATTCCACCACCCACACGAGCAAAGAGTGCCTGCGTAGAAGCTCCCATACCGAAAGTAAGCATGGTAGTGGTTATGATGCAGAGTTTATGAGTAGGCGTCATTACATCGGCCGGAATGACCGCGTTAAGCAATAAATACCAGAAAGATATATCGAGTAGTCCCAAGCCAACGACAACTAAACCCATTACGGCACCACTCCGGAAAGCTATTCGCAGGCCGGCATTAAGTGACCGACGGGCGGCATTCGCCGTACGTGCCGAAGCATAGGTGGCCGTTTTCATGCCCAAGAAGCCAGCTAATCCGGAGAAGAAACCTCCCGTAAGGAAAGCGATAGGCACCCAAGCATTCTGCACGTGGAAGCCATACGCCATGATGGAGAACAAAATGACCAGAACTAGAAAAACGTAACTAACAACTTTATACTGCTGTTTTAAATAAGACATTGCACCTTTGCGCACAGCGGCTGCAATTTTAATCATTTGAGGAGTTCCCTCACTCTCTTTCATCATTTGCTTATGAAAATAATAAGCAAAACACAAGGCTAGTACGGAAGCAACCGGAACTAGCCAGAAAAGAATGCTATCCATAGTTTTCTTTTTTATAGGTTTTTATGGGTCTAAATATATGGAATCTCAATGAGAAAAGCAAGTAAACCTTTCATTTTCTATCGAATAGAAAACAGTTAGCAGAAGAGCAACCTGCTTACTGTTTTATTCAGGAACCAAGACACTTAATAAATTAATTCCACAAAGAAAGTCAGGGGCCAAAGGAGGAAGAACCAAAATCCGCAAATAGTCAGTAAAACAACCATCCACCTATCACAAGGATTGAATAAAAAGCGAATAGCTAACAAGCCCGTTCGCTATTAATCTCCATCCAGAGAAGTAAAGCTCCTCTGGGGAACCGAAAAAGTGACCCTGCGAGCAAAGTATACTTGTTTGACGACCAAAGTATACTTGATCCGGAGGCAAACTATACTTATCCCCTGGGCAAACTAAGCTTATCCCGGGGGCAAAATTGCGATTGCCCGGGGGTAAAGAAGTGTTTGCCCGGGGGTAAAGAAGTGTTTGCCCGGGGGAAAGAAGCGGTTCCCGAGGTGTAAAACAGCAAATAATCGGCTTTCAACTCCTAGTTGCTCAGCCAATCGAGACTGTTTCAAAACACACAAAAGAAAGCATCACACAGCAAACAGCATCCAAAGCGAAGGCAAACTTGCGATAGACCAATCCCCAGTTTGGCGAAAAGGGCGAGAAGCTGCCAACGTGCGTGCACCCTAATTCGGCAGAAGCCCCTCCAAACAAACAGTTCCCTAGTTGGGGCCAAAAAACGCAAGCAACCGAAGCCCGAAATACAAAGTGTCATTTTGTAAAGCCAGAGAACAATCGTAGGACAAAGCGCACCAACTCCTACCACACAGACAAGGAATGTGCATTATTCCCCTAAAATAGACTCAAAGTATTTATTCCGGCAGCAAGCACGATGAAGATAATTCATTATATTTGCAGGGATATAAGCAATGCTAATCAACTAATACCCTATAAATAACACCTTACAATCATGAGAAAAATTCTTGTATTGCTGGCTTCCCTGTTTATCCTGACACACGTAAACGGACAAGAACAGAAGCAAATCTGTATCGGTACGGAGCAAACCTACCTCATCTTACAAGTTGCCCCCAATGGCCGTCTCTATCAAGCCTATCTGGGCGACAAGCTAGTAAACCAACAAGATCTTCGCCACCTCTCCAGTTATGTGAAGGGTGGAACCGACGGAAGCGTATCCACCGTGGCTGGGAAGTTTATCCCGGTTCGGGTGCGGAAGATTACTTTGAACCGGCGCTTGCCATCACCCACACCGACGGAAACCCGAGTACCATTCTGCGTTACATCTCTTCCGATCAGAAGGCGGTAAATGGCGGAACGGAGACAACCATCCGCCTGAAAGACGATCAATATCCGGTGGAAGTAACGCTGCATTACGTAGCATACGCGCAAGAGAATGTAATCAAGACGTGGAGCGAGATCAAGCACATGGAGAAGAAACCAGTCAATCTATGGCGTTACGCCTCAACCATGCTGTATTTCTCGCACGCCAACTACTACCTCACCGAGTTTAGCAGTGACTGGGCAAAGGAGGCTCAGATGAGTAGCCAGCAGTTGCAATTCGGCAAGAAGGTGCTCGAAACGAAATTAGGCAGCCGTGCCGCTATGCATACGCATCCGTTCTTTGAGTTGGGACTAGACCAACCGGCACAGGAGGCACAGGGACGTGTTATGCTGGGCACTGTGGGATGGACCGGCAACTTCCAGTTCACGTTTGAAGTAGATAACGTCGGCGTACTCCGCGTCATTCCCGCCATCAACCCGTATGCGTCTGAATACGAACTCAATCCCAACGAAGTGTTTACGACTCCTGAATTCATATTCACCCTGAGCAATACCGGCACAGGCGAAGCGAGTCGCAACTTCCACGACTGGGCACGCAAATATCAGCTGAAGGATGGACAAGGCGACCGCCTGACGCTGCTCAACAACTGGGAAAACACCCACTTCACCTTCAACGAGGAATTGCTTGGCGAACTGATGAAAGAGGCCAAACACCTAGGCGTTGATATGTTCTTGCTCGACGACGGATGGTTCGGTAACAAGCACCCTCGCAACAACGACCGTGCCGGACTGGGCGACTGGGAGGTGATGCGTTCCAAACTCCCCGGTGGCATTCCGGCTCTTGTCCGGTCGGCTAAGGAGGCGGGTGTTAAGTTTGGCATCTGGATTGAACCGGAGATGGTGAACCCGAAGAGTGAATTGTTTGAGAAGCATCCCGACTGGGCGATTACATTACCCAACCGGGAAACGTACTATTACCGCAACCAATTGGTGCTCGATCTCAGTAACCCCAAGGTGCAAGACTTTGTGTTCGGCGTGGTGGACCGCATTCTGACCGAGAATTCCGAAGTAGCTTTCTTCAAATGGGACTGCAACTCACCCATTACCAACATCTACTCACCCTATCTGAAAAACAAGCAGGGCAAGCTTTACATCGACCACGTACGGGGAATCTACAACGTGCTGAATCGCGTGAAAGCAAAGTACCCCAACGTGCCGATGATGCTTTGTTCGGGTGGCGGGGCACGTTGCGATTACGAAGCACTGAAATACTACACCGAGTTCTGGTGCAGTGACAACACCGATCCCGTAGAACGACTGTTCATCCAATGGGGTTTCTCGCAGGTCTTCCCCGCGAAAGCGATGTGTGCCCACGTGACGAGTTGGAACAAAAACACCAGTGTCAAGTTCCGCACCGATGTTGCCAGTATGTGCAAACTGGGCTTCGACTTGGGTCTGAAAGAACTTAGAGCCGATGAGTTGGCTTACTGCCAAGAGGCGGTGGCTAACTGGAAACGTCTGAAACCCGCTATTCTTGATGGTAGTCAGTATCGCTTGGTTTCGCCCTACGACGGCAATCACATGGCCGTGATGTATACGATTTCGGACCGGAATAAGGCTGTTCTTTTCAGCTATGACATTCACCCGCGCTATGGGGAGAAACTGCTTCCCGTAAAGCTGCAAGGATTGGACCCTGCGAAGAACTACAGGGTGAAGGAGATTAACCTGATGCCAAACGCCAAGTCGGGTCTGAAAGCTAACGAACAGACCTACTCAGGCGATTACCTGATGAAAGTAGGCTTGAACACGTTCACAACGAACCAAACCTTCAGCCGCGTTATTGAACTAACAGCGGAATAACAAAAACCGCCCCTTAACAAACGCTTTCACCAACCTAAATGATGGAAGTGTTTGTTAAGGGGCGGTCTTATACACGAATAGTCTAAGTCTAAAACTGAAGCAGGTGTATCATTCCGACCCCGCCTCAGCCTATGAGGTTACCTTATTGAAAACTAATCTTCTACCCGGACGGCAGTTCCGTTGGCAGTTACCATCAGCATACTTCCGCTGTCTCCCACCGTTTCGTAATCCAAATCGACGCCGATTACTGCATTCGCACCCATCTTCTCTGCCTGATCCTGCATCTCCTGTAAAGCGATATTCCGAGCCTCCCGGAGGACTTCCTCGTATGATCCCGATCGTCCACCCACAATGTCGCGAACACTGGCAAAGAAGTCACGGAACAGATTCGCTCCGATTATCGTTTCTCCGGAAACAATCCCATAATATTTCACAATTCGTTTCCCTTCCAAAATGGGAGTAGTTGTTACTAACATATTCTCTCTTATTTTTAATGATTTACTTTGTAGATTAGACGCCTAAGCTCCTGAAAAAGTTGCAGCTACACTGACATTAATTTCAGTGTAGCTGCTTGTTCGAGTTTAAGAGAGAGAGATTTAATCTCCTTACCAGTTAATTGTTTAAGTCCGACAAAGATAAAAAGAAGAAAGTGCTTCCTTCTTAAACTATCTTAAGTACCATCTGGATTAACATTCTTTAGGAGATATCCTTGGCTTCTTCTAAGGTTAGTTTCTTACGCAAATTGCTGAAGTATTCGGGGGTAATCCCTAGAAAAGAGGCTATTTCCTTTTGGCTGATCAATTGTTCGATCCGGGGACAGCGTTCTTTCAATGATTGGTATCGTCCATGCAAGGAACCACTCTTGATCTCAATGTTCTCTTTCCATCTTTGCAAAAGCAAGACTTCGGCTATGACCGCTCTGAGTTGAGGATATTCCTGGTACAGCTCCATCAACTGGCTATAGGTAATCTCGATTACTTCCGAATCGTCGAGTGCATCGATACATACTACCGAAGGGCAATTCATCATCATGCAAGAATAGCTACTAACCACATCGCCGACAAAGCCGTAGGTTATCGTACTATTACGCCCTTCTGCGTCATATGTATAATAACGAAAACAACCTTTCAGGACGATACCTAGCTTACAGGCATGTGCACCCATTGCAATAAAGTACGCTTCCTTCTTATATTCTTTCAAAATACCGTGCTCCTTGATGAAGGCGCAGAGCACATCATACTCCTCCCGCCTCATAAATCGATTAAAAGTATCCATACGTTTTACAACTGGTTATCTATTGTCTTTTGCTATTAGACGTCAAGAAAGTCCATTTTGATGCAAAAGAGAAGAAAAAAATTTCATTTAGAACAAAAAAAGCGTCATTTCCTTAAGAAACAACGCTTTTATATCTCCTAACTTCTACATTAGAACATCTTATTTACCCGCTCTATGCCGGCAATCAAAGCGTCTATTTCTTCTTTCGTATTGTATAGCGCCAACGAAGCACGCACCGTTCCTTCAATACCCAGTCGCTGCATCAAAGGCTGTGCACAATGATGTCCGGTACGCACAGCAATGCCCAATCGGTCGAGCAGAGTTCCCATATCGAAGTGATGGATATCACCTACGAGGAAAGAGATTACGGCTCCCTTCTCAGCTGCTTCGCCGAATATCCGCATACCCGGAATCTCTTTGAGACGCTGCGTAGCGTAAACAGTCAATTCATGTTCATAGGCTGCTATCTGGTCCAGACCGAGGGCGGTAATGTAATCCAATGCTTTAGCCAGTCCGGTTGTTCCGATATAATCGGGCGTTCCGGCTTCAAACTTGAAAGGAAGTTCGTTGAACACGGTCTTCTCAAACGAGACGTGCTGTATCATTTCGCCCCCGCCCTGATAGGGTGGAAGTCGGTCTAACCACTCCTCTTTGCCATACAGTACACCAACTCCGGTAGGTCCGTAGACTTTATGTCCGGAAAATACCAGGAAGTCGGCATCGAGTTCCTGCACATCCACCTTCATATGAGGAATGGACTGAGCGGCATCGACCAACAGAGGTACTCCGTGCGCATGGGCGGTAGCGATCATCGCTTTCACCGGATTGACCGTACCCAGCACATTGGACACGTGGGTAACGCTGACTATCTTGGTCCGTTCGGAAAACAACTTCTCATACTCGTCCAACAACAGTTCGCCTTTGTCATTCATCGGAATAACTTTAATGGCTATCCCCTTGCGGGCAGCAAGCAGTTGCCAAGGAACGATGTTGCTGTGATGTTCCATAACGGAAACAATCACTTCGTCACCTTCTTCCATAAACTCCTCGCCGAAGCTGGAAACTAGCAGATTGATGCTTTCTGTCGTTCCACGGGTAAAGATGATCTCGTTTATGCTGCCGGCATTAATAAACTCCCGTACCGTCTCCCGAGATGCTTCATGCAATTCGGTAGCTTGCTGCGAGAGATAGTGTACGCCGCGATGCACATTGGCATTGACTGAGTAGTATTCGTCTACCAAGGAGTCGACCACCAAACGGGGCTTCTGTGTAGTTGCCCCGTTGTCGAAATAGACCAACGGCTTGTCATAAACCGTACGGCTCAGTATCGGAAAGTCTTCTCTTATCTTTTGTATATCGTACATAGGCTTTGCTTACTTACAGATTGCACATCCCTGGCATTTATTCAATTCCCCGCGGAAACGTTTCTCTACCAACAAATGCAGACGGTCTTTCAACGCATCCAACCGGATGGTGTCGATTACCTCGTTGACAAAGGCAAACATCAATAACAAACGGGCTTCTTTCTCGGCAATACCACGCGAACGCATATAGAACAACGCGTTATCGTCCAACTGACCGATAGTCGCCCCATGTGAACACTTCACATCATCGGCATAGATCTCGAGTTGTGGCTGTGTGTACATACGGGCCTCACGGGTAGCGCATAGGTTGCGGTTAGTCTGTTGTGAGCTGGTATGCTGAGCGTCGGGACGTACCAGTATGAGTCCGGCAAAGGCGCCTACCGACTGATCGTCGAGAACGTATTTAAAGAGTTCGTTGCTGTTGCAGTTAGGCACGGCATGATCGATAATCGTATGGTTATCTACATGCTGAGTCTTATCCGCGATAGCCATTCCGCAGAGATTGATTTCCGCGCCTTGACCAGCCAATTGTACTTCCGTTGTATTGCGGGTAGTACCGTTATGCAGTGTCATGCCATTCAACAGCACATTGCTGTTCGCTTCTTGCTTGAGATACATATTACTGAAGCGAACGGTATGGGTATGGGTCTCTTCCAACTCATAAACGTCGAGTACCGAATTCTCACCGGCAAATATTTCGACTACCTGAGTTGTCAGGAAGTGCACACTGTCCATAGCGTGGTCGCAAATCAACAGACGTGCCTGCGCGCCTTCTTCCAGCACAATCAGTACACGGCGGTTCATCATAAAGTCGACATCTCCGCGAAGGATATTCACCAACTGAATGGGACGTTCCACAACAACGTTCTTCGGCACATAGAAGATAACTCCATCTTGGGCAAATGTGGTATTGAAAGCCGTGATTCCGTCCTGAGAGGTATCGGCCAGCTTTCCATAATATTTCTCTACCAACTCCGGATGTTGCCGGGCTACCTCCCGCAAGCTGCCGAAAATAGCTCCTTTGGGTAATTCGTCAGCCGGCAAGGATTGGTTATAGAACGCATCGTTTACCACAAAATATAAAGAGGTGCTCATATTGGGCACGTCGCACTTAAACACTTCATACGGATTGACCGGTATCTCCAGACGATTCAGATTCAATCCGTAATCGGGCTCGAAGAACTTGCTCACATCCGTATACTTGTACTTTTCTAACGCACGCGTGGGAAATCCCTGACGCTGAAAATCGGCAAAGGCAGTAGCACGAAGCGCGTTTAGCGGCTCGGCACTGTGCTTGCGGATCATAGCTTCCGTTTGCGAGAAAAGATCTATATATTGTTGTTCTACACTCATTGTTATTCTCCTAATTCTTTCTTAATCCAGTCGTATCCTCTTTCTTCCAACTCCAACGCCAGTTCCGGTCCGGCTGTTTTTACAATACGGCCTTCATAGAGTACATGTACAATGTCCGGTTTAACATAATCGAGCAAGCGTTGGTAGTGCGTAATCACAATCGTACTGGTTTCCGCAGTCTTCAACTTATTCACACCTTCGGCTACAATACGCAAAGCGTCGATATCCAAGCCGGAGTCTGTTTCGTCCAGAATGCTGAGACGCGGCTCCAACATAGCCATCTGGAAGATTTCGTTCCGTTTCTTCTCACCTCCGGAGAAGCCTTCATTCACCGAACGGCTAGCTAGTTTATTATCCAGTTCCACCACTTCGCGTTTCTCACGCATCAGCTTCAGAAACTCGCTGGCAGTTAATGCCGGAAGACCTTTATATTTGCGGTGTTCATTCACGGCCGCACGCATAAAGTTGACCATGCTCACACCCGGAATCTCTACCGGATATTGAAAGCTCAGGAAGATACCTTCGCAACTGCGATCTTCGGGACTGAGTTCCAACAGATTCTTCCCATCGAATGTTACAGTTCCTTTCGTTACTTCAAAAGCGGGATTACCAACCAGAACAGACGAAAGTGTACTCTTTCCCGAACCGTTGGGTCCCATGATGGCGTGTATTTCGCCCGGCTTCACCGATAGGTTGATGCCTTTCAATATCTCTTTGCCGTTAATGCTGGCATGCAGGTCTCTTATCTCTAACATATTTGTATTTTTTTCTAACTTCTTCATTATCCTACGCTTCCCTCCAGTGATATGGTCAGTAGTTTCTGCGCCTCCACAGCAAACTCCATCGGAAGTTTATTCAGTACCTCTTTCGCATAACCATTGACTATCAGCCCAACAGCATCTTCGGTGGAAATACCACGCTGGTTGCAATAGAATATCTGATCTTCGCTGATCTTACTGGTAGTCGCTTCATGCTCGACAATGGCCGTTTCGTTACGGACATCCATGTAAGGGAATGTATGTGCACCGCACTTATCGCCCAACAGCAAAGAGTCACATTGGCTGTAGTTACGGGCATTATCCGCTTTTTCGGATACACGTACCAACCCCCGGTAGGAGTTCTCGCTACGTCCGGCAGAGATACCTTTACTTACAATCGTACTGCGCGTATTCTTTCCCAGGTGAATCATTTTAGTTCCTGTATCCGCCTGTTGGTAGTTGTTAGTCACTGCGACCGAGTAGAATTCTGCCGTCGAGTTATCACCGGTCAAAATGCAGGAAGGGTATTTCCAGGTAATGGCCGAACCGGTTTCTACCTGTGTCCAGGAGAGCTTACTATCCACACCCTTGCAGTTACCGCGCTTGGTCACGAAGTTATAAACACCTCCTACTCCTGCAGCATCGCCCGGATACCAGTTCTGTACGGTACTGTATTTCACTTCAGCACGGTCGTGCACGATAATCTCTACAATTGCTGCATGCAATTGGTTCTCATCACGCATCGGAGCGGTACATCCTTCCAAATAGGAAACATACGAGTCGTCCTCGGCTACTATCAGCGTACGTTCGAACTGTCCTGTGTTACGCGCGTTGATACGGAAATAGGTGGAAAGTTCCATCGGACAACGTACACCTTTGGGAATATACACAAATGAACCGTCGGAGAATACCGCGGAATTCAAAGCCGCAAAGAAGTTATCACGATAGCCCACTACCGAGCCCATGTATTTCTTAACCAGATCGGGATGCTCGCGCACGGCTTCACTGAACGAGCAAAATATAATGCCCTTCTCCATCAGTGTTTCCTTGAAGGTGGTCTTGACGGATACGGAGTCCATCACAGCATCTACCGCCATACCGCTGAGTGCCATCTGCTCTTCCAGCGGAATGCCCAGTTTATTAAATGTTTTGATTAGTTCAGGGTCTACTTCATCCATACTTTTCGGTCCTTCTTTCTTTTTAGTCGGATCGGCATAGTAGGAGATAGACTGATAATCGATTTCGGGAATACGAAGATGCGGCCATGTGGGCATCTTCAGCGTCAGCCAATGGCGGTACGCTTTTAAACGAAATTCCAGCATCCATTCGGGCTCCTCTTTCTTCGAAGAGATCAGGCGAACGACGTCTTCATTAAGTCCTACCTCAATGATATCCGTATGTACCTCGGTCGTGAAACCGTATTTGTACTTCTCTTGCGTGAATTCCTTTACATATTTATTAGGTTCTTCTTGTTGCATCACTTTTTCAATATATAATGTTGTGTCATCTCTTTTACAGCGGGAAAAAATATCCCCGCAAACGTTTCCATCGGATAATATAACAATGATTCGCTTTTCTTTGTTTCACTAATTAACTTATTATCCGAATCTATAAATTCTATTACGCAAATAAGCAGACTTGTGATAAGCATAAATTTAAGTGCTCCCAAGCCGCTACCCAACCAACGATTCAGCCACCCGAGCGAAACAACTTCCATGGCTTTGGTCAGTAAAGACGCCACCAATGTGAAGATCAGGGGGACCGCAATCCATATCATGATAAATGCTAGTATCTGGGCTAGCGTCATCGACTCTGTCACTGTGGGGCAGATCTTTTCAGCCAGCGGAGTATACAGAGCCCTTGCCGCCAATAACCCTACAAGAAGTCCGAGTATGGAAGCCAATTGCCGGATAAATCCCTTCATGAATCCCGTCACAATACCGGCACCGATTACAATTAGAATAAGAACATCAATTGTCGTCACGTCTGTCTACTTTAATAAAAAATAAGGTGGTACGGTGGTGTTCCATAAACAGTACCACGATACCACCTTTTATTTATCTAAGGTTACAACTCCATAAGAGCGCAACTCTCATTCTCTTACTTTCTTACAGGGTTTGCTTGATTTCTATTTCTTCATAGGTCTCAATCATGTCACCCGGCTTGATGTCATTGCAATTAACCAGGCTGATACCGCACTCGAAGTTAGTACCTACCTCCTTCACGTCATCCTTGAAGCGTTTCAGCGCATTAATGGATCCTGTAAAGACTACAATACCGTCGCGAATCAAACGTGCCTTGTCGGAGCGTTTCGCCTTTCCTGATTTCACCATAGAACCTGCTACCAAGCCCACCTTCGTGATGTTGAATACCTCGCGAACTTCGATAGTAGATGTCACCTGTTCTTTC
Source organism: Bacteroides reticulotermitis JCM 10512 (assembly GCF_000517545.1). Lineage (GTDB taxonomy): Bacteria > Bacteroidota > Bacteroidia > Bacteroidales > Bacteroidaceae > Bacteroides > Bacteroides reticulotermitis. The sequence goes on along the minus strand of NZ_BAIV01000004.1, from coordinate 137,766 downwards.
ACAACCGGCGCCAACATACCTTCCATAGCGGATTTCACTTCTTCGATCGCGTCGTAAATTACCGAGTACTTACGGATATCTACCCCTTCTTGCTCAGCCATCTTATAAGCTGCTCCGGAAGGACGCACCTGGAATCCAACTACAATAGCGTCGGAAGCTGCGGCCAAAGATACATCCGATTCGGAAATCTGACCGACTCCCTTATGGATTACATTAACCTGTATTTGTTCGGTAGACAACTTGATCAACGAGTCGCTCAAGGCTTCTACTGATCCGTCCACGTCACCCTTAACAATAATATTCAACTCCTGGAAGTTACCCAGTGCAATACGGCGACCCAACTCATCAAGTGTAAGGATCTTCTGCGTACGCAGTCCTTGTTCACGTTGTAACTGTTCGCGTTTATTGGTAATTTCACGTGCTTCCTGTTCAGTGTCCACAACGTGGAATACGTCACCGGCAGCAGGCGCACCGTTTAATCCCAAGATCAATGCCGGTTCCGAAGGACCTGCAGCCTTGCTCCGCTGATTACGTTCGTTGAACATTGCTTTCACACGTCCGTAACTAGTTCCTGCCAATACAATATCTCCTACTTTCAACGTACCGTTAGATACCAGAATAGTAGCTACGTATCCGCGTCCTTTATCCAGTGAAGACTCAATGATAGAACCCGTAGCATGACGATTCGGATTAGCTTTCAAATCAAGCATTTCCGCCTCTAACAATACTTTCTCCATCAATTCGTGCATTCCCAGACCTTTCTTAGCAGATACATCCTGTGATTGGTATTTACCTCCCCATTCTTCAACCAGGAAGTTCATGCCAGCCAGTTCTTCTTTTATCTTTTCCGGATTAGCCGTAGGCTTATCGATTTTATTAATTGCAAATACAATCGGTACTCCCGCAGCCATGGCGTGGTTGATAGCCTCCTTGGTTTGTGGCATCACATTGTCATCCGCTGCCACAATAATGATGGCAATATCGGTAACTTTAGCACCACGAGCACGCATCGCAGTAAACGCTTCGTGACCCGGAGTATCCAGGAACGTAATGCGGCGTCCGTCTTCCATCTTCACATTATATGCACCGATATGCTGCGTAATACCTCCGGCCTCACCGGCGATAACGTTTGCTTTACGAATATAGTCGAGCAAAGAAGTCTTACCGTGGTCAACGTGTCCCATCACGGTCACAATCGGAGCGCGTGGTTCCAAGTCTTCCGGATCATCTTCCACTTCCACAATAGCTTGTGCCACTTCGGCACTCACATATTCGGTCTTAAAGCCAAACTCTTCAGCAACCAGGTTGATTGTTTCCGCGTCCAAACGTTGGTTGATAGATACCATCATACCAATGCTCATACAAGTAGCGATAACCTGATTGACAGTGATGTCCATCATGGTTGCCAACTCGTTAGCCGTTACAAACTCGGTCAATTTCAATACTTTGCTTTCAGCCATTTCCTGATCTTCCAGTTCCTGCATACGGTTGGAAACCTGATCACGTTTTTCCTTACGGTACTTAGCTGCTCTATTTTTGCCTTTGGTTGTCAGACGAGCCAGAGTTTCTTTTACTTGCTTAGCTACATCTTCCTCACTAACCTCCTGCTTAATTACAGGTTTCTTGAACCGGTCTTTGTTCTTTCTTCCAGCGCCTCCGCCAGCGGCTCCTCCACCAGGCTTATTACCCGACTGACTGTTAGGCCTTGGGGCTGCAAAGTTGGAAGCTACTACATTTACGTCAACCTTTTCTTTATTGATCCGGTTACGTTTCTTCTTAGCAGCATTATCTCCACTTGCATCTTTACTACCGCCTTTCGTTGGCTTATTGTCTTCCTTACGGATTTCCTTTATGATTTGTTCTTTCATCAGTTTCTTCTGATCCTGACGAACCTTATCTTTTTCTTCGCGTTCGCGACGTTTTTCTTCCTTCGACTTCTTCTTCGGACGAGTGGACTGATTCAGTGCCGCCAAATCGATTTGGCCGATTACGTTAATCTTCGCACCTAATTCAGGCTGGCGAATCTTAAACACTTCATCTTCTTTCGACGCATCTTCTGATTCGACAGAAGCTTCTTCTTGTTTCTCAACTACCGCTTGTTGCACCTTGATTGGCGCAGCTTCAGGTTTCGGCTCCTCTTTTTTTACTTCTTTCACAGTTTTCGTCTCTACTACTGCTTTTGCTTCAACTACCGGTTCCGCTTGTTTAACGGGCTCGACAGGAGCTGGTGTTACATTTTTCTCTTCTTTCAGTTCAGGAATAACAGTCTTCTCCTCTGCCACCACCGGTACTTCTATTTTCTTTTCTTTGACCACAGGAGCTGGCTCCGTCTTCTCCACTTCTTTCACCGTTTCTTTTTCTACTTTGCGACTGTTGAGTTTATCTAAATCAATTTTTCCGACAGGTTTAAACTTCGGGCGAGCATCTTCCGGAACCACTGCCTTGATCATTTCTTCGGCCTTTGGCTTTTCCGGTTCTTTTTCAAAACCATCAATAGAGACCGATACTTTATTGCGGTCTTTATTCTGACGCTCCTGTATGAAACGCTCCGATTCTATTCTAAGGTTTTTATCCGTACTAAACTCCTTCACGAGTACGGCGTACTGCTCCTCACTAATTTTAGTATTAGGATTCGCCTCTACGGTATACCCTTTCTTTTGGAGGAACTCAACTACCGTCGTGATTCCTACATTCAAATCTCTTGTTACTTTGTTTAACCTTATCGTCATATTTTTAATTTAATGAATAAATGGAGCGAAGTTTAATAATGACGATCGACAATGATTAATTGCTAACCGTCAGCTGACAACCGGTATCATCAGTTAGTCTCTTCTTCTTCAAACTCCGATGTCAAAATACGTAATACTTCGTCCACCGTTTCTTCTTCTAAATCCGTTTTCTCAATCAACATCTCACGAGGTGCACTCAGTACGGATTTAGCTGTATCGATACCAATCGCTTTGATTGCATCAATCACCCATCCGTCGATTTCATCTCTAAATTCATCCAGGTAGATATCTTCATCCTGCACGCTTTCATCCAGTTCACGGAACACATCAATAGTGTACTCAGTCAACATACTGGCAAGTTTGATATTCAAACCGCCTTTACCAATAGCCAACGAGACCTCTTCCGGTTTAAGGAATACCTCTGCTTTCTTCTCTTCTTCATTCAAACGGATGGAAGAGACCTTAGCTGGGCTTAAGGCACGTTGAATAAACAATGAAATGTTAGACGTATAGTTAATCACGTCAATATTCTCATTGCGAAGTTCGCGAACGATGCCGTGAATACGACTACCCTTAACACCTACACAGGCACCTACGGGGTCGATTCTGTCATCGTAAGATTCAACCGCAATTTTGGCGCGTTCGCCAGGAATGCGGGCTATCTTCTTGATTGTAATCAAGCCATCATTTATCTCAGGTACTTCCATCTCAAACAAACGTTGTAAGAAAACGGGTGAAGTACGCGAAAGGATAATTTTGGGGTTGTTGTTCTTATTATCCACGCGGGCTACCACTGCGCGAGCAGTTTCTCCTTTGCGATAAAAGTCGCTCGGTATCTGCTCCGTTTTAGGCAGAAGCAACTCATTGCCCTCATCATCGAGAAGTAACGTCTCTTTTTTCCAGATCTGATAAACTTCAGCATTGACGATGGAACCCACTTTATCAATATACTTATTATAAAGGCTGTCCTTCTCCAATTCCAGGATCTTGGAAGCCAGTGTCTGGCGAAGGTTTAGAATAGCACGACGGCCGAACTTAGCGAAAATCACTTCGTCAGTTACCTCCTCGCCTATTTCGTAAGAAGCGTCTATCTGACGAGCCTCACTCAACGAAATCTGCATATTGGAATTTGTCAACTCCTCATCGGCCACAACTTCACGGTTACGCCATATTTCGAAGTCTCCCTTATCCGGATTAACGATAACGTCATAATTCTCATCGGTGCCAAACATTTTCGCGATAACACTACGGAATGACTCTTCGAGTACACTTACCATCGTGGTTCTATCGATATTTTTCAGTTCCTTAAATTCCGAAAATGTATCAATCAAGCTGATTGTTTCTTCTTTCTTGGCCATAATTATTTAAAACTAATTAAGTATTTAGTATATTTGATTTGCTCATAAGTAAAGGTTTCGTCCTCTTCCATCAGCGTAGGACGCTTAGCACCTTCAAGTTTGACTTTCTTTTGTACAGCTACGGTAAAGCGTTCTTCATCGGCGTCTTTCAAGACTCCGGTCAGTTTGCGACCATCTTTAGTCAGCACTTCCACATCTTGACCGATGTGAATATAATACTGTTGCACCACTTTGAAGGGTTGGCCAATTCCGGCAGACCCAACTTCCAGTTCATAATCCTCTTCCTCGCGGTTCAGTTTTGATTCAATGTAGCGGCTTAGCTCTACACAATCTTCGATCCAAACCCCTTCCGCATGGTCTATCTCAACCACAATTTTATCATCCGGGCTTACTGTCACTTCCACTAGGAAGTAGTCTTTTCCCTTCAGCCATTCTTCTACAATCGGGCAAACAGTTTTCTTTTCTATCATTTATTAGCTATTAAGAACAAAAAAAAGGAGCTTAATCGCCCCTCCACCTTTCATCCGTTTCCGGTTGCAAAGATATAAATAAAATGTTCGACTACAAAACATTAAAGAAAAAAAGTATGTTTTAACGCTATAACAGCCCAAACTTTATGCTGATGTTTCAAAAAACACACAATTCTCTTGATTATCAGCTCTTGTTCCATCGTTCCTCACCCTTTTCTCTTCGTCAATTTACACAGAAGCTACGCTTGCAATTGCGCACACCTCAACAGGTTACACCTCCGTTCGATATCCGCGAAGCTCTTTTCTCAATTGCAAAGCCTTTCCGCCTGTCAGTTGGTTTAGCAACGCCCAAAAACGCTCGCTGTGATTCATTTCACGTGTATGACAGAGTTCGTGCAAAAGCACATAGTCGATCAGATGAGTAGGAAGTAGCAATAAAAAATAAGAAAGATTGATATTCTTTCGAGCAGAGCAACTTCCCCACCGCCCCTGACTGGAGTTTATCTTCACACTGGTATAAGGGAGTCCGGCTTGCTTGGATAATAGCTCCAAACGAGCAGGCAGGATCTCTTTCGCATTCCGCCTCAATGACTCTTCAATCACTTTACGCAGCCAGTTTTGCAAATCTTCATCTGCAAAGTCGGCATGAGGGGGACAAACGACCTGCATTACGCCCAAGCTTGAATTAGCCAGAAACCGGTCTTTTTCTCCACTGACCAGCGTGAGCTTAAAATAATCGGCATTTATTTCATACGTCAAGTCGATCAGAGGCCGTTCTTGCCTTTGACGAGCAGCCAAAAGCTTCTTACGCAAACTCTCCACCGCACGCTTGACCTCGTTAGTAGTAGTACCGGGAGGAACCGAGACATAAACAGCGTCTCGCTTTGTACGGAACACCAAACTTTTCGCACGTGGGCTAACACGTATTATTAAACGTCCAATCTCTTTATCTTCAATACAGGTCTCCATCCACTTTTACCATTTACCCGGCAAATGTAAGCAACTTATTGATTCCGGAAGTGTACTTTGCTTTTTTTATCATATGTTCTGCCGATTGGGAGTAAGCCTAAAAAAACAAGTCGCCCGTGCAACTTTCACTCACCGAATCACGTCTAATCAAATAGTTGAAGAAACATCGACTCCAATCTTGATGGCATACAAAATGTTTCTTTTACAAATATTGAAATACTAATTATAAAAAAGAAGCATATGAAAAAAAATGTAACCCTCGTGATCTGTCTTTTATCGATCATGCTAACAGCTTGCTCACAAGGCAAACCCGTTTTCGCCAATGAGAACTATGTCACCAAGAAAATCGCCGTAGAACCGTTTACCGGAGTCAACATCTTCGGCAGTGCAGACATCATCTACACACCAGGCCCCACACAAGAAGTAGAGGTGTATGCTTCGGATAACATCATCGGGCAACTCGACCTCAGCGTAGAAGACGGTGTGTTAACAACCCGATTCAAGAAGAATACATACATTCTCAAACGAGGAAAATTGATTATACGGATTACCAGTCCGGAACTCTCTTCTGCAAGCATCAATGGATCGGGCAATATCTCCTTCAAGGAAGGTGTCAAAAGCCCCGTTGACTTCAAACTCACCATTAATGGTTCGGGAGACATCCGGGCAAATTCAATACAATGCCATAAACTCTCTCTTTCAATCAACGGATCGGGTAATGCCATTTTGAAGGGTATTAACAGCAAGGCATGCCATGCTCAGATTGCCGGTTCAGGAGACATCGCACTTACCGGTTCGACAGAAGCAGCCGTTTACAGCATTGCGGGTTCGGGAAACATTGATGCTACCAACTTAAAAGCTGAGTCTGTGACATCGTCCACGAGTGGTTCGGGAAATATTCAGTGCTATGCTGCAACCAAGTTAAAAGCTCGGATAAGCGGTTCCGGTAACATCTCTTATAAGGGGAACCCACAGGATATCGATTTCCCACGAAAAGGATTGCGTAAGCTTGATTAATTTCGGAGTAGTTATGGGACGAATAGAAGCTTTCGTCTATCTATTCGACCCTGTATAAATAATAAAAGGGCTGCTGCATCGCGCGGTAGCCCATTTATTTAGTTAGTTTTTTCTAAAATTTTGAGAGAATTGAAACTTCGCAGCTTCAAGTTGTTGTTTTAATTAAGCACACTAACTTGTATTTATATGTTTAAAGCAAATGAAAATATCTATTTTTTCAGCACCTGCACCTTATTCATCTTTTGCAGGCTGTCTGCCAATACCTGATCCGCTTTCGCTTCATCAGACAAAGCTACCGAAGGTGCTGTCACCTGTTTGCCGATTGTATCTGTTGCCAGTACTTTTCCGTCATCACCGGTGAATGAATGCTGTGCTACGTTACCTAATGAAAGCACTAAGGCAATCACGGCAGCAGCTTTGAACAGAGGTACGAATCGACCGACCAACGTCATACGTCTGGCTTTTACAACAGGTACTTCAACCTGTGCCAATATGCGAGCGTCGAAATCATCACCCAACCCTACTTCTTTTTGTATTTGCTGATAAGCAAACAGTTCTTTGTAACGAAGTAGATGAGCAGGAACATCTTCTTGAGAGAAGAAAGAACGTAGCTGTGCTTCTTCCTGCACGGAAGTCTCACATTGCCAATAGCGTTCCAGTAACTGTTCTATATATCTATAATCCATATTCGTCAATCTCTAAATAGCGTTGTTTAACTTTTTGTCTGGCTCTGAAGAGGTTCACTTTAACTTGTTCCTCGGTCAGATTCAGAATCGTTGCAATCTTTTTGTAGCTCTCACCTTCAATATCTCTCAACTGCATGATGAGACGTTGTTTTTCGGGAAGCTCGTTTACCAGCCGATGGATAAGATTCATTCGTTCCTCATTGACCAATTGGTCGTACGGCCCGCTTGCATCCGGCTCTTCTGCCAATTCCGGGGTAAGTTCTAAGTGCTGAGCTTCTTTCTTCTGACTCCTGTCTATTGCCAAATTCTTGGCTACTACCAAACAATAGGCTTCTACAGAATCAAACTGAGACCACTCATCACGCTTATTCCACACCCTTATCATGGTATCCTGAACGACATCTTCTGCCTCGGCCCTATCAAGGGTTATCCGGAGCGCCAGTCGAAAGAGCTTATCTTTCAACGGCAATATATCGTTTCGGAAGCTGATTTCTTGCATCTCTATAATAATGACGAACTGGAATGCGAAAAGTTACAGGCATTCCTGCTTTTTTTTGAATTATTTTTTAATACGAGTTCCTTCGGGACTGTTAATCGCTGACGCTAAGGTAATTACAACCTCGCTCACTCCGGCATTAATTGCTTCAAAAGAATTTTCAAGTTTCGGAATCATACCTCCTTGAATGACACCATCGGCCACATACTGCTCAAATTCGGCTCGGGTAATCTGTGGAATCACACTTTCATCATCCGCCTCATCGCGTAGTACTCCTTTTTTTTCGAAGCAGTATACCAGTGTCACATCAAATAAGGCAGCCAGTGCTTTGGCTGTTTCTCCGGCAATGGTATCGGCATTGGTATTGAGCATATTTCCCTGTCCGTCATGCGTGAGCGGCGCCATTACAGGAACCACTCCTTTGCGAATCAGATCGGCCAGTAGGGTGGCATCTACCTCTTTCACATCACCCACAAAACCATAGTCAACTTCTTTCACGGGACGCTTAACCGAGCGGATTACATCCATATCTGCTCCGGTCAGCCCGAGTGCATTCACACCACGCGCCTGCAAGCCGGCTACAATATTCTTATTTACTAATCCGCCATATACCATCGTCACCACATTCAATGTGGCAGCGTCGGTTATCCGGCGTCCATTAACCATGTGGCTTTCAATGCCTAATTGCGCAGCGAGCTTTGTGGCGGAGCGTCCACCGCCATGCACCAATACTTTGTGACCATCGATAGCGGCAAAGTCGTCCAACAACTGACGGAGCGTAGCTTCTTCTTCCACAATTTTACCTCCTACCTTTATAACAGTAAGAGTTTCGCCCCGTCCCTTTCCAACGGCAAGAGAGGAGGTTACATCTGCTTTATCTTTGCTTAACATATTTCGGCTTTTATATTATTCATTCCCACCGGGAGCCCGGCAGATATCAAAAACGCCCCTAGCCCTCTTTTGAGAGAGTCAGGGGCGAAGATCTTATTCTAAATAGGTATATCCGTAGAGTCCCGAACGATAGTTCGATAAGAACTCTTTTCCTTCTTCAACTGAAATCTTACCGTCTTTTACTGATTTAGTCACCCATGTTTCCAAGGTACGAACCAGTTTTTTGGGGTTGTATTGTACATAGTCCAACACTTCCGCCACGGTTTCACCATCGATAATCTGTTCGATGTTATAGCCTTTCTCACCCACAACTACATGCACCGCATTGGTATCACCAAACAGGTTATGCATATCACCCAGAATCTCCTGATAAGCGCCAACGAGGAAAACAGCCAGATAATAAGGCTCTGTTTTCTTCAGGCTGTGCACCGGCATATAATGGGCAACATTTCGCGTTGAAATGAAATTGGCAATCTTTCCGTCCGAATCACAGGTTATATCCTGCAAGGTAGCCGACCGGTCGGGCTTCTCATCCAACCGCTGAATAGGCATGATCGGAAATATCTGATCGATAGCCCAAGAGTCCGGCAGAGACTGGAACAAAGAGAAGTTACAGAAATATTTATCCGCCAACAGTTTCGATAAGCCCCGGAATTCATCAGGAGCATGCTTCAACCCATCGGCTATTTGATTGATCTCACGTGTGATGGACCAGTATAGGCGTTCGATTTGGGCACGAGTCTTCAGATCGACAATACCATGGCTGAATAGATCGAGCGCTTCTTCCCGGATCTGTTGTGCGTCATGCCATGCTTCGAGCATCTTATTCTGATTCAAGCTATCCCAAATACCATAAAGTTCCTGTACCAACTCATGTGCATTCTCCGGAATCACGTCTTCGTCATCCCATTCGGGCAAGGTAGCCGTCTCCAAGACTTCAAAGACCAGAACGGAGTGATGCGCGGTAAGCGCCCGCCCACTTTCCGTAATTATATTCGGATGTGGAATGTCGTTCTTATCACTTACATCGACCAAGGTAGAGATAGAGTCGTTCACATATTCCTGAATGGAATAGTTCACGCTTCCTCCGCTACTCGATGAACGGGTTCCGTCATAATCGACTCCCAATCCGCCACCGATATCGACAAATTCGACTTTAAATCCCATGGCATGAAGTTGCACATAGAACTGAGAAGCCTCGCGCAAAGCGGTTTTAATGCGACGTATCTTCGTCACTTGGCTTCCAATATGGAAATGAATTAATTTCAGCGATTCTTTCAAGCCTTTGCTTTCCATGAAGTCAAGCGCTTCGAGCAGTTCGCTGGAGGTTAATCCGAACTTACTGGCATCTCCTCCCGACTCTTCCCATTTACCACTGCCGGAGGAAGCTAGCTTGATACGTATACCGATATTCGGTTTTACATTCAACTGCTTGGCCATCTTGGCTATCAGCTTGAGTTCATTTAGCTTTTCAACCACCAGGAAAATGCGCTTACCCATCTTCTGAGCAAGCAGTGCGAGTTCAATATAGCTCTCGTCTTTATAGCCATTGCAGATGATCAACGAATCAGAATCCGTATTGACTGCAATCACCGCATGGAGCTCGGGTTTGGAACCTGCCTCCAGGCCGAGGTTAAACTTCTTGCCGTGGCTGATGATTTCTTCGACCACCGGACGCATCTGATTTACCTTAATGGGGTAAATAATGAAGTTCTCCGCCTTGTAATCATACGCCTCAGCTGCCTGTTTAAAACAGGATGTCATCTTTTCTATTCGGTTGTCCAGAATATCCGGAAACCGCACCAGCATGGGAGCGGAAACATCCCGCAACTGCAACTCATCAACCAATTCTTTCAGTCGACTCCGACGCCATCCTTTCGCGGTGTAACAACGACATGACCTTTGTCATTTATACCAAAGTACGAGGTACCCCAACCTGTGATGTTGTAGAGCTCCTCAGAATCTTCAATACGCCATTTTCTCATTTTCTTTATTCAGTAGTTTAAAAAATATTTAGATGGCAAAAATACGGATTAATCTACAGGTAGCCTATAGATTAGCCATTATTTCTTTCAAAATGACCCACATATCTAGTGTAGTCCGGTCAACAAGGTAGCTGTGCCAGCTAAATAATATAAGATATTATAATTCGAGGAGTTCCTGCAAACGATCTACAGAGGCTTCAATCTCGTGATAGCTTTCCAATTCGTCTGCATTGAAAATATGATGTGCTTGGGTGTAGTAAGGTGCCCGCTTTTCAAGTGCCTGCGTAATAAACTCTTTGAGTTCTTCATCTTGCTTGCCTTGTAGTATGGGCCGTTGTTGTTTGGCAATGCACAAACGCTGAAACAGCACATCGGGGTGTACATTCAGGAAGACAGTCTTACCGACCTGATTCATGAATTCCATATTATCAAAGAAACAAGGAGCGCCCCCACCTGTCGAGATGATTACGTCTTCAAACTCAGCTACCTCATGAAGCATCGTTCGTTCAAGCTCCCGAAATCCGGTTTCGCCCCGTTCCGTAAACAATTCACCAACAGTTTTGTGAAAACGTTCTTCAATATACCAGTCTAAATCAACAAACGGTATATTCAGCTTCCGGGCAAAGGCTTTGCCCAAAGTTGTTTTGCCGGCACCCATATAGCCGGTAAGGAATATACGAATCATAAATCACTAATTTTGCGGACAAAATTAGTGATTTAATGTATAATGGATAATAAATACCAACTATTTATTTAAAAATCTTCACCCGACTCTCCAAGGGTTGGAATTCTTTTGCACCCGGATCACCCGCTGGAGTTCCAAAAGGCATCTGTGCAATCAAGTTCCAAGTTTCCGGTAGATTCCACGTACGGCGTACTTCCGCATCGATCAACGGGTTGTAATGTTGAAGTGAAGCGCCAAAACCGGCATCTTCCAACATAGTCCATACAGCCAATTGATGCATAGCTGACGTTTGCAGCGACCATCCGGGGAAGTTTTCCTGATAAGAAGGGAATGCGTCCTGCAATCCTTTGACAACTGTCTGATCTTCGAAGAAAAGAACGGTTCCGTATCCAGCGGCAAACGAATGGTTTATTTTCTCTTCCGTTTTAACGAAAGCTTGGGCAGGCACAATCTTCTTTAATGTGTCTTTTACAATTCCCCATAACTTCTGATGAGAATCACCCAGCAACAAGACGACACGGGTAGATTGTGAGTTAAAAGAAGAGGGCACATGCGTAACAGCAAAATTTACGATTTGCTCTATTTCACCATCCGAAATAGGTGATTGATTGGAAATTGAGTAGTAAGTCCGCCGATTCTTCAAGGCTTCAGTAAAAGTTCGTTTCATAATAGTTCTTTTTATCTTAATGTTATTTGTTATGCAAAAACGCTGTCTTTTTACAACAAGTAGTACGCGCCATTTGTTCATTTATAAAATATATTTGTACCTTCGCACAGTTAATGTGATTGGCAATTTAATTCATCAGCGGAAATGGCTAAGCAGAAGTTTTATGTAGTATGGGAAGGGGTCACTCCGGGGGTATACACTTCATGGACGGATTGTCAACTTCAAATCAAAGGATACGAAGGAGCTAAATATAAATCTTTTGACACGCGCGAAGAAGCCGAGCGCGCCATATCGAGTTCGCCGTATGCCTACATTGGCAAGAACGCTAAGAAAAAGACGCAGACTCCCACTACAGACCCTTCTTCGGTGCTCGACAATAGCCTGTCGGTAGATGCCGCTTGCAGTGGCAACCCCGGGCCGATGGAGTATCGAGGGGTACATGTTGCCAGTCAGCAAGAGATTTTTCGCTTCGGCCCGATGAAGGGTACAAACAATATCGGGGAGTTTCTGGCTATCGTACATGGATTGGCGTTGCTGAAGCAAAAGAAATTTGATATGCCGATCTACAGTGACAGCATGATTGCCATCAGTTGGGTGCGCCAGAAAAAGTGCAAGACCAAATTGCCTCGTACCGCTGAGACCGAAGAACTTTTCTTATTAATAGAACGGGCAGAAAAGTGGCTCAAAAGCAACACTTATTCTACCCGTATTCTGAAATGGGAGACCAAAGAGTGGGGAGAGATCCCGGCTGACTTCGGTCGTAAATAAGATTAAAGACTGCTGAGGTTAGCAGGGCATTCTTTATAATGCCTGCATATCATTAAGTCTCTTGTAATAACCATCCAATTCCAACAAATCGTCGTGTTTACCACGTTCTACGATTTCTCCTTCATAAAGTACACAGATCTCATCCGCGTTCTTAATGGTAGAAAGACGGTGCGCAATAGCAATGGTCGTACGCGTCTTCATCAAACGCTCCAAAGCTTCTTGTACCAAGCGTTCTGATTCCGTATCCAATGCAGAGGTAGCCTCATCCAAAATCAGAATCGGAGGATTCTTTAAGATTGCACGGGCGATACTAATACGCTGACGCTGGCCTCCGGACAGTTTACCGCCACGGTCACCAATATTGGTTTCATAGCCATCCGGCTTTTCCATGATAAAATCATGCGCGTTGGCGATTTTAGCCGCTTCTACAACTTGTTCCATCGTAGCACTTTCCACGCCAAAAGCTATGTTGTTGAAGAATGTATCATTAAAGAGAATCGCTTCCTGGTTTACATTACCGATTAAACTGCGTAGCTCGGCAATACGCACATCGCGGATACTAATTCCATCAATGGTGATGTCTCCTTCTTGCACGTCATGATAGCGAGGCAACAGGTCGACAAGCGTAGATTTTCCGGATCCGGACTGGCCAACCAATGCAATGGTATGCCCTTTCGGCACGGTTAAGTCCACATTCTTCAGGACTTCTCTTACGCCATCATAGCTGAAAGAGATGTTTTTAAATTCGATCTTATCATGCATGCCCTTCAAAGGTTTCGGATTTTCGATCTCTCTGATAGGATTCACCGCTTTCAATATTTTATCCACACGCTCCATGGAAGCCAAACCTTTCGGAATGTTATATCCTGCTTTGGCAAAGTCCTTCAGTGGATTGATTACACTATACAAAATAACCATGTAGAAGATAAAGGTCGGTGCGGACAAGGAGGAGTTATGCCCCAGAATCAGCGCACCACCAAACCAAAGTACCGAAACAATCAGAAGCGTACCGAGGAACTCACTCATCGGGTGCGCCAAAGCCTGTCGCATGGCAACTCTGTTAACCGCGTCACGAAGCTCATTACTACACTTGGCAAAACGGTTGATCATCCGGTCTTCCGCAATGAAGGCTTGATGATACGCAGACCGCCTAATGTCTCTTCCAATTGCGCCATGGTATCACTCCATTTTCCTTGCGCTTCCAAGGACTGGCGTTTCAATTTTCGTCCCACTTTACCCATAAACCAACCCATGGCAGGCAATACGAGTATTGTAAAAAGGGTTAACTGCCAACTGGTAATGATCAAGGTAATGAAATATAAAAGGATCATGATGGGACTCTTGATCAGCATATCCAACGAACTGGTAATCGAATTCTCCACCTCACCTACGTCACCACTCATACGGGCGATGATATCACCTTTTTTCTCTTCGGAGAAAAAGGCCATCGGCAGACGCATTACTTTGGCATAAACCATAATACGGATATCTCGAACAACTCCTGTACGCAACGGAATCATCACAGCCGAAGACGCAAAGTAGCATGATGTTTTGAATAAAGTCATCACAGCCAGAAACAGGCCTAAAAAGACCAGCGCAGTAGTAGCGCCGTTTACCTGAATCATCTGGGTTACATAATAATAGAAATTATTTATAGCGACATCTTTAAAGCCTGCACTCCCCCATTCCATAAACTCATATACTTTGCTATTTTCGCCGGTTTTAAACAAGATGTCTAAAATCGGGATCAATAAAGTAAATGAAAACACATTAAATACAGCAGATAAAATATTCAGCAGAACAGCCCAACCGATATACTTTTTGTAAGGCGACACAAACCGCCGCATTAATTGCAAGAATTCCTTCATTACTTGTTGTTAAATAAGTTAAGGGCGCAAATATACAATAAAACCGATTAACAGAAAGTAGTTTCATCATTTATTAACTCGTTTTATGGCGAATGCGCCCTACAACCCATTTTTTAGTTCGATTCTCCCGATTCAAGTCCCTATTTACCGGGAACAGGCAAGGCCAAAACATGATAATAGACGCCATGCGTTTTCCGATTGGACTTTACACCCAGTTTTTGCAATATCCGTCCAAAGTAAGAGACCTGCCGGGAAGAGAACTTCATTTTACTGTTCAGCTGAATCCGTTGCAAAATATCTACAGCAAGCAACCATTCGCCTTCCTCTTTTTCGCCCGCGGCGCAATAATATAGCTGAAACAACTGTTCGATGGCCGGCGTCTGCTCAAACTCCCGGTTGGCTGCCGTCAAGATGGCTTCCTCTTCCGAATCGAACCAATAACGCTCATTGCTACAAAGTGCCTCCATCGCCTGGGCATAGAGTTGTTCATAGTCAATGGGGCGGACAACATCAATCACGCCTGTGACCTCAACACCTATAAAGCGGCGGCTACCGGAAGTATCCGTCAACAAGTCTTTGTGGTTACTCGTTCCGATAAATGAAGCGTATCGACGCAGCTCCTCCATCACCGATGCATTCGGGCGCCGCGTATTAACCACCGGCTTTTGCAGAATATGCTTGAGAAAAGCCTGTTGATTTATACTGATCTGATCGAACTCATCCATATTAATCAGTAGAAAACGATTCAGATAAAGTTCCGCATCTCGCTTTCGGCTAAAATCAATGCTATCCGTGTAGTACGCTTGCAGAAACGGAGGCAGAATTAAACGACAAAAGGTGGATTTGCGATAAGTTTGCGGACCGATTAAGATAGGTGATGTGCTATTCGCATGCTTTTTATCCATTCCGCGCCAATGGGCCACCATACTGAGAAACCAGCGACGAAACAAGTGCGCCCAATGGGGATTGTCGCAAGGAACCCGCTGGGCCAAGTCGCTGATATGGTCTTTGCCATTCCAACGAGGAAGACCATAAAGAAACTCTTCGATAGGTTGATACACAGGCACGTGATCGGAATTCAAATAACGAACGACGTCCTTGTCCCAGAGTTTAATTCCCTCGTACAGGGCATTCATGGTAATGCTCGCCAAGATTCGCTTATCGACGGTCCGGAAATAGAAATTGAAACTATTCCGCTCACGGCATTCCGCGCATCCTGTCAATACATTGAACCGAAACTCATACCGGCGCTTCATAAATTCATCCGTCTGCATCATAAACAGCTGTTCGGGCAACAAGCTGCTGTGATCGGCAAACCCTTGACACGTTCGATAGACATTCTTCACCGTCTCCCGAATCAGAAAAACATCTTTAGGCAATCCATAGTGTGCGCGCGTCCATCGAACCGCATCTTCTGCCGGAATACCGGCATGAAAGCAGTGCTTGGACAGCCTGATCAACAATGACTGTATATCATCAGTCGGCTTATACCCTTTCTGTTCATCCAATGCGCGGTCAAAGGCCGCTTCGAAAAGAACGGCAAGAGCCTCATTGTGCTCAAAGCCGGGAGCCAGTCGCTGCAAAGGTGAGGTTTCGGCCTGAACTCGTTCGCGGTAAGTGGTTTCACCAGGCATAGCCGTTGGCTGCTTCAGGTAAATGGGCATAGCTTCGGGATTAAACCACAAGCCCGGATCGAAACTCAAGCGGCAAGACTGCTCCAACGAGGGTTCTTTAATCTCAATGTCGAACGGTACTTGCGGTTGATAGCATTTCACAGCCAGCCGATAGGCATGGGCATGAAAGATTTCCGCCTGTTCGCGAGTGACAGGCAACTGGTCATTCGGATAGGTAAAGCGTATCCATATCTTCACCGACTTCCCGGAAGAGCCGACGAAGGCAAGGTAGGTTTGCGGCAATTCCTTCACTCGTTCTTTAACAATATCGGCCTCCATCGGCCCCGACAGATTATTCACTTGTAGCATAACAATCCCGTTGTATTCGGCCATCACCGGCACTTTGTCTCTACGGACAAAAGCTGCTGCGGGCAATAACCTCGGCACCTTCTTCACAAGTTCATGTTGATCACCGGGAAACATATGAGGCAGGACTTCTCTCATTTTCAAGACGAGTTGTGCCTTAGTTTCCATTTTCATTTGCTCTACGAGCTGTTCAATCTTCAACGTACGAAGCGTGTTCACTTTGTCGTCGTGTCTTACTTGAGTAATTTTCATATCCTACTGTTTCTGTCCTGCAAAGATGTAGGCATCGGTTTAGTTACGTAAAATTACATCAAACACTTTAAAAAAACAAGAATTTTGTCAGAAATATACAACCTCTCCCAGAAAGTAAAAAAAGTTTTTGGTCTCATGGTCTCATCATTTCATACGTAACAAGCTATAAAACTGCAACATAGCGAATGAGAGATACTTTAAGAATGGGTTATCTCTCATCATTATTCCATCATTTAAGCATATTTTCATCTTATCTCTCATCATTTTTAAGGTATCTCTCATTCAAATAGAAACGGGTATCATGTCAAAATCAAACTACCGCATTAGTAGTAAATTACATCGTCATTTAAACATAAATAAATAGACAAAATTACTTTTTTATCCATTCTTTTCGTATATTTGTAGGTCTTCTTTATTGCCTGACCCGGGTTAACAAAGTTGACGCACCTAGGTGCTTAAATCAACGCACGAAGGTAAGTAAGCCTGCTCACCCTGGTGAGACGACAAAACAGACGCAGAAAAAACATAAAATAAGCGCCAAACACGTAAAGTACAAGGAACTAAACCTTTTTTATAACAGCTAAATTGAAATTAATATGGCAGTACAGTTTGAATTCTACAAGAATCCTGTTCAGGATGAAGAAGAGGGAGAGGCCTGTTACCATCCCCGAGTAATCAATTCACAAAGTATCAGTACCCAAGAGCTTGCCGCAGAGATTCACGCGGCAACGACCTACGGTAAATCCGAAGTAGAGGGTATGCTAATGGAATTAAGCCAGTGCATGGAGCATCATCTACGCGAAGGCAGAAGGGTGCATCTGGATGGAATCGGCTATTTTCAAGTCACGCTACAAGCCACTGAGCCGATACACTCAACAACTGCGCGGGCGAATAAGGTGAAATACAAATCGGTCAGCTTCCAAACGGACAAAAAGCTGAGAAGCAAGCTTGCCAACATGCACCTGCAACGTTCCAAACTAAAGCCTCACTCGGCATCTCTCTCCGAAGCGGAAATCGATCAGAAGCTAACGGCTTACTTTACCACGCACCCGGTATTGACCCGCTCCGCCATGCAATCGCTCTGCCACTTCACCCGAAGCATGGCAGCCCGACATATTCAGCGGTTGAAACGACTGGGGTATATAGAGAATATCGGCCTTTACACACAGCCAATCTATGTAGCCTGTCCGGGACACTATGAGAGATAACTCAAAAAAGATGAGAGATACCTTAAATTAAGGCGTTTTAATCGAGAAAAAGATGAGAGATACCCTGTTTGAAAAGTATCTCTCATTCTCTATTTATTTAATACAGAGCATATTACTTCAAAAAGATGAGACCATGAGACCAAGAAAAAAAATTCTTATAGGAGGGAGGGCGAATAATCAATAATTTTCCCGCAACCAAATACCCAGAAAACGATCGTATATCTGATAAACGTTCATTTCCTGCGTGACGAAGTCTTTATCCAACAGGCCTTTCAGTGCCGCTTGCACCGAACTGGCAGAGGCTAATCGATACTTCTTAATAAAAGCACCGGAGGTGAGGGCTTTGGCTTTCCCTTCTTTCGTAATCGCAATGAGCAATTCCTTCTGCTTCTCGGGGAGACGGAAAAGTATTTCCGAATACGTATACCTGAACGAATCGACAATCTCCCGGAGCTTCGGGAACCATGTCCGGCGTGCATGTTCCTTGCGCGGGGGTCATGTCGAAAAGCGTATTCAGCACTTTTTGTATATACCAGGTTACACCTTCAAACTCCTGATAAATCTGAGCAACCGCTTCCACTTCAATAGCCTTGCCGTTACGTTCAAAGTGCGAACGGGCAAAAAGGATGTATTCTTCGAGTGGAATGCTTTCCAGATGCATCATCGATACGCTCTGATAGAAAGGTCGTGAGGGGGTCAGGAACATATTTCCCATCACATGCCGCTGGCTACCTGCAAATACAAAACGGGCATTGTTGCAGTGTTGCACATACGTACGCAGAGTTGCCTCTACATTCTCTTCTACATAGCCGGTAATTTGCTGAAACTCGTCGATCGCAACCAAGCAGGGTTTATCCGCCCGCTCCAGGTAGCGAAAGATTTCGTCTAATGTATTTGCCGGAGTCTGTATATCTCCCAGCCCTAAATTCAAAGAGGGCATACCGTTGACGTCGAAAGAGATGCTGGCCTGCAACGATTTCACGCATTCCCAAAAGCTTTGCAACGCCTTCTTTCCGGCGGCTTAAGCCCCTCCAGTATTTCTTTGCTAAGCGCAAATACCAAATCACGCAGCGATCGGCTGTCGTATATGTCGATAAAGAAGGTATAATAGTTCTTCCGGATTTCCGGATACTGAAAGCAATGCCGAATCAACCCGGTCTTCCCCATTCTTCGGGTAGACACAAGGGCCAGATTATTGCCATTCACCACTTCCCGAATGAATCGTTCACTCTCAAAACGGCGGTCACAAAAATAATCGGCAGATATATATCCGCTCGTAATAAAAGGATTTCTTACCATAGTTGCCATTCGTTCATGCTTATTACGCAAAGATAATTATTATAAAATAATAATTATTGGTTTTAGATTCTTTATTTTCCTCGAAAAGCGCTTGCTTCCTCGAGATAATTCGCGTCTACCTCCGCCGCTCACTGTCGGCCCGCACTAAAAGAAACAAGCAGCTGGAGTTCCATTGGTTGGAATAAACGAGTACGGTATCGAAATCGTCAAAGCTGAAACGATGATGCTCAACGTTGTCTGTTTGTTCATCGGCGCCATCTGTCAGAACCAAATCCGCCTCCGGGAACCGCTCGTTGCCATCGGCTGACAAATCATAGTAGTTACCGTCTATAATGAAGCCTATCCGGCTTTTTCTGTCCGCATAACGTTCCAGTAACTTTAATGTAATTGCCCGAATATGGATATTATATTGAGCAACAGCATCGATGAGATAGTGTGTCTGCGAGGACTTCTTAAGCATCACCTTATTGAGAAGTCTCCTCGCCTTGCATCTTTGCTCCGTTTTATAATCAAGGATAAATGTATATTCCGGCTCGATGATACCCGGCTTTCGCATTAGCTTGCAAACAGATTTATCGTACCTTCTTATTGAGTCGGACCAGAACGTCAGACAGCTTTCCAAAGGGCAGTCGAAAGAGAATCGACCCTCCGAATCGGTGCGGACTTCTATCTCCGAATCGGCCACATGTACCCTAACATCGGGCAACGGACATTTGTCTTTCGACAAGACCAACCCGTTGATCGATACATTCCCCATTGTTTGCCCCACAGCCATCTGGCTTCCAAACAGAAACAGCATGGCAGCGAATAGATTTAAAAGCCTATTTTTGTATGTTACTTTATCATTCATATTAATTATATCGTACCTCGTCGATAGACTTGCCGCCTATCTTCATTCAACCACTATTTCTACTGGCTCCAGAAAAGCACCGAATATGTATTCGCCCGGCAAAACCTCATACCAATGATGCGCGCCAAGACCCGGTATTTCTTCTTTTCGGTCCGTCCGTCCGATTCTCTTCCAATAGCCTGCATTCAGTTCGTTCAACACCGGGTATTTCACTCCCGGTCCGGCATAAACCTTGATGTTGTTGCGCTTCGTTAATGTAAGCGCATCTTCACCACTACCCTTATAGTCCGTAACGAATCGCACCCGAGGGCAACCTTGCGGAAGGTCGATCCCGGAATACGGAAGTCCAAATCGTTCCATCAGAATTTTCGTAGTCAAAGGCAGATCCGCTTCTTTCGGCAAGTCGGCTACCCGTCCATTTCTGACAATCTGCTCGTAACTTTTCTCCGGTCTTTCCTTATCAACATATTTCAGTTCGGCAAAGACGACATTGCCTTTGAGCATATAGGCATATCCGTTATAATCGAAACTATCTTCCTCGGACTCCTCACTTACGTTTTCCCGCTGGATGGTATGGCACAGATTACCCGCTTGATCGTAATAGTGCACATTTACTTTGCTAACATATTCGCACCAATCCGTTTCGGTGTATTTTCGTATCCGCCCTTGGCGGTCGATGTATACATACCAAGAGTGATCGTCGAAGAATCCACCTTCGTTATCGAACTTCCAACCGTTTTCCTCATTCGCCCGATCAATCCAATAAGCATTCAGATGCACCTTTGTCAGCGTCAGGCTGTTGACTTCATTCACTCGATCCATACACTGACTTAGCTTCAAGCTGTCAACCTCATTACAAGTAGACTGTCCGAAAGCGTTGATTGTTAAAGCCATCAAAAAAGAGCCTAGCCGTATTATTCTTTTAATCTTCATTGCAATGTGGGGTGTTTGTTCTAGTCTATATGACACATCACTGGTCGCCAACAGTTATCTTGCAAAGGATTTCTTGGCAAAGTTAGCATTCTATTAAACCTATTACGCAAAGATAATTATTATAAAACAATGACATCAAAAATTAATTCTTTAATTCTCTACGTTCTATATACAATATAATCATATTTTATTTATATTTGTACAAATAGACGTTAGAAACTAGAATTAATAACCAAACTCAATAGATATGAAAAACCTGTTCTACGCCTTAGCGACCTTACTGCTTATTTCGTCTTGTTCAAACACAGATAGTAATCTATTCCCGGATGATCCCGAGGAAAATGACAATGTAGTAGAAATTATCCCATTAAAATTAGTGATCGAGGAGACACAAAGAAACATATTTGAGCGTGCAACATTTAGCCTATTCCCTGATGATTTTTTTATGTTGTGGTCATTAGAGTATGTTTATGATTCAATCACATGGACAGTCTCAAACATAGAAGGTCGCATGAAAGTATTAGAGCAAACGGGACACAGTACCCGATTTACACAACAATGGGGACATCATTTTTATCTTCCCGGCACATATCAAACCTACATATTAGGATATAAGAATAACGAGATTATTTATAGCGACACAACAGAAATAGAGATAACAAATACCAAAGATTTCTTAACCTACAATTGGAAAGACATAAATGGCCCTATTGGTTCCAGCACAGCATATCTAGATGTTTTATGTGACGAATAGATTTTTCCACCGATGAAGATATGCACGAAGGTGTGCCATCAGTTACCGTCATGCTTCGCGACAAAAAGAAGAACGATAGAGAAGCATTTCTTGAAAAGAGTAAAAGGGCTTTCATTGATTATATATACTCTTTATATTCTGTCCAATCCGAATATGACGAAACCGATGATACGCTTCTGGAAAAATACAATGATTTATTCGTGCATAAAGAAAAAAACACACATCCTCTATGCATTTGGATAACACCAAAATCAAAAATCGCATTAATCAAACATGAAGGACATGAAGAATACCAGCTCTATGCAGAACCCAACTAGCATATAGATCTCATATAACATCAAGGGGCTATCCAATTTTAGGACAGCCCTTTGCTATGACTTAGAAATATCAGGTGAATAAACGCATATGAAGAAGCTTTTTCTGCCCTATCCTTATCAACGAATTTGAATTCATCGACTTTATGCAAAGGAAATACAAGTGCACAGTATGTTCAAATTATGATAAAGCTTCTGTCATCCTAAACGCAGCAAAGGATTCGCTCTTGAGAGAAGAGATGCTTATTTCACCATACCTCATCATAACCGATGGCATTGTTATAAACTAATTAGAATGCAAACTCAAAAAAGTCATCTAAACCAACGACAAGGGTTACAAACCATTTTCCATTTTTTCAATTTTCTTTTCGCAATATACATTTCCATTAATCTTCTTCTATATAGCTTACCGTACCCATAAGGTGATAAATATTTCTGTTCATTCAATGGTTTATTGAAAACATTCTCAAAGAAGCTAAAAAGCCTTTCTTGCCAATCCAAATAATTACTTTTGTTAAGCCAAGGTCTTGACAAAATTGACAGATATTTATCATCATTTGTGTCCAACTCAACGATATATTCTACCAAAGCTTCTAAAGATGGGTAATCTGCAGCATTAATAAAAGAATTAGGATTAAAATCCAACTCAACCAATCTGTTTCCCCAATATATCGGCAGAGAGTTTACCAACATCGGCTCCATAATTTTCTCTGTAGTATATCCGTCTTTAGCACTATTTTCAAAAGCAATATTGAATTTATAGTTAGAAATAAAAAATTTCTTATCAACAACTCGCCCACCAACATTATTCTCATATGCTCCTCCTGAATCTACCTGCTTATATTCTGAAAGTAAATGAAAGAAACGGGTCCTTTCAGGAGCATCAGCTCCATTAGAGACAACAAAACTACAGAATTTCCGATTCAGAGCTTCCTGTGAATTAAAGACTTTAGGTTTACGCAACTCTTCAATACCATATAAGGCATATAATGGTAGGCGCATATAGCGATCTCCGAATTCCATTATATCAAAGCCAATCGCATAATCACAAAGATTAAAGTCTGGAGTTATATTTTCACCCGTATAAAATATCTTAACACAATTTTCGTACTTTAAGTTCTTATATCCAAAAGTCGAATATATTAAGTAATCAGGATGATCACAAATTTCGATTTCATATTTCTCAGATAGAACATTAACGAAAGTATTATAATGTTCATCAAAGCCATCCCAAAAATCTACAAATTTCACTTTCAATTTCATGTCACTCATATTTTTAGCAAAGATAATTAATTCGTCCAAATAAACTTCGACGACGACATAAGACACTGGCAAATGAATCAAATTTTCAATATTTCCTCAAAGCATAATATACACAATACCGTTTTTATGGCCTTTTTCTAACACTTAACTTACCTTTCTATTCCGAGAGGATGTGAGGCGAGTTTCCATGCGCCAATGATTCACTTCAACTGTGTTATAAATATTATGTCTGTTATTTATATTAAATACACATTCACTACCTCTACAAACAAAGTAAAATTCAATTCTACCAGTCAACACGATTTCAAAAAGCTTATGCATAGTCACATGCACGATATTTAACATATAAACTGTAGATCGGAATCCTTATAATTTAGTATATTAACCATTCATCACTTTTCACATTGATTATTCATGAGAGTATTGAGAAGCAAAATAGCAATTAGGGATATAGAAAAACACGCACATTCTTGTACGAATAAGATTGGCATGGCGACTTTATTTGATTGAGGTACTCATCATACAAAGGATGAGAAGTTTCAATGATTAGTACATTCGCATCCTTAACTTGTTCAATTAGCTGAGAATCATCTTCGAAGCCAAAACGCGTGTTCCGATAATTGACAGGGGCAATATTAACTAACCCATAAAGGTGAGGAGTAACAAGATAGTTCCATTGGCGTGCCACAACCGTTTTTGACTTAGGTGGAATCACCTCTTGCAAAAATCCAACGACATCAAGCTGTTGATTTCTAGTTAATTCACGAAGATTATTCTCATTTTTTCGTACTATCTGATAATCCTCTGTAGCCCTTTTAAAAAAAAGAACAGCAAAAAGTAAAACTATCCAGTAAAACGAAATACGGAACCAAGTAGATGAAATATTTCGAATCACAATCGCATTCAATATCACAATATAAGGAACTATAAAAATTAAATAGTGGGGTGAGGTGTCATAGTAATTTTGCAATAACAGAAAGAATATAGAAAAAACCAGAAAAATCATTCTTCTCCTATCCCATTGATTGGCCTTTCTCCAAATAATCGGAATCAGCAACACAATAAAAAACATATGAAAGAATCTTTTCTGAAGCACATCAATAACTCCTAGAAAGCTTCTTCGACCATACCCCGTACCCAATAAAAGAGTATAATAATCTCCTTGTCCTGTAAAATACACAAAAAACAAATGAACAATCAGAACGGAAATAAACGACCACAAAGCGACCTGAAAAACCGCCAAAAGCCTTTCTTTTATTGTTTGATCTAACCTTAATAATAAAATCAGCAAAACATAAACTGGTGCATATAACAATGCATATTGCTTGCACAAGAAGGCCAACGTTAAGCAAAGTCCAGCTATTCCTAGATGTTTTTTATTTCTCAGTAAAATGTAAGTTCCCAATAATCCCCAAAAAGTAGCAAAAGGTTCCAATCCTAGAAAAACAGACTCTACTGAGTAAAGGTATATTATATATAATATAATTGTATATTGCCTTGTTATTTTATTAACTTCAAGTTTTTTTAGTATCTGCCATATTAAACATCCGCTTGCCAAATTAAAAAAGAAAGCTATATACATTGGTACAAGTGGAGAGATTTCCATCCCACAAAGCACATAAGGGATGCTTAAAAGATAAAAAACAAAAGGAGGATACCCCAAACTTACATCCCGATATGGAACTAAGCCATGAGCAATACTTTTCGCCGCACCTACATAATATCCGTAGTCGGCATTTACAGGGGCTATTGTTAGGCTAAAAAGATAGGCACAGGCCAAAATAAAAACAAATACTATATAACTATATTTTCTTAACATCATCCTAGCATTTTTAATCATATACCCCACCATTTTTTTCTCAAATAAAAAATCATCTTACTAACTAACAATAAAGAGAAAGGAATCCATGCTGAATAAAACAATAACAATCTTCGACCTTCATCCCCAAATGAAGGCAGAAAAACAAGAGTTACCATTAAAGATGTATAGACCATCACGCCTTTCCAGTATGCCTTAAAATAGGCAAAGAAGCCCAACAAGCCTAGTATACCTAGCAAAATAAATAGTGGTGAGACAAAAGTGTTTATTTTAAAAACAACTGAGGTTGGCAATATACCCCAAATTGAATTCGGATAAATTAAATTTTCAGCTGCTCTGCAATAAGAGCTAAAATTGTATCTCATTAAATAATACTCTTTCTTATCACCCATAAGCGCATAAACTGAATCTGCACGTTGCTTGAATGTGTTATCAAATGAAAAAGCAAATTGCTTCTTGCTATCCATAGCCCAAATATCAACTAACATCTTCTCAGAATCATCAACAGATACCTCTCCGGAAAAACGGAGTACCCTTATTGCAGTACAATATTCACCCAAATCGAATGTCAAAGAAGTTCCAAGTTCTTTAAAGACATCAATGCTCGGATATGAGTTATACACTTTTATCATCCAAGGAGTTATTGTCAGACAAGAAACAACAGTTACCAAGACGGCATCTACAAAAAACCTTTTAAACGATTTCCTATGAGCACAAAATATAAATACAATGATTCCCAATCCAATAACAGCTAATGCTTTCAAAGTCAAAATAGCAATACCAAGCAATAATCCTACGATCAATAGAGCATACCTACTGCCTTTAAATAAATAACGAACAAAAAAATAGTTGAGAATTAACAGCAAACTTACTTGAAAGGAATCTCTTAACAATGTTTGCAAGAAAAAAAAGCACGGAAAGAATAACAAATATATTGTAGTAACAATCATTGCTTTCTTTTGTGTAGTAAAATACAGAAGGGTTAAAAAAAAGAAGCAGATCGATACTGAGTCTATTAGAGAGAACATTAACCTTCCCCAATAAAATTCTGGATGATATTCTAATACTGCATATTCAGTCATTGAATAATTGCAAATCGGAGAAATGTCAACATCAAAAAAGGATGCAATCTGATAGGCCGTTTTCAGAATATAAGGTCCGGCAGGCTCTCTAAAAAACGTATCTTCTGTTGGCGAATGTAAAGGCGAATAATGACCATTATCAATCAAGTTGAATGCATACATATGATATCCTATAACATCCGGATATAATTCACTAATGTTATAAGATAAGCAAAACACAGATCTAATAGCAAATGCTACTAGAAATAGCAGAATTAGCTTCTTCTTCATCAGAAATTTTATATTAACCGCTAACAAGATGGGCAATTTCGTCCACCTCATCGTTTGTCAATTCATAAAACATTGGTAAACGCACCAAGCATTCGGCAAAGTGATCCGCATTACTCAACACTCTGCATCATGCTTATCTCGATAATACTCACTACTATGTAGTGATAAATAATGAAATACTGCCAGAATTCCTTTTTCCTTTAGCTTCTTGATTAATTCTGTACGCTGTTCTAACGACTGACAAATCAAGTAGTACATATGAGCATTATTAGTTGCGTAACTTGGAATATTGGGTAAAGTGATCCGCGGTAAGACTACTGCTGAAAAGACATCATTATACCGATTCCAAAGCTCCCTCCTACGCTGTTGAATATTCTCTAGGTTTTCCAATTGAGCCCACAAGAATGCTGCAATAACCTCTGAAGGCAAAAAAGAACTTCCCGTATCGACCCAACCGTACTTATTAACTTCTCCACGAAAAAATTCGGCACGATTAGTCCCTTTCTCCCAAATAATTTCTGCACGACGAATGAAACGCTCTTCATTAATAGCCAACATTCCTCCCTCGCCTGATATAATATTTTTGGTTTCGTGAAATGAAAAAGCTGCCAAATGCCCGATGCTCCCCAAAGGCCTTCCCTTATAATAGGAATCAATGGCCTGAGCAGCGTCCTCAATAACTAAAAGATTATATTTCCGAGCCAAGTCCATAATAGGATCCATATCGCAAGCTACTCCTGCATAATGTACAGGAACAATTGCTTTTGTATTAGGAGTAATCAACTCTTCAATGTGTGAAGCGTCAATATTCGGATTATCAGGGCAACTATCAGCAAACACGATCTTGGCTCCCTGTCGAACAAAGGCCAACGCCGTTGACACAAAAGTATATGAAGGAACTATTACTTCATCACCTGGCTGAATTTCAGCCAATATAGCACACATCTCCAAAGCATCAGTGCAAGAAGTTGTCAATAATGACTTCTTAAATCCGTAGCGATTTTCAAAAAACTCTTGACATTTTTTTGTAAATATACCATTGCCTGAGATCTTACCACTATATACAGCTTGGTAAATATAATGCGCTTCCTTCCCGGTTAAATAAGGTTTATTAAATGGAACTTTAGTCATAACAATCTCTGTTTAATATTTCCAACTATGATAGATGAAAGTTCGCTCTACCACACTCATGCCACATTTTTCATAAAATTTGCACGCTATATGATTGTTGATCTGTGTAGCGACCTCCAATAGTCTAATTCTTTTCAATCTCAAAGTCTGCTCACATTTCAACACAAGCGCTTTTCCAAATCCTTTACCACGAGCATATTCATCAGTCGCGATTAATCCAATTACACCTTTTTCAGACGTTATTTTCAAAGTAACAAAAGCACAAATTCTTCCTCTGTCTTCTATATAATATAAATAATCCGCCATTTCTCCAGAGATAGAATTATCAACCCACATCCTATACATTTTTTCAAACTTATCTAGAGCAAAGTTTGTGTCTAATTTATATCGAGAGTATTCCCCACTAAGATATGCAAGCTGATATAACTGTTCAGATACCATGCAATAATCCTTACATTCATTTATTACATAATGAGTAAAAAAGGCTAAGTTTGATACCCGCTTTGAATAAATCAGTTTACAGTCGACTAATAGATTATTCCTATCCAACAGAAATGTATCTCCCTCTACAGGATTCTCTTCCATAAGATACAACAAATCATACTTATTAATCTCATCATCTGATACGGCTAGTAATTGTTTTCGACTAGTACTTCCGACCTCTATTCCAAAGAACTGACTATCCCAGCTTAATCGTTCGATTGGCATATATTCAACTCCTCTTTTATTATAAACACAGGCCTTTTTTTTGTGTTATCGAAAACCTTTCCTATATATATGCCCACAATTCCAATCAACATAACTATCATACCCGATAAAAACCAAATAGAAACGATTAGACTCGCAAACCCAATTACATTAATGTCACCCAACATATATCTTACAAGAAAATAAGAAGCTATGCACAGAGACAAGAACGAGAGTATAAAGCCAAATTTCACGACTAACCTTAAAGGTTTATCCGAAAAAGCTATAATATTGTCAAATGCCAATTTAAGTAATCTCCTCATACTGTAACTTGAAGCCCCCTCCAATCGCTCAGAGTGACGAACCGGCAAGTAATACTTATTATATCCAACCCACTGTGCCATTGTCGGGAAATAACGCACGCTATCCTGCATAGATAAAATAGCAGTTACTACCTTTCGATTATAAATCCCAAAATTAGCAACACTACTATCCTGCCGTGTCTCTGTCAAATAACTAAATAGCGCATAAAAGCATTTTGATGACATTCGTTTAAAAAAAGAATCCTTCCGCTCTGTCCTTTGAGCAAATACAGAATCCCAACCTCTAATGCCTGTCTATACAAATTAGGAATTTCATCTGGCCGATCTTGCAAATCACAATCCATCACAACCACCCATTCACCTTGAGCGAAATTCAATCCAGCCGTAATAGCATAATGTTGCCCAAAATTACGACTCAGATTAATTCCTTTTACTCGTTTATCATTCTTGCAGATTTTTGAGATTTCTTGCCACGACTTATCAGGAGAGGCGTCATTGACTAGTATAATTTCAAAATCAGAAGACAGCCTTTCCACATTGTCAATAATTTGCCTGACCAATTCCATGACAAAATTTTCTGCCTTATAAACAGGAGATACAACACTGATTTCCATCTTTTATCAATATATGTTTAGTACTGCTCAACAAAATATTTATAATTTCACTGTAATATAAATACCAATTATAATAACGACTAATCCTACAAGTTTCCCGATTGTAAAAGGTTCACCAAGAACAAAAACACCAAGAACAAAAACCAATGCTGGGGAAAGAGACATAAATGGATAAGCATAAGTTATATCAAACTTAGTCATGGCCAATATCCAGAAAATAGAAGCTATAAATGCACTTGCAAATCCTGAAAAAACTAATGGATCAAACAAAAATTTCAAATATGAAAACAGCATTTGCATACCCCCATCATTCACATTTAGCGACCAATTTAAATCAGTAATTCTCCATTTTAGAACAATTTGGCCATAAACGGTAAACAAAACGGTTAGAAAAACATACAGATAACCCATTTGTTAATTTTATTTAGTCTGCAAATATACAACTAAGCATATGAAAAGCCAAATAAAATAGTTTTTTTGAAAGATAAACAATGCAAAATCATCAACAAAGCAGCAATCAAGACAAAATAATAAAAAACCTAATAAATGTATGTAATGAGTTAATACGAAAAATAAAAGGTAGACACAATAATCTTATCCAAACAATTCTTTATATATTTGTTGAAAATATAGATTTAACATACAAGTATATATAATGAGAATTGGTATATTATACATCTGCACAGGTAAATACAGCATTTTTTGGAAAGATTTTTATTTAAGTGCAGAACGCTACCTCATGCAGTCCCCAGCTTACACGCGTGAATATTATGTATTTACAGACAGCCTTAAATTGTATGACGAAGAGAATAATAAGCATATTCATCGAATAAAACAAAAAAATTTAGGATGGCCCGATAATACATTAAAACGCTTCCACATGTTTCTTCAAATAAAACAACAGTTATTACAAGAAACTGATTTTTTGATCTTTTGCAATGCAAACCTGCTCTTTAAGCAAAATGTTGGGCATGAAATTATCCCTCAAAAAGGAAAGAACCAATTTGTGGGAACAATACACCCAGGTTTCTACAACTCGCATAATTATGATTTTACATATGAACGCCGCCACAATTCAAAAGCATATATCCCCGAAGGAGAAGGAGTACATTATTATGCTGGAGGATTTTCCGGAGGATACACGAAAGCATATTTACAACTCTGTGAAACCATTAAATCATGGGTAGATATAGATAAGTCCAATAAGATTGTAGCAATATGGCATGACGAATCACATATTAACAGATATTTTCTTAAAAACCCACCACTCACTCTATCGCCAGGCTATTTATACCCAGAAGGATGGTCCATCCCATTTGAAGAAATCATAACAATAAGAGACAAAAACAAGGAAGAATATGGAGGCCATATCCTTTTACGAAAAAAAGAATCATGGAGAAACAAAATTCTAAAAATTATCAAGAAAACGCTTTTCCCTCTCCCCTAATTAAAGATCCTCATTATCACTTTAACCAATAATGAGGAAGCCAGCTATAGAAATATTGGGTTACAAAAGATATCCTTCCATGGATATTCTATTTCATCATCACATAATACGACTATTTTACGTATATTATCATTTAATAGAGCGCCATATTTCCCCAATGTTCCTTTGCTTGTTATTTGATGTGTACAATGAGAAATAAGAAATAAATCCATGTAGCCTTTATCGGAACCATTAATATCTACAACCTTACAATCTTCACTTAAAGCAAGGTTTAAACATGGTATCAAATCAGTACATACCCATTCCGGTTCATCTGAGAAAAATAAAAGAATGGAGATTCTACATTTTCAAACAAATAGGAAATTGCTAGCCGAAAATATTCAACTGACGCAGGCTTTCCATATGCCGGGATCTCATTCTTTAAGTCTCCACGCCTTACATGCACAGCCACAGAAGCATGACGCTGCCCAATTTCAGAACACATTCGCTGATTAGAATCATCAAAGCCAGAAGCCAAAATCTTAAATATTGATTTAAAAGTCGGCAGCCAAATCCTAGACGGTAAATGATAATATCCACCTAGATAAATAGGAGGTTTTCTTTGTAGAAATGAAAAGTCATCAACTTTACCATACGTATTATTTCCCAGATTAAAATATTTCTGCTTATATACAGTGATCATTAGATCAGAAGCTATCTCCATTTTCAAGTTCGGGAACGCTTTTAAAAGATCGAAGTTTCGAACAAAATGGTTATTCATATCACTTCCCCACTCTTTATAAAAGGTCAAATCAAACACAACTTTATAACCTTTTTCCTCAAATATTCGCCCAATTAGGTATTGAAACATTTGGGAGCATATACCACCGTCCATAAGCACTATCACCTTAGGGGCTATAACTTTATATTTTACTAGCTTCTTATATAAGCTCCTTTTCCATCTTTTAATTGTTCGCATACTTCTCCTTTAAATTTTGCCGCATTTACTATAATATAAAAGTTTCAAATAGCCCAATAAACTTGATACTTTATAAATAGATACAATTTTCTTCTCGCGCCTTGATAATATTTGAGTCAACTTTGGATAGGTCTGTATTTCCTCCACAAGACGTTTCATTTCTCTGTCAGTATCTTTATTTTTCCTCCAATGCAAACGCGTTATAGTATTCTTTATATGAAAAAAAGCTAGCTCCTCAGCAAGTTCTTCACTCAGCTCTCTTCGTTTGATATAGTCATCAAACCATGATACGTAGGTAGCAAAATCTTGATATGCCTTATCATTAAGACAATGAGACATGGAGGATGGATATACATAATAATCGACAATAGGGGAGCCTATAGGAACAACCTTATCCGAATTTATTAATAATTGACTAGAAAGCACAACATCCTCTCCAAAAGCAATATCAAGACTCTCAATATTATTAAAATACAAAGAGCGCAAATGAAATTTCGACCAAACAGTCCAATACGCTTCCGATTTAAGTATCTGTTTCAAATATTGTATACCAGACATCAGCTCAAACTCAAAGATATCAGACGTCCTTCTTTTCCCCTCTTCAATAAAATTAAAAGGAGCAACAACCATATCTGCTTGTACACTTTCTGCCTTGTCCAACAAAAGTTCAATCGCATTTTCTATCAATGCATCATCACTATCCAAATACTGGATATATTTGCCATGAGCACCACTTACGCCAGTTTTCCTACCTCAACAAGCCCCTCATTTTCTTTATCAATTATTACCACTCGAGAGTCTTGTTTGGCATACTTTCTTATTATAGATGGACAACTATCAACACTACCATCATTAACAACAATAATCTCTAGTTTTTTATAGCTTTGATTAGTAACACTCTGCAGACATCTATCCAAATACTGTTCACTGTTATAAACAGGAATGACTACAGAAACTAATGGAAGTGTATTCTCCATACTTAATTAAATAACGATAATTTCAACAAATGTATAAAAAACAATGTACCGCTCAAAGAAATACAATAAAACTCTTGTATATTTGCACACATTAATAACAATCAGGAAAACTGCAAGCATTAATTAATATTCTATTTCAAAAGCATGATAAAAGTTAACCACAAAACCACAGTAAGTGTTATTGTCCCTAATTATAATCATAAAAAGTATCTCCACCAAAGAATAGATTCCATCTTAGAACAAACATTTACTAATTATGAAATTATTTTATTAGATGACCATTCCACAGACGATAGTCAAGAAATTCTATCATCTTATCAAAGCAATCCTCATATTTCTCATATCATATTAAATTCAGAGAATAGCGGTAGCCCTTTCGTTCAATGGGAAAAAGGAATAGACCTAGCTAAAGGTAAGTACATCTGGATTGCAGAAAGTGACGATTATGCCAGCCCTTTATTTCTGGAATATACAGTTAACGCATTAGAAACACACCCAGAAGCACAGCTTTGCTATACTGGTTCACATATTATTGATGCAACAAGTAGTCCAATTAAACTTGAAGGATTTGACAAATGGGAAGAAGATGGGCTTTCATATATTTTTAATAGCCATGAATACATTAAATCTCATTTACTTCATCATAATTCAATCTATAATGCCAGCATGGTTCTATTTAAAAAGGAGCATTGCCTATCTGCAATCACGACTGAATACAAAAAAATGCGTTATGCGGGAGACTGGCTTTTTTGGATAGAACAATGCAGAAAAGGAGATGTAATCGAAATTAGAAAAAAACTGAACTATTTCAGAAAACATGATAAAAACACGACTCTCAAAGGAGATGAAAACGGGAACGCTATTATCGAGATCTCCTTCATCAAAGGATTCTTATATAAAAACATTCAACTGAATTGGGCTCAGAAAATCATAGACAAGAGTAGTTTTTATCGCCATATAAAGTACTATCCAGTATCAAAACAAAGAAGAAAAGAGCTATATAAAATATCTTCTCAACAGGCTAATGTTACGTTCTGCTCCTACATTATTGGACAAAGAGTCAAATCATATATGAAACATCGCAATAGGAACCAATAAAAACGTTCTTCTATTTCAACAAATCATAGAATTGAGAAGCAAAGCTGACAAGACTATACTTCTCGAGTTTGATTTGTTTTACTTGCTTTACAAATTCATCGCGCTTACATTTATCTCTCAAAACTTCTATTTTGCAGACTAAGTCATCAATATCTCCCTTCGCATACAACAAACCATTCACGCCATCCTGTATCCGCTCTGGATTAGCTCCTACATCAGTAAGAATCGCAGGTAAGCCACACTTCTGAGCCTCAACCACTACACGACCAAACGTTTCAAAACCGGAACAAACAACAAGTATATCAGCCAATAAGTAATATGCATATATGTCATTTGTAAAAGGAGCGATTGTGACATTATCTTCTAGCTCATTTGTGGAAATAAACTTCTTACAGATTGAAAGATTACCGGCATCAGAACCCACCAAATAACAACTTATATCTCTACCAGAATCAACTATGCTTTTTATCGCTTGCAATAACTCCATCTGTCCCTTATTAGAATCAAAGGTGCCGACCAAAAGTATCGTATATCGTTTATGCTCGGCCTGTACAGAAGAGCAACTCACATCCAGATCAACAGCTTGAGTAATTACATCTATTTTATTTATCCTAATTGCCTGTGTATAAAAAGATTTTGCGAAATTGGATGGTACTACAACCTTTGCAGAAAAAGAATCAATAAACTTCAATATGCCTTCCAGAGAGAAAACGAATTTACGATCACCCCATGTAGTAGGGATCTCGTGGATAAACCAGATATGCTTTACGGACAAAATCTTACAGGACAAAGCCAAATAAGGCAATACAATTGTATTAGTAACAGCATAGTCTGGCTTGATTAACCGGAGATAGCGTACCACTTTCATTACTCTTTTAATAGTTTTAAAAGCAAATGAAACTTTCTTCCTAAAAGAGATAACTCTATTATTATCCAACAACCACCAAGGCATAGGAATCACCTTATATCCATCAATATAAGGCGCACAAGTTTCAATTAGTTCCCCTTCACTCGGAAATATAACATAAATTTCGCAGTGTGGATACTTACATTTCAACCCCTTAAATAAATCAACCAAGCATTTTTGAGCTCCTCCAGTATGATTACTATCATGAGAAAGAAAAACCAACTTCATATAAAAACTATTTAGAGTTACAGTCCATCAACAACGATTCTAAAAGAGCGTTCCATTGGGGGCCAATAATATCCATCGCGTAATCCTGTGATTTCAACAACACATTGTCACGCATTCGTTCAATTTTATCCGGAGATGTAAGCAGATCATAAAGTTCACTTGCAAATCTCACTTTATCAAAAGGGGGAACAAGTACTCCATTAGTCCCAGAAGGGGATAATATTTTTTGAACTCCAGCACAGCAGTTAAAAGCAATAGGAACAACACCATTAGCCTGAGCTTCTGTCAAACAAAGAGGCCAACCCTCAAAGGTAGATGTTAGACACAATACAGAAGCATTTTGATAGTACGGTCGAACATCCTGAGTACCTCCAGCAAAAATCACACGTTTCAAGTGCTTACGAGAGGCTCGTTTTTGCAATGGTTCTTTTTCTTTACCTCCTCCAACTAACACAAGCTCCCAATCAGGAAGCTTTTTATAAATCATTTCCCAGATATCCAGTAATCTGTCCACTCTCTTATTCTCATAGATCAAATTTCCAACAAACAAGACCTGCTTCTTCTTATTCAGGTTTACAGAGTCAACTCTGCCCTCAGAATTAGATATAACATGGACTTTATGTTTTTCTGGAAGTTTGAGAGTTTGTATTAACTCTTCCTTATAACCCTCACACAAAACGACATAAGCATCAACTATATTATAAACTTTTTCATAATTTCTAATACAATCCTTTTTATATCGCTTAAACCAGACTGCTTTAGGATATCCCAGAAAATACCACTCCAACGTTTTTAGTAATGATTTTTGAGGTCTTTTCCTACGTTCCAATTTAGCAATAGCCTCCCAAAAAGGAAGATTATGAAGCACATAAACAAACTTACAACTAGTCCGGTCTCTGATATGCCCCAAATGTGTCAGCAAAAATCCTGGTATAATAAAGATATCAATTGATAAAGAAGATATCAGTTGAATAATAGCATCTGCATTTTTATCGGAATTAAGATGTTGACTAGGCAACTCCAGTACATTAATGCCTGAAGGTACATTCGTTCTTTTATGACAAGTAACCACATAAGTTTCGAATTTAAACAACTGCAAATAGTGTGCAATATCTCTAGTAACTCGTTCTCCACCGCCACCAGGAAACTCATAGTGAAAAAAGAGTATCCGTCGTTTTACGTTCACCGCTTCCATATAATTCTTAATCAAACATTATTATACATTTCTTCAATCGAGACATTACAATTACCCAATCATAATTACAAGCCACATATTGCTTGCCCTTTTCCCCCATTTCATCTCTCGTTTTTTTAGACATATCTAACCTGTAAAGTTTAGAGATAAACTTTTTTTTCCCGACATAAGGTAAAGCTGCATTATTACTCCTTATACAATGTTCTCTCAAGACAGCACATTTACCATTTACAAGCATTGGTTTTCCTTGATTCATTGCCTCAAGCAATATTAAAGAAAGACTCTCAAATTTTGAAGGGTTTATTACTATTTTAGCATGTTGCAATATCGAGATTTTCTCTGCCTCACTTACAAAACCAGTATACACTATATCTTTATGTAAAAAGGGTATTTGCTCAAAGTTAAGTCCCCCTACCATTACCAACTGAAGTAATGACTGAGGATACTTCTTTTTATAACTGACAAAGTAGTCAAAAACATCTCCCACCTTACCCGGATCAATCCTCCCCATATATAGCAAATAATCCGAAGGAATCTTATATTTTTCTCGAGTGGTCTCCCAAGAAGCCGGTTCAGAGACCTCTATCCCAACACTAATAATGCCGTGGGGAGCCATTTTTTTCCCAAAAACTCTCTCAGCAAGCACCTGCTCAGCTTTCGTATTAAAACCAATATAAGCAACCCTTGTCATCACATCTGTTTGAATAGCCTTAAAAAAGACACCTTGGTTGTGCATTGTCGGAATCAAAAGAGTCTTACTCGGTACCTCCATTGCTGTAAAATAGGTTGTAGATTCAGCCATATTTATAGGTATAAAGACTTTATATTGATCTTTATTTTCTCGCACATAATTACACATATCAGGAGAGTAAAAAGGGGAACTTAAAAAAGACTTTAATTCAGCTTCCCGCTTCAGTCTCCATATCGGAAATATGCCAGAATAGTATTTCAAGATACCTAAGCGAAATAAAAAGCGCCTCCATTTCCGCGCAGGCTTCTCTTCCTTGGAGTATTGCCTATGTTTTAGCCCATCAATTGGCGCAACACTAAAACGACGGACCAAAACCCCATTACATATTTCGCAGCCAGCAGGAAGCTCATTAACTCCTGTATTATAATTACGAACACACGTTGTCAAAACTTCAACATCATAGCCATCAACAAGTCTTTCTGCTAACATTCGGCAATGGTATTCTGCCCCCCATTGATATCCTCACCATATCTAATAACCACTAAAGCTATTTTTTCTTTTGTCATTAGGTATTACCCTCCACTTTTTACTTCAAAAATGATTATAGCACAAATTTACATAATATGGAAAACAAGTCAGCTATGATCTATCCAAAAATAACCTTATAAGACCTAAAAAGAAATATAAATTCCATAGATTGGATATTTTTATGTAAATTTGTAAAGTTCTTTAGATGCATAAAACTGAATAGTTAAAAAAATGAAGAAAGACATTAGTGTATCAGTTATTATCCCAACCTATAATTGGCCGGAAGCTCTAAACTTGTGTTTACAGAGTGTCCTAAGCCAATCGATTCTTCCTGACGAAATAATTATTGCAGACGATGGCTCAAGATCAGATACAGCTGAACTAATCAACAACATAAGCCAACAACAGTCTAGCGTTCCAATTATTCATGTATGGCAAGAGGATAATGGATTTAGACTTACACAGATTCGCAATAAAGCAATAGCAAAAAGCAGTAAAGAGTATATACTCCAGATAGACGGGGATGTGATCCTTCACAAAGACTTCATTAAAGACCACATTCGTTTTGCACGAATAGGAAGTTTTGTCAGTGGGAGCCGAGTAACAGTAGAAAAAGAGATGACCAATAAGCTTCTGAAAACACAAGACTTCAACCTTTCACTTTACTCTAAAGGTATCCATAATAGGCTAAACGGAATACATCTCCCTTTTTTGAGTTTTCTACAAGAAAAGTACCGTCGCAACGACATCCTATATGTAAGAGGATGCAATATGGCTTTCTGGAGAGAAGACCTATTAAAAGTTAATGGATACAACGAGGAGATGACCGGCTGGGGACGTGAAGACAATGAATTGGCAAGCAGACTCATTAACGCAGGGATTGAAAAGAGAATTATTAAATTCGCAGGAATTGTATATCATCTTCATCATTCATTACGACCTAGAACCAATCTCAACAAAAACGATCTAATTTTAAGGCAATCTGTTAACACGAGGGCCATACGGTGCGCTAAAGGAATAAGTCAACACATTGATAACCCTATTGCATAAACTACGTTTTAGCCTATGCAATAGGGTCACAAAAAACACTTTATTTTGTTTTTACTATCCCATTCTCGCACCAAGCTATTTTATCTCGAATAACTTGATGTAACACCTCTTCGTGATAGTGCAAATTGGCACGCGAAGCAAGTGTGTGGTACAGATGAAACTCCACTCCACCCATTTTTAATTGTTTCTTCTTCACTCCTGAGTGTACCAAACGATAAGCAAGTTCCACATCCTCCTGTCCCCACATCTCTAACGACTCATTATAGCCGTTTACTCGCAAGAAATCGTCAAGCCAATAGGCCATATTGCAACCGCGAACTCGCCACATGCTGTTCTTAGCATAGCGTTCGGCCAAATACTTGCGAAGAATTCGGGAACGAAAAGCATTGAGCATAAAGCCTAAACTATGTTTAAAAAAACGAGGATAGGTTTCCCATCCTCGCAAGACACGAGTGGTAGAATGCCGTCCCAATAGAACACGGCTGCCACATACCAAATATCCCTTCGCTGCCAAATCCAAGTGGTCGGCAATAAAGTTTCTATCCAAAACTACGTCACCGTCTATTTGGATAATATAAGGATGGGAAGCTTTAAGAAGTGTCTTATTTAAAATAACCGTTTTTCTAAAGCCATCATCCTCATGCCACACATGTATAATGGGTATATCCGCCTTTTTTCGCAGACGCTCAATGAGTTGGCGCGTCTCGTCACGCGAGCCATCATCGGCAATCAAGATTTCATCAGGCTTTACTGTTTGTGCAAATACGCTGTACAAACAAAGCTCCAATGCCCTCTCCCAGTTATAGGTGGATATCAATAAAGAAATTTTCATCATACAAAGATTTTACTTCTACCTCAGTTATTTTTTCTCGTCTTCCGGCCAGTTATAATCCAACTCAGCCTCGCGTTGCAACGCAGCAGCAATAATCTCATTTGTGCTCTCTATAATATGTTTCTTTATGCCAGTTGTACTGACCCCCGGGGTATACGGAAAGTAAATTACTTCTTTTTCTGGTTGTTGCTTCATCCATTCCAACCCTTCTAGGTATTTATTCTCCCAATCGTCTCCTATCGTTACGATGTCAATATCTTCGGATTGTAACTGAGCTATCTCCGTTAACTTTACTTGCTTCACCACTTTAGTTACACATTTAATTGATGAGACAATTCGGATGCGTTGTTCAAAAGGTATAACAGGTGGCATTCCCTTATAGTGTTGAATTAATTCATCCGTACTTACACCAACAATCAACTCATCACCTAATGCAGCCGATTTTTCCAGGATATTGAGATGTCCAATATGAAACAAATCGAAACTGCCTGATGTAAATACTCTGATCTTCTTCTCTTTCATAACTTAGTATAGATTTAACGGTTTTCAATTTCCTTTATGCGCTCGGCCAAATTATCCAGATCTTCTTTACTTTGAATTCCTAAATGGGATACCCGGAAGTAGCCGGGTGTACCCCCAGGCATAATAAATATATCTTGCTTTATCAGTTCTTTAAAAAGAATATCACTATTTCTTCGAACAAAAAAGCCGGTGATACTATTTGAAGGGGTTTCTGCAGGAACCTCCCATCCGTTCTTCTTACATAATTCACGGAAATAAAGTGCCTTTTCGCGGACAGAAGCTATTATTGCTTCCACACCAAGAACCACATCTTTTTGCAACCGGGCATGCAACTGCATGAAAAGAGTTGTAGCCGGACTATATGGTGTCTGCCCACGTTCCAGATTTTTCAGGTTCTCAGCAAAATCAAAATAATAGGATTTAGGTGCAAAGTCAAGCTGAAGTGCTTTCGACGAGAGAAAGATAAATGATAACCCCGGGGCAATATTCAGTCCCTTCTGGCTACTTGTGATACAAATATCGATCCCTAAAGCATCCATATCTAATTCATCTGACAAGAAAGAGCTAATCACGTCTACCACTAGGGAGACATTGTATTTCTTGCAAATTGCAGCTATTTTTTCTAAGTTATAAAGTTGCCCCGTAGACGTTTCATTATGC
The DNA here is from genome assembly GCF_000517545.1 of Bacteroides reticulotermitis JCM 10512. GTDB lineage: Bacteria > Bacteroidota > Bacteroidia > Bacteroidales > Bacteroidaceae > Bacteroides > Bacteroides reticulotermitis. The sequence goes on along the minus strand of NZ_BAIV01000004.1, from coordinate 97,306 downwards.
TGACACAGTAGAACACCGGGACGTGAAGAGGCTATGGCATCTTCCAGTTCTACATAGTTGATATCGCGTGCAAAAGGAACTTCAAAAACCTCACTCGAACATTGGTAATAGTCGCAAAGACTTTTCCAACGGTAGCCAAATGAGCCTCCGGCAATAATAAAAGCTTTACTGAACAATGTTACATAGTTCGTAACAACCGCATCCATAGCTCCGGTTCCGGAAGCTGTATAAGAAATGACACGTCCATTTGGACAGTTTATTAAACTTCGTAGCATTTTCTCAGAGTCTTTAACCAACTCCGAAAACTGTTCCGTACGCATATAAGGAAAAGGCTTACCACCAATCTGGAGGATCGAGTCTTCTATATTTCCTGGAAAAACATATGATTTCATATTTTTACTCAATCAAAAATTTATTTTTATTGTTGTCACTCACCTCTTCTCTTTATCTTTCCAAATGTCTTTATACTTGTGTATCTCCGCCATAAATTAAGCTTACGCTCCTTTGGCACACCATGCCGACGAATATAGTCAGCAGCCGCATCCAGCATCCGTTTACATACCATGCCATCCAGATGGGGGTCATAGTTGTCTACGATCCAACGCCGCCTAACTATATCTTCTTCATTATACAAAGCATTTTCAAAAGCATTCGGTAATTGAGTTGCATCAGTTATATTTGTCCAATATATATCTTTCGCAATTGTGCGGTAAGTTATAACCGGACGTCCTAAGAGTAAGAACTCATATACGGTAGATGATGTATCGCTTATCATCAAGTCAGACATCAACTGATATTTAGTAACATTAAACCCATCCACCCACACGATATGTTCATTCTGTTCTGCAAAGAGTTTATACTCATCCACCCACTCTTTACGCATCAGTGGATGGAACTTTAACAGCAAAACGATATCCTCCATTTTTACTAAATGCAAAAGAGCTGACTTTAATGCGCAAACAGACGTTAAAGATGGTGAAAATGTGGGGGCATACAAGACTATCTGCTTTTTCCCATGCATTTTCAAGAGTTCTTCACGTTCTTGGTCAAAATCAGCCATGTGGGCTTTTATCCAGTCTTGCTTGGGCCAACCTGTCTCAACGACTTCAAAATCGCCATATTTAGCAGAAAGTTCTTTAAATTTCTTTGTAAAATAAGGACCTTGGGTAAAGTAGGTATCAAAATAGCGTCGAATGATCCAATGATCTTTTTTCTCAGCAGCATATCCATGAAAAACCTGTATTTTCACTCCCGGCAAATAATAGGGAACAATGTTGCCCGGAACGAATATTGCTTCCGGAGAAAAGTCATAAACCTGTTGCATGTCATGCGTATAATCGACTTTCCCTTGCAATGGGAAATCGGGAATCTTCAAAAGATGCACATACCACAACAATTGATTCTCTGCTGATTTTATAGCTTCTTGATAAATAGGATATAATATATCAATAGCATATTTATTCTCACAAAATAAGACTATGCGCATAGTTTCACAGTTCTAATTTATATTTCACTATGTGCTTCTTCGAAAAATAAGTCCAGAACTTCTTTCGGCATGCCAACACGCGTTCGATACAATACTTTTCATCAGCTTGCCGTGCTTGTGCATACTCCTTGGCAAGTATTTCGAAGAATGCTTTCTGCCCCCATAAACGAGCAAAATTCGCACAACCCATATCTATACTGATTCTTCCAAATGTCATTCGATTAATGTCTACCAACATAAAGTGGTATTCACCGTCTACCTGATCAAAAAGAATATTGCCGGGAGAATAGTCGCGGTGCATGATACCCGCCTGGTGTAAATCTGCAGTATAGCGTGCAAAAGCAACAATTACATCTCTATATTGTTCCGCATCGGCATTACCAAACTCATAAAAGTTTCGGGGATAGGGACACTGCATACTTACAAAATAAGAATAGTTTATCAATCCGCAACGTCGTTCTTCAATGTATGCAATGGGAGCCGGGGTTTCAAAACCTTTTTCGAGTAATAGCTCCGGATATTCAAAAGCTCGTTTCCCCTTGGGAACGCGAAAAAATGAATAAACAATGCGATTGACGTAAGCCGGTATTCCATAACGTTTTACGTTAATTTCCACCCCGCCCACATTCAATACTTTGATAAGATTCCGCCCCGAATAAATAATTCGGCCTTCCTTTTCAAAAGTCGTCGGAATCTTTTCTATAAAATCACGCAAATGTTCATATGCGGAATTTACTACTATCTTCATACTTCACCTTTATATTTTCACCCTGTGTTTTTCCAATGGAAAAAACAATATCCATTTTCAATCAAAAAGAGATAAATTATACAAATGTAACACATTTCTTTTAGCTATAAGTGTAAACAATTTATCTTTTTATCTATTTCACTAAAAATTAGTGATTTGTTCTTTAGAAAAATAATCACAACTAATGATTAAATCTGAGATTTTCCACGCGTCTTTGGCATGTTGAATCTCAACCGGAGAGACACCAACCGTATCACCGACAATTTCCATTTGAGCAGTTATCGCAAAGGCTTTCTTATCGGGTGAAAGAATACTTTGCCCCACACCCCTCCATGGGTAATCATCAATTCCAAGCAGATCTAACAAAGTAGGGTACATGTCTACTTGACCCATTACTTTTTCATAACGAAGGTGTACAGGGGAGTTTATGACCATGAAAGGAGTAAAACACCCTGACGATATTATATCTTTTCCTAAAGGATGTTCATAAACGGCTTTTCTTGTCAAGCCAAAACCCTCATGATCACCTGTTATCACAATCATTGTATTTTCAAATTTCTTTTGTGAGCGCAAGAACGAGATAAACTTCCCGATAGCATGATCCGTATAGTTGGCTACAACCATGTAATCCCTCAACCGGGCAGGCAGCTTATCGGAGAAATGAATGCGTTTACTCTCATCCGGAATCGTAAATGGAGAATGCCCGGAATAAGTGACGCATTGAGCCAATGTGTGTCCATTAGCGGGGAATAATTCTTCCGTAGCCAGCTTCTCACCACATTGTCTGAGGAAAGAAACATCTCCGAGACGATGACATGGGCCGGTCTTCTCATCTAACACAAAATATGGCTTATCAAGAAGCTTATCGTAGCCAAAATCCTGAGCTACTATCGCAACATTCCATACTACTTTCTTATCCACTGTCAGGCAGCAGGTACCACCGCCCGCATGTTTTTCTTTAAATGCCTTATCAATGCTATAATAAGTATGATGAGGAAAACGAGCACTAAAAGCGCCATAATTAATAGGCAAGAGCCCTGTATGCAACAACAACTGTCCATCGATTGACCGGCTACCTTTTACCTGTGTTTGCACATAAGGAGCATACAAAACGCTCTCTTCTTTCAATAATCTGTTTAAATTAGGAGTGATTTCTTGACCTTCAGCGCTCTTTTCGAGCACCCAACTTTCAAAAGACTCTGCTAAAATAATGATACAATTGTCACGAGCTTCTATTTGGAATGGAAGAGGTTGTCTTTTAGGTTGCTTACTTAACCAATCTTCTATTTCTTGCTTTACCTGAGGTGTATACTCTATTTTATCTTGTATACATTCATAATAAAGAGATCCCATAATCGTATAGATAGGAGTACCACAAGTCTGATAATGAACCAACAATGACTCATAAGCTTTTTTGTAACCTCCGTGATAAATAAAAATGCCTCCTAACGACAATGCCGGTATACAAATACACCAGATTAAGAACTGTAAGCATTGTCTAGCCTTCTCTTTAAATAAAACGGATAGATTCTGCTTCCGAATAAGAAATAGATACAAGACTGTCAACATCGGAAATCCCAAATCTGTCCATTGAAGTGAGTCGAAGACGCTGGCAGTAAAATCGGCCAGGTTACCGGCTAAGAAATAGCTATCAAATGGAATTGATGTATAGTAGGTTCTGAAATACATCAAATTAACTATTAACAAAATATCAACTAGCGTACCGACTACTACCGGATACCATCTAGAACGTATATACAAAAAAGGTACTGCTAATAAAGAAGCGAGCAGGAACTTCGTCAGATAGGTCTGTGGAAAAGAAAAAGACGAAAAAGTTGTATGCAGGCACCAGTCTAAATCAAATAAGATGAATTTAAAAAAAAGGAAACCAATAAACAACCCTAAGTTTTTGTGTGTTTGTGTTAACTTTAACCTCATAATGAAACAATTATAACATTCTAGCAAAAAGTCTATAAGAATAGCCAGCATAAACCTCTACACTGAGCGCATTGACCATACGTCCACAAGGTGATGCTGCAGGTATTTAATACCGAATCAGTTAAGCGTAGCTTTAGCTATTTTGGCAGGCGTCACAGACGAACTAACGTTTTATCAGAATCCGCCTGAATAAATCACCCGCCTCTCTTTCTCAAAGATCAGAGGGGTGTTGTCTATCAAATCACGTAAATGTTTGTGCGCGGAATTTATATCTTTCTTCATATCTTATCGTTATACTGTCCCGTTGCTCTAAAATACTTCTCTAATACAAGTAACGAGATCAAATTTTCTCGCCTTTTATTTTTGAATTGAGCAACATAGTCATGGGCATGTTCGATTATTTGTTGTGCTTCATCAACATGTTCTATATAATACCGTAAACGAGACTCTAAGTCTGAGAAATCCGGTTTTATTTCAATATAATGATAATCAGGGATCAGCGTGCCTTCCATAAACCAGGTTTCGCAAGTAGGACGCGGCATCACAGCAATAGAGTTGGAGGACATTATCCATTTCAGATTACTCGCAACGTCATTTCCTTCAAGGGCCATCACAAATTTATAATCCAGATGCTCCTGAATTGTTTTCTTTTCAGTCTGCCACTCTTCAGGATCGGTGGTATTTTTGCTCACATCACCCAGATCACACATCGGATGATAAAAATACATCTCCATAAATTGTCTGCGCGAAGATTTGCCTTTCACTTTCCCACGAAAAATAGCCATGTTCTTCTTAGAAGCAAACGGCTTTTTATCATTAACAAAGATAAAGTGACGCACCTTATCCAACTTCATTACAATTGAGTTCTCGTTATCAGCAGCCAAGGGACGGCTCTTAACGATGGAAGGATATTCCGGAATATAAGTTACATCGCCGGGACAAAAGCCCCATTGAAAGCGATCCGGAAACCAACGAGTATATTGATAGGTATCAAAAAAATAGACCTTTTGCCTTCCCATCTTATGATCTGCCAAATGAAGTGCAGTAGAAGGAAGTTCTATAAGCCCGGTCAATTTATTATAATAGTCGACACGTTGTTCTATATATGCTTTATCATTTCTCCGAGATAGAGTTGCTAATCGATGGCGAAGACGCATCTGAAAGAAAATCTTTGGTACTAAGAACCTGCATAGATTTACCGCATAGTAAATAAATTTAGGGTTTTTCCCACTACGTAGCGTATATAAGAATTTATTTTTCATTCTCGTTCGATGTATCGGGTTTATCGGTCTCTTTTAACTTATTATCCCTTCAATCTTCGCTATTACCTGTTCGGGAGTAATCTCTCTTAAGCAAGCATAATCGCCTCGCCAACAAGGTTTTTGGCCATACACAGAGCAAGGACGACATTCCAGATCGAGTTGTACGGTGTTTACCGGAAGTTGCTTCCATCCCATAAAACCTGCATACGGATGCGTAGCTCCCCAAACTGAGACAACAGGAATGTTGACTAAAGAAGCTAAATGCATATTGGCTGAGTCCATCGACAGCATTACATCAAGGTGACTCATCAGATTTAACTCGGTGCGCATATTTAACTTGCCGATCATAGACGTGAGGGTCGGATACTTACTTGTCCATCGTTCGAACACCTCTTGCTCACTTTTACCTCCGCCAAAGAGAAAGACTTTGACCGAAGGGTCAGCAGCAAAATGAGCGACTACTTGCTCTTGGTATTCAAGCGGGTAGATTTTACCAATATGCTTGGCAAAGGGAGCTATCCCGATCCATTTTTGCGTTTTCCGTCCGACAATTGTTTCTATTTCTGCAAAATCGCCCTTACCCTCTCCATAAATTGAGGAGAAGTTCAACAGCACGGGAAAGCCTAGCCTTTCTAACACATCTGCATAGCGACGGAAAGAACTCTTTTGATTTTCCAAGACTTTATCCTGCCGACGAACAAGCATCTTTTTGCCCTTTCTTCCTTTGCAGATAGAGGCCACCGGTTTGTTGGCCAGCCGAAATCTCAAATCCAGGTATTTGGTTCGAAGCACATTGTGGAAATCGGCTATGTAGTCGAAACGTTTGGCTTTCAATTCGGCATAAAGCTGTTCAAGCCCCACCATCCTTTATGCCGTCCGGTAGGATCAGCACCAATAAAATGTACATTAGGAGGTAGTTCCTGAAACAAAGGTTGCCACACCGTACGGCTTAGTACGGTTATCTCATGCTGAGGATATTGCACCGCCAACGAATAAACTACAGGAATTGCCATGCTACATCACCAAGAGCCGAAAGCCGAATAACTAGAATATGCGCCATCCGTTATTTTTTAGCATAAAGCACCGGATTCAATGCCGGGTCATTATACATTTTCATCTGTTTATATACTTTCATGTATTTTTTTCCTGCCTCGATATCAGCTAGCAACTGATCAATAGCAGCAGATAGGTCTTCTTTCTGTTCTAATAATACATTCAGTTTTGCTTGGCATTGTGCCTTGTGCTCGGGTGTTGTATCTGTGCGGTTCACTTCTTGCTGCATGTGATAAATTTTCAATGCAAGAATTGAAAGACGGTCAATAGCCCATGCAGGACTCTCCGTATTAATTATCGCATCAGCCTGCAATTTAACATCTTTGTATTTATCGAGAAAATAGCTATCTATCAACTCAACCAAATCCGTGCGATCTTGATTGGATTTATCTATTCTACGCTTCAAAGCTAACGCTGCGACCGGATCAATCTGAGGGTCACGAATGATATCTTCGAAGTGCCATTGTACAGCATCAATCCAATTTTTCAAATACAAATAGTATTCAATTGACTTCAACTCGTAAGGATTGTTCATCGAAGCGTCCACACTATCCGTTACATGATAGTCTATTACAGACTTCTCAAAAATACCGTTGCAAAGATTACTAAACGCCATAATTTTGAATATTTAATAAATATATAATGAACAAAGCTATGTAATATATTTCAGACAAGCAACCGTTTCTTCCTTTTTTATTTTCTACCTTTGTCTCATCAAAAGTCCAATTGTATATGAAAATTATTATAGACGATAAAATCCCTTACATCAGAGATGCTGTAACCAAAATAGCAGAACAAGTTATCTATGTTGCGGGGAAAGACTTTACACCTGAATTGGTACGTGATGCTGACGCGCTCATTATACGAACTCGCACTCACTGCAACAGAGAATTATTAGCGGGCAGTCGCGTAAAGTTTATAGCGACGGCCACCATCGGCTATGACCATATAGATACTGACTATTGCCGGCAGGCGGGCATTGAGTGGACAAATGCACCTGGATGCAATTCCGGTTCTGTTGCCCAATATATCCAATCGACTTTATTGCTCTTGCAATCGATGCGACTCAAGAATCTCAGCAAGCTCTCGATCGGCATTGTAGGAGTTGGGAATGTGGGAAGCAAAGTTGCAAAGATCGCCCAAGAGCTTGGCATTAAAGTACTACTGAATGATTTACCGCGAGAGGAGAAGGAAGGCTCCGGTAATTTCTCTTCACTGAAGCGTATTGCCGAGGAATGCGACATCATCAGCTTTCACGTACCTTTATATAGAGACGGAAAATATAAAACATTTCATCTGGCTGATACAGACTTCTTCAAGTCGTTACGTCGCAAGCCTATCATCATAAACACGTCAAGAGGAGAAGTTATAAAAACGGAAGCGCTACTCGCCGCTATCGATCAGGAACTTATTTCGGATGTAGTTATAGATGTATGGGAACATGAGCCGGATATAAACCGAGACTTATTGAAAAAGGCTTTTATCGGCACACCACATATTGCCGGATATTCCGCTGATGGAAAAGCGAACGCCACTCGCATGTCTCTGGAAGCTATCTGTCGTTTTTTCAACATAGAGGCCACATACAGCATCAATCCACCTGAACCGACCTCTCCTATTATTAATACAAAGAGCCGCGAGGATGCTTTATTGCAGATTTACAATCCGCTCGAAGATAGCGAACGATTAAAGTCGAATCCGGAACTTTTTGAAACACTCCGAGGTGACTACCCCTTGCGCAGGGAAGCCAATGCATATAAGCTCCCCTAGAAATACCGAAAAGATAGTATGTGACTCCTATTCCTCTTTAAGACCGGCTACAATCCGGTCTATTAATATAGGATAGTGCGTATATTCCAAAACATGCACTTTTTTGGCCACATCATCCGGTGTATCGGAAGGCAGTACAGGGCAAGCAGCCTGAAAAATCACATCGCCTTCATCATAATGCTCATTAATATAATGTATAGTGATACCGCTTTCTTTTTCTTCGGCAGCAATTACTGCCTGGTGCACACGATCGCCATACATTCCTTTTCCACCAAACTTGGGCAGAAGAGCCGGATGTATATTTATAATTTTATTCGGATATGCATGCAAAAGCAAATCGGGTACACGGATTAAGAATCCGGCTAACACAATAAAGTCGATACCATATTCCTGTAAGATAGCCAGCACTTTATCGCCTGTTACCCAATCTTCTTTCAAAAATACACATCCGGGCACCTGTAAACGCTCAGCGCGCTCCAAAACATAAGCGTCACGCTTATTGGAGAGTACCAACGATATGCTAACCGAATCATTCCCTTGGAAATACCTAATAATATTCTCGGCGTTCGTTCCGGAGCCAGAAGCGAAAATTGCGATGTTTTTCTTCATTATAGAGTGTTTCTATGCACAAAACAGTGAAAAATGTGCAATTAGTTGCATTTAATTAGTCAAATATTTGCGCAAAACGATAAATATTCATTCCTTTGCACCGCAAATTTAAAGAAATAAAACTAATTATTAATTAAAAACTTAAAGTTATGTCTGAAATTGCATCAAAAGTAAAAGCGATTATCGTTGATAAATTAGGCGTAGAAGAATCAGAGGTTACTAACGAAGCAAGCTTCACTAACGATCTGGGAGCAGATTCTCTCGACACTGTAGAACTTATCATGGAATTCGAAAAAGAATTTGGTATTTCTATTCCTGATGACCAAGCTGAAAAGATTGGCACTGTAGGTGATGCTGTATCTTATATAGAAGAACACGCTAAGTAATTATCGATTTCATCAATATGGAATTAAAAAGAGTGGTAGTAACTGGCCTTGGCGCCATTACTCCCGTTGGCAACGGTGTACCGGAATTCTGGGAAAACCTAGTGAACGGGGTTAGTGGAGCAGGGCCTATTACTCATTTCGACGCATCACTATTCAAGACCCAATTTGCATGTGAGGTAAAGGACTTTGATATCAATCAATACCTTGACCGTAAAGAAGCCAGAAAAATGGATCTTTATACTCACTATGCGATTGCCGTTGCTAAAGAGGCGGTAGAAGACTCCGGTCTTGATGTAGAAAAAGAAGATCTGAACAGGATCGGTGTTATTTTTGGCGCCGGTATTGGGGGAATACATACATTTGAGGAAGAAGTAAGCAATTACTATACTCATTTGGAAATGGGTCCTAAGTTCAATCCGTTTTTCATCCCCAAGATGATTTCGGATATTGCTGCCGGACAGATTTCAATTATGTATGGCTTCCATGGTCCTAACTATGCGACTTGTTCAGCTTGTGCAACTTCCACCAATGCGATAGCAGATGCTTTCAACCTGATTCGATTAGGCAAAGTAAATGTAATTGTATCCGGTGGTTCGGAAGCTGCAATCTTCCCAGCCGGTGTAGGCGGTTTCAATGCTATGCATGCTCTATCAACCCGTAACGACGATCCTACCAGAGCCTCACGTCCGTTCAGCGCAAGCCGCGACGGATTTATCATGGGCGAAGGTGGTGGTTGTTTGATATTGGAAGAGTTGGAACATGCAAAAGCTCGTGGTGCAAAAATATATGCAGAAGTAGCCGGTGTGGGCATGTCTGCTGACGCACACCACCTGACTGCTTCTCACCCCGAAGGCTCGGTGCCAAACTTGTAATGCTAAATGCCTTGGAAGATGCAGAAATGGATCCGAATGAGGTAGATTACATCAACGTACACGGTACATCAACTCCGGTTGGTGATATTTCCGAGGTGAAAGCCATTAAGGAAGTATTCGGCGATCATGCTTATGAGTTGAACATCAGTTCAACAAAATCAATGACAGGACACTTACTTGGCGCTGCCGGTGCGGTAGAATCCATCGCAAGTATCCTCGCCATTCAGAACGGCATTGTTCCTCCGACTATCAACCATGAAGAAGATGACAAAGACGAAAAGATTGACTACGAACTCAACTTTACGTTCAACAAAGCTCAAAAACGCGACGTTAAGGTAGCTTTATCCAATACATTTGGATTTGGCGGTCATAACGCATGTGTTATCTTCAAGAAATTTGCAGAGTAAGTCGTGTTACGCAATCAAATAGATAAGATAAGGCTCTTTTTCCGCAAGGACAAAGAGTCTTATCTTTGTTTTTATCGGATTCTGGGATTTTACCCACGCAACATCGATATTTACGAGCAAGCTCTGCTACACAAATCAACCTCGATCCGTTCGGAAAAAGGACGCCCACTCAACAACGAGCGACTGGAGTTTCTCGGTGACGCCGTTTTGGACGCCATCGTAGGAGATATCGTTTATAAGCATTTCGAGGGTAAGCGCGAGGGATTTCTAACCAATACCCGTTCCAAAATCGTGCAACGGGAAACGCTGAACAAACTAGCTGTTGAGATTGGTCTTGACAAGCTAATCAAGTACTCCACCCGTTCTTCGTCACACAACAGTTATATGTACGGCAATGCCTTTGAAGCATTCATCGGAGCCATTTACCTCGATCAAGGTTATGAGCGGTGTAAGCAATTCATGGAGCAGAAGATTATCAATCGGTATATTGATCTGGAAAAGCTATCCCGCAAGGAGGTGAATTTCAAATCCAAGCTTATTGAATGGAGCCAAAAGAATAAGCTAGAGGTTTCCTTTGAGCTTATCGAACAGTTCTTCGATCAGGAGAGTAATCCTGTATTCCAAACAGAGATACGCATCGAGAGGCTACCTGCCGGAACCGGAACCGGATATTCCAAAAAAGAATCGCAGCAAAATGCGGCTCAAATGGCCATTAAGAAGATTAAAGATAACACATTTATGGCCATCGTTCATAAAGCCAAGGAAGAGCACCTCGTTCCGGAAAAAGAATCCGCGCCAACGGATGTGCTGCCGGCAGAAGTCGAACAAAATAAAGAATCACTTATTAATACCGAGGTGAAAGAAACCGAAGTTTCAAGTGAGGAGAAAGGTTTGATCGAATAAGTCCAAGCAGCCTCAGCAAACAAGAAGCCTATCCGAAGCAGATCCCCATTCGACGTCCTTGTACGACAAGGTCGTGTTCTTCATTCACCAATTTCAGTTTTCCTGCGACCTCTCCGAGGGGAATAGATACAATATCATCTCCTTTAAGTGCGATCATACGCCCGAATTGTCCGTTAGCGATCAGTTCGGTTGCATGCCCACCCATACGGGTTGCGATATTCCGATCAGAAGGTGTAGGCGATCCTCCGCGTTGAATATACCCCAACACCGTTTCACGAGTCTCGATACCTGTTTCATATTCAATTTCTTGCGCTATATATTCAGCTGCACGCTTGTGCCCATCCGTTTGAATACCTTCGGCCACCACGACGATTGAATAAGGCTTTCCCTTTCTCAGCCGTTCCAGAATAGTCTCTCCGACCTTCTTCATCGAATATGGTATTTCCGGCACCAGTATAACATCACCACCTCCGGCCATCCCGGAATATAAAGCAATCCAACCGGCCTTATGACCCATCACTTCAATAACCATCACACGTTTATGAGAACTTGCCGTAGAGTGTAAGCGATCGATAGCATCTGTTGCAATGCTAACTGCCGAATCGAATCCGAAAGAAATATCCGTCCCCCAGATGTCATTATCAATTGTTTTAGGTATCGAAACGATATTCAGTCCCAAATCCGCAAACTTGGCTGCTGTTTTCTGGGTTCCATTTCCACCGACACAAACCACACAATCTAAACCCATCTCTTTTACATTTTGCATAATAAGAGATGGCTTATCCACATCGGTCATGATCCCTCCTTTTTTGAATGGCTTTTCACGAGAAGTTCCCAGCATCGTACCTCCCAGATTCAATAGGCCGGACAAAGACTTCTCAGTGAACTGTTCGACGTCTTTCGTCAATAGTCCCTGAAAGCCACTGTGAATACCAATCACTTCCATTCCATAGTGATTAATAGCCGTCTTACATACGCCACGGATCGTAGCATTAATGCCGGGGCAGTCTCCCCCCGCTGTCAGGATTCCGATTCTCATTGTCGTTTTTTTTAGCCCAAAACTCGTATATCGCTTTCGAGGTCATCCGTTTTAACAAATATTTCCGACGTAAAGATAGAAAAAAAAGATAAATAGGGTTACTTTTGCACGAATAAACATTATCATGTGATAGCAAAAATGAATATTACTAAGATTATAAGCAAGACTTTCAATTCGCGTTTAAAAGAAATAGATCTTTATGCTACCCAGCCCGGCGATATTCAGCAAAAGGTGCTGAGACGTCTGATCAATGAAGCAGCTCATACCGAATGGGGACAAAAGTATGACTACTCGTCAATTAAAGACTATGAAACATTCCGCAATCGCTTGCCTATTCAAACCTACGAAGAAATAAAACCTTATATAGAACGGCTACGTGCCGGAGAGCAGAATCTGCTTTGGCCATCCGAAATACGCTGGTTTGCCAAATCCTCCGGGACAACCAATGATAAGAGCAAATTCTTGCCTGTCAGCAAGGAAGCGTTACAAGACATCCATTACCGAGGTGGAAAAGACGCGGTAGCCCTCTACTTTCGCATGAATCCGGAAAGCCATTTCTTTTCCGGTAAAGGGCTGATTCTGGGTGGTAGCCACAGTCCGAACCTCAACTCCAATCACAGTTTAGTGGGTGACTTATCGGCCATCCTGATCCAGAACGTCAACCCGTTGGTTAACTTTGTCCGGGTGCCAAGTAAGAAAATCGCCTTGATGAACGAATGGGAGACCAAAATAGAAGCGATAGCCAACAGCACAATCCCAGTCAATGTAACCAGCCTGTCGGGTGTACCATCGTGGATGCTCGTACTTATCAAACGCGTATTGGAAAAGACCGGCAAACAGAGTTTGGAAGAAGTATGGCCCAATCTGGAAGTATTCTTCCACGGCGGCGTAGCCTTCACTCCGTATCGGGAGCAATACAAACAGGTTGTTCGCTCACCCAAGATGCATTATGTGGAGACGTACAATGCCTCTGAAGGTTACTTTGGCACACAGAACGACCTTTCCGATCCGGCGATGTTGCTCATGATTGATTATGGAATATTCTACGAATTCATCCCGTTGGAAGAGGTCGGCAAAGAAAACCCGCAAGTATATTGCCTGGAGGAAATCGAACTCAACAAGAATTATGCGTTGGTAATCTCCACCTCGTGCGGATTATGGAGGTATATGATTGGTGATACGGTTAAGTTTACCAGTAAGAATCCCTATAAGTTCGTGATCACCGGACGAACCAAACATTTCATCAATGCTTTCGGCGAAGAGCTGATTGTAGATAATGCCGAGAAGGGACTAGCTAAAGCCTGCGCAGAGACAGGAGCCCAGATATGCGAATACTCGGCTGCACCCGTATTCATGGACGAACATGCCAAATGCCGACACCAATGGTTGATCGAATTCGCCAAAATGCCGGATTCGGTAGAGAAGTTTGCCGCCATACTCGATGCCACCCTGAAAGAAGTGAACTCCGACTACGAAGCTAAGCGTTGGAAAGACATCGCTCTGCAACCTTTAGAGATCATTGTAGCTCGTTCGGGCCTGTTCCATGACTGGTTGGCCGAGAAAGGAAAACTAGGCGGACAGCACAAGGTTCCTCGCTTAAGCAATACGCGTGAATACATCGAAGCGATGTTGCCACTCAACAACAACGATAAGTTGTAACCAAGAGCAAATCCCGTTAAGCCCAATTTGGTGAAGTAAAAAGTCGGATCACTCCTTTTCCTTGGGAGTGAATCGACGGGAAATTCCGGGTAAAATGACTGAAAACAATGTTTGGGATTTGTCTTTCAGCTTTCAGCTTCAAGGACAACCTGCTGGTTTATAAAGACTTTAAGCTGAAACCTGTGGCTGATTGAATATTTCTAGCCTTCAGCCGGTTCTTTACCCATTTAGATGCAGGCCTGTTTTCTCAAAGATAGTATTTCGTAAGATATCCGGAAGAATCGACCGCTCCTTTCAAGTAAGCTGCGTACTCATCCCGAGCAACTGGAGTACTTGAGTGAGGTAAACCGACATGCGAGTGGACTAACTTGAGTACTTGATCTAAGCAACCGGAGTTCTTGACTCAAGTCACCTGAGTGACAGTCTATTAATACCTATCCCATAGACTATTAATGCTTCAAATCCAAACCATTAACACTTGAAAGCCTAGCGAAAACAGACCATATTCAAGTAATCCTAGAGTCATTTCTTATCCATTAGTCACCTGGATATCTGACAACTATCGAACAAAACAAACGCTAATTTGCACCTAACGTGACGAAGAGTCCTTCAGACTTTCTCCGGTAATCGCGTAATTTCCGAAAATCACAGGAGATGAATACGCTAAACGTTTATGCTTTAGTGCGGCGACAAGCTACATAGCCGACCCGGGTTGCTCAACAGCCGACCTTCGTTGTCCAATAAGCCGACCTAAGTTGACTGGACGGTCGACCTTAGCTAGCCGCTTAGCAAGTCGGGTATAAATTGCCCGCTATTCCTAGCAGTACACATTTGTTTTCCTTTATCATGCTGCAGAATTAAGGTTTTTCCTATATCTTTGTCGGTTAAAGCGTAAATAGGATGAGAGAGAAACCATCTACCGAAGAAGTTATTATCGTCTTCACCGAGCACCCTGTGCTTGGTCCCTTGTTAACTCCCTATCTGGCAGAGAGGGACGAGAACGGTACGTATCATCTTATGGAGCAAGCTTTCCACGCTTCGCCCGAGCGATTTGCCAAAATGAGCGAGCGGAACGACAGACCATTGAGATCGCCTCTCATTATGCGGAGAAATATTTAATGGAGGTGTATTCGCGCGAGAAAACAGTTGCCCGTTTCCTGAGAAAGCTGTCGGAAGAGCCGGAAAGGTTCAAGACGGTAATCCGTCCGTTTATTGAGAAAAAACTACTCGAAATACTCGCTTTAATCCGTAGCAACAACCTACCACTGTATCAAAAGCAGGCAAGGAGTAAACTACTGTATGCCCATCATGCCTGCGAGGTTCATCCGCATGATGTAGAGATTCACTTCACCTTCCAAGCCGACCCGCACAATTTCCGCTATGAGTTGAAGTGTCGATACGAGAAACAAGATCTTTCGCTGACTGAGCTAAAGCCGGTGATCGCACTAACCTCATCGCCTACCACCCTATTTCTAGGTATGCACCTGTACTTCTTTCCGCACATCGAAAGTATGCGCATTTTGCCTTTCACCAAGAAGCGCTCTATAAGTGTCGACGCGTCTCAGACGCAGAAGTATATCGATAACATTGTCATTCCGGTAGCCCGCTACCACGACATCACGACACGCGGGCTGACTATCGTTGAAGAAAAGCTCTCAGGCGAAGCCCTGCTTACGATCGAAGATACCGTGTACGGCGAACAGATGATTCGCTTGAACTACCGATACGGCACGTACAATTTCACACCCGGCAGTGCAGACGAAATGAAAAAGATCATTTACCGGAAAGGGACCGATGAAATCTGCTTTTTTCTGCGCGACGCAGGTTTTGAAGAGAACCGGCTTCAGATGTTAGCAGATGCCGGGCTACAACGCTTCGGCGAAGCCCACTTTCAATTAGCACCTGCCACCACTGAGAAAACAATCAGCGAATGGATTAGCCACCATCGGGAAATGCTACAGAATTCTTTCCGGCTTACGGGGAATAGAGAGAACGCCCCCTACTGCCTGGACGAGATCCGTATCGAGCAGAGCTACAGCAATGAGCCGGACTGGTTTGAACTACATATCACCGTGGTTATTGGTAAGTTGCGGATTCCCTTTTCGCGCTTTCGCAAACATATCCTTGAAGAAAAAAGAGAGTACTTACTCCCCGACGGACGCATGTTCCTATTGCCGGAGGAGTGGTTTAGCAAATACGGAAACCTGGTAAAGATCGGCGACCAATCGGAAAAAGGAATCCGGATAAAGCGCACATACGTGGGAGCGGTTTATTCTGCTTTAAACGAGCAGAGCTTAAAGGAATTTCCGGCAAAAAGTGAGATCAAAGCAATTCCCGTCCCCCAAGGACTGAAAGCGAAATTACGCCCCTATCAACAGAAAGGTTTCTCCTGGATGATGCAACTGCACGAATACGGCTTTGGCGGATGTTTGGCAGATGACATGGGACTGGGCAAAACTCTCCAAACCCTGACTTTGCTGCAACACATCTACAAACCGCAAGAGCCTGCAAGCATACCTTCGGAAGCCGTCCGGCAACCGGACAGCCCAATTGTTGTCCCTGCCGTCGTAGAATCGAACGGACAATATGCTTTATTCTCGGATGACTCCGCCGACTCGCTTCTACCGGGTACACGTGAAATCAGAGAACAGCACACATCTCTCCCCACCAAGCCGGCGGAACCAGCCGAAGAAGCCTGCCGCAAACCTGCCAGCCTGATCGTGGTCCCCACCTCGCTCCTGCATAACTGGCGCAGAGAGGCCAAACGATTCACCACGCTCAGCATGGGCGAGTACAACAGCACAACCGTTATTCCCAAGAAACGTCCCGAATTGTTTTTCAAGCGATATCACCTGATATTCACCTCGTACGGAATGATGCGGAACAACATCGACATATTCAGTTCCTACCGCTTCGAGTATGTGGTCTTGGACGAAAGCCAGAACATTAAAAGCAGTGATTCGCTTACGTTCCGGTCGGCTATTCAGCTGCAAAGCAATCACCGACTTGTATTGACGGGCACTCCGATCGAGAACTCACTTAAGGACTTATGGTCGCAGTTTCGTTTCCTGCAACCGGATTTACTGGAAGACGAGTCCACTTTCCAAAGGCATTTCATTACCCCCATTCGTCAAGGGAATACACGCTTGGAAGGGCAGTTGCAGCAGTTAGTCGCTCCTTTCATCCTGCGGCGAAGCAAAAGTGAAGTGGCACCGGAACTTCCTCCGCTCACCGAGGAGATTATTTATTGTGATATGTCGCGAGAGCAGGAAGCGCAATATGAGCAAGAGAAAAACAGTCTGCGCAACACACTATTAAACCGTCCCGCGCATGTAGACCGGCTGCATACGTTCAGTGTCCTCAACGGTATCTTGCGACTACGTCAGCTGGCTTGCCACCCACAGCTCATTTTACCCGATTTCACCGGAGTTTCCGGGAAAGCGGAACAGATAATCGAGACATTTGGTACCCTACGGAGTGAGGGCCACAAAGTATTGATCTTCTCCTCCTTCGTCAAGCATTTGGAGATATTGGCGGAAACGTTCCGCCAGCGGGGATGGAAGTATGCGTTACTAACCGGATCGACCAACAACCGACCAACGGAAATTGCCCATTTCACCGATCAAGACGATGTGCAGGCGTTTCTTATTTCGCTCAAAGCCGGCGGCGTGGGGCTTAACCTTACGCAGGCGGATTATGTGTTTATCATCGACCCGTGGTGGAATCCCGCTGCCGAATCACAGGCTATCGCCCGCGCCCATCGCATCGGACAAGACAAGCAGGTGATCGCTTATCGTTTCATTACGCAAAACAGTATCGAAGAAAAAATACTTCATCTACAGGAGGATAAGAAAAAGCTGGCGGAAATATTCATTACTGACAACGACGCCTCTCCGGTATTGACTGATAAACAGTGGGCTAGCCTGTTGGACTAAAGTTCTTTGAGAGAAGCAATCTGGTTAAGAAAGAACAATTCGCCTGATCTTTTTGTAAAGCGTTCGGGATCAAACCAATCTTTTGAATGTATTTGTCAACAGCTTCCCCGTTCAAGCATGGGATGAAGCAGATTAGCCGCATCCTACACAAACACTACAAATTCACGCTGCGCTTTGACAAAACCCAGAAGAAGCTCCTGATAGAAAACCTAGTCGAAACCGTATGGAGCGAAGAAGAAGAGTCCCTATCGGAAAACGTGAATAAGTAAGAAAACAGAGCAACTTTCCCTGCCCCATTTGCCGCACCGTTTTTTTGCCCTATCTTTGCGCGCAAATTTTAAGCATACGGCATGAAATACAAGCTTATTGTGCTCGATCTCGACGGCACACTTACCAACTCTCAGAAAGAAATATCTCCCGCAACCGGGAAGTATTGATACGTGCGCAGAAAAAAGGAATCCGGCTGGTTCTGGCTTCCGGGCGACCGACTTATGGCATAGTACCGCTGGCCACCGAATTGCAAATGGAGCAATTTGGCGGCTTTATCCTCTCTTACAACGGCGGAGAAATTATCGATTGGCAGACCGGAAATATCGTCTACGAGAATGTGTTGCCCGATGAAATCATCCCGATACTTTATGAATGCGCGCATACTCATCAACTCAGCATCCTTTCGTACGACGGGACGGAAATAGTCACCGAAAACCCGGAAGACCCTTATGTCATTAAAGAGGCCTCTCTCAATAAAATGAACATACGCAAAGCGCACAATTTCCTTACGGAGCTTAAACTCCCCGTGCCCAAATGCCTCATCGTTGGCGAACCGACCCAACTGATCCAAGTCGAATCCGAACTATCGATCCGTCTGCAAGGACGCATCAATGTGTTCCGATCGGAGCCCTACTTTCTGGAGCTAGTTCCGCAGGGTATCGACAAAGCCTTGTCACTTGCCGTTCTGCTGGAGAAGACGCAAATTCAGCGCGAGGAAATTATGGCCATAGGTGACGGGTACAACGACCTGTCCATGATTCGGTTTGCCGGATTCGGAATTGCCATGGAAAATGCCCAAGTACCGGTAAAGATTGCAGCTGATTACATTACGCTGAGTAATGACGAAGACGGGGTAGCCGAAGCGATCGAACGGTTCTGCTTCCACAGCCTATAGCCCGGAAACTGCAATTTCGTACACTTCTTCGCTGAACAATCAGTCGAAAGTTATCACGCATATTCGGAATTTATTCTAACTTTGCATTTCTAACTAAAAAAACAGCAAAATGTTATGGAACATCAACTTACCATTTACAATACGTTAGACAGAAAGAAGGAATTGTTTGTCCCGCTTCATGCACGCATGTGGCATGTACGTCTGCGGGCCTACTGTCTATGGCGACGGTCATTTGGGACACGCACGCCCGGCCATCACGTTCGATGTGCTCTTCCGCTACCTCACCCACCTAGGATATAAAGTACGCTACGTACGCAATATAACCGACGTAGGCCATCTGGAACACGATGCCGACGAAGGAGAAGATAAGATTGCCAAAAAAGCTCGTTTGGAAGAGTTAGAGCCTATGGAAGTGGTGCAGTATTATCTCAATCGCTACCACAAAGCCATGGAAGCTCTCAATGTATTATCTCCCAGCATCGAGCCTCATGCTTCGGGACATATCATCGAACAGATCCAGCTGGTACAGAAGATTCTGGATGCCGGATACGCGTATGTAAGCGAGGGTTCTGTCTATTTTGATGTGGTTAAATACAACCAAGACTATCATTACGGGAAACTTTCCGGACGCAACCTCGATGATGTGCTGAACACCACACGCGAACTCGACGGGCAAAGTGAAAAACATAATCCGGCCGATTTTGCTCTCTGGAAGAAAGCCCAACCCGAACATATTATGCGCTGGCCATCACCTTGGAGCGACGGTTTCCCCGGTTGGCATGCCGAGTGTACGGCTATGGGCCGCAAGTATCTGGGCGAACACTTCGATATACACGGAGGGGGAATGGATCTAATCTTCCCACACCACGAATGCGAAATCGCTCAGTCGGTAGCTTCCCAAGGCGACGACATGGTTCGCTACTGGATGCACAACAACATGATCACCATCAACGGTACGAAAATGAGCAAGTCGCTCAACAACTTCATTTCGCTGGACGAGTTCTTCGAAGGAAGCCATAAGTTGTTGACTCAGGCTTATAGCCCGATGACCATACGCTTCTTTATCCTACAGGCTCATTACCGCAGCACGGTCGATTTCAGCAACGAAGCTTTGCAGGCTTCCGAAAGAGGATTGCAACGCTTGATGGAAGCCATAGACGGATTAGACAAAATCTCTCCTGCCGCAGCTACTTCGGATACTATCAACGTGAAAGAGCTCCGTGCCAAATGCTACGAAGCTATGAACGACGATTTGAATACGCCGATCGTTATCGCACAACTCTTTGAAGGCGCACGCATTATCAACAATGTGATTGCCGGAAACGCCACGATTTCTGCCGACGACTTGAACGAACTCAAAGACATCTTCCATACATTCAGTTTCGAGATTATGGGATTGAAAGAAGAGAAAGGGTCTTCAGACGGCCGCGAAGCTGCTTATGGAAAAGTAGTAGATATGCTGTTGGAACAACGCGTAAAGGCAAAAGCCAATAAAGATTGGGCTACTTCCGACGAAATACGCAACACCCTCACCGCACTTGGTTTCGAAGTTAAGGACACCAAAGACGGCTTTGAGTGGAGACTGAATAAATAGACGAGACACATCTCGCAGAGAAAGGGCCAGTATATGAATATGTATCGGCCCTTTCTCTTTATGCAGGTAAAAAGCGCGAATTACAGCACGCTCCGCGCTCACAATAAAAGAGATAGCTTGCACGCGTTTGCGACAAAATAGATACATTTGCAGAAACATCGAGTAAATATGGCAGACATGACTCCACACGAATTCTTTCAGCATGATACCTTTGCCGAGCAGGCGGGTGTCGAACTAGTAGAGATACGCAAAGGCTATGGTAAAGCCAAAATGGAAATAAAGCCCGTACACCTCAACGCAGGTGGGCGGACACAAGGAGGGGCAATCTTCACACTGGCCGATCTGACACTGGCTGCCGCAGCCAATTCACACGGTACATTGGCTTTCTCACTTTCAGCCAATATCACCTTCCTACGCGCCAGCGGAAGCGGAGATACCTTGTATGCCGAGGCGCGCGAACGATACATCGGACGAAGCACCGGGTGTTACCAAGTGGACATAACGAACCAACACGGCGAACTGATCGCCACGTTTGAGTCGAGCGTATTCCGAAAAGATCAGCAGGTTCCTTTCAAAGGCTTATAACTGATCTTCAGCGGATTTTCAATACAGAATCGATTATTTAACGACCGAGGTCAGCGGATGGCGGTTGCCGCTTACACTACGCAGGAACGCTTTGGCCGAACCGAAGTTAAGATACATATCCAATCGAACCGGAAGGTGGTTCTTGTCATCCGAAACAAAGAACGTGATTACTTCTTTCTCTTTGCCCTTCTTATCATACTCCACCAGTGAGAAGATGAGGCAACGGTATGTGACGCCATTCTCTGCCTTCACATTTTCCTTGCCCCGATAGATTAATGTCTGTTCTTCAACCTTACGTCCGGTAGCCATCGGGAATTTGATTTTATCACCTATCTTATAGTCGGCAGGATCATATGAACGAGCCTGTGCCAGAATAGTGAGCATATCATAGATGCAACGGCTGTCGCTATATTCCATCTCCTGCACTTCTCCATCACGGTGTGTGCGCTTCTGGTTGACAAAACAAAGTCCGTCTTTATAGGAGAACCGAGCTTCATCGACGGTATAGCGTTTACCTTCTTCAGCACCTTTACGGAAGTAACGGGGTTCTAGTTTCTGTCCCATCACACAGGTCAGGGTATCTCTCATCTTGAAGAAGTAGTCCGCCCGTTTGCCGCTGATGGCAAGCAGATTCATCCGATAGGCGGGTTGAGAGTGATAGGTGGTGGCGTTGGTGGTTAAGCTGGCCAGTCCTGCTTTAACCCACACAAACTTCCAGTTGAAATATAGATCGTACATTACGTGCTCACCGGACTGGAACGCATCATTCTTCGACTCACACTGAGCACGGCAGAAAGAGCGAAATTCCCCATTAAAATAGCAGAAACTATTATTAGAAGCGTACGTCGGAAGTTAGTTCCGACGGTCGCGGTCGCGATTGCGGTTTTGTTTTTTCTTGTTTTCATCAGGTTTTTGTTTTTTAAGTTCATCCGGCTTCTGCTTGTCGGCAGGGGTCGCATGAATATCCCACGGCTGCGTTATATCCCATAAAGCCTTATATTCTAATATATTCGGATAGTAGAACACTTCTTCCGGTTGCAGATTATCTTCATAACTACCGGTATCCCATTCTCCGTTTCCGTTGGTATCATTAATCAGTCGGGCGGCATACTTACCCGGGTTGAGGAAGTAGAAATCGGCCATTCCATCGACTACTTTCCGCTTCCGAACCACTTTATCCTGCGCATCCAGTAACTCCACAAACGCCTCAGACGAAGCGCCGGTAATGCTAAAGTGAAGCGTAAAGTATTCGTCCTCGCTACGCACCTTGAAGCTTTGTTTTATCTTATCGGTAAACAGTCCATAAAGACCCCTGAACGCCGTCGAGTCGACGGTAAATTCATATTCATTCGTGGGCTCCCAGTCGTAATACAAATTAAATCGTTTCAGCTCCAGTGAGTCCTGCTCAAAATCGAAAGGAACCTCTTTCCACAAGGTATCTACCTTATGCCGGAGATGAATCGCAGCACTATCATAGGCGGCTATCGGCTCATCAAACAACAAGGAGATGTATCCATAGACCTCCATAGAAGAAGGTGCTTTGACATTGACAGGCAAAAACTTGGTTGGTATCGGTTCGTCTTCTTCGTCTTTCTTTTTCTTCTTTTTCTTTTTCTGAGGCTCTTCCTTAGTCAGCGTTTTCTGCTTCGACACCAGATTGAGCGTATCTGTACGGGGAACCAATTGATTGAGCGTATCCGTGTACAGATAGCTGAGACTCACCTCCAACGTATCTTTCTTATAAAGGAGTGAGTCTTTCACCCAATAGTGAATGGTATCGTTACGCAAATTCTTTTCAACTACAAACGCATCTTTCTCATCAAAATTCAATCCCCGCAGCGTAGGCAGCGTATCAGCTTTGGCAGCAAAATAGAAAGAGAATTTCTGCGGAACCAGACGTTCGCTCTTGATTAAGTATTGCGAATAGTTCAGTTCTTTGAATGCACGGAGAATCACATTATCCGGCAGGTAATGCGTATAGGCTTTCTCGACAATGGTGTCGTAGGTCAGCGAGTCAATCCAAGCCGTATCCATACGCAAACGCTCTTCCATACGCGGAATAATCAAGGAATCGTTGAATGCCAGCACTTCACTCTTTTGGGTAAACGCATAGTTCTGGTCGGAGTCTATCAGACCGAAAATACGGTATGTACCGGGAGCAATCCCGCGAATAGAGAAACGGCCCCGGCTATCTGTCCGGGATACACGATCGAAGGGTAGTTTGGTAAATGCCGAGTCGTTCAGGTTTGAATGCAGGCCGACAAGGATTCCCTTAATTGGCTCTAAGTTGGATGCCTCGAGCACCGTACCCGACACTTCCATGGTATCGATCTGCGCGCCGGTAGAGAAAGTAAATGTAAAATTCCCCATCGGATTGCCTTCATTGTTGTCGACAATCGCATCGGAAAAGTCAATGGTATACGTTGTATTGTCCTTCAACGAATCAAGCAGGTTGACTTGTATGCGCTTACCAGCCGCTTTGATTTCCGGCTGTTGGATCTGAGGCGGAGAAATCACCACCTTTTCCGAAGCCTTCTCGAGCTTGATAAACTCATCGAAAAGCAGCGTAACCTTGCTCTTATTCGTATTGAGAGCACCGGCAGCAGGAGTACTTCCGATAAAACGGGGAGGTATTTCATCGATCTCCCCACCATCCGGACGACCGAGCTGGCGCAGGAATATAACAAGGCGACTAGCGCTACTACCGGAAGCGCTTGGCGGAACCCTTGTCTTATTGTATGACTTTTAAAACGTAACATGTTGCAAAAATAAACGTTCTTTATCAATAAACACCACACTTTCTAGCTAATTTATTAAAAAACAAACGGACAACTACTATCAAGAAACATTATCTATGACGTTTTTATTTCTTTTTCTCTCTGTTTTTATTACCTTTGTTACCTAAGTTTATTGCGTATAACTAGAGTTATCCGAAAGAGACACTATAGTCACCCTTTCGTATGACTATAGTTATACGAAAGGGAAACTCTAGTTATACGAAGTAAAAGTAGCCAACGAAGCAGATCCGGATAACCAAACGGAACAATCAACTAACCGACACCAAACGTTTACGAATATGAGCATACATTACGACCTTTATGAAACGCCTGATATCCGACAGACAGGCGAAGAACAACCGCTTCACCCCCGTGTAGTCTTCAAGGGAACCATCAATCAGGAAGAGTTCCTGGACCGTGTGCACAAGTTTACCGGAATCAGTCGCAGCCTGCTGGCTGGCTCCATGGAATCTTTTCAGAATGAGCTAAAAGATCTGCTGGCTGATGGCTGGATTGTGGAAATGGGAGACATCGGCTACTTTTCGGTATCTCTGCAAGGGCCACCCGTCCTGAATAAAAAAGACGTGCACGCACAATCGATCAAACTTAAGAATGTCAATTTTCGGATAGGCCGCCAATTCAGGCAAAAGATAAGCTCGCAACTAAGGCCGGAGCGCGGAGAGTCGATTACCCGTCCACGTAGAAAGGGACATCCCGAAGAAGAATGCCTGGCTATAATCAACACCCACCTTAGCAAACATCCCTGCCTAACCCGTGCCGATTACTGCCGGATGACCGGGCACGACAAGCAGCGCGCCCTCAACGAACTGAACAGCTTCATCGAACAAGGTTTGCTCATACGCTACGGAACAGGCAGACTGGTCGTTTATGCGAAGAAGACACAATAAGACTCGCCTCGTTCAGCATCATAATTCCCGTACCAGGCCCCATGATTCAGCTTCAGGCTTTATCATCAATTCGTACGCCCCATCCGGGTTTCGGTACAAAGAGTCTACAAATGAGTAAAAGACAACATCTTCGAGTACTTTTTAATTAATAACAGCTACAAATGAATGAATATTAGCCCTCGTCTGATCAATAAATCGCTATCTTTGACTCCCAAATTCAAACCTAATACAAGAAACCCATGAGAAAGAAACTGGCTACTTATTGCCTCGCTGCATTAAGCTTGACAGCAATGCAAGCACAAACGTTCAACGAGTGGAAAGATCCGGAAGTAAATGCCGTCAACCGCTCTCCGATGCACACCAATTATTTCGCTTACGCCACTCCGGACGAAGCAAAGACAGAAGTAAAAGAAGATTCCAAAAACTTTATGACCCTGAACGGAACCTGGAAGTTCAACTGGGTAAAAGATGCGGATTCCCGCCCCACCGACTTCTTCCAAACCAACTTCAACGATAAAGGTTGGGACAATATGCAAGTGCCCGGTGTTTGGGAACATAACGGTTATGGCGACCTGATATACGTCAATGCCGGCTATGCTTGGCGCAACCAATACCAAAGCAATCCTCCCCTCGTCCCTACTACCAACAACCACGTCGGTTCCTACCGGAAAGAGATTGTGATTCCTGCCGATTGGAAAGGCAAAGAAGTATTCGCCCATTTCGGTTCGGTAACCTCCAATATGTACATTTGGGTAAACGGACGCTACGTAGGATACAGCGAGGACAGCAAACTGGAAGCTGAGTTCAACCTGACCAGCTACCTCAAGCCGGGTAAAAACCTGATCGCTTTTCAGGTTTTCCGTTGGTGCGACGGTACCTATCTCGAGGACCAGGACTTCTTCCGCTTCTCGGGTGTAGCGCGTGACTGCTATCTCTACGCACGCAACAAAAAGTACATACAAGACATCCGCGTTACTCCGGATCTGGACAGCCAATATAAAGACGCAGCCCTGAATGTTAGTGTAGACCTAAAAGGAAGTGCTACCGTCGACATCAACCTACTCGACAAACAAGGAAACAGTGTTGCTACAGGCAGCCTGAAAGGCTCCGGTAAATTGGTTTCTACCTTATCGGTAGCCAACCCTGCCAAATGGACAGCCGAAACACCGAACCTATACACCCTGACCGCCACCTTGAAAGATGGCAACCAGATCGTCGAAGTGATTCCAATCAAAGTAGGATTCCGCAAAATAGAACTGAAAGGCGCACAAATACTGGTCAACGGGAAAGCCGTTCTCTTCAAAGGAGTCAATCGCCACGAGATGGATCCTGACTACGGCTATGTTGTCTCTCCCGAACGCATGGTGCAGGATATTATGCTAATGAAGCAACTCAATATCAACGCCGTACGTACCTGTCACTACCCGGACAATAACCTATGGTACGATCTATGCGATCAATACGGGCTCTATATGGTAGCCGAAGCCAATATCGAATCGCACGGAATGGGCTATGGCGAGAAGACGCTTGCCAAGAATCCGATCTATGCCAAAGCACATATGGAGCGCAACCAACGCAACGTGCAACGCAGCTACAACCACCCCGCCATCATCTTCTGGTCGCTGGGTAACGAAGCCGGCATGGGGCCAAACTTCGAAAAGTGCTATACCTGGATCAAGCAAGAAGATAAAACACGTGCCGTACAATACGAACAAGCCGGAACCAGCGAATTCACCGATATTTTCTGTCCGATGTATTATGACTACAACCGTAGCCAGAAGTATTGCGAAGGCGACATCAACAAACCTCTTATTCAATGCGAATACGCGCATGCGATGGGAAACTCGCAAGGCGGATTCAAAGAGTATTGGGACCTAACACGCAAATACCGAAATATCAGGGAGGTTTTATCTGGGACTTTGTCGACCAATCGCCTCACTGGAAAAACAAAGACGGACTGTCGATCTTAGCCTACGGAGGCGACTTCAACCGGTATGATGCTTCGGACAATAACTTCTGCAACAACGGAGTAATCAGTCCCGATCGTACTTTTAATCCACACGCAACCGAAGTACTCTACTACTACCAGTCTATATGGACTACCGCCGGCAACCTGGCCAACGGAGAAGTCAAGGTATACAATGAGAACTTCTTCCGCGATCTCTCAGCCTATTATATGGAATGGCAGTTACTGGCTGATGGAGAAGCGGTACAAACCGGTATGGTTTGGGATTTGAACGTAGCGCCTCAACAAACCGCAACCATCCAATTACCCGTTAGCACGCAAGGCATCTGCCCGCAGAAAGAGCTATTGCTAAACGTAAGCTATAAGTTGAAGGCCGCTGAAACCCTGCTTCTCGCGGGACACACGATTGCCTACGACCAACTCAGCGTCCGCGAATACAAAGCACCGGACTTGAAACTGGCTAATCAACCGACTAACAATCTGGCTACCCTCGCACCCACTATCACAGACAATGACAGAACCTTCCTCATTGTATCCGGCGAAGGCTTTGACGTAGAGTTCAACAAGTACAGCGGCTACCTATCTCGCTATCAGATCAATGGAACCGAACTGATGGAAGCAGGCAGTGAACTGACTCCTAACTTCTGGAGAGCTCCAACCGATAACGATTTTGGAGCCAACCTACAGAATAAATACGCCGTATGGAGAAATCCGGAGTTGAAACTCACCTCTTTGCAAAAAGACATCGAGAACGGACAAGCCGTTATCAAAACCGAGTATGAAATAAAATCGGTCGGCGCGAAGCTATACCTTATATATATAATAAATAATAAGGGAGCTATTCAGGTAACACAGAAGATGATAGCCGGCGACAACAAGGAAGTGCCTAACCTGTTCCGCTTCGGTATGCAACTGCGTATGCCCATAGCTTTCAGTCAAATCGAATATTACGGTCGCGGACCAATCGAAAACTATTCGGACCGAAACAACGGAACATTAGTCGGAAAGTACAGCCAGACGGTTGCCGAACAGTTCCACCCCTATGTACGTCCGCAGGAAACAGGTACTAAAACCGATATACGCTGGTGGAAACAACTCAACGAAAGCGGCAACGGATTACAGTTCGTGGGAGATGCTCCATTCTCAGCATCTGCACTGAACTATACCATTGAGTCTCTGGACGATGGCAGCGATAAGACGCAACGCCACTCTCCCGAGGTAAGCAAGGCAAAATTCACCAACTTCTGTATCGATAAAGTACAAATGGGACTTGGTTGCCAGAACAGTTGGGGAGCTCTTCCGTTGGAGAAGTATCGCCTACCCTATCAGGATTATGAATTCAGTTTCATTATGATGCCAACTCATCATAAGGCAACCCAAAAATAAGCGAATGAACGGGCATCAGCCGATTCGTCTAAAAATAAGTGTAAAAGGCTAATAACCGATAATGAAAGCGTTCCTTTGCACAGCGGCATAGCCGAAAATCGTTTGCTTCGACAAACGTGCCAACTATAAACTCCAACTCTCCTGTTTGCTTTTTGATAAGTAGGCGGGAGAGTTGCTTTTTTGATAGCTAAAGTCTATTTTTAAGCCCATTTCCTATTAAGGAAAGAGAAACATAGTTAAAAACATATTACCATATCACCATATTTATGGAAATTAAACTATTTTTGCGCGGAAAACCCTAGAACAAAAACCAGTTTCCTATTATTTTTGTTTAATCTCTATGCTATGTGACACTACAATATGAAAGAATATAATAGTGCAATTTACAATTTATGAATATAGAACATATGAAAAGTAGAATTATTTTATTTGCATTTTGCGTAGCCCTCTTGTCCAGCTGTGGCAACAAGGGAAACGACACAGGAAGCGAAAAAGTCCTCGAGTTTGCAGTACAGGAGCTACAAAAGAGCTCGGCAAACTTAACGACTGCCTATCCAGCTACAATTAAGGGTAAACAAGATGTAGAAATCCGTCCGCAAGTTTCCGGATTCATCACCAAGCTGTGTGTGGATGAAGGAGCGGCTGTTCGTAAAGGGCAGGTTTTATTCATAATTGATCCTACTCAGTACCAAGCTGCGGTTCATACAGCAGAAGCTGCGGTAGCAACTGCCGCTGCGGCAGTTAACACCCAACAAATGACTGTCGACAACAAACGCGAATTGAACAAGAAGCAGATTATCAGCGACTACGATTTGGCGATGGCAGAAAACACACTCGCACAAGCTAGAGCACAGTTTTCACAAGCCAAAGCGCAGTTAACTTCTGCTAAACAAAACCTGTCATTTACACAAGTAACAAGCCCGTCCAGCGGTTTCATCAACAGCATCCCCTATCGTTTGGGAGCATTGGTTAGCCCGTCTATCCAGGTTCCGATGACTACGGTATCTGAGATTGCCGACGTTTACGTTTATTTCTCAATGACAGAGAAAGAATTGCTAGCCTAACCAAGTCCGGCGATAACATTCAGGCTCAAATAGATAAAATGCCAATGGTGAAACTACAGTTGATCGATGGAAGCATCTATGACAAAGAGGGTAAGATCGATGCCATAACAGGCGTTATCGACCAGGCAACCGGTTCGGTAAGTATGCGTGCTCTTTTCCCCAATGCGGAACATATCCTGCGCAGTGGTGGAACAGCCAACATCCTGATCCCGTATATCATGGACGATGTAATAAATGTGCCACAAGCTGCAACGGTAGAAATTCAGGACAAGAAGTTCGTCTACGTTCTCCAAGCGGACAATACTGTAAAATATACGGAGATTACAATCTTTAACTTGGATAACGGAAAAGAGTATCTGGTAACTTCCGGTTTAAAACCAGGAGATAAAATTGTAATCGAAGGAGTCCAGAACCTGAAAGACGGACAAAAGATTCAACCGATCACGCCTGCTCAAAAAGAAGCTAACTATAAACAAGCTTTGCAAGATCAGCATGATGGTAACCTAGCCACAGCTTTCAACTAATCATCAGACATTAGACAAATCGTATGAAATTAGATAAATTTATAAACCGTCCGGTACTATCAACGGTAATCTCTATCGTAATAGTAATTCTGGGAGGCATTGGGCTGGCAACGCTGCCCATCACCCAGTATCCGGATATTGCCCCTCCTACCGTTTCGGTAAGGGCCACGTATACGGGGGCAAGTGCGTCAACTGTATTGAATTCCGTTATTGCTCCGTTGGAGGAACAGATTAACGGGGTAGAGAACATGATGTATATGACTTCCAGCGCCTCGAACGCCGGATCAGGTGATATTTCCATCTTCTTTAAACAAGGTACAGACCCCGACATGGCTGCTGTAAACGTGCAGAACCGTGTAGCTATGGCACAAGGCTTGCTGCCTGCCGAGGTTACCAAGGTCGGTGTAACCACCCAGAAGCGTCAGAACTCCATGTTGGTTGTATTCTCCCTCTATGATGAGAGCGACACCTATAGCGACGCATTTATTGAGAACTACGCCAAGATTAACTTGATTCCCCAGGTTCAACGTGTACCGGGAGTAGGTGACGCCAACGTTTTCGGTGCCGACTACTCCATGCGTATCTGGTTGAAGCCGGAGGTAATGGCACAGTATAAGCTGATACCAAGTGACGTTTCAGCTGCCTTGGCCGAACAGAATATCGAAGCTGCTCCGGGACAATTCGGTGAACGTAGCGACCAGACATTCCAATATACAATCCGGTACAAAGGACGTTTGCAACAGAGCGAAGAATTTGAGAACATCGTTATCAAATCGCTTCCCGACGGCGAAGTACTTCGTTTGAAAGACATTGCCAAAGTAGAACTCGACCGTTTGATGTACAGTTTCATCAATAAGGTAAACGGACATAAGTCTGTGACTTGTATCGTTTATCAGATGGCTGGAACCAATGCTACACAAACGATTAAAGATATTGAGGAATTACTGAATGAGGCTTCTCAGGTGCTACCGGCCGGTATGCAGCTGAACATCTCAATGAATACCAACGACTTCTTGTTTGCTTCTATTCACGAGGTTGTTAAGACATTGATCGAGGCCTTCCTGCTGGTATTTATCGTGGTATATATCTTCTTGCAGGATATACGCTCCACACTGATTCCTACCATCGCCATTCCGGTGGCGTTGATCGGTACGTTCTTCGTCCTTTCATTGATCGGCTTCAGTTTGAACTTGTTGACTCTTTGTGCGTTAGTGCTGGCCATTGCGATAGTGGTCGACGACGCCATAGTCGTCGTCGAGGGGGTACATGCCAAGCTTGACCAAGGATATAAGTCTGCCCGCCAGGCATCTATCGATGCCATGCGCGAATTAGGTGGTGCTATCGTATCCATTACGCTGGTCATGATGTCCGTGTTTATCCCCGTAAGTTTCATGGGAGGTACTGCAGGTACATTCTACCGTCAGTTCGGTTTGACTATGGCCGTTGCAATCGGTATCTCGGCCTTGAACGCTTTAACGCTAAGCCCGGCATTATGCGCCATCTTCTTGAAACCGCATAGTACCGACCACAAGGAAAAGAAGCAGACCATTATTTCACGCTTCCATACGTCTTTCAACACAGCTTACGACTCGATACTGAAACGGTATAAGAAACGTGTGCTGTTCTTTATCCATAAGAAATGGTTATCCCTGGGATTGGTAGCTATCTCCATTGTATTGCTTATTGTTTTCATGAATACCACACCAACCGGTATGGTGCCGAATGAAGACGCAGGTATCTTGATGGGAGCTATTACCCTACCACCGGGAACATCTCAAGACCATGCCGAAAAGATATTTACCCGTGTAGACAGCCTGATCGCTTCCGACCCGGCAGTAGCTTCACGTACCATCATATCCGGTTTTAGCTTCATTGGAGGCCAAGGCCCTTCGTATGGTTCTTGTATTATCAAGTTGAAAGACTGGGACGAACGCTCCATGAAGCAGAACTCCAACATTGTGCTCGCTTCCTTATATATGCGTGCTCAAAAGATTGTCAAAGAAGCACAGGTACTGTTCTTTGCTCCTCCGATGATCCCCGGTTACTCAGCTTCTTCGGATATCGAGTTGAACATGCAGGATAAGACAGGTAGCGACTTGGATAAATTCTTCGAAGTAGTCAACAACTACACGAAGGCGTTGGAAGAACGCCCGGAAATCAGTTCAGCAAGAACGAACTTCAACCCGAGCTTCCCGCAGTATATGATCGATATCGACGCCGCTGCTTGTAAGAAAGCAGGTATCAGCCCCAACGAGATCCTTACCACCATGCAAGGATATTATGGAGGTTTGTATGCTTCTAACTTCAACCGTTTCGGTAAGATGTACCGCGTTATGATTCAGGCTGACCCATTGTCTCGTAAGAACTTGGAATCTCTGAAAAATATCAAAGTACGCAACAACGTCGGCGAAATGGCTCCTATCTCTCAGTTCATTTCCGTCGACAAGATATATGGCCCGGATATCATTACCCGTTTCAACCTCTACACTTCTATGAAAGTAATGGTTGCTCCTGGTTCTGGTTATACTTCCGGCCAGGCTCTGAAAGCTTTGGCTGAAGTAGCCCAACAGAATCTTCCGACCGGTTATACCTACGAATTGGGTGGTATGGCACGTGAAGAGGCACAGAGCAGTAGCGGTGCAACAGGATTGATCTTCCTTCTCTGTTTCGTATTCGTTTATCTGCTACTGAGTGCGCAGTACGAAAGCTACATCTTGCCGCTTGCCGTATTGTTGTCCATACCGTTCGGGCTATTAGGTAGCTTCCTGTTCGTAAACGGAATGGGTGCCCTCGGCAGTATCCCGGCTCTAAAAATGATTATCGGGACGATGTCGAACAATATCTATATGCAGATTGCCCTTATTATGTTGATGGGACTTTTGGCGAAGAACGCGATCTTGATTGTAGAGTTTGCCCTCGACCGTCGTAAGATGGGTATGAGCATCACCTGGGCAGCCGTTTTAGGTGCAGGTGCTCGTCTGCGTCCGATCTTGATGACCTCCTTGGCTATGGTAGTCGGTCTGCTTCCGTTGATGTTCGCATTCGGCGTAGGTGCTAACGGTAACCGTACGCTGGGTACCGCCTCCATCGGTGGTATGTTCATCGGTATGATCTGTCAGATATTTATTGTTCCCGCCTTGTTTGTAGTCTTCCAATACCTACAAGAGAAGGTGAAACCGATGGAATGGGACGATATCGACAACTCAGATGCCGTAACAGAGATTGAACAATACTCTAAATAATGAAACTCGATATGAAGAAACAAATTCTATATATGCTGTGTGCAACTGCTCTTTTGAGCAGCTGCCGCATCTATAAGTCGTATGACAGACCCGAAGACATCAATGCTTCCGGCCTGTATCGCGATCCCCTAACGGAGAACGATACCTTGGTTTCGGACACAGCTAACTTCGGAAATCTGCCTTGGAGAGAAGTCTTCACCGACCCACAACTCCAAGCCCTCATTGAACTGGGACTTGCGCAAAACACCGATTTACAAAGTGCCATACTTAAAGTAAAAGAAGCACAAGCTCCTTTGCTTGCCGCTAAGCTGGCTTATGCGCCCGCTTTAGCTTTGTCACCACAAGGAACAATCAGTAGTTTTGACCACAACAAAGCAACCAAAACCTATTCACTTCCGGTTACCGCCAGTTGGGATATTAGTTTGTTTGGAGGACTATTGAATGCCAAACGAGGTGCGGATGTTGCGGTTAAGCAAGCCAAAGCATATCGTCAAGCTGTACAAACACAAGTTGTTTCGAACATTGCCAATATGTATTACACCCTGTTGATGCTCGACCGCCAGTTGGAAATTTCGAAAGAAACAGCCCAGATCCTGAAGCGGAATACCGAAACGATGGAAGCTATGAAGAATGCTGCCATCAATAACATCAACTCGGCCGGTGTAGAACAAAGCAGAGCAGCCTATGCACAAGTTCTGGCTTCTATTCCCGACATCGAGCAGAGCATCCGCAAGGTAGAGAATTCTTTGTCTACCTTGTTGGGACAAGCTCCGCAGGCTATCAGCCGGGGTGTTATCGAAAGACAAGTATTGCCTGCCGAGTTTTCCACAGGTATACCTTTGCAACTATTGTCAAATCGCCCGGATGTAAAAGCGGCTGAAATGGCTTTGGCAGCATCTTACTACAATACAAACTCAGCTCGTTCGGCCTTTTATCCGCAGATCACGCTTAGCGGATCAGCCGGTTGGACAAACAGCGCAGGTGGTGCCATATTCAACCCGGCTAAGTTCTTAGCCAGTGCAGTTGGTTCTTTAACGCAACCACTCTTCTATCACGGAGCGAATATTGCTAAACTGAAAATGGCTAAAGCACAGGAAGCGCAAGCTAAACTCGCATTCCAGCAATCTTTGTTGAATGCCGGAAGTGAGATCAGCACCCTACTGAGCCAATACCAAAAAACGAGTGAAAAGACAGAAGCGCGTAAGATGCAACTAGAATCTTCTCGCAAAGCTGCAACAGATACAAAAGAATTGTTTAACTTAGGGAACTCAACCTATCTGGAAGTTTTGTCAGCGCAACAGTCATACCTGAGCGCGCAACTTGCACAGGTTTCCGATAGCTTTGACCTGATGCAGGCTGTTGTCAGCCTTTACCAGGCACTGGGTGGAGGAAGAGAAGATTAACTTTAAACATATAAGATTATGATTAGTCCATTAGCTTACGTAGATCCCGAGGCGAAACTCGGCAAAAATGTTACAGTCATGCCTTTCGCGTACATCGAAAAAGATGTTGAGATTGGCGACGACTGCATCATCATGCCGCATGCCAATGTCCTGAAAGGGACTCGGATGGGAAAAGGGAACAGAATTCATCAGAATGCTGTTCTGGGTTCTGAACCACAAGACTTCCATTTTACGGGAGAGGACAGCAACCTGGTTATTGGAGACAACAACGACATCCGCGAGAATGTAGTAATCAGCCGGGCGACATTCACCGGAAATGCAACAACAATTGGAAACGGAAACTTTCTGATGGACAGGGTACACCTCTGCCACGACGTACATATATCCAACAACTGCGTAGTAGGCATTGGCACTACCATCGCAGGGGAATGCATATTGGACGATTGCGTGATTCTGAGTGGCAATGTCACCCTGCATCAATACTGTCACATCGGCCGTTGGACACTGATACAAAGCGGATGCCGCATCTCCAAAGATGTGCCCCCTTATATCATCATGTCCGGCAATCCGGTAGCATACCATGGAGTGAATGCGGTGGTTCTATCACAGCATCATAACACGACCGAAAGAATACTTCGGCACATTGTCAATGCATACCGCCTGATATACCAAGGAAACTTCAGCGTTCAGGATGCCGTGCAAAAGATTGTAGATCAAGTTCCGATGAGTGAAGAGATTGAAACAATTGTCAATTTCATAAAGAACTCTAAAAGAGGAATTGTGAGATAAAAGAACTACTTTTCAATAAAAATGAGAGGTGACGTCCGAATACAAAAAGGGCGCCACCTCTCTACTTTTCTAGAGATAGGGCGCCCCTGTATGTCTTATAATCAATAATCAGCCATACGACTCGAACGATAGCAGTCCGAAATAGTCGGGACGATGAAAGTCCGGCTTCTCAATTTCAATCGGATTCCACGAAAGGAAATGCGGTGTTTGCAACTCATCCCCACATTTGTAGAAGTTAGCTTTAATATCCTTACCATCGAGCAAGCTGATTTGATGCTTGAAGAAGACCGCATACGGAATAATCAGCGCGACTTCCCAGTCGGTATCCGCAATTCGTTCGTCAAAAGTATCAGTTCCCAGGCTAGCCCAACGCTGTACAAGCGACGTCACCTCAAGAGGAGCGTGTTCACGCCCTTCTCTGACCGGCCCGACGCCAACCAATACCGTGCCGATGCAATTGCATTCTATATTATAATAGATCC
Source organism: Bacteroides reticulotermitis JCM 10512 (assembly GCF_000517545.1). Lineage (GTDB taxonomy): Bacteria > Bacteroidota > Bacteroidia > Bacteroidales > Bacteroidaceae > Bacteroides > Bacteroides reticulotermitis. The sequence continues at coordinate 61,354 of NZ_BAIV01000004.1, read as the reverse complement.
CATCACCTGCCGGGATCGAAAAGAACTCTACGCAAGAATCTGTCCAAACAGCACTATTGTCGGCTTTATATTTTGCTCTTACACTTGCTTCCCTGACCTTAAAGTGCAGAAGAATAGCCTCTTCGGTATAAGCGATTCTAAAATTCACCTTCGGTTTGTAGGGATAATCAGCCCAATTCGCACAGCCGATCGGAGTGAAATCGATCTTCTCTTTATCGAACAATCCGGGAAGAGCGGTTGCGTCTATATTGGCACTACTTATTTTCTTTACTTTCATATTAACTCATTGTTTAGCGATACAAATATAGTCAAAAACTCTGAAGAAAACTCGGCTATCCCTCTCCTCTTTATACTTTTCCCTTATCTTTGCAGCAAAATTAGAAATATGCAATCTACACTACCCATTCATTTTGCCCCGCTACAGGATATACAGAAGCATTCTACCGAAATGCGCACGCTACTTACTTCGGTGGTATAGAATCTTATTATACGCCATTTATCCGTTTGGAAAAGGGAGGTTTTCGCAATAAAGATGTGCGGGAAATCGAACCCGGCAACAATCGAGTGCCCCATATCATCCCACAATTGCTCGCTTCTTCGTTCGAAAAAGCGGAAGCTATTTTAGCCCTTTTCATCGAAAAAGGTTACCAAGAAGCGGACATTAACCTCGGTTGCCCCTTCCCTCTTTTAGCCGGACGCCATAACGGATCGGGCATTCTCCCTTATCCGGAAGAAGTCGAATCCTTGCTAAGCCTGGTGAAGAAGTATCCGCAAATCAGTTTCTCGGTAAAGATGCGGCTTGGTTGGGAGAATCCGGAAGAGTGCATGCGACTGCTGCCGATACTGAATGAATTGCCGCTAAGACAGGTCACAATGCACCCACGCGTAGGTAAGCAACAGTATAAAGGCGAGGTGAATCTGGAAGCATTCGCCGCTTTTATGGAAGCTTGCCGCCATCCGCTTATCTACAACGGGGACATTCGGAAACTGGAAGATATCCACCGCATTCAGGAACAGTTCCCGGCATTGGCCGGAGTTATGATTGGGCGCGGCCTGCTCGCCAACCGGCTCTGGCCTGGGAATACAAAGAAAAGAGTCAGCTAACACCCGATGAATTGAGGCAAAAAGTACAGATGCTGCACACATCCGTATACGAACAATATACCGAAAGGTTACAAGGTGGAGACGCCCAACTACTAAGTAAGATGAAGCCTTTCTGGGAATACCTGCTGCCGGAAGCTGATCGCAAACTATTGAAAGCAATCCATAAGAGCAGTAACTTAAGCAAATATAATCAGGCAGTTTTGGCCTTTTTCAACCAACGATAGTCCGATTACCCGTATTTTTTGTATTTTTGCGCTCGTTTATTAACAAGCACATTATGAGAAAATACATGGTATCTGCAATCTGCCTGCTTACTGTATCGGGCAGCTTTGCGCAAATGAAAGACTTTAATTTAAATTTCTACGGACAAATCCGCACCGACCTTTACTACAACAGCCGAGCTAACGAGGAAACAGTAGACGGCTTGTTCTATATGTATCCCAAGGACAAAGTACGCGATGATGACGGGAAGGATCTGAACGCAACCGCTAACGGGAGTTTCTACACGTTGTATTCACGCCTGGGCGTAGATGTAGCCGGGCCGAAACTGGGAAATGCCAAGACATCCGCCAAAGTGGAAATTGACTTCCGGGGTTCGGGCACATCCTACTCCGTAGTCCGCCTTCGCCACGCCTATTTCAACCTAGACTGGGGAAAATCGGCTTTATTGGCCGGGCAGGCATGGCATCCACTATTCGGAGATGTATCGCCACAGATTCTGAATCTTTCCGTAGGAGCACCTTTTCAACCTTTCAGCCGGGCACCGCAAATCCGTTACCGGTATACCGACAAGAACTTCCAACTGACGGGAGCATTGGTATGGCAGTCACAGTATCTTTCGCAAGGTCCTGCCGGCAAGAGCCAGGAATACATCAAAAAGAGCTGTATCCCCGAAGTTTATATCGGAGCAGATTATAAATCGGGCGGGCTATTGGCCGGTGCCGGTATCGAGCTGCTTTCGCTAAAACCTCGCACGGAAGCTACTGGCCAGAATGGACATCTATACAAAGTAGACGAACGGATTACAACTCTCTCATACGAAGCTCACGTGAAGTACACGGACAAGAATTGGTTTGTCGGAGCGAAAAGCGTATTGGGCTCCAACCTCACGCAGGCATCCGGACTGGGCGGCTTCGGTATCAAATCGATCGACAAACGTACCGGCGAGCAGGAATATACACCGATCCGCTTCTCTAGCTCATGGTTCAATGTGGTTTATGGACAGAAATGGAAACCGGGTATCTTTCTAGGCTATGCCAAGAACTTAGGAACAAGTAATGAACTGGTTTCAGATAAACTCTACGGAACGGGCACAGACTTGGATCAGTTGGTAACAGCCGGTGCCGAAATGACTTACAATGTAGCTCATTGGAAGTTCGGACTGGAATATACATTGACCTCGGCCTGGTACGGCGATCTAAAACACAGCAGTGGGAAAATCCAGGACACGCATGCGGTTTGCAACAATCGCATTGTAGCAGTTGCCATGTTCACATTCTAAGGCATCTACCTCGTAGCATAACCGCAGTCGTTGCATAACGAAATGCCTATGCCTGCAAAATGATACTACATATCCCAACAATAAGGGCTGCCTGAATATCAGACAGCCCTTACTATTTTATCAAATATCAGCGGAAGCTCAGCACCTCGGCCTTAAGGATGCAATTCCTTAAAAGCTGCATTTTCTTCCTGTACTTGCTGAATGGTCTGCTTCAATTCGCCGATGGGCAAATCATAGCCATACCAACCCGTATAACAATCCACTACGTACCACTTTCCATCGGCTTGCAATTCGAATTCTACGCGTAGGTCGATCTCCGACTCTTCATAACCAGCCTCAAACTCTTTATGCTTCGGCTCGTTCAACGTAAACTTCGATACATAAATCCCTCCTTCTTCCTGTGTGATACGCTCTTCTTTCATCGTTTCACTATCCAACAATGGCCATTTCTCCTTGGTGAAGGGGAATGTTTTCTCACTGTTACCATCATCGGTCATCAGGGTGATGGGTGTTTTCAATGGGAACTTGATACGAGTATACTGAAATGCCGCACTGGAAGTAAACTTATCCAGAAACGTCTTAAAATCTTCCTCCGCCTGCGCAGCCGTTTCGCTATTGGCCTTCGCCTTCGAACTATTGCCACAGGAGATTAATGAAATGCCACCCAGCAATGCGGTGACTAACAAGCAGCATACAAACCTTTTAGCTCTCATAAGATTATATAAATTAGGTATTTAATTCACGATGCAAATATAAGGACTAGTTCAATATCTTGATGCAAAAGAGGTAAAATAATTCTCTAATTTGATAGTCCGATTCAACACAGCCCCTTATAAGCAGCGTTTGCAGAGGAATCCACCGCTCATTTCCACCTCTTTTACGATGGAGTTGAAAGGGATCAGCAGAAGCAAGAGCGCGCATTTCTCCATCCGACACGACCTTTTGGAGATAATCGCCCGCTCGATTTGATCCGCATGTTCCTAGGGAGAGGTGAGTCAATGCCCCAGGCTTTCGCTCAAATGCCCGGGGCTCTTTACCCAATTGCCCAGGGCTGTCGTCCAAATGCCCGGGGCTACCGACAGGATACCCACGGGAGCCAACTCGATTGCCACCGATTGAGAAACGACAATCTTTATTATAAGCCATCCCATGGAACAAACTTTTTGGAAAATCCGGGCAGAAACAGCTAGAAAACCTAGTTTCCGAATTTGTCTTTCAGCTTTCAGTTTCAGAGGTAATCAGCTATCAGACAAGTCATTTCGACTGAAAGAGCTGAAAGCACTATCTGCTACTTTCCAACCAAAGTTTGCAGCGTTATTCAACGATACACAAGCCGATTGCCAAACAAACTGAAAGGACTGAAAGCAAAATACACACATTTCAGCCCCAGCTTTCAGCCTTATACTTCTATACATCAATTAATTACAGAGTAAACTGAAAGACTGAAAGCAAAAAGTGAACCTTGCGTAAGGGGTGGCTCAGCAGGGTATTATGCATGCGGAAGAATCGTTATTTCCGCCGCAGGTACTCGTAACCAAACCGGCAAAACAAACACTTACGGTTATCGCAGTAGTTTTTCTGCAATTGGATAAGCGCCTGACTATCCGCCGCGCTGGTGACCGCCACGCCCGCTTCATCCCACAAACGAACAATGTGATTGTCTTCCGCCTTCAACTCTTCCAGCAAACGTTCGGCGCGGTTGCATAGGGCTTCATCCTCTCTGTGCAAGCCAAAGGTGTATAAAAACGGAATTACGGTGTTGATAACAACCAAATCTTTGGAGCGTTCACCGAGTGTCTTTTGCCTTTGCGGAGAGGTATTCCCAAACATGAAATGAGTTTCCCAATAGGAAGAAGTCTGTGTAGTCAACAACGCCCTCACCGCTTCCAGGCTTTCCACTTCCAAGAGGCGAGAGAAGAGTTTGTCTCCCTGATGGTATAAATAGGCCAACTGGGCAAGGCGAATCGTTGGAAAGTTCTCCGGGCGAAGTCGCAGGAAACGCCAGAGAGAAGACTCCATAACTTTCGCGGTTTCGAACTTATGTTGCAAATAGCGAAACTCTTTACGAAGGCTAAGAACATAGGCATCTTCTTCCTCCGGATAATTGGATTCTTCCAGCAATCCGGCCTGACCAAAGAAGAGAGCCTCTACCTGAGTCAGGTTGTCACGGTGTTTGGCTACCGCCTGCAAAGGGATCAACTTCGCCCAAGTCTCAAAGGCATCTCCATTCAGCCCGAAGCCGTAATTCCGGGCAAGAGTCATGAAAAAAGCATCCTCCCAGTTTTGATTACAAAGTTCCAGACGCTGGGTAATCTGTTGGGCTTTCTGTTCCAACCGTTCGGTTTGCAGTGCTGAGAGCCAGTAGTGAATGGTCAATTTTGGTAGCGAACGGAGTACGGAGTGACAGGCGGGAAAGCGATCGGACTGTGCCAATTCCTGATAGTGTTCCTTTATTTGGTCGGGGCACGCCAACAGCATTTGCGGTATCTCCTCGCCATTGGAACGGGCAACCTCGACATCGGCTTCTTCAACTACATGGAGTACAACGGTGTCATAAGCCTTATCCCGGTCATGCCCGTGACGGAACCAATCGGAAGCATGGGTGTGGATTTCGATATTTCCTACCCACATGAAATTGTCTATTTTCAGTTTCGCGCTTAAAAAATCGGGGCCGGAATCGGTATTCCGAAGACCGGGGTCGATCACTTCAACTTGTAAGCCATGGGTGGTTTGCAGGATTTTCAAAGGAAACAGCTTGTGTTTCCACACATAGTGGAGTAAATGTTCCATGTTAACAAGACGTTAATGTGTACCACAAATGTAATAAAAATCTTATCTTTGCGACTATTATTTTGAATATAAGTCAAAAAACAATGAAAATAGCATTGATCGGTTACGGTAAGATGGGCAAAGAAATAGAAAAAGTAGCCCACAGTCGCGGACACGAAATTGTCTGCATCATCGATATTAACAACCCGCAAGATTTTGAATCGGAAGCATTCAAGTCGGCAGATGTAGCCATCGAGTTCACCAATCCCATGGTGGCGTATAGCAACTACATCCGTACGTTTCAAGCGGGGGTCAAACTGGTGTCGGGTAGTACCGGGTGGATGTCCGAACACGGCGATGAGATCAAAAGGCTCTGTACCGAGGAAGGCAAGACGCTGTTCTGGTCGTCTAACTTCAGCCTGGGTGTGACCATCTTTGCTGCCGTGAACAAGTATCTGGCTAAAATCATGAACCAATTTCCGTCCTACGATGTTACCATGAGTGAAACACACCATGTACATAAGCTGGATGCTCCCAGCGGAACAGCCATTACGTTGGCCGAAGGAATTCTGGAAAACATGGACCGCAAAGATCATTGGGTAAAAGAAACTGCCGCTACTCCGGCTGATCTCCCGATCCACTCCATCCGCGAAGGTGAAGTATTCGGTATTCACACCATCCGTTACGAGTCTGATGTAGACAGTATTACAATCACGCACGATGCTAAGAACCGGGGTGGTTTTGCTTTGGGCGCTGTATTGGCCGCCGAATACACAGCGGGCAACCAAGGTTATTTAGGCATGAGTGATCTATTTCCGTTTTTAAATGAATAAGGCTCCGTAGCCAAACCCAATAAACATTTCAATTATGAGACAAGCCACACGCAAACAGTGGATCAAATGCACCATTGTGACCCTTCTTTATCTCGCCTTCCTCGTTTGGATACAGAGCTGGTGGGGGCTAATTGTCGTTCCTTTTATATTCGACATCTACATCACCAAGATTGTCCCCTGGGCATTCTGGAAGAAATCGAAGAATCCGATTATACGTGGAGTCATGAGTTGGGTGGACGCCATCCTATTCGCTTTGGTAGCCGTCTACTTTGTCAATATCTACATCTTTCAGAACTACCAGATTCCATCTTCTTCACTGGAAAAATCGCTGTTGGTAGGCGACTTCTTATATGTCAGCAAAATGAGTTACGGCGCCCGTGTGCCTAACACGCCGCTCTCCATGCCGCTGGCACAACATACGTTGCCGATATTCAACACCAAATCATACATCGAATGGCCGCAATGGAAGTACAAACGCGTTGCCGGCTTCGGAAAGGTGAAACTGAATGATATCGTTGTGTTCAATTTCCCCGCAGGAGACACCGTAGCGCTCAACATGCAAGCCCGGGATTTCTATTCAATGGCTTACGAGGAGGGACAACACCTGTATTCAAAGCATATCGCCATGGATAGCCTGACACGCGAACAGCAACGTGCTATCTACGACTTATACTATAACGGTGGGCGCAAACAGATACTTGCCAACGAGCGTAGCTTCGGAAAAGTTGTTTACCGACCGGTAGACCGCCGCGAAAACTATGTAAAACGTTGCGTAGGGCTCCCCGGAGATACACTTAAGATTGTAAACGGGCAAGTGATGATCGACGGTAAAGCGGTTGAAAACCCGGAAAATCTGCAATTCAACTACTTTGTTCAAACAACCGGCCCGTATATTCCGGAGAATCTTTTCCGTGAATTGGAGATCAGCAAAGATGATCAGTCTTTGTATGAAGACATCGAAGGAAACAGTGCATTCATCGAAATGGGACTGGACAGCCGCAATGCGGAAGGCAGACTGAATCCGGTTTATCACCTCCCGCTGACCAAGAAGATGCACGAAGCACTATCGGCTAATAAGAAACTGATTAGCAAGATCGTAATCGAACCGGAAATATATGCCGGACAGATGTATCCGCCTAATCTCTACACCCAATGGGATCGCAGCAACTACGGTCCGATCTGGATTCCGGCTAAGGGGGCTACAATCACGCTGACAAGCGACAACCTGCCCATTTACGAACGCTGCATCCGAGCCTATGAAGGCAATGAGTTGGAGGTAAAAACGGATGGTATCTACATCAACGGTGTAAAGACCAACCAATATACGTTCCAACTGGATTACTACTGGATGATGGGTGACAATCGCCATAACTCAGCCGATTCCCGCTACTGGGGATTTGTACCGGAAGACCATATCGTTGGCAAACCGATTGTCGTATGGCTTTCGCTCAACAAAGACCGCGACTGGTTTGACGGCAGGATTCGCTGGAATCGTATCTTTAAATGGGTACACTAACATACGAGTGATGCCGGGCTGCTATGCGAGCATTCCGGCATTCCATCGTCTTGTACTTCTCTCCTAACTTTCTTCCGGTGAATAGGCGGTTTTAAAGCTACTCACCGCTAACCGGCTAATGAAGGGAAAGGATGTGAAGAGCAAAAAGGAATAGCAAACTTAGAAGAGCTGAATGGAAAGAAACAGTAAGCATATGGGAAAGCGCAGGCAAAATGGTAGAAGCTCATCCTCTACTCCCTGGAAGAGGACTGGAGTAAAACTCGCTATTGTGGTCATTCTTGTGCTCCTACTTCGTGGTTTCGCCTTTACCTCTTGCCTTATTCCATCCGCAGGCATGGAAGATTCAATTCTGCCGGGCGAGCGTATCTTGGTCAATAAATGGAGCTATGGTTTGCGAATTCCGTTCATGTCGATCTTCTCTTACCACCGTTGGGGCGAAAGTCCGGTAAAGGATCTGGATATTGTGGTATTCAACAATCCGTTCGCCATCCAGCAACCACTCATTGACCGCCGGGAGGTTTACATAAGCCGTTGCATCGGTCTTCCCGGAGACACTTTACTGGTAGACTCTCTGTTTTCAGTTGTTTCCCCTACCGATACGCTCTGTCCCAAACACCGCCGACTCTTTGCTTATCCGCCTGCCAAGGAAGCTCTCCTCACCACCTTGATGCAGACACTTTCCATCCCCAACGAGGGCATTGTGGAGAGCAACGACACATTGCATACCCGTCGTTTCGGTTTCTACCAATATCATCTCTTAAAGCAGGCGTTACATGGACAGAAGTGGCTACACCCGGCAAAGGCAAATACCGCTTGCAAAGCACACCCGCTCGTTGTTCCCAGCAAAGGGAAAGCGCTCCGGGTATATCCCTGGAATATCACATTGCTACGCAACACCCTGGTGATGCACGAAGGCAAGCAGGCTGAAATAAAGAACGACACGCTCTATGTAAACGGACAGCCGACACAGCATTGCTATTTCACCAAAAACTATTACTGGATGGGCGCCAATCATGCCGCCAACCTCTCTGATTCGCGTTTATTCGGTTTCGTACCGCAAGACCATATCATCGGGAAAGCTTCACTTATCTGGTATTCGAAGAAGAAAAGCACCGGTTACTTGGAGGGTTACCGTTGGGAACGTTTCTTTACATCCGTGCAATGACATGACTTAGTATATGTATCCTAATTTCTACTATAAACCATACAATCTATGAAAACTATACGCATATGCTTACTAGTAGGCGCAACATTACTCACCTCGGTTCTTGCGGCTGCTCCTATTACAAGTAAGCAGGCTGTTAAAGTTGCTGATAAGTACATGTTTTCCATCCGGAAACAGTTTCCACGGGATTTTGAGCATGAAGTGCTGAATTTAAAACAAATCTATGTAGTCAACTATCGTTGGGATAAGGGACCGTTGGGCTACGTTGTCGTATCGGGTGACGATGCACTTCCTTACCCCATACTGGCTTTCGACGTGCAAGGCAACATCCAATTGGAAAACAACACATTCAAATCAATATTGGCTGAATATTGTACGGAAATCAAGGAATGGCAGGAAGGCAAAGCAACGGACACAACGGAAGAACCGGTTTGTTACACATTCAAACACAACATCTGCCCTCCTTTGCTCAAACAGATTGCCTGGGGACAAAAGGAGCCTTATAACGGACATATGCCTCTGGACGAAAAGGGCAAACGGTCGTTGGTAGGATGTACACCCATCGCCATGGGACAAATTATGAAATATTACCAATACCCCGATCGCGGTACGGGAGAGAATTATTATACGTACATCGATCAAAACGATAAAGAGGTCTCTGCCCGGGTAAATTATGACGCTTTACGCATTGATTGGGAGCCTATAGAGAAGAAGGTGACCTCGACAAGTTCGAAAGAAACATCCGAAAGTATTTGCGAATTGCTCTATTACTGTGCTTATTCGGCAGAAGCTAAATTCTCTTCGGAGGCCACGAGCGCGGTTATAAACAATGCATCCAATGCGCTGCTGAAGCATTTCGGTTTTCATCCTTCCATCCGCAACATATCGAAGAAAGAGTTAACGGATAGCGAATTACAGCAACTCCTTTACAGGGAACTGGAAGCGAAGCGTCCGGTTCTTTGCAGCGGACACCGGCACGCCTTTGTCTGCGACGGTTTCATTGACGACTTTTTCCACTTCAATTGGGGCTGGGAAGGCAATCTAAACGGATTCTTCAAATTATCCGCCTTGAAAGCCGGCAAAGACAATTTCCGGATGTTCAATAACATTATAGTCAACCTACGCCCGGGAACGATTAAGGAGGAACTGTCTAAGACGGTTACGCTAACCGAAGCGGGCAGTCTGAAGCAGCATTTATCCGATGAAGAGGCACAAAAACTAACCTCTTTACGTGTTATCGGGAAGATCAATACGCAGGATTTACGCCTGATGCGGAAAATGGCGGGTGCCACAAGTTCGGTCTGGGAACAGGGAGGCGACCTGCGTACGTTGGATTTATCGAAAGCCGAAATCATGTCAGATACCCTGCACCCTTATACAACGCTGAATGCTCGAACCGTCAAGCGGACACATACCATGCGAAGCAAGACGTCCGGGCAGGCTCCGCAAACCTTCCGCTTCGAAACGATGACTGACAAGGAATGGGAACAATTATGCCAGCTTAAAGGAGACAGGGATTATAAGAACCACAGCTGGAAGTACGTCAAGGAGGGAGATAACTATTATGTTCAGTACTTCATGACTGACAACAAAACAGTTAGCCCCTATTTATTCAGTGATTGCACCAATCTGGCTAAACTCATACTGCCGGAGCAGACGCAATCGATCCTACAAATGGCATTCAATAACTGTAGTTCCTTACAGGAAATTGAACTTCCTGCAAAGACCACAGACGTTCATCCGAATGCTTGGCGGGGCTGTCTCTCCTTAAAAGCTGTCAAAGCTCATACTGCCAACGCCAACTTCATGGACAAAGACGGGGTGCTTTACTCCAAAGACGCTACCACGCTGATTTATTATCCGTCTTACAAGACCGACTCGGTCTACATCATGCCGTCGACAGTCACTCAATTGCGTACGTATGCGTTTAATCAAGCTCTTTTTCTGCAAGAGATACAATTGTCCGACAAGGTCCAAACAATTCCTAGAAATACATTCTTTAATTGTCCGGCAATCCGTACGATCCGCTTCCCTGAAAGTGTGACTAGCATACTTGAAAGTTCGTTCACCCGCTGCCAGAACCTATCGAAAGTTTATCTTCCGGCGAAATTGGAGAAGATGGGCGAGAATGTATTCAACAATTGCAAGAATCTGACGGAGATCTACTGTTCGAACCCGACTCCTCCCAAGGTGGAAGCAAGCACATTCAAAGGATTGGAGCAGAATAGCAGCATCCGCTTATGGGTTCCTGTCGGAACGAGTGGAAGTTATAAGCAAACTTCTTGGAGTTATTTTAAGAATCTATCCGAATTATAAACCAATAAATGAGTATTCAACTCTATTTTTCAGTCTTTACCCTATGAGAATAGCTTATCTTTCTTCAGCCTATCTGCCACCGGTCGAGTATTATACCAAGTTATTGAAATACGACAAAGTGTACGTGGAACAATACGACCATTATATGAAGCAGACGTATCGCAACCGCTGCACCATTGCCGGGCTGATGGTGAGTTGGCTCTCTCGATCCCAACGGTAAAGCCTGATACCTTGAAATGCCCGATGAAAGATATCCGTATCTCCGATCATGGCAACTGGCGGCATCTGCATTGGAATGCCATCGAATCGGCCTACAACAACACGCCTTTCTTTGAATATTATAAGGATGATTTCCGTCCCTTCTATGAGAAGCGATATGAGTTTTTAGCCGATTTCAACGAAGAAATGACTCAAATGGTTTGTGAATTGGTTGACATGACGCCTGTCATAGAACGTACTTCGGAGTACAAGTTGGAGTTTGCCTCCAACGAGGCCGACTTCCGAGAGATTATCCATCCCAAAAAGGACTTTCGTTTGGTCGATCCGGAGTTTACTCCACGTCCTTATTATCAAGTCTTTGAATCAAAACTGGGCTTCCTCCCTAACTTAAGCATCATTGACTTACTCTTCAATATGGGACCGGAAAGCTTGCTTGTCTTGAACTCGGAAAACGACAGTCCCGGTATTTGTAAAACATAAAGACAAAAAAGTTGATTTATTCACTTTAATTAATAACTTTGCAAAAAGTCATTGCGACATATTGTTTAACCCCTTCAAACAGACCTTACTATGAAAAAGTTTTTACCCTTTCTTTTGTTGGCATTCCTATCTGGATACGCCTTATTGCTATCCGGTTGTGATAATGAAGAGAAGATCGAGTACCTCAACTATGACGAGTATCCGTTGCCAGAGCGGGCCCAGTTAGAAGGAGAGGATGAACAACCGATTATAATCAATGATATCGAAGAGTTTCAGCGAATATTTTCGGCTTACCCTGAATTAGAAGCCATTAATTTCGAAACGCATACACTTCTGGTGATCAAAGGAACCGCTCATTATGGGATTGACAAAATCAAGAAAGAGATCACAAGAGTAGCTAACAAAAAGACTCGGTTCAAAATAACCGTCCTACTAACTCTCCAAACGGTTATGGATCTTGGTGCATAGCCTATATCCTGCCTAAATCGAATGCAAACGATATTACACTATCCGTAAGCTACGAATAATAGTATCCGGGACTCTTGCCTTAACACACGATTTAGTTGAAAAGAAGCAAGAGGACCGGTCAAAAGCCCGCTTCTTTTAGATAGGTTGTCTAATGTATTGGTTTGTCTCAATACGTTGTCACCATTATGCGCCCGAACTTTCACAGGAGTTCTTCCCGTTATCGTAACAGTGCCACCCCCATGTAACGCTTGTGCCACCGTAGTGGCACAGCTGTGCCAAGGCATTGGCATAACCTGTCACTTCGGTTCATCGGTAAACTATCAAATAAGGATACGCGGAAAACAAAGGAGCATTACCCCAAAACCTATTTATAATCGTACAGTTTGACGTGCAAGATGCTGAATTGTCCGACAGAGATGCGGACATGACGCCCCTGATGATCCTGATCGCCATTCAGTCTGCGAATATAACGTAGAGAACCATCTTCGTTCACATTGACCTCGTCTACAGAACCAATCCCAGCCCGCATACCACCCTGCCAGCCGGATTCAACCTTTTGCCCCTTTCCACCGACACTAACAAAGCCATCTTCACCCAATGCCTGCGTATGCTTCGCTTTCTCTTCGCCCTCTTTCTTAAACTCAAGCACAAGGCCGCTACCAGCCACAATGTACTCGTTCCGGGCTAGGCGAATCAATACACCTCCTCCTTCGGGCCATACACTTCCGTCGCTTGCACGCGGATCCCAAGGCAGCGTAAAATTATGTCGGCAGGTTATCCGCAGATCGTCGTAAGAGAGTATACGCTCTTGGTTATCCTGATCAAATAGCAGCCCATTCATCGAAGCTTTCCCCTGATATTTCGTGAGCAGAGGCATCAATTCTTTGAGGGTAGCATAGCTCTGTACCAAGGGAGCATCGGTTTATCGGAACCATCTTCGATAGAGAACGGACAGAAACCGATCGCATCGTGCTCACCAAACACATAGAAGGCACGGACACCATCATTGTCTTCAAGACGAATCTCAGCAATGAAAAGCGGGTTGTTGTGCAGTTTATACTTGGCTACCCAATCTACAAATCCTTTATCATACAAGTCGGGAGCCAGAAAGTCAATCGTTGGAGCGGCACAATGCCATACATCGATCAGATGAGCCAACGGTCCTGCCGAAGGATATTCACCCGGCTTACGATTCCGGCTATTCATCGCCGCATTGACATATAGCGGGACGTTATAAATCGTACGGGCTTCCTTGGCCATCCGTTCCACATACAAAGCATACGACCACGCCATAAAGATTTCATCCGTATACACATCGCCACCGAACACCTCCTGCCAGGTTCCTTTCTTCAAGCATCCCCGGCTTTCCCATTTAGCCAGCATCTCAGGATGCAGCAGCTTCTTATTTTGGAGTAAATAGTCGATGAAATGGGACGGAACAGGCGCATTAAAGAGCTTAGTCGCTTCTTTGGAGTAGTCGCGTGCATCTTCCAGCATACCGATCTCATTCTGTATCTGAACCATGACCACCGTTCCTTCCTTGGCATCCACAGACGCCACGTGCTTCAACCATGCCGAGAAAGCCCGGTTGTCTGCCTTGAATACATTTTCGGAGAAGGCACTGGCTATTTCGAGCGGCTTCCCGGCTTTCGTATACGCACGGGGATACTTCTTATAATCTTCTTTGAACCAAAGCGGAGCGTAACAACTCATGGAGTTTTTCCAGGCACCAAACCACAGGAAGACCACCTTTAACTTATTCTCCCGAGCTTGCCGGATGACTTTATCGGTCAGCGAAAAGTCGAATTGTCCTTCCACTGGTTCGGTCAGATCCCAGTACGCCGGAACGAGTACCGTATTGAGTCCCATCCGTTGCAGTTTCGGGAAGATACGTTCGATATCAGCAGGCGAAGAAGCCGAAGAATTGCCCAATTCACCGCCAATAATCAAGAATGGCTTTCCATCGACAACCAGTTGCGTGGCCGTTCCCTGTTTCTGTAAATGTGAAAGACTCTGTTGCGCCTGAAGCGGGCAAACGAAAAGAAGAAGAATCCAAAAGCATGCGTTTTTCATACCGTACAGTTTTAGCTCATTTGTTTGCTGACAAAGTTACAAGAATAAAGAAAAGGAGCCTCAACTCCGTCAGGGCTTTTCTATTTGCTAGGTTACAGATGCTTTACTATTGGTTACATTAATCCAGAATAAAGAAAAAGTTTCCTAAAACAACACAGTATCAGTACTGCCCAAGGCAAAGTGCAAGAACAACAAAGGCAGCCCATACACGGGCTGCCTCTTCCTTTTTACCTAAAACAAAACTGACCTATCTCAACTCAAAGGGAACCGCCCCTTTTATATCTCTAGAGGAACTTCCGACCAAGGCTTCGAACTTACCCGGCTCGGCTATCCACGCATGCTTGGCATCATCAAAGTAGCTCAATGCCTTCTGATCAATTGTCAGCGTTACAGTTTGCTCTTCACCGGGAGCGAGTTTCACTTTCTTGAAACCTTTCAACTCTTTCACCGGACGGGCAGAGAGGATTTCTTATCGCTGATATAAAGCTGAACGACTTCCTGTCCTTCACGAGTACCTGTATTCTTCACCGTGACGGTAAAGGTAATGGTAGCATCGGCTGTCATCGTTTGCTTGTCAGCTGTCGGCTTGCCATACGCAAAGGTGGTATAGCTCAATCCATGTCCGAAGGGAAAGAGGGGTTGGATCTTTTCTTTATCCGCCCACCGATAGCCTACGTATATATCGTCGTGATACGTTTCATTAATCGTATCGCCCGCATGAGTAGACTGTGCCAATTCACCGGCATTTCCGGGATATTCGCCCAACTTATGCGCGCCTACATCTTCCAACCGAACGGGGAAAGTAAAAGGTAGTTTACCCGATGGGGCTACATCGCCAACCAATACGGAGGCAAGTGCCGTACCTGCTTCTGATCCCAGATACCAACCTTGCACAATGGCAGGAACGCTCTTCACCCAAGGCATGGCAACCGCATTACCGGAGATATTGACTACAATCAGGTTCTTATTCACTTTAGCCAACTCATTGATAACTCTGTTTTGTGCATAGGGTAATTCCAAGGCTGCCCGGTCGGTATCTTCACAATCCTGGTTGTTACTTTTGTTTAGTCCACCGATG
Organism: Bacteroides reticulotermitis JCM 10512; assembly: GCF_000517545.1. Classification (GTDB taxonomy): domain Bacteria; phylum Bacteroidota; class Bacteroidia; order Bacteroidales; family Bacteroidaceae; genus Bacteroides; species Bacteroides reticulotermitis. The sequence continues at coordinate 45,832 of NZ_BAIV01000004.1, read as the reverse complement.
AAAATGACATAATCCGCCGTTTTAGCAGCTGCTAAAGCCTCAGCTAAGAGTTCGTCTTCCGACCGATCGTCTTTCAAATCCTGACCGGATTTCACACCGTTGTACTCACCGGTAGGGTCGCCCACATAACCACGAGCATATACAACCTTCGCTTTTGAGCCGATGCGCTGCACCAAACCGTCCAACGGAGATATCTCGTATTTCACTTTCAGTGAAGAGCTTCCACCACCCACGGTCATCATCTTGATGGCATTCTCACCGACAACGGCAATCGTCTTCGCTTTGTTCAAGTCGATAGGCAGTAGATTGTTCGTGTTCTGCAACAAGACAATTCCCTCTTCACCAATCGTACGTCCCGCCTTTCCGTGTTCGGGTGAGCCCAACGAACCAAACGGTTTGCCCGTATTCATCGACGTCCGGAAGATCAAACGGAGAATATTACCCACCTTTTCATCGAGCTCTTTCGTGCCCACTTTCCCTTCCCGAATCAGCTTCAGGTATGGGTCTGCAAGGTAGTAGTTATCGTAAGCACTTCGTGTACCATCCGAAAGGCCGTTTGTCCACGAACCGAACTCCAGATCCAACCCGTTGAATATAGCCTGCTCAGTATCATGCACACCACCCCAGTCGGAAACCACTACGCCGTCAAATCCCCATTCGTCACGGAGTATATCTTGAAGCAGTCGTTTGTTGTGGCAAGCGTGTATGCCCTGATACAGATTATAGGAACCCATAATGGACCAGGTGCCACCCTCTTGCACAGCCGCTTTAAAGGCGGGCAGGTAGATTTCATAAAGAGCGCGGTCGCTCAGGTTCACATTGGTCGTATGACGTTTGAATTCCTGATTATTCAGTGCATAATGCTTCACACAGGCAGCTACTCCGTTCTCCTGTACTCCTTTGATGTAAGGAACCACCATGGTGGCGGATAGATACGGATCTTCGCCCATATATTCAAAATTACGCCCATTCAACGGAGTGCGATAGATGTTAACCCCGGGACCGAGCAGAATATCTTTCTTCCGGTAACGTGCCTCTTCACCGATACTTTTGCCATATAGGTGAGATACTTCGGGGTTCCACGTCGCTGCCAGACAGGTCAGCGCAGGAAAGGCGATACAAGAGTCATTCGTCCAACCTGCTTGCTCCCATTCATCCCACAACACTTCCGGGCGAATTCCATGCGGCCCATCAGTCGCCCATACTTCGGGGATTCCCAATCGGGGAACACCCGGTGAACTGAATTTCGACTGTGCGTGTGTCATGGCAATCTTCTCTTCAAGCGTCATCCGGCTGAGCGCATCTTTTACCCGTTCTTCGATAGGCTTGCTGACATCCTGATAGGTTGGTGTCTGTGCAAGCACAGGCACACCTATCAAGAATGAGAAGCCCAATAACATTCTTTTAAACTTCATATCTATTGTCATTAGTTTCTTTACTTCTTTACCACAGAAAGTACCCCTTTGTCATTCCCGGCAGTCAGATCCACGGTAATCACATACGTAGCTCCTACCGTCAACTGTACACCGTCAGCAAGTTCTATATTACCTTTATCGGCCAGATATAGCTTGGCGCCGGTAGTCAGTGTCAAAGCGTTTGTTCCGGAAAACTCTTCGCCCCAACCATCTTGGAAAAAGAACTTGCAGCTTACATAATCCGCCCGGATTCGCTGTCCGATCGTTGAGCCTTGTTCTGGTCCGGCAATAGCTGTGAACTGATAAACTTTCGAAGCAACTTCAGCCAAACCATAGTTGCGACCGGAGTTCCAGCCAAATTGGAAGTCAAGCGAAGGCGAACCTACGCCCCATCCCATTAACCAGATTGCTCCGTGACCGTCTGCACCCAAAGAGGCTGTAGCACTGCCATTCATACGCACAGCCGAGAAATACTTATGCGCGGCATCGGCGATGATGCGGTAACTACCCGCCAGCGGTAAGAACTTCAAGGTATTGCTCGCTGTCTTGGTCAGGTAGTCGGGATCGACTTTCCATGCTGCCCAATCCTCAATTCCAACAACTCCGAGTTCCTGATTCTGTGTCAACGCAAATTGAGCCTGGTATAGATCGGACCCGCCATCTTCCAGTTTCACACCGTTGACAGTAATGTCTGGCATCGGCAATTCGACCTGTCCCACTTTCTCGACAGTGAGTACCGCTTTGGTATTTCCTTTCGTGACATCGACTACAAACTTGTAGACGCCTCCTCTTTCAAACTTCTGCCCAGTCTGAAGTTCGATATTACCGGACTCGCTGATCTTAACCAGTTCGCTGGTTGTGGAGATAGCATCGCCCTTGAACTCACCGTTGTCCCACTTATTGATGTGGAAGAACTTAAAGTTGATGGCATTTGTCTTCATAGACACACCCGCCGTAAAGGTCAGTTGGTATTTCTTCGCAGTAAGCTGCGGCATACAAAGACCGTTTTCAGGCGTCCAACCCACTTCGCGCTGCGCAGTCGATGGTTTGCCGATTCCTTCGCCAATAGCCCAGATAGCACCGCTTCCATCATCCTGCAACTTAGCCGGATTACCATCTTTCAACGTTATTGCGGAGAAGTATTGTAATTTCCCGTTTGCCGTAATTTGGTAATTACCGTCAATCGGCAAGAACTTCAAGGTTCCATCTTCCTGTTTAGCAAAGAAGTCCGGGTCGATCCACCACTCATCATAACCAGACACGCCTTCAAACGTCAGGATGTCGTTCTGTTTCAAGGCTAGTTTGAGAGTATAAATATCATTTTCAACCAATTCCATCTCCTTACCATTGAGTAGAAGTTTGGCAAACGGACTCGCTTCGTAGGTAAAGGTATTAAAGGTGATGCTATAACTTCCCGGCTCGGTACTGGAGAACGGGATCGATGTGGTAGAGCCTATCGTGATCGCATTACTCTCCCAACCGAAAGTGAGTTCATTGCCATGCGCTCCTACTTTCGGAGTCTTGATATACGCTTTCATCTGCTGCGAGAAGTCGCCCGTTGCGCTATAGTTGTAAAGCGATTGTTTATCCATCCGATGCTCGTGTCCTTCCGAATCGACCAACGTCAGATAAGGGAAGTCCGGACGTGCTACGGTGAGTTCTTTCTCCACCTCCGTCGTTGTAAAGTTTATATTCTGGAGAACATACTTCAATGTAGCCTTTCCATTCGATATGTTGGGATAGAAAGGAATGAATATCTTTCCCGTATAATCGGAACCGCTCGTTTTGGTACGGATCACTGTTTCGGAAACCATCTCTTCTCCATAGAAAAGTCGTGCTTTCAACGTAGAAAGAGGTACATCCACATCCGATGCTTTAATGGTAAACGGCAGACTATCGCCGAAAAGGGCATCCGCATTCTCTGCTTGGATCTCCATACTCGGGTTGCCGGGCAGGAAATCGTCGTCGTTGCATGAGCCCATGCTTAACAACCCTGCCAATGCCAATGTGATATAGATACTATTTTTCATTGTCTTGATAGTTTTAAGGTTCTTACTTCGACTTCGCCCAACGGTATGAAGTCACTGATTTACCCGGAACATCATAAGCGAAATGGCGTTTGCCGTCGCTGATGGTTATCTTCTTTGCCTTCTCATTGTTGTTCAGCAAGACAAAGGCGTACGTTCCGTCCGTATTTTCGAATGCACTACAGGTGATTCCGCTATCCGTATAACCACCGGTACCAATACGTACCGCACCCGGTTTAACAACAGTCGACAGGTGGGCGATGATGTAATAGTGCGAATTACGGATGATCGTTTTATAGTCACTATTGTTAATATCCACCGCACCATAGCAAGTTTGGCAGCCACCTTCGCGATTAGGACCCCGGTCGTTGTCGAGCATCAGGTTCCATACAATCACCCCTTTACTCCAATAGTTGACTGTTCCCAAAGCTACTTCCTTCATATCCTCCATCAGTCGTGTAGACAGGTCGCGTCCGCTATTCCAGGTACCGATCGATGTTTCGGTAAACAGCAATTCTTTGTTCGGATATGCTTCGTGCATATTCAACAACTCTTCCCGGTTGCCGCCATAGTTGTGATAAGCTGCTCCTACTACATACTGCGAAGCACCCTCGTCTTCATAAATCTTACCCGGATAGTTCTGCTCCGATGCGATATTGTCGTAGTTATAGTTATGATCGAACGCATAGATCTTGGTAGCCAGTCCGGCAGTTTTAAACTTCGGGCCTAAAGCGGTTTTCACAAAGTCCCGTTGCTCTTCCCAGCTCATATAAAGCGAAGCGGAGTTAGCACGGTTCAACGGCTCGTTCTGCGGAGTTACCGCATAGATATCAATCCCCTCAGCTTTAAATGCTTGTATCCACTTCACGAAGTAGGTCGCATAGTCCTGATAGTAGGCAGGGTTCAACTGTCCGTTCGTCCACGAATCCAGTGGTGCCAGATCGGTCAGGTTGTTCACCTTCATCCATTTCGGGGATGTCCAGGGAGCTGCTATAATCTTGATGGACGGATTGATTTTGAGAATATCTTTCAATATCGGAAGAATGTACTCCTTCTCTTCACTCTGCAAGGCGAAGTTTTCGATCCCTTTGGTATCGCAACAGGTATATTCGCTCAATGAGAAGTCCGAACAACCGATCGAGATGCGGATGTAGCTAAAGCCGAATCCATCTTTATCCGAGAAGGTTTCCGTTAGGAATGCCTGACGGTCTGCCGGCTTCATCTGGAAAAGGTTGAAACAGGTGGAACCTGTAATAGCCGCTCCAAAGCCGTCCATCGTTTGATAGCGTACCGTAGGATCCAGACTGATCGTTGTAGGTGCCAGGTTATCTTTCGAACTGAAATTAACGGCATCTCGGGTCAAGTCGCGAGTCAGACTGGTTGTCGTAGCATAAATCGTCACATCTCCGGTGGGAACAGGAACAACCGGTTTCTCGGCATCGTCACTGTTACTGCATGCAGCCAATAGCGCAAAGCACCCTAAAAATCTCAAAGCTATATTTTTCATATTTATCATATTCATAATTATCTGTTTCCTTACGTAGTATTAATATCCGGGATTCTGATGAATCTTATCATTCGCATCGAGGATAGACTGTGGGATAGGCATGCGATAAGAAGTCTTACCGAAAGCATACACCTGCGCTTTACGGCCGCTATCCTTCGCATAGACTGCATTCATAACCTCTTCAACCTTGTCGAGGCGAACCAAGTCGAACCACCGTTGCCCTTCGAAAGCCAGCTCCAGACGTCGTTCATTGAGCAATGCGTTCACCATGGCATCTTTGTTCTGACGAACGGATGTGGGTAATTTACCCAGATCTACCCGTTCCCGAATCTGATCGATGATGTCGGCCGCCGCGCCTAAATCGGGTGATTCCTTGAGAATCAACGCTTCGGCTTTAAGCAATAACACATCGGCATAGCGGTATTTGATCAAGCTGCTATAAGCCGAACGACATTTGTACATGAACGCATAGTGATCCGAAGGATAATAGTTGCTCCAGGTACAGGCATAATAGACTACAGATTCGTTCAGGCGAGTGTTGTCTCCCTCTTTCGTAAAAGCATTGATCAGGTCGCGCGATGGTGTAACCCACTTCGCCCAAGAGAACTGTGTATTCCAATTCACCAAGTCACGTCCGAACATCCAGGTACACCAGTTACCTGATCCGGCTGTGAACTGAGCTTCCAGAATCGATTCTTTCGTGTTACGCATCTTGATATCTGTCACTCCGGCATTCATTCCGAACAGGTCGCTGTAATGATCAGCCAGTTCGAAGCCATCGGCTTTCAGTTCATCGCAATATTGAATTACTTTTGTATAGTCGCGTAAAGGTTTCTCTGCATAGATCTTGGCCAGCAAGGTACGGGCTACCGATTTGGTAAACAAGGTTTTATTACCCGGTGTATTGTTCGGTGCCGATTTGATGGCATCCAGCAAATCCTTTTCGATCTGCTGATAGGCTTCCAACTCCGTATTCTGCGGAGGGAAGTATTGATCGTATACCTCTTCAATATTCTCCGCCGTAATATCGTCGGCAATAGTCGTGATCACCGGGAAATCTCCCCACAAACGAACCATGTCGAACATAATCATAGCCCGGAATATCTTCGCTTCGGCTTTATACTGTGCCCGTTCAACGGTAGTCAGCGCATTATCAGTTACCAGATCAATGTTGGTAATCAAGAGATTGGCGCGAGCTATATCTTCCAGATAACGGTTCCAGTCGCGTTCCAACACCGAGTTAGAACCTTCGATGCTATTATTCTCGAAAGGTACAACCTCAGCACCCGTAGTACCTGCATACGCATTATCAGCGTGAGCATCGGCAATCAGCAACAAATCGACATACCAGTGTTCCTGACGGTCGCGCATCTGCTTATAGAGTGTAGTCATATGACTCTCAACAGCAGCCTTGTCTTTAAAGACTACCTTCTTACCCGTTTCTGTTACACCTTCCGTCACATCGGAATAGGTATCCACCGGATCATAACCGAGGGAACAGGAGGAAAGTCCCAATAAGAAACAGGAGGTTAATCCGCAAAATATATATTTTAGTTTCATAGTTTTTCCTTTCATTAGAATTCTACATTAATACCGAATACGTATGATTTAGCATGAGGGTATGTGCCCCAGTCAATGCCTTGCACCGTTCCGCTGTTACCCCATTGGTTCACCTCCGGGTCCATGCCCGAATAGCTGGTCCATGTCAACAGGTTAGTGGCGGTGAAGTAAGGTTGCAGGCGGCTAATGCCCCATTTCTTCAACAGTTTCCCTCTGAAGTTGTACGATAAAGAAATATCTTTCACCCGCAGGTAGCTACCATCTTCCACGAAATAGGTGGAGTTCAACATCTTAAAGTTAGCTTTCGGCACATCGGTAATCTGTCCGGGTATCTTCCAACGGTTCAACACACGCGTGGACTGGTTCTTTCCGTCGTACATACCTTCCGTCTCAATGCGAGAGGCGTTGTAGATGTCATTGCCATACGAACCTTGTATGAAGATGCTCAGGTTGAACCCTTTCCAAGAGAACGCATTAGTCAAACCATAGGTAAAGTCAGGATTCGGATCACCGATATAGGTACGGTCGGAAGTCGAGATCTTACCATCTCCGCTTAGGTCGCGATACATCAGCTCACCGGTTTCGGGATCTACACCATCGCTGATGTAACCGAAGAAACCTCCCAAAGCACGTCCGGGCTCATTGCGTACCACATAATCATTGATTACATCCGCTGTTTTAGCATCATAATAGATCTTTTTCAAGGATAGTTTCGTCAACTTATTGCGATTGAAAGAGATGTTGAAGTCCGTATCCCAGGTAAAGTCTCCTCCCCGGAAATTCTTCGAACTGACAGAGAACTCGAAACCTTTGTTGGTCATTTCACCTTCATTACGGGAGATCTGGTTAGAACCAGCCCCACCATAAGGTAGATCGACTTTCATCAACATGTCCTTGGTCTTCTTATAGTAATAGTCCATGTTGAATGTCAACCGACCGTTCAAAACGGTTAGATCAAGCCCCAGATTGGTCTGCGTCGTGGTCTCCCAAGTCAAGTCACGGGTACGCAGGTTGGCTTGCGTAATGGTTGGAACAGCGTTGGCATAATCGGTTGTATCACCTGCCTCGCCTACTTTGAACCATTCGATACGTCCGATATTATAACGTTCCAGATAGGCGTAATCGTTAAGACCTGATTGGTTACCGGTTTGTCCCCAGCCACCACGTAATTTCAAATCGTCGATCCACGTCAGATTCTTCATAAACTTCTCGGAAGAGATACGCCAGGCAGCGGAGAAGGAAGGGAAAGCGCCCCAACGATGATCGGGATGCAGCTTGGAAGAACCATCGGCACGGATGTTGGCCGTGAACAAGTATTTACCGTCATAATTGTAAGACGCACGACCGAAGAACGACATGATACCCCATTGCGAAGCACCGGTTCCGGTATTGTTCCATGCAATCTTATTGGCGGCGTTCAAGGTCTGTATGAGGTCGTTGCGGTAATGCGAACCGTTGATCCAACTGTTTGAATAGTCGGAATCGGTCCATGATGAACCGGCCATCACTTCCAACCCGTGTAGGTTGAAGCTTTTGTTATAGGTTGCCACGTTATCAAAGGTTATAACCGTATTCGTATTCCGATTATCGGACGCTTCACCATGTTGGTTACGGCCCCAAGAGGTAGAAATCGGATCGAGGAACGTAGTATTAACCGCACTCCGTCGGTCGAGCGTAAGCGCCGTCTTGAACTTCAACTCCGGAAGTATCGTAAACAGGGCATTGCCTGAAGCCAGCAAACGGTTTTCCTTGTCTTTATTATTCTTGGACCGTGCCATATTCTCCAGCGGACTGGTGATGTTGACTCCGTAGAAGTTGTTGTAATATTGACCCGGATTGAGAGAATCCCATACCGGAGCAAAGGTCGGCGTGTTGATAACTGCCAGTACTACTCCACCACGGTTCGCACCGGTGCCCATGGCTCCTCCACCATTACCGGAATAGTCCGAATAAGAGATGTTGGCACCCACCGTCAACCAGCTGCGAATTTGGTTTTCCAGATTCACACGGAAGTTGTAACGCTTGTAATACGAGATGTCGAGTACACCTTTCTCGTTCAGATAACCGGCGGAGAGATAGTATTTCATCTTCTCGTTACCATTCGAAATAGCCACTTGATAGTTCTGTGTGGTTCCGGTGGTATACGCCTCATCGAACCAGTCGGTGCGATCGGGTAATCCGTCGGGCAGCGATACCATACCGATTTCATCCTGCAAATCTTTATACTGCACGGAGTTTAAGGACGACATCTTATCAACCACCTTGTTCATGCCGAACTGGGCTGTCAGCGAGATCTTAGCATTCCCGGCCGCACCCGCTTTGGTCGTAATCAGGATTACACCATTTGCCGCACGCGAACCGTAAATAGCAGCCGAAGAGGCATCTTTCAAGATTTGCATATTCTCGATATCGTTCGGAGCCAAGAACTTGATGTTATCCACAGGTACACCATCGACTACATAGAGCGGGTCGTTACTTCCGTTCATTGAAGTAGTACCACGCACACGGATCGACATATCTTCTCCCGGCTTTCCACTGGGACTGATGACCGAAACTCCAGCTGCTTTACCCTGAATGGCTTGTCCGGCCGAAACAATGGGCCGCATATCCAAATCTTTGGTGGATACGGTAGAAATGGCGGTTGTCACGTCTTTACGTTTCACCGAACCATAGCCGATAACAACTACTTCTTCCAACATTTCACTATCTTCCTGAAGTGTTACTTTCATCTGGAGAGTTGCCTTCACTTCTTGTGATTTATACCCTACATACGAAAAGACTAAAGTGGCATTGGGTTTAACGTTGAGCTTGAAATTACCGTCTATGTCGGTAATGCCCCCGTTTGTGGTTCCTTTTTCCAGCACACTAACCCCGATTAACGGTTCCTGACGGGCGTCTGAGACTTGCCCCGACGCAGTGTTCTGTTGTGCAAATGCACTCAAAGAGAAAATCATAGCTAAGATTGCGAAGAGAATCTTGCGACTCCCCGAAAGGATTTTTCGCTTGTTCTTTTTCATGCGTACTAAGTTTTAAAGTTAATAATTAGGTTTCCGCCCACAGCACTGCTCTGAGTACTGCTCTGGAAGCTTAGAACAAATTTATTCGAAAATATGTTCGGCTAGAAAATGAGGGGGGAATAAGTGGATTACCCAAAAACATAAACACCTATATTTCAGACTATTAACACAATCCAAAGAGTCCCAAAAAGTGGATGATATATTTCGACCAATCTTCCATTTTGCACCATTCCATCGAACAAAGTGCGAGTTGTACGACTTGCTCTTTCAAAACAATGCAAAGATACGCTCTATGACAAGTCTACAGGTACGTACTTTGACGTATCGGTACGTACTGATACGTACTGTGCTTTACTTTGTCTTACTTTGACGTATTTTGCCTTACTTCAGCTCCGGTTTTGCTAAACAGGCCTGCCTTATCACGCGTGTACGCGCGCGTTACAAATTTAATTATTAAGAAGGGGGCGCGTTTTTTTAGTAGTGGACTACTACTAACCCCCCCCCCCTTCGATTATATAGAAAATAAGAATATAAAGAGAAATAAGAGACTGTTTGGATAAAAAAGGTTAATTCATGGCTTCCTAACTACGTTGTTTTTGCCCAAAAAGGGGCATTTTAACGTTTTTCAGTGCTGCAGAGGGAAAACAGCAATTCCCCTCTACAGCGCCCAGAACGGAGATATGGATCAAAATCAGGCTTGAAGCAAGTCTGTTTCCGGTCCTCTTTCCGGAGTTTTGTCCCTGTTGGCGAAGCCGTAAAAGCAAAGAAAAGGCAGATGCTATCCGCTTAATTATCAAGGAAATACAACACGACAAGCTAATCATTCCGCGTTTATTTATAGAGCATCAAGTGCTAACTACGTCATTTTCGCCCAAAAAGAGCCATTTTAACGTTTTTGGTTTCTCGGAAAAAATCGATTCCTTTACACCCGAGCCCCCAACGAAAGTACCTCAGCACTATCGGAAGGGATTGATTGCAAATAAATTAAATGACGTTAACACATGAGTCCAACCAAGTATAACGAGCGAGAGATGGAGATGAGTTGCTACTGCGATTATTCGGAAATGATTGCCCAGCTTCGTATGGCATATTTCCTCGATCAGTTTCGGAACAGCCCGCACTGCATGCCTATTGGCACACCTGAGACACACCCCTGCCACCGGACCGACGATTCCACCCGTGATGGAACGAACGAAAGAGGAGCACCACCGAAACGCCACACACCCTACGGATCGGGCTAAGAAGCTAGCGTTGAGGTTGAATGAAGCCGTTTCAATGAAGCAAAACAAGTAATGTTTTGAAGAAAAAGTAATCATGTTTTAGAGTCAAACTATACTTGTTTTCACAGCTAGCTTGACTTATCCCCAAATAAGTAATCAGGCTGGAAGGCGAAGACGCTTAACGTATCTTCTTCACTTTTTCTTCGAAGTCGTCTCTGGAGTAGGCTTTGTTCTTCACTTTCGCCCGGTAATTGTAGATGGTGTTCACCGAATAGCGTAGGAATTCGGCAATCTGGGAGCTATCTTCGATCCCCAAACGTATCAAAGCGAATATACGTAGTTCCGTATTCAGCAGTTCGTCTTTCTTCAGTGAGATATGTTCGTCATCTTGCAAGAGAGAATTGAACTTTCTCACAAAGTCGGGAAAAAGATGGAGGAAGGCCGTATCAAAATTGGCATAAAGTTCTTCCAACTCCTCATCCAGAGCATCCTGCGAACGGGTGATTCTCAATAGATCGGCAATTTGTCCCGCCGATATTTTCTTATTAACCATGCGGCGGTATGTATCCAATCGGTTGATATACGTAGAACACAGTTTGATGAAACGGGCGATATACTCTTCTTTAATCTGATCCGATTCGGAGAGTTCCGCATTCGTGAAAGTCAGGCAGTCGTTCATCTGGCGCAACTCTTCATTCAGTTCTTTCAGCTGCCCATTGGCCACCTGCAAATGATTCCGTGCCAGACGCAATTTCTTCATTTGCCGGTAGATATAGCCGAGGGCTACGACCAACAGCAGAAGCAAAGCCGTGATCAGCAACAGGTTCTGTTCGAGGCGTGCATTCTGCTTCTCAATCATCGCCTGGTAGGTTTTATCGATCAGAGAAAGCGCATCGGCACTCTGCCAGCTACGCAGCCGGGCATTGTAGAATTTGGTCGCATTCCAGGAGAAGCGCATATAGCGGTATGCCTGTTCGATGTGACCGTCTTCATACAGCAATTGAGCGAGCATCCACAAAGAGGCATGATCCTTAATGGCGGAACGTATATCGGAGATGGCCGACAAGCAAAGGTTCTTCTTCTCGTTGATGCTGTCGTTGCTGTATTTATAAATAAGCGAACGATGGTAAGTGACCAGCGCATATTGCGGAGTACCGGACTCTACCTGAGACAAACGGAGATCGTTAATTTTCAACGCTTCCGCATACAAATGCTGTTCGCGTAACCGATCTTCACGCATGAGCAGGAATTCCTCCGACTGGGGAGGCAAGATTGCATACAGAGAGTCTTTGTACGTTTCCGCAATATTCCAGTATTTCTTCGCGAGCGTCTTGTCTTGGGTATAGAAGCCCAACTCACCATATACATGACCAAAGCACGAGTAATATTCGGGCAGGAGTTGGGAAGAGACTTCACTTCGCTTGACCATATCCAGCACATCGATCGACTCGGTATACATGCCCGAAGCGGATAGCAGCAGGGAAAGTAACAGTTTACTTTCAACCTGCCGCTCACGATCCTTCAAAGCCTCAGCGATTTGTATATTCTCATTCAGGTAGAGAATGGCCGAATCACACACAAAGGACTTATATTCCTTAAAAAGCTGGTTATTTAAATTGTAATGTTCTACCGAGTTGAATACCACTCCCCGCGCCAATTCGTTGAGATGTCGAATTCGCGATTCACGCTGCACCACATAAGTCTCATGCTTCTGAATAGTCTGATCGAGTACATTCAGCAAGGAATCAAATGCCTTATCTGCCCATACAGCCGTTGAAAAAGAGGCTAGCAACCATATTAATAGAACTGTTTTTCTCATCTGAAGATTAAGCTTTAGTAAAAGATTCTCGGTTATAGAATGACAAATGTAGAGAAAATCTTCGTATTCTAAAGAATAAAACAGATAGAAATTAAAAGTATAACGATGTACTATTCCTGCAAGATTTTACACACATCGATGAAGCCTATGGTCAAACTACTTCACGTTTCGTCCCGGAACAACTCAAAGGTCGTTCCACCGCTCAAAACATCATAGCTTTACTAAACTATTTGTAAATCAAGGTCGACAGATATTCCTCCGCGAACATTTCATTGGCCACTTCCAGCAGTTGCTCCGCCGTCAATGCATCGATGCGTTGGAATATAACTTCCGGCGACTCGTATTTACGATAATGCAAAAAAGTCTTAGCCATTCCCAAAGCATTGTTTTCAAAGTTATCGGATGCTACCCCTATTTGTCCAATCAGTTGCTTTTTGGCTGCTGTGAGCTGTGAAGTGGTCAGCTTCAAATCACGCAACGTTTTCAGTTCTTTATAGGTCAGCCGCATACAGGTGTCCAAATCTTCCACATCAGTCCCGAAGTATATGCTGAAAGCTCCAGTATCGGTATAGGAGGTCAGGTTGGATTCTACGTTATAAACCAAGCCTCTCCGCTCCCGAAGCGACACATTGAGGCGACTATTCATTCCGGGGCCTCCCAACAGATTGTTCAGCAGATAAAGAGCGGTACGCTTATCATCATAAGCATTATACCCCCGGCTACCGATCATGACATGTGCCTGATGGGTCTCTTTATGGACAACCAGATTTTCTCGCATATAAGGGAGAGGAGGCGTACGGTGCCTGTCCACTGTCCCCATCGGAATATCGGCCAGGTATTTGTTAGCTAACCGCACAATCTTCTTAAAGTCATATTGTCCTTGCACGAAGAAGACGATATTCTCCGGTTGATAGAAACGCCGGGTAAAAGAGAGCACATGCTCCGTACGAAAGCTATGCAACTGCTCCGGATTACCTAGAATATTGCGTCCTAACGGATGATTGCGGAAGATCATATCTTCAAAATCATCAAAGATCAATTCCGAAGGAGTGTCTTCATACGACTGAATCTCGTCGATAATCACTTCGGCCTCTTTATCCATCTCATGCTGCGGAAAAGTGGAGTGAAATACAATATCCCCCAACAGTTCCAACGCTCGGTCAAGATGTTCATTCAGAAAAGCAGCATAGACTACCGTTTCTTCCTTGTTGGTGTAGGCGTTCAAATCGCCTCCCACATTCTCCAGACGATTCAGAATATGCCAGGCTTTCCGTTTCGTTGTTCCTTTAAAAATCAGATGTTCCACAAAATGAGCCATTCCTTGCTCATCGTCGTTCTCATCACGCGTACCGACATCAATGGCAAAACCACAATAAGTCACCTTCGAGAGAAGGGGTTCGTGGATAATACGCAAGCCATTGGGTAATGTATATTCGTTGTAATGCATTGTTTTATACTTCCTTATTAGATAGAGACCGCAAAAATACAATAAAACTTATTGTCGTTTATAGAAAATTGCAGATATTTGTGCACTATAACAGTAACAACGTGTATGAAAAAGATAGGAATTTTCTGCTCTGCCTCAGAAAACATTGACAAAATGTACTTCGAAAGCACCCGCAAACTAGGGCAATGGCTGGGAGAAACTGGCAAAACGTTAGTCTACGGAGGAGCCAACCTCGGACTAATGGAATGCATTGCTCAGGCAGTGAAAGAAAATGGCGGTACGGTAATCGGAGTCGTTCCTTCCAAATTAGAAGAGAACGGACGCGTGAGCACCTACTTGGATGAAGTGATCCGTACTCGTAACCTGAGCGACCGCAAAGACATCATACTGGAAAAGTCCGACGTACTAGTGGCTTTGGCCGGTGGCGTAGGCACATTCGATGAGATCTTCCACGTAATTGCCGCGGCTTCTATCGGATACCATCAGAAGAAAGTGATTTTCTACAATGAATACGGATTCTATACCGAACTGTTAAACACACTCGACACCCTCGAACAAAAAGGTTTTGCCCGTCACCCCTTCTCTACGTACTATGACGTGGCCAATTCTTTGGAAGAATTAAAAGATAAAATAAAATAGAGCCGTCTGAGACATAGAATAGACGCACCCATTAGCACCCAACAATTATGATCAATTCCATTCAACAACTCTTGCAACAGGAAGCGCAAGCTGTACTCAACATTCCCGTTACAGATGCCTATGAAAAGGCCGTGAACCTGATTGTAGAACAAATACATCAAAAAAAAGGCAAGCTGGTACCTCCGGTATGGGAAAAGCCGGACAGATAGCATGAATATCGCCACGACTTTCTGCTCTACAGGTATTCCTTCTGTTTTTCTACACCCCAGCGAAGCCCAACATGGCGATCTGGGTATTCTGCAAGAGAATGATTTACTACTACTCATCTCCAACTCCGGAAAGACGCGGGAGATTGTCGAGTTAACCCGGCTGGCTCATAACCTGAACCCCGACTTAAAATTCATCGTAATTACCGGTAGTCCGGACAGCCCCTTGGCAAGCGAATCGGACGTATGCCTAAGTACCGGACATCCTGCCGAAGTCTGCACCTTGGGCATGACACCCACAACATCGACTACCGCTATGACCGTGATCGGTGATATTCTAGTGGTGCAAACGATGAAGGAAACAGGATTTACCATTGCCGAATATTCCAAACGCCACCACGGTGGTTATCTGGGCGAAAAATCAAGATCGTTATGCGAAAAGTAATTGGAATCGGAGAAACGATTCTCGACATTATATTCCAAGGAGAACAGCCCTCTGCCGCTGTACCGGGAGGATCGGTATTCAATGGCATTGTCTCACTAGGCCGGATGGGCGTAAAGGTTGGCTTCATCAGCGAAACAGGCAACGACCGGGTAGGTAATATGATTCTGCAATTCATGCGCGAAAACAATATTCCGACCGATCATGTCAATGTATTCCCCGATGGAAAGTCACCAGTCTCACTCGCTTTCCTGAACAAGCAGAGCGACGCTGAATATATTTTCTATAAAGACTATCCCAAGCAACGCCTGGATGTGCTCTATCCACAGTTGCAAGAAGACGATATCGTGATGGTAGGATCATACTATGCACTGAATCCGGTGCTACGGGAAAAAGTAGTGGAGCTTCTCGATCAAGCCCGCGAAAAGAAAGCCATCATTTATTATGATCCGAACTTCCGTTCTTCGCATAAAGACGAGGCGATGAAACTGGCACCGACGATCATCGATAATCTGGAATACGCCAATATCGTACGCGGATCGGCCGAGGACTTTCTCTATATGTACAATATGCAAGATGTAGACAAGATCTATAAGGATAAAATAAAGTTCTATTGCCAACGCTTCATCTGCACATCGGGTGCAGGCAAAGTGGCTTTACGCACCAATAATACCAACAAAGACTATCCGGTTGAGCCATTGAAAGCTGTCAGCACTATTGGTGCCGGCGATAACTTCAACGCAGGCATCATCTACGGCCTACTGAAATATGATGTACGCTACCGGGACTTGGATTCATTGAGTGAAGAGGTTTGGGACAAGGTGATCCAGTGTGGAAAAGATTTTGCCGCTACAGTCTGTACAAGCCTCAACAACTCGATATCGAAGGACTTCGCTGCCCGTTACTTACAAACTAATATTAACATTGACTAATTATCGCAAAGGAATTACCGCATCTGCTGAGATTTCCTATCTTTGCATATAGTGTTTATAGACGAAGAAACTATGTGTAAGAACCTTTTAAATTGGCTGACTTTCCTATTAGTACTCCCGTCATGTACTAGTACCCCTCCCAATATATCCGTGGTTTGCGAAGAAAACAGCCAGGAGAACTACATTATTAAATGGGAAACGGCTCCTTCCATGGAGGGTCAGGTTAAAGTGTATGCTTCCATCCAACCGAATGCAATCCGGGAAGACTCCCCCGTAGCACTGGCTAACATTTCGGATGGCATGATCACGATTTTAAATCGTGACCCGCTCCGTCGTAACTATTATCTAATGGTATTTGACAACAAATACCGCATCAAAGTAGCTTCACGCAACCTGAATATTACGGGTATTCAGAACTTCCGTGATCTCGGTGGATACAAATCCTCTAAAAATGGCAAAAGCATTCGCTGGGGAATGCTCTACCGATCGGCGCAGATAGACAGTATCGCGCCAAACACCTATCACGAGCTTGGCAACATGGATATAAAACCATTATCGACCTCCGTACCGCAGATGAACGTCTTAACCTTCCCCGGTTGGACGATAAATTCCATACCGTACACATTCCCATCGCCTCTGCCAAACTCGATACAATCCTGAAAAATGTACTGGAGGAAAAGATCACGACCGACACAATCTACCGCATGGTAGAGCGTATCAACCGAGATATCGTGCTGAAATACCAAAAAGAAATCAAAGAGGTGTTTACCCTGTTACTCGATGAGAAGAATTATCCGGTAGTTATTCAATGTACGACAGGAAAAGATCGCACGGGCATTATCTCCGCGCTTATTCTAGCCTCATTGGGAGTAAACGAAGACGTAATTATGGAAGATTACTGCCTCACCAACGATTACTTCAACATCCCTCGAGCATCCAAATACGCCTACGGGTTGCCTACCAGCGCACAAGTAGCAATCACAACCATTTATTCGGCCAGAAAAAGCTACCTGAACGCTGCTAAAGACGAAATCGAAAAAAGATACGACGACACCAGAACATATCTGAGAAAAGCAATCGGACTGTCGGACGATGAGATCAAACATTTACGTAATATCCTACTCGAATAATTAGTCATTCGTAATTCATATTCCACAGGAAATCTATATCTTTGCACCCGAATTAAAAGATATACAGAGATTTAATGAAGACATTTGAAGAGCTTGGCGTTTCTCCGGAGATACGTAGAGCAATTGAAGAAATGGGATATGAGAATCCCATGCCGGTACAAGAGGAAGTGATTCCGTACCTTTTAGGAGAAAATAATGACGTGGTAGCTCTTGCACAGACGGGAACAGGTAAAACAGCCGCATTTGGATTGCCTTTGTTGCAGCAGGTTGATATAAAGAACCGAATCCCCCAATCATTGATTCTCTGCCCCACACGTGAGCTTTGTCTACAGATCGCAGGCGATCTAAACGATTATTCCAAATACATTGACGGTTTAAAAGTACTGCCGGTATATGGTGGGTCCTCGATTGACAGCCAGATACGTAGCTTGAAACGCGGTGTACATATCATTGTAGCTACTCCCGGTCGATTGCTCGACTTGATGGAGAGAAGGACTGTTTCATTATCAACCATTCACAATGTAGTGATGGATGAGGCAGACGAAATGCTAAATATGGGATTTACTGACAGTATTAACGCCATTCTGGCCGATGTACCCAAAGAGCGTAACACCCTGTTATTCTCGGCTACAATGAGCCCGGAAATCGCGCGGATATCCAAAAAGTACCTCAACAATGCGAAAGAGATTACCATCGGACGTAAGAACGAGAGTACAAGCAACGTTAAACACGTGGTCTATACCGTACAAGCCAGAGATAAATACGAAGCGTTGAAGCGTATCGTAGACTATTATCCGCAAGTTTACGGAATCATCTTCTGCCGTACACGTAAAGAGACGCAAGAGATAGCCGACAAGCTGATGCAGGAAGGCTACAGTGCCGACTCCTTGCACGGAGAACTGTCGCAGGCTCAACGAGACACTGTGATGCAGAAGTTCCGTATCCGCAACATCCAGTTATTGGTAGCCACAGACGTAGCAGCCCGTGGACTTGATGTTGACGATCTGACCCATGTCATCAACTACGGCTTGCCGGACGATACGGAAAGCTATACGCACCGTAGCGGTCGTACCGGACGTGCCGGTAAGACAGGAACATCGATCGCCATTATCAACCTCCGTGAGAGAGGTAAATTGCGAGAGATCGAACGCATCATCAGCAAGAAGTTTATTGTAGGAGAAATGCCTACCGCAGCAGGTATCTGCCAGAAACAATTGATGAAAGTGATCGATGAGCTGGAAAAGGTGAAGGTTAATGAAGAAGAAATCGCCTCCTTTATGCCCGAAATTTATCGTAAACTGGAATGGTTGAGCAAAGAAGACCTGATCAAGCGAATGGTTTCGCATGAATTCAACCGCTTTGAGGAGTATTATCACAACCGTCCGGAGATTGAGCAGCCAACAGCAGCCGACAGTCGCAACCCCCGGGAAGGGAACCAAGATAAAAGAAGCCGTAAAGCATCTGCCGGTTTTACCCGTTTGTTCATCAATTTGGGAAAAACAGACAGCTTCTTCCCGAGCGAACTTATCGGACTACTAAATAACAATACACGCGGACGTGTAGACTTGGGACGCATCGACCTGATGCAGAACTTCTCCTTCTTCGAAGTACCGGAGAAAGAGGCTAACAACGTTCTTAAGTCACTGAACAACGCCAAATGGAACGGACGCAAGGTCGTAGTTGAAGTTGCCGGTGAAGAGAGTGGCAGAAGCCGCGACAATGGCCCATCCAAAGGATATAATAAAGAAGGCAGAAAATACGGTAGAAGCGAAGATCGCCCTTCTCGTTATGGCAACAGCAACGATAAGCCAAGAAGCGAAAGTAACAATTTCTCTCCAAGAGGAGGCAAATCCGAGAAGCCGAGCCGTGCAGAACGTGGGTATACCGATACACGCGGTCCTAAGAAGAAAGAAGACTGGCAGAAGTTCTTCAAAGATGTCGAACCTGACTTCAGCGAAGAAGGATGGGCACGTAGAAAACCGAAAAAAGATTAATCTCTTAACTACCGATTGAATATTACTCAATCGCTGGGTAAAAGAGACTATTCAGTAAATTATAAGACAAAGGGGCTATCCGAGTTATCGGGCAGCCCCTTTCCTTTTTGAATAGGACTGCAGGTGGTCTCTTAGGGATCACCTGCAAAAGTATGGGGACTGTACTTCAGTCTTCGCTAAGCCATGCAGGAATCAGAGAGTGCCCATTTCTTCCCTTAGCTAAGATCAGTAGTATCTAGGGCGATAGCCTGCATCTATAAACTAATCAACCGGTAAAACATGAAACTGAAGCGAGCGACAAAATGCAAACGACATCTCGTCATAGTCACTTTTTGCCGTAAACAGTTGATTGACAATCCGATACAATGCGCCTTCTTTTCTCAGACTGATCTACTCAATAGATAATACCTTTTTCCGAAGGCTGTGTACTTAGCAAAAACCTCCCATTAGCTAGTAGTAAACAACTAGTTAAAGACATTTTTGTCCATTACATTTCCTGTTCCACATCTGTGGAACGGCTGACTCACTATTGTGGAACAGCTGTTGCACATAATGTGGAACAGGCGTCGCACATAATGTGAAACAGGAAATAGAAGGGAATAAACCTGAAAAAAGACTGCTTAAATCCACGAATAGTTCCGCACAATACGGTTCAAGAAAGGACTTGTTTGGTGAATTGAAGGCTCTGTTCCGGAGGAAAGTAAGCAATAGCTATCGTTCACCGGAATAAAATGATCCCCAAAAAGAAGGCGCATTGTAATTTATTGATATACTGAATGATATGCAAAAAAGTGACTATGACATGAAAGTGTTGTATTATTGTGCAGAGATGAAAATATTGACGTAGATCGGAGGCAGGGATATTATACGAGTTGCAAAAGGTGTCGAAATTTAGCTAGTACTCAGCAAGCATGAGGGTAGATCGCCCCCATACAAGACAGAAGGTGATCTTTTTTAGGGACCACCTTCCGTCTTGTACATTTGCGTACTTCCCGAGTTCTCAGGAAGAGAAATGCTATTTCTTAAATAATGCGTGCTTAACGCGCAATCTGCAACTCCTTCATGATATTGCCGGCCTTCCCGTATTTATCGATCATAAAGAGCACATAACGAATATCTACCCCGATGCAACGTTGTAGTTGAGGCTCAAAAACGACATCACTACTCATCGCTTCCCAGTTACCGTCGAAGGCAAGTCCCAGCAACTCCCCTTTCCCATTGAACATGGCGCTACCCGAGTTCCCCCCGGTTATATCGTTGTCGGAGATGAAACAAACGTTCATGTCGCCCTCTGCATTGGCATATCTTCCAAAATCACGGGAAGAGAAAAGATTCAGTAGCTCCGGTTGTACTTCAAAGTCAGGATCTCCGGCATGCTCCCGCACTTTCTCAAAGATCCCCTTAACCGTTGTATAGTAGTCGTAGCGTGCACCGTCGAAAGGGGCATAGCTGCGTACGGAACCAAAGCTGAGACGCATGGTGGCATTGGCATCCGGATAGAAGTTACGATCGGCATACATCCGTCGCATAGCCGCATTAAACATACGTTCTCCTTGTTCTATTTGCTCGGAAGATTCCACCATCTCCTGATTCATATCATAATACTTCACGATAAGGTCCAGGCAAAGTGAAACAGCCGGATCTTCAAAGATGTTGAAGGTCGAGTCACGTTCCAGAAAGCGTTTTAGCCCCATGGGAGACGTCAGTGCCGAGGTTTTATAGAGTGTATCGACATACGCCTGTATATCTCCGTGATAAAGGGTATCTATCTTCGCATACGTGGCAGGAAGGTACCGGGATGTAACCTTCGTTTTATACTCTTTGAGCAAAGCAGCATACACCTCCTTGTCGATAGCCAGATCCAAGCCTTCGTATTTGGCCAATAACTTCTTCAAGCGGGCGACAACCTGCTTCTCCTCCGCTTCAAAATCAAAGTTCAGCACCTCCAAAGAGAGTTGCACCAACTCCGGGCCATTGATAAACGATTCGCCAAAATAGGCTAAAGCCCGATTGGTCTCTTTCCGTTTGTTGTAATTCAATTCGAGGGATGAGAAGAGACGCAATAGCTTTTCCCGTTCACCGGGAGTCGATTGTATCCAATCGCGAAGTGAGGATTCCGCTTCCCTTTTCTTCTCCAGAACCTTCAGGTGGCGGATCGCTTTATTAGTACCGATACTGTTTTTCCAATAATTGGAGCTTTCATCATACTTGGAAGCATACTTGATCCGTATATCGGGACGCCGATCCATTTCCCGCTTCCAGATAGCCTGTTTGACTCCGCGTACATCGATCATCGCCTGATTAAGCCCGTTCATCATCTCTTCAATGCCGTAAGACGAGAGATAACGCTCCGTACTACCGGGATAACCCAACGTCATCGAGAACGAACCTTCTTGGTAACCATCCAGGGAAATCGGAGCTACGTATTTAGGGTGATACGGGACGTTTTCCGGCGAGTAATCGGCCGGAGCGTTCTGTTTGTCGGAGTAGATGCGAAAGACGCTAAAATCGCCTGTATGACGGGGCCACATCCAATTGTCAGTATCCCATCCGAACTTCCCAATGGAAGAAGGCGGCGCAAAGACTAACCGGACATCGGTAAAATCGCGGTAAACAGAGAGCCAGAACTCATTTCCACCGTAATAAGCATCCACCACTCCAACGAGCGTAGAGTCTTTATCGGAGACCTCCATGCCGATAACGTGCATCATCGAATCGACTGCCATCCGTCGTTCGCTCTCCTTCATGACAGGGGTAGTAGCCGCCAACACACGTTTGGAGACGTCTTCCGTACGAAGCAGGAAGCGGACAAAGAGTTCGGGATTGGGTAGTTCTTCGGCAAGGCTACGGGCAATAAACCCGTTTTTCAAATAATCGTGCTCAACGGATGAGTGCTGCTGTATGCTGCTAAAACCACAATGATGGTTGGTAAATACCAGCCCGTCTTCGGAAACGACTACCCCGGAACAGAAGCCGCCAAAACTTACCACGGCATCGGTAAGTGCGGGTTTCTTCGGATTATACAGTTTCTGCACGGGCATTCGCAAACCAAGTTCTTTCATGACCTGCTTCGCTTGCTTATTCTTGTTGAGGTTCCCAATCATCCACATCCCTTCATCGGCATGCGCCACTGCCATGCAGGCAGCGAAGAAGATGGTTGCAGCCAGTTTGATTCTCATTCTTTTGTTTGTTATTTATTCAAGTTCGCCCTATAACGCTTTATGAAAGGAAACGTATCCTTTCATCTGAAATGCTTAGGACATTTATTCTTATTCGGTTATCAGCCTTAGTTTCGTTGTTCCGATACGCGCTTTCAGCCAGTCGCTTATCTTCTCTTTCTCCGTCGACGACGGGTTTTTGGCAAACTTCATCACGGCCAGCGTCACGGTATCCGTCTTCATCGAGTCGATCCGGGTCTCGAGCGAATGGGCAATAGAAAGTGAAGTGACGGTGGGGTAAAGCACCTTCAATTCGGGAGCCAACGTACGCCCTAACTCATCATAAGCGATATAGCGTTGCAGGTTCTTTTCCATCTCACCGATCTTCTTCTGCTGCTCCAGCAAACGTTGCTCGCTGTTTTTATAAAAGTCCTCCATGACCAGGGCACGGATCGAGGAAACGTCCACCGCTTCATTATTCATCCCCTGAAGTATGGTCAGTTGGGTATCATCCAGTTTGTATTCTTTCAGCTTATCACGGGCTATGCTGATAGCAGTATCCGAGACCTCCGGGCCCAACAGGATAACTCGCATTTCTTTCTGCTCGTAACTGATTTTCCGATCAATCACTTGGGTGTTCTCAAAGTTCAGCTGCTCACTGATGAAGCGGTTGGCAGCCGACTCGTAGAACGTGCTGCGGATAATGCCCACCGTCAGATAGATGGCCGGACACATGGTCAGCACCACAATCAGGATAATGTATTTGCGTACCGTTTTCTCACGCGTCTTATCAACAAATTCGTTGCGCTTGAAGTTCATCAGCCGTACGCCGATAAAGGTAGCCAGACTGATAAAGACTGAGTTGATGAAATAAAGATAGAACGCTCCGAGGAAATAAATCAGATTGCCCGTAGCCAATCCGTAACCGGCCGTACAAAGCGGTGGCACGAGGGCAGTGGCAATGGCAACACCTGGTATCACATTCCCTTTCTCTTTGGTGGATAACGCCACGACTCCCGCCAAACCGCCAAACAAGGCGATGAATACGTCGTAAATGGTTGGCGAAGTACGTGCCAACAGCTCCGACTGAGCTTCGGCTATGGGAGTAAACAGGAAATAGATTGTAGCGGTTATCACGCTGAAGGCAGTCGTGATGAGGAAGCTTTTCAGCGAACGTTTCATCAGTTCGAAATCGTTCAACCCGACCGAAAGCCCTACGCCCATGATCGGCCCCATAAGTGGGGAGATGAGCATCGCTCCGATAATCACGCAGTGGAATTCACATTCAATCCCAACGAAGCCATAAAGACCGCAAAAATCAGAATCCACAAACTGGCTCCTTTGAACTCTACTCCCCTGCGAATGTTTTCTACGGTTTCCAGTTCATTCTCCTTGTCTTTCTTCAAGTCTAAGTATTCTTTCAGGAAAGACTTAATAGCAAAAAGGTTTCGGCTGTCTGTTTTCATGGCTATTTCTTCTTTATCATCCGGTTTATATAAGGAATATGCCTTAAAGGTAAATCATTTTTCATGATATAAACAACAAACAGCAATAAAAGTGCGGTACGGAATGCCATTCGAAGTCCCAGATGTTCGATCGGTGTCCATTCACCAACGACATATAGGAGAGCTGCCAACCCTACATACAAGCCTATGCCACGAAGATCGTAGGCAATCGGATATTTCTTCTGACCGACTACGTAAGACAGAAGCATCGCTACCGCATAACCGGTGAATCCCGCCCACGCACAAGCCATATAGCCGTAAATAGGTATCAGGAATATATTCATCAGGATCACAATCGAACAAGCGACTAGGGAGAAGTAAGCCCCCCATTTCGTTTCGTCGGTCAGTTTGTACCAGAACGACAGGTTGAAATAGACCCCCATAAACATCTCGGCAATCATTACAATGGGAACAACCCGCAAGCCTTCCCAATAATCGCGTCCGATGACGTAACGCAGAATATCGAGATAGAACATCACCGCCAGGAAAGCAAGTAGGGTAAAGATGATGAAGAACTTCATCGCCTGCGCATACACCTGCCGGTTGTCTTTCTCCTTACTCTTGCCAAAGACGAATGGTTCGTAGGCAAAGCGGAAAGCCTGCGTGAACATGGCCATAATCATGGCAATCTTACTCGTAGCTCCATAAATACCCAGTTGGACGGACGCTTCCACTTTGTCGGGGTAGACAAACGGGAAGATGATTTTATCGGCTACCTGATTCAAAATGCCGGCAATGCCGAGGATCAGGATCGGAAATGAATAGCGCATCATCCGTTTCATCAACGGACGATCCAGGCAATAGCGGAATTCCCGGAACTCCGGGATAAGACCGAGCATCACCACAAACGAACAGATCAGATTAATGAGGAAGGCGGCTCCGACATCGGTTCCTTTCAGCACCACGAAATAAAGAATGTTCAACGCGATGCTGATGAAGATGAATAAAAGTTTCAGTCCGGCAAACTTGATTGGACGTTTCTTATAACGCAGGTAGGCAAACGGGATGGCCTGAATGGCATCCATCGCAATTACAATCAGCATCATACCCAAATACCAAGGGTATTCGCCATAACCGAACAGGTTGGCTATCGGGTCAAGAAACAGCAGGCAAAGGACCAGAAAGGCGATTGAAATACCGCCCACCATGAGCAGGGAAACGGAATAGACCCGCCCGGGATCGTCGTCGCCTTTATTGGCAAAACGAAAAAAGCCTGTTTCCATGCCGAAGGTAAGCAGCACCAACAGAAGTGCCACAATCGCGTACATATTGGTTATTACGCCGTATCCTCCGCTGGATGCAGGCAGTGAAATGGTATATATGGGTACCAGAAGATAGTTGAGAAACTTGCCGATAATACTGCTCGCTCCATAGATCGCAGTATCTTTTGCTAATGATTTTAATCCAGCCATTTATTTTATTATTTGCTAACGAGATGCCGGGTTACGGATTCTTACGCTGTTTAAACAGCCAGTCCATAAATCCGGGATAATTAAAAGCGGGTGTCCAGCTATCATGTCCACAGCCGGGAAACTCGATATATTCAACACTTCCCCCCTTTTCTTTCAGAGCTTTATAAGCTTCACGCGAACCGTCAACCTGCACAATCGGATCGGCATCTCCGTGAAATATACGGAAAGACACTTCCTTAACATTTTGCAGGCGTATAGAGTTCACTGTTCCGCAAATTGGAATGGCAGCCGCGAATAGTTGAGGGTAACGGACGACCAGATCATACGTTCCCATAGCGCCCATTGAAAGCCCGATTATATAGATCCGGCGGGAATCGATATTCGGCATTTTCATACAGGAGTCAAGTAACTGTTTCAGCGAACGAAAGAGTGGACTTTCCGATTGGCCGACAGGCATTCCGGCAGGGGTGAATGAGGACGGACGAGTGGCATACGCCCAATAACCTTCCGACGGACATTGAGGAAATAGCACGAAAGCCGGATACTTCTCCCGGTTCACCGGATTGAGGAACATCTGCGCTCCATGCGTCAACTGTTTCTCATTATCCTCTCCCCGCTCACCTCCTCCGTGTAGAAAGAGCACCAACGGATATTTCTCGCCGGACTTTTCGGAGTCAGGACGTAGGAAGCGGTAAGGTAAAGAATCTCCTTCGAGAGAAACAAAGACTCGCTTCTCATAGGCGTTTTGTGCACAGACTGAGATCGTGAGGCTCAAGAACAACCATAAGATTGCCCGAAATCTCCGTCTATCGCCCTTCTCCATACGCATATTTTCGTTCCACGTTAATCATTGAACAAAGTCTTCTGACTGTTATAAATGCTCCTTCCCAAATGCTTGTAAGCCAGTTCGGTCACTTCACGTCCACGAGGCGTCCGCTTCAGGAAGCCTTCCTTGATCAGGAAAGGTTCGTAAACCTCTTCAATCGTTCCCGCATCCTCACCCAAGGCGGTAGAGATGGTAGTCAACCCGACAGGCCACCGCCAAACTTATCGATGATGGTGCAGAGTATCTTGTTGTCTATCTCATCCAATCCGTACTTATCGATGTTCAACGCTTCAAGGGCAAACTGAGCGATCTCCGTATCGATAGAGCCACTTCCTTTCACCTGGGCAAAGTCGCGCACACGGCGCAGCAAAGCGTTGGCAATACGTGGGGTTCCCCGACTACGGGAAGCGATCTCCGCTGCTGCCCTTATAGAGCACGGTATGTCCATGATAGCGGCGGAACGACGGATGATATTACTCAGCACGTCGTCGTCGTAATATTCTAAGTGTAGATTGATACCGAAACGTGCCCGGAGAGGTGCTGTTAACAAACCGCTTCGGGTTGTTGCCCCCACCAACGTAAACGGATTCAAGTCGATCTGAATGCTACGGGCGGACGGGCCTTTGTCGATCATAATATCAATCCGGTAATCCTCCATAGCCGAATACAGGTACTCTTCAACGATAGGCGAAAGCCGATGGATCTCGTCGATGAAGAGCACGTCACTTGGTTCCAGGCTGGTCAACACACCGGCCAGATCGCCGGGTTTGTCGAGCACAGGCCCGGATGTAACTTTAAATCCCACATTCAATTCGTTGGCTATGATATTCGACAACGTTGTCTTCCCCAGCCCGGGAGGGCCGTGTAGCAAGACGTGATCAAGTGCCTCACCCCGCAGGCGAGCGGCCTTCACAAAGATGCGAAGGTTCTCCACCACCTTATCCTGCCCGCTAAAGTCTTCGAAACTTAACGGACGGAGCGCATTTTCAAAGTCACGTTCCCGGGAAGTAAGCTGATGATCGCGTATATTAAAATCTTCTTGTTCCATGATGAGTGTATACGTTCATACCGTCGGGCAAAGATAAGGATTTTCACTCGAAAGAGATAAGATGTGTCGCTTTTATTGTAAAACCGAATAAAAACATCCGCGAAACCGAAACTTATAACTACATTTGCGTCACGTTTATCGTATAATACGTCACTTATGGTTCTAAATTACATCTGGATAGCTTTCTTTCTGATAGCTTTCATCATTGCCCTTGTCAAGGTGATCTTCTTCGGAGATATGGAAATATTTACCGCCATCATGAACTCCACATTCGACTCGTCTAAAACGGCTTTTGAAATATCCTTGGGGCTTACAGGTGTATTGTCGCTCTGGTTGGGAATCATGAAGATCGGTGAAAACAGTGGCTGATCAACGCGCTGGCCCGCTTTCTGAGCCGGTGCTTTGCCGACTCTTTCCCGATATTCCGAAAGGACATCCGGCGCTGGGAGCCATCTTTATGAATATGTCCGCCAATATGCTTGGCTTGGACAACGCGGCTACTCCCATGGGACTCAAAGCGATGAAGGAACTTCAGGAACTAAACCCGAAGAAAGATACCGCTTCCAATCCGATGATCATGTTTTTGGTCATCAATACTTCGGGACTGATTATCATCCCGATCAGCATCATGGTCTACCGGGCGCAGATGGGGGCGGCGCAACCGACGGATGTATTCATCCCCATCCTGCTGAGTTCGTTTGTATCTACGCTGGTGGGAGTTATCGCGGTCAGCATTGCCCAGCGAATCAACCTGATCAACAAACCGATCCTCATACTCATAGGCTCTATCTCTCTGTTCTTCACCGGACTCATTTATCTATTTCTGCACATCCCGCGTGAGGAAATGGGCGTTTATTCTACGCTGATAGCCAACGTCCTCCTGTTCGGAGTTATCATCGTCTTTATCCTAACCGGAATACGCAAGCGGATCAATGTATACGACTCATTTGTAGAGGGTGCCAAGGAGGGCTTTACGACTGCTGTGCGAATCATACCTTATCTGGTCGCTTTTCTGGTGGGTATTGCCGTATTCCGCACCTCGGGAGCCATGGATTATCTTGTAGGAGGAATCGGTTACCTGGTAGGCTTATGTGGACTCGACACAGGTTTTGTAGGTGCGCTTCCTACGGCACTGATGAAATCACTCAGTGGCAGTGGCGCGAACGGATTAATGATCGATACGATGAAAGAGATGGGACCCGACTCTTTTGTGGGACGGACAAGTTGTGTTGTACGCGGAGCGTCGGATACGACTTTCTACATACTAGCCGTATATTTCGGCAGCGTCGGTATCTCGAAAACACGGAATGCGGTTACTTGCGGACTGATCGCAGACTTCTCCGGTATCATAGCCGCAATCTTAGTCAGCTATTTATTTTTCTTTTAAAAACAGAACGCATCAATTATGGCAGTAACTTATCAGACGGAAGGCGTGAAAATGCCTGATATAAAGAAACGGGAAACAACGGAATGGATCAAAGCAGTAGCTTCTTCGCACGGAAAACGGTTGGGCGAGATTGCCTATATCTTTTGTTCGGACGAAAAGATTCTGGAAGTAAACCGGGAGTACCTGCAACACGATTATTACACGGATATCATCACATTCGACTATTGCGAAGGCGACCGCTTATCGGGTGATCTATTTATCAGCCTGGACACCATCCGGACAAATGCCGAACAGTTCGGTACGCTATATGCCGACGAACTGCACCGGGTCATCATTCATGGAATTCTGCATCTCTGCGGCATTAACGACAAGGGGCCGGGTGAACGTGAAATCATGGAAGCAGCGGAAAACAAAGCTCTTGCGTTAAGAACCCAAATATAAATCAACCTCCATAGAGCTAGAGTTACTACACGCTACCCAAAGAGCAAAATCTTTGGGCGGCTAGCATTTCGGGTAGAAACGCAATCGCCCTTCGTTTGAAAAACATGAACGTTTCTTGTGTCAGTGGAAATTGCGGAATCTAAGCATATCCCCATGAGTAAAATCGTCCTTACTCGCTGACTGCCAACACACTACGCCCGAACCCATTAAATAAAAAGAGCAGTTTACTGACAATCGCCACCTTTATGCCCATTTCAATCAGCGTTTCTACCGAACACGTCCACTAATTGTCCAGAAATAGGTATAGCGTTTCAATCTTCTTCACCCTGCATGCCGCGGAACTTACACTCATCTACTCCACTTCCTGAAAGAAGAGTAGTGCAAGCTAAACTGTGCCAGCGCAACGCTTTCATTTTAAATAACCCGCTCTTGATTCTCTTTCTTTTTTAGTGGCAATGAAGAGCTCCTATGTCTGACATTACCGGGCACTCAGTCTATTTTAGTCAAGTTACCAAGTATTAACGTCCCGCATCTTACGTATTAATAGTCCACCGGACAAGTATTAATACATCAGCAATCAACTTACCTTACTCAAGCGCTTCGGTTGCCTTGAGCAAGTATGTAAGTAACCCGAATCAAGTACTCAAGCTACTTCATCCAAGTTCTCGATTGACTTAAAACGATCGTTCGATTCATCCCAACTCCGCATACCCGGTAGTGCGAATTAAATCACGTCAGCGTCCAACTTTCAAGAGCAACGTAAAATTCTGCAGGGAGTTTGTTGCAACCCGAAAGAAGTCGATCTTTGCAGTTGCCCTTAAATCAAGCAATGAACCAAGCGAGCGATTATATAAAAGAAGGAACTGAATGAAATACATTGCGGAGTAAACCCAGATGTAGAGACACAAAAAAAGAGCGAATCTCTCCGCCCCTACTTCTTAAGAAGAATCCCCCAATGGGATTCCCTTTCATCTCTACTTCATTTCCTGAAAACTACTTTTTACTAATACCTAAATGAAACAATCTTTTCCTAAAAACTAACCTAATTGAAACTGATTCCTATTTTTTAAACTAATACCTTGAAATCTTTCTTTTACCTTTTTCTAATATCTAAAAATCTAAGTAGTTTCACAACTACGATACAAAGGTAAAGCTGTTTTAGAGAAACACAATAGTTTGTATGCTAAAAAACATATTTCTCGCTTATTTATTGATGTAAATCAAGTTTCAGGCCTAGCTGCTCGCAGAAAGCGGCCAAATCGAAAACAACAGATAGCCACCCCACTCAAATATTAAGTAACAAATAGAGAGTACCGACACTCTTTCAGCAACAATTAGGCACAACAAAAAGACATCCACTAGACAAACACTCAAAACGTAAGGCGAATTCCTTGCGATTTTAAGCCCCTTCCAGCCCCTTCTACGTGATTTTCTAAAGCAAAAAGCATCAGACATCGACAACTCTCGCAACTTTTCCGTAACTTTGCACCGTTTTGATAATAAATAAAATAGGATGGATTTTAAGTACGACGTTATTGTAATCGGTGCCGGACATGCAGGCTGTGAAGCAGCAGTGGCAGCGGCAAACTTAGGTTCGAAGACTTGCCTCATCACCATGGATATGAACAAGATTGCGCAAATAAGCTGCAATCCCGCTGTGGGAGGAATCGCCAAAGGACAAATAGTACGAGAGATAGATGCACTGGGCGGACAGATGGCTTAGTGACAGACCAAACAGCAATCCAGTTCCGCATACTGAATCGCTCGAAAGGGCCGGCCATGTGGAGTCCGCGTGCTCAATGCGACCGGGAAAAGTTTATCTGGGCCTGGAGAGAGAAACTTGACCATACACCCAATCTTCATATCTGGCAAGACACCGTACGCGAGTTGCTTGTAGAGAATGGAGAAGTGGTAGGACTCATCACACTTTGGGGGGTAACCTTCCATGCGAAATGCGTTATTATGACCGCAGGAACTTTCTTGAATGGCTTGATGCACATTGGACGCAACCAGCTTCCCGGAGGAAGAATGGCTGAACCGGCATCGTATCACCTTACCGAATCGATCGCACGCCACGGAATCACGTACGGACGCATGAAGACCGGTACGCCTGCCCGGGTAGACAAACGGAGTGTAAACTTCGACCTCATGGAAAATCAAGCGGGAGAAATCGACTTTCATAAGTTCTCGTTTATGAATAATAAGGTGCGGCAACTCAAACAACTTGATTGCTGGACATGTTACACCACCGAAGAATCGCATCAGGTTTTACGGAGCGGACTTGCTGACTCCCCCATGTACAATGGACAGATCACCAGTATAGGGCCTCGCTATTGCCCAAGTGTGGAAACGAAGATCGTCACCTTCCCCGATAAGAACCAACATCAGCTTTTCCTGGAGCCGGAAGGTGAAACCACCAACGAGCTATACTTAAACGGGTTCTCATCGTCACTCCCGATGGATATACAGATTGCCGCTTTAAAGAAAATACCGGCATTCAAAGACTTGGTACTCTATCGCCCCGGTTATGCGATCGAATACGATTATTTCGACCCTACACAACTTACGCATACCTTGGAATCGAAGATTATCAAGAACCTATTCTTTGCCGGACAGATGAATGGAACCACCGGATATGAAGAAGCTGGAGGACAAGGACTCGTGGCGGGTGTCAATGCACACATCAACTGTCACGGAGGACAACCATTCACGCTGGCACGCGATGAAGCCTATATCGGCGTATTGATCGATGATTTAGTTATCAAAGGAGTCGACGAACCCTACCGTATGTTCACATCACGCGCCGAGTACCGCATACTATTGCGAATGGATGACGCCGATGTTCGCCTGACGGAACGAGCCTATCAACTCGGATTGGCAACTCGCGAACGCTACGATCTACTGAAGACGAAGCAAGAAGCCGTAGAGCAGATTATTGCATTCGCTCAAAACTACTCGATGAAACCGGACTTAATAAACGGTGCTCTCGAACAGATAGGCACTACGCCCCTTCGTCAGGGATGCAAACTGATCGAGATACTCAATCGTCCACAAGTTACGTTCGACAACATAACCAAGCATATTCCCGCATTCCAAGAATTGCTGGCGAAAGCAACAAGCGCAACTCCGGGGCGTGAAGAAGAAGTACTTGAAGCAGCGGAAATTCTTCTGAAGTATCAAGGCTACATCGATCGCGAACGAATGATTGCCGAAAAGCTAGCTCGTCTCGAAAGCATTAAGATTAGAGGTAAGTTCAATTACTCCTCGCTCCAATCTCTTTCGATCGAAGCCAGACAAAAGCTAACGCAAATAGACCCGGAAACAATCGCACAAGCGAGCCGAATCCCCGGAGTATCCCCGAGCGACATCAACGTGCTACTGGTCCTTTGCGGCCGCTAGAGAGGCAACGTTTCACGTGAAACAAAACATTTAGAAAAACAATATAAAGATATGATTATGAGCAAAGAAACATTAATAAAAAGCATCCGAGAAGTACCGGATTTTCCAATCCCCGGAATTTTATTCTACGATGTTACCACGCTATTCAAAGATCCTTGGTGCCTACAAGAGCTTTCGAATATTATGTTTGAAACCTATAAAGAAAAAGGTATCACGAAGGTTATAGGAATCGAATCCCGTGGATTCATCATGGGCCCTATTCTGGCTACCCGACTCAATGCCGGCTTTATCCCAATTCGCAAACCGGGTAAACTACCCGCTGAGACAATTGAAGAAAGCTATGATAAAGAGTATGGCCAAGATACCGTACAAATTCACAAAGACGCGCTCGATGAGAACGACATCGTATTGCTTCACGACGATCTACTGGCAACCGGAGGAACCATGAAAGCAGCCTGTGAACTTGTGAAAAGGTTGAATCCGAAGAAGGTTTATGTGAACTTTATCATCGAACTAAAAGACCTGAATGGAAAAGCATTATTCGGAGATGATGTAGAAGTAGAATCTATATTGAGTTTATAAACTAAATGCTTATATTTGCAGGGTGTAGTTAATGCTACACCCTTTTTTATTCCTGAATGATTCGTATGGCCATGAATGAAAATACAGATTTAAAAGGCGATGATTACCTGAAAGGTATCGTTTCCAACCTCCCGGAAAAACCTGGAATATACCAGTATTTAAATACGGAAGGGACTATTATATACGTTGGAAAGGCTAAAAATCTCAAGAAAAGGGTTTATTCCTACTTCAGCAAAGAGCACGAACCAGGCAAAACCAGGGTGCTGGTTAGTAAGATTGCCGACATTCGCTACATTGTAGTAAACACGGAAGAGGATGCACTGCTGCTCGAGAACAACTTAATCAAGAAATACAAGCCACGCTATAATGTACTACTGAAGGATGACAAGACCTATCCTTCTATCTGCGTACAGAACGAATACTTTCCACGGGTATTCAAAACCAGACGGATTATACGAAACGGTTCGGCCTACTATGGCCCCTACAGCCATGCCCCTTCCATGCAGGCAGTACTCGACCTGATCAAACATCTCTATCCGTTACGCACGTGCAACTTGAATTTAACGCCGGAGAACATCAATGCGGGCAAGTTCAATGTATGTCTGGAATATCATATAAAGAACTGCGCCGGCCCTTGCATCGGACTCCAGACACAGGAGGATTATGCAAGAAACATCGATGAAATCAAGGAAATATTAAAGGGAAATACGCAGGATATAAGCCGGCTGCTTCAACAGAAGATGGAGGAACTGGCTGAAGATATGAAGTTTGAAGAGGCACAGAAAGTTAAAGAAAAATACTTGCTGATAGAGAATTACCGTTCCAGATCGGAAGTTGTGAGCGCTATTTTGCATAATATCGACGTCTTTTCAATCGAAGAAGATGACTCGAACTCTGCTTTCATCAACTATCTGCATATCACCAACGGTGCCATCACGCAAGCATTCACCTTTGAATATAAAAAGCGATTAAACGAATCGAAAGAAGAGCTATTGGAACTGGGTATTATCGAAATGAGGGAGCGATATAAGAGTCTTTCGCGCGAAATCATTGTGCCGTTTGAAGTGGATTTTGAGTTGAATAACGTCGTATTCACCGTACCTCAACGGGGAGATAAGAAGAAGCTTCTGGAACTTTCGATCCTAAATGTCAAGCAATACAAAGCGGACCGGATGAAACAGGCGGAAAAGCTAAATCCGGAACAACGCAGCATGCGATTGATGAAGGAAATACAGCAAGAACTTCATCTCGACAGACTCCCCATGCAGATCGAGTGCTTCGACAACTCAAACATTCAAGGTTCGGATGCGGTAGCCGCCTGTGTAGTCTTCAAAAAGGCGAAACCCTCGAAGAAAGATTACCGGAAGTATAACATTAAAACGGTAGTAGGACCGGACGATTATGCATCGATGAAAGAAATCGTTCGACGTCGCTACCAACGAGCAATCGAAGAACAGACTCCCCTGCCCGACTTGATTATTACTGACGGTGGAAAGGGACAAATGGAAGTTGTCAGACAAGTAATAGAAGATGAACTCCACTTGGATATACCTATTGCCGGACTTGCTAAAGATGGACGCCACCGCACGTCGGAGCTACTCTTCGGCTTCCCTCCGCAAACGATCGGTATCAAGCAGCAAAGTCAGCTATTCCGCTTGCTAACTCAGATACAGGACGAGGTGCACCGATTTGCGATTAGTTTCCATCGTGATAAACGTAGCAAACGTCAGGTCGCATCGGCATTGGACTCCATCAAAGGCATTGGAGAAAAGACAAAGACAGCCTTACTGAAAGAGTTCAAAAGCGTCAAACGCATTCAGGAAGCATCCGTAGAAGATATTGCCGCAATCATCGGTCCGGCCAAAGCTCAAATGCTCAAAGAGGAACTTTCGAAAAGCTAATTTTGCCAATTCGCTTACGATAAAGAGTACGATATGCACATGACTGGCAAGTACCGGAATTGCGATCTAATGCAGCAAAGAGGCGAAAAGCTGTAAGAGTGAGTAGCATAACAGAATTGAAAGCCTCTTTCTAAGCGACAAATACGACTATATCATCCTGGTTATCAGACACTTGATTTAAATAAAGCAAAAATAGAATAGATGCAATCAAGTTTGCCTATACTTGGCTGCTCTTCGTGCAGCGAAATCAATAAACCCATCAATCCCCAAAAGCATACTCAATTGACAATCAATGTATTAATCGAATAAAACAGCCATAAAACGGTTTATTTACGACACAGCCTGTGCTATGCAAAGAGCAGCGAAACACAATGAGTCCCCCAACTCCCCGTCGGCTGACTTGTTATAGCCCAAAAACAGCAACTAGCAGCCGGGTAAATCACAAAACAAACAGGCAACAAACAAAAGAAGGATGATTCAATACAAGCGAATAAGACAAGGAATATCCAAGCAACTCTTACACAGACGAAGAGCCAATCCATTATTTATCTGCAAAAAACAGATGGAATCTCTTTCGAATTTTGTAAATTTGCCTATCCAAAGAATATAATGACTCAAAAGAGTAACAATGAGAATAGTTATACAACGCGTAAGCCACGCTTCAGTTACCATCAACGGACAATGCAAGGCAGCCATTCAAAAAGGGTTGCTAATTCTGGTAGGAATCGAAGAGGCAGACACTCCCGAAGACATAGAATGGCTTTGCAAAAAGGCGATTAATCTTCGCATATTCGACGATGAAAACGGGGTAATGAACAAGTCGGTGAAAGACATTGAAGGGGAGATTTTAGCAATCAGCCAATTCACACTACACGCCTCGACCAAGAAAGGCAACCGTCCTTCCTATATAAAAGCCGCCGGTCCGGCAATCGCCATTCCACTTTATAAGCAGTTCTGCCAAGAGTTGAGTCGCGCACTGGGGAAAGCGATAGGTACAGGCGAATTCGGAGCGGATATGAAAGTTGAACTCTTAAATGATGGCCCCGTAACCATTTGCATAGATTCAAAAAACAAAGAGTAGAAAGGAAATAGGAACGATGGAATCGGATAAAATCACAATTGAAGAAGCCCAAAAGCAGGTGGATCAATGGATCAAACAGTACGGAGTGCGTTATTTCAGCGAGCTAACCAATATGGCGGTGCTTACTGAAGAGGTTGGAGAATTGGCACGGGTCATGGCACGCAAATACGGTGACCAGTCATTCAAAGCCGGCGAGAAAGACAATGTGGAAGAAGAAATAGCCGATGTGCTCTGGGTGCTTTTATGCATAGCCAACCAAACAGGCGTAGACGTAACCAGTGCGTTCCGGAAAAGCTTAGAGAAAAAAACTGAACGAGATAATAAAAGACATATCAATAACCCAAAACTGAACGATCATGGAAGAGAATAACTCTACAAGAAACAAGTACAAAACCACATTGGCTAAGTACAAAACGAATCTGAATGATGCAGACATACAAGCTCAGGTAGCTACTTTAATCGAGAAAAAAGTTCCCGAAAACAATACCGAAGAAGTAAAGAAACTTCTATTCAATTGTATTGACCTGACAACACTCAACACCACCGACAGTGATGAGAGTGTAATGCGTTTCACTGAAAAAGTGAATCAGTTCGACGATGAATTCCCCGATTTAAAGAATGTAGCAGCCATTTGTGTATATCCCAATTTCGCTGCAATCGTTAAGAATACGCTCGAAGTAGAAGGTGTCAATATTGCTTGCGTAGCAGGTGGGTTCCCCTCTTCGCAGACCTTCACCGAAATAAAAATAGCCGAAACCGCACTAGCAATTGTCGATGGAGCCGACGAAATAGATATTGTTATCTCAGTTGGCCAGTTCCTGAACAACGACTACGAAACTATGTGTGACGACATTCAGGAAATCAAAGAGACTTGCCACGACCATCACCTGAAAGTTATCCTCGAAACAGGAGCACTTCAAACGGCTTCGAATATTAAAAAAGCATCCATTCTATCGATGTATGCGGGAGCTGATTTCATCAAAACATCTACCGGAAAGCAACAACCCGCTGCTACCCCGGAAGCTGCTTATGTGATGTGCGAAGCCATCAAAGAGTATCATCAAAAGACAGGCAATAAGATCGGCTTCAAACCAGCCGGAGGAATTAATACCGTAAACGACGCGCTCGTTTATTATACCATCGTCAAAGAGATATTAGGCGAAGAGTGGTTGAACAATAAACTATTCCGTTTAGGTACGAGCCGATTGGCTAACCTCCTATTATCCGAAATCAAAGGCGAAGAAATCAAGTTCTTCTAAATACCGAACCGTCAACAAATGGCCTTTTCAACGAAAGAAGGTCCTGATTATAGGTAGCGATACCTGCAAGATCTTGCCTTTCCAGGCAGAGAACTTGCAGGTATTGTTTTAATAGAGAATCCGGAAGGCAGAGCAATTCCGTATACCTTTAGTACAAACTTTTCAATTCCGGTTACAAGCTACCCGGCAAATGACACAGTGCATTACTCCATCGTTAGCGAAGAAATGGGGATTAATGAATCGGGATTAGCGAATAGTAAGGATATAAAAAATAAGAGCAGTTCGAAACACGGATTATAAACACGGGGGCCAATACCAGCGGAGAATTATGAGCGTAGAAAGAAATTAGATTTCGCGATCGGTAACATAATGCAAATAAGCTTCCAACGAGCTTCGGATTTCTGAGGTCGGCAATTCCGCCAAAATGTTCAGCGCTTTCTGCTTGTACTCACCCATAACCTTAGCTGCATACTCAATGCCACCTTTTTCTTTAGCGTATTCTATTAAATAGCCGATTTCATCGGGAGTAGCCAACCCATC
This sequence comes from Bacteroides reticulotermitis JCM 10512, assembly GCF_000517545.1. Classification (GTDB taxonomy): domain Bacteria; phylum Bacteroidota; class Bacteroidia; order Bacteroidales; family Bacteroidaceae; genus Bacteroides; species Bacteroides reticulotermitis. The sequence continues at coordinate 7,938 of NZ_BAIV01000004.1, read as the reverse complement.
CTTAACTTTAATAGCCACGGATTTCGCCTGCTCATCACCATAGGTATTCAGCGCATACAGAACGGGAAGAGTCAATTTACCTTCCATCATGTCATTTCCGGTCGGCTTACCAATCTTTTCACTATCAAAATAATCGAAGATATCATCCTTAATCTGGAAGCAAACTCCAATATATTCGCCCAACAAACGAGCAGCGTCGGCATGCGGCACACCCATCCCTGCCGAAAGGGCAGCAGAATGCGTACAAGCAGCAAAAAGCGCAGCCGTTTTTTTACGAATTACATCGAAGTAAACGTCTTCGGAGAAACTATGATTACTTACGTTGGAAAGCTGTAGCAATTCGCCGTCAGCCAAGTCCTGCCCCAGCCTAGAGACAACCTGAATAATATCCAGGTTCTTCGTCCGTCCGGCATATATCAGACTTGTAGCCAACAGATAGTCGCCCGACAACACTGATACCTTATTATTATAGATAGCATTCACAGAGAGCTGTCCCCGACGTTCCGTACTTTCGTCTACTACATCATCATGCACTAAACTTGCCGTATGAAGAAGTTCCAGAGAAACAGCCGCGTAGAGGGTTGAAGGGCCGATAGTTCCGGCAAGCCGGGCAACCAAAAGCACTAGAATTGGACGCATCATCTTACCATTCCTCTGACGTATATGAGATATTACGCTGTCGAGCAATGGATTGGAAGAGGTAAGAGAACTATCAAAAAGTCTCTTAAATTCTTCTAGTTCAGCCGCAATCGGAAACCTTATAAGAGATAAACGATCCATGTATACACAATTTGGGCACAAAAGTAATAATAAAACGATTAATACCGTATTTTTTTGTACTTTTACCATGAAAAATTAATAAATTCTATGGATCCAAACAATAAATTGTTTCTTTTAGATGCATATGCATTGATATACCGTGCTTATTACGCTTTCATCAAAAACCCCAGAATCAACTCAAAAGGATTTAATACGTCCGCTATACTGGGGTTTGTCAATACGCTGGAGGAACTATTGAAGAAAGAGAACCCCAGTCACTTGGGAGTTGCTTTCGATCCCGCCGGCCCTACATTTCGTCACGAAGCATACGAACAATATAAGGCACAACGCGAAGAGACGCCGGAAGCAATCCGCCTCTCCGTACCTATCATCAAAGATATAATCCGTGCCTATCGAATTCCGATTCTGGAAGTTCCGGGCTATGAAGCCGATGATGTTATCGGAACCCTCGCGACCGAAGCCGGACAACAAGGCATTATAACGTATATGATGACGCCGGACAAAGACTATGGACAACTAGTCACCGACAACGTATTCATGTATCGCCCCAAGCACACCGGAGGATTTGAAGTGATGGGTGTGGAAGAAATCAAAGCCAAGTACAACATCCAATCGCCCGACCAGGTGATTGACTTACTCGGATTGATGGGCGACTCATCGGACAATATTCCGGGATGTCCCGGTGTGGGAGAAAAGACAGCCCAGAAATTAATCGCCGAATTTGGAAGCACCGAAAACTTACTGGAACATACCGACCAATTAAAAGGAGCTCTGAAAACAAAAGTAGAATCCAACAAGGAACAAATTGTTTTCTCCAAATTCTTGGCAACAATCAAAATTGATGTTCCTATCAAACTTGATATGAATTCACTTGTTCGCGAAAAAGCGGATGCGGAATCACTTCGGGCAATTTTTGAAGAACTGGAATTTCGGACTTTAATCGACCGGGTTTTGAAAAATGAAAATCAGCCGGGATCGTTTACACAGACAAAAGCCGCGCTTCCTCCTCTCCCACTCTTCGCAGAAGAAACAACTCCAACTCAAGGCGATTTGTTTGCAGAATTTGCGGGCAACGGGGCAGATGAAGCTAAAAATTCAAATCTAGAGAGCTTAGAAACGCTGAATGCAAACTATCAACTCATTGATAATGAAACAAAAAGACACAAAATCATTCAAAAGTTGCTTACAGCCGAAATTCTTGCGCTAGACACAGAAACCACCGGAACCGAACCCATGGTAGCCGAATTGGTCGGAATGAGTTTCTCCACACAGGAAAACGAAGCTTTCTATATTCCGGTTCCTCCCGAAAGAGAAGAAGCCTTAAAAATTGTGAATGAGTTTCGTCCGGTCTTCGAAAATGAGAAATCGATGAAAGTCGGACAGAATATCAAATACGACATGATCATTCTCCAAAATTACGGAGTCGAAGTGAAAGGTCCTCTTTTCGATACGATGGTAGCACACTATGTATTGCAACCCGAACTTCGTCACGGGATGGATTACCTGGCAGAGATTTATCTCCGTTACCGAACCGTCCCAATTGAAGAGCTTATCGGCCCGAAAGGAAAAAATCAGAAGAACATGCGCGACCTTGATCCGAAGGACGTATACCTCTATGCATGTGAAGATGCCGATATAACGCTGAAGCTAAAGAACGTATTGGAAAAAGAACTGAAAGAGAACGATACGGAGAGCTTATTCTACGATATCGAAATGCCACTCGTCCCCGTGTTGGTTAACATTGAGCGAAACGGCGTGCTACTCGACACAGAAGCACTTAAGCAATCGTCCGCTCACTTCACCGCAAAGATGGAGCAGATCGAACAAGAGATCTATACGCTGGCCGAGACCGAGTTCAATATCGCCTCGCCCAAACAAGTAGGCGAAGTACTCTTCGATCAACTTAAAATCGTAGAAAAGGCAAAGAAGACCAAGACCGGCCAGTACGTCACCTCCGAGGAAGTACTTGAGAGCCTCCGCCACAAACATCCCGTTGTAGAAAAGATACTCGAGCACCGGGGACTTAAAAAACTGTTGGGCACCTATATCGATGCGCTTCCTCAGTTGATCAACCCGCGCACAGGCCGTGTACACACCTCTTTCAACCAGACAGTAACCGCCACGGGACGGCTTAGTTCGAGTAATCCGAACCTACAAAACATCCCGATCCGTGACGAAAACGGAAAAGAGATCCGGAAAGCATTTATCCCCGATGAAGGATGTCTCTTCTTCTCGGCCGACTACTCGCAGATCGAGTTGCGCATCATGGCACACCTGAGCGAAGATAAAAATATGATCGACGCGTTCCTCAGCAATCACGATATCCACGCTGCCACAGCTGCGAAGATATACCAGATTGATCTGAAAACCGTAGACGCCGACATGCGCCGCAAAGCTAAAACCGCTAACTTCGGCATAATCTACGGCATATCAGTCTTTGGGCTCGCCGAACGCATGAACGTAGACCGCAAAGAAGCCAAAGAACTAATCGACGGCTATTTCACAACCTACCCGGGTGTGAAAACCTATATGGACAAAAGTGTGGAGGTAGCCCAAGAGAAGGGATATGTAGAAACCATCTTCCACCGCAAGCGCTACCTGCCCGACATCAATTCACGCAACGCAGTCGTACGTGGATATGCAGAGCGAAATGCCATCAACGCTCCGATTCAGGGAAGTGCCGCCGACATCATTAAAGTAGCGATGGCACGCATCTATCAACGGTTCCAGGCGGAAGGCATACAGGCCAAAATGATCCTTCAGGTACATGATGAATTGAACTTCAGCGTCCCCATGAATGAAAAAGAGCGGGTAGAAGAAATTGTTATCACCGAAATGGAAAATGCCTACCGCATGCACGTCCCCCTAAAGGCTGATTGCGGCTGGGGAAAGAACTGGCTAGAGGCTCATTAACCTACTAGGGACCAGCGACATAAGGACAAATAAACGCCCTAACATTATTTAACTACGCGTACACGAAGAAAGCAAAATATGCAGTTTGTACGCTAAGTGAATCCTCCAATATCCGGCAAATGATCTGCCGGATATTTTTTTATCGAATAAGTTGCCAAAAAGAAACTTCGGAAAGCCTACGTTTTTGACATTATGATATATTTTTAATAGATTACTATGTAGATTCCAATTTATTATGTATGTTTGTACTAGGAAATCAATCCTAGAGTTAGCAAATAGAAAGTATAATTTAAAAACCAGATAGCCATGAAAACAAAAGTTTCTTTAACCAAGATCGTATTATCCATCGTATTTATGTTTGCCATATCCCTCTCTACTTTTGCACGAAGTAACGACGGGCAGTTAATCTACAATCCAATAGAGGAAAATGGAGTAATGGTAGGACAGACTGTCTTCAAGAAAGACGGTGCCACACTTACCAATTATATGAAGTACAATTACAAGTACGATGCAAACAAGCGAATGACCGAAAGTGAAACGCTAAAATGGAATAGCAATAAGAGTACATGGAACAATGACTTGCTTGTTAAGTACACCTATGAGGGTAAAACCGTTACCACTAACTATTATAAGTGGAACAATAAAAAGAAAGAATACGTGATCGTACCCGAAATGACTGTAACAATGGACGATCCAAACTTATAAGATCTCTCGACTCTCATAATTTCAGTTTGAAGAAGAAGCTGTTGCGAGTTACTGCCAACAATGTATGCATCCAAAGCCGGTAACAGCGAACACCTTTCGGGTATAACAACCTACTCTCACACAAAGAGAGCACACACAAAGGGTAAGAACAGAAGTCTCTGGCTCAGTGAAGAGCACCGCTTGTGGAAGGAAAGGAATTAATTGCTTCACAGCAAAACAGCTTCTGTCTCAGCTCATCACTCGGGTGATAAAACGTTATTGTCCGAGTGATGAGTTCTTAGTATTGATACCCTGATTCAATGCAACTTATATAGAAAAACACACCCTGATTATCTATAATCAAAGAAACAACGCTAGAAGCAAATCTTTAATTACCTTACAATCTTACTAAACCAACGAGAAGCTACCATTTCAAGTAGCTTCTCGTTTTTTTGTTCTGATCAGGCAACCAAGCACTTAAACTACTTGAAAATTCCGGTTCAAACAGCCAGTAAATAAGGTTTGAGTTTTTGCTTTCAGGTTTCAGTTTCGAACATATAATGCTGATAAACAACACTTTTAGGCTGAAAGCAACACTTCAAAGAAGGGTTCAGCTTTCAGTTCTTCCCGGTTGCAACCAATTAGATTGCCTAAGACTTACGCATGAGTCTGCTTCATACAACCATGGAGGCTGTTTCCATACCGCAGCAAATTCAGCAGCTAGTATGCAGCGCGCATCGAATGAAAGCGCTGAAGGCTATATACTGTACTTTCAGGTCCTTGATTTCAGGATTATCACACTAGCTACCAACTAATTAAATCAGAAACTGAAGGGCTGAAAGCCAAAAAGGAAACATAATATAGAGAGATTTTCAGAAGGTATTAACGAGGGATCAGGCTGGATTTCGTCTGATACCATTACACCCATGCGTAGCTCCCAATTTGTAGAGATGAAGAAGCCCCCCGGAACTGTGCAAACGAAAGAAAGGGGAAAGCAAAACAATAGCCCGGGGCAAAGGGGGCAAGAGCCCAGGGGAAGAGGAGCCATAGAGCCGGGCAAAATTTAAAAAGCCCGGGGCAAAAGAAAGACTCTCTACCGACGAGATCGTAGCTTCCGATTAAAAAAATAGGAATATTTGTGCCACGTGAAACACCGATTTCTACGCCCTCTTTTCGAAACTGTTTTCTCCTTCAATAATAAAGTTTCCACTCTACATGCTCCATCTTCCACTTTATCAACTAAATCGTCTTGCTATATAAACGTTTTTTTCTACCTTTGCAGCCACATAATATAAGGAATCTATCAATGAGTCCACTGAACTTCACCCACATCCTGACACAGGCAGTCGATGAGCTATCGGAAAGCGAATCATACAAAGGGCTGTTTCATCAACACAAAGATGGCGAACCACTGCCTTCTGCTAAAGTCTTGCACGAAATAATCGAGCTGACACGCTCTATTCTTTTTCCCGGATATTTTGGAAATTCAACCATCAACAGTCGCACAGTAAAATACCATATCGGTGTAAATATTGAGAAACTGTTCGACCTCCTCTCTGATCAGATTCTTGCCGGACTCTGCTTTGGGACACCGAAAGAAGCGTGCACACCTAGTACAGAAAAAAGGCGAGAAAGAGCTGCGCACCTGGCAGCCAAGTTCATCAGCGGATTACCCTCCATGAGAATGATATTGGCTACGGATGTAGAAGCTGCTTACAACGGAGATCCGGCAGCCGAAAGCTACGGTGAAGTAATCTGCTGTTATCCGGCTATCAGAGCCATCAGCAACTACCGCATCGCACACGAATTACTGGAGCTTGGCGTTCCCCTGATTCCCCGCATTATCACCGAAATGGCACATAGCGAAACCGGTATAGACATCCATCCCGGAGCGAAGATCGGCAGTTATTTCACCATCGACCATGGGACAGGCGTCGTTATCGGAGCCACCAGCATCATCGGTAACAATGTCAAACTCTACCAAGGTGTCACATTGGGAGCCAAAAGCTTCCCCCTCGACGCTGACGGTAAACCTATCAAAGGAAACCTTCGCCATCCGATATTGGAAGACAACGTCATTGTCTACTCCAACGCCACCATCTTGGGAAGAATCACAATTGGTCGCGACGCAACGGTAGGAGGCAATATCTGGGTAACTGAAGACGTCCCTTCCGGAGGCAGAATAGTACAAACAAAAGCAAAGAAATAAAATCAAGTTTAAATATATGAGTGAACATTTCGAAATGATTGCCAAGACCTTCCAGGGACTGGAGGAGATACTTGCAGAGGAACTTACCGCATTAGGAGCCAACGATATCCAGATAGGACGCCGCATGGTATCCTTCACCGGAGATAAGCGGATGATGTACAGAGCCAACTTCTGCCTGCGTACAGCAATCCGTATTCTGAAGCCGATCAAACACTTCACAGCCAAAAACGCAGATGAAGTATATGCGCAGATCCAGGCAATTCCTTGGGAGAAGCATTTGGATGAAAACAAGACCTTCGCCATAGACGCCGTGGTATTCAGCGAAGAGTTTCGCCACTCGAAGTTCGTCTCGTATAAAGTAAAAGACGCGATTGTGGATTATTTCCGTGAAAAGACCGGCAAGCGTCCGTCAGTCCGCATCAACAATCCGGACGTTTTGCTCAATATTCACATCGCACAGACCACTTGTACCCTATCGCTGGACTCTTCCGGTGAATCACTCCACCGTCGTGGCTACCGTCAGGAAGCGGTAGAAGCTCCGCTGAACGAAGTGTTGGCTGCAGGCATGATCCTGATGAGCGGCTGGCGTGGAGAGTGCAACCTGATCGACCCGATGTGTGGTTCGGGAACCATCCCCGTTGAAGCAGCACTGATTGCCCGCAACATTGCTCCGGGAGTATTCCGCAAAGGATTTGCTTTCGAGAAATGGGTGGATTACGATTCCGATCTGTTTGACGAAATCTACAACGACGATTCACAAGAACGTGAATTCGAGCATAAGATATTTGGCTATGACAACAACCAGAAAGCCAATGAGATAGCAACACACAATGTGAAAGCTGCCGGTGTATCCAAAGACGTAATCTTAAAACTACAGCCGTTCCAACAGTTTGAACAGCCGACAGAGAAATCCGTCCTCATCACCAATCCTCCTTATGGAGAGCGTATTTCCACAAACGACTTATTAGGACTTTACCAGATGATCGGCGAGCGTCTCAAGCACGCTTTTGTCGGCAATGAAGCCTGGGTACTCTCCTACCGCGACGAATGCTTCGACCAGATTGGTTTGAAAGCCAGCCAACGCGTTCCACTGTTCAATGGTCCGCTGGAGTGTGAATTCCGCAAATACGAGATCTTCGACGGAAAATACAAAGAATTCAAAAGTCAGGAAGAAGGAGCTGAGAATGAATCGGATACCGAAGGCAAACCACGTGGAGACCGTGAATTCAAGCCACGCAGTGATCGGGAATTCAAACCGAGAGGTGACCGTGAATTTAAACCACGCGGAGAAGGTGGATTCAAACCGAGAGGTGACCGGGACTTTAAACCACGCGGAGAAGGTGGATTCAAAC
>NZ_BAIV01000005.1 GCF_000517545.1 Bacteroides reticulotermitis JCM 10512 | reverse complement strand
ACAACTCTTTTTTGAAAGATTATTTGAACTTTTTTATAACTAGCTGATTGATAAGGATGTTATAAAACATATTATTGTCTCCTAAAGTGAAGGCAGGCCCATACATATACATTATAATATTTGCGCGAGCGCGCGAAAGGCATATAGTGGTCGAGATAGTAGAAGATGCGGAGAGGAAAAGCAAAGATGAAACGATTTTCTAACTCATTATCCTATTTAGGCCATACAGTTGAGAGCAAATTTTAATTCAGATCGGCTCGATTCCGGTATTCGTTCGGTGATACGCTCACTTGTTTTTTAAACATGCGCGTAAAATACTGCGGATATTGAAAGCCTAATTCATAAGCTACTTCACTAATCATTTTACTTAGGTCGCATATTCTTTCTTTGGCAAGATCGATCAGTTTTAGCCGAATATATTCTTGTGCAGATTTCCCTGTTTCTTTTTTGATCAAATCACCGAAGTAATTAGCCGATAGATTAACTTTCTATTTATTAACTTATAAAAAGCACCTATAGTAAGATACAGAGAGTTCAACAACGTGTAATATCATTTAATTTACCTGGGATACAATCTCCTATTTTCCTATGTTTTTATAAGCAGAAGGATTAAGACCTTCATGCCTTTTAAAGAATTTGGATAAATGGCTTACATCGGTAAATCCAAATTCATCCGCTATTTCTTTCAACTTGATTTCTCCGGTTTCTAATCTGCGCTTAATAAGTTGTAATTGCATCTTTTCGATGTATTTTTTATAACTTATCTCGAAATTCCGCTTGAAATAAGTACTGAAATAAGATGGCGAAATATTAAAATTATTAGCAATCATATTGATAGAAATACAGTCACGGTTAGATATATTCTCTTGAATGTATGCTGCTATATGAGCGTTAGTTGGAGTTTTCTTCTTTAATTCAATATTTCGGTTCTCGATGTATTCTTTTATCATTCCGAAAATGGAAAGAATATGATAATACACAATAGACGAACGAAGTACGTTAAGCGTTGAATTATATAGGATAATATTCTCAAAAACATTCTTCAATATAGTCTGACAAGGTTCACTCACCGTTATTTTATCCTCTTTCAGCCATTGAATTTCCATGATGGAAGTTGGAGTTATTTCTCGTGAAAAGGACTTATAGGAGCGGTCATAAGTCTCAAAATAGCTTGAAGTAAATTTAATATAGGTAAAGCGCGTTACAGCTTTCACTGTGAAATAATGGCGGTCACCGGGTGCAAGCAGAAATAAATCCCCTTTTTCATATGGAATTGTAACTTCATTAAAGAAATGCTCCCCACACCCATAATGAATATAGATAATTTCAAAATGGTCTTGGGCATGTAATTCGCAAGAATATTCTTCCTCAATTACATCTATAATCTTTAATGATTCAAACTGGCTACACTTTCTCATACCGTAAATATACAAAATAATGTAATGTGAATACAAGTATTTCAATCCTATACCTGCCTACCTTTGCAAAATAATCATTAACTAACTAACAGAAAATGAAAAAGATAATATTATTTTCAATAATTTTAGGTACATTTCTAATTACCTCATGTGTGGAAAACAGTAAAAAGTCAGCCAAAGTAGTCTTCACACAGCATGAAGATAGCACGAGTACCACAGGTTGGCAATCTCATTACGATCGGATGGAAGCAACCGACCTTCCTGATAATGTAATAGACTTAATAGGTAAGCAATGGATGCTGGTGACAGCAGGGAGCAAAAGTTCTTATAACACAATGACAGCATCATGGGGGGCGGTTGGCTATATATGGAGCAGACCATCTACTTTTATTGCAGTTCGTGATTCAAGGTATACGTATCAATTTCTGCAACAAGAAGAGAGTTTTACACTAAGTTTTTTTACAGAAGAATATCGGGGAGCACTTAGAATCTGTGGAACGAAATCGGGACGAGATACTGATAAAGTGTCAGAAGCTGGGTTGACCCTATTGGAAACCCCTTCCGGACTAATGAGTTTTGAAGAGGCTCAGATGATTATAGAATGCAAGAAAATGTTCGTTCAAGAGATGGACTATGCCAATTTGGCTCAACCTTACAAAGAGAAAATCATGGAAGAATCTTATAACAAAGAGCCTTCTAAACACCAACTCTTTATTTCAGAAATAACCAATATATGGGTAAAGAAATAAAAATCAACTTAGTTACACGCAATCGGTTCCGACGGTATTGTAGGACGGTTCATTCTCATCTATCCTTTTTCTTTATGGGAGTGATTCTTATTTATGCAGTATCGGGCATAACGATGAATCATTTAAAGGATTTTAATCCGAAATACTATATAACTGTAAACAATTACACGGTGAAGGAGAGATTCCCTCCCTCCCATAAATTTAATAAAAATGAAATAGTACAGTTGCTAAAAGAGGTAGGCGAGCAGGATAATTATATCAAACATTTTTATCCGAACAACTCAACGGTGAAAGTTTTCTTGAAAAGTGGTTCATCCTATATTCTTGATACTCAAACAGGAAATGTTGCTTATGAAGGAATAAAGAAAAGACCCGTTTTTTATCAACTATTTCTCCATTATAACCCGGGAACATGGTGGACATATTTCTCAGACCTCTCTGCGGTATGTCTTATATTGATATGCATAAGCGGTATTCTAATGAATAAAGGTAAACGAGGTTTGTTCGGAATAGGGGGAATTGAATTATTAGCAGGTATATTAATCCCTGTGCTGGCTTTAATTTTATAGATAAATTACATAATAAAATGGAGGCAAAATTCAAAGGTTCAATTGATGGGATTATCGCAGCAATCAGCTATGGGACAAATCCACTTGGGCATTATCTCTTTATGAAGCTGAAATAAACGCTAACTCTGTATTATTTTACCGCTTCTTACTTGCGACTTTTTTCTCGGTAGGTTAGTTTATACAAAATAAATCGTTCAGGCTTACACGAAAAGAATTAGGGATTCTGGTTTTGTACATTAACTATCATGCGTGCATTGGAACCACTTACTGCTGTGGGTATCGGTATTGCTATATTCAATGAAATATTCACTCTACAGTTGACTGTTAGGTTACGAATACTCCTGTACGCCAAACCCGTAAACACCGAGACTAAAAACATTTCACGAGCTAGAGACCTTCAAGGATGGTCTAAGGGGGGGGTATTATTTTGTTCAGTTCTTCACGGGTTAAATATTCCGGTTCGGCTTTCGGGCGTTCGGGTGAATATCCCTCGAAAAGGTCGTGAGTTATAATCCCCTCACCAATGGCAAGTTTTATCATCTTACGTAAATGGCGCATAATGCCTAATATCGTGTTGGGGTTCTTTTTTCCGACTAGTTGCTGCTCTTTTTTACGTCGTTGCAATAAAGTGAATGCCATTTACACATACTCCCCCTAGAAAGAAAAAAGTTTTATCTCTCATGGTCTCATCATTTTAGAGATAAAAAAACTACTAATCAGACGATTGCCGAATGAGAGATACTTTTCAAAGAGGCTATCTCTCATCATTTTATCGCTATTTGTCATCAAAATAAGCCTATCTCTCATACTATTTCAGGTATCTCTCATAGACCTAAGCCGATATTTAGTGTGTTTAGACCGAGGCAGAATCAACGATTTCGTATATTAGAAACAGCATACCAACTTATTCCGAAAAAAGTGCTAGAGTAGACGCATTACTTCCACGCTCCATCTAATTTTTTTGTGGTCACGATGAGGATCATCCAAGTATTTAATAATACTAATTATATCTATACTCCTATTGATTTATGTTTTTACAATGCAAATACATAAACAATAATTGGGCTATAAAACAGCATATATACCTAATTTACAATATTATAATATCATAAAAAAGCAGTATATAACAATATAAAGAAGAGTAAAAGTAATGCGTTTACGCTGTAAGAAGTGCATGTTTTCAGTTGCCCATCAGAGTGCGCAGATCGTTCCACCCGGGTGAGCAGACTCGAAGAACATTAGTGAGCAGATCGTTGCACCCTAGTGAGACGCCTATTTAGTCGGACAATATATCATTATAGTCCGATTCCTTTGCTCAAATAGTTGGCAGTAACAACATAAAAGCAGCAGTATTACCTGCAATAAACACCCCTTAATATGCTTTCTTCTTTTAATAGGGTGGTTCATAAAATAAGGATTTCGAGAACGAATCCAGTAATCAATGCTAAAATGAATGTGGAAAGACTATTTGAAGAAGCAATAAGTAGCGGATCATGAACATGGTTACTTCCGCCTAAAGTGCCAAAGAGCCGATAATCTTATCAAAGAATAATCGACAAACAAGAGGAAGAATCAACGGAGATTCCTAAAAAGGAGATGAAAAATAGAGCCAATAAAAATCCCCCTATCGAACTTTTACTTTAAAAGTCTAACAGGAGGATTCTCTATTAGTAATACGGTTCAAACGACCGGACGTGCAATTAGAATTGGAAATAGATGAACGGCTGAATTTCGGTACTCTTCATCTGAAGAACTAAGTAAATAACCCCAAGCATCAGAAGAACTTTTCCAATAAACGGCAGTTTAATAATGCCGTTACATACTCCATTCTCCCATTTATCGGGCGCAAAATGCAGCAGGAAGCCTAATAACATCAACGCAAATACTTGCCAGTACCCTTCCACCAGTTGAGGGAAAAGTTGCGGATTGAAAGCGGTGAAGATCTGGTTCAACATATTGATGGAACTTTGGAAGTCAACATTCCGGAAGAAGATCCAGCAAAAACAAACCAAATGAAACGTGAGGATAACTCCAAACATCCGGCGCCATCCATGACTTTCGTACCCTTTATTAGTTCGAAAGATAGTCATCCACAACTTATGAAGCGCTAAAGCCACACCGTGGAACATCCCCCAAAGAATAAAGTTCCAGGAAGCTCCGTGCCAAAGTCCGCCTAAAAACATTGTTATAATGAGATTCAGGTATTGGCGGAACTTCCCTTTTCGGTTCCCTCCCAAGGAGATATAAAGATAGTCTCTCAACCAAGTGGACAAAGAAATATGCCACCGACGCCAGAACTCCGTGATGGAGGCTGACTTATAGGGAGAGTCAAAGTTTTGTCGGAATTGGAAGCCCAAGAGAAGTGCGATACCGATGGCCATATCACTATAGCCGGAGAAATCGCAATATATTTGCAAAGCATAGCCATAAACACCCATCAGGTTCTCCACACCCGAATACAAAGTGGGGTTATCAAAAATGCGCTCTACAAAATTCACGCTGATATAATCGGAGATTATCACTTTCTTAAACAGACCGGACATAAGCAAGAAGACCGCCCGCCCGAACATTTCCTGCGAAACAAACAACGGTTTACGCATCTGCGGAATAAAATCGCGGGCACGAACAATGGGCCCCGCAACAAGCGGAGGGAAAAAGGACACATAGAAAGCGTAATCCAACAGATTGGTCAGCGGTTTGATATCTTTTCGGTATACATCGATCGTATAACTTAGCGATTGGAATGTGAAGAAGGAGATTCCCACCGGCAGAAAAATGTCGAGTGCCGAGAAAGTTCCTCCCATCAGGGAAGCAAACACTTCGCCCAGGAAATTGGTGTATTTGAAGTAAGCCAATAGTCCCAAATTGATGGCAAGACTAAGTACGATAAGCCCTTTCCGCTTCCACCGCACAGTAGCTCGTTCCATCCATTGTGCCAACAGAAAGTCGGTTATGGTGACAATGGCCAACAGGAAAAAATACGTTCCGCTACTCTTATAATAAAAGTAGTATGAAAAGAGTGTCACGAACAACAGCCGAGCCGTATATTTACGTTGCAAAAGAACGTAAACGATGATAAAAGCTGAGAACAGCCAGAGAAAAATGCCACTGCTAAAAATCATCGGTGCTTGCGGATCGTACGTAAGCACATCTTTTATCCGGCTGAAATCTATATCAATAGGTAACATAATTATTATAAGCGTTAATAAGGGCTTGATATAATAAATTGCCTTGCAGGATATATCCCTCGGGCAAATAATGTACATGATCGGGACGCATAAGCTTCGCGTCTGTCCAGTTGGCACAAGCACGGCGGCGTCCCCCCACCACATCGTACATATCCCACACCAGTAAGCGTTGATCTACGGCAAAGCGGCGAATGGTTTCGGCAGCTGTAGCTGTACGCGGGTTGACGGCATAGGTGCGCCGACGCCTTTTTTGCCGAAAACTCTCATACGAACCGGGCGGAGTAGTCAACAGGATGGGTACTTTAGGCAAACTATCTTGCAGCAAAACGAACAATTCTTTGATTTGTTGGTAGTGCATATTGGCATTGTACCGTCGGTTATGACTTTCATTGGTCCCAAAAGAGAGTATAAGTAGATCCGGATTCAAAGCGGCAACCTCAGCTATCCGGGCAGGATGCGTAAAAGTGAGGCAAGTAGCCCCGTTTACTCCCATATCGACATACGAAACGGCTCCAAATGTTTCGGCCAGCTTCTCCCCCGCTGTACGAGGGTAGATATGTCCACGCACATGACTGTCGCCAAGATGAACAATCCGAACGGTATCTTCCGACAAACCGGCATGCAACAATCTGAAACGTTCAAATACCGGACTGAGCAGACCGATACTATCGACAATTTCATTGGGGCCGGTCTCTCGAAAAGCAGCGGGCAAAGACGATTGCACGAAAATTGTATCGGTTGCCCGGGTCATTTCTTTCATTTGCTTCATCTTTTTAGTTCCTTTTCCCGGCGAGATATAGGCCGGTATCCGGTCTTGTCCCCAAATCGAATCATGAGGAAACAGCATACAACCCAACAGCACGAGCAACGCCATGCACTTGAGCCGGTACAAGACAACTAACCTCGGATTATTTTGCTTCATAGGCACGCCTCCGATCGTATTGTTGTTTCCCGTAAATCAATGTTTCGTAGAATAATCCGGCTAAATGCTTTCCACCACGGAAGTTAATATGGGTATAGTCATAATTAGCCATTGAGGGTTTGGCCTGTACCAATTTAGCCATACTTCCCTCGCCACCCATCGCTTCAAACATATTCCAAAAAGCAATACCGCTTTCGGCTGCTACATTCTGTTGATAACGAATCAGGTTTTTAACACCAGGCATTGTACGTAGATCTCCGTTCTCTGTCCGATAATCCCGGTCGCCGACACTCAAAAGAAGCAGCCCCGCCTGCGGGAAGTTTTCCTTCAAATGCCCAATGGCTTTAAGCAATCCTTTTTGGTAGTTATCATAATTCCGTCCGCGTTCAGTGGCAATGTTCAATCCATATTCCAAGATAATAAGATCGTATGGACGTTTTTGATTAAACTCTTTGATCATTTGCGCGGGAATGCCACGCAACGATAATCCGGAACTACCACGCAACGAGAAGTTATCCAGGATAATTCCTTTTTTCCATCCATGGCCAACCCATAGAAAAGTGTAGAATCGGCACTGTTCACCGTCCAGCGCACTGAACCGATCGAACCTTCAACATGTGCTTCTCGCAATCCGCCTACCGGTTCGAAAGTATAACTTCTGTTTTCACCCCGATTCACACTCGAAGACAGCTCCAGATTACCTCTGTTGGCAAAGAAGATTGAGGCTCTTTGGCAAGTATCGAGCAAGGAGGCGTAGTTTTTCTGCCCACGCAATTCCACATAAGCTCCGGCACGAGGGACAAAGTAATGTCCGGATACGCCTTGTCTTTTCCGATCGAAATACGTGCTATCTGTAACCGAATGACTTGCCCATCCGCTAAACGTATGCCGTACCGTAGGCCGATACCCACTTGTCATGGAAGTGATAGGGACAAAGCCTACTCCACAACCGCCAAAATGCTTTTGAAGCATTTCACGCAAATCAGCAGTAAAGATATCCGCTTCTATAAAAGAGTCCCCGAAAACAGCAATGCGCACCAGTCCGTCATCCGATGACAAACGATTAAGTGCTTCATAGAAGGGGGACATTCCCCGAAGGGTAGAGTCGCTATAATCTTCAATACAAGTCAATCCCTCCCGACAGGTGTCGACAAAAGCAGGTTTTATAATAGGGGGTAAGGAAATGCTATCCGAATCAGCAGCCATCACTTCAGGATATCGAAGATCACTCAAAACATCGATACGTCTCATCTTATGCCCGGCAATCGTTATATCCGGCAACCAATGAAACCCGATCAAGACAACAAGCACGATCAAAACAAGCCATAGTGAGTGCTTCAAATAATTCTTCATAATCTCCATAATGATTCAATTTGGCAAAACGACCGCAAAGATAGGGAAAAGACACAAAAGAAAGGAGAATCTTTCATTATTTATCAGATTCTCACCTCCCTATCTTTTTGCTGATTAATAGCTAGGGGAAAGTAGATTATACCGATCTTCTGTCAGCGTATCTGCATAAAGAAATAGTCTATATAGGCCTGGTAGTAGCTATTATCCGGTTCTGTCGGTATTCTTTTATAAATTCTTCGAGCACTTTCGCTCCTTTCTCGGTAGAGATACCGCGTATATAGGTGAACATGATAGACTCATAAACTTCCACAAAGGAATATTCGGCGCAAATATCCGTATTCAATAGTATGTCAAACTGTTCGCGTACCAGCAGATTGATAATAGCAAAGTTTACATCGCCGCGAAAGATCCCTTGGGCTACTCCCGTCTTAAAAAAAGAAATCGTACTTTCCGAATCACTGTTATGCCGATCCTGCATCATTGCATAGACTCGAGGGTATTTCTTTATATCTTCAAAAAAGCGTTTATTGGTCCGGTGGAAAGCTTCTATCCCCTTCTGAAAAACAGCTAAGATTACTTCCAGCACATTATTCGACTGATCCATCACTTTTTTCAAGTACTCATCTCGCTCGAGTTGCTTTTTCAAAACGCACTCTCTCAATAGCGATTCTTTATCCGAAAAGACTTCATAGAGCGTACGTTTTGATATCCCCAGTGCAGCAGCAATATCATCCATCGTAATGCATTTGATGCCTTGGGTGGTAAATGCCTCTGTTGCGGTTTCCATGATGCGTTCTCTCAACTCTTCACGCTGCGAAGGTACTTTCCCGGATTCTATCATCATTCTCTGTCTTTTATTGAATTAATTAGTTTTAGTACGGTTTCTTATTACAAAGCAAAGATAACCAGAAAACGAAACAGACAAATCAAGTTTCCTACTATTTAGGAGAGTATTCATAAATATTATAATTCAGCATTTTATATGAAAACAAGTGTTAATAGACCATTGATTGAAAGGTTACAAACAATTTGCCGGGTAAAGATCGAATTTATCATCCGATTCTTTATCCGGCAATCAAAAAAGAAGCCATGTCTCAGGCTATGAAAAGAAAGATTTTTTCAGCTATCAAACTTAGTTCGATTCAAAAAAGCGACAGTCTTATGAATCTCTTTATACATCACAATATCATCTTTCACAAACGAAACTTCTTTCCGGTAGTCATGCAGAAAGCGCTCCAACAAAGGTGAAGTCTTTAGCGGACGGCGGAAGTCAATGCCTTGTGCAGCATTCATCAGTTCGATGGCCAAGATGTGTTCCAGATTATCCATTATTTTAAAAAGCTTGACAGCCCCATTAGCTCCCATGCTTACATGATCTTCCTGCCCATTTGAAGAGACAATAGAATCACTTGAAGCAGCATAACAGTACATCTTGTTCTGACTGACCATGGAAGCCGCCGCATACTGTGGAATCATAAAGCCTGAATTCAATCCCGGATTAGCAACCAGGAACTCCGGTAGTCCACGCAATCCCATGATTAGCTGCGCGACACGCCGCTCGGAGATATTTCCCAGTTCGGCTAAAGCGATAGCCAGAAAGTCAAAAGCTAAAGCAAGCGGTTGGCCATGGAAGTTACCACCGGAGATAATGCAATCTTCATCGGGGAAAACTGTTGGATTGTCCGTCACAGAGTTTATTTCGGTCAGCAACACGGAAGCCACATAGCGGATTGAATCTTTTGTCGCGCCATGCACTTGCGGGATGCAGCGGAAGGAATACGGATCTTGCAGATGCTCCTTGGGGCGAGCAATAATTTCACTTCCGTCGAGCAACTTGCGAAAGGCTTCTCCGGTTTCGATTTGTCCCTTATGCGGACGGATCTGTTGGATGCAGTCCATAAAAGGATCAATGCGCCCATCAAAAGCTTCGAGCGAAAGGGCCGCAATGCAATCGGCTCTTCGGGAAATCCGGTTTGCTTTCAGAATAGCGAAGACTCCGTTCGCACTCATAAACTGGGTTCCATTGAGTAGTGCCAACCCTTCTTTACTCATTAAATTCACCGGCTCCCAACCAAACTCATCGAGCACGCTGATAGCTTCGCGTTTCTTTCCTTTATAATATACGTCTCCTGCACCAATCAACGGCAGAAAAAGATTTGCTAAGGGCGCCAAATCGCCGGAAGCTCCCAGCGAACCGCGATCGTAAACGATGGGCATCACGTCATTGTTGAAAAAATCTAGGATTCGTTGTACCGTAATGAGCTGTACGCCGCTATGTCCTAACGATAGTGCGTGGGCCTTGAGCAACATCATCAGTTTGATTATGACCGGACGTATTTCTTCACCAACACTACAGGCGTGACTTTTGATCAGGTTCTCTTGAAGAATACCTAATTCATCTTGGGATATATTTTTATTGCATAAAGACCCGAAGCCGGTGGTTATGCCATATAGGGGTTCTTGAGAAGAGATAATCTTTTTATCTAAGTAGTCGCGGCATTTACGAATGCGCTGCTTAGCTTCCGGAGCCAACTCCAGTTTCAGATTCTCATTGATTATCCGCTCAATAATTTCAAAAGTAAGTTCGCCTGAACCTACTTGGTATACATTCGTTCTCATATATGCAATTCTTGATTAATAGCATCCAACACTTCTTTTTCTCGCTGATAGGCCAATTGCTCCAAAACATCGGCTTCAGTCTGTAACTTTTCTGCAAATTCTTTATCCTTCAACGAACCGAGATTAATACGCACATTAAGCAAAGCACCCAACACTGCGGACCGAGCCGCTATCATGGACACACAAGCATCGGTTACCGTATTCCGATTACCTAAACGGACAACATCGGCTATGACAACCATCATGCCTAATGCTTTCCGCGCTACTTCCATCGGTATAAGTGCCGCTTGTTTCGTGGCTTCTTGAATTGCAGAGCTACGAACCGCTTTTTCTTCATCCGTATCTTTAGGCATCTTAAAGCAAGCAAACACATCATTGTAGGCTTCGGAGTCTTTATCGATAAATGAAATAAACTCATCTAGCAATTGTAAAGTCAACTCTTGCATATGAGTCATCACCTCTTCACTAGCTTCATATCCTTTTTTGCCAATAGTCAGGCGAGATACCATGGTGGCAAGACCAGCAGCAACTGCTCCATTCAATGCGGCAATGCTCCCTCCTCCCGGGACCGGGTCACTCCCGGCCACCTTATTCAGAAAATCTTTCAACGTTAAATCTACTAACATAATTCTGATCTTATTAAATTAGGACCCGACGGGATAGAGCATCCCACCTTTAATAGTCATTATAACACTATTCATTCCTATATAATAGGGTAAAATATGATAATTATCGGAATTGAGTACGATAAAATCGCCTTGTTTCCCAACCTCGATACTTCCAATACGGTCGGCACGCCGGAGTGCGGCTGCACCATTCAGCGTCAATGCGGTTATGGTTTCTTCGATCGTGAGCTTCATGTATATACAAGCCAGAGCTATCGTTAGCGGAACAGAACCGGAAAAGCAGCTCCCCGGATTCAAGTCCGTGGCCAATGCTACTGCACAGCCTGCATCGATCATTTCACGCCCGCGAGCATACGGTTCGTTCAGTGCAAAAGCAGTCAGCGGTAACAAGGTTGCCACTACTCCCGCATCAGCCATTGCTCGAATACCTGCATCAGAAGCTTGCAGCAGATGGTCGGCAGATAACGCTCCCAGCTCGGCAGCCAATTCCGCTCCGCCTAAAGGATAAATCTCATCGGCATGAAGTTTCGCCGAAAGTCCGTATGCCTGAGCGGCTGTGAGCAAACGACGGGATTGCTCTATCGAGAAGACTCCTTTCTCACAAAAGACATCGCAAAATTCAGCTAACTGATTTTCTGCCACCACAGGGAGCATTTCATCAATCAGGAAATCGATATATTCATCTGCCCGACCGGCATATTCAGTTGGAAGCGCATGTGCCCCAAGAAAGGTAGGTACAATATCAATCCGTCTCTGTTCGTCGTTCCCCAGGCTTCTCATAATTTTAAGTTGCAAGAGTTCCGTCTCTCGATCGAGCCCATAACCACTTTTGCCTTCAACGGTGGTAACTCCCATTAAGCTCATCTTCTTCAGATAACCTTCGGCGGCAGATCGCAATTTAAGGAATCCCAATTCTCGGGTTCTTGACAGTACTTGCGATTCCGCCTCCACGTTCCATTATGGACATATAACTCTCGCCTTTAAGTCTCCATGAGAACTCTTCTGCCCGTTCTCCACCAAAAACAAAATGGGTATGAGAATCGACAAAGCCCGGCAAAAGACAACGTCCACGAGCATTGTAATGCCAATAATGCTGGTAATAGCCATCGCGGGTTTCTCCACGATTCTGTCCCACATAGGTGATGATGCCGTCTGTCACTTCTACGGTACCATTTTCTATCACACGAAGGTGCGCCATTTCACTTCCTTTCCGAGCGGTAAATCCCTCCGGAGTAACGATGCGGGCATTAAATATTATCAAATTCTCATTCATATGCTTTTTTCTTGAAAATCGACGCGTATGTTTTTCTTTCTCTTTTATCATTCCATAATCCGGGTTTCCAACACTTGCTGCATTGAGAAGTTTTCTAATCCAAGGTAATAGGAAGCCGTATCAATAAGTGCTTCCATAGGTACCAAGCCTATAATTTCACTGCCCACAATCGTTACGCCATAACGGCGGGCTTCAATACGAACAAGTTCGAATACCCGGTACAATGCCGTACGGGTATAGTCTGTCATATTGATAGATACCTGGGTAATGTGTCGATCGGTAAGTTCGACTCCCATGGCCTTAACATACCGAAATCCACCATTGACATGACGGATATTCTTCGCTATCTGGGTTGCTATCTCAAGGTTCTGTGTACTTAAGTTTATGTTGTAAGCCACCAAAGGCATGCGAGCACCGATTGCCACTACTCCGGCTGTGGGATGAGGAGCCGCAACTCCAAAATCGGGCTGCCATTCGGGAGCTTGCATTTTAACCGCCATCCCTTCAAACTCTCCCTTACGCACTGCGGCCAAGTTCTCCCGATGAGGTGCGGTAGCGGACTTCTCATATAGAAAAGCCGGTAGCTGATAGAGTTCAGCCACTTGAGCGGCCACTTCTTTGGAAAGAGCAATGGCTTCTTCCATCGTTGTATTTTTAATCGGGATAAAGGGTACTACATCTACCGCTCCCATGCGGGGGTGTTGCCCTTTGTGATGATTTAAGTCAATCAGCTGAACAGCTACTCCGATTGCTTCAAGAACAGCATCACGCAGCGCTTCGGGTTCACCGACAACCGTTACAACCAAGCGATTGTGATCTTCATCATTGCTATAATCAAGTAGCTTCACTCCCGCTTTTCCCCGGAAGGGAGCTACAATTCGGTCTATCTTTTCCAAGTCTCGTCCCTCACTAAAATTGGGAACACATTCGATAATTTTATGCCAACTCATAGTTTTAGTTCTTTTAGGCTCACACAGGACGTATCCCGTCAGCCAATTATTATTTTTCGTATCATCTCTTCATCCGCCAGATAGGGCATCGTGATATGATATCCATCCGCATGCGAATTATTAAAAGCTTCGCTCGTTTCCATTGCATGTGGATTGCGTGCCCACGAACGACGAGCGACTCCACCCATTACATCCCAGAGCATAGCCGAACGCAAGATTTCATCAACACGTTTACTTCCATCGCAAACCATACCGAATCCGCCGTTGATCGATTTGCCTATGCCAACTCCACCACCATTGTGCAGTGCTACCAGACTCATACCGCGTGCGCAATTACCGGCAAAACATTGTACGGCCATGTCGGCCATCACATTGCTTCCATCTTTGATATTGGCGGTCTCCCGAAAAGGTGAATCGGTTCCACTTACGTCGTGATGATCACGTCCCAGCATGACCGGACCGATTTCACCCTGCCGTACCATTTCATTGAAGCGAAGTGCTATATTCAGCCGACCTACGGCATCCTGATAGAGAATGCGGGCTTGTTCCTACGACTAATTGATTTTTCTCAGCATCTCGAATCCAATTGTAGTTATCCAGGTCTTGTCCGCGACGATTAACATCGATGCATTCCATAGCCGCATGATCTGTCTTTATTAAATCTTCGTGTTTACCACTCAGACAAATCCATCGGAAAGGACCGTATCCATAATCAAAGAGTTGCGGGCCCATGATATCTTCAACATAGCTAGGCCAAATAAAACCGTCTTTCTCGTCTATTCCATTACGGGAAATCTCCTTCACACCGGCATCATAGATCGCTTTCATGAATGAGTTGCCATAATCAAAGAAATAGGTACCGCGCGCAACTAGCTTCTTGATTACCTCGAAGTGACGCTGCAAAGAAAGATCAACCAATTGCCTGAACCGTTCCGGTGATTCATGTAACATGTGGGTACGCTCCTCAAATGTTAACCTAACGGGACAGTATCCTCCTTCATAAACTGCATGGCAGGAGGTCTGGTCGGAAAGGAGTTCAATCGAAATATTCTTTTGCTCGGCATATTCCAACAGATCGACAACATTACCGTGATAGGCGATAGAACAGGCTTCTTGCTGTTGCATGGCAAGGGATGCGATATGATACGCTTCTCTGATATCCGCGGTTATGTGTCCAACCCAACCCTGATTATAACGAGTATCGATGCGTGACTTATCGACTTCGGCAATGATGGAAACCGCACCGGCTATCTCGGCTGCCCGAGGTTGTGCCCCGCTCATACCTCCCAAACCGGAAGAGACAAACAAGTGACCGCGTAGGTCTTTGTCCTGTGGAATTCCTAGTTTCAGCCGACCGGCATTTAATAAAGTATTGAATGTTCCATGCACGATGCCCTGAGGGCCGATATACATCCAGCCGCCGGCAGTCATTTGTCCATAGTTCGCCACGCCCATTTGTGCTGCGATATGCCAATCATGTTGGTTGTCGAACTGTCCGATCATCATTGAGTTGGTAATAATCACACGCGGTGCATCAGGAGGGGAATGGAATAATCCTAGTGGATGCCCGGACTCAATAACTAGTGTTTGCTCATCTGTCAGTATCTCAAGATATTGCATGATCAACCTATATTGCATCCAGTTTTGACAGACTTGACCGGTTTCGCCATAGGTTACGAGTTCGTAAGGATAAAGTGCGATGTCAAAGCTCAGATTATTGTCAATCATCACCTGAAAGGCTTTGCCTTCGATACAACATCCCTGATATTCATCTACAGGCTTGGCTTTCAAGTCACCTTCCGGACGAAATCGATATCCATAGATTCGACCGTGCGTGCGGAGTTCTTGCATAAATTCAGCAGCTAACTGCTCGTGCCATTTCTCAGGAATATAACGAAGTGCATTTTGAAGTGCAGTAATTGTTTGTTCCGGGGTAAGTGTATATCCGCGGTCGGGAGCGCGACGAATTCCCTCCATAAAAGGAGGTCGTGGGGGAAGTGTGTTTCCAAAAGTTATCTTCATAATAGGTCGAATTAAAGAATACAAACTGTAAGTAATATATTTCAATAACTCTTCGCAAGATAGACAAAAAGAAAGGTTCAAGCAAGTATTTTGACTTTTTTATACCAAAAAGACAGATTAATTCACTCCATCCCGTAAACGCAACAGATATTTGAAAGTGTCTTTCGATTCTTGACCGTCTTCATTTAGATATTCTTCCTGCCAATCCGGATGATCTTTCAGAAGCGGAAGTATCTTGTCTTTTCCACAAAACTCAATCTTACCGGTTACACCATCAAGTTCATAGCACACCCGTTTAGTTATCAAACTGGAGGCCGCAAGGGCATTCCCTACTGTTCCTCCTAATTTAGGGTCTCCTTCTTCCATAAAATTACCACCGACAACGGAGCCTAAAGGTACTGCACTGAAATAAAGATTCTTCCCTAGCTGGATAGCGGGAGCATACCATGCGCCAAAACGCAACTTCTTATACCGCAACTTCCGACAATTGACATAGAGTTCTCCTTTTTCATTGCGCACAGCAAAACAGCGTTTCTTCAAGATCTTGCATAGAGGCTCATTGTCACCGACTGTAACTCGGTAATCTGCTCCGCCAGTTAGCACAATCTGGTTCTTCGAACGCTTTTCGATTCGGAGTACCGGAACGGTATCCCCATCTTGAGCCAATAATTGCTTCAGACTGGAATAAACAATATTCTGCGCAGCTACCGGAATAGTTACCACGCTAATCAGTAAGCAGAAAATAATCCATTTTTTCATAAGTAGTCCTCCCTAGTTACGCTATGGCTTTGAGTTTGGAAAGTTATACATTTTAGCGTATAAAAACAAGTGCCAAATCGGAAAAGTTTGAGTATGAGAGACTTTTTTCTTTTTCCAACCAGTTCAGAGGCCTTTTGAGGACAACGACAAAGGCATGGGCAACACTAAAGAGCTGACTTCGATAGTTATAAAGTATATCCAAAATCGCCGATTCCGTGAACCGCGTCGGTCTGCCGTCCACAATCTATGCATCTCCAAAGAGGTCAAGTATGATATAAAGTTCTAGCTATAATTGCTTGTTCCACCACAGTGTCACAACTATAATAGGCGATCCTACTTCTGTTAATTAACAGTAAAAGCATCCTTGAGTCCAACGGGTGCTTTACCCAACCTTTCGAAATATATTACCTTTGCTTGGAATTTACTCATTATATCATTTTTCACATGAAAACAATAGAAGATATTACCACTTCTTATCAAACTATAATTCAAGAATCAGAATTGCAGCTTCAGAAAGCTCGAAAGTACATACGCCACATCAGTCTGTTGCGATTACTCTTATTTGTCGGAGCTGTAGCCGGTGCCATTACTTTTTGGTCTGATGGCTGGGGGAGCCTACTCTGGGCAGCTATTTTACCACTCGTTCTTTTTATCTGGCTAATGAAGATACATAATAAGTGGTTCTATAAAAAAGATTTTTTCAAGAAGAAGTTAGAGATCAATCAACAGGAAATCAAAGCGCTGGATTATGACTATTCAGCATTCGATGGTGGATCGGAATACAATAATCCGTCGCACCTCTATTCGTACGACTTGGATATCTTCGGGGAGCATTCGCTCTTCCAATCCGTCAACCGAACTTCAACTCCTAGCGGAAAACAGAAGTTGGCCAATTGGTTCAATCAACATCTGGAAAGCAAAGAAGCTATTGAGCAACGTCAGGAGGGGATTCAGGAGTTATCCGGTGATTTAAACTTCCGACTGTTATTTCGTTTATACGGCTTACTCTTCAAAGGCACCCCTGCCGATACAGCCGAAATATATGAGTGGGCAAATAGTGCCAACTATCACCGCAAACAGGCCTTATTCCGCATACTTCCATTAGTGGTCGGTTTAGTAAATCTGATCTGCATCACATTGGCTATAATGAATATACTCCCTAGTAGTATTGCTGGCGGTGTTTTTGTTTGCTTCATCATGCTTAGCTTCGCCTTCTCAAAGGGGATTACTAAAACACAAAATATGTATGGCGTTAAATTGCAAATACTGTCGACATACGCCGACCAAATTCTCCTGACCGAACAAAAGGCTATGAATAGTTCGACTTTACAAAAGCTCAAAGGCGAATTAACGAGTCAGGGACAGCCCGCCTCCAAAACGTTACGCCAACTTTCAAAACGAATGAATGCACTTGATCAACGGAATAATATGTTTATAAGTGCTATTCTTAATGGTTTGTTTTTCTGGGAGTTATGGCAAGTCATGCGAATTGAAAAATGGAAAGAGGTACATGCGGAGAATCTTCCTAAGTGGCTGCAAGCGCTTGGGGAAATCGATGCTTACTGCTCTTTGGCTACTTTCGCCTACAATCATCCGAACTATATATACCCGAAGATTTCGGCTACTCCCTTTAGTCTGAAAGGTGAAGAGCTAGGCCATCCGCTTATGAATCGAGATAAATGTGTACGCAACGGAATCGATATTATCAAGCGTCCCTATTTCATTATCATCACAGGGGCTAATATGGCAGGCAAAAGTACGTACTTAAGAACTGTGGGCACTAATTATTTACTAGCGTGTATGGGGGCTCCGGTATGGGCTAAGCAAATGGAGGTGTATCCTGCTCGGCTAGTTACAAGTTTACGCACCAGCGATTCGCTGACCGATAATGAATCTTACTTCTTCGCGGAACTTAAACGTCTTAAAATGATTATCGATAGATTACAGTCCGGTGAAGAACTGTTTATCATCCTAGACGAAATCTTGAAAGGAACCAATTCGATGGATAAGCAGAAAGGCTCATTTGCACTAGTCAAACAACTCATGTCGCTTCAAGCAAATGGCATTATAGCTACTCATGATCTACTCTTAGGAACGCTTACCGAATCCTTCCCCGAAGATATACGCAACTTTTGTTTTGAGGCTGATATAACACAGGACGAGTTGACCTTCTCTTACCGCATGCGAGATGGAGTCGCCCAGAATATGAATGCTTGTTTCTTAATGAAAAAAATGGGGATAGCTATCATCGACAACTAACCCCATTCTCTTTTGCATTGCTTTAGCGTTTGCTCTTTGCCCAGAAAGAGCCGACTGCTTCTGCCTCTCCATCGGCAAAATAGCGAATACCGGTTAACGGTTGGTAGGTATAATCGGTAAACTGAAACAGCTGAACCGCTGCAAACTTCCGATCTTTGGATAATAGCAGATCCATACGAATTACTCCGCCGGCTTCACTCCGGATCGAAATTTCCTGCGGGAAGGAGCCTAAATTCACCAGATTAACTAATTCATCTTTGTATTTCAGATTAAATAGCAGCGTATGCTCTCTGGTTACACTGCCGGTTGGTACATAAACCACCGCTTTCGATTTCCAGACGAGTCCAAAAGTTCCCAGCAGAAACAGGCCTGTTCCTAAAACCATCAGCCCATACAGGCAGCGGAGGTTTTATCACTCAATTGAAAAGTCAGAAAGAAGGCCGAAATCCCAACCAAAACCATTGTACTGAAGAATAGAAGTGACACAGAAGAAGTTCTCTTTACTGTATTAGGATGCGAGCATGCGAAAATCGTTGCATGATTAGATTGATTCAACATATATATAGAGTTATTGAATTAATAAGAATGATAATGAAAAAGTGAAAAACAAGCCCTCTCTCCCACCTGAGGCAGAATAAGAGACTTAATAAGAATGGCTAAATAAGGATATGCTTTAGCGCAAAGACATGAAAATCAACCGTGCGCTTGAAAGAATGGACTACAAATGTCCCGCAAATACGTTCCCAATGCTGATGCAAAGAAGCCGTTCGCTCGGTATAGGCCCGCATCAAGGTCTTCAAACACGAGAAATACTCACCAACTTGCGTGCGTTGTACACGCATTATTAAGATGTAATGACAATGCAAGTTCTCAGCTATTTCAACAACTGAATAAGAAGGGTGTTCCGAAAGATCAACTTTATTATTCTTCTCCATAGGAAAGGACGTGAAATGTTTGGGAACCTCCACTTCAGATAGAGTGGAAGCATTGCACGCTATCCCTTGAAAAGTAAATGCAAGCAGACAGAATAACATTAGCCGAATAAAGCGGATCGTATTCACCCTACAAAGATAATAGTTTCTTTTTTTCCAGTAATATAACAGATGTATTTTTGTAGGCCCTAAAAATGTTAAAACATTCAATTAAGCCATTGGTCAGATATAGACTACACAGGAGTGTATCATGATTGACCTTATCTCACGCATTCTACATTCAGATTTATTCAAGACTTACACCCACTCGTACTGAGCAAAAAAAGAGGCAACCTCACTAGGAGATTGCCTCTTCTATACCTAAGTATTCATTTATTCAGCTGATTCAGCTTTTACTTCCTCTGTAGCTGGAGCTTCAACAACTGGTGTAGTTTCAACGCTAGTTTCAGCAGCAACGTTTTTCTTTGAACGGCGAGTACGAGTAGCCTTCTTAGCTACCTTTTCTTTTGCCATGTTTTCGTTGTAATCAACGAGTTCAATAAAACACATTTCTGCATTATCGCCTAAACGGTTACCTGTCTTAATAATACGAGTATAACCACCCGGACGATCGGCAATCTTAACCGAGATTTCTTTAAATAATTCCGTAACAGCAATTTTATCTTGCAAGTTACTAAATACAACACGACGTGAGTTGGTTGTATCGTCTTTAGCCTTTGTAATCAAAGGCTCAACGAATTTCTTCAATGCTTTCGCCTTTGCTACAGTCGTAGTGATTCTTTTGTGCTTAATCAAAGAACAAGCCATGTTTGACAACATAGCACTTCTATGAGAAGCAGTACGGCCTAAATGATTGAATTTCTTATTATGTCTCATTTTTTATTCTTTATCCAATTTATATTTTGAAATATCGGTTCCAAACGACAGATTCAGACTTTCCAGCAAATCATCAAGCTCGGTAAGCGATTTCTTTCCGAAGTTTCTGAATTTAAGCAGGTCAGTTTTATTGAACTGTACTAAGTCGCCAAGTGTCTCTACGTCAGCAGCCTTCAAACAATTGAGGGCACGTACTGACAGATCCATATCAACAAGCTTAGTTTTCAATAACTGACGCATATGCAACACTTCTTCATCGAACTCTTCATTGCCATCAGTATCATTACTTTCAAGCGTGATCTTCTCATCAGAGAATAACATGAAGTGATAAATCAGAATTTTTGCAGCCTCTTTCAGCGCTTCTTTCGGATGTATGGAACCATCGGTAGCAATCTCAAATACTAGCTTCTCGTAGTCAGTCTTCTGCTCAACGCGGAAGTTTTCTACAGCATACTTGACATTGCGTATCGGGGTATAGATAGAATCGATTGGAATTACATTAACGTCAGTACAGTACTCGCGATTTTCATCAGCAGGCACATATCCACGACCTTTGTTAATAGTAACGTCAATCTGCATAGTTGATTTAGAATCTAAATGACAAATAACTAATTCAGGATTTAACACTTCAAATCCAGTCAAATACTTACCTATGTCACCTGCTCTAAATTCACTAGAATTCTCGATAGTGATAGTCACTTTCTCGCTCTCGAATTCTTCAACTACTTGCTTGAATCTCACTTGTTTCAGATTCAAGATAATATTGGTAACATCCTCCTTTACTCCAGGTACACTAGAAAATTCATGCTCAACACCATCAATTCTGATAGTTGTAATCGCAAAACCCTCTAATGAAGAAAGCAGGATACGGCGCAACGCATTACCAACAGTAATACCAAACCCCGGTTCCAACGGACGAAATTCAAATTTACCGAATCTGGAGTCCGCCTCCAACATTAAAACTTTATCAGGTTTTTGAAATGCTAATATCGCCATGAAATTAATTATTATTTAGAATACAATTCAACGATCAAATGCTCTTTAATGTTCTCAGGAATATCTGCTCTCTCAGGTATGTGCAACATTTTGCCAACCTTAGAGGTTTCATCCCACTCCAACCAAGCATACTTGCTGTGATTGAATCCTGCAAGAGAATTAACAACCACTTCCAAAGATTTAGATCTTTCACGAACACCAATCAACTGACCCGGTTTCACTGCAAATGAAGGGATGTTTACCACTTCTCCACCTACGGTGATGTGTCTGTGACTAACTAGCTGACGAGCAGCAGCGCGTGTCGGAGCAATACCCAAACGGAATACAACATTGTCAAGACGTCCTTCCAACAGTTGAAGAAGTACCTCACCGGTAATTCCTTTCGCAGTTGCAGCCTTCTCGAACAAGTTGCGGAATTGTTTTTCCAAAACTCCATACGTGTATTTAGCCTTCTGTTTTTCACGAAGTTGTACACCGTATTCAGAAGTTTTTCTCTTTCTTGAATTGCCGTGCTGTCCTGGAGGGTAGTTCTTCTTTGACAAAACCTTATCAGCTCCAAAGATACCTTCACCGAATTTACGGGCTATTCTTGATTTTGGTCCAGTATATCTAGCCATTTTCTTTTAAATATTTAATTGTTTATTCATGAACTTAATTTGTTGCAGCCGCGATTGCAGAGAAGAAATTAATGCAATCCAAAAACAAAGTCAAGATCATTTAAAGTTAAAGGTAAATTAAACTCTACGTCTTTTTGGAGGACGACAACCATTATGTGGAAGTGGAGTAACATCGATAATTTCAGTAACTTCAATTCCGGCGCCATGGATTGTTCTAATAGCAGACTCACGTCCGTTACCTGGGCCTTTTACATATGCTTTTACCTTTCTTAGGCCAAGATCGAATGCAATTTTTGCACAATCTTGCGCAGCCATTTGGGCTGCATAAGGAGTATTCTTTTTAGAACCTCTAAATCCCATTTTTCCAGCAGATGACCAAGAGATAATCTGCCCTTCACTGTTTGCAAGAGAAACAATAATATTGTTGAAAGATGAATGAACATGTAACTGTCCATTAGCATCTACTTTCACATTTCTCTTCTTAGCTGCAACTGTTTTTTTTGCCATATCAACAATTATTATTTAGTAGCTTTTTTCTTATTAGCAACGGTTTTCTTTCTACCCTTACGAGTACGTGCGTTGTTTTTAGTACTCTGACCTCTAACAGGAAGACCAATACGGTGACGTACACCACGATAACAACCAATATCCATTAATCGCTTAATGTTCAATTGTACTTCAGAACGAAGATCACCTTCAACCTTGAATTCTTCACCGATGATCTCACGGATCTTTGCAGCTTGATCATCAGTCCAGTCTTTCACTTTAATGTCCTTATCAATGCCAGCTTTTTCCAAAATTTTAGCTGAACTACTACGACCTATTCCATATACATAGGTCAACGCAATTTCGCCTCTCTTATTTTGAGGCAAATCTACACCAACTATTCTTATAGCCATATACTTAATTATTTTTTTTGCAAAAATAATAAATTATCCTTGACGTTGTTTATACTTAGGATTTTTCTTATTAATAACATACAAACGGCCATTACGTCTAACGATCTTACATTCTGGCGTACGTTTCTTTAATGATGCTCTTACTTTCATATCTTATTTTATTTATATCTAAATACAATTCTTCCTTTCGATAAGTCGTAAGGAGACATTTCGACTCTCACTTTATCACCAGGTAGGATTTTAATGTAATGCATACGCATCTTACCTGAAATATGTGCGGTAATCTCATGTCCGTTTTCTAATTCAACACGAAACATTGCATTAGACAATGCTTCAACTATAACTCCATCTTGTTCTATTGCAGATTGCTTTGCCATATTATATTGCTTTATCTCCTAAAACTTCTTCAACAAATTCAAATGAAGACAGAATATCAGCACCAGCTGCACCAACAGCTACGGTATGTTCAAAATGTGCAGCAAATTTCCGATCCTTTGTTCTTACAGTCCAACCATCGCCTTCCATCACGATTTGTCGGCTACCTAAAGTAATCATGGGCTCGATAGCAATACACAATCCCTTTTTCAACATAGTTCCATAACCACGCTTACCGTAATTAGGAACTTGCGGATCTTCATGCATATCCTTTCCAATACCATGACCTACAAATTCACGGACTACACCGTAAGAATGTGATTCGCAATGTTGCTGAATAGCATATTCGATATCACCGATTCTCTTACCTTGCACCGCATTCTGAATTCCTACATACAACGCTTCCTTAGTCACTTTCAATAGTTGACGTACTTCCTCTTCAACCTCTCCTACACAAAAAGTATATGCGGAATCTCCACAAAAACCATTCATGTATGTACCACAATCAACGGATACAATATCACCTTCTCTCAAAACTACATCTCCCGGGATTCCGTGTACTACTTGATCATTAACTGATGTACAAATAGCTGCCGGGAACGGACCACCATATTGACTTTGAACTCCCTTAAATGTAGGAATAGCGCCATGATCTCTGATATATTCTTCTGCTACCTTGTTTAATTCACCTGTGGTAACACCTGGCTGTATTAGTTTAGCAACTTCAGCCAGTGTTTGACCAACAAGTAAATTACTCTGTCGGAGCAGCTCTATCTCATCTTCTGTTTTAAGAAATATCATTTTCTATATAAAGAATTAATATGCAGCTACACCGGCACGTCCCTTAATACGACCCGATTTCAACAAACCATCATAATGTCTCATTAATAGATGACTTTCGATTTGTTGCAATGTGTCTAGAACGACCCCTACAAGAATCAACAAAGATGTACCGCCGAAGAATTGAGCAAACCCGGCCTGAACTCCGAAAATGCCAGCAAAAGCAGGCATGATAGCCACTAATGCTAAAAAGAAAGAGCCCGGTAAAGTAATACGTGACATGATATCATCAATATACTCAGCCGTTTTCTTCCCTGGCTTAATTCCAGGAATAAATCCGTTGTTTCTCTTCATATCCTCAGCCATCTGAGTAGGATTAATTGTAATTGCAGTATAAAAGTATGTGAATAATATAATCATCACTGCAAATACAAAATTATACCAGAAACTTGTATGATCAGTAAACGCATGCAAAAAGCTATTTGCATTATTTACATTTGAAAAACCAATAAATGTTATGGGGATAAACATAATTGCTTGCGCAAAAATGATAGGCATAACACCAGCAGCATTTACTTTCAATGGTATATACTGTCTTGCACCGCCAAATTGCTTATTTCCTACGATTCTTTTAGCGTACTGTACAGGTATCTTTCTAGTACCTTGTACAAGCAGAATAGCAGCAGCAATAACGAATAGCAAGAATACGATTTCAATTATAAACATGATCAAACCACCGCTCTTATTTGCCACTCTAGACACAACTTCTTGTGCCAAAGAGTCTGGAAAACGAGCAATGATACCAATCAAAATGATAAATGAAATACCATTACCAATGCCTTTATCGGTAATTCTTTCACCAAGCCACAAAATAAACATACTACCTGCTGCCAATATAATGGTAGAGGTAACCATAAATAGAGTCCAATCTAATGAAGCATTTAAGGAAGGACCAGCCTGCATCTTAAGATTGAGCAAATAAGAAGGGGCCTGAAATAACAATATAGCGATAGTCAAATAACGAGTATATTGATTCATCTTTCTTCTGCCGCTCTCTCCTTCACGTTGCAGTTTTTGGAAATACGGTACCGCAATCCCTAGTAACTGAATAACGATAGATGCAGAGATATATGGCATTATTCCTAAGGCGAAAATAGACGCATTAGAAAATGCTCCTCCTGAGAACATATTCAACAAGCTAAAAGGCCTTCACTTGTTTGCTCATGCAATTTAGTCAACATACCAGGATTAATTCCCGGCAGAACGACATAAGAACCAAAACGGTAAATTGCCACAAACAATATGGTAATGAGGATCCGCTGTCTCAGATCCTCAATCTTCCATATATTCTTTAATGTTTCAATAGCTTTTCTCATTGAATCAGAGTTTTACTACAGTTCCACCAGCAGCTTCGATAGCAGCAGTTGCAGTTTTAGAAAATGCATGTGCCTCTACTTCAAGCTTAATAGACAGAGCTCCGTTACCCAAGACTTTTACCAACTGGTTTGAAGAAATATACCCTGCCTCAATAAAGTCATGTAAGCCAAGTTTCTCCAACTTCTTAGCTTCAGCCAACTTCTGAATAGTATCCAAGTTGATTGCTTTATATTCTACGCGATTAATATTCTTAAAACCAAATTTAGGTACTCGGCGTTGCAGTGGCATCTGTCCACCTTCAAATCCGATCTTTTTTGAGTAACCTGATCTTGATTTAGCTCCTTTGTGACCTCTAGTAGAAGTACCACCTAAACCAGAACCGACACCACGTCCAATTCTTTTTCTTGTTTTAGTAGATCCTACTGCAGGTTTTAGATTACTTAAGTTCATATTGTAATTCGTTTTATTATTAACTAATAATTACTTAACAATGGCAACTAAGTGCTTAACTTTATTTACCATTCCAAGAATCGAAGGAGTGCATTCGTGTTCAACCACACGGTTCATTTTACGAAGACCCAGTGCATCAAGTGTTCTTTTCTGATTAGCTGGAGCACCAATTCTACTTTTAATTTGTTTAATTTTTATAGTCGACATATCTCCTCCTTATCCTCTAAATACTTTTTCTACACTAATGCCTCTGTTCTGAGCAACCATTCTTGCATCACGCATTTCACTCAAAGCTTCAATTGTAGCTTTAACAAGGTTGTGCGGATTGGAAGAACCTTTTGATTTAGCCAAAACATCGGTAATACCTACACTCTCTAATACTGCGCGCATTGCTCCACCAGCTACAACACCAGTACCATGAGATGCCGGCTTAATAAAGACTTCAGCACCACCGAATCTGGCAGTTTGTTCATGAGGAACCGTACCTTTCAGCACAGGCACTCTTACTAAATTCTTCTTAGCAGACTCAACACCTTTAGCGATAGCTGCTGTTACTTCACCAGCTTTACCAAGTCCCCAGCCAATGATGCCTTCTTCATTTCCTACAACTACTATTGCAGAGAAACTAAAAGTTCTACCACCTTTGGTAACTTTAGTAACACGATTAATAGCAACCAATCTATCTTTCAGTTCTACATCGTTAGTAACCTTAACTCTATTATTAACTCCTGACATAATGATTAAAATTTAAGTCCACCGTTACGAGCAGCATCAGCTACTTCTTTTACTCTCCCATGATACAAGTAACCATTACGGTCGAATACAACAGTAGTAATACCTGCTTCTTGAGCCTTTTTAGCAATAATCTCACCAACTTTTGCAGCTTGTTCTTTTTTAGCTACTTTTTCAGTCATGCCTAAAGAAGATGCTGCAGCCAATGTTTTACCAGATAAATCATCGATAATCTGAACATAGACTTGCTTATTACTTCTAAATACACTCATACGCGGACGGCCAGTAGTACCAGAGATTTTATTGCGTACGCTATATTTGATCTTTATTCGTCTTTCTATTTTTGTTGTCATAATAATATAAATTTATGTAATTTACTTAGCACCGGCAGATTTACCAGATTTTCTACGAATTACTTCGCCAACAAACTTAATACCTTTACCTTTATATGGTTCAGGCTTACGGAAAGAACGTATTTTAGAACATACTTGTCCGAGCAACTGCTTATCACATGACTCCAACAAAATAAGAGGATTTTTATTTCTCTCAGATTTTGTTTCTACTTTCACCTCAGAAGGCAACTGTATGAAGATATTATGTGTATAGCCTAGAGAAAGCTCGATTATATTTCCTTGATTAGAAGCACGATAACCTACACCAACCAATTCTAGTTCTTTCTTGTATCCTTCAGATACTCCCACAACCATATTGTGAACTAAAGAACGATATAAACCGTGAAAAGCATGTTTTTGCTTTGGGTTATCAAGCATTTCTTTTTCGTTTTCTGCTAAAGTCACATGACCTTCTTCAATCGTAAGACTGATAGCCGGATTCACGTATTGACTAAGTTCACCTTTAGGTCCCTTTACGGTAACCATATTATCCTTAAGAGTGACTGTCACCCCGGCAGGGATACTAATGGGTAATTTTCCTATTCTTGACATTACTTTTTCCTCCTAAAATTAATATACATAACACAAAACTTCACCACCTATTTTCAGGTCAGCAGCTTCTTTGTTAGTCATTACACCTTTGGAAGTAGATATTATAGCAATACCCAACCCATTAATAACACGTGGCATATCTTTATAACCGGTATACTGACGCAAACCGGGAGAAGATATTCTTTCTAACTTTTTGATTGCGTTAACTTTGTTAACAGAATCGTACTTCAAAGCTACTTTAATAGTGCCTTGAGGACCATCTTCTACAAACTTATAATTAAGAATGTAGCCTTTTTCGAAAAGAATCTTAGTGATTTCTTTTTTCAAATTTGAAGCAGGAACTTCAACTACTCGGTGCTTTGCACCGATTGCGTTCCGTAGCCTCGTCAAATAATCTGCTATTGGATCAGTCATATAAAATAAATTAAATTAATCAGGACTTCCCTGACAATATTTAAACAATAATTACCAACTTGCCTTTTTTACGCCTGGTATTAGCCCATTAGAGGCCATCTCACGAAATTGAATTCTTGAGACACCAAACTGACGAATATATCCTTTAGGACGACCAGTCAATTTACAACGATTATGCAAACGCA
Source organism: Bacteroides reticulotermitis JCM 10512 (assembly GCF_000517545.1). GTDB lineage: Bacteria > Bacteroidota > Bacteroidia > Bacteroidales > Bacteroidaceae > Bacteroides > Bacteroides reticulotermitis. Next base: position 181,516 of record NZ_BAIV01000005.1, on the reverse strand, counting down.
CCGGAGAAGCATTTTTAGGCAGTGCCTGCAATCCTTCATAATCTCCGTCTTTTTTCAGTTGCGCTCTCTTTTCGGCGTATTTGGCTACTAATTTAGCACGCTTAACTTCACGTGCTTTCATTGATTCCTTTGCCATATCTATTAGTCTTTTTTAGCGTTTTTGAAAGGTAAACCAAATTCTTTTAACAAGGCATAACCTTCTTCATCTGTTTCAGCAGAAGTTACAAAGGTAATATTCATTCCGAGAATTCTCGTTATACTATCAATATTTATTTCAGGGAAAATAATTTGTTCCTGAATACCAAGAGTATAGTTACCCTTACCATCAAATTTACTTTCAATTCCCTTGAAGTCACGAATACGTGGAAGAGCTACACGAACTAGTTTTTCTAAAAACTCGTACATTCTTTCACGACGCAAAGTTACCATAACACCAATTGGCATTTTCTTACGCAACTTAAAGTTAGCGATATCTTTACGAGAAATGGTTGCTACGGCTTTTTGACCTGTAATAGCTGTCATTTCATTGATTGCTACTTCAATAATCTTCTTATCAGCAACAGCCATACCTAAACCTTGATTGATCACAATCTTCTTAAGTACGGGTATCTGCATCGATGAAGAATACTGGAATTGTGTTTTTAATGCAGGTGCAATACGCTCCGCATATTCTTTCTTTAGACTAGCAGTATTACTCATTGCTTGATCTCCTCTCCTGATTTTTTAGAATAACGCACTAAAGTTCCTTCAGAACTCTTCTTTCTCCCAATACGCGTTGCTTTACCAGTTTTTGGATCAACGGGATTCAAGTTCGAAATGTGGATAGAAGCTTCTTGCTTCACAATACCACCTTGCGGGTTCTTTGTATTTGGCTTCGTACTTTTAGATACCATATTGATACCTTCAACAATAGCACGACCTTCTTCAATAAGAACCTTCAATACACGACCAGTTTTGCCTTTATCTTCACCAGCATTTACATAAACTGTATCGCCTTTCTTAATATGTAATTTACTCATTACTTAATTCTTTTACAATATTAAAGTACCTCAGGCGCAAGTGATACCACCTTCATATTAGTAGCACGAAGTTCTCTTGCAACAGGGCCGAAAATACGACTTCCTCTAATTTCACCTGCGTTGTTCAATAAAACGCAAGCATTATCATCAAAACGAATATAAGAACCATCTGGACGACGGATCTCTTTCTTAGTACGTACAATCAAAGCCTTTGATACTGCACCTTTTTTAACATCACTTGCAGGGATTACGCTCTTTATAGAAACGACAATTACATCTCCCACTGAAGCATAACGACGTCCTGTACCTCCCAAAACGCGAATACACAAAGCTTCCTTAGCTCCACTGTTATCACATACTGTAAGTCTGGATTCTACTTGTATCATAATTACTTAGCTCTTTCAATTATTTCTACTAATCTCCATCTTTTAGTCTTACTCAAAGGACGAGTTTCCATAATGCATACAGTATCACCGATATTGCATTCATTCTTTTCGTCATGAGCATGGTATTTCTTAGTTTTACTAACGAACTTACCATATATAGGGTGCTTTTCTTTAAATTTAGCAGCGACAGTGATAGTTTTCTCCATCTTGTTGCTCAACACAACCCCTGTTCTTTCTTTTCTTAAATTTCTTGCTTCCATCAAGCTAATCATTTATTGTTAAGTTCTCTCTCGCGCAACTCTGTTTTCATGCGCGCAATAGTCCTGCGTAATTGTTTAATCTGGGCAGGATTTTCCATGGGAGATATTGCATGATTAATAACCATTTGGTTATAACCAATAGTTTCAGCCTCCACTCTTTCTACTAGATCACTAGTAGTCAATTCTTTAATTTCTGCAATTTTCATAAACCTTACGCATTTTGATTTTGAATATCGTAATCACGTCTTACGACAAACTTCGTTGTAATAGGAAGTTTTTGAGCTGCTAAGCGCAAAGCTTCTTTCGCGATTTCGTAAGATACTCCTTCAGCTTCAATAATGATTCTACCTGGAGTTACAGGAGCAACAAATCCTTCCGGGCTACCTTTACCTTTACCCATACGCACATCGGCTGGTTTTCTAGTAATTGGTTTATCCGGGAATATACGTATCCAGATTTGTCCTTGACGTTGCATATATCTTGTTACTGCAATACGAGCAGCTTCGATCTGACGGCCTGTGATCCATTTAGTTTCCAAAGCCTTAATGCCAAAAGAACCGAAAGCCAGTTGGTTACCTCTTTGGGCATTACCTTTTGCACGGCCTTTTTGTTGTCTTCTGAATTTTGTCTTTTTCGGTTGTAACATATTTCCTAAAATTCAAATTCGTTTAGCGATTATTTTTCTTTCTTTTGAAGTTCTTTCCGCCGTTGCTTCCACTATTGTTTCCGCGACCACTATCTTTGCTTTGCGCAAAATTCGGAGCCAACTCCCTCTTACCAAACACCTCACCTCTACAAATCCACACCTTAATACCTAAAAGACCTACTTTAGTCAATGCTTCTGCATGGCAGTAGTCAATATCAGCTCTAAAAGTATGTAGTGGGGTTCTTCCTTCTTTATACATTTCAGAACGAGCCATTTCAGCTCCATTCAAACGTCCTGAAATCTGTACTTTGATACCTTCCGCTCCCATGCGCATAGTATTGGCAATAGCCATTTTTATAGCACGACGATAGGCAATTTTACCTTCAACCTGACGAGCGATATTGTTAGCCACGATTACAGCATCAAGTTCAGGTCTCTTCACTTCAAAGATATTGATTTGAATATCTTTGTCGGTAACCTTCTTCAACTCCTCTTTTAATTTATCAACCTCTTGGCCACCTTTACCGATAATAATACCAGGACGAGCAGTACAAACAGTAATAGTAACGAGCTTCAATGTCCGCTCAATTACAATTCTTGATACACTTGCTTTGGCAAGTCTAGCATTAAGATATTTACGGATTTTGCTATCTTCCAGCAAAGAATCACCGTAATCATTTCCACCATACCAGTTAGAATCCCATCCTCTGATAATTCCTAAACGGTTGCTTATTGGATTAACTTTTTGTCCCATCTACCTTAATTTTGATCTGCGTTATTATTTTTAGAATCAACGAACAGTGTAACGTGGTTTGAACGTTTGCGAATTCTGTATCCTCTTCCCTGCGGTGCCGGTCTCATTCTTTTCAAAGTTGCGCCACCATCAACAAAAATTTTAGTTACATATAATTCGCCACTTTCTGCTTTACGTTCGTTTTTCTGCTCCCAATTGGCAATTGCAGAGCGAAGCAACTTCTCCACTCTGGCAGCAGCCTCTTTTGAAGAAAACTTCAAAACACCAAGCGCTCTGTTCACTTCCATTCCACGAACCATGTCAGCAACTAAGCGCATCTTACGTGGTGAGGTAGGAACATTTTGCAATTTAGCAAAATACATGGTCTTAAGGCTTCTTTTCTCTTTTCAGCCGATATTTTTTTTCTTGCTCCCATTATATTTATTACTTTATTATTTCAAATAATTCCTATTATCTTTTCTTGTTACCTGCGTGTCCTCTGAAAGTACGAGTTGGCGCGAATTCACCCAACTTGTGACCTACCATATTCTCGGTAACATAAACAGGAATAAATTTATTTCCATTGTGAACTGCAACTGTATGCCCTACAAAATCAGGCGAAATCATTGAAGCTCTAGCCCAAGTCTTAACTACCACTTTCTTGCCAGCTTCATTCATAGCAAGCACTTTATGCTCAAGCTTTACGTTAATATATGGACCTTTTTTTAATGAACGACTCATAGTTTACTCAATTAATCAGATTACTTTTTTCTTCTCTCAATAATGTACTTAGACGAATGCTTCTTAGGAGCTCTAGTCTTAAGTCCCTTAGCGTACAATCCCTTACGTGATCTTGGATGTCCTCCTGAAGCGCGGCCTTCACCACCACCCATTGGGTGATCTACAGGATTCATAACGACACCACGAGTACGAGGACGACGGCCCTTCCAGCGAGAACGTCCTGCCTTACCTGAGCTTTCCAATCCATGATCTGAGTTACCTACACTACCAATAGTAGCCTTGCATGTGCTAAGAATCTGTCTTACTTCACCAGAAGGCAATTTAATTACGCAGTATTTACCTTCACGAGAAGTTAACTGAGCAAAATTACCAGCAGATCTAACCAGAGCAGCACCTTGGCCCGGACGCAATTCAATATTATGAATTACAGTACCTACCGGTATGTTTTGTAGAGGAAGTGCATTACCAATCTCTGGCGCTGCAGTTTCACCTGACATTAAAGTTGTGCCAACTTGCAATCCATTGGGAGCAATGATATATCTTTTTTCTCCATCAGCATAATATAACAAAGCGATACGAGCCGAACGATTCGGATCGTATTCAATTGTTTTCACTACTGCTGGGACACCGTCCTTATTTCTCTTGAAATCAACAATTCTAATCACCTTTCTATGACCGCCACCGATGTAGCGCATTGTCATTTTGCCTTCGTTGTTACGACCGCCAGATGATTTCTTACCATATACAAGAGACTTTTCTGGTACTGATGCAGTAATTTCGTCGAAAGTACCAATAATTTTATGTCTTTGCCCCGGTGTTGTGGGCTTAAATTTGCGTACTGCCATTTCTTTTAAATATTGCTATAAAAATCAATAGTATCTCCTTCTTTCAATGCTACGATTGCTTTTTTGAAAGCATTCGTACGACCATTGATGATACCTGCTTTGGTATAACGGCTTTTATTCTTTCCGATATACTTTACAGTGTTCACATCAACTACCGTAACATTATAAAGAGCTTCAACTTCCTTCTTAATTTCCAGTTTGTTAGCCTCAGGACGTACAATAAAGCCAAAGCGATTAAGCTTATCAGTAATTGCAGTCATTTTCTCTGTTACTAACGGTTTAATAATAATTCCCATTATCTAAGCCTCCTATTAAATTAAGATATTGTCAATAGCTTTCAAAGAGTTCTCAGTAAGCACAACGACCCCAGCATCCAATACTCTGTAAGTATTTAATCCTGAGACAGTCTGTACATTAGTACTCTTTATGTTACGAGCTGACAAATATACGTTTTTATTTGCTTCCGGTAAAATTACAAGTAGCTTTTTATCGGAAACTTTAAGATTTTTTGTCATAGAAACGAAATCCTTTGTTTTAGGAGCTTCCAAGATGAAGTCTTCAACAATTACGATTGCGTTATCTTGAGCTTTATAAGACAAAGCTGATTTACGAGCCAATGTCTTAACTTTTTTATTCAACTTAAAGAAGTAGTCTCTTGGTTTCGGACCAAATACACGTCCACCACCAACAAGAAGCGGCGATTTCATATCACCACGGCGAGCTCCGCCACCGCCTTTTTGGCGACCGATCTTACGAGTAGAACCAGCTATTTCACTTCTTTCTTTTGCCTTATGAGTCCCTTGACGCTGATTGGCCATAAATTGTTTTACATCCAAATAGATAGCGTGGTCGTTGGGCTCAATTCCGAAGATAGATTCGTTTAACGTAACCTTTCTCCCAGTGTCTTCACCTTTAATGTTATATACGTTAACTTCCATTATTTCTCAATTAAAACGATTGAACCTTTGCAACCAGGGATAGAACCTTTAATCAAAAGAAGGTTGTGTTCCGCGATTACTTTTAATACTTGCAAATTCTGAACAGTTACTCTGTCACCACCAAGTTGTCCACCCATGCGCATTCCTTTGAATACTTTTGCAGGATAAGAACAAGCTCCAATAGATCCCGGTTTACGAGCACGGTTATGCTGTCCGTGAGTAGCTTGTCCTACACCACCAAAACCATGTCTTTTAACTACACCTTGGAAACCCTTACCTTTAGAAGTACCAACTACATCTACAAAAGTAGCGTCATTGAATAGTTCTACAGTAACAGTATCACCCAGATTCAGCTCTGCTTCAAATTCCTTGAACTCAGCCAAGTGTCTCTTTGGCGTTACTCCTGCTCTTTTGAAATGACCCATCAACGGTTTAGTTGTATGCTTCTCCTTTTTGTCTTGGAAGCCCAACTGTACAGCTGTATAGCCATCTTTTTCAACAGTCTTTACTTGAGTAACAACACAAGGACCTGCTTCGATAACAGTGCATGGTACATTTTTACCATCGGCACTGAAAACGGATGTCATTCCGATTTTTTTTCCTAATAATCCTGGCATTTCACTAATTTTTAATTATCAAACTTTAATTTCCACTTCCACACCACTCGGCAACTCCAATTTCATCAAAGCATCAACAGTTTTAGCAGTTGAGCTATAGATGTCAATCAGCCTCTTGTAAGAGGATAATTCAAATTGTTCGCGAGACTTCTTGTTAACAAAAGTCGAACGGTTTACAGTAAAGATACGCTTGTGCGTGGGGAGAGGAATCGGCCCACTTACAATAGCACCTGTAGCTTTTACAGTTCTCACAATCTTCTCAGCTGACTTGTCAACCAAATTGTGGTCGTAAGATTTCAATTTAATTCTAATTTTCTGACTCATTGTCTGTTTTTTATTGAGTATAATATATGAATAAAATAAAGCGGCAGGCTAAGAGTCATTCGCTAGCCTGCTGCTATCATTTTTTAGAGTAAATCAGCACGTCCTTTCACTTCTTCTAATACTGCTTTCGCGATAGAAGAGGATACTTGAGCATGATGAGAGTAAGTCATAGAAGACGTTGCACGTCCTGAAGTAATCGTACGCAAGGCTGTTACATAGCCAAACATTTCAGCTAGTGGCACTAAGGCTTTAACAATACGAGCACCAGAGCGACTGGATTCCATTCCTTCTACCTGTCCACGACGTTTATTCAAGTCACCGATTACATCACCCATGTTTTCTTCCGGAGTAACAACCTCCAACTTCATGATGGGTTCCATCAAAACCGGACCAGCCTTAGCACAAGCGCTTCTGTAAGCTTGAATTGCACAAATCTCAAAAGATAACTGGTCAGAGTCAACGGGGTGGAACGATCCATCAACCAAAACAACTTTCATTGAATCTAACGGATAGCCTGCCAATACACCATTTTTCATTGCAGATTGAAAACCTTTCTGCACAGAAGGAATAAATTCTTTTGGAATATTACCTCCCTTAACTTCATCGATAAACTGCAAACCTCCCAGCGTAAAGTCGCTATCTACTGGACCAATCTTAACGATGATATCAGCAAATTTACCACGTCCACCAGATTGCTTCTTATACACTTCACGTAAGTCAACTGTCTTAGTGATAGCTTCTTTATAGTTAACCTGTGGTTTACCTTGGTTACATTCTACCTTAAATTCACGTTTCAAACGGTCAATAATAATATCCAAGTGTAGTTCACCCATACCGGAAATTACTGTTTGTCCTGTCTGTTCGTCAGTTTTCACTGTAAATGTAGGATCTTCCTCTGCCAACTTTGCAAGTCCGTTAGCAAGTTTATCCATATCTTTCTGAGTCTTAGGCTCTACCGCAATACCGATAACCGGTTCTGGGAAGTCCATAGATTCCAAGACAATCGGGAACGATTCATCACACAGAGTATCACCTGTGCGGATATCTTTAAAACCAACGCCCGCACCAATATCACCTGCGCTAATTACGTCAACAGGATTCTGCTTATTGGAATGCATCTGAAATAAGCGAGAAACACGTTCTTTCTTTTCAGAGCGAGTATTATAGATATAAGTTCCTGCTTCTACTTTACCTGAATATACACGGAAGAAAGTCAAACGACCTACATAAGGGTCAGTTGCAATCTTAAACGCCAAAGCTGAAGTTTTTTCATCTTCAGACGGTTTACGATCTTCTTCTGCACCAGTATCAGGATTTGTTCCTATTACATTCTCCGTATCAAGCGGTGAAGGTAAGAAGGCACAAACGTAGTTCAGCAATGTCTGAACACCTTTATTCTTGAAAGAAGAACCACACAACATTGGAACGATTGCCATTTGAACAGTTGCATTGCGGAGAGCTCTCAATACTTCTTCTTCAGTAATAGTAGAAGGATCATCGAAATATTTTTCCATCAACGCATCGTCAAATTCAGCTACTTTTTCAAGCATCTTATCTCTCCACTCGTTTGCTTCTTCAACAAGATCAGCTGGGATTTCTTCCACGTCATAATCAGCACCCATTGTTTCATCATGCCAGTAGATAGCTTTCATCTTGATCAAATCGACCAAACCTTTGAAAGTTTCTTCAGCACCGATAGGAACAACAATCGGACATGGGTTTGCACCTAAGATATCCTTCATCTGGCGCACAACTTCAAAGAAGTTAGCACCCGAACGGTCCATCTTATTTACATAACCGATACGAGGTACGTTATATTTATCAGCCTGACGCCAAACTGTTTCAGACTGTGGTTCTACACCACCTACTGCACAATATGTAGCAACAGCACCATCCAACACACGCAATGAACGCTCTACTTCAGCAGTAAAGTCAACGTGTCCTGGGGTGTCAATCAGGTTGATTTTATAAATATCACCGGCATACTTCCATCTGGTAGTAGTTGCAGCAGACGTGATAGTAATACCACGCTCCTGTTCCTGAGCCATCCAGTCCATGGTAGCGGAACCGTCATGAGTTTCACCAATCTTATGAGTTAATCCTGTATAATAAAGAATACGCTCAGAAGTTGTTGTTTTTCCGGCATCAATATGAGCATGATACCGATATTACGCGTCAAATGTAAATCTTGCTTTGCCATTTTATAAATTCCTTTACCTTAAGTTCTTAAATTATATAGTATTTAGCTTATAGTATTAGAATCTGAAATGTGCAAAAGCACGATTTGCTTCAGCCATTCTGTGCATATCCTCTTTACGTTTGAACGCGCCACCTTGCTCATTAAAAGCATCCATAATCTCAGCAGCCAATTTATCAGCCATTGATTTACCTCCTCTTTTACGAGCATACATAATCAGGTTCTTCATAGAAACTGATTCTTTACGGTCTGGGCGGATTTCGGTAGGAACTTGGAAAGTAGCCCCACCCACACGGCGAGATTTTACTTCCACTTGCGGAGTTACATTATCCAAAGCCTTTTTCCAGATCTCAAGAGGCGTTTTTTCCTCATTAGAAAGTTTTGCCTTCACAGTTTCCAAAGCGGCATAAAAAATCTCATATGATGTATTTTTCTTGCATCATACATAAGATGGTTTACAAACTTAGAAACTTTTTGATCATTAAACACGGGATCCGGAAGAATCACGCGTTTTTTTGGTTTTGCTTTTCTCATTTGTTTGAAAATAATGTTTTTGTTCTTGGTTGTCTACTTCTTGACTTCTTCAACTCTCCCTCCGGAGAATTTACTCAACCTATTAGCATCTCCAACAAACTAAAACGAAAGTTATTACTTAAAATTAAATTAGATTATTCTTATTTCTTCTTAGCAGGAGCAGCTGGTTGACCTGGTTTCGGGCGCTTAGCTCCATATTTAGAACGTCTTTGAGTACGTCCGGCAACACCAGCTGTATCAAGTGTACCACGTACGATATGATAACGCACACCCGGAAGGTCTTTTACACGACCACCACGCACCAATACGATGGAGTGTTCCTGCAAGTTGTGTCCTTCTCCTGGGATGTAAGAGTTCACCTCTTTCTGGTTAGTCAAACGTACACGGGCAACTTTACGCATTGCTGAGTTCGGTTTCTTCGGAGTAGTAGTATATACTCTCACGCAAACGCCACGTCGTTGAGGACATGAATCCAAGGCTGGAGATTTACTTTTCTCCACCAGCACTTCGCGTCCTTTTCTTACTAATTGCTGAATTGTAGGCATTTTAATTCTTTTTTTAATTTATATTATTGTTTATATTAATTTCGTAAGTATACATTTTGGGCTGCAAAAATACGAATAATATTTGAATAATCAATGCACTACGTTTATTTTTTATTTTTTAAAGTTTGCACATCTAATTTACGCCTCTCCCTGTATTCCCCCAATCGGCGGGAATGATTGCTCGTCAGATGTGCGGATTTTACCGAACACTTGCTCATATTTTGCGATATTATCTTCTAATGCACGCAACAATCTTTTTGCATGTTCAGGAGCTACAATTATACGCGACTGCACACCGGCTTTGGGAACGCCCGGCATAACTCTTACAAAGTCCAGAATAAACTCGGAACTAGAGTGAGTGATTATAGCCAAATTAGCGTATGTACCTTGAGCTACATCTTCTTTTAATTCAATTTGAAGTTGTCCATTGTTAGATTGATCATCCATGTCTTAATTCGTTTAAAAGTTATTCTGCAAAATAACACATTTTTTCTGAATATCACACGTTTTATACCGCGGTGTTTTCCAAACAGACAGAAAGCCCTAGCAAGCGGACAACAAAGTAAGTGCGCTTAAAAAAAATATTCAAAAAAAAGAGGAGCGAATGTCGCATGCGACAATCACTCCTCTTTCATATAGTCAATTGAATTGTATTATTCTACTTCATTGTAGTCAAGTACCGTTTTCTTGTTAGCCAAGATCCGATCATACTCCTCTTTAGAGCCGACTATAATTTTTTCAAATTCACGTTGTCCAGTACCTGCAGGGATTAAATGTCCACAGATCACATTCTCCTTCATACCTTCCAGCTTATCGATCTTACCATTAATAGCAGCTTCGTTAAGTACTTTCGTTGTTTCCTGGAAAGAAGCAGCTGACATAAAGCTAGATGTCTGCAAAGCAGCACGAGTAATACCTTGAAGTATCTGAGTAGACGTGGCTGCAACAGCATCACGAACCTCAATCGGTTTCAAGTCACGGCGCTTCAGCATACTATTCTCATCACGCAACTTACGGGCAGTTACAATCTGACCACGCAGTAAGTTCTGAGAATCACCTGCATCCAGCACAACTTTCTTGCCCCAAACACGATCGTTCTCTTCCATGAACTCAAGTTTATCTACCACTTGCTGTTCCAAGAAACGAGTGTCGCCCGGCTCTTCAATCTGTACCTTACGCATCATCTGACGAACGATAATCTCAAAGTGCTTATCATTGATCTTCACACCTTGTAGACGGTATACATCCTGTACTTCATTTACAATATATTCTTGTACAGCTGTAGGGCCTTTAATAGCCAAGATGTCAGCAGGTGTAGTCGCACCATCAGATAATGGAGTACCAGCACGTACATAGTCGTTTTCCTGTACCAGAATCTGTTTAGACAATGCAACTAAATACTTCTTCACCTCACCAGTCTTGGAAGTAACAATGATCTCACGGTTACCGCGCTTAATCTTACCCATTGCAACCTCACCATCGATTTCAGATACGACTGCCGGATTGGATGGGTTACGTGCTTCAAATAATTCCGTAACACGAGGAAGACCACCCGTAATGTCACCCGCCTTACCTACTGCACGCGGGATCTTCACAATTACTTCACCCGCTTTTACCTTCTGGCCATTCTCTACAATAACGTGACCACCTACCGGCAAGTTATATGTACGAATCAGTTCGCCTGCTTCAGAGAATATATGAGCAGAAGGAACCTTGGTCTTATCTTTAGATTCAATGATGATAATTTCACGAAGACCTGTTGCTTCATCAGACTCTACTTTATAGGTCACATTCTCAACAACACCTTCAAATTCGATCTTACCAGTTGCTTCACTGATAATAACCGCATTAAATGGGTCCCACTTGGCTATCAATTGATCTCTTTCAACCAAATCTCCATCGGATACATATAAGGTAGATCCGTAAGGCACATTATGCGTAGAAAGAACGATTCCAGTATTTACATCCACAAAGCGAACTTCAGCCAAACGGCCTACTACTGCTTTTGCTGCTTGTCCTGATCCATCAACCGTGTCTACCGTACGAAGCTCTTCAAATTCCAGACGGGAATCATTCTTAGCAATGATTGTAGCATTAGCTGCAATATTTGCAGCAGTACCACCGGCGTGGAAAGTACGCAGAGTCAACTGTGTACCCGGCTCACCAATAGATTGAGCGGCAATAACACCAACTGCTTCACCTTTCTGAACCATTCGGCTTGTAGCCAGGTTACGTCCGTAACACTTAGCACAAACTCCCTTCTTCGATTCGCAAGTCAATACAGAGCGGATTTCCACACTCTCAATCGGAGAGTTTTGAATTTTCTTAGCAACTTCTTCCGTGATCTCTTCTCCGCCAGTAACCAATAGTTCACCAGTAGTCGGATGAATAATATCATGAACGGAAACACGACCTAAGATACGTTCGTATAGTGTAGCAATAACCTCATCATTGTTTTTCAAGTCAGCACATACTAAACCACGAAGTGTTCCACAGTCCTCTTCCGTAATAATTACGTCGTGAGAAACGTCAACCAGACGACGAGTCAAATAACCCGCATCCGCTGTTTTCAACGCTGTATCCGCCAAACCTTTACGAGCACCGTGGGTAGAGATAAAGTACTCCAACACGGAAAGTCCCTCTTTAAAGTTCGACAAAATAGGGTTTTCAATAATCTGTCCGCCTTCAGCACCTGCTTTTTGCGGTTTAGCCATCAAACCACGCATACCGGACAACTGACGAATCTGTTCTTTAGAACCACGAGCTCCAGAATCCAACATCATATACACAGAGTTGAATCCTTGATCATCCGATGAAATAGTCTTCATCAAAATATTCGATAATTCTGAGTTCACATGCGTCCAGATATCAATTACCTGATTATAACGTTCATTATTGGTAATGAAACCCATGTTATAGTTGTTCACGACCTGCTCAACTTCATCATATCCTTTTTGAACGAGTTTTTCTTTCTCCTCCGGAATAATGATATCACCTAAGTTGAAGGACAGACCGCCCTTAAATGCGGTTTGATAACCCAGATTCTTGATACCATCCAAGAAGTCAGCAGCTTTGGCAACACCACACACTTTAATAACATTACTAATGATATCGCGTAGTGATTTCTTGGAAATAATCTCGTTGATATATCCTGCTTCAGGCGGTACAATTTCGTTCACAATTACACGTCCAACAGATGTTTCGCGCATAATATCTACAATTTCGCCATTCTCATCAAGGTCTTTCACTACAACTTTTACTGGAGCATGAATATCCACTCTACCTTCATTGTAGCAATCAGAGCTTCTTCCGGGCCGTAGAAAGTCAAACCTTCACCTTTAGCGCCAAAACGTAGTTTTGTGATATAGTATAATCCGAGAACCATATCCTGTGCAGGTACGGTAATCGGCGCACCATTCGCCGGATTCAGAATATTATGTGATTGAAGCATCAACATTTGAGCTTCAAGAATAGCTTCATTACTCAAAGGCAAGTGAACAGCCATCTGGTCACCGTCAAAGTCAGCATTAAATGCCGTACAAGCCAACGGGTGTAACTGAATAGCCTTACCTTCAATCATTTTAGGCTGGAATGCCTGAATACCTAAGCGGTGAAGTGTCGGGGCACGGTTTAACAAGACCGGATGTCCCTTCATCACATGCTCAAGAATATCCCAGATAACCGCTTCTTTGCGATCTACAATCTTCTTTGCAGATTTCACAGTCTTAACAATACCACGTTCTATCAACTTACGGATGATAAAAGGTTTGTAAAGTTCAGCAGCCATTAACGTTGGAATACCACATTCTCCCATTTTCAATTCCGGGCCAACGACAATTACCGAACGTGCAGAATAGTCCACACGCTTACCTAATAAGTTCTGACGGAAGCGTCCTTGCTTTCCTTTCAAACTATCAGATAAAGATTTCAGTGGGCGGTTGGCATCTGTTTTCACTGCGCTTGATTTACGTGAGTTATCAAACAGTGAGTCAACTGATTCCTGAAGCATACGTTTCTCATTACGCAAGATCACTTCAGGTGCCTTAATCTCGATCAATCGCTTCAGACGGTTATTACGAATAATTACCCGACGGTAGAGATCATTCAAGTCGGAAGTGGCAAAACGGCCACCATCCAATGGAACCAATGGACGCAATTCCGGCGGAATAACCGGTACAATACGTACAATCATCCATTCAGGTTTATTACGCCCACGTGAAGCACGGAACGATTCTACTACCTGCAGACGTTTCAATGCCTCATTCTTACGCTGTTGCGATGTGTCATTGCTGGCACGGTGACGCAAATCATAAGACAGTACATCCAAATCCAGACGGGCTAATAAATCATAAATAGCCTCTGCACCCATCTTAGCGATGAATTTGTTAGGATCTGTATCTTCCAGGTATTGATTATCTTTCGGAAGTGTATCCAAAATATCCAGATATTCTTCTTCAGAAAGCAAATCAAATTCAGCTACTCCGTCTTCAGCCTTTACACCCGCCTGAATCACGACATAGCGTTCGTAATATATGATAGAATCCAGTTTCTTTGTTGGCACTCCCAGCAAGTAACCTATTTTATTGGGAAGCGAACGGAAATACCAGATATGTGCTACAGGCACAACTAGCTGAATATGCCCCATACGTTCGCGACGTACCTTCTTCTCGGTAACTTCCACACCGCAACGGTCGCATACAATACCTTTATAGCGAATACGCTTATACTTACCACAATGGCACTCATAGTCCTTGATCGGACCAAAGATGCGCTCGCAGAATAAGCCATCACGCTCAGGCTTGTAAGTACGGTAATTGATGGTTTCAGGCTTCAAAACTTCACCACTCGAATTCTCTAGAATTTCTTCCGGAGAAGCCAGTCCAATTGAGATCTTCGAGAAATTACTCTTCGACTTATTTTCTTTTCTAAAAGCCATACTCTATATTTAATTGAAAATGGAAAATTAAAAACTAAAAATTAAAAAACCAGCGAAATGAAAACTGCAAACTAAAACCAAATTCGTTTTTCATTTTCAATTTTCATTTCTCAGTTTGTTAATTATTCGAGGTTGACGCTTAGTCCAAGACCTCTCAACTCATGTAACAATACGTTCAAAGATTCCGGAATACCAGGTTGTGGCATTGGTTCACCCTTCACGATCGCTTCATAAGCCTTCGAGCGTCCAATCACATCGTCAGACTTAATAGTCAAGATTTCTTGCAAGATATGAGCGGCTCCAAAACCTTCGAGTGCCCATACCTCCATTTCTCCGAAGCGCTGACCACCAAATTGCGCCTTACCACCAAGTGGTTGCTGGGTGATCAAAGAGTACGGACCTATAGAACGAGCATGCATCTTGTCTTCAACCATGTGGCCTAACTTCAACATATAAGTTACACCTACAGTAGCAGGTTGGTCAAACTGTTCACCCGATCCTCCATCACATAAGTATGTTTTGCAATAACGAGGTAAACCAGCTTTATCAGTCCACACATCCAAGTCTTCCATGGTAGCACCGTCAAAAATTGGCGTGGCAAATTTCACACCCAAAGTTTTACCGGCACGGCCCAGTACAGCTTCAAAGATCTGTCCAATGTTCATACGAGAAGGTACACCCAACGGATTCAGCACAATGTCTACCGGAGTACCATCGGGCAAGAACGGCATATCTTCCTGACGTACAATACGCGATACAATACCTTGTTACCGTGCGACCAGCCATCTTATCACCTACACCAATCTTACGTTTCTTGGCAATATATACTTTAGCCATCTGAATGATACCGGCGGGAAGTTCATCACCAATCGTGATCGCAAACTTCTTACGCTTCAGTTCAGCATCCAGTTCTTTATATTTTTTGATATAATTCATGATCAAGTCACGAATCATACTATTCGCACGCTCATCGCTCGTCCAGCCACTCAGTTGAATAGCGGTAAAGTCGAAAGTATCGAAATCAGAAACAGTGAATTTCGCACCCTTAGCAATGACCTCGGCACCTAAATAGTCTTTAACTCCTTGAGAAGGCTTTCCTTCTGTCAGACTTACCAACTTCTTAACCAAGATACGTTTCAGGTCAGCTACCTGTGATTCGAATTCATCATCTATTTTCGGAAGCAATGCCTTATCAGCTAACTTCGAGCTACGGTTCTTGACCACACGCGAGAATAACTTCTTATCAATCACTACACCTTTCAAAGAAGGAGAAGCTTTTAAGGAAGCATCTTTCACATCACCGGCTTTATCACCGAAGATGGCACGAAGTAGTTTTTCTTCCGGAGATGGATCAGATTCACCTTTCGGCGTAATCTTACCAATCATAATATCACCCGGTTGAATACGAGCACCGATTCTTACGATACCGTTTTCGTCCAGATCCTTAGTTGCTTCTTCACTTACGTTCGGAATATCAGAAGTCAATTCTTCCATACCTCGCTTCGTTTCACGAACTTCAAGCGAGTATTCTTCAACGTGAACAGAAGTCAACAAGTCTTCGCGAACTACGCGTTCGTTCAATACAATTGCATCCTCATAGTTGTAACCTTTCCAAGGCATGTATGCAACCAGCAAGTTTTTACCCAACGCCAATTCTCCATTCTCAGTAGAATAGCCTTCAGTTAAAATATCGCCTTTGCTTACACGTTGTCCTTCCGCACAAATAGGGCGCAAGTCAATGGTCATGTTCTGGTTTGTCTTGCGGAACTTCGGAATTCTGTATTCTTTCAGAGCAGGTTCAAAGCTTACAAACTCTTCATCTTCTGAACGATCATACAAAATACGAATAGTTGTCGCATCGACATATTCAATAACCCCATCGCCTTCCGCTGTAATTTGCGTACGTGAATCTCTCACCAATTGGTGTTCAATACCTGTACCAACGATTGGAGCTTCACTCCGCAACAATGGAACTGCCTGACGCATCATGTTCGAGCCCATCAGCGCACGGTTCGCATCATCATGTTCGAGGAACGGAATCAAAGAAGCCGCAATTGAAGCAATCTGCTGAGGAGCAACGTCCATCAAGTCTACTTCCGATGGTTCTACAACCGGGAAGTCTGCATCTTGACGAGACTTAACACGCATACGTACAAATGTACCGTCATCATTCAGCGGAGCATTCCCCTGAGCAATAACTTTATCTTCTTCTTCTTCAGCGGTTAAGTAGATTAACCCCTTTTCAGTAAGGTCTACTTTACCACTCTCCACCTTGCGATAAGGAGTTTCGATAAACCCTAGGTCATTGATCTTCGCAAAGACACACAATGAAGAGATCAAACCAATATTCGGACCTTCCGGTGTTTCAATTGGGCAAAGACGGCCATAGTGTGTATAGTGTACGTCACGAACCTCAAATCCGGCACGTTCACGAGAAAGTCCACCAGGACCTAGAGCAGACATACGGCGTTTGTGCGTAATTTCCGCCAACGGGTTTGTCTGGTCCATAAACTGCGACAAAGCATTTGTACCAAAGAATGAATTAATTACGGAAGAGATAGTCTTCGCATTAATCAAATCGATTGGTGTAAATACTTCATTATCGCGAACGTTCATACGCTCACGAATTGTACGTGACATACGAGCAAGTCCGACAGCAAACTGGTTAGAAAGCTGTTCGCCTACTGTACGAACACGACGGTTGCTCAAGTGGTCGATATCATCTACATCTGCTTTTGAGTTAATCAACTCAATCAGATATTTGATAATTTCAATAATATCCTCCTTTGTGAGAACGCGTACATCCATTTCAGTCGTCAAGTTCAATTTCTTATTGATTCTGTAACGGCCTACATCACCAAGGTCATATCTTTTTTCAGAGAAGAACAGGTTGTTGATAACCTCACGAGCACTTGCATCATCTGCCGGGTCTGCATTACGCAACTGACGGTAAATGTAAAGCACAGCCTCTTTCTCAGAGTTACTCGGGTCTTTCTGAAGCGTATTATATATAATTGAATAATCGGACTGATTCGGTTCCTCCTTATGCAGAAGAATTGTCTGAACACCCGATTCTAGAATTTCAGCTACATGGTCTTCCTCCAGTACGGTTTCACGATCGATGATAACTTCGTTACGCTCGATAGAAACTACCTCACCGGTATCCTCATCAACAAAATCTTCTATCCAAGTTTTCAAAACACGTGCTGCCAGTTTACGACCGAGCACTTTCTTCAGATTTGTCTTATTAACCTTAACATCTTCAGCCAGGTTAAAAATCT
Source organism: Bacteroides reticulotermitis JCM 10512 (assembly GCF_000517545.1). GTDB lineage: Bacteria > Bacteroidota > Bacteroidia > Bacteroidales > Bacteroidaceae > Bacteroides > Bacteroides reticulotermitis. Next base: position 163,514 of record NZ_BAIV01000005.1, on the reverse strand, counting down.
CAAGAATATCTTTATCGTTTTCAAATCCGATAGCACGCAACAAGGTTGTTACGGGTAGTTTTTTCTTCCGGTCGATGTACGCATACATCACGTTATTGATATCGGTTGCAAACTCAATCCACGAACCTTTGAATGGAATAATACGAGCCGAATAAAGCTTTGTACCATTAGCGTGTACGCTTTGGCCAAAGAAAACGCCTGGAGAACGGTGAAGTTGCGAAACAACCACGCGTTCGGCACCATTAATGACAAAAGTTGCTTTATCTGTCATATACGGAATTGGACCAAGGAATACATCCTGGATTACAGTATCGAAATCCTCGTGATCCGGATCGGTACAGTAAAGCTTAAGTTTTGCTTTTAAGGGAACACTATAAGTAAGCCCACGCTCTATACAATCATCAATGGTATAACGCGGCGGATCAATATAGTAATCCAAAAACTCAAGAACAAAATTATTTCTTGTGTCGGCAATGGGGAAGTTTTCAGCAAACACTTTGTACAATCCTTCGTTCTTACGCTTTTCAGGTAAGGTATCTAATTGTAGAAAGTCTTGGAATGACTTCAATTGTACTTCCAGGAAATCCGGATATTCCAGCGGATTCTTAGTTGAAGCAAAATTAACTCTTTGATTTTCAGTAGTTGAAGACATCTGTTAATGAATTTGGAGAACCTATTTTTAAATATATACACAAAAAGGTTAAGAATCCTCTTGTGAAGGATTCCTAACCGAATTACCTGATTACCAGGCCAATGTTATTTAAGTTCAACTTCAGCTCCAGCTTCTTCCAATGTTTTCTTCAATGATTCTGCTTCGTCTTTAGCTAAACCTTCTTTTACTACACTAGGAGCACCGTCTACCAAGTCCTTAGCTTCTTTCAAGCCAAGACCACATGATTCTTTAACGGCCTTAACAACTTGCAATTTAGCTGCACCAGCGCTTTTCAATACTACGTCGAAAGAAGATTGTTCTTCTACTGCAGCAGCAGCAGCAGGACCAGCGGCAACAGCAACAGCTGCAGCAGCAGGTTCAATTCCGTATTCTTCTTTAAGGATAGTTGCAAGTTCATTAACTTCTTTCACTGTCAAGTTAACTAGTTGTTCTGCAAAAGCTTTCAAATCTGCCATTTTTTGTATGATTTTAATTGTTTAAATACTTATTGATTCTTGAAAATATTAGGATTTTATCCCTCAAGGTTTTGACACCTTTCTTTTAAAAATATTATGCTTCGGTACGCTCACCAAGAGTCTTGAGGACTCCGTGGATTGTGTTACCACCTGACTGAAGAGCAGAAATAACATTCTTGGCTGGTGATTGCAGCAAGGCAATAATATCGCCAATAACTTCTTCCTTACTCTTGATAGAAACGAGAGCATCTAATTGATCTGCACCAATGTAGAAGCTTTCTTCTGCATACGCAGCTTTCAGTCCCGGTATACCATCTTTAGCCCGATCTTTAATAAGTTTAGCAGGCAAGTTAGCTATGTTGCTAAACATAATGGCAGTAGTACCTTTCAAAGAAGCGTAAAGCGGAGAGAAATCGTCCTCCATATCTTCAAGTGCTTTTTGAAGTAGTGTATTCTTCACTACCATTAGCTTAATTTCTGATTTGAAACATTCTCTTCTCAAAGCAGAAGTAGCCGTAGCATTCATAGCAGTAATATCTACCAGATAGAAGTGAGCATAATCTTTAACTGTAGCAGCAATTTGCTCTATAATTGTACTTTTATCTTCCTTTCTCATAATTTCTATTTTATTTTAGATTTCATCCACTGATTTCGGATCGATTTTCACGCCCGCACTCATTGTACTAGAAAGATAAATACTCTTTATATATGTTCCCTTTGCCGCAGTTGGTTTCAGTTTAAGTAGCGTAGAAATAAATTCCTTTGCATTATCACGAATTTGTTCAGCAGTAAATGAAACTTTACCGATAGCAGTATGCACGATACCACTTTTATCAACCTTAAAGTCAATTTTACCTTGCTTTACTTCTTTAACAGCTTTAGCAACATCCATAGTTACAGTGCCACTCTTGGGGTTAGGCATCAATCCGCGAGGACCAAGCACACGACCAAGCGCACCAATTTTACCCATAATAGATGGCATAGTGATGATTACATCAATATCGGTCCATCCACCTTTGATCTTTTCAATATATTCGTCCAGACCAACATAGTCAGCACCAGCTTCTTTTGCAGCAGCCTCAGCGTCTGGTGTACAAAGCACCAAAACACGTACCTGCTTACCAGTACCATGAGGAAGTGAAACAACACCTCTCACCATCTGGTTTGCCTTACGCGGGTCAACGCCCAGACGTACGTCAATATCCAGTGAAGCGTCAAATTTTGTAAAAGAGATTTCTTTTACAAGAGATGCAGCTTCTTTCAGTGAGTATGCTTTCCCTGCTTCAATCTTCTCTGCAGCTAACTTTTGATTTTTTGTCAGTTTACCCATTCCAATTGAAGTTTATTAATTATTAACCGGGAACTCCCCTTTTACAGCGATACCCATACTTCTTGCTGTACCTGCAACCATCTTCATGGCAGCATCTACAGTAAAACAGTTTAAGTCAACCATTTTGTCCTCAGCGATCGTACGAACCTGTTCCCAAGTAAGTTCAGCAACTTTCTTACGATTAGGCTCAGCAGAACCACTCTTTACCTTAGCTACTTCAAGTAATTGAATAGCAACAGGAGGAGTCTTGATTACAAAATCAAAAGACTTATCTGCATAGTAAGTAATAATAACAGGTAATACTTTACCTGCCTTGTCTTGGGTTCTGGCATTAAATTGCTTGCAAAACTCCATGATGTTAATTCCCTTAGAACCCAAAGCAGGTCCTACGGGAGGAGATGGATTTGCAGCGCCTCCTTTAATCTGTAATTTGATTAGTCCAGCAACTTCTTTAGCCATTTTTAAATTGATTTATATATAAACATTAAACGATGAATAACTACAGCGTAACAATTCTGCATTATTCTTTTTCCACTTGCATAAAGCCCAATTCGAGCGGCGTTTTGCGCCCGAATATCTTCACCATGACTTTTAGTTTCTTTTTTTCATTGTTCACTTCTTCAATGATACCACTGAATCCGCTAAAAGGTCCAAAAGCAACTTTCACAGTTTCTCCTACAGTGTACGGGATATTGATATCCTCACCCGCTTCTTGTAGTTCATCTACTGTGCCAAGTATACGATTCACTTCCGATTGTCTGAGTGGCACCGGTTTCTCGGAACCACCTAAAAAGCCTATCACATTCGGAGTATTGCGTAGATGATGAGTTACCTCACCAACTAAAGCAGCCTCTATTAAAACGTAACCAGGAAGATAATTTCTCTCTTTCACAATTTTTTTGCCATTGCGAACCTGATATACCTTTTCTGTTGGAATCAATACCTGAGACACGTAGTCACCAAGATTACCGTTTTTGATATCGGCTTCGAGGTATTCTCTCACCTTGGTTTCTTTTCCACTAATAGCACGCAGAACGTACCATTTTTTCTCAATCTCAGCCATTTAAAATCCTCGTTTTTTTTAATGTGGATAAACAATTTTTTCCATGAAATTCTGGAAACAGAAGTCCATCGCGAACACTACCAGTGCAATGAGCAGGGAAGCATATAAAACAACTACTGCGCTGTTAGCAAGTTCAGAATACGTCGGCCATGATACTTTATGAACAAGTTCGTCGTAAGATTCTTTGATGTAAACTATTATTTTTTTCATTTCAATAATATTAGCACGGGAGGAGAGGCTCGAACTCCCGACACCCGGTTTTGGAGACCGGTGCTCTACCAACTGAGCTACTCCCGTTTGTATAATACTCAGCTCCCGGCGAACCGGAAGCTGAGCTTATTATTGTGACAGATTAGATAATTTCTGTAATCTGACCAGCACCTACTGTACGTCCACCTTCGCGGATAGCGAAACGAAGACCAGTGTTCAATGCTACTGGGTAGATCAACTCTACAGTGATCGTTACGTTATCACCCGGCATTACCATTTCTGTTCCTTCTGGAAGAGTAATCTCACCAGTACAGTCCATTGTACGTAGATAGAACTGAGGACGGTATTTGTTGTGGAATGGAGTGTGACGTCCACCTTCTTCTTTCTTCAAGATATAAACCTCTGCTTTGAATTTAGAGTGAGGTTTGATCTGACCTGGTTTACAAAGAACCATACCGCGTTTGATTTCGTTCTTGTCAACACCACGCAACAACAAACCTACGTTGTCACCAGCTTCACCTTGATCCAAAAGTTTACGGAACATTTCAACACCAGTTACTACTGATTTCTTATCTTCACCTAAACCTAAGATTTCGATTTCGTCACCTACGTGGATAATACCAGTTTCGATACGACCTGTTGCAACAGTACCACGACCTGTGATAGAGAACACGTCTTCTACTGGCATCAAGAATGGTTTATCAACATCGCGCGGAGGAAGTGGAATCCATGTATCAACATTTTCCATCAACTCCATTACTTTGTCTTCCCATTTTTCAACGCCGTTCAATGCGCCAAGAGCAGAACCACGAACAACCGGAGTGTTATCACCGTCGAAGTTGTAGAATGAAAGAAGTTCTCTCATTTCCATTTCAACAAGTTCCAACATTTCTTCATCGTCTACCATATCGCATTTGTTCATGAATACAACCAGACGAGGTACGTTTACCTGACGAGCCAACAAGATGTGCTCACGAGTTTGAGGCATCGGACCATCAGTAGCAGCAACTACGATGATAGCACCGTCCATCTGAGCAGCACCAGTTACCATGTTCTTAACGTAGTCGGCGTGACCCGGACAGTCTACGTGTGCATAGTGACGATTAGCTGTTTGGTACTCAACATGTGAAGTATTAATAGTAATACCTCTTTCTTTTTCTTCAGGAGCGTTGTCGATTGAATCGAAAGAACGCAATTCTGAAAGACCTTTTTTTGCCAACACAGTAGTGATAGCAGCTGTCAACGTTGTCTTACCGTGGTCTACGTGACCGATTGTACCGATGTTAACGTGCGGTTTGGTACGTTCAAATTTCTCTTTAGCCATAGCTTTACTTGTTATTTATTTGATTAATAATCAGCATTCATTTTGTTATGAGCTGTTACCGGGACTTGAACCCGGGACCTCTTCCTTACCAAGGAAGTGCTCTACCACTGAGCTATAACAGCAAGAAAAAGGAGAGCGGAAGACGGGGCTCAAACCCGCGACCCTCAGCTTGGAAGGCTAATGCTCTATCAACTGAGCTACTTCCGCATTCTTGCCAAAGTTGTTACTCTGTCTGTGGGCAAAGATGGATTCGAACCACCGAAGGCGTAAGCCAGCAGATTTACAGTCTGCCCCATTTGGCCACTCTGGTATTTGCCCTTTTTTCGTATTATTACGAAGCAGAATAACAACCTTTTATTCTCTTTCTTGTTATAGGATTGACTTTCATCTTTCCTTGAGCCTCTTGTCGGATTCGAACCAACGACCCCGAGATTACAAATCACGTGCTCTGGCCAACTGAGCTAAAGAGGCGGTTTTATCAAAAAAATGCAACCGTTACGTTCTATTGCGAGCGAAACGGCTGCAAATTTAGTTATTTCTTTCTTTTCCGCAAAACATTTGCGTTTTTTTTTATTTATTACGCTGTTTTTCCTTGTATTTCACCAGCTGCTTCTCAAGTGCTTCTATATTTAAGTCTATTGCTTCCTCAAATGTGTCACACACTTTGCTTGCATAAAACTCTCCATTAGGTACGAGAATCTTTATACCAGCCTCTTTATTCACAGCAGCTTCTGGCTTAATCACCTTTAACGACACCTCTACTTTCTTTATATCTTCGTAATATTTTTCCAACTTAGACACTTTCTTTTGAATAAATGCCTGCAATTGCTCTGACGCGTCAAAGTGAATTGATTGAATTCTAACATCCATAGTTACCTCCTTTTTTAAGCTCTTGGATGAGCCTGTTTATACACTTTTTTAAGTTCCTCAAACGTGGTGTGCGTGTAGATCTCTGTAGCCGAAAGGCTTGCATGACCCAAAAGTTCCTTTACCGCTCCCAATTCTGCGTCATTATTCAGCATCATTGTAGCAAAGGTATGTCTCAATACATGAGGACTCTTCTTTTTAAGCGCTACCACTTTTGATAAGTTCCGTTTCACTAAATCATAGACTAACGTTCTGTAGAGTCGTTGGCCGTTTTCTCTTATAAAGAAAGCACCCGACCGCTCCAAAACTTCTTCATTCCTTATATTAATATAAGCAAGCATTGCATCCCGCAGTTCATCACCAAAAGGAATCAACCGTTGCTTATTTCTCTTCCCGGTCACTTTCAAGAGAGAAGCTGAGAAATCCACATCGCTGTCATTCAAACCGATTAACTCCGAGAGCCGCATGCCGGTGGCATAAAACATCTCGATAATCAAGTGATCTCGACAACCTATAAAACCCTCTCCAAAGTCGGTATCATCCAACAATTTGTTCATATCGCTCTCTTTCAAAAAAACGGGTAGTGGCTTTTTATTCTTTGGACCCGCTATTTTGCGTAACGGATTCACTTCCACTTCTCCTTGTTTCAAAAGATATCGATAAAACGATCGGAGCGAACTTAGCTTGCGATTTACAGAAGTCGACGTGTAACCCAGATCTATTAATGAAACAATCCATCCACGAATCTGTTCACTTTTCACTTCTGCGGGATTAAATTCTCCACCCTCCTCCTGCACATAATTCCGAACCTGACAGAGGTCTTCGCCGTAAGCGAGGATTGTCCGTTCAGAATAATTCCGTTCATACCGGAGATAATCGAGAAAAGATTCAATTAACATAATTCACTACATCTATAATCCTGCAACGAATGTATGAAAAAGAATTCAATAATTCAAAGGAAATTACGATTTATTAATCTTCTACTTCCTGAAGTTTTTGTACGTAAACGGCACGTTCTTTCTTAAATCTTTTAACGACAGAAGGTTTATCAAACTGCTGTCTTCTTCTCAATTCTTTAACGATACCAGTTTTTTCAAATTTTCTTTTAAACTTCTTCAGCGATCTTTCGATGTTCTCGCCTTCTTTTACAGGTACTACAATCATCTTTTTATTATTAAATATGTTATGGTTTAAAAACTCTGAGTCAAAATGCGCCGCAAAATTACACATACTTTCTTTATTCACAAAACTTTCTGCGAATATTTCTCAAAAACAATTCACCAACAAAGTATTAACCGTCGAAAGTTTGTATATTTGAAGACAATTAGATAGAGATTAACAAATACATTAAAGTATGAAGCAGAGTATAAGCGAGCGCATACACGCGTTACGGATGACATTCAATCCGAACGCTGTCCGGGGATTTATTATTCCCAGCACCGATCCTCACCTTAGTGAATACGTAGCCCCTCATTGGGAATCGCGTGAATGGATTTCCGGTTTTACCGGTTCGGCAGGTACAGCTGTCATCCTAAAAGATCAAGCCGGTTTGTGGACGGATTCTCGTTATTTTTTACAAGCGGAGGAACAACTCGAAGGAAGCGGCATCACTTTATACAAAGAAATGTTGCCGGGAGTTCCAAGTATTCCGGAATTTATTTGCCAGCATTTAAGGCCCGGCGAATCAATTAGCATTGACGGAAAGATGTTTTCCGCCTACCAGGTTGAAGAGATGCAGAAAGAACTGGCGGCTCACAATTTACGTGTCGACATTTTCGGCGACCCGTTGAAAACTATTTGGGAAGATCGCCCTCCCATGCCTCTTGCACCTGCTTTCATCTATGATATTCAATACGCCGGTACGAGTTGTACAGAGAAAGTCGCGCAGATTCGGAGCGAACTGACCAAGAAGAACAGCTACGCATTGCTATTGCCCACACTGGATGAAATAGCGTGGGTACTCAATCTGAGAGGAAGCGATGTGCATTGCAACCCGGTAGTAACAAGCTACTTACTGATTTGCCAGGATCAACTGATCTATTTCATTTCTCCGGAAAAAGTTACCCCGGAAGTGGCAGCCTACCTAAAAGAACAGCAGGTCGAATTGCGGGATTACGACGAAATAGAGACCTACTTACACCGTTTCGAAGGAGAGAGCATCTTGGTCGATCCAAAGAAAACGAACTACGCCGTCTATTCTTCTATCCAGCCGCAATGTCGGATTATCCGGGGCGAATCGCCTGTTGCCCTACTCAAAGCAATCCGAAACAAGCAGGAAATTGCCGGTATTCATGCAGCTATGCAGCGAGACGGGGTAGCGTTGGTTAAGTTTCTGAAATGGCTGGAAGAGGCGGTTCCCTCCGAGACAGTGACCGAACTCAGCGTCGACCAACAACTTCACGAATTCCGCGCCGCACAGCCACTCTATAAGGGAGAAAGCTTTGATACGATTGCAGGCTACCGGGCACATGGAGCTATCGTACACTATTCGGCAACGCCCGAAAGCAACGCGACCCTGCATCCGGAAGGCTTCTTACTCTTAGATTCAGGCGCACAATATATGGACGGGACAACCGACATTACGCGTACCATTGCCCTAGGCGAACTGACCGAAGAAGAGAAGACCGATTATACGCTCATTCTGAAAGGCACATCGGCCTTGGCCATGGCGAAATTCCCTGCCGGAACACGCGGCGCACAGCTTGATGTGTTGGCTCGTATGCCTATCTGGAGCCGAGGGATGAACTTCCTACACGGTACCGGGCATGGAGTCGGGCATTTCCTCAATGTGCACGAAGGACCTCAAAGCATACGCATGAATGAGAATCCCGTAGCTCTGCAACCGGGCATGGTTACTTCGAACGAACCCGGTGTGTATAAAGCCGGCAGTCACGGAGTACGCATCGAAAATCTGACGCTGGTTTGCAAAGACAAAGAAGGCATGTTTGGCGAGTACTTCAAGTTCGAGACCATCACGCTATGCCCTATCTGCAAAAAAGGCATTATCAAGGAGATGCTCACGCGAGAAGAGATCGAATGGCTAAACAACTACCACCAGACTGTTTACAATAAGCTTTCTCCGGATCTTAGCACAGCGGAAAAAAATTGGTTGCAGGAGGCGACTTTTCCCCTTTAAACGAACCTTGTTCGACACCCGGGTGTTGGCATGTCTGACACCCGGGTGTAGTTATGTTCAAGACCCGGGTCTCAGTCTGCTTGACACCCGGGTGTCGAACAGGCAAGGACTGCATTCAGATAAAAACATCATTAAAACTAAAATTTTATGGCTTTAATCAAATCAGTGCGTGGCTTTGACCCGCAGATTGGAGACAATTGCTACCTGGCAGACAATGCCACCATCATAGGAGACGTTGTTATAGGAAACGATTGCAGCATCTGGTTCTGCACGGTACTCCGTGGCGATGTCAACTCGATACGAATAGGCAACGGGGTAAATATTCAGGATGGAAGCGTTCTACATACGCTATACCAAAAATCGACCATCGAAATAGGCGATTATGTTTCCGTAGGGCACAATGTAACCATCCACGGGGCAACAATCAAAGATTATGCTTTAATCGGAATGGGATCGACCATCTTAGACCAGGCCGTAGTTGGTGAAGGCTCGATTGTAGCTGCCGGTTCTTTGGTACTGAGTAATACCGTAATCGAACCGGGTAGCATCTGGGGAGGAGTTCCGGCTAAATTCATCAAGAAGGTAGACCCGGAGCAGGCAAAGGAACTTAACCAAAAGATAGCGCACAATTACCTGATGTATTCGCAATGGTATAAAGAATAGATCAGAACTCCGTATAAACAGCAAGCGTCCTACCCTCAAAAAAGGCAGGACGCTTGGCGTTTATAGAGTCCAACGGTTCGTTAGAAATTAATCATCTGCATAACTTTATCGGTTGCTCCGGAGTTACTGGTCACATAATAACCAGCATTCGCTCCGGTTTCTTGCATGAAGGCTTCATCGGTCTTAAGGCGCTCGAGAAGTTCATTCAATTCTTCATAATCCTTGATCGAGTAAGCTCCTTTGGCTTCAATCAGCTGTCTGGCTTCCATAAATTTATGATACTTCGGACCGAAAACCACAGGTATACCATACACGGCAGCTTCCAGCGTATTGTGAATACCTACTCCGAATCCGCCGCCAATATAGCAATTTCACCATATCGATAGATGGATGAAAGCAGGCCGAAACAGTCGATTATCAAACAGTCGGCGCGAAGTACATTTCTCTCATCAGCACGGGTATAGCGTACGTAAGGACGCTTGAGTTTGCTGATAATTTCCACCAAATGATTTTCTTCGATCACGTGAGGAGCTATGATGAGCTTCATCTCCGGATGGTTGTTAAAGTATTCGAGGAACAGATCTTCATCGGGCCCCACGAGCTTCCGGCAACGAAAGTAAACGAATTTTCTCCTTTAAACTTCTGTACCAACGGGAGGTCTTTCGCTTCCTCGCGAATTTGCAGTACCCGGTCAAAGCGCGTATCACCGACTACGGTGACGCGATTGATACCGATTTTCGAAAGATAACGTTTCGAGGCTTCGTTCTGCACGAAGAGATGATCGAAATCTTTCAATACACCGCGATAGGTTCCTCCGTACCATTTGAAGAATATCTGATCCCGACGGAAAATTGAAGAGACACTATACACCGGAATACGTCGCTTGTGCAACTCATCCAGGTAGTTCTTCCAGAACTCGTACTTGATAAAGAATGCCATGCACGGATTCACAATTCCGAGGAACTTCTTCACGTTACGCGGCTTATCGAACGGCAGATAGCAAACGATATCGGCCCCCCGGTAGTGCTTGCGCACTTCATAGCCCGATGGCGAAAAGAAGGTCAGCAATATTTTATAGCTGGGGTATTTAGCCCGGATTTGTTCAATCAACGGACGTCCTTGTTCAAATTCTCCTAAGGAAGCAGCATGAAACCAAATATATTTCTCACCTTTCTCCACCTGCTGACGGAGGAGTTCGTATACAACCCAATGTCCTTTCATCATTTTACGAGGCTTCCGGCTAAATGGAGCGATCAGATGGACCAAAAGGTCGTAGAGACTATAGCTAAATTATAAAGCATATCAACGCAGTTACTTCAATACTTCTACGGCACGCTTGATGCGAGCCAATGTTTCTTCTTTACCCAATATCCAGGAGATGTCGAACATATGCGGACCTTTTCCTTCGCCCACCAATGTCAATCGGAACGCATTCATGATGTTTCCGGTATGATATTCCTTGGCTGCGATCCAGTCCATGACAACTTTTTCCTGCCCTTCGATGCTGAAATCATCGATGCCGGCCAATACTTCGGCTAGTTCAGTCATGCAACGGGCAGAATCTTCTTTCCAACGTTTCTTGGCGGTCTTTTCATCGTATGCGGTCGGAGCCACAAAGAAAAAGCTGCAAACATCCCATAATTCTTTCACGAAGGTCACCCGGTCTTTCATCATGCCCACTACGGCAATGACTTTCTCCAACGGAGCCTCTACACCGTGTTCTTTCAACACCGGCAAGAACAGCTCGGCAATCTCTTCATTCGATTTCAACTGTATATATTGGTGGTTGAACCAAAGTCCTTTTTTATAGTCGAACTTAGCGCCGGACTTGCTGCAACGGTGTAAGTCGAACAAGCTGATCAGCTCATCCATCGACATTACTTCCTGTTCGTTGCCCGGATTCCAGCCTAATAAAGCCAAGAAGTTAATCACCGCCTCCGGCAGATAGCCCGATTCACGGTATCCTGAAGAAACTTCGTTCGTTTTCGGATCGTGCCATTCGAGTGGAAACACCGGAAATCCCAGACGGTCGCCGTCACGCTTACTCAGCTTTCCGTTTCCTTCGGGCTTGAGCAGCAAGGGTAGGTGCGCAAAAGAAGGCATGGTATCTTCCCAGCCGAAAGCACGATACAACAGCACGTGTAACGGAGCCGACGGCAACCATTCTTCGCCACGGATGACATGGGAAACGTCCATCAAATGGTCGTCTACTATATTGGCCAGGTGGTAGGTCGGCAATTCATCAGCCGATTTATAGAGCACTTTATCATCCAGGATGGATGAATTGATAACGACTCCACCACGAATCAAATCGTTAACATGTATATCTTCATTGGGCTCGATTTTGAAACGAACCACGTATTGTTTACCTGCTGCAATCAGGGCGTCAACCTCTTCTTTGGATAGAACCAATGAGTTGCGCATCATTCCGCGAGTTGAAGCATCGTATTGGAAATTCGCTATTTCCGTTCGTTTAGCGTCCAATTCTTCAGGGGTATCAAATGCGATATAGGCTTTGTCGTTATCTAGCAGAATCTGTACATACTTCTTGTAAATCTCCCGACGTTCAGACTGACGGTACGGACCGCAGTTTCCGCCAAAGGTCACCCCTTCGTCGAAGTGAATACCTAACCACTTAAAAGACTCAATAATGTATTCTTCCGCGCCCGGAACAAATCGGTTGGAATCAGTATCTTCGATACGGAAGATCATATCCCCGCCATGTTGACGTGCAAATAGGTAATTATATAAAGCTGTACGCACACCGCCGATGTGCAATGCTCCGGTAGGACTGGGAGCAAAACGGACTCTTACTTTTCTTTCTGCCATAATATTGGGTTAGTATATAGATAAATCGCGGCAAAATTAAACCTTTTTTTCCACACTATGGTTTTTTTTCGTACTTTTCGCAAAAATTTCAACCATTATGGAATATAGAAAGATTAAAAAGAGCTTCTCTCGGAGAAATTTGATATACAAAATACTGTTATTCGTAACAAGCGTAACACTTATTGTATATTTCTTGCCTCGCGATGGGAAATTCAACTATCAATTTGACATAAATAAGCCGTGGAAATACGGTAAACTAATCGCAACTTTTGACTTCCCGATCTACAAAGAGAAAACGGTCGTAAAACGCGAGCAGGATAGTCTCATGAAGTCTTTCCAACCCTACTATCAACTCAATAAGGACATCGAAAAAGAAGCGCTTACCCGCTTGAGGAGCAATTACCAATCGACGCTTAAAAGCATACTTCCATCCACCGAATATCTGCGATATATCGAGCGAACGCTCAAGGAGATTTACGCGGCGGGAATTGTTTCGACCAACGACAATCAACACCTCTATAAAGATAGTACCCTGACGATCATGATCGTCAGCGATAAGCTCGCCAACGCTCAGCCGACCGACTATATCTACACGGTCCGAAAAGCCTACGAACATCTACTTTCGGCGGACTCCACACATTTCAACCGGGATATTCTACAGCAATGTGCTCTCAATGAATATATTATGCCCAACCTGACTTATGACAGTGAGCGGTCTGAGTCGGCGAAGAAGGATCTGCTGAACAATTACCCCTGGGCAAAGGGTGTAGTGGTGAGCGGACAGAAGATTATTGACCGGGGCGAGATTATCAGTCCGGAAACGTATGATATTTTGGAATCTCTGCGCATGGAGTCTAATAAACGAAGTGAATCGCTGGGGCAAACAGACCTGATGCTGGCCGGGCAGATTTTATTCGTAGGGGTACTTGTGCTCTGTTTTATGCTCTACCTGGATTTATTCCGCAAAGACTATTACGAACGCAAAGGGAGCCTGTCGTTGCTATTTATCATCATTGTGCTCTACAACGTAGTGACTGCCTTTCTGGTATCTCACAACCTATTCAATGTGTATATCATCCCCTACGCGATGCTACCCATCATCATCCGTATATTCCTCGATTCGCGAACCGCTTTTCTGACGCATGTCATTACGATATTGATCTGCTCCATATCGTTGAGGTTCCCGCACGAATTTATACTCACACAACTCGCAGCGGGATTAGTGGCTATCTTCAGCCTGCGGGAATTATCGCAACGTTCGCAGCTGTTCCGCACGGCTTTACTGGTTATCCTAACCTACGCCGCTATTTATTTCTCCTTCGAGCTGATGACGGAAAACGGGTTGTCGAATGACTTCTCAAAACTGAATACGGGTATGTATATCTCGTTTGTTATTAACGGGATTTTATTGCTGTTCGCCTATCCCCTACTCTTTCTGTTGGAAAAGACTTTCGGATTCACCTCCAACGTAACACTGGTAGAGCTTTCTAATATCAACAATGACTTACTGAGACAAATGTCGGAAACCGTTCCGGGTACTTTCCAACACTCGATGCAGGTAGCTAATCTGGCTGCCGAAGCGGCGATCCGCATTGGTGCCAAAAGCCAGTTGGTGCGTACCGGTGCTTTGTATCACGACATTGGCAAGATGGAGAATCCTGCTTTCTTTACGGAGAATCAGTCGGGAGGAATCAATCCGCACAAGAACCTGAGCTATGAACAAAGTGCTCAGGTGGTCATCAGTCACGTCACAGACGGACTAAAGTTGGCGGAAAAACATAATCTGCCCAAAGTGATCAAGGACTTTATCAGTACCCACCACGGCAGAGGGAAGACTAAATTCTTTTATATCTCATGGAAAAATGAACACCCCGGCGAAGAACCTAATGAGGAGCTATTCACGTATCCGGGACCAAATCCTTTTTCCAAGGAAACAGCCATCCTGATGATGGCCGATGCCGTAGAAGCCGCTTCACGTAGCTTACCCGAATATACAGAGGAGAGTATCAGTAACCTGGTAGATAAGATTATCGACTCACAGGTTACGGAAGGATATTTTAAAGTATGTCCGATCACCTTCAAGGATATCGCAACGGTGAAGACTGTATTTAAAGAGAAACTTAAAATCGCGTATCACACCCGAATCAGTTATCCGGAGTTAAAGAAGTAAGCAAGCCGGCACAAGCATCTTCGAGAATATCGAGTACGTATTCAAAGCCCTCCGAACCTCCGTAGTAAGGATCGGGCACGTGGTCGGCAGGGATGCGTGTGCAATACTCGGTCATGCGATGAATCTTCTTCCACTCTTCCGGAGAGGGAGCCTTCTCTTTCAAGTCGTCGATGTTGCGATCATCCATGCCGATAATCAGGTCGAAATTGTAGAAGTCTTCTGTTTGTACGGGACGCGAAAGATGTTCCAACTGATAACCTCTGCGGGCCGCATGAGCTCGCATACGGCTATCGGGTAACTCTCCTTGGTGATATGATAGCATACCTGCCGAGTCGATGATAAACTCCTTTTCCAATCCGGCTTCTTTCAAGAGGTGTAGCATCACACCTTCTGCCGTCGAACTGCGACAGATATTGCCCAAGCATACAAATAATATTTTCTTCGCCATATTTCTATTTATTAATTACATGGGATCCATGTCGTAGTAAACAATCAACGATTTAAACCGTTCATCTTCCAACATCTCACGCTGAATGCCCAACAGCAGCTCACGGGCACGACTCATGGAGGCATTCTGTTCGATTTTGACCACAATTTTTTTGATGAAAAGAGTCTGCACACGTGCCACCGGTGGCTTATCCGGGCCCAATACCCGGCTGCCGAATACCGCACGCAGCTTCTCAGCCATTGCAAAAGCCATCTGCTCAAGCAAGCGTTCATTTCTGTTTTTCAGATAGACATAGACCAATCTGTAATAGGGAGGATAATGGAACATTTGCCGTTCAGCCAATTGGCCTCCTACCATCTCCTGATAATCATTGGCGATTACTTGCCGGATGATGGGGTGATCGATGCTTTTCGTTTGCAGAACCACTCGCCCGCGTTTGTTTTTCCGCCCGGCGCGTCCCGACACTTGTGCCATGAGTTGAAAGGCTCGCTCGTAGGAACGGAAGTCGGGATAGTTAAGCATGGTGTCTGCATTCAAAATGCCTACGATACTCACATGATCAAAATCTAGCCCCTTGGATACCATCTGCGTACCGATGAGGATATCCGTTTTCCCTTCTTCAAAATCCGCAATAATTTTCTCGTAAGCCGAACGAGTACGCGTGGTATCCAAGTCCATACGCGCAACGGCTGCTTGGGGGAAGAGAACTTTAATGTCGTCTTCTATCTTTTCCGTACCAAACCCACGGTTCACAATGTCCGTACCTTCACATGCCGGACAGGACCTGGGCAATTGGTATGTATAGCCACAGTAATGGCAAGTCAGTTGGTTGATACCTTTATGATAGGTCAGGCTCACATCACAGTTTTTGCATTTGGGCACCCAGCCGCATGTGCGACATTCTACCATTGGCGCAAATCCCCGGCGGTTCTGGAATAGAATAACTTGTTGTTTCTGATCCAAAGCCTCCTTTATATATTGTATAAGTAAGGGGGAGAACTGTCCCACCATCCGCTTCTTCCGGTGAAGTTCTTTTATATCCACCGGGATAATTTCCGGCAATTGTATCTCTTTATAGCGTTCATTCAATGACACAAGCCCATACTTCCCGCTCGTGGCATTACTCCATGTTTCGATAGAGGGGGTTGCCGTTCCCAGAAGGGTTTTAGCGCCATACATGGCAGCCAACACAATCGCAGCATTACGGGCATGGTAACGGGGAGCCGGATCTTGTTGCTTATAGGTGTTTTCATGCTCCTCGTCTACGATGATCAAACCTAGATTCCGGTATGGCAGGAAGATTGACGAACGCACTCCTAATATAATGTCGTATCCTTCTTCTCCCAATTGTTTTTGCCAGATCTCGACCCGTTCGGCATCCGGAAACTTGGAGTGATAGATACCCAACCGGGAACCGAATACGCGTTGCAAGCGTTCGGTAATCTGTGTAGTCAGCGCAATCTCCGGCAATAAATAAAGCACTTGCTTTCCCTGCCGCAGCGTCTCTTCGATCAAATGAATGTAGATTTCCGTCTTTCCACTAGAGGTCACTCCGTGAAGGAGGCAAACGTTTTTCTCTTTAAAACTCTCCACAACCGAATCATGTGCCCGCTGCTGAAACTCATTCAATCGACTTAGTTCGGTAACGAGCTTAACTTCCCGATCGAGCCTGCCGATTTCATGATAGTAGACTTCAAAGATCTGTTTCTCAATCAATCCGTTCAGGACAGCCGTAGACACATCCGCACGTTGCAGCAATTCTTTTTTGGAGACTTCTTTAGGCGTACCGCCACCGAGCACACCCGAACATTCTACGTACTTCATCAACAGAGCCAACTGCTTCGGAGCGCGTCCCAAAAGATCAAAAAGGATATGCAGCCTCCGCTCATCCGCCGTGCCTACCAAGCGCACCCGCGCCTCAGTTTTCGGCTTGTATGTGCGGCGTAGCTCTTCTTTCACAAAAATGGCTTCTTTGTCGAGGAGTGATTTTATGATGGTAAGAATATTCTTGAACCCGCTATCTTTCTCTAATTTCGTCACGCACTGTTCCGACTCGGCCGACAACAGGTCGAGCACACGTTGCTCTCTTTCCGATAAGGGTACAACAGCCTCAAAGTCCGGATTACATTCAACAATTGTTTCACTTTCCAACTTTAAGCCTGACGGTAATGCCGCCTTGTAAACATCTCCTTGCGCACATAAATAGTAATTAGCCAGCCATTCCCAAAATTTAAACTGCATGGGAAGCAGGATGGGCGAAGCGTCGAGCAATGTCGATATATCTTTCACCTCATACTCCGTCGGAGCATAATAATGAACATTACAAACAATGGCTGTATAATACTTTTTTCGTCCAAACGGTACCACTACCCTACACCCCACTTTCACTTCTTCTGCATATTCTTCGGGTAAAGAATAGGTGAAGCTTTTGGGAAGCGGCAAGGGTAATATGACATCTACAAACTTTTTCATCGTAGCGGCAAAGATATAAAAAAAGGAGCATCCTTGGGTGGAAGCTCCTTATATTCTACTATGTTAACTCGTGGTTATATTTAGAAAATGTAGGCGGCAGACACTTGCCAGGTTTTAGTCTTATAGGAACCACTTTCGGCACCGTCCACAAGGAACTTGCCTGAATCGCCCAACGGAATATTGTAGTTTACTCCAACCTGAAGATGATTAATCAACTTCAAACCTGCGCCAAGATTAATACCAACCTCTGTTCTTTTTTTGTCTGTATCAAAGCTCTGCAACACTTGCTTGTTCTTTGCAAAATCAAAATAGAAGTCAGGGCCTGCTGCCAGATATAAACCTAAGAAGTCACCTAGCCCGATTGTATATTTCAAGTTGACTGGAATATCGAGCCCAGTCTGTTTGATCTTCTCTCCCTCAGCTTCAATTCCTCGCTGCGAAAACAGCAAAGCACCGTCCACACCTAAGCCGACTATCGGAATCGTAAATTCTGCCATCGGACCGATAAAGAACCCGGTAAAATTATCTTTTTTGAAGTTATCTCCCACATTAGAGAAGCTTGCTTTCGATAAGTTTAAACCACCCTTTACACCAAAATGTATTTGTGCCTGAGCAGGTATTGCCATTCCGGCACATAGAGCTATCAGTAATAAAACACCTAAGATTTTCTTCATAAATTCATATGTTTAATATTCGAGACAAAGATAAATATCTTTAGATAAAAAAACACATACCGAATGTTTTTTGTTCAAAACATCGGGTTTCCCATTCGATAAGTCGCATTTACGAATGCCGGTAAAACGTGTATTTACAACCGGTCTAACCCTACTTAAAGGTTGTCAGACAATCCTCGTTTATTACTAGTGGACAGCGAATAGATAAGGGATTATACGATCAAAAACAAGAGAGAAAAAACGATAAAGTTTTATTAAAATCGGCAAATCAGAGCAAGAGGTAAGTCAGCAATACTTATTTTGCCATATCTTCGCCACCTGTTTTTATTTTTCACTAATTAAATTATGAGAAGAGCTATTTTAATTTTAATTACATCTGCATTTGTTTTGTCTGCATACAGTCAAAACGCAGATTTCGACTCTTACAAAAGAATCGAATCGGATAAGGTAATGAACCTGTCAACCGACCAAATTGCAAAAATCAAGAAAATGAATCGAGAAGTCGGGGCAAAGTTCAGAGCAATCGGCCAAAGCAACCTGCCCGGATATGAGAAAGGACAGCGCAAACGGGCTTTGGCGATTGAGCATAGAAATGCCATTCGAAAAGTTCTCTCCGAAAGCCAGCTCGCAACTTGGGAAAAACGTTACGAGCATAAGTATCGAAATGAAGATCTGCGGGACAGTATCAAAGACAGTTATGAGACGCGCCTGGACAAGCTAGAGTCGAAGTATGAAAGAGAAAAAGAGCGTATTGAAGATAGCTCGGCATCCAAAGAAACCAAAAAAACGCAATTGAAGAAGTTGAAAAACAACTATAAAGCGGAGAAAGAGCGTCTTAAAGATGAACGAGATAGGAAAATTGAATCGGGCTACTTTAGCAAGTAACACCACGTATTAAACAAGAAATAATCACATAAAAAAAGAAAATAAAAAGCATGTAAGAGGAGCAAATGTCTCCTCTTATTTATTTAAAAGGAATCCGTTTTTTAATAATTTTGTATCAAAGAATAAAAATCATATATTTGCCAACCATTTCATTAAAGATAAACATAGATAAAAGGGTATATTTAAATTTAGGACATCACTATTGCATGATTGCCAAAAGACTGGATTATTTCAAAGACTTCGTTAACCAAATAATTCAAGGAATATTTGTTATCACCAATTATATCGGACTTATTATCCTATTCTCAAAAAATAAACTATGCGCAAATTAGCTGTTTTACTTCTGATATTATGCCTGGCTAATGTCAGAACGATCGCTCAATCGGAGGATGACAATATCCTGATTACTCATAAAGATGTTACTTATGAATACACGACCGATAAAAACGGGCAGATCGTTATCAAAGAAAAGTATATAGCCGAATATGAGGCAAGCCGTATGGCCAGCCATATTGATGTATACGAAATGTACAATAACGAATCGTCCATCGACAGAGTCAAAGTAAAGGGTATCAAGGGGGTAATGCCTCAGTATAAGCTATACAGTTCGAACAATATATTCTATTCGGATGCGAAAATCTGCTATTTCCGCCTGAATATGAACGAAAAGGGCAAAACCGCTCAGGTTGAGTTCGAAAAGTCCTATAACAACCCTCGCTATTTCACCATCATTCCATTAGCCGAGTCACAATTCGTGAAGAGTAAAACAGTCCGGGTTGTTGTGCCGGCTTGGATGAAAGTAGAGCTGGTCGACTACAATTTCAAAAACAATGTCACCAAAGAGATATTGACCAACCAGAAAGACCAATCCAAGACTTACGTATATACACTGAACGATCAGAACGCGATGGTAAGTGAAGCGTTCAGCCAAGGGCCTACCTTTATTTACCCACACATTCTTGTACTCAATAAGCAAGCAGATATAAAAGGGGTAAAAACCACCTACTTCGAAACGCTCGCCGACCAATACGCGTGGTATCAACATATCATAAGTGATATGAATAATGACAAAGATATCATAGCCAATAAAGCCAAAGAGATTACGAAAGATTGTGCAAATGATCTGGAGAAAATCAAAAGCATCTATGCCTGGGTACAAAGCAACATCCGATACGTTGCTTTCGAAGATGGAATAGCCGGCTTCAAACCGGACGACGCCCAAGAAGTGTTGCGCAAAAAATACGGAGACTGCAAAGGAATGGCAAATCTGACTCAAGCCTTACTGGAAGCCGAAGGATTCGACGCGCGTCTCACTTGGCTCGGGACCAACCATATTGCCTACGATTACAGTACACCTAACCTGTCGGTAGACAATCACATGATATGTACGCTTTTCTATGAAGGGAAAATGTATTACCTGGACCCAACCTACGAATATATGCCTCTGGGAGAATATCCACAAAGTATTCAGGGAAGACAGGTGATGATTCAAAATAAAGATCAGTTTATACTGGACCGCGTTCCGGTTGCTTCGCCCCAAGCGAATACAGATAGTCTACACTGTAAATTCACAATCAAAGACAACCAACTGAATGGAGAAGTGAGCCGCTATTTCATGGGCGAGGCCAAAGAAAGAATACTCTCTTTGATCCACGCCACCCCTAAAGACAAGGTGAGCGAAGCCTTGAAGAATTTTGCTGAAAGGGGTAACGTACAGGATAAAGCCGCCAACCTGAAACTGGGAGGTGAAACTCCCAAGACTCATGCTACCAGCTTGTGCTACTTGCTGGAAAATAAATCCGGCATTCAACAACTGGATAAAGAGCTTTATATCGGCATGGATCTGACTCAGGACTTCAGCAGTCAGCTCATAGACCTGAAGAAACGGAAGAATGATCTGCTGTTTCCGTATCGTTACCGCATGGTCAGAGAAATAGAGCTCATTATCCCGGCCGAATACTCCTTGACTCATACGCCCGAGAACCTGCTCATCGACCGGGAAAACTATCTGTTTATCAGCTCTTACACTCGAAAAGGCAACATACTTACATACCGAAGTGAAGTGATGATTAAAGATCCGCTACTTAAGAAATCTACATTCAAGCAATGGAATGATGATATCAATCTGCTAAAAAAGAGCTACGCAGAACAAATTGTACTACTAACTAACTAAAGTATAACATTCTGAAGTATGACTAAATTAAACCGATTTTATGTATTTATTGTGGCGATGCTTATTACGCAAGCCGCTTTTGCTGATGATTATAAGCAGTATGCTCAAACGGTACGTGACTCAATATGGGCGTGGGATAAAGCTGAGTTTAAAAATTACAATGTACCGGAGAAATATAAAGACGAGTCGGCTGTTATCCTGGCTTTGCACGAGGAGGTATATGCCACAGGCAGCACCCGCATACGATACACCGGCCGAGGGCTGCTTGGTTTCGGACTGAATAAAGAGCTTAATTACATGCACGTATTCCGTAAAATGATCAAGCTGAACGACAAGAAGGCCTTAGCCGACAACGCCGAAATCCAATTCAAGGAGTCGGATAAAACCATGGGGTATTATTCCAAAACAATCTATAAAAATGTGATTGGCGTACGTGTTATCAAACCCAACGGAACCATTAAAGAGGTGGATATTAGCGAGGCTGTTTCCATCACTGAAGGCAAGAAGGATAAAGAAAGCAATAAAAAACTGGCCGTTTCCGATCTGGAAGTCGGTGACATTCTGGATTTCTTCTACCACGAGGAAGGGCGGATTGACTACATGAATATCCCCGAGCAGGTATTTACGTTTGCCTCTAAATACCCGATTCTCTCCTACTCGGTACACTGCGAATTGAGTAAGAACATGACGAACGAGTACCGCTTACTCAATGGAGCACCCGATTTCACTCAGTCAACGAACGAAGATGGGGATATCGTATTAGACGTCAAACAAACTGATATAGCCAAGACTCCCGAGTCGAAATGGTTGTCGCCCTACCGCCAGTTCCCAACCATACGTCTATGCGTATTGTATAACTCGAATAAGAAAATATACAAACCGCTGACGGCCCGTGGAAAGGGACTACACAAGAACCTACCTCCCGAACAGATACTAAAGGATGCGATGCATGCCTATAACGGAAGCTCCTATTATCTTGCAGTCAAAACGTTGAATAAACGTATAAAGAAGCACCTCAAAAAGAATCCGTCTCTCGACAAAAAGCAATTAGCCGAGTATATCAATCTGACTCTAACTAACGAGGTTCAGCTTTATAATACGACAAGATACAAAACTTATATCTCTACGCTGGGCGCGTTGTTTAGTAAATACAAGATAGACTATAAATTCGGATTTGTAACCGATCGGTTTGATACACGTAATCAGGATGCCATTGCTTACTGGGATTACTTCGTTGTTCTGGTAGCCAATCAAGACAGCCAGGTTTTCGGTCCTCCCAGATACAGATACCACATCGGGCCATATGCCTCTTATGAGGGGGAAACCGTTCAAATGGTCACACCTAAGACATTCAACACGATTAACTTTAGTAACCTTGAGAAAAGACAAAGTGAAATGGTTATCCCGGTATCGAGTGCCGATCAGAACATGAACAAAACAGAGATGACGGTACGCCTGGCAGAAGATAATTCGCTAACACTGGATATTAACCGTAGGACACTTCTTTCGGGACATCAAGCCAACGGACGCTATTCTGATTTGATTACTGCCGCTGACTGGCGAGACTCCGTACATACTTGGCTAGGCGAAAAAACCTACATGGAGACGTTGCTAGTAAAAGCCGCTAAAAATAAGAAAGAGATCGAATCGCATGAAGCTTCTCTAGCCAAAATACGCAAGGAGAAGGAGACTGAGGCTAAAGACGAGATTAAGTCCTATCACGACCTCGAGGTGAAAGAACTTAAAGAACATTCATTCTCCGCCTTAGGTGTAACCCCTGATTCACCGCAAATGATCTATGATGTCAAATACACCCTCGACGGTTTGGTGAAACGTGCCGGAAATAATTACATTCTGGATGCCGGAAAGTTGATTGGAAGTCAGCTCACTCTGGACGAAAGTAACCAGCAACGCACACTTGATATCTATATGCCTATGCCCGCAGCTATGAGCATGAGATCAAGGTGGAAATTCCTGCCGGATATACCGCAGAAAATATCCAGACTTTAAATCAGAGCGTTGACAATGCATGTGGGGCCTTTATCTCTTCTGCCGACATAGACGGTTCGACCCTGCGCATCAAGGCTAAGAAGATCTATAAGCACAACTATGAACCGGCAGCAAACTGGAATAAGTTGGTAGAGATGATCGACGCAGCCAATAACTTCTACGGTCAGTCCATAATATTAAAAAAGAAGTAAAGCGCGAAACAAAAGCGGGAAGTCTTTGAAGTTGCAATCCGAATAGTAGCGTTCGGGTTGCAACTTTTTTTGAAAAAAGAGTCCGTTAGGAGAATAACGAAACCAAAAACTCACTACTTTTGTACCCGTAAAAGGAAAGATGCCAGAGTGATCGAATGGGCCGGACTCGAAATCCGGTGAACGGCTTGTCCGTTCCGTGGGTTTGAATCCCACTCTTTCCGCTAACAAATGAAAGCTCAAAGAGTACTGAAATAACAAGTCCCACAAATCTTAGATTTGTGGGACTTGTTATTTTTCATAAGATGAGTTCATACAACATATCTTTGTATACTCTGTGAATAACACAATTCTTTAAAATGATAGCGATCTTACCCATGAGCGAGAAATCAACAGTTCACTTTTGTTTATTTAAAGAATAGTTCATACATTTGCCACAGTTACAACTCTTTTAAATCTTACTCGTATGAAAACAGGTAATGTAATTCAGTATCTTGGAATTGGTATTATACTAATTTCTTTAATCTATATGATAATGAACTTATCTAATGCTGATTGTTTTATTACTAAATGGTTCTTATCTATAATTACAGGTGTATCACTTTCCATTTGGGGTACAGTATCTTTAATGATAGGGAAGAAACAAAACAAGGGGTAACTGGTTAATTACCCCCTCATCAAAATGACTTATTCCACAATCGATTATTACTAAATAAGTAGTCAATAAATCGTTTGTGCTACCCGATTTGTAACCTGTTGCAAAGGACAACTTGCTCTGCAATGCTAAAGTGTAGACAGAGACTTTGTCTTTCCCGCTCAAGCTATCCCTGCCCCATCAACGACTCAAAGAACGAATCCCGGTAGAAATTCCCAATAGCAATTTCATATTTGTCAATAAACACATCATTATTACTAAAGGAATTTATGCGATCTTTGTTGACTATATAGGATCGGTTTATTCGTATAAACTGACTTTGCGGCAACTGCTCATGGATCGTTTTGAGATTCATATGGGTTATCAATCGCTGACTTTCGGATTGGATTATCACATAATCTTTAAGCCCTTCGATAAATAAGATATCATCAAAGTTGACCTTGAAGAATCGGCGATCTGATTTGATAAACATAAAACTATTCTCCACTTGCTCCACATTTGTGTTACGCTCTTCCGAGAGCAACATTTCGTGATAGTAAATCGCCTTTTCAACAGCTTTACTAAACCGTTCGGGCTTTATAGGCTTCACCAAATAATCAATGGCATCAACCTCATAACTATCAATAGCAAACTCAGCAAATGCGGTTGTAAATATGATAAGAGTAGTTTCCGAAATCTTCCGGGCAAACTCTATGCCACTAATGCCCGGCATTCGAATATCCAGAAAGATAAGATCAACAGGGTTATCTTTCATAAAATCCGCTGCTGTCTCCGCACTTTCAAAAGCCCCCACGAACTCCAGAGAAGAGATTTTACTAACTAATTTCTTTATACCTCGGCGAGCGATAGGCTCGTCGTCCACAACTATACACTTCATATTTTGAGTTCCATTATTACTGTATACTTTTCCTCTTTATCAATCAGTTCGAGTTTGTAGGCATCCTCAAACAACAGGTCGAGTCTGCGTTTGATATTACGCAAGCCTATCCCACCCTCTTTGCGTGGATAACCGGTTTGCGCCTTCGGATTCTCACACTTAAGATACAACTTCCCGGCGGCAATTCGAAGAACGATGTCTACGTATGAGTCATTCCCCGGATTGTGTTTAACCGCGTTCTCGACGAATGGAATAAACAACAAAGGCGGAACCTCAATATTGCTGTCTCCTACTACGCGTATGTTGTATGT
This sequence comes from Bacteroides reticulotermitis JCM 10512, assembly GCF_000517545.1. GTDB lineage: Bacteria > Bacteroidota > Bacteroidia > Bacteroidales > Bacteroidaceae > Bacteroides > Bacteroides reticulotermitis. The sequence goes on along the minus strand of NZ_BAIV01000005.1, from coordinate 138,101 downwards.
AAACCGATCTCGCCGCATCTTTTCAAGTTCCAGATAGTCTTCCAGGAATTTCAAGTCTTCATTCAGCGGAACCAGCTCTCTTGCCTCTCTCTCGACCTGATAATGCAACAACTCATTTAGTTTTGAAAGCATGAATGAGGACTTATCCGCATCCTCATCAACCAGAATATTCGCATTATTAAGCACATTGAATAGGAAATGGGGATTGATCTGATTCTGAAGACTCGCCAACTCGACCTCCATGGTCGCATTTTTCAGGTCATTAATCCGTTGGGCATTAGCCATGCGATACTTCCACAGCTGAAGCGTAGTCAATCCTATAATAAAAAGGGCGAATGCACAGAAGCCTGCCGACAGACCAATCAGGGGTGGAGTTCCTATATAATGATTGTCTGAGCCACTTTGAATCATACCCACACCCAGTATTATCAATAAGATTAATAGCGGAGTGAGAAATAGGTATAGCTTAACCCTTCCTTGCAATAGCAGGCGAGGGACAAGCAGATAAGCGTTGACGTAGATAAGTACATTGATTACACAAAAATAAGCCAACCAGTCCGCAAAGCTATTGGGAATAAGGTGCAGCGACGCATCCCACAAGGCATTGATACTAATGAGCACAACGGCCAACTGCACCAATAAATGTCTCAAAATCCAATAGTTCGACTTTAAGAGTAGGTTAGAGATCACATAGTTAAATTTACTCAGCATAGCACTAATGTTATGGACTCATCCGTTTTTACCAATTCGAACTCTCTGTTGAGTAGTTGCAGCCGTTGTTTGATTTTCAAGAGATTGCAATCTCTTAAATTAGTACCCGAGGCCGTGCATACAAGCCTCAACCGAGCATCAACCTTAAAAGCGATAGATAGATGCGAAGGTTTCTGGTTTAAGACGATGTCGATTAATGGCATGAACACTGCGGGAGCAACAAACAGGCTTGTATCACCCTCCGCCGATATGGAATAGCCGAACCGGAACAGCGAGTTTTCTTGTCGCAAGGTCAGGTTATTCTCGATGAATTTAATCTCCGATTCTAATAATACCCTTTCCCGAGCGCAATCATAGAGCTGGTATCGAAGCAGTTCGCTGAGCTTGAAGAGAATCTCCGAAGTCTGTTGAGGGTTCGACTTAGCTTTGACCGACGCACTGCTCAGCGTGGAATAAAGCAATTGCGGATTGATGCGATTCTTAAACTCCTCAATATCATTTTTAAGCTGACTGTTTTCCAGACTATCTATTTGGCGACTATCTTTTATCCACTCTCTAAACAACAAGGTCGCCGAACTACTGGCAATGCAGATACCGTATAAGGTCGAGTTTGAAAGCCAGTCCAGCAACGCGATGCCTGTTACAGCCCTTTCCACTCCCATAATATGCGATTCAACAAAGTATTTCATTGTCACAAATCCATAAACGCTTAAGAAAAACAGCAAAACATAGTCCACATACCTACCTTTTATCAGAAGCCGGGGCGTCAAAAAGAAGATATTAAAATAGGAGAAGACAACCATAGCAGCGGCCACACCCAATCCATAGAGATATATCGTGCGTATAGTTATTCCCTCGGCACTTCCCAGCACAAAGAAGGCTTGAGACAGAGCAATTGGAATCAGTGCCGACACGAAAACAAGATGTCGCCACACTTTGAATCTCGACTGTGTCAGAAAATCAAATAATATATTCTTATATTCACTACCAATCATTTCCAAATATATGAATTAAAACTCAATTCTATAGCTAATATTAAACATTGATGTCTCCGGACGGTAAGGTTCGATAACACCTGTTTGGATGTTGTACTTATGTTCTTTATACTCCTTTTGCTTAGTTGCGTTCACACTTTTAATCGCAAATTCGTGTGCCACACGCTTTCTATTCATCTTATAGCTTATCGAGAAGTCGCCTATGAACATCGGAGAAAACTGTTCGGCATACATCCGAGTCTCATCATATTGCACTTCTTTGTCGGGATGAGCCATTGTCGCCGCTTCGTCTACCGGAGAATAACGTTTGCCACCCATTAACGTCAGCTTTAGGTTTACCCCCAGCACATCACGTTTGAACATCCACTCTTTACCGATCAAGCCATTCAGGATGAAACGCCTGTTATACTTTGTGCTGTACCAACTGTTGTCAGCCGCCCGGTATTCCGAGTTAAAAAGCGAAGCGGTAACCATATAGTAGAGCCCCCGCTGAAAGTATCGTTCGAATGTTAGATCAACTCCGTAATTGCGTCCCTTACCCTCATTGACCAACAACTCCGTCAGGTAGTAATGGTCTCTATTGAGAATCGAGAACGAACCATCGGCCGTAACCGGAACATCGAACAGGTATTGATAATAGGGCTCAACGCGTAGATTCATATTATCCGAGATCCGATAGTTGTAAGAGAGTATTAAATGGTGGCTTTTAGTCAAATCCAAGTTCTTATTCGGTTGATTCCCGTTGGCATCCTTAACAAAATAGACATCCGGTTTCTCCATCCGACTATGCAAGCCATACCCAACGGCCAAAGAACTTTTCGGGGTAGCTTGCCACTTCAGGCTGGTCCGAGGTTCAACCGTTGTATTTTTGTTGAGGGCCAGATGTTGCATATTTACGCCGACAGAGAGAAGGAATTTTCGGCCAAGCGCTACTTTCGAATTGCTATAGGCCGATATTAGGGTCGTGTTTCCCGTTGCTTTAGCATAATTCGCTAGCGGATTGCCAAAGGTCGGTGTGAAATCTAAATTCATATCGTAATCTATATTGGTAACCGTCACACCTGTTTTATTGGTGTGCCGAGCACCGAACTTATGATTCACGAAGGATGTAAACACCAGATTCGTGGTATTCAACGTCATATCGGTTCGGGGGCTCCGGTTGTTGTCCAGATCCACCACTTCTTCATCGATGCTATTCCATAAATAGGTCACTGCCAAGGTGGTATTAAGCGATGTTTTCCTATTGCCGAACAGGTATTTATGCGACAAGCCACCGGCTCCGGACTTTTGCTTGGCACCGGTCAGAGAACCATCATCAAGGTATTTCCACTTTCCGAAATCTTCTAAAATCGGATCAACGTTATCGATAAATCCTAGTCCCCACAGAGAGAACACGCCTGCCTTTTGAGTCGGGAAGTTTAGTTTGAAGTTTAAGTCCTGGTAACCAAGCGTACCGCCCATATCTTCTTTCCCACGTATTTTCTCTACAAGTTGCGTGGTCGAATAACGGTAATTCACCAAATATGAAGAGCGTTGCTTTTTGCTGATAGGCCCTTCGGAGGCAAAATCGATACCTAGCACGCCAAACTGGAAAGTGTGCTCGTAGTTTTGATTATTACCATTGCGCAACTTCATATCGAATACACCCGAAACCGCATTGTTAAACTCCGCCGGAAACGCACCGTTCATGAAATCCGAATTCCCCAGTACATTGCTACTCAACGCCGATAAAAAGCCTCCTCCCAAAACATCGACATCCGCAAAGTGATTGGGATTGGGAATCTCCACACCTTCCAGGCGCCATTGCAGCAGGCTCGGAGCATTACCCCGCACGGATATGCCGTTGTTCGAAACACTCGGCGTTGCCACCCCCGCATACGAGCTAGCCAAACGTGCGGGGTCATCCATTCCCCCCGCGAAACGACTTGCTTCTTCTACGCTGAACATTTGTCCCCCAAGTAAAGCCATCTCATTAAGCGGTTTCGCTTTATTGATCTGGGGCCGAACAACCAGTCCTTCAAGTTCAATTGGCTTCTGAAGAAGTCCTACTTCCAGATAAACTTCTTTGGCTGAGCCGACAAGTATCTCCTTGATGATCGAAGTCTCATAACCGAGATAGTTCACGGAGACCGTATGCCTGCCTATCGGCACTCGACTTAAAACAAAGATTCCTTCCGCATCAGTAGTAACGCCAATTGAAGTGCCTTCTAACTTCACCATTGCTGACTGCAACAATTCTCCCGAATCGTTATCGCTAACCACACCTCGAATTGTCTGAGTCAGCTCAGTCGTATTTTGAGCAGATATGACTTGCGATAGTACAAGCAAAGCCATCATTACAAGAGTTATTTTCCGCATCTTTTTAATCTTATTTGAGTTTTAATATTTCCATGCCGCAAACATAAGCTGCATTCGCCTTCGTTTTGAGTTTAGTAGACAGACCACACTGAAAATTATATAGAACGGACTATTTCATATACATACGTTTCAACCACTTTCGCCGGCAGTTCTTCATTCGGTCGATGAAGCTAAAACAGTATGTCTCAGGATTATTGCTTATTTAAAAGAAAACGTGTATATTCGAATCGAAGAAGTTGCCGGACAGTAGCCTTTGCCCATAATCACCCGTGGAAACGCAAATGTTACTTCTCTGTCATTCCCATTTCACTCCATTCAGCTCTCTTTGCTGATAAATTAATTAGATTCACAGAACTCAATGAAAACAAGTAAACTTTTAATCTCCCTCTTGCTTCTCCTGACGGTAAGCAGCAGCGTGGTTCAAGCCTCGATGAAGGAGAAGGTGACAGTGAAAGGTGTCGTAACCGACACCGGAAAGAAACCGATAGCCGGTGTAGTGGTAACGGATGGAGCAAACTTCACGCAAACGGATGAGAAAGGACGCTATTCGTTGCTGTCCGACCTCTGTCAGTCCAAGTTTGTCTACCTGTCGGTACCCGCTGAATACAAAGCCAAGATAAAAGACGCGCTTCCCTTCGGTTATTATGCACCCCTAAACAAAACGCAGCAAATCAACCAACACAATTTTGTATTGGAAAGACGGACGGCCCCAACAGACGACTTTGTATTCATCGCGATCTCCGACCCACAGGTGAAAAACGAGAAGCAGCTAGACCGTTTCCGTACCGAAACCCTGCCGGATCTGGAAGCAACTTTAGGTTCATTGGGCGGACAAGAGATTTACGGCATGATGCTAGGTGACATTGTTTGGGATGCGATGCAACTCTTCGCTCCTTATAAAGAGTCGATCGCCAAACTCAACCTGACGATGTATCACACCATTGGCAACCATGATTTTGATCTTCAATACGCCGCGCTAAACAACACGCCAACAGCAGATGAATGGGCGGAGCATGTCTTTGAAGCGAACTTTGGGCCGACCGATTATTCGTTTAACGTAGGCAAAGCTCATATCATTTCGATGAAAGACATCGACTACTACGGACAAAAAAAATACGAAGAACGGTTCACGCCTGCCCAATTAGAATGGCTAAAGAAAGACCTCAGCTACGTAGCACCGGGTACCTTGGTATTACTCAACCTACACGCGCCCGTTGCCAACCATTCTCACAATGGCGACGGGAACGCCCGTAACGCCGCTCAACTATTCGAAATACTCAACGCTTACCAAACCCATATATTCGCCGGACATACCCATTATTACGAGAACCGTGTGGTGTCTCCCAACATTTACGAGCACAACATCGGTGCCGCATGCGGAGCCTGGTGGGCAGGAGAAGTGAACCGATGCGGAGCTCCCAACGGTTACCTCTTGCTGAATGTGAAAGGGGATCAGGTATCCTGGCAGTATAAAGCTACCGGACAGCCATTGGATTATCAGTTCCGCATCTACAAACCGGGCGAGTTCCAGTCGCAACCGGAATTTCTGGTTGCCAACATCTGGGATTACGATCCTGCCTGGACACTGAAGTATTATGAAGACGGAGTAGAGAAAAAAGGCGTGCTGGAATCATTTGACGACGAAGACCAAGCTTTCATCACGATGAATAAAGGCAAAGGAACCGGTTATCACACCTACCACCTTTTCCGCGTACGCCCCTCCCATCAGGCCCAACAGGCAGAGGTTGTCGCAACCAATCGCTTCGGACAATCGTTCCGTCAAAAAGTAGTATTGAAACCCTAAGTCAGGCCTCCCGTACCTAGAATAGCATAGGTACGATCCATTCATTTTCCCTCCGTCCGAAATGACATTATTCATTTTCGGGCGGAGGGAATCTTTGCGTCTTGCCTAAGTCTGCCTGATGAAAAAACGACCATTCCGAGAAGTAGCATACTGATACGAAAAAACAGAATAACGGTGTAGTATAAATGCATATGCAAGATATTGTTAGGCATATTCTTCTAATTGAAATAAAATATGTTTCTTTGCATTTACTAAGCACTTATAGAAAACACAAAGATGGCTCTTAATTTCAACCATGTATACAACGCCTATTACAGGAAGGCATTTTTGTTTACCCAATCATATGTACATAATGATTTAGTTGCAGAGGATATTGTTTCCGAAGCAATCATTCATTTATGGGAACTAAGTAAAAAGGGGAAAATTGAAAGTATTGAGGCTATATTAATCACTTATATTCGTAGCAAGTCACTTAATTATCTGAAACATATCCGAACTCGGCAGAATGTCTTTCAGGATTTATTGGATAAAGGGCAACGTGAATTGGAAATTCGCATATCCACACTGGAAGCATGTAATCCGGAAGAAGTCATGTCTGAAGAATTGCGGTTAAAAGCTAAATCTTTAATCGAGAATATGCCAGAGCGTACGCGAACTGCATTTATATCAGCTCGTCTGGATGGAAAGTCGCATCAAGAAATAGCTGATGAATTAGGTATCAGCGTAAAAGGGGTAGAATATCACATTAGTAAGGCAGTTAAAATACTTCGCGAGAATTTGAAAGACTATACTCCATTTCTCTTCTTTATGCTCTGAATAAGGTAAAAGAAACTCCTATTTTCAAGCTCAAAGTATACATTTCTTTAATAACAATAAAAAAAATCTTCTTTTGTACTAGGGAATATACGCCGTGGGTGGTATTCTTAATGAAGGGAGAACAAACTTCTGTTGTTATCACTCATAAAAAGACATTGTATGCATCAAGAATTACTTTTAAAATATATTTCAGGGAAAGCAACTAAGCAAGAGACAGAGGAAGTTGTGACATGGATTGACTCTGATCCTAACAATCTAAAAAAGTTTATGTCACTGCGCAAAAGCTATGATGCGCTGATCTGGCAAGATGCTGATAAACCATGTGCCAAGACCGTAAAAAAACGCACATTGCAAATAGCCATGCAAGGAATTATGCGTATTGCTGCTGTGTTTGTGATTGCTTTTGGATTGTCTTATATCGTGTTACAAGTATTACAAGAAGAAAATATAAGGATGCAGACTGTTTCTGTTCCTGCCGGACAACGCACGCAAGTGACATTGGCAGATGGAACTACAGTTTGGGTGAATGGAAAAAGTACGCTCACTTTCCCCAGCCGGTTTGCCTCTCAAACACGTAACGTACAGCTGGATGGTGAAGCATATTTTGAGGTCCAAAAAGACCCGAAAAAGCAATTTATTGTTTCTACTGCTCATCAATCCAGCATTAGAGTATTGGGAACTAAATTCAATGTAAAAGCTCACAAGGATGCCGAAGATGTAATAACAACTCTGATTGAGGGGAAAATTAATTTTGAATTCAACAATGCCAGCCATCAACAGGAATATATAACAATGAAACCGGGCCAAAAACTAGTTTATAATTCCCAAAATAGAAAGCCCCAACTGTATACGACTTCAGGTGAAAAAGAATTTTCTTGGAAAGATGGAAAGATTATTTTTGACCAAACTCCTTTAAGAGACGCATTGAATAATTTGGCCGAAACATATAATGTAACATTTGTGATTCTGAAAAATGTTCCTGATGATGATTCATTCTCTGGAGAGTTTATAAATAAAAGCTTGGAACAAATACTCAATTATATCAAGGCCTCTTCAAAGATAAACTGGCGCTATTTAAATAATGAGCAAACCAATAAAGAAAAAAGCAAAATAGAAATATTTATTAGTACTAATAAATAAACCTTAATCCCTTAAAAACATATTGCGATGAAAAACAAAGATCCCTAGTTTACCAAAAACATACGGATGATATTTGCCGTATCCTCCCGTATGAAAAATCAGTCGTATGATCCTTACTTGTTTTGCCGACAAGTAGAGTTTACCAATTTTCTAACTAAAATCGTTTCAAAATTATGCAAAATCATTGTATCATCCAATTTTTTGGAAGATTAAAGTCGCCTGCACGCACTTTAAAAAAAATGCCACTATCTATGAAACTACTATTCATAATACTAATTTGTTCCGTCGGATTGGGGTATGCATCCGAAGGGCATGCTCAAAAAACTTCTATTAGCTTGAAAGCAACCGACTGTACGGTTGGGGAGGTACTACACCGAATTCAGAAAGAATCGGGATTTGGCTTTTTTATTAATAATAAAAACATCGATTTTAATCGTCGAGTATCGGTTTCTGCTTCAGAAAAGAACATACTATATGTTTTGGATCAGGTATTCGCAGGAACCAATGTTAGCTATACTATTATAGATGATAAAATTGTGCTAGCAGCAAAAAAAAACGTCATCGTCTCAAAGGACGAGAAAGTAGTGAATGGCGCGGTCAAAGATCAGAATGGCGAACCATTAATAGGCGTTTCTATTTTGGAAAAGGGAACGAATAACGGAGTGATAACCGACCTTAATGGTAGCTATAAAATCACAACTCAAACTGCGGATCAGATACTTATTTTTTCCTATATCGGTTATCAAACCCAGGAGGTTTCAGTAAAAGGAAAAACCAGTTTAAATATCATATTGAAGGACGAGGCGCAGAAGCTGGACGAAGTAGTCGTAACGGCATTAGGTATCAAGCGTTCAACAAAAGCTTTGAGTTATAATGTGCAGGAAGTAAAAGGCGATCAACTTACGGCAGTGAAAGATGCGAACTTTATAAATTCGTTGGTCGGTAAGGTAGCAGGTGTTACAATCAATTCCGGTGCAGCCGGCCCAGGTTCTGCTACTCGTGTGGTAATGCGTGGTATGAAATCCATTGAGAAAGGCAATACAGCCCTTTACGTTATAGATGGTATTCCTATGTACAATAGAAACTTCGATGGTGGAGGCGGAGTATTTGGAGGTTCTACGGGATCAGAAGCGGCAGCCGACATAAACCCTGAAGATATAGAATCTGTCAACATGCTTACCGGACCGTCAGCAGCTGCCCTTTACGGGTCTGATGCAGCAAACGGTGTTGTCATCATCAATACAAAGAAAGGAGCAGAAGGTAAGACCTCTGTGACAATCAATAACTCCACTACGTTTTCTAAGGCGTACATGATGCCTGAGATGCAGAGCCGCTACGGCAAAACTGCCGCTGATTATGAAAGCTGGGGTGATCCTCTTCCGAAAAGTTATAGTTACGATCCTAGCAAGTTCTTTAACACAGGTACGAATATTATCAGCTCAATTTCTCTTTCCACAGGAAACGCGCGTAACCAGACTTATCTTTCGGCTTCCACTACTAATTCTGCGGGTATTGTTCCAGAAAGCAAATATAACAGGTATAACTTCTCAGCCCGCAATGTTTCCAAATTTGCAAAAGATAAGTTGATTCTTGACTTCGGTGTCAATTTCATCATACAAAACAATAAAAACCTCGTCTCACAAGGAGTTTATAACAACTCTATTGTAGGTCTCTACCTCTTTCCGAGAGGAGAAAACTTTGATGAAGTCAGAGTATTTGAAAGATGGAATGATGCACGTGGAATACAGATGCAATACTGGCCTTACGGTGCAGGAGCTCATACCATACAAAATCCTTACTGGATACAAAACAGGATGAATAGGGAGATGCACAAACGCCGTTATATGCTCAATGCTTCACTCCAGTATAATGCTACCGACTGGCTCAATATCATAGGGCGTGTGCGAATGGACGAATCTACTACACAGCAAAATAACAAGTTCGCAGCATCTACTAATACTACTCTTGCTGGCCTTAACGGAGGCTATCGTGTGGAAAATGGAAACGACCGTACCGTATATGCGGATGTAATGGCCAATTTAGATAAGAGTTGGGATAAATTCAGACTGGTGGCCAATGTCGGTGCTTCACTGAACGATCAATACTTTTATAGTGTCTATATGTCAGGTGACCTTGTCGTTGCCAACCATTTTGCTGCCAATAATCTAGATTTAGCATCCCATTTTAAGAGAAACGAGAAAGGATGGCACGACCAAACTCAGTCTATATTCGTTTCAGCGGAAGGAAGTTGGAATGACGCCATTTACCTTACTCTTACAGGACGTAGCGATTGGGCTTCACAGCTTGCATTCTCAAATCAAAAGTCTTTTTTTTATCCTTCAGTAGGTCTTTCGACCATTATTTCTAATTTGGTTTCACTCCCCGAATGGATTCCATACCTTAAAGTACGCGGATCTTATTCAATGGTTGCGAATGCATTCTCAAGATTCATTTCGAATCCCAGCCTTGTATTCAACGAACAAACTGATACATGGGGCCAAAACTCTACATATCCTTACAGAAATTTGAAGCCTGAAAATACTCACTCATGGGAAGTAGGAATGAATGCAAAATTCTTCGAGGGTCTCAGTCTTGATGCGACTTACTATCGTTCTAATACGTTCAACCAGACAGTGTATGGTTCACTTCCTGCATCGTCGGGCTACTCAAACTTCATCGCACAGACTGGTAATGTTCAAAATGAGGGTCTAGAATTGGGGCTCGGCTACGACAACAAATGGGGAGACTTTAGATGGGGAAGCCATTTTACATTTACTTTCAACAAGAACAAGATTGTTGACCTCGGCGACGACATCGTAAATCCGCTTACAGGAGCAGTAAACCGAATCACGGAAATCCGCAAGTCTTGGCTTGGAACTGCAAACGTAGCACCTCAGGTGATTCTTCGCGAGGGTGGATCGCTTTCAGATATTTATGTAAATCATTTTATAAAACGCGACTACAACGGCTCTGTAGCTGTCGACAATAACGGTAATATCTCTATGGAGGCGGTCGATCCAGTCAAGGTGGGTTCTCTCTCACCCAAGTGTAATCTTGGATGGAGCAACAACTTCGATTACAAAGGTCTTTCTCTCGGAGTAGTTATCACCGCTCGTATCGGAGGACTTGTATATTCAGGTACTCAGGGGGTACTAGATTATTACGGTGTGTCTGAAGCATCAGCATTAGCAAGAGAAGGAACGCCTATAAAGGTCAATCAGGGTGCTATCAGTCCCAAGAGCTACTATCAAACCATTTCTGCAGGTAATGGAGGTCACGGTGCATACTATCTTTACAATGCGACGAATGTTCGTTTGCAAGAACTCTCCTTAAACTATACGCTTCCTAAGGCTTTGTTTAGCAATAAGGTAGGACTTACATTTGGTTTCGTGGCACGAAATCTTGCAATGATTTATTGCAAAGCACCGTTCGACCCTGAGCTTTCTGCTTCTACAGGAAACAACTACTATCAGGGAGTCGATTACTTTATGCTCCCTAGCAACCGTAATTTTGGATTCAATATCAAATTCCAATACTAAAACATTTAGCAGGTTATGAATAAAATAATAAAGACAACAGCTTTGGCAGCTTTCACAGCAATAGCGGTGAGCAGTTGTACAAATAAGTTTGAAGAATATAATACCGATCCTTTTGCCCTACGTACAGAAGATCCCTCTGTACTGATTGCAACCATGTTTGAACCTTTGATGTATGTTCAGCAGAACTCTTCTCAGATGGTCGATCAGATGATTGGTACTTATGGAGGATATTTCGCATTAAATGCTCGCTGGAATGGTCAGAACTTTGATACATTCAACATTTCAGACAATTGGGCCGGTAGTGCTTACAATAGAGCATTCAATACCATTTATGCCAACTATTTTAAGATAGAGCATATAACAGAAGGTCGAGGACACTATTTTGCCTTTGCAAAGCTTCTTAAAGCAGTGTCAATGGCACGTGTAGTCGATATTCATGGTCCGATTCCTTACTCTCAGGTGCAAGACGGAGATATGACCGTAGCATACGATTCGGCCGAGGATGTATATTTACACATTATCGACGATTTGAAGTCATCCGCAGAAGTGCTGACCAATTTTGTAACTTCTGCTCCGGGATATAGACCGTTAGCTGGCAGCGACCCGATTTATGGCGGAGATTATTCTGCTTGGGCTAAATTTGCAGAATCCATCATCATGAGAGTCGCAATGAGAACTGAAAATAAAGAAGCCTTTGTAGATGCCATGAATTCTCCTATAGGTTATATTATGTCCAATTCAGACAATGCTTTGCGCGATCCAAAGTCAATGGGTAACCCGTACAATATTGCCGGTTCTATTTGGAATGAGCTTCGTCCGGCATCTTCCCTCGTGAGCTACATGGTAGGATACAATGATGGACGAGCAGACAAATGGTTTACACCAGCAGCTGCAGCATGGCAAGCACAATATGGAAAATATGTAGGAATGCGAAGAGGCAACGAAATCTTACCTGGTTATGATGCTAATAGAAGCAAGCTGACTTTCAAACATGAGGATTTACTCCCTGTCTTTGTAGCTGCAGAATCGCAGTTCCTTTTGGCAGAGGCTGCACTCAAAGGATGGATTTCAGGAGACGCAAAAAAATTCTATGAGAATGGTATTAAGTTATCTTTCGAACAGTGGGGTGTAGCTAGCGTTGATGCTTATATTGCAAACAAAACCAGTATTCCAGCAGGCCATAAAGAGGCTGCAGCCGCACAGAATTATGACCGAAAAACCCAAGTCAAGATAGCATGGACAGCCGAATCGACTATTGAAAAACATCTTGAGCAGATTATTACTCAAAAATGGATTGCCAACTATCCACTTGGGTTGGAAGCATGGGCCGACTTTCGACGTACAGGCTATCCGGAACTTGCTCCGAGTGTAAGCAATCTTAGTGGAGGCATCATTACAAATGTAGTTCGTGGAGCACGCAGAGTCCGATATCCGTATCAAGAAAAAGACCTCAATACGGAGAACTACCAGGAGGCGCTCACTCTTCTTGGTGGAGCCGACAATGAAGCTACCGATTTATTCTGGGCACAAAAATAGTAATAAAAAATAAAGATTATGAAATTCAATATATTGAGAATGAGCTTAGCTGCAGTGTTATTTCCTGTATTTTCAGGGTGCAGTGAGTGGACGGACATAGAGGTAAATGTGTACGACGATTGTCCGCTGGATAAGATAGATAGAGATGATGCCTATTATCAAGCTCTGAGAGATTACAAAGCATCAGAACATTCCGTTGCTTTTGGCTGGTGCAGCGGCTGGGGGGAAGGCAGTGCAAATATTTCTGCTATGCTTTCTGCGATTCCAGATTCTATGGATATTATTTCATTGTGGGATAATAGCCGTAATCTTACCCCGACAAAAAAAGCTGATCTGGAATATGTACAGAAAGTGAAAGGCACTAAAGTAGTAATCTGTGGTTTCGTGCATGTAATAGGACAAGGATATACACCACCCGAGTTTAATGGTAGCGAGCAGCAAAGAGAAGCATTCTGGGGATGGGATGACGGTGATGAGGAGGCAATCCACTCGGCGATTGCAAAATATGCAAACGCCATTTCTGATTCCCTCTATAAATCGGGGTACGATGGTTTTGATATAGACTATGAGACAGGCGGGAAACTGGATCAGAATAAAAAATATTTTGGATGGTTCGTTGAGGAAATGGGACATTACTTCGGTCCAATGTCCGGTACAGGAAGATTGTTCCTAATAGACGGATATGTCAACCAACTTGCTCCGAATCTGGCTCAGTATGTAGATTATTTTGTATCACAAGCATATTCTGTTTCAGGTGGTACTCCCTCACCTTCTGCAGGTACTACTGCAGCAGACAAAGACAGACGTCTCGCACAATGTGTAAAAGCCTTCAGCACTGTAATGACCGAAGAGGAGGTAACCAATAAATTCATTGTTACCGAAAATGTGGAATCGGCAATGGATTGCTTGAAAGGAGGGTTCTTTTGGACAGATATTAAGAATCGTAAATGGAGCAAAGATGTGATGCCTTCTATTGTGGGATTTGCATCATGGGAACCTTCTAACGGATTCCGCAAGGGGGGATTCGGCGGATACAAGTTCAATAATGAAGCTGTAAGTAGCACTCCGTATAAGTGGTTCCGTAAGGGTATTCAGCAGCAGAATCCTGCACCGGGAGCAAAAATTATTACTGATGATGATTTTGTAGCAGCAAAATAATTAAATAAGATATGAAACGATATATAAAACATGTTTTTAGTGTATTACTTGCAACAGCATTTGTTGCAGGTTGTAATGATGCCGAATACAACGTAGCCGAAACGACTGTTTTCCTTCAGGAAAGTCTCGGAGAAGCCGGCATCGCAGGGCAGGTGACTATGATTCCAGCAGATGGAAAGAAGATCTCTCTTACTATGGCTTTGAGCGACAAGGTCAACGAGGATGTAATTCTTCGATTCGCAGTAGACGAAACTGCCCTTGCCACCTATAATAAGGAACAGTCGGGCGAGTACCTGCTTATGGACAAGGACTTGTATGACCTAGGACAAGATATAAAAATTACTGCGGGAAATTATGTATCTGAGCCAGTAGAAATCATTTTAAATAAGATTCCTGATGAAATAGCCGATCGCCCACTTGCACTGCCTCTGACAGTGGAGGTTGTTAAAAGCCATGTGAAGGTGGCTCCAGTAACTTCAAAGTATGTGATAGCTGTTACACCTGTGTTAATTAATGAGCTTGCACAGTTCTCGGGAGGCCCAAATCTCACAAATGAGAATTTTACCACCTTCTATCCGCAATACACCATCGAGTGCCGTTTCCAAATGCAGAACAGTGCTAATCGTAATCGCTTTGTATTCAATAACGGTTACTTGTCGGGGCGTTTTGAAGATCCCCAGCAGGCACAGGATGGACATGATGCCCACGCATTGGTACAGTTTCATGTAAATCCGGACAAATGGATTAACCCTGAACTTTCGTTCAAGTCTAATAAATGGCAACATTTGGCCGTATCCTATAATGGTACAGCCATTACCATCTATGTGAACGGAGCATTTGCGGGCACTAAAGAATATCCAGTAGAGAATGCCGGTCAGTTTAACTTTCTCAAGTGGTTTGAGTCAAGTACATATTGGGGGAGTTGCAAGCTACTCATCACGGAAGTACGTGTATGGTCTGTATGTAGAACCGAGAAGCAAATTCAGTCAAATATAAAATCAGTACTTCCGACATCTGCCGGACTTGAAGGATATTGGAGAGTCAATAAGACTACCTATAATGCAACAGATAAATCCTTTGCTGACCTTACAGAAAAAGGCCATCCACTAACTACAAACGCCACTAGTATCCAATGGGTTTCTGGTGTGTCATCCGAAGATACTAAAACAGATTGGAAATAACAAAAACAATTGAGAACTATGAATCTATTTATATTGAAACATAAGATGTTGGTACTCTTCGCAGCTACAGTAATGCTTACCGCTTGCGGAGAAGATGCCATTGAGGAAGTGGGTATCATTACCCTTGACCATGAGTTGTATGAGTGTAGTAAAGAAGGAGGCACTGTAGAGGTAAAAGTCAACAGCCCGGAAGATTGGACTCTGAAAGGTTATAGTTATTGGGCTATACCATCGGCTACCGAGGGAAAAAATGGTGATGTGATTACATTTACTGTTGAGGAGAATCTTTCTCTGCAGCCTCTTAAAATGGAATATATCTTTGTGGCAGGAAATGCCACAAAGCCGTTTACAATTAGACAGACAGAAGGTGAGTATGTAGAAGATGCCATTACCTTATCAGAAAATGCTCTGACAATCGGGCCTGACGGTGGAACGCTTGAGGCTACAATAACCAGTTCAAAAGGATGGTCAGTGAACAACTCTTCCAACAGTTGGTGTCGCATATCGTCCACAAAGGGTCAGAGCGGAGATAAAGTGACTTGGACAGTAGACCCTTCTTATCAAAGTTTGGATCGCAAACTGACATTCACATTCACACGAGGGTATGCGTCGGTTTCACTGACAATCACACAGAGCAAACGTGCATCCACTCCTAATGACATCGTCCTTTCAATGGAATCTGATAATGTTGGGGAAGAAGGCGGTACTATCATCTTGGCAGTAGAGTCAGCGTTGTACGACTGGACTATGTCGGTGGGAACTGGCACATGGTGTCATATTGATGACGCACATGGCGGTTCCAAAGATGACAAAAATGTCCAATTCACTTATACCGTTGATCCGAATACGACAGCATATGCTAGGACGAACACTACTACATTTAGAGCCGGCCCTACGACAAAAACATTTAAGATTACCCAAAAAGCTTGTCCGAAATCTCCTGATGACATTGTCCTTTCCGGTGAAACATTTGATATGCCGGCAGAAGGCGGAACGGTGGAGGTAGTTCTTAAGTCTGTAAAATATGATTGGACGATGACGACCTACCCCCCTAGTGGATGGACTTTGGATAATACAACGAGGAAAGGAAGTAAGGACGACAAGGATATAGTCTTTAACTTTACTGCGCCGATAAATACAGCTAAAAACGCAAAGACATGTAATATGTCATTCACTGTAGGGCCTACAACAAAGACAGTTAAGATTGTTCAGCAACCGGCCTCGATAAAATAAAGTACAGGATTCCGGTTGGTAAATTGAATGGCAGATGAGATTGGTCTTTTCTCGATTTCATCTGCCTTTTGTGAAGAAATGCCAAGGGACCAAATTGTAAACGATTGAATAATAGCCGGAAATAAATACCTAGTAATGAACCTAAATAACAAAAACAATGGTGAAAAACATTTTGATAACAGCTTGCATACTGATGATTTTATCCCCTTATTGGCTTTTTGCCGGAGAACTTACCATTATTCCGGTACCCACTAAGTGTGAGCAAAAGAAGAGCGAATTTATTGTGGATAGGCAAACAAGAATTCTTCTGCGAGAGGGCGCAAATGAAGAGATGCAAAATGCCACAGAGATATTCACAGAACTTTTTTCTACAGCAGCGGGGTATTCGTTACCTATATCTATTACAAATACGAACGAGTCGAAAAATGTGATAGAATGTCGTATTAATAGGAATTTGAAAAATATCGAATCGTACAAATTGACTGTTCGCCCATCTAAAATAGTATTGGAGGGGAAAACAGCGACGGGTATATTTTATGGTTTTCAGACATTAAGACAATTATTACCGGCGGAGATCGAAAGTAATGCAGAAGACAATACGAAAGTAAAATGGAGTATTCCATGTGCTGACATTGAAGACTCTCCGACATTTTCTTATCGGGGGCTTATGCTGGACGTATCGCGCCATTTCAAATCGGTTGAGGAAATAAAACGTAGCATCGACTTGATGGCTTTTCATAAATTAAATGTTCTGCATTGGCATCTAACAGACGACCAGGGGTGGCGAATTGAGATAAAAAAATATCCGAAACTAACAGAGGTTGGCGGATTTCGTGATAAAACAATTATCGGACATGCCAGCAAAAGACCGTATCAGTGGAATGTGAACCGCTATGGTGGTTTTTATACCCAAGAAGAAATCAAAGATGTGATAGCGTACGCACAAAAGCGCTTCGTGACAATTATTCCCGAAATAGAAATGCCAGGGCATTGTGTGGCTGCTTTGGCTGCTTATCCTGAATATTCATGTACAGGTGGACCTTTTGAAGTAGAAGGTCGCTGGGGAGTGTTTAAAGATGTGTATTGTACCAAAGAAGAAACATTTAGATTTTTAGAAGACATATTGGATGAAGTGGTGGCTTTATTCCCGTCAAGATACATTCATATTGGAGGTGATGAAGTTCCTAAAACTCGTTGGGAACGGTGTGCCGCTTGTCAAAAGCGTATACAGGAGAGCAATTTGCCAGATGAGGCTCATCTGCAGTCTTACTTCATCAACCGTATGGAAAAATTTCTGAACACCAAAGGGAAATCAATCATCGGGTGGGATGAGATATTGGAAGGAAATTTGTCCCAAAGCGCTACAGTGATGTCATGGCGGGGAATTAAGGGAGGAGTACGTGCAGCCAAAGAAGGTCGCGATGTCATTCTAAGTCCCAATAGCCACTTCTATTTCAACCACTACCAACTCGATCCTAAAACAGAACCTCTTAGTAACACCGGATATACTCCATTGGAAAAAGCCTATAGCTTTAATCCGTTACCTAAAGAATTAAACAGTGATGAGCAAAAGCGTATAATTGGCGTGCAAGCAAATCTCTGGAGCGAATATATGGATTCACAGGAAAAGAGTGATTATTTTCTTTATCCACGTGTCGCCGCTTTGGCAGAGGTAGGTTGGTCTCAATCGCAAAATAAAAATTTCATGGATTTTTATCAACGATTATTGCATATCGAAAAGCACTATGAAGCAATAGGAATCAATTATTGCAAGGGACATAAGCCGGAAAGCGCTGTACGGATCATGAGTTATAACGTGCGTAATGGAGTGGGGATAGATGAAAAAAAGGATTATGCACGGATAGCCAAAGTGATCAATGAGTATGCTCCCGATGTGGTGGCTGTACAGGAGTTGGACAGTGTAACCAAACGTAGTGGAGGTGTGAATGTACTTGCAGAATTGGCGAAACTCACTAACCGTCATTCGCTCTATGCAGCAAGTATTGATTTTATGGGAGGAAAATACGGAATAGGACTTCTTTCTAAAGAAAAACCACAGCAACAATATACAGTGCGTTTACCGAATTCAGAAGGAAAAGAAGCACGTGTAGCATTACTGGCAGAGTTTGAAGAATACATCGTTTGCTGTACGCATCTTTCTTTGTCGGAAAAAGAAAGATGCGAAAGTATTCCGGTAATTGAAAATGCACTGAAAGCATTGAACCGAAAGAAGTCGGTATTCTTGGCGGGAGACATGAATTCGAGTGCGGGGGATTTGACACAAAAAACGATTTTGCGTTCGTTTGATTACTTGAGTGCCAGTACACAACCTACTATTCCGGCAAATGAGCCGAAGGTCTGTATCGACTTTATTTACCAGTATAAGAAAGCCGGCAAGAAGGTTTCTGTAATGAATAAAGGAGTTGTGAATGGTGTTTATGGTTCTGATCACTTACCCATATTTGTTGATCTAACCATAAGATAATAAAGAAAGATATGCAAAAAATGAATATAGTATCTGCCATGACAGGCGTCATAACTTGTGTGTCTGTCGTCTCTTGTGCCAGTGGCGATAAAAAAAAGGAGCAGAAACCGCTGAATATTGTATATATTATGACCGACGATCATACTGCCCAAATGATGAGTTGTTATGATACGCGTTACATGGACACTCCGAATCTTGATCGCATTGCAGCCGACGGAGTGCGATTTACCCAAAGTTTTGTGGCTAACTCTTTAAGTGGCCCTAGTCGCGCCTGTATGATAACAGGGAAACACAGTTGTAGTAATAAATTTTATGATAATACCACTTGTGTATTTGACAGCTCGCAGCAGACTTTTCCGAAGCTTTTGCAGCAAGCCGGTTATCAGACTGCGTTGGTCGGGAAATGGCATCTTGAAAGTTTACCATCCGGATTTGATTATTGGGAAATTATTCCCGGACAAGGTTACTATTATAATCCCGATTTCATTACGCAGAACAATGATACCATTCAGAGACATGGCTATATTACCAATCTCATCACCGACGATGCCATTGATTGGATGGAAAACAAGCGTGATCCGAAGAAACCGTTTTGTTTGTTGATCCATCATAAAGCAATACATCGTAACTGGATGGCGGATATTAGTAACCTGACTTTGTATGAGGATAAAACTTTCCCGTTACCGGATAACTTCTTTGATGATTACGAAGGGCGTCCGGCTGCTGCAGCTCAAGAAATGAGTATTGTGAAGAACATGGATATGCTTTATGATTTAAAAATGTTGCTCCCGGATAAGGAATCACGTTTAAAGTCTCTTTATGAAGAATTTCTCGGAAGAATGGATAAAGAACAACGTGATGCGTGGGATCGATTTTATGTTCCGGTTATCAATGACTTCTATTCTAAAAATCTACAAGGGGAAGAACTTGCTAACTGGAAATTCCAACGTTATATGCGTGACTATATGAAAACAGTGAAATCTCTTGATGATAATGTCGGACGTGTACTCGATTATCTGAAAGAAAAAGGACTGTTGGATAATACACTAGTAGTTTATACTTCGGACCAGGGATTTTATATGGGTGAACATGGTTGGTTTGACAAGCGCTTTATGTACGAGGAATCGATGCGTACTCCTCTTATTATGCGTCTGCCTCAAGGTCTTGAACGGCGAGGAGATATAACTGAAATGGTACAGAACATTGATTATGCGCCTACTTTTCTCGAATTAACAGGAGCGGAAATCCCGGCAGATATTCAGGGAGTATCTCTTGTACCTCTTCTGAAAGGTGAACATCCCAAAGAATGGCGAAAGGCTCTTTATTATCATTTTTATGAATACCCAGCAGAACACATGGTGAAACGACATTACGGCATACGTACGGAACGCTATAAATTGATTCATTTCTACGATGATATTGATGAATGGGAGCTATATGATTTACAGTCTGACTCTACAGAAATGCATAACCTTTATGGGAAAACTGGCTATGACTCCTTGACTATAGAATTGAAAAGAGCACTTTTGAATTTACAGGTGATGTATAGCGATTCTATATATCGCAGATAAATTTAAATAAAAAGTAAAGCATGAAATGTGTGAGAATTATAATGTATTAAAATAATAGATCAATGAGTTATTATCAAATAGTAAGAATCGAAAGGTTGGGACTTTGTCTGGCAGGAGGTCTGGTATTAACTTCGCAATCGTTAATGGCAACTACTGGACATCCGAGTAAAAAAACACACATCATCCTGATTATGACAGATCAGCAACGGGGAGACGCTTGGGATGTGCCGGGAATGAAGCTGTTATTTCACCTCATATTGACCGATTAGCTGCCGATGGTCATTTATTCAGGAATGCCTATACAGCTTCTCCCAGTAGCACTCCTGCCCGTGCCGGGCTACTGACCGGTATGTCTCCCTGGCATCATGGATTACTAGGGTACGGACAGGTAGCAGAACATTATCAATATGAGATGCCGCAAATGCTAAAAGATCTAGGTTACCATACTTTGGGGATAGGCAAAATGCATTGGCATCCTCAAAATGCATTGCATGGTTTCGAAGCAACCCTTATAGATGAAAGTGGGCGGGTAGAGTCACCTTATTTTATGAGCGATTATCGTAAATGGTTTAATACAGAGGCCTTCGGATTGAACCCAGATAGTACCGGACTGAAATGGAATGCACATGGTGCAAAGATATATGCTTTACCTGAAAGATTGCATCCTACCGTATGGACAGCAGACCGTGCAATAGAAGCAATCAAGGGATATACCTCCGATCAACCTCTATTTCTGAAAATTTCGTTTGCGCGACCTCATAGTCCTTATGATCCTCCTCAACGGATATTAGATATGTACCAGGGGAGAAATATACCTGATCCCGTCATCGGAAACTGGTGTGAGAGTTTGCCGAAAAGTGCTCAGCCGGAAAGAACTCCCGAAGCCTATTCAGGAAACTTTGGTACGGAATATGCGCGAAACTCCCGAAAACACTATTACGCTTCTATCACTTTCATTGACGAACAGGTGGGACGCATTATCGAGGAACTGAAGAAGAAAGGGATGTATGAAGACGCACTTATTTGTTTTGTAGCAGACCATGGAGATATGCTAGGTGACCATTATCTATGGCGTAAAACCTATGCATATGAGGGTTCAGCTGCTATTCCGTATATTATTAAGTTACCACATTCACGCAAAGAAGTCCTTAAAGCAGGTATCCCCATTGATGAGCCTGTTGAACTACGTGATCTTTTACCTACTTTTTTGGCAATAAACGATGTGGAGATTCCCGAAGCGATGGATGGAATGTCATTATTGCCATTGATAGAAAAGAAGGATCATTTATGGAGAAAGTTTATTGATATTGAACATGCATCTGCTTATTGGCAAAATAATTATTGGTGTGCCCTCACTGATGGAAAAGTTAAATATATATGGTTCTTTCTTACTGGAGAGGAACAGTTATTTGACTTAGTACACGATGCTGGTGAAGTAAATGATTTATCCAAAGATTCTTCTTTTCAAGAGTTGATGGAATCCATGCGTAAAGCAATGGCGGAGCATCTGCAAGAACGCGGAGAGGAATGGGTAAAAGAAGGCAGACTTGTGATACGCAAAGAAAGCTTGTTATATAGTCCTAATTATCCGGATAATAAAAGGAATAAATGATGAAGATAGTTTATATGTCATTGATCTGTTTCTTTGTAGTTGAGGCTTGGGGACAGAATAAGTATGAGGCTGAAGCCGTTGATTTATCACTCATACCAAAGGATAATTCTATATTTGCTACCGGGTTTTCCGGATTTTCTTTAGAAAATCACTTTGTGTGGTGTGGGTCGGCAATTCGCGCTGTAGAAGATGGAAAATATTATCTCTTTTATTCTGCCATGGATGCAGGACCACAATATCCGGCATTTGGTGAAGCTTGGCTACTAGGCTCTAAAATAGGTGTAGCAGTGTCCGATTCTCCGCATGGAGGCTATCGAAATATAGGTTTTGTGTACAATAAAGACGGATATACACCTGACACAAGTACATGGGACGCGCAAACCGTATCTAATACTCATATTAAACTGTTCAATGGAAAGTATTATTTGTACTATTGTGGTTCTGTTGACCCGGGTGAGAATGCTTGTATTAAAGGAAAGTTGAGTAGAAGTCAGCGCATTCAGCAGAATCAGAAATTAGGAGTACTGAGTTTTAACACGATTAGAGAATTGCTTGAAGGCAAATATACTTGTCATGTAGAGCCGTTATTGATTCCACGTACCCGGGTAAAGGCTGATAATATATTGAATCCTTCGCCTGAAGGTACTATTGTTAAACCAGACAATATCATCATGGTAAATCCAACAGTTGTCAACCGGCCTTCCGACAAGAAATATCTGCTCTTCTTCAAAGGAAATGTTTATGATCCAACTTGGCGGGGGGTACATGGAGTTGCTGTGTCTGATAATCCAGATGGCCCCTTTATTGTAATGGATGATTATGTATTTGAGCCTAAGGATCAAAAAGGGCAGAAGTTGAGTGCAGAAGATCCCTTTGTGTGGTATCATAGAAAAGACAAGTTATTTTATGCGATATTCAAGGATTTTACAGGATTATGTACTAGAGGACAACCTGGATTGGCGTTGATGTATTCTACTGACGGGTTTCATTGGGAACTCCCGAAAGAATCTCTGTTTATGAAAAAAGAATTTTTATTGAAGAATGGAGATCATGTAGCAGTAGATCGTTTAGAAAGACCACAATTATTTTTGGATGAGAGTGATGATCCGATTGTGCTTTATGCCGCTTGTTCAATTACCCCTCTAAATAAAAAACGGGATGGAAGTTCGTTCAATATTCAAATACCAATAAGAAAGAGTAAGCTTTAATCAAAAAAAGCAGTTCAAGCTACTAAGCTCTACTTTAAAAGTTTATACCAGATAGAGTCGATATTCCATACCGGATTTTGACAGAAGACAGAGTAT
Organism: Bacteroides reticulotermitis JCM 10512; assembly: GCF_000517545.1. Classification (GTDB taxonomy): domain Bacteria; phylum Bacteroidota; class Bacteroidia; order Bacteroidales; family Bacteroidaceae; genus Bacteroides; species Bacteroides reticulotermitis. The sequence goes on along the minus strand of NZ_BAIV01000005.1, from coordinate 114,658 downwards.
CTTACAAAACGACTTCTATAAGAGAGCAAGAAGTAGCAAAGCAAAAAGAGGTGCTCCACCAACGTGGGCACCTCTCCGCTTTCCATTTCAAAATACTTTTTATTTTTCCAATACCACGATATCATCTAAGAAGATACGATTCTTCCCTGAACCGACGCTTCCCAACGCACTATCGTACACGCCACCCAGGAATACCAACTGCGTATTTGCAGTCGCTCCCTTCACCGTAATGGTACGTTCGGCCAGAGCCGGCGCCCATACATCGTAATCGGTTCCGTTCTCCATGTTACTGGAATTCGGATAATTATCAATCGTAAAGGAGACAAACTTCAGGTCTGCACCGGCATAGTTCACGGTAACTCCACCTTCTAAGGTGCCGTCGCCCAGTACACCTACATATAAGGTATTATCATCCTTAGCCCCGCCTTTTGAGATGTAAGCGGTTGCTTTAAACGATACCACAACATCCCGGCTACCCGTTATGGAAGCCAGCTTCGGAGATACAACATCACCGCCGTAGCTCGTCTTACCCAGCTTGATAAATCCGGGACGAGAATAGCACCATCCGCTCCGGCTTGTCCAGCCGTGCCCCATCTCGTCATTTGTCCATTTGGTGATTGCTGTCTCTCCGGTTGTTTCCCAATGAATGGCATTACCGTAGTTGAGCCAGCTAAAGTCTTCGTACAACAATGCGCCTGTTTGCGTAATCGTAATTTGAGCCGTTACATCGGGATGCTCAACGCCTAACAGCGTCAATACAGCCGTCCGCGTTTTTCCCAGGTTATTCTTCGAAGCGGTAAATGCCAGCGAGCTCTCGGTTATTTCACCCGGTGTGAGCCAGTCGGCACCTTCACTCAGTTCATACCGCCAGGTAATGTTTGACACCACCGGTACTTTGACCGAGCCTCCATCACGGGCCACGACCAGCCCACTCTCGGAACCTGTTATCCGGATAGCAGGTACACTGGCATCCTGTTCCACTCGGAACAATGTCGCTTGTTCTTCTCCGCCTACTACGAAGGCAAAGTTCGCCACCCGTTCATCAAATGTCATATTCTCTTTGACCGAGATTCGGATCATACCGTCCGCATCTCCCTCCATCGGAAAGATACGCACCCAGTCGGCGTCACCTTGGGCAACAATCTTCCAGGGGCGGTTGGAACGAACTATATATTTCTGCGCTTTCGTCAGATCGTAGTCAATTCCGGACTTCGATACCGACAAGGAAGTTGGGTTGCCTTCGATTGTGAAATAAGGATCTCCCCCGTTTTCTTCATCACTACAAGCAGTCCAGAGACAAGCCGCTGCAAATAGAAAAAGTATATTCTTTAGTTTCATACGTTCGTGATTCATTTACTGTTATTAATCGCTTTTAGACTCCACCACACCGGCGTCTTCATATCGTTGGCACCTCCCATACGCTCGAGTGCCGCCTCAGCATTGGCGTGATTGGTAGCCAAAGTAACCGATGAATAGCCAAAACGGGCAGGGAACTGGAAATCATTATAATCGGTTCCCGCACCGATCGTCAATTCCGGATAACCGGTGCGTCGGTATTCGTGGTAAGCTTCCATACCTACCCAGAACAATGCCAGAAACTTCTGATTGCCCAACAGCTCCTGCTTGTTGATCGCGTTTTCCCAAGAAGCCAGTTTCGAGTTGAGGAACGTAGTCATATCAGCTTCCGTAATCGTCACCGGGGTGAGGCTTAGACTTCCCAAAGCCCCCCATTTCTCTAACGATGCTTTTACCGCAGCTTCATAGTACGACTTCGCCTTGGTTTCTCCACCACTGATCAGACCTTTCAGCGCAGCCTCCGCATAGATAAACTGCACCTCGGCAAAATCCATGAAAGTAGCCGGTGCATTCGAACGGCATAACACACCGAAGTTCAGGAAGGCTGCCCCGGCATCCACCGAATTCATCTCCTCACGTGTGCAACCGCCTACAGTTCCTTTCCAAATATTGATCTTTACTTTATTAACCTCGATGGTCGCATTCGGATTTTTACGCCCGTAAATGGCAAGACGCGGGTCTTCATACACCTGCAAATTATCTTCCGTAACTACAGTCATCTTAATTAGCTGCGTCGTAAGCTTGCGCCCGCTTGTTGTGAAATTACCTTCATTCATGGCGTCGAAGTAGCTTGCATAGGGTTTGATTCCCGAGAAATTGACCACTGCATTGTCAGCATTCGAAGTAAACACGGGATAAGTAGCCGGATTCGCCAAGATCTCTGTCATCTTCTGTCCTACATTCATTTCCGACCGTCCACTCACCCTACAAAGCAAACGCAAGTATAAAGAGTTGTTGAACTTCTGCCACGCCTTCATATTCCTTTGTACATACCGTCCAACTCGGGCTTCTGGAAAACCGGAGATTCGGCATACAACTTATTGGCTGTTTCCAACTCAGCAAACATCTGCCGGTATACATCGGCCTGAGAATCGAACTTCGGTTTGGTTGTTCCTCCCGGAGTTCGTGCCTGAAAAGCCTCCGAATACGGAATGTCGCCATGCATATCGGTCAGGTTATACATATTCAGAACTTTCAGCGTCAAGGCTACTGCCTCTACCGCCTTATCATCGCGCTGCGCTGCAAGATCGTACATGTGGACGGCGTTACCGGCAAATCCCGAGTACTTATTCCACACGCTTTTCCAGTCGCCATCCGATATTTTGTAGCGATGCTCCTCACGAGTCACCCCACCCGTAAAGGCGGTAAACTGTATAAGTTCGTCATTCCAGTACCAAGTATAATTCTGCCAGTCGTCCCGCCATTATAAAGTAAAGGTTCGAACATCCCATAGGGATTGACGTCTCCCACCAACATTTTATTGGGATCGACATTCGCATCTTCCAGTCCGCCGGTGCAAGCAGTGAGTCCACTCAATAGCAACACACCTGCCAACCAATTATTTCTTATCATATTCATCGTCTGATTCTTTTAAAATGAAAGTTTTACATTCAAGCCATACGTACGTGTCATCGGATAGGCCATAGCCTCAATTCCTTTATGGATGTTGGTTCCATCGAGCATACCTGTTTCGGGATCGTATTGGGGGAAGCTGGTTATGCAGAAAAGATTAGTAGCATATACACCCACCTCAGCGCCCTGCAAGAATCCGGTGCGGGCACAAAGTTTAGCCGGCAAACGGTAATCCAGACGAACCTCTTTAAGCTTCAGGAAAGAAGTATCGAATGTATTCTCTTCCACATTGTCACGTGTCCACACATAGGCATTGTAATACGTTTGAATATTACTGGTTACAGTCGCATTCTTGCTATAAGTTACGCTTCCGTCCGAGGCTTTCACCGCATTGACTCCACCAACAACCAAACCGTCATAACGCCCCGGCAAGGAGTTCTTCAACTTACCCTGATAAGACAAACTGAAATTGGTAACTGAGTAAGCTTTCCCGCCCAGCTGACCGGTAAAAGAGGCCGCAAGAGTCAGCCCTTTGTAGGAGAAGCGTTGCGTCATTCCCCCTTTCCAATCGGGATTCACTTTCCCGATCTTACGGTCCGGACTGGTATCCAACAATGGGTAACCGGTTGCCGCATCGACGAGCTTCATGCCGGAACAGTCGATCTTATTTCCATTATCATCCAGATAGAAAGAACCTTCGGGTGCACGCTGATAGCCTTTACCGTAAATAACGTTCATCTCTTTGCCAATATACGAATATACATATACCCGGCTACCGATGGTAGTACCCATATCAGTTTGCAACGGTTCGCTCGGGTCCCATCCGTCTTGCAGGCTTACCAACTTATTCCAGTTCTTAGCCCAGTTGACATCGAACGACCATTCAAAATCGCGGGTGCGTACAGGCACGAAATGCGCCGAAACCTCAATACCTTTGTTCTGTATTTCACCTGCATTAATCTTCTTGCTAGACGCTCCTGTGATCTGGTCAATCGTTGCATTCACAATCTGATCGGTCGTTGACGATTTATACACTGCCAAGTCGAAAGAAACGCGATTATGCAAGAAGTGTCCTTCCAAGCCGGCTTCCCAGCTCTCTACATTCTCCGGCTTAATCAGGTAATTGGCTATCGAACCCGGCAATGTATAACCGCCGGAATAATCGGTATTACTATATGAGTCGTACAAAGAATAGGGAGACGTATCGTTACCTACATTTGCCCACGACAGACGCAGTTTAAGCATATCCACCCAGGAAGCACGTTCGCGAAGATTGAGAACGCGATCCAGCAATATGCTTGTGCTTACCGAAGGATAGAAATACGACCAATTACCCGAAGCCAATGTGCTCGACCAGTCGTTACGTGCGGTAACGTCGAGGAAGTAAGTATCCTGCCAGCTTGCCGAAACGAATCCGTAGAAGCTGTTGACGATCTTTTTACTCCGGTAGTTATAAGGTTTGGGAATGGAGTTAGCGGGCGAGTTGTTCACATTGTAAACGCCTTCTTCACTCAACTGTTCCAAAGTAATCCGGTTGGTGAAGTATTTGTTCTGCATATTATTTCCTCCGAATGCGGCTGTAAACCCAAGGCGATTGTCTAGCCAGGAGTTGTTGACATAGCGAAGCAAAAAGTCGGTATTGTATTCGTAGGTACGGATTGTTTGCTCCCGATACATACCTTTGGGCGAGTCGGCCACGTAGTACGGCTTGCGCTGTGTACGGAACTCATCGTTGAGATCCAAGCCGGAATGTACATCGAGCGACAACCCTTTCCACAATTGGAAAGTCAACCCCAAGGTTCCGAAAACACGGTCCTTGTCTACCGAGTTCAACTCTTCGTACAAGGTACGGTAAGGGTTGTACGAACTGGCAGAAGGAAATACTAAGCTATTGCCATTATCTCCCACCGTGTTGTTGTAGTTAGTCGCATTGAAACGCCCTTGGAAATATTCGTTCTTCCAGTCATTGATGCTGTTGGAGTTGTAACCCCATACCAAAGCATACATCGGGCTTGTCTCGTCATATCCGCTAACGGGAAGGTTATCACTTCCCTTATGGTTGTAGTTCACCTTGGCGTTCAGCTTGATGTATTTATTGATCTCTGTATTGAACGAGAGAGAGACCGATTGCCGTTGGAAACCTGTATTCGGCAGAATCCAACTGTTGCGCGAATCGGTAATAGACAGACGGGTACTGGTACCTTTTCCGTTGCTTCCATCTATTGTTACTGTATTATTAAAGGTAGTGCCGGTTTGAAACAGTCCGGTGTACCAATCGTCCTGATAAACCCAGGGAGTCTTTTCAAACGTACCTGTATCCCAGTTCTTGGAGTTATACTGATAGCGTAGTTTGCTCGCATCGAACTTCTCACCGAAAGCATAGCGGGAGATGTTACGCGATACCGCAACACCATCCGGTGCTTGTTCGCCTGTGAGTGTCCAGAAAGCGTAAGGGCTTGTTCCCATATCGGCACCCGAACCATACTCGGTTTGAAAGTCCGGAAAGTATCCGGCCCTCTCAAAAGTTACGGAGGAATTTACGGTAACCCCAATCCCCTTATCTTTACGTCCCGACTTGGTCGTAATCACAATGGCTCCGTTCGCAGCACGCGATCCATATAAAGCCGTAGCACCAGGACCTTTCAGAACCGTAACCGATTCTATATCTTCCGGATTGAGATCTCCGGCACCATTTCCGAAATCAACAGGGGCATCGCCATTGGCGTAATTACTCCCGCTACCGATAGCCGTCGTTCCCGAAGACACGGGTATGCCGTCTACAACAAACAAGGCTTCATTATTACCATAGTTCAACGACTGGTCGCCACGCAACGTTACACGCAGCGAACCGGCAGGGCCTGTACCTGCCTGATCTAAAGTCAAGCCGGCTACTTTACCGTTCATCGCGTTCAGCCAGTTGCCCGATACCGTACTTGTCAAAGCAGCGTTATCCACCTTCGTTACCGAATAGCCCAATGACTTTTGCTCCCGTGTCAACCCGAGAGCCGTCACCACCACGCCTTCCAATTCGACAGTCGATTCCTGCATGATGATCGTCAGGTTCGTACGCCCTTTCAATGGGATTTCCTGTTTGACGAAACCCACAGATTGGAAAGTCAACACGTGATTATCTCCGGTGAGATTCAGCACGAACTTTCCTTCCATGTCGGTCACTGTACCGACTTTCGTTCCTTTCAGCAATACGGTAGCACCAATCAGGGGTGTCCGTCCATCTGCTTCCAGCACCGTTCCACGCACTTCCTTTTGAACATCCGCCATCAGTGGTAATACCGAAAGCGTACATAGAAAGACTAGCAAAAATGCCTTGAAGTTTTGTTTTAGTTTCATAAGATTAAATGATTAATTATGATCATGATAGGTTGTGTTTTCTCTTCTTTCTTATTTCATCGAATAACTAAATGCCTTCGGACGAGCCATCGACTCGGTATAAACTGTTCCGAAGCGATCGGTCACCTTAATATTTAAAGTTGTGTTTGCTGCCGAAGCTGTCACCTTAAAGAGGTGGGCGGTACGGTTCGTTACAAAATCTTCGGTAGGATTCGCGTTGACGTTGAGTCGTTGAAGTTCATAAGATATAATATGTAGGGGATCTTTGTCCACAATCCGGGTAACGGGGAGTGCATTTCCCCCTTCAGTCACCTCAATCTTCCAACTCGGATCATAGCCCCAGACATTAATCAATACTTCATTCTTCGTGCTCGGTGCGGCGTAGTTGCCGGCATAGGTAGACACCTGCTCAGCATAAGTGCCTGTTGCGTTTGGTGTAAAAGCGGCATCAATGCGAATCGTATTCCGGTCGTAGGCACGGAACTGATAATTCCGGTCGAAACCAATACTTTTATAATACCACTCCGTTTGCTTACCTTGCATCTCCCAAACGCCATACCCACCGGGCGAGCCATCTTTGCATATCTGATTACCGGCATAGCCACTCTTTCCGGTCCACCACCAAGTGGCACAGATAGCTGCCGTATTATGTTCCATTACAGCTGCCGAACTCTCTACCGAAAAGTTGATATGGGTATGTCCGCTTAATATATGTACTTGCGTAAACCCATCCAGACAAGCCAGCACCTCATTACCGTTCAGCAAAGAGACACGGTCGGTTTGTACGCCTTGACTGTCTACCGTAGTAGGATTAGCATGAACGGGAATGTGTAAAGCGACCACCACAGGTTTCGTCTTATCGGTCAACGCTGCCAGGTCTTTCTTTAGCCAAGCAATCTGTTCGGCAACAACGGTCCCCGTATAGTTCCGCTCCCCCACCGTTCCCTGACCACCTCCGGTATTCAAGTACTTGATATCATCCAGCACAACGTAGTGGACATCGCCCAGATTAAATGAGTAGTAGGTCGGGCCTACCATTTTGCGGAAAGCCAACGAAGCCAGCCAGTCATTGGCAACATAGGGGTCGTTGTCGTGGTTGCCCATACAGTTGAACACCGGACACCCGATCTTCTGAATCTCTTTCATTGCTTCGGGCAAGGCATATTTCCGTTCGTACCAATACACATCCCAGCTCTGGTCACCCAGAGTCAGCCCGTAGACTTTCTTTCCCTGTACCTGATACGAAGATATTAATTGGTTCGCGTCCGCCAAAAAGCCGTTCCGAAACTGACTTATATCATCGTTCCGATCGGCAAGATGCATATCGGCCATTGCCAATAGAATATGGTCGGTATTGTCAACCCGATTCAGCGTGAAGTTCTTCTGCTCTACAACGCTCGCCACTTCCGACAAACGTTGGTAGAACTGAGGCGCATTCCCATCGGTAGCGACCTCGTAGTTCCCCGGGATAGAGATAAAGACAAATCCCGTTTCTTTGGCAGAAGGCAGATAGTAAATACCTTGTTTATCGGTCACCGTCACTTCAATGCCATCGGAAACCACCACGCCGGCTACTCCTACCCCTGCGGAAGAAACAACTCCTTTCACCGTCATCCCTTCCCGGTCAGGAAGCGTATTATTGGCCGAGACCTCAAATGTTACGGTGCCTAACGACAAAGAGCGGTCTCCCCGAACCACGCGCAAAAGATAAGTACCGTCGATACTCCCTCGGGCAGAGAGAAGGTTACTGTCTCCGCCGCTACTTTATCAACCAAAGCCGTATACACTTTGCCGGCATCTCCCTGAGCAGTCAGTTGGATTTCGTCACCTTGGGCGAACCCCTTACCGGACAAAATGATCTCTCCTCCGGTAGTAACCGCAATCCGGGACGGTATTGAAACCGCGGTTATATTTAAGGTATTTATAACTCCGTTCTTACCATCAGCATCGCTACAACCAATCATCCCCAGGCTTATTCCAATAAGGCATAAAAGGAGTAACGAGCATACAGATTTCAATCTTTGTTTCTTCATTTTTCTACTTAATTTATTTTGCAACGGCAAAAGTAGACATCGAAGAAGCGTATACCGGAAGCCGGCCTCTTTTTCACAGAATTGTAAACGGGGCGCAACCAAAGCGCAATTCAACCGTAGCAGTTACGTAATCTGTGTGAAACTTCCGTTTAACCCGAGCAAACACGCTGTTCTTTGTGAAATCAACAAGCCTTTTTTTCGATCAAGCTGGAATTATATCGAGCAAAATACTATCTTTGCGCCACATTAATCTAAGGATATGGAGACCAAAAAATTAAATGCTTTCCAACAAGGAGTTATTGGAGTACAGTTTCTTTTCGTAGCTTTCGGAGCTACTGTTATCGTTCCTCTATTAGTCGGGTTAAATCCCTCAGTTGCTTTATTTACAGCCGGTATCGGAACTTTATTGTTCCATCTGGTCACCAAAGGAAAAGTTCCTATTTATTTAGGGAGTAGTTTCGCATTCATAGCCCCGATCATCGAGTCGACCCGTTTGTACGGACTTCCGGGAACTCTCAGTGGTTTGGTTGCCGTAGCAGGTGTCTACTTCCTAATGAGTTTGCTAATCAAATGGAAAGGCTTGCGATTTATCGAGAAGTTGTTTCCTCCCATTGTGATAGGGCCTGTCATTATCCTGATCGGACTCTCCTTGGCAGGTACGGGTGTAGATATGGCTAAGAGTAACTGGATACTGGCTTTATGTTCGCTGGGTACAGCTGTTCTGGTATCGTTGATGGCACGTGGCATCTGGAAACTGATCCCCATTTTCTGCGGTATCATAGTAGGCTACCTCATTGCCTGCATTGGATTTGAAGTCAATATGCAACCGGTATGGGATGCGCCTTGGATCGGGTTACCCGAATTTACCACACCTAGCTTTTCCTGGCAAGCAATCTTATTCATGATTCCGGTAGCCATTGCCCCGGTCATTGAGCATATTGGCGACATCTATACCGTAGGCGAAGTAACCGGAAAGAATTATGTGAAAGATCCCGGACTGCACCGTACCATGTTCGGTGATGGATTGGCTTGTTTGTTCTCCGGTTTCGTAGGCGGCCCTCCGGCAACGACTTACGCGGAAGTAATCGGTGCTATCTCGCTAACCAAAATATCAGATCCCAAGATCATACGTATTGCGGCTATCTCTGCTATTATCTTTTCCGTTATCGGCAAAATCAGCGCATTGCTGCAATCGATCCCTTCTGCCGTGTTAGGCGGAATTATGCTTTTGCTATTCGGAACCATTGCCTGCGTAGGTATGCAGACGTTGATAAAATCTCAAACAAACTTGGGACAAACACGCAATATGATTATTGTTTCATTAACGCTGACTATCGGAATTGGCGGTGCAATACTGACTTTCGGTTCTTTCTCTATGAGTGGAATCGGATTGGCCGCACTGGCCGGAGTTCTACTAAACCTCTTATTACCGAAGGAAAAATAACCCGGAAGAATATGCTAACTTACACCATAATAAATAAGGCTGCTTCAATTGAGGCAGCCTTATTTATTATAGTCAATTTGATACGGCGTAAAGCCGATATTCATTAATGTCCGCCTATCACACCGGAAGCTTCAAGAACCAGTTTCAATAAGAATAATCCACTGATTACATACACAGTAACCGATACTTCTTTATGCTTACCTGAGCAAAGTTTAATAAGCATATAGCTCAACATACCGAATACAATTCCTTCGGCAATGCTATAAGTGAAAGGCATAAATACGACAGTCAAGAAAGCCGGGAGTCCATCGGTCATGTTGTTAAAGTCGATCTTGGCAACAGCCGAAATCATAAACAGTCCGACAATAATCAACGCGGGAGAAGTTGCAGCCATCGGAACCATTAGGAACAAAGGAGCAAAGAACAGAGCCAATATAAACAATAAAGCTGTGCTTACCGATGTAAGTCCCGTTCTACCACCTGACGCTACGCCGGATGCACTCTCTACATAAGAGGTAATCGTACTTGTACCCAATACCGCACCAACAGTAGTTCCTACCGCATCGGCAAACAAAGCCTTCTTCATTTGTGGGAAGTTACCATTTTCATCAGCCAATCCGGCTTTAGAAACAACACCGATCAGAGTTCCTACTGTGTCGAACAGATTAACGAACAACAGAGTGAATACAGCAATCAACATATCGAAAGAGAGCACTTGATCCCACTCGAACTTAGCAAAAATCGGAGCTATAGACGGGGGAAGACTAACCACACTCTCAGGCAAAACAACCGTGTCCCAGTCCAGGATAAATCCAAATACAGTTGACAGGATGATACCTATTAATATAGCACCATTCACATTGCGAATGTATAGCACGGCTGTTACCAACAACCCGAAAATGGCAATCCACACGCTATGTTGAGACAAATCACCAATCTGGAGTAATGTAGCTTCAGAGCCTACTACAATCCCTGCGTTCTTCAGACCGATCAGGGTGATAAACAGACCAATCCCCACCGGTATAGCGTTCTTCAGCACCAAGGGAATACTCTTCACGATCAGCTCACGCACATTGAAGAAGGTGAGCAGAATGAAGATAATCCCTTCAATGAACACTGCAGTCAACGCAAACTGCCATGAATATCCCATTGCTCCGCAGATGGTGAACGCAAAGAAAGCATTCAGTCCCATACCCGGTGCCTGGGCAATAGGAAGTTTTGCCAAGAAAGCCATCAGCAAGGTAGCAACAATCGTTGCCAATGCCGTAGCTGTAAACAGAGCCTCCTGATTCATTCCGGTGGTAGCTAAGATACTGGGATTTACAATCAGGATGTACGACATGGTCAGGAACGTGATAAGACCTGCCAAAAACTCACGACGCACCGTCGTGCGGTTGCCGGATAAATCAAAATACTTCTCGAAGAATTTAATCATAATATTTCTAATACTTTATGGTTTTCATTTTAGTGCCCAAGCGAGTAGACAGAGCATCAGTAGCTGCCAAGTGGGTAGAACACACGTGATGGGAGAAGCCCGAATGTAATCGTTTTTTTAGTTGAGTAGACTAAACGCGAAAACGACAGCTTTAGAAATGCTGTCAAATAAATCTGTATCATGTATGACTGGGCTTTATAAGTGCTTACTGAAAGGGCACAAAAATAATAAAAAATAGAATAGATTCGAGCTTTTACAGGAAAGTTTGCCGACTTTATTTTGTTTCTAATTCAGGGTTAGCGCAAAGTTCGGACGAGACGTAAAAAAACTAAAATACCCGGAACATAATATGTCCCAGGTATTTTAGTATGGTCGGTTATTCAACTAATTGAATTAATACTCTTCCTCGTTAAAAAAGAAATCTTCCTTGCTAGGATAGTCTGGCCAAATGTCTTCTATACTTTCATAGATCTCGCCTTCGTCTTCCATCTCCTGTAGATTCTCTATCACTTCAAGAGGAGCACCCGAACGCATGGCATAATCGATTAATTCGTCCTTGGTTGCCGGCCAGGGAGCATCTTCCAGTTTTGATGCTAATTCCAATGTCCAATACATAGTTCTTAAGTATTTAAAAGTGAATACTAATAATCTTGTTTTTTTAAATTTCCGCAAAAATATAACATTTTTATCTCACTTACAAGTATTATCCCAAAATATTTCATTATTTTGTTGATCAAAATTGATTTTCCGAGATAAAACGAACAAGTAATCGGACAAGCGGTTGATAAAGACCATAACTTCGGATGATACTGTACAAGTTTCAGACAAGGTCAGAATACGACGTTCGGCACGTCGGCAAATCGTACGGCACACGTGACAAACAGCTGTACCGCGACTACCTCCGGGAATAATAAACCCATGCAATTCAGGGAGCTGTTCGTCCAGTTTATCTATTTCTGCTTCAATACGTTTAACGTCGGCTTCTGTAATGACGCTTGCAGCTTTTAGTTGTGTTTTTTCTTGATCGGTGGCCAAGTGTGAACCAATAGAAAATAGTTTATGTTGAACTCCCAGAATAAAACTCCGGTCGGATTCGTCCAACAAATAAGTGTGCAACCACCCCAAGTGAGAATTCAATTCATCCACCGTACCGTAAGCCTCTAAACGAATATGCGTTTTCGGCACACGGGTACCTCCCACTAAACCTGTGGTACCTTTATCTCCGGTTTTGGTATATACAAGACTTTTTCTCATGATCGACAGTTTTTATAGTTATAAAATAAGGTAACGTACAGAACTCCTTAGAAGTTGACAATATAATGCTGTTTTATCTTTGTTTTATCAAAAAAAAGCAAACCAAGGTCGTATAGGTCGAAACTGATACCAACATGGTCATCTGCCTTCAACTGTTCCCAAAGCGTTCGCATGGCTTTGGAGTAACAAATTCCCCGAATGACACAGATGCCATCAGTAGCCAGTCGATCCACACAAAGCCGGAATACCTCTTCCACCAGTTCCGGCCGTGTTGCATCATTCAAGTACAGAAAGTCGATCGATGCATCCGCATCCAGAAATAGCTCCGAATGATCGGCGGCAAAAAGATAATTGGCAGACGGTTTAGCCCCTTGCAAATAAAGAGACGAAGCAGAAGGACATCCTACCTCAATAATTGTATCCGGCTGTATTCGGTTCACCAAACGAAACAGGAGTCGGTTCACTTTCCGTGATCCCCAATTCCATCTACGCTCCCCCGGCATCTGTTTCTGTTGCCTCTCCAACAAGCGATAGGCGTAGTAAGGCCTCTTCTCGTAAATCACATCCGTAATCAGACTGAAAGCGAAAGGAGAATGTACGCCATACCCACAACGTTTTCGGAAGCGGGAGCACCAAATGAAAGGGCGTTTAAACGAAAGCACAAGATTCATAAATAATTATTCAGGATTTATTCCGAATGCAAAGATATACCTTTTTTCCAAAAGACACAGAGTTATGATTAGTATGGGTATGACTCTACCTATTTTAGATCAATCCGCACACAAGTTTAGGCAAAAGACAAAGCAATATTTATTCATTTCTCTCCTCATCACTTTCCGTTATAGCAGACAAGCTATATTTTCTAATCCGGTAAATGCCTCCTTCCGCGATGTACAGGCCAACATCTCACAATGCGTGCAATGTTCCATGCGGCAAGGGTCCGAATGGACAGACAATTGAATCCGGTCCGAAAAGCTCTCAACCAATGTATCACGCAGTTTGTCGCAAACCTGATGACTTTCCTCCACATTATAATACCAAGGCAACGTCAAATCGCAATCGATATAAAGAAAGCTCCCATATTTAATTATTTTGGTATTATGAATGTCAATCCAATCTGGCTGCCGATGTTTATTGATGCACGCGGCCATCTCCTTCAAAGCTTCCGTGTCGGCACGGTCTAAGAGATTGGCTATGGTTTTTCGCAGGATAAGCACGCCGGTCAAGATTATAATCGACCCAAAAATCAAAGCTAACGCACTATCGATCCATCCAATACCCGTGTAATAGAGTAAAATAAGGCCGGTAACCAACCCGATCGTAGAGTATGTATCGGACTGCAAATGCTTTCCACCTGCTATTAATGCCATCGAACTGTATCTCTTTCCGATCTTGATGCTATACCATCCCATCAAATAATTGATGACCCCGGCTACAGCAACAACGATAATACCCACATCGAGCTTTTCAATAGTAGCTGGTGTAAACAACCTTCGTACTCCCTCGTATATAATCGCACATCCGGCCATCGAAATCAACAATCCCTCAATAGAGGCCGAGATCAGTTCAATCTTACCATGCCCGAAAGGGTGTTCTTTATCTCTAGGCTTGGCTGCCCAGCGTAAACTATAAAGACTGATCACACCGGCAAGAACATTCACGATACTCTCCATCGCATCAGTCAGGATTCCGACAGAGTTGGTCAAATAAAAAGCTAGAAACTTCCCTCCCAAGATCAGTACAGATAGAGTGACAATCCATCGCTGGACTCTCTGTTTCAGATAATCTTCATTTGTTTTCATCTTACGTCAGCCAATCTTTTAAGTTGAAAATAGGTTTGCAACATCGCATACACCCAATAAGTAATCTACAATCGGCAAAGGTACTTTTTTATACCTATTAATAAGGTAATAACTCTGTTAAATAATAGCGTGAAGATTGCCAGATCAATTCCGAACCGGATAAGATCAAAGGATATCCATAATGTTATCCCAATTGAACACCCGTTTGCTTTCGGGTACTTCCACGTTGATATTATGCGGTTGCGTGAAAATAATCCGCTCTCCGGAAAATAAATTCAGGTTTTTAGGATGATCGTCTATCATAATATCACCTTGTACCACATCTTTACGACCACAGAAAATCATCTGCTCCCAACTGATAAAGGAATAATGTTCATTCAACCACAGTTCTTTTTCCATCAAGCTTTGAGGAAATTCGGTTGCAGATGAAAGTATAATAACTTCATATTTACGATTCAAATAATCGAGCCCCTCCACACTCCGATCCATCAAGGGAGCGGTCCTAAAAAAAACTGACGAGTGCACATGTTTCTCGTAAAACGGAAAGGCCTCCGATTCTATAAACCCGTTAGTCTCTTCTTTCGTTCGCAGTATGCCTGTTTCTTGAGCTTCTAACTTCAGAAATTGACTATAAACATCGGCCAGTACGCCGTCCATATCTACCAATATTCTTTTCATGTCTAATTATCTGTAATGAATGAAAGGCAAAAATACCAATAATTTTACAAGAAGACAAATATAGCCCCGTATTATATAGTAGACTTCGTACAGAGTACTTATAGCAAATAATCCTCAGGAGCTATCCTTCAACTAGTCATTTTCATGCCTCTGGATAATTCTCACAGGATATTAGAGGAATCTTCCAGTTGCCGTAACGACTCTCCATTAATAAACATTTTGTTGACTTTCCCCATTTTATCTCACAACTTCACTTATCATTTATTTTTATTTGGGGTTTATATATACTCAAAAAACCACAAGACTCAAGATTGTATCCTTTTACTACCAATCCCCAGGCAGACTGCCGGGAAATAAAAACGTACAATCCTATCAAAAAGAAAGAAACCCGGACGCTTCCCCAACAATTTCACCGATTCCACACATGCCTACAAACTAAAAAATAGATAGAAACATAAACCAAAGTCATCCGACATCATTCTTAAATAAATTACAATCTACTTTTCGGATACAGATTTATCTCCCAAAATGCACATCATCACAAGCGTTTCTATTGTATAGCAAGATAGATTAAGACATATAATGCGCCACCGGAAAAGATTAAATACGTTAATAAAAGCCAAACTAACTCTATTTTTGAAAATATCTTTTAGAAATGTAAAGTCAGCCATACACCCATAAAGAGTATTATACATGCATTTTTCATATTTATTAGAACATATTTAAGTAGTTCTTGTAAAATAGTTATATCTTAACATTTAGATTTCATATTCTTTTTTTGTATATCTTTGACCCTAATAAGGAGACAGTCAAATAGATACATACGTTTTCATCGTAATATGGATAAGCAAAGTAAATACAGAAACCAAACAACTATAAATCTGATAGTTATTTTAGAAAATCGATTCGACAAAGACAATCGACGATACACATTTCAGCAACGTCCCCTACCCGCAGGCAACGCAGCAAGCGGTTTAATGATTTTTTAGCCGCACCCATCATGTAAATTGTTCAGCTAAAACAATTGGCTAGTCATTCTTTATAAAATGTAATATATCGCAATACTAAACAAGCATTTATAAACCATATAATTATTCAACAAATTGATCAACAAAATTTATGAAAAAGTTATCAAAATTCAGGTTACTAGGCTTCCTAGTCTTAGTAGCATTAGCATGTTCGTGCAGCAATGAGCTACACATGTTTTACCCGAAGGGCCGAAGGGGGATAATGGGCTTTCTGCTCATGAACTTTGGCTGCAAGAAATAGATAAAGGTACTATTGTTTGGACCGGAGGTAAAGATATCGCAGGATTCTTTTTATATCTGAAAGGACAAGACGGGCAAGATGGCCAGAATGGACAAGACGGACAGGATGGGCAAAATGGAAAGGATGGCAAGAGCGCCTACGAATTATGGATAGAAGAAGTCGCTAAAGGTATTGACAACCCGCACAGTCCGGGTACAGAATGGGATAAAAGTAAAAACAGCCAGCAGGACTTTTGGGATTATCTCACCGGTGCTGACGGAGGTGACGGTTTAAGTGCTTATGAACTTTGGAAAATTGAAGTAGACAAAGGACTGGAAGACCCACATAACCTTGGGCACAATTGGGATAAAAATAAAACGGAACTAGCCGACTTCTGGGAATATCTAAGAGGAGAAAATGGCTCTACAATTATTCTAGGAAGTCCGAATGTTATCATAGACACCTTTGGAGGTGTAGAAGGTGAGTATGTGAGCCCGCAAAACGGTAGTGTTACTTATACAGTATATGATAAAGGTGGCAATCGTGCCAAACCGGGAACGGAAGTGAAAAATATGCCGGCCACACTGAATAACCAAATCTACACAGTCGATGCCAACGGTAAGATTAAGGTTCCCAAAGAAGATTTGCCATTAGACGCAACCATCAATCAACGATTCGGTACCTGCGAAGTGAAATTCACCGGCGAATCCGAATGGTATGTATCAGCTGCCAATACACTGGTACCAAATAGAGTGCAGGTAAAGTTATATACCGTCACCTACAGAAATCCGGTTTTGGTATATCAAGGATGGATCACATTACGCGTTCAGATACAGCGTAAGACAAGCGATTCCGGTAACTGGGGATTCACTCCTAGTACTTTATATAATTATGCCGGTACATCCATAAAAACGTATCAATTGAGTGGTAAAGAAGTAGATCCGGCAATTGATATTCCGGCAAATGGTTTATCAATACAAAGCGATAACCGCAACTTTGCCGATGCAGGAGCCTCATACGACATAGGTTTCACCATGTTCAATCGTGATGCAATCGAGACAGGCGCTACCTGGAGCGGCGTTCAGGCCTATTTTGGAATAGCAGCCACCGCTTATGGCGAAACGATATATGCCGAAAGTGTTATCGATCGCTACACACCGATACAGAAGGTGCCCATGATCGCAGATGTTAAAGCTCAAAAGGTAGGAGAAAGCCTATATCGCATCTCTGCAAGATTCCAAACCGAGACCGTTAACGACGATTACCTCTATGCAGGTGGATACAACTATTCCTCTATAAACACTTTAGGGAAACCGTACTTATCCGTACAAGTGGACGGCAATGCCAAGAATACGAAGTGCATGATATTAAAGTTTATTAAAGGAAGCGGAAGCGACCAAACCACAATTACCTGCAATCCTGTAAGCATAAACGACGGAGGTTTAAGTAAAACCGATGTTGGAGGAGGCGTACCCGTTGGAAGCACCATACAATTGGAATGCGACAATCACCTATTCGCAACCAGGGGTTCGATCGGAGTACTTAATACCGATGGAGCTTCAGGCTTAGTTATTAACTTGAGTGGAGGTGGTACTATACCTGTAACCATCGTGTCGTCAATAGACTAAAGGAGGAACGATTATGAATAAGTTTAAAATAATCATATGCATTTGGAGCCTTATCGCAGGAGGAGCAATTCCTCTTATGGCTCAAGAGACAGTTACAGAAAAGAAAGCTTCAAAAGCTTGGGAATTCGGACTTGGAGGTTCAGTCTTTCAATTTAGCCGGGCTTCCTTCAGTAATTTCAATTCGGTGACCGGAAAAGGACATCAGTTCGATTTAGATCTGAATCACGTAGTTTGGGGCGGCAACGCTATATCGCCCGCGAACTTAATCCGTACTGGTATTTAGATTTACAAGGAACAGTTGGCTGTACCAAAGAAAATCTGACTACCGACAACAACCATAAATGGTACGCAATGGTCGGCCCCGGCATTCAATGGCGAATTGGCGAGTATTTTAAATCAAAATACATAGAGCCTTATTTACGTGCAGGTATCAGCTATATGTATAAGGACTTCGCGATGAACTATAACGGTTCCGTAGGTCCCGACTCCGATGAAATGAGTTGGATATTAGAGAACTTCCGCAACAAAGAAGGACGTGACCGGACTCATCTGATGCCAATTTCCGTAGGAGCAGGCCTCAACATGTGGTTGAACGATCGTTGGGGTATCGGTATGCAAGCCGATTACCTGGTAATGCCTTACAAGAATGTTGCCAACTCCATACAAGGGACCGTTCGTTTCATATACCGCTTGGGAGGGAAAACCAAAAAAACATCCTCAGCCATTCAGTATATCGACGTTGAAAAGCCTGTTGTTGTTGAGCGAATTGTCGAGAAGCCCGTTGAGAAGATCGTAGTGAAAGAGGTTACGCATGAAAGCATTATGCTAGAGCAACTGTTCACTCATATTCACTTCGAATTCAATACCGACGTTCTGACCAAAGATTCAGAGGCATATATTTCTAAAGTTATTGAAGCACTGAAGAAAGACGAATCCAAACGTTATCTCATAACCGGATTTACAGATGCCAGAGGTTCGGGCGAATACAACTTGGTTTTATCGAAGAAAAGAGCCAAAGCTGTGAAAGATATGTTTGTCGCCGAAGGATTGCCTCAAGGTATGTTTAAGATAGCAGGCGCCGGCAGCAAGACTTCTTTAGCCAAAGCTTCCACCTCGAATGTAATCAGAGATGGCGATCGCAAAGTAACCATCGAATTAATTCAGAATATGGAGTATTGGAATTACTTGCGTGACGAGAACTAATTGTCGGGTTAGTCAGTACAATGTCAGCAACGCCAATGTATGGAATGCTGACGACAACCTGAGCACCAAGCCATTAACATCTGATTGATAAGCTTTTAACAGCAAACAACCAGGCCGTTAATGCTTGATAACTTAAGTATAATAAACTGAGTAACTGGTTATATCTAACAAAAGAATCCAATAAAAAGACCTTGATGTTTTTAAAAAACATCAAGGTCTTTCAAGGAGAATATCTAAATCTTTCAGGGAAAGGAATCCATGCAAAAATCCGGTTTCTTCCGTCATTTAAGCTATACTTCCTCCTCCCCTACAAGAAAGAAAAAATATTTCATCTCTCATGGTCTCATCATTTTTCGCTTATAAATCAAATAATCAACACATTACAGAATGAGAGATGTTTTCCAAAAGGGGTATCTCTCATCATTTTCTCGCATTTTTGCCTCTTTTTTAGCCTATCTCTCATCAATTTTGAGGGATCTCTCATTCTTTTTAGCTGTATTTCGCATGAGATAAGGCTTTATTTTCCAGAAAGCTTGTGACAAGCAACAGAGCATGTGTGAGATCAGCGCGAAATCCATAGAGATGGCCTGTATTGATAGACTAATTAATCAATAAAATACATTTTTCAAACGAGTAAATAAATGCAAACAACTATCTGACTAAATCACATTTTGCCACAAACAGATGACTAACAATCCAATACAATGCGCATACTTTTCTGAGACTCCTTTGACCAATACATTATCCCGTTTTCCAAAAGGCTATATGCTTTGCTAAATTCCCTTCGGTAGATAGCAATAAACAACAGGTAAAAAGCATCTTTGCCCATTCTTTTTCCTGTTCCACATCTGTGGAACAGCTGACTCATATATTGTGAAACACGTGTCCCACATAATGTGGAACAGCCGTCGCACAATAGTGCAACAAGAAATAAAAGGGAATAAACCTGAAGAAAGACTGCTTAAATCTACTAATAGTTGCGCACGATATGGCTAAGATAAAGACTTGTTTAGTGAATTGAAAGCTCTGTTTTTTGAGAAAATAAGCAGTAGCTATCGCTCATCAGAATAAAGTGATATAGAAAAAAGAAGACGCAAAATAAGCAACTGATATACTGCAAGATATGCAAAAAAGTGACTAAGTCATAAGCGTATTGTATCTTTGTGCAAAGTGCTTATTTCAAGCCTCACTGATGAAATTAGGTCTGCAGTTTTTGGGTTTGACATTGCATCACTGCCTATAACTACACATTTGGAAATGCGAAAAAGCCTATACTTTCACAAGCACAGACTTCTTTTCTCATTGAGGGTTTTCTTATCTGCATAGAATTACACAAAAAAGAATACCTCGTTGAGGAATTGGGGAATATTCTAATTCTCAAAAAAACACTTGAGAATTAGGAGAGCATCTCTACAAAAGGGACAAGGTGCTCTCAAACATTAAATATCGAAAAGCCGGGCTTTCACAAGTGCGGGCTTCTCTTATCTTCTAAAAGGGATTTCTTTATTTCCAATTCATGTATTATGTCATTCAGCAATACAGATACTTACTCGGTTTTCCTCGGGAATGGAGTACGGTTGCACCGTATCTCCTTTAAAGTCGACAGCTATTCTGTCGGCTGCAATACCTTTGCTTTTAAAGCATCCGCCACATTCTTGGCGCGGGCGATTGACAGTTTCATGTTAATTCTGGAATTACCGGTATCTTCGTCCGCATATCCCGTCACACTCACTTTGGTAGTGGGATTCTTTACTAAGTAGTCGACCAACTCAGCAATCTTTGCCTGCTGATCATTTTGAAGATGAGCGGAGTTCAGTGCAAAGAAGATGTCGCGCTTGATTGCTTGAGGCACTGTCACTTCCTGTACCGGTTGTGGTTGTTCCACGACAGGTCTTGGTTTGGGCTGCTCAACAACGGGAGCAGGTGCGGCTTCATAATACACGGGGGCTGTCTTGGTGTAGCTTTTGCCCAGCTTAATACTCAAACCGACTAGGGCGTTAAACTGCCAGTCGCTATTATCAGCTTTCTTTGAGTTGAATTTGTCAGAAAGCATATTGGCATTGGCTTCTATATTGAAAGCCACGCGGTCGCTCAGGCGAAGATCACATCCCAGGCCAATACGTCCGGCAAGCAGATTCTTACTATCTTGCCATAGGTACTCCATCTCGTATGTTCGCGTATTCAACGCATTCGCCTCATCATTATCAAACGCATGATTCAATCCCACGCCGGCAAACAGATATCCGTTGAAGACGCGCTTCGGATTGAAGCCACAGAACAAAGCACTCAGATCTGCCATCAAATCAACATTGCCTTGTATATACTTGAATTGGTAGTTTTGTTCCGGATTTACCCATCCGCCTTTAGCTTGCCATCCACTAGCTCCCACACGTACTCCGAATGCAGGCGCAAACTTATATCCGAAATTAACCGCAGCAGCCGGTGATATCAAGTCTGTAAACTGTGCTTCACCGATGGTGTGAGCTGCACCTACTTGCGCTTGCATAAACCAGTGTGGCTTAAAGATGGTTTTACCCTCTTCTTTAATCTGCCGGTCTTGGGCAAAGATTGGCAATGCACCGATTGCTATTATTCCTATTAACAGTTTTCTCTTAATGCTCATAATAAACATGATTAATAATAATCATAAAGCGCCCCTCCTAAGAGAGGCGCCTCATGATATTTAATTTAAAAAGATTAGTTCCCTTGGGTCTTTTCAACCGGAATTGTTACATAGGCTTTAACTGTGCCCCATTTGTAGGTAACTGTTACAGGCAGTCTCAAGTTGAATGCTCCAACAGCACTACCATTATTTGTATAAGTTACAGTACCATAAGCATTGGCAGTAGGAGCAGTTGGAATATCAGCTTTTCCACCAAAGTCTATTGGAGTGTCTGTTACTTTCAGGGTAGGAGCAACATCTTTCAATTTCTGATTATTGATATTACCGCCATTCAAGTCAGTAGTAATATTTGGAATATCAATTGAGATTGCAGTTATTTCATAGAACTTAAAGTAAGTTGCATTCGTATTCACGCCAAACTCTTTCTCTCTCCAGTCATTGAACTTCAACAGATCAAGCATTTTAACAACAGAACCTCCATCAACCGCATCTTGGAACCTACCAGTACCTGCAGTTACATCGATAGGACGCATGAAGTATGCTTTAAATATACCATTAGTGATCGGTAATTCCAGTTCACAATCACCTGTTACAGCCTTGATGTTGATCCATGCGAAGAATCCACCATTAGGAATTGATGAGTGTGATGCTTTGTTCAACAAGTCTTTAGAAGCAGCAGTTTCGGCATAAGTAACTTCTCCATTAGCCGAATTAATTGTTGCAACCACATCTGCATCTGCATACAATTGAGTGCCACTACTCTTCACAGTTAATGTGTATTTCTTGCCGCTCAAGCCTTCAGCCTCTTTATTCTTGTCACCATCAAAGATATATCGGTAAGCTGTAACTCCATCTATTTTAGGTTTTCCTCCAGCAAATACATTGTCTAAGTCGACAACGAATGTACAGTTATCCGAAGACTGTGTTTGTGGAACTGCCACATTCAAGCGAATATATTCTTTGTTTGCATCCCAGTATTCTGCAATTTTGTTATCAGCCGGAATTGTTACAGCCTTAATCGCATTAACTGTAGAATTAAAGGTGATGGTAACATCTCCACGCTCCTCAGGGTCGTTAGAGGTGTAAGTAATACTAGTTGTCAGTAAGCTACTAGCTTTCTTACCAGCCAATCCCTCCTTCATATCTTCTTGACCAATAGTCCAAGTCAGTAGGTCTGTCATAGTAGGATTAGTAGGATCTGCTCCTAAAGTAACTATACCTGCCCCCTTGCCGTAGTTGCCGGCCTCAACTTCCTTTATCTTATATGCAGCATTAAACTGGTTCCTATTCATTCCAAGTTTATTGTACACCTTTACGTTCATTTGCTCAACACTCAGTTTGAATTCCTTATCGGAACATTGGTTGGTAAATACATTAAAGTCAAATACAATTGGATCAACCGAAATTTTCTCCTTTACAATTTTAACTTTAATCCAACCTGTGCTGGCAACCTTATTATCTTTGGTCATTAACTGCACGCGTACCAACGGCATACGCCCTACAGCCGCAAACGGCTCACCTGTTTCATCAAATAATTTAGGATATAATACTCCTCCTTCAATTCTCGCAAAATCATTTTGCTTGGTCTGATTATCTCCTGCAATGTAATTACACAAGTGGAATGCATAACTCAACCCTAAACTTTCCATATCCTTATCAGACAGAATCTGTTCTGATGCCGGAGCTCTTAGGGCTATCCCTGCCTCGCCGTAACAGGTAATTACTAGTGGTTTCAAGTCCAAGCCTTTGGGTGAATTGTATGCTACTTCATAATCTGGGTCTGCATCAATCGCATCTGCTGCCTTCCCAGTAGCCGTTCCATACAAATAAAATTCTTCTAGGCCCTTCTTTTGCTTATCTTTGTCACCTAATACTAGATTGGTATATTTAGTTGTATATACTCCTCTGTAGTCCTGATCCGTAATAGAATTCCCGGCTTTTGTTTTAACACGGATTTTAAATCCCGTGATTTGGTTATTCTCAATTGCCTTAATCTTTTCCACATCTGCTTTGAAATGAACAGTTAGGATTCCATCAGCAACAGAATAGTCATCAAGTACAGAAGGGGCTGCATCAGCAGCTCTGGTTATATAAGAAAAGTCCTTAGAAATAACTTCAATAGACGTAATCTGCTCTCTTGTTGCACTTGATGGGTTAAGATGATAAGTACCAGTAATAACAGGTGAAATATATGAAGACTTATCAGCTTGCTCCCAAACTTCACCTGTAAATGAAGGGACAGAACAGTCAGTTTTCAGATCCCAAGAATAATACTCAACACTCAATGCCTTCATTGAAGGAACTCCTCCTAAAATAACATCAGGTTCAAAGCTAAATCCGGTAATAGGCAACACATCACAAATCATCAGATTTGTTGCTGAGTCTGTGCCATTTGTAATAGACCAACCATATACGACTCCATCTACTTCCCCCTTTATAACTTTAACTTTAACATCTTTAGAGATCGGAATTTTAACGCCTGTAGCTTGACCGTTGTATTCGATAGTCACCCCATCTTTACCTACTGTCAAAGCAGACGGATCAAACTTCGTATCAGTGTCTTTATCCGTAAAAGTAACAGTATGACTCTGCACTCCACCCTTGCTGTCGGTTAAAGTAATGGTGGCTTTATTACCATCCTGAGTCACAGCCAGCGTGTATGTTGTATTAGTATCTGTATCGGGGATGTTGTAAGTAGTAGTAATTCCACTTTGATCTGTTACGACCAACTTCCCGTCTGCAAAAGATACTGACTTCACATAAGCCAATGCTCCAAACTTAGTGTTTAAGTCGGCTAATGTCTTTTCGACTGCATCCACACGTTCATTCAGACCATTGATGTCGTCATCATAGTCTTTACAAGATGTAAATGTACCCGTCGAAGACGCTAATAGCGCTCCAAACAGGACTGCATTTAAAAACTTTTTGTTCATAATAAAAAACGTTTAATTTATAAATTAAAAAATAAGAATATAGTCCCTCGCCGCCAATTTATAACCAAGCTTGTATACCGTAAGATTTAGATCTTTGAACAACCGTCTCTTTTCTCTCTTACAATCCAATTTTACCTTATATGAATATGGTCTCAATAGCGTACGTTTAAATTTTAAGTATAAGATTCACGATCCGTTACTTTGTAGGTAACGGAAAAGCCTTTGTCCTCGTCTGTGACAGACGAAATACATGAAAAACTAGAGTAAAAATGTGGAAAGAGTTTACCCCTGTTCTCGAAAGAAAACAGAGGGGAGGAGAGTCTTTGACATAAATTAGAGGTTAACAAAACTCTAAGACAAACAATTCACAAGTTTTAGCTGTTTTATTCTCTTTTTTGGCAGGATATTGAAAAAAAAATCAATTTTGTTTGCTTGTTTTCAGAAATATGCTCATATTTGCACCGCTATATACGCCCGTTACCTACAAAGTAACAGTCTTACGATCAGGCAGTTAAGCACAACGAATTCTTCATCACGTAATCTAAGACTTGCCTATTGGCTTCATCAATTTTCTTGTCTCTAAAAGGCTTCAGATAAGTTTCGGTCACAACTATGGAGGAATGACCCATAGCTTCGGAAATAATACCCGGATGAATTTCGCAATAATACGCCGTTGTGGCCCAAGTGTGACGTGCGGTATATGAACTCAATCGCTCCTGTACTCCTAATACTTTACCAAGCAAAGCCAGCTGATAGTTAAAACTACGCAAGGCAAGTTGATATTCCCGGTAAGCAGACTTAGCGCTTTCCACACTGCGAAGTATTGGAAATAGATAAGGAGAAGAGGCATCCCGGTTCATATAACGCTCCAATATGGCGAGTGCTTCGGCAGTCAGGGTTACCGACAACGGTCGCCCAGTCTTACGACGCCGATAGGTGAGTACATTGCCATGCAAATCATTCTTACGAAGGTATGCCAAATCGACAAAAGGCAAGCCGCGAAGCATAAACATGAGCACAAATAGTTCATGTGCACGCTTGAGTTCGTCGGAAACAACACCGGAAGATGAAGGATCGGAAAATACTTTTTGCAGATCTTCATCGATCAAAGCACGACGCCGGTCGGCTCGTGTACCGGTATAGACCGAGCGAAATAGGTGAGGCACATATGCGGCCTTTCGTCGATCAATGCCACGATTGTAGACCGCACGCATCGTACGCAAATAGGTCGACACCGTATTCCAACTACATCCGCGTGCTCGAAGACTGGTTTCAAAGCGTTTCAACCATTCAGGCGTTATTCCTTGAAAAGAGAGGCGCTTGTTTCCCTGAAATACAATAATAGCATTCAAGCTGCTGTGGTACACATGTGCAGTTCCTTGATTCCCACTCTGTTGTAGCTCATTGGCTACTTGTTTCATAAATACAATAAAATTCCCCATTAATTTAAATAATATAAAATGAAAAACATCAACTAATCCCTTCGGAATATCCGAAGTAAAAGCTATTTCTTTAATTATGTAAGATAACACATAATCAATTAGAGTTCGTAAAGTGATCTGATTGAATTGAGTAACAAAGCAGAGAAGATATTACCGGTAGATACGGTTTTAGCATTGCTAAATTTCATTAATAGATAACTCCCTCTGCAAGTTTATGGATCGCAAACAGCGATTTTCGATGGGCCGAGCATTTATTATACAAAGTCTCGACCTCGCTTCCGAGCAAAATAGCCGTCGTATACTTGCTACTAGCAAGGCTCGTCAGAACGGCCCTAGAGTCCTTGATTCATATATACTTAACTTTTCAATCTGTAGAATGACTCTCATCAGACTTTTCTTTTAAAACTCAAAAATAACAGTTTTACTTCTAACAAAAAGCTAGCAAACTTTTTATTTTCTTAAAAGAGGGAGTTAAACTCCCTCTGCAAATTCGGTCTATCCCCTCAAGCCGAAAGTAACTATTTGTAAATACCCCTTATCCATGAGATAAAGAGCATAAAACATCCCCGGAAAATATTAAAACCATCCCTAAACGAGCCTTTAACGAAGTAAAAAAACCACAAGTAATTCTACTTGCAGTTCCTTTTTACGCGCACATTCTTTTGAATAGTGCTTTCTCCGATCGCTCTCCGCTTTTATAAATTCTGAGTTAAGAAAACATCCCAGTTATCCTTAATCTCAATGAATCTATGTTTGCAAAGAACTTCAGCGTTATTTGTATTAATCAAAGATGCTATCATCGATTTCATCGGCACCACCAACATCCTCTTTCACAGCGTTGTTTACCAATAAATCCATCTCTTCCTGTGTCTTTTGAATTATTTCGACTCCTTCGGGTACCTGGCTGGAGATCATAACCACATCCTTGTTATCGCCGGTATTGGTAGACGACTTCTTCAAAGAGCGGATGGCCTTGGCTTGCGTCTTACACGAACGTGTGATTTCTCCAATCTCTTTAGCACCCATTCCGACAATTTTAGGACCCGCTTTCAAATGCTTGGCATAAGAGAAGGCATTCAAGCCCAATGAAGGTAGGGCAGTTGTAGCTAAGGTAGTCAGCAACGTTAGATTGGTACAGTCGAGTGCGATATTGGTACCGGTCAGAATGAAATCAGTGTACTGTAAGAGTGCACGTCCGGTATTGCGTGCATTGCCTCATCATCAACAATAGCATACTGATAAAGAGGTTGCCCGGCATCGTCTTTCTGCCCAGTGTCGGATTGCACCACTTTATAATAGACAATGCTGTCGTTGTACGCCTGAATACGCGTATATAGCGTATCGCAAGTCAACAAATACGTATCAAAGTCCTTATTCTCCGTTAACGCGGGCAATTCCCAAACGAAACTCTTTTTTTCTTTTTTCTCTTTCTTCTCCTTTTTTTGCGCTTGCATTCCACAAGGAAGCAGCAGCATGGCAATCATCAAGAACGATGCGATTTTCTCTAACTTTTTCATGTCGAAATAAATTTAAATGATTTTATTTATAGGATGTCTCACTCAGAAATATAAACCGTTGTTTTCAAATGCTTCTGCTCTTCTAAAGAGACAAAACCGTTTTTATCATATA
The DNA here is from genome assembly GCF_000517545.1 of Bacteroides reticulotermitis JCM 10512. Taxonomy (GTDB): domain Bacteria; phylum Bacteroidota; class Bacteroidia; order Bacteroidales; family Bacteroidaceae; genus Bacteroides; species Bacteroides reticulotermitis. The sequence goes on along the minus strand of NZ_BAIV01000005.1, from coordinate 87,030 downwards.
CCTTATTCGCAGAGGTGGGGACGAAGAGTAGTCCCAAGTAGGTACCTTTATCTACCTGCACACGAAACTTTCCGGTAGCATCTATTGCGCCGAGAAGAGTTCCCTGGGCTTTCTTTTCCATGCTTCTATCAAATGTACGGGAATGAACGCCGTAAATATCGACATCACCGGCCACCACCTTGGTATTGTCTCGCCGATCGCGCACAGTACCTTCAATAACAATAAAGTTGAACGCTTCCAGTGATTTGTTTATTCTCGAAATAAAGGTCTTGTAGACCGGGTTGGGATGCAGCCGATCCAGATTGGTATAGCAAACCAACGCTTGTTGAAACGCTTCCTCGATGGTACTCATCTTATCTGTACTCTCGGACTCTTTGAGCTGCTTGATATACTGCATATACTTAGCCGCTTTTTGATCCCACTCGGTACACTCGGTCATGTGGGTGATGTTTTCCTCCAAAGCAATTCGGGTCGTGGCCACGTCGCCATCAGTACCCAAAGAGTCTAAAGCTTGTTGATAGAATCCCTGAGCAGCAACAAACTTCCGGTCTTTCGAGGCTTGTTCGGCATTAGCATGAGCTGCATAGTGGCAGAGGTGAGTACCTTTTTAGTCTTAATAACTGTTTCGACCAACTGCAACAGCACCCGGTATTTAAACATTGTTTTGGCATTCAGTTGAGCCCCTTCGCGCAACTGCACTTCCAACGTATTTGAGAAAGAACTACGCAGGCCAAAAGTCGGTCTTTTGAACTGAGAGGTGCCAGCGGCTTCGCTATTGGTATCAAAAGTCAATTCATAAACAGTTAGGCCAGAGTTGCCACTCTCCTTGCTCACCTGTACTTCCACATAGCCAAGGGACTGAAGAGGTTTTCCGTCTTCGACGACAGTTGTTCCGTTGAACTTGATTTGCAGATCGGCTTCTTCGGATGTAAAAGAAACCTTCGCCTTGCCTTCATAGGGGTAAACGGCTTTATCGTTGCTCTCGTCTACGCAGGAAAATTTAAAGGGAATCTCGAAAGTACCCATATAGCACTTACCTGCCCGAAGAACCAACGCACTGCTTTTACTGCCCTGAGCTACGGAGACTGTTACGGTTGTTTTGCAAAACCCATCGTCCTGCTCATCTTCGTTCAGGTTGTGTGTCAGTTCATATCGGTATTCTCCATTCGGTTCGCGGCCGACCAATTCGCCCCGTTCATGTCCCATGGAATGAGTGAGGCTCAAGTCTTTGTTCGGCGAGATAATTACCACCTTTGTAGCAGTAGGTGAAATAGTTACGCCGGCTACCTCTTGGGGTTCCGAATACGTTATCAGGTTATTTTGAGCTTGTAAAAGCCCTGCTGTCAATACGAATATCAACAACATACTTCGACGCATATATATTTTCATTTTACTAGGTTTGTCCCTTCCTTTTTACAGTTCTATTTCAAAGTCACCGGCTGTAAATATATCTTCTTTGGGTAGTTCGGCATCGCTACAAAACGAGGCTGCCAGGTACGCACATGTATCTGCACATTGTTGGAGTCGCGGAAATCCCACAACAGAAACAGATAACCGTCATCACTGTAACCACTGCTATTGGAATATAGCTGATGCACTGTGACGCCATAGAATCCTTCTTTGGTAGGATGCTTCACCACTTTCACATCATCGAAACGGACATTGATGTATTTATTAGCTGCAAAGCTTGTTTTAAGGCGGCTCAAATATTCTTGTTTACCTTGCTTTTTATAGCTGACTTTGTTATATGTGATGCCGCTACCATCGGTCTTTTTCACCTTGGTAACCGTGCCCGTGATAATCAAGGCATCATCACTAAAGATGCGATCAAGAAAAGGAAGGTCTTTTTCGTTATAAGCCGTACGGAAGTGCTCCACGTAGCTCAATATTTGTTGCCGTCTTTCCACTTCCTGCACAGTCTGTCCCCGCTTCATCACATTCTGGTAGATGTTTGTTCCGATGGTCAGGTTAAAACGGGTAATGGTTCCGTTGCGATCGAAGTTGATCACGCCTTCCTGATATTCATCGTCGGCTGTTGCCGAATTATCATCGGGGCGCAACATCAAGGGTATTTGCCGAACCTGATAACCACCCGACGCATTGAGGCAAGATTGTACCACTTCGGAGTCGTCACAGTAGAAGTGTACGTTTTCCCATAGAGCGGCGAGCCCTTCGCGCGCTTGCTGAGTCATATTCAACTGAGCCGTATTCAAGCTTCGGTTTTGTTTAAACGCGGAATTTATTTCAGAAAGTAAAGCGGTCGATGTGTTTTCAATCTTGCTTTTCATTCCTCCCTCAATACCATCACGTATAACTAACTGAACCGCATCTTGTGCCAACAGAGGGAACGCGTGGAATAGGCTTAAAACTAATACGATTAAATAGATTCTTTTCATTTCCTTGATCTTATTTCAAATTAAACCAATACGCTCCACAACCACTAAAGTCCGATAGATTCACTTCCTGCTGTGTATGTAGATCGGACAAAATCCCATTCTTCACCGAAACAACGGTTCTCACGTCTCCGGCACGGGTATAAAACAACAGATGATAATCGCCTGACACTTCGTCCGACGGATAGGTTCCGTACTGAATGGCGTCTTTTGCTTTCAGATCGGCAAAAACAGCTTTCATATCGGTCATATTTTTCGCGCCCATAACCGCATTCAAGCTAGTCTCTTTGGAGTCCGCACCGATCTTCTCAATGACTGCGCTCTCGATCTTATCTTTATCTTTCTTTGAAACGGGTTTTTCTTTTTCGATCTTCATCGGTTCCGAGATATCGGACAAGGCCTGCAAATCGTTTCCTTTTTCATTATCGCTCAGGATGATTTGTCCCTCTCCTTTGATCAATACAATGTCGGACTTCTTCACATAAACGAATGCACGGACATTGGCTCCCCGTTTCATGTTCATTTTGTCGGAGCATGAGCTGATATCCTGCAACACAATCTGTTGCACCTTATCGCTATTCCGCTTGGTTTTCACCCACTCGTTGATTTCGGCCACTAATAATTCGTTAGCGGTCTTCAGGGCGTCCTCTTCGTTGGGGAGGGTGGCCTCAGCCGAAAGGTACGACTGTGACTTTTTAATTTTATTAATGTGCTTCTTAACTTCCGCAGAAGCGTCTTGTCCCCACGCCGCAGTCACGCAGATCAATGCAGTCAGAAGCAATACGGTCTTTTTCATCGACTATCTTGTTTTTTTAGTTAAATTCAATTCTTCAAAAAGAGCTTTAAGATTGTGTGTAGGTATGAATATGGTAATATCGGCCTCAACATCTCCCTTCTTTTCGCCTAACAGTGTATAAGGTATTTCGGCATTTAAAACGTGATTGTACTTGAAGTGCTCATTCACGACAAACACGCACACTTTCAACTTATCGATTCCGATGTTTTCAACCCCCACATAGATATCACATTGCTTACTCCGGTTGTATGCGATCCACTGTTTCAAAGGCAGTTTTAGTTCATCTCTCTTAAATCCGTATTGACGCACCGTCAATTTAAGTGATACATCGCAGGGAGTTGCCTCGGAAAGAAACATATTGCAAATACTTTCGGCTATATAGCGGGATCATAGGCCAACGCCGGGGTTCCCTTTTCTTCTACATAATACAGATTGTTGTTGATCGATTCCAAAAAATAATCAGTTCCTCGCTGTAAGTACAATTGAGGAGCTATTTTCTGAAGATCTCGTTTATCGACTTCAGGGCTAGCCTTACTTGCCGGAACACGAAATGCAGCAAGTTCCGTCAGGTATTCGGCTTCGAGTTCTTTCAGCTTTTTACGGGTAATGAGTTGATAAGACATCGGGCAGGAAAGCCGAATCAAGACAATCTTGCCATTAGTCAGTTCGACTGTATAGCGATTGTCTTTGGCGGACATGGCAAGTGCTGTTTGTCCGCTAACCAGTCGCAGCTTTTCCAGTCCTCCCTCTTCAATCCGCACATCATCGGCCTCCATCTTCCAATTGCGTTCTTTTTCCCCTAACACAAGCAATTGATTCAAATAATCTTCCGTAAAATGATACAGCACTTCCGCATACGGGTTTTCTTTCGAAAGCAAGGAAGCTGCTTGTCGCAGCTCCTTACTTTCAAATGTTTTATGCTGCCCATAGCTCGTTTTTGACAAGAGCAAGCAGCATAAAAGTGCTGTCCATAGTTTTAATCGCATCAAATTCCACCTAAAATTATCGATTCCACATTACCATCTGCTTTATACCATTTCCCATTTGTCAAATGTCCATCTTCAAACGTTCCGATAACTTGATCACCGGGACCAGCCGTACGTCCTTTGTCATCTCTAGTATCAATGATATGGTTGGTTTTAAACTTCAAAGTTCCCTGCACATCATGCGGCTTACCATTTTTCATTTTGCCGATCCAAACAGCATAACCCAGGTCTTTTGTGACAACGCCTCCTGTTGGAGCCGGTTTTTCTATTTCAACAGGCTGCTTTACGGGTTCTACTTCCTCAATCACCTCTTCCGGAGTTTCCTGATCAAGTGTGGTCGTATCTTCTGCCTCTGTTTCAGTATCAGTATCTACGTCAACAGAATCGACAACCACAACTTCTCCTCCATCGAATGCAGCCGGATCGTCTCCTTTTATCACGAAGAAATAGACGCTTGCGCCAACAATGGCCAAGCTAAAACGATTCCGCCAATAATCAATCCAAGGGATGACTTAACTGCTTTAACTTCTACCAGATCTCCGCCGCAATCGGGGCATACAAAGTCTTCACCGATATTGACGTCAACGATCTCTTTGGAATTTGCTTTATTACAGTTGCCGATATTCAAGCATTTACCCTTCCTTACCATAGCATTATTTTGTGCCATAATTTATCTTCTTATTTATCTATTATTTAACCAATTCAATCGCTTGTAATGCGGCATCCTTAAAGAAGAGGAACTGTTCCGTTCCCTGGTTATTGCCACATTCCGGTAAGATGACATTCTTAATGAGTCCCTGAATCTCGGTCACCAACATTTTACGCTTTTCAACATGTAGATAATCCGCTTTCAGAGCTGTTGCAAATTTCGCCTTCAAGTCCTCACCGAATTCTTCTTTGAACTTATCACAAAACGGTATGTCAATAAACTTATCGGCCATGGGCTCTAGAACCTCCAAGCCTAAAGCGTCTTCTTCGACTGTTCCGTACGCGCTCAATCCGGTACCATCTTGCTTGTCGGCATATTTGATGATTCCTAACGCATATGCTAAAATCAGATAAGGTGTATAGATCTTACGCAACTCAGAAGGTAGTATGTCGTTGGCTACGAACAAACTCGGGAAAGATTCACCTGTTCCTTCGGTGTGTAATACGGTACGATTCTGACGTGCTTCATTGGGATTGGTTACCAAATAATCATACTTTTCCTTCATGAAAGGAAGTTCCTTTAAAACGCGTATCGGGAAACAGTAGGTTATACAAGCAATGGTCATTTCATTCTTAAGAACTCCATTCATATCGACTTTTACTTGTACCCCACCGGTGACAGCATTAATCAATGCGTCTTTTAGTTTTCCGGCAAATTTCTGTATCTGTTCATTTCCCTCTGCTTTGGGCAAGTTGATCAATACGATCTTACGATCAATATTCAATCCCGGTTGGGGAATCGGATTATTCTTTATCGCACGGTTGTTCTCCGTCGGACTAAAGGTTAAGAATACACCGCTTTGCTCAATGATTTTCTTGGCAAAAGCTCTCAAGTCATCATCCGAACGATATTGCTCATTCAACTGTTCGAGAATATTGCGGTTGATTAGCTTCTCATTGTTTTCTATCAAGATCTCATCGTGAATAATAATGGATTTACGGCGTACGATGGTATCTAATAGGGTGGTTATATTATCAGTTGAGATAGCCGCATTGGCGCGAGCAAATGTTTGGTCGGAACCGATCATCTTTACAAGTTCCTGACGGAACTCATCCGAGATTGACTTCTGACGGTTCTTGTCCTTAACCACATCTTTCGTGAATTTTTGTACAGCAGAGTTATCATAAAAGCGAATAATCGTCTCCTGTAAGTTGGAAATAGCTCCCTGATCCTGACAACGGCCTCCGATTTGCTTATCGGCATCGTCCAACGCTTCGTTAATTACATTCACAAAACGTTCGATCCGTCCTCTCAATCCATTCAGCTTATTCAACAACACTCCCAACATAGAGACAGCGAAGTGTAATCCTTCTACTTCACTCTTCTTAATATACATCTGCTGCATGATTGTGGCATGCGTCTGAACTAATTTATTTTTAGAAAGAAGACCACCGATAAAACCTTTACTTGACCAATCTAACTGGCTCATCGCTTTCGCTTTTTCCAATTGTTCGATGGTCTGATTCCAACTGGAAATGTTTCCTTCACACTCTTTACGCCTCAAGTCCGTACTTTCAATAATGCGGTCTATTAGCTGGCATAAATTATACAAAGACAAATCACCCGTACACCATTTGTCGAACATATACTGTTCAATCAGCGTACAGATCTCATTGGCATGTTCTTCTTTCGCTTGTGTCTTCCCCTCAAAGAAGTTTTTAACACCCACTTTACGGAAAAACTTATCGTACCCTTCCGAGCAATACTTTTCCAGTTCGTTCAAGGGTATTTTCTGCCGACTGGCTTCTTCTGTCCACACAGGAATTACACCTCCCCAATAATCGGCGAAGCTATTCCACTTTTTTTGGTCGGATTCTAAGATCGGTTTATCTAAAGTCAAATGTTTATCCGTCAGTCTCCAACGCTCCAATTGTTCCGCTTCTTTCACAAACGAATGAAAGTCGATATTGGCAGGCGTATCCCGGAAGCCCATGTCATCATTCCAATTATTGAAACGTAGCTGCAAAAGGGCTTGTCGGCCAAAAGAGTAAGTGAAGTATTCAACTATTTCCTCTTCCGGAATGACCACTCTCTTAATACCGAATGAGCTGAAAGCCTTGGAACGAACAATATCGACTACACCTTCTTTTACTTTCTCACTATTCTCATTGCGAAAGTCTTCAATATTCTCGAGGCTATACGCACGCAAGAATTCTTCCGTTGTATCATTCTGCGTTAAGAAGATGCGATTGTACAGGAAGTCCGAAACGATAATCGGCAATTGTTTATGTGATTCAACGGTCAGCCCGTTCTCATTTTCATTGCTATAAAGGATACAACTATCTACTACCTTCTTGAGATGTTCTAAAGGAACGCGCTCGTTGATTCCCGTCACGTCGTAGGGCATATACTTTTTAGTCATCAACGCGTTGATCTCTAACAGAGCAGCATATCCGTTTGCATGATAGCGTCCCGCATCCGAAGACCCGGGAGGAGTATGTTCGGGCACCATGCAATAGAGTACGATATTAGCATCTCTGTATTCATTGCGTGTTTGAGCGATTACATCTATAATAGAACCGGAACCTGTTCCCCCGGCCAAACCGGTAAATATATGAATATTCAGACTGGTAGTACTGCTAATCGCCTTTACTTTGGTATATTGACCTTTCAGGGTATTAATATAGCTTTGCACGGAACTACCAAACAGGATTCTGCCGGCACGCCGCTTTTGAGCCGCTGCGGCATCTACACTGCCTATTGTTTTCTGCATCACTTCGGGATCACCGATAAATCCTTTCAACCCCGGAAATCCACTGGGGTTGCTAAAGACGCTATGCAAGTCTACACCTTTAATAAAAACAAATTCACTTTCGTTGAAAGAGGCGTCCTGCCCCAATACCCGAAATGTGACGTCATTAGGTTGCATCATCTCTCTGGTAGAGTCTATGTATACATAACCTACCGGTAACCCAGCCCTATCATCGGCATTATATTCCTGATACAGCCTTTTACGAAAAGCTTTAAGGATTTTACCCCCTGTCCCTCCTAATCCGACAAGGATGTGATTCTCTTTTATATCCATCGCACGTTTGTTTTTATAAATTTAATAGCCTGTTTCTTAAATAATCAGCCCTTTGCTGCTCTTTGTTCTCTTTATAATAAAGAGTGCCTCCGATAACTAGTAATGCTCCCACCATCCACAGTACACGTCGCCACATATACTTATTAATAAGTGAATAGACAGGAGAGACTATGTTGGTGAAGCCATCTTTGAATTCAGATTCATTCATGTTCTTTATATACCGCTTCAGTAAGGGATATTCATTGATAATCGTTGTTTTCACAACTTCGATTTCTTTACTGTTCAAATCGATCCCATTTTCCTCTATATTTACCGCAGCCTGTATCGCAGTTTCTACTGTACCACGTACTTCTTGGCATAACCTGCCCCACAAAACAAAAAGCTCTGGATAAATAGAATAAGACTAAGCACGCCCATACCCAAAATAAAGCCAATGTCTATATGGAGTGAACGACGTGGAAATAACAGTTTCATCACCCATATACATACGAATATGAGAACAACAGTTATTAGAAGCGCCAATAACAAAGAACTTATAATATGGGTGGCAAGAGAGAGCACGCGAACTTGTTATATTTAAATGTTTTTTCCAATATTTGATTATGTGTGCAAAGTTTGTCATACAAACCGAATTAATGCACCCCTATTTAGGGGTGTATTTTCGTTTTTTTATTTGTACTTTTGAAAATTATATAATAAATATTATTATTCATTGAGACCAAATGCATGCTTACAATACACTAACGGATAAAATAAGCTTGGCTATAATTGACGACCATGAATCAGTGCTTCAGGGAGTTGCCTCTTATTTGAGAGATAATCTAGCCAATGCGCAGACATTCTTGTTTACAGAGGGTCGAACATTCTTGCAACACGTTCGGAAGCGCCCTTATGACCTCTACATATTAGATTTAGGGTTAAAAGATATCGATGGGACAGAGCTTCTCGAACAGCTTAAAGCCATATATCCCTCCGCCAAAATCATAGTCCATACCATGCGTGAGGAGATTTGGGTGGTGAAGCGTTTGATTCAGTATGACGTAGACGGCATCGTTCTTAAAAGCTATCCGCTCGATGTGTTGAAAAAGGCTATAGAGCAGGTTATGGATGGACGCAAGTATTATTGCCAACGCCTTAAATATTTGCAGAACAGCTGTAGCTTACCGACGCATGACTCTCACTTGTTTTTTGAGAAGTTTAATGCAACGGATTTAAAAATCATACAGTTAATGGCGAAAGGAAAAACGTCGGAAGAGATCGCTCTACAACTTGGTTATAAAAAGAATACCATTATGTCTTATCGCAAAGATATTTTCCGCAAATTCGATGTAAACAGCGCAGCAGAATTAGTTTCCAAGGCTATTGCAAACGGGTTTCTGGCTATTGACGAGTGAGAATAGCAAACGGGATTATAAAGCCACTTGCAGTTTGACAACGGTGCCTTTGTTGATCTCCGACTGAATCTCTAAGGTGCCGTTGATGGCTTCGGCACGTTCTTCAATGATACGCAGCCCCAACCCCGCTTTCTGCTCGCCAACGACAAACCCCTTACCATTGTCTGCAATGTCAAGCATCAATATGCCATCGACAACCTTCAACACAATATCTACTTCTCCGGTTTCCGCATGCCTGATCGCGTTACCGATAGCTTCTTGCAGGATGCGATATACTTCTATCGAGAGTTCGGAGGGAACTGTCTCCCAATTGTAGTCTTCGGGACTAATGACAGCGGTAAAGAGGATGTTTCCTTTCAGATTTTGTTGATATACGTAGTCTTTGATTATCTCGGAAAGAGTGGCGTATTGAAAAACAGGCGGCATTAACCCGTGGGAAATGTTACGTACCTCCGTATGTAGATCCGCTACCGATTGGGCAATAGGATGAAGTTTTTCTCTTCGTTCAATCTCCATCTTCAAAACGACTAACTGATTGGATACGTTATCATGCAACTCGCGGGCGAGACGGATGCGTTCAGCTTCCAGCCCATCGAGGTAATTGCGAACTAAACATTGCTTCGTCTCATTGTAAAAAGCCTGATGCTCCAGATCTTTTTGCTTCATTCGATCCGCCATGAGCAGAGCTTCTCTACTTTTCTTCAGTTTTTTGGTCCGCTCGTAGAGGAATAAGGTTGCAAGAAGCATTGTCAAAAGAAGAAATCCGGTAATAGAAAGTATACGTCTGTACTGCGCTGCTTCAAACTCTTTGTTAAGCCTGCTTATTTCAAGCTCTTTTTCCGCCGTTTCATATTTTATATTCAATTCTTTTATCTCGTGGTATTTCTGACTGTCGCTAATTCGGCTTTCGACCTTATCTTTCAACTGGTCATACTTCAATGCTTCCTTGTAGTTACCATGTTTTTCGTAAGCTTGCGACAATCTTTTATAAATACTAAAGAGGAGTTTATCTCTTTCTCTATCTACGTTTTTACTAGTTAATTGCACTTTTTCTTCTTTTTTCAAGTCACTAATGGCCTTCTGAAGTTTCTGTTACTCGGTATCGATCGAAGCTTTGACAAGCTTGTATCTTGCAAGTGAAGACGGGTGCTCTTTATCCAAGTAAGTCTCTCCCTGCTTGAAGTGACTCATAATGGCCTTCATGTTTTCCGGTTCTATCTTTAGATAAATGTCTGCCACCATCAAATGGTTCTGGCATGCCATTCTTCGGGCTGTCAGCAGATTGGGAGCGGTCTTCTTGTGCTTTTCATAGATTTCAATTGATTTTTCCAGATAAAATAGAGCTTTCCGCATATTCTTCCGAAAAGCTTGCGGTTCTTTGTTTGCCTTTATCTGGTAGTATGATGCCACAAAGGAGTAAATATTGTCATAGTAGATTTTATACGGATCATCAAACTTAATAGCAAGCATCTCTTCGACGATCTTTGAGAGACTCCCCAGATCTTCTTTCAATAGATAGGCATTGCCAATCCGATAATACAAAAAATTCAAAAAGAACTTCTTTGTATTCGACTGTTTATAATAGGATATGGCTTTATAATAATTCTCATGCGCCTTTTTCTCTTCATCTATGCTGTAATAGTAATTTCCCGTTTGATAGTATAAGGCTCCCAGCGCATCAACATTAAACGTTTGATCTTTATATTGGGCGGCAATATCAAGATACCGTTTTGCATCGTCCATCTCTCCCATTGCACTATATTGGTTGTATATCATACAGTTGAGGGTAATAAACTTAGCTTTATCTGTCTCCTCTTTCGCATATTTCGCTATCGCCTCTTCAACCGCTATCTGTTCACGCACTGGTAAGTGAGCGATTTTTTGCGTAAACTTATACTTTTCTTCTATACTGAGATCGTTTCGGGAAATTGTATCCATGATAGCGGTATAGGATGGCTTATGCTTGTTCGCACTCTGTTGTGCTTGTATTTGCTGAGTAAATAAGAAGAGAGATAAATGAATTATAATAATAGAGACTCTTTTCATAACGTGCTTTTGTATTATATATCGCTCGATTTTGTCGCAAATGTAATCATATAATTGGATAAAATCATACGATTTTCATTCAATATGCGATACAGATTACATTTTGCAAATCAGGAGGTTCCGTGGAAGCATTGGATGGTAGCACTTGGGAATCAGGTAAAAGTCGGGATGAATTTCACCTGATTCGTAGATATGTCGTTGCATCGTTTATATTCAAAAGCGTGTTGGCTTATTCAAGGCCAACACGCTTCCAAATGATTATATCTATTTTGTAGGTATAACTATATTTTCTTTCGTTTCTTCACTCACTTTGAGCAGTATCTCATCGCCGTCGTTCAAACTGCCGAATATTTCTACGGTCATTCCCTGGGATCGACCCTTTCGGACTGATACTTTCTGCGTTTTACCTTCGACAACTTTCATAATATACACCCCCATATTGCCATCGACTAAGGCTGATTTGGGAATAAAGAATGTAGGTTCTTTAGCGCGAAGTGTGATATTGGCATCAACAATCATCCGAGGTAATAAGAGCCTGTCAGAGTTTGGTATATCGACCTCAACTCGTTCTGCTCGCAGTTTAGTATCTAAAGCGCCTGCTCTACGGGCAACAATTCCGATAAAGACTTTCTGAGGGATAGATTTGGCCGAAAACCTCACGGTATCACCCAACTGCACATAAGGAGTGTGAGCTTCGGGGATTGCCAACACAAGGCGTAGCTTTTCATCTTTTTGCAAAATCAGCAGGGGTTGTTCCGAACCTTTACCCGCAGGGCCTACATAAGTACCGATATCCGTATTACGATCGGTTATCACTCCCGAGAAGGGAGCGCGTATAATGAGGTAGTTTTCCATTGCCTTTACTTCTTGATAAAGAGCTTTCGATGCAATGTATTGCGCCTCATCGGCATCTCGCCTGGCCGTAGCCTGATCAATTGCATCCTGAGAAACCGCTCCAACGGTTTCAGCAGCTTTAATAGTTCGATCATAGGTTGCCTTTGTGGCAATGTAAACAGCTTCGTGCGCTTTCATCTTTGATAGAGCGGAAGCCAATTGTGAATGAATCTCCGGAGCTTCCAGTGTCATCAAGACTTGGCCTTGCATCACTTTAGATCCGACATCGACTTTAAGGGTCTGCACATAACTGGGGACTTTGGCGTAAATCAATACTTCCTGATCGGCTACCAATTCTCCCGGAAGCCGAACCGGTATGGCCGGATTGGATTTCTCTAACTTAGTTGTCTCAAAGCTCATCGGCATACTCATCGGCTGCGCTTGTTCTACTGCTTTCTTATCTTTTGTCGAGCAAGCTCCAATTAAAAGTATACATACTGCACTCAGCAGGATATTATATAGTTTTTTCATACGACTTGTTTTATTTATTTTCATTATCAAAATATTTACTTTCTACATCTTCCGGATCAAGTGACACGGATTCTACGGATGCTTTGTTCTGTATATACGCATAAATCAAAGGGAGTACGACCAGCACCGCGAAAGTAGAAGCGATTAAGCCTCCGATCACAGCCCGTCCCAGCGGGGATGTCTGATCGCCTCCTTCACCAAAGCCGATTGCCATAGGGAGCATACCTGCCGTCATGGCGAGACTTGTCATAATAATGGGACGTATACGCAAAGCGGCCGCCTGTTTCGCTGCACTCAGTGCATCTCCTGTCTTCTTTCGAATATCCTCCGCATTGGATATCAGCAACAAAGCGTTAGCAACAGACACTCCAATGGACATAATCAATCCCATATAAGATTGCAGGTTAAGCGTAGAGCCGGTTAGGAAAAGCATTGTCAATGCGCCTAAGATTACAGCCGGAACACTTGCCAATACGATTGCCGAGACTTTAAAGGATTGGAAGTTAGCTGCCAACATCAGGAAGATCACAACAATTGATATAAGAAGCCCTCCATTCAAACTGTCCATCGTATCATCCAGCACGGGCGACATTCCGGCAACTTCGACATTTAGCCTTTGGGGATTTCTCCCAACGACTCAATAGCTGCGTTAATATCTTTGGCAGCACGGCCCAAATCTTTTTTATGAATATTTGCAATCACCGACGTATATCCCATCGAACCTTTGTTATAGCTTTCTCCATATCCTTTGCCCGGCGTGATTGTAGCCACATCTCCCAATACGGGACGGAGAGCTCCTTTGGATACCGGAATATTAGATAAATCATCGACGCTAGACATTTCATTAACGGGTATTTGTACCTGAATATCATACGCCATATTCATCATACCGCCTATCCAGAAGTTCTTATTCGTGTAACGGGATGAAGAGGTAGAAGCAACCATCGAACGGGTAATATCCATCATATCCACTCCGAGTTGAGCGGCACGTACACGATCGACATCGATGCTCAGCGTCGGATAGTTTAAGGATTGAGGTATTTGCTGATCCCGCAAATAATCGATCTCTTTGAGCTTGGCAAGAAGTTTATTGGCATACATCTCATTACGTTTCTTCATCATGCCGGCGAAACGTACTTCTATCGGGTTATTCGTCCCCTGACTCAACACTTTCTCTGTCAAATCAATTGGTTCGAAAGATACCTGCAAATCAGGCATTTTCTCCTTCAACCGTTTCCGGATATCTTCTTTCAGTTCATCGAGGTTGAGACGATTATCATTCATAGCAACCTGAAGCGTAACTTCGTGCGGACCGGCGTTATAAAGATAGATGGGACTGACCGCAAATGTAGAAGAGTGTTGGCCAACAAAAGCCGAGGTGATCTTTATATGTTCTTTCCCGATCATCTGTTCCAACTCATCCAGCACTTGATGGGTCTTTTGTTCGGTAACATCCAACCGTGTTCCTTCGGGCGCCTTGATTCGCATTTGGAACTGACTTGAATTGACTGCGGGCAGTACATCTTTTCCGATGGTAGTAAATAATAAAACGACAACGCCGATACTCACTACGAGGTAACCGAATGTGATAATTTTCCGTTTCGGGATCAGCTTCCCGATAAAGTGGACAAACTTATCTCTATATCGATCGAAAGTATTTTCTTTATGTGCTACTTTGCCACTCGGCTCTTTGATCAACCAATTGGAAAGAACCGGTACCAATGTTTGAGAAAGCAGAAACGAGGTGATCATGGCGAAACTGATCGCCAAAGCTAAAGGTTTGAACAATGCACCGGGAATGCCCGACATGGTAAGAGCCGGAAAGAAAGCGGCTAATACACTCAACATAATGAGAAGTTTCGGAAAAGCAATCTCTTTACACGCATCCCAAATCGCAGTCGCTTTTTTCTTCCCCATCTCTAGGTGCCGGTGTATATTTTCAATAGTCACGGTACTTTCGTCGACTAATATACCTACTGCCAAAGCCAATCCCGACAGGGTCATTATATTAATGGTTTGCCCAAATAACTTAAGAAATAAAACAGACGAGATCAGTGAAATAGGGATGGTAAGAACCACAATCAGCGCCGAACGCCTATCCCGAAGGAAAAGTAAAACCATCAATCCGGTGAGTAGAGCGCCTATAATCCCTTCGGCAAGTAAACTCTTGACAGCATTGATTACATAGGTGGATTGATCAAACTCGTAAGAAATGGTCACATCATCCGGCAGATTCTTCTGAATAACCGGGATCTGAGTTTTAAGCTTCTTCACCACATCCCAGGTCGATGCTTTACCCGATTTAGCGATATTGATATAAACGGATCGTTTGCCGTTGACCAAGGCATAGCCTGTCGTGATGTCGGCGCCGTCTTTGACGCTTGCGACATCACGCAGATAGACAGTCTGAACATCTCCTTTAAAAAGAGGTATATTCTCAAAGTCCTGAATAGACTTAATCGTATTGTTGGTCGGGGTCAGATAATTAATATCGCCGATCTGAACATTACCACCCGGAGCAGTGATATTGTTTTTGGTTATCGCCTCAACGATCTGATCGGGTGACATATTATGCACACGCAGAGCTGAAGGATCGACATTGATCTCAACCGTTCGGGGGCTTCCTCCAAACGGTGGTGCACTGGTAAGGCCGGGAATAGCGATGAGAAACGGGCGGGCCGTAAAGTTCGCGATATCCTGCAATTCATTATTTGTCTTGCTCGCACTTTTGAATACAAGTTGCCCGACGGGCTGCGATGAAGCATCAAAACGAATAATGAAAGGAGCCGGTGCGCCCGGAGGCAGAAAGACTTGCGACCGATTGGACAGGGCACTAATCTCGACAATTGCCTGCCCCATATCCGTATCTTCGTAGAAAGTAACCTTCATCAAAGTAAGGCCTTGCGTATTCTTAGTCTCAATGTTCTTGATGCCATTGGTAAACAGCATCATGTTAATGTACATCTTCGTAAAGTATCCCTCCATTTGACTCGGTGTATAACCGCCGAACGAATGGGCAATATAGACAACTGGCAGATTCATTTCGGGAAGAATATCTACTCGTACATCCTGGGTGGCTTTTATTCCGAAAAACAACAGCCCCATCACCAAAACCAATACGGCTATTGGCTTGCGTAATGCAGTTCTGATTAAATTCATAGCTTATTGATCGATTTCGTGAATGAATAAATTGAGATCTCCCACAGAAGAAGCCTTTAATAACAAGGCTTGCCAAACGTTGATAACCGCGATTTCATTATCCGTCTCCGCCCGGTGAAGGCTATAGAAAGATTGGGTAAGATCCGCAATCGTGGTCAGCCCGTTCTTATAAAGGGCCAAGTGTTGTTGATAGGCTTCTGATGCGGCTTTGACTTGCAAGGGAGATTCTTTCTTATAATCCAATGCATTGAGAATTTTGCCATCGGCCATGAGAGATTGGGCTTTCAACTCATTTTCCATCAGTTTATATTCATCAAGCAAAGCGGAAGAGGTGAACCGCTGGCTTTTTATTTTCGAATGATTGCGGAAAAGGGATGTAAAATTCCAAGTCACGCCCACCCCAAGTAGGTAGTTCGTTCGATCTATTCCAACTCCATCCGCATACTTTCGAGAGAAGGCCGAGGGGTTCTGCACGTAATTATAGTCAAATCCTGAGCCTCGCCCCTGTACGACTCCAAACAAGGAGAACCGGGGCATATTCTGCGATTTCAATAGTTTGATCTGCCCATCATTCTGATCAATAACTGACTGCTTATATAATAAGGAGGGATGGGTTTGCGATCCTTCGGATGCCAACGGGAGTAGTGTCGGTGATGATTTAGCGTACAGATCATCTAATTGGAATTTAGTATAATCGACACCTAAAAGAACGGCTATCTCTTTTGAGAGTTCCAGTTCTTTATCCTGCATCTTTATCAGGGTTATCTTAGCGTTGGAGACTTCGGCCTGCGCCAAGGATGCATCTACCATAGGCTTTAGTTCGCTATTGGCAAGGCTCTGTACGGTCGATAAGAACACTTCCGCACGTTCTACATTTTTCTGCTGAACAAAGACCATCCGCTGTACAGCCAATAAATTCAGGTATGCTGAAATTGTTCGTATCTGGTGTTGAAAGACTTCTTGCTGCAAGTCGGCATGACTTTTTTCTTTCGACAAACGCGATAGGTTGATGCTGTTGCTGATTTGTCCGAAAGTGAAAAAGTCCCAATTTATGTTTGCCAGATACAGGGATCCGAAGGCGGAATTCCAGTTTTGTTCGGCCAGTGGCATGCTCGTTGATGCGACTCCAAGTCCGCCAAAACCATACATGGGTCCGTTTTGGGCATTGATCGTTCCATAGCTCTGTTGCGCTGAGAACTTTAAATCGGGTAAATAATCTCGTCTGCTTGCTTGTTCTGTGGCTTCTGATGCCTTCAGGTAATTCTTCTTAGCTTTTATGCTTTCATAATTAACTGTAGCTATACGCAAAGCATCCTGCAAACTCAATGAGGTTTGAGCCGGCATAGCTTTACATAGCAAAAGCAGCATCAGAAGAACAACTATATTTTTGTTCATATTCTGCTTTTTTATAAAATTGGATATAATGATTGGTTAGTCTTTTCGTTCAAAAGACTAATACAGAAGAAGGAATAACATCCGATAGAAAAAGGATATTATACCCTCTGATAAATGCAGACGAGATTTAAATCAGATAGGTGCAGTTAAGAATATGAATCGGATTTTGTCCTCCTATAGGCGGAGCATTTGTGACCGGATAAGTTTCTTGACTTGTAAGGCAAGTGTCAGGAAGGAAACTTCCTGATAGAAAAATATCCAAAATGACAAATTGTTGAGGTGTAATGTCAACGACATGATTGGAAGAACTGTCTTGGTCTACTTTGAGTTGTACGTATTCCGTTTTATGCTTACAACAGCTTCCATCCTTCTTACATTTCTTTTGTGCACAGGTTGAACAGTTATCACAAGTATGTTTATTTATAACCATGGATGTTTTCGTCAACCGATCCTGGCAATAGACATTGTAATTGATAAATCCAATGGACATTACCAAATAGAATACAGCGAGTATGGTTAATATAAAACTTCTCATAATTATTTGCAAAGATATGATTTGTTTACGTCTTAGCTTGACATAAGCAGCAAATTCTTTTTTAAAAGACCTTAAAATAAATGTATGCTGCACTTTTATCTGAATCCCAATTCATTGATTTCTCAAATAAAAGTGCAACAAAGGTTATAAGTTTTTAGTGTCTTCGGCTATACGGACTGGGAGCAATATCCGCAGCGTCCAGTTCTTTGGCTGCATTTATGGGGAAATACGGATCTCTCAATAATTTACGACCCAGAAATACCAGATCGCATTTCTCCGTTTCCAGTAATTCTTCCATTTGCGTGGCTTCTGTTAGAAGGCCGACTGTTCCGGTTGTCATTCCACTCTCTTGCTTGATACGTTCGGCAAATGGAACCTGGTAACCGGGTGCAACAGGAATCTTCGCATCGGGCACAAGCCCTCCTGTAGAGACATCTATCACATCCACACCTTTTTCTCTCAATAACTTGGACAGTTCTACCGACTGAGCCAGATCCCATCCTCCTTCGACCCAATCGGTTGCTGAAATGCGTACCCATAAAGACAGGTCATCGGTAATAAGAGGTAATATCTCATCAATTATATCGAAAAGAATACGGACTCTGTTTGCCAAACTTCCTCCATACGCATCGGTCCTTGTATTTGTCAATGGTGAAAAGAATTCGTGAATCAAATACCATGTGCCGCATGTATTTCTATAATCTTATAGCCCGCTTTGATGGAGCGGATTGCAGCTGCTTTAAAAGCTTTGGTAACTTCTTTTATCTCATCTGCCGACAATGCGACAGGGGGCGTGTCCGACGGGAGAAAGGGTATTGCTGACGGGGCAACTGTTTGCCATGCGTTTGCACCTTCTTTAATTTGCGCACCGCCTTTATTTGCCAGATCGCAACTGGCCTTTCGGCCTGCATGAGCAAGTTGGATACCGGGCACGGCTCCATATTTTTGAATTGCAGCCGTTATCTTCTTATATGCTTCGATATGTTCATCTTTCCAGATACCTAAATCGGCATAGCTGATTCTTCCTTCGGGAAGTACGGCTGTTGCTTCCTGAATAATTGTTCCGGCTCCACCAACCGCTCTGGTTACATAATGAACATAATGCCAGTCATTCGGAAAGCCGTCTATAGCAGAGTACTGACACATGGGAGACATTACAATCCGATTCTTAATTGTAAGCTTTCTCAGTTGTAAAGGACTAAATAATTGGGACATATATTTTAAACGTTTTGAATGTGATTTTTATTTGCTTTGTTATTTCCAATAGATTCTTGAAATAAGATTTGAGGGAGCAACGGATGCATTGCCTACTTACTATAACAAATACAAAATTAGATGGTTTAGCATTTGCGGTCTTTACTTTGCTGGAAATTGTTGTCTTAGTCCAAACAATTCGTGTCCATCAAACGAAAAAGGTAACAAAAAAAACAAACACAATCACTACCAAACACTTATCTACAAAAACACAGAAACAATACCAAACGGACAAAGCCCTGAATGGTCATATTTTATCGTTTATTGAATAGGTATTTCCCGGAAAGATGAAAAGTTTATGATAAGTTTGCACCGCAAACAAAAGACTATGTTACACATTTTAAAAACTTAAAACATGAACTCTTCTACTACGCCAATCAAAAATAATCGCATAGAAATAGCAGATGTATTACGTGGCTTTGCGGTAATGGGAATCACCCTTATTCATTTTATCGAACGGTTTAGTCTCAATAGCTTCCCTGAAGAAACCTCCAACTTCCTATTGTTTACGGATAGGATAATCTGGGACGGTGTTTTCTTCACTATTTCCGGTAAAGCGTACTGCATCTTCGCATTGCTTTTCGGATTCAGCTTTTTTATTCAAGACAACTCACAAAAAGTAAAAGGGAGTGATTTCCGTGGTCGGTTTGCCTGGCGGTTGGTATTACTCTTTTTAATAGCCTGTGTCAATTCGACTTTATTTCCCGGTGAGATATTGATACTTTATGCATTACTTGGTTACGTATTGATAGCGGTATGTCGCCTTTCTACTCGTACAGTCGCTATTATAGCGGCTATTCTTTTGCTACAACCGCTTGAATGGGGACAAATAGTCTATGCGCTCATCAATCCCGATTATGTTATGAATGCGCAACTCGATGCACCCTATTGGGAGATAGTTAATACAGTTCAGAAAGAAGGTTCTTTCCTCGAAATGTGCAAGACGGCCATATGGACGGGTAATGTTGCTAATATGGGTTGGATGATATTGCATGGAAGGGTTACTCAAACCGCAGGACTGTTTATGGTAGGTATGCTGATAGGGCGTAGCAATGCGTTTCCCTATTCAGAGAAGAATATAAAAATGTGGATTAAAACATTCATCCTAGCTGTCATAGCCTTCTTCCCGCTTTATGGTTTGGCGGCTACACTTCCCGACTTTATAACTCGAGAGGCACTACTCGCCCCTTCTGTCCTTCTATTTAAGTCACTTGCAAATATTGCATTTACAGGTATCCTGTTCGCAGGGATAATACTTGTTTATTACCTGACAAAGTTTAAAGATATCCTTCATCGATTAGCACCCTATGGACGTATGAGTTTGACAAACTACCTATCGCAGTCCTTGATCGGGGGATTCTTGTTTTATAATTGGGGACTGGGACTTTACCAGCACACCGGTATTACAGTATGTTTTCTTATCGGCATAATCGTATTCTATTTGCAATACTCTTTCTGTCGTTGGTGGCTTCGTTCACATCGCCAAGGCCCGTTGGAATGGTTATGGAAAAAGGCAACTTGGGTTAAAATCGGAAAGTAAATAGAATCAGCGCAAGATATACGGGAAAACTTAGTTATAACTCGAAAGGAGTCAATCGGTATCGAATGAAGGTTCCCCTCAACTTGTGACCTCAGGGCATCCGTTACTTACTCGCCCACAAAAGTTATTTTTGCGATATAATCTATCACCGATCAACCATAGTCAACTTATCTGAGCGATAAGAAAGAACAGAGACAAGTAAAGAAACTCTTCTTGAAAAGCTCTTTTAGGTAATACCCTTTGGGGTTTTTCATGGTAGCTCTTCCTGAAAACAAGTAGTGAATTTGGTTGTGCCACCGCAGTGTCACAGCTGTGACAACGCCTTGGCAAAGTTGTGCCATCGCAGTGGCACAGTCGTGCCAACCACTTAGAACTTTGTGACACTAAGGTACATTCGGGTGATCATGGGTAGTTACACCTTCAAGCTACTGGCACCTTTTCAAGTTACCTTGCACAAAAATTAAAAAAAGAACCTTGTTTTTATAAATTAGCTTTCATTTCTCACACAGGTTGCCTAATGGGTTGTATAGTAGTAAGTAAAGTGCTAAGATGTACTTGCGTGGGAGGGCAACAGATTTGTAAAAGCTAAAATGATGTCACAAACTCTCCGAGAAAATGAAGCCCTGTCTAATGCGAAATACAGCTTAAAATGATGAGAGATCCCTGAAAAAGCATGAGAGATACACCCAAAAAGGGGTGAAAATGCGGGAAAACAATGAGAGATACCCCTTTTCAAAAGTATCTCTCATCGTACAATCTACTGAATCATTGACCATTAAGTAAAAAGCAATGAGACCATGAGAGATAAAATATTTTTTCTTGTATGTAGGGGAGGATGAATAAAAGTAAAGGTTTTAAAATATAGAGCGAAAGATTTCGGGAATACTTAGTAAATTTGCATGCAAAATAGTATGTATGAAAAAGATATTTTCCTGTTTGTTAGGACTCTTGGTCTCTCTAGTGAGTTTCTCTCAAAATTCTCTCTTTGAAGAATTAGTGAGGAAAAGTTTACTCTATTTTGAACAACATGAACTTCAGAAGTTTGAGGAAGTATATCCTTCTTTGTACATAGCATATTTAAAAGCCAACATACCATCATATCAAGAAGCAGTCGATGCCGCAAATGATGGAAATACCGAACTTGCGATTTCTCACATAAATGAACTAGTTGATGAAGACCTCTTTATAGACGAAATAGAGAACGATGAAAACTTTACAGCTCTTCACAAAAACAAAGCGTGGAGTATCCTGCTCGAGAAGGTTCAATCTATCAAAGATAGTTACAACGAGAAAATACGTAAAGAACTAAAGGAGGTGCAAAATCGTGATCAAGGAATTAGGCTTCTTTATCTGAACACTAAGAATGATTCATTGAAGAGATCCCTGCATAGCTATATGAAAACGGTTGTTGATCAAGATTGCTCAACAAAAATAGGTTCAATTCTGGACAAATACGGATGGTTAAGTGCGGATAAAATTGGCAGTGAGGCGAATGAAACCTTATTTTTAGGTATCCAACATGTCGATAACCTTATCGTACAAGAGAAATATCTTCCTATGTTGAGGAGTGCTGTTGAGCAGGGAGATGCGGATGGATGGCATTTGGCATTTCTTACAGATAGGATACTAATGAATCAAGGCAAAAAGCAAATATACGGAACGCAGAAAATTATTTCAAGTGATCCCGAAAAGTCATATATTATTCCTTTGGAAAACCCGGATAAAGTTGATGAATTAAGAAACAGTATGGGATTACCTCCCTTGGAAGAAGAACTTAAAGAAGAAGGAATTAGCTGGAATATAGAAGAATATAAGAAAAATTCAGCTGTCATAGAAGAGATGTATAGAGAGTATCACGAAAGAACAAATAGCAAAGAGCGCTAAGAATTATCATGGAGAGAAGATAAGGGACTTTCTTCAATTTGTCTCTTGCTAAAAAGATGAAGCCCTGATCTTCTATTAAAGATCAGGCTTCTAAAGTACCCAGACCCGGGATCGAACCGGGATGGAAGTGAATCCACTGGTGTTTGAGACCAGCGCGTCTACCGATTCCGCCATCTGGGCATCATTGATTTCTCAAATGCGGTGCAAAGATATGGCTTTTTTTTTAAACCTGCAATAGCTTATCAAAAAAAAGGAGAAAAAAATCACAAAACATCCCATGAGTTCTTCCAAGTTCAGAGAATTAGCCGTACATTAGCAGAAACTTTAAAATGAATCACAATCATGACAAATAAAGATAATTATTGTGTGATTATGGGTGGCGGCATCGGAAGCCGTTTCTGGCCTTTTAGCCGCAAAACGTTACCTAAACAATTCCTCGACTTCTTCGGCACCGGGCATTCTTTACTACAGCAAACTTTTCAACGCTTCCAAAAAATAATTCCAACTGAGAATATTTTCGTTGTAACCAATGCCATGTATGCAGACCTCGTAAAAGAACAATTACCGGAACTGGATGAGAAACAAATCCTACTGGAACCGGCCAGAAGAAATACAGCTCCTTGCATTACCTGGGCCTCCTATCATATCCGTGCACTCAACCCCAATGCAAACATCGTTGTCGCTCCTTCGGATCATTTGATCTTGAAAGAAGATGAATTTCTAGCCGCAATTGAAAAAGGATTGGAGTTTGTAACTCACTCTGAGAAACTACTAACACTTGGAATTAAACCAAATCGCCCGGAAACAGGGTACGGATATATTCAGATCGATGAACCGGAAGGCGATAATTTATACAAAGTAAAAACATTCACGGAAAAACCGGAACTAGAA
Source organism: Bacteroides reticulotermitis JCM 10512 (assembly GCF_000517545.1). Taxonomy (GTDB): domain Bacteria; phylum Bacteroidota; class Bacteroidia; order Bacteroidales; family Bacteroidaceae; genus Bacteroides; species Bacteroides reticulotermitis. The sequence continues at coordinate 63,658 of NZ_BAIV01000005.1, read as the reverse complement.
CTAGCTAAGGTATTTGTAGAAAGCGGAGAGTTCTACTGGAATGCCGGACTTTTTATATGGAATGTGAACTCAATTATCAAAGCTACCGAAGAGTTATTACCGGAACTGACTGCCAAGTTAGCCCCCGGCAAGGATCTCTATGCTACGGATAAAGAAAAAGCATTCATCGAAGAGAACTTCCCGGCTTGTCCAAATGTATCAATCGACTTTGGAATTATGGAAAAGGCAGACAACGTATACGTAGCACTAGGAGACTTCGGATGGTCTGATCTCGGAACTTGGGGCTCCCTTTACGATCACTCGGATAAGGATGCGGAGGGTAACGTTGTGCTAACTTGCAATTCACTCATATACGACGGCAAAAACAATATTGTAGCACTTCCTAAAGGGAAGCTGGCAGTCATTGATGGGTTGGAGGGATATCTGATCGCAGAATCAAATAATGTATTGCTAATCTGCCGGAAAGATGAAGAGCATGCAATCCGTAAATATGTAAACGATGCGCAGATACAGTTAGGAGACGAGTTTATTTAAAACAATAGTCACTATATAAAAAGGACGGCGAATATTGCAACCAATATTCGCCGTCCTTTTTATATAGTGAGCATCAATCCCTAAATGATTTCAATTCCCTGCTCCTTACACAGTTGCAATCCCAGGTCTTTTAGCTTAAACTTTTGAATCTTTCCACTTCCGGTCATCGGAAATTCATTCACAAAAAACACATGCTTCGGTATTTTATAACGAGATATCTGGTTCCTGCAAAAATCCCGAACGTCCGATTCATGCAGTTCCGCTCCGTCTTGCAGGATGATAAACGCGCCAACGACTTCACCGTACTTTCTGGAGGGTACGCCAGCCACTTGCACATCTTTCACTCCTTTAAGTTTGTAGAGAAACTCTTCAATCTCGCGAGGATAGATGTTCTCCCCTCCCCGAATAATCATATCTTTAATACGCCCGGTGATACGATAGTTTCCATCGGCATCTTTAACGCCCAAGTCGCCCGAATGCAAGAAGCCGTTTTCGTCAATGACTTCAGCGGTTGCCTGATCATTCTTATAATATCCTTTCATGGTATTATAACCCCGGCTGCACATCTCTCCCTGCACACCGACCGGACATTCTTCGCCCGTTTCCGGATCGAGAACCTTTACTTCGGTAAACTCGAACTCATGTCCCACCGTATTGCAACGTACATCAAATGAATCATCAATGCGTGTTGCCGTCATACCGGGCGATGTTTCAGTCAAGCCGTATACACTGGTAACCTTCATATACATCTTCTCTTCCACCTGCTTCATTAACTCGACCGGACAAAGTGAACCGGCCATAATCCCCGTACGAAGGCAGGACATATCAAACAGATCGAACATCGGATGATGCAGTTCGGCGATAAACATGGTCGGAACTCCATAAATAGCGGTACAACGCTCTTTATGCACAGAAGCCAATACCACCAGCGGATCGAAACGCTCCACCATTACCTGCGTACACCCATGTGTAAGACAGTTCATAGTTGCCAATACGACGCCAAAACAGTGGAAAAGGGGCACACAACAGCAGAGTTTGTCATCCGCCGTAAACTTCATATGTTCCCCCGTTAGGAAACCATTATTAGCTATGTTGTGATGGGTAAGCATTACGCCTTTAGGAAAACCGGTTGTTCCGGATGTATATTGCATATTTACCACATCGTGGCAACAGACTTGACTCTTCAACTCATTCAGATGATCTTCGCCCACATTATTACCCAGCAGAAGAATTTCGGAGGTGTTGTACATGCCTCGGTGCTTCTCTTGCCCAACGTATATAACGTTCCTCATATGCGGAAAGCGTTCACTGCGCAAATGACCACGCTCGCAACTCTTCAACTCCGGTAGCATATCATTGGTCATTTGCACGAAATCGCTGTCCTTTTCGCCATTTACAATGCAAAGTGTGTGCATATCGGAATCCTGGCATAAGTATTCCAGCTCAGCTTGTTTATAATTGGTATTTACAGTGACATACACAGCTCCAATCTTGGCACAAGCATAGAGCAGCGTCAACCAATCGGGTACATTGGCTGCCCAAATCCCGACATGAGTTCCACGTTCTACACCAATAGCGATAAGGCCTTTCGCCAAATCATCGACCCGGTGATTAAACTGACTCCATGTAAAACGGAGATTCCGGTCGGAATACACGATATATTCTTTATCAGGGGTCTCTTTGGCCCAATGTTCTACCCACTGGCCCAGAGTACGATCAAATAATTGCATGGATGTAGTTATATTAAATAGGCGTATAGATTACAGCTAATATCTTGGCGGCCTGCCCTTCGTAGGCATGCACATGATGAGGTACAATCGAATCATAGTAAATACTATCGCCCTCTTCCAACAGGTAGGTGTTTTTGCCGTAACTGATTTCCATCACGCCTTCCATGACTATAATAAACTCTTCGCCTTCATGTGATGAAAGTACGAAGTCGCTATTGACTGTCGGCATAACGTCGATGATGAAAGGTTCCATGTGCCGATCCGCCTTCGATTTGGAAAGCGAGTGGTACTCCATATGCTTACGCGAGTGAATAGCGTTATTAGAGAAGCTAATCGCATCTTTGGCTTCCGTCTTACGACAGACAACCGGTCCCACCTCATCCTGGTCATCCAAAAAGGTACCTAACCGAACTCCCAATACACGCGCTATTTTAATAAGAGGTGCTAAAGAGGGAATATCTATATTATTTTCAATACGTTCAATCTGTTCGATAGCTAGTCCCGAACGCTCGGCCAACTCTTCGATGGTTATCGACTTATCTTTGCGAAGAACTTTAATCTTCTCTCCTACAATTTTACTAGCATCCATATTGATAGTCTTTTAGTTGTCAAAGGTTATGATTTATAATTAAGTAGGCGCAAAAATAACAAATTCTTCACACCAGAACAATAATAAAGAGGAAAATATACCAAACTCCCCCAAGAAGGAATATCGAGTAATCCGAAACAGCCTTAAAAACCAAAGAGCCGACCTTCTATTAAAAGAAGGCCGGCTCTTTCGAATCTTGTTAGCAACAAGCGGATTACTTACGCAATCCAAGTTCTTTGATGATCGCACGATATCTTTCGATATCTTTTGCTATCAGGTAGTCAAGTAAGCGACGACGCTTACCTACTAACATTGTCAAAGCTCTTTCAGTACTATAATCTTTTCTGTTGAGCTTCATGTGCTCAGTCAGGTGAGAAATACGGTATGAAAACAAAGCTATCTGCGCCTCAGTTGAGCCAGTATCAGTGTTAGACTTTCCGTACTTTCCGAAGATTTCTTGCTTTTTAGCTGCATCTAAATACATAATTCTTAGATTTTTTGATATATAAATTTTATTAAGCGGTTGCAAAGATAAGTATAATCTTCCATAGTGCAATGATTTAGAGTGATTTATTTTCCGGACAAAACGTATGGGACAGTTCTAGAGATTTCACTTCTCGTAGGATAGCCCATAAAAAGGCGAAGACTAAAACCAAGTAGTCGCTACTACCTAGGTTTTAGTCTTCATTCATCGCATTAAGGATAGGTCTCTTCAATATACTTCAAGGCTTCTTGTTCTATAATTACGTTTAAACTATTCAATTTTCACTCCCATGCAATACATTATATATATCTTATAAAATACCTATTAGCATCATCAAAGTCAGCTCGCTATCTGCTTTGTTTTTCAATAAGACAAAGATAAGCTCTTTCTGTTTTACAGAACATTGGCGAAATTATCTTTATTAAGCGGTTATTTAAGCAAAACACAAAAAAGTTCATTTCGTGAAAATATCATCTAACAATTCGGCAAACATGGGAGAAATAGTCAAACAGCAAAACTACTCAAGTTGACCATCAACAACCTCTAGTCGCAATATAGGCCATCAGAAAGGGGGTGTTTAATTCAAAAGGGAAAATCGAGCTACCAAATGAGAATAATTAAAATACCATCTTTTTCCTGCTAATCGGTGAAATTGCTTTACGAAATATACCGTATTTTCAGGTTGATTATACAAACAAATATGCTATATTTGTGCAGGTAGAGACAAACAAACAAATACAGAAAAGCTGGTTTACTGCGCATAAGGCGCTTCTAAGTTAGGGAAAGGCAAAACGAATCTTTATATAAATGACATATGAGACTACTAATAATCACCCTATTGCTTTGTATTTGCTCAATTGCAACACATGCGCAAAACTACTTCCGCCAATCCGGAATACAATTACTCACTCAACAAGAGGGATTAAGCAATAATACGCTGACTGAAATCCATCAAGATGAAGAAGGTTTTCTCTGGCTAGGAACAGATGTTGGCCTGAGCCGTTATGACGGTATTCGCTTCCACAACTACAACCTAATAGATCGAGAGCCTTATTCAATAGCCAGTATCGACGAAACATCCGACAGCTTATTGTGGTCGCAAATAGCCAACCGTGATGAGATTACTTGTTTCGACAAAATGAAAGGACGATACAGGACAGTCAGTTCCTCCCTTTCAAAACCAATACTAGATATAGCCACGTTACATAAACAACTGTACGCCATTACTGCGGAAGGGCTGATAAAACTAAAGTTTCAAACGGATACAGACACCGGCAATATTATTTTAGGGGCAGACGGTGCTCCCCAAATCAAAGGGAATTTCCTCAAACTATATGGTTATGAGAATAGACTATGCTTGTTAACTCAGGATAACCGGATCTTGCTATACAACCCGAGAAATAAAACAAGCGAATACCTGAGTTGTGAACAACTAGGAATAGAAAATATCCATGCGATTGACAACATACATATATATAAAGATTATCTATGGATTTGCTGTCACTGGGCAGGAGTTATATGTTACAATATAAACACGAAGACATTCCGCAAGCTAAATCTAACAGAAAAGCAAAGTGAGTTTCAGAATTCCTACATACGCGATATCCTTCAGGTTGACAATAGGTCATTCATCATGGCTACGTGGACCACGCTCTTGAAAGTAGACTTTGATAACCAAGACTACCTCCAGTCGACTTATCGGATCACCAATCTGGTAGAAAACAATCCGTATTATGTACCGATCATCCGGAACAAGCTTACTAAAATACATTTCGATAAGAAAAACTGCGTACTCTGGGCAGGTACTTTCGGAGGAGGTTTGCTTAAACTAAACCTCAAAAAAAACAGCATTCAGCGCATTCGCCTGAATAATGAGATAAAAACAATCAATGGCATCACACAGGACGCCAATGGGTATATCTGGTTGGCAACAGATCGGGATGGTATCTACAGAAGCAATGAACAGAAATTCTCTCCCGACCTGCATTTCAGCAGATGGGAACAAGGAAAACGCAATAGTTATTCTTGTATATACAAGGATAACAACGGTCATTTGTGGCTCGGTGATGAGAATGGGGAGATCTCACGAATCGATCCAACGACCCGTGAGACTGTTTATTTCCATCCTAAACCTCACGGGACAAAACAAAAAGGATGCGCTATCCTTAAGTTATTTCTCAGCTCCCGCAACAATCTGTGGATCGCGACAAAAACCGGGCTGTTAATCTATGACTTCCAGACTCAAACGTGTTTGGCAAATATGATTTACACAAACGCAACCGGTAAAATAACAGCGATATGCGAAGATGCTGATGGAACCATGTGGTTGGGAACAGAGAAAGGCTGAATTGCGCCAGACGGGAAGGTGAACATATTAAATTAACCGCAGGCTATGAAGCGAAGATCGGCATGACACCCAAAAAAGTATTGGCTCTTTATTTAAATAACTACAATCAGCTTTTTGCTTCCTATGCCAATAACCTTATGCAAATTGATGGCAAAGAAAAGAAACTTGTATCGACTTTGATCTTACAAAAAAACCTACTCAACGGACACGTGTCATGTATGATCGATGACCAAAATGGAAATACTTGGCTAGGAACCAACTCCGGCATTATCACCATAAATAATAAGAATAACCTGTCCTACACATACGCCTTCCCTGAAAGTTTCTACGATGTATGCCAACTGAACAATGGCAACCTTCTCTGGGTCAGTTCGACAGGACTGTTTTATTTCGATCCTTATGTATTAAAGAAGAATTCAAGTAATCGCCACCTATATATATCAGATATAGGTGTCAATTATCACAAAGTAAACATCGGCGATGAGCTAAATGGACAGATTATTCTGAATAAGCCATACACTTGACAGATCATCTATCACTAAATTACAAGAATAATAATTTGATTGTTTATGTCAGCGACCTGATGTATAATACTTCACCGAATCAAATCAGATATCGCTTACTGCCGAGAGACAAAGAATGGAATTTGAGTGACAATGACCAGATCAGATTGGCTAACATAGAACCTGGCGACTATGTATTGGAAATAAGCCCATTGCACCCCGTGGAAGGCAACGAGCAAATAACCCGACTAGCTATCACAGTCAATCAGCATTGGGGTACAACCGGATGGGCTATTGCCGGCTACATACTGATTGGAATTATTTTGTTCCAACTAGCACGCAATTACGCCAACCGCAAAATGCTAAAACATCAGATACGCAAAAATGAGGAAGTGCAGCTTCAAGAAAAACTAAAAGAAGAAACCGGAATAAGAAAAGAAAAAGAAGAGAGAATCCAAATACGCAATAAGATCAGAGACTCATTGGAGCACGAGCTTCGTTCTCCACTATCTCTCATTACCGCTCCCCTGAAAGATATGGTGAGTGACCCAAACTTGCCTAAAGTGTTTCTTCCTACAACTCAGATAGCTTATCAAAGCTCAATCATGCTGCAGAATATTTGCCAACAGTTGTTCGATCTTCACCAACAGGAAAATGATGATCTGAAACTGAATATAGCCTCCTATTCAGCCAGAAGCATAGCCGACGAAGTAATCCGATCTTCTTTTGAGTTACTCTGTTCGGACTCAATCAAGCTGCATTATGACAAAGACTCTGAAATAGCTCCGGAGATATGGATTGATCGACAAAAAATAGAGTTCATCCTTCGAAACATTCTGTCCAACGCCTGCCGGCACATTTCGTTCGCCGGCTCAATCTGGTTTACAATAGATACCAGCACGATTAACGGAGAGAATTACTGCTTGTTTACCATCAAGGATGACGGAACGCAAGGAATAAGAGAGACCCCGGGCAGCACACTCCTGACCACAGACCCTGAGCTATCGAATCATAAACGGCTGCATACCGAACTTGGCTTTGAGATCATGAAGCAAACAGCGTTAGCCCATCAAGGAAGCCTAACGGTCAAGCAAGAAAAAAGTACAGGTACGGAGGTTACGTTGTTTATCCCTCTCGGAAAAGAGCATTTCGAGAAACAGGAGCATGTTTCATTTATCGAACCCGAAACAATTGAGAAAGAATACCCCGCTGTTTTTTCTCCAACCAAAGCTCAAGTAGAACCGATCAGTAACGACCAGACCGATGAAACATCCGAATTGAGTCCTCGTACACCCTATAAACTTTTAATTATTGAGGATCATATTGACTGTCTACTCTATCTGCAAACAATGTTTGCTCCAACTTACACCGTCATCACAGCGGAAAATGGTGAGAAAGGGCTCAAGCTAGCACGCAAAGAGATGCCCGACCTGATCATTACGGATGTTGTTATGCCTGTTATGGATGGCTTTGAGTGCTGCCGACTTCTGAAAGAAGACGCAAAGACCTGCCACATACCAATCATCATGCTAACAGCTCTGGCAAATGACACGAATATCGTGAAAGGCTTGGAGCTCGGAGCGGATTATTATATGCTAAAGCCTTTCAATCCGGAGATATTACGCACAAAAGTGAAGCAACTAATCAAGGATATTGCATCTCTCAAACAACGATATAGCAAAATAGCACCTGCTTTGGACGGTAGTGGCGGACTGTCTGACGAAGAATCCAGAGCAGCCCTAACAGAAAACCCATTTATTGCCCGAATGCTATTACTGGTGCACGATAATCTGCAAAATCCAGATTTCAATGTTAAAAAGTTAGCAGAGATGTTGAATATGAGTCAGCCAACTCTTTATCGAAAAGTGAAGTTACTCACCAATTATACCATTATAGAACTGATCAGAGAGGTTCGATTAAAGTATGCGGCAGAGTTGCTTAGAGCCCGTAAATACAGTGTTCAAGAGGTCTCGGAGATGGTGGGATACAACGATACACCGACCTTTCGAAAGCATTTTGTTAGCTTCTACGGGACAACCCCCTCCACGTTCAATCAGAAGGAAGAGACCGAAGATAAAAAATAAACGGGGAGCGCCAAATCTTTTTTCATATAAAAATAGTACCTTTGCGACCAAATAATAGGTATTATATGCAAAACATTCGTAACATTGCAATCATAGCCCATGTTGACCATGGGAAAACGACGCTGGTTGACAAGATGCTTTTGGCGGGAAATTTATTCCGCAGTAATCAAAATAGTGGTGAATTGATTCTGGATAACAACGATTTGGAGCGCGAGCGAGGAATAACGATCCTATCCAAAAACGTTTCAATTAGCTATAAAGGTACAAAAATCAATATTATTGATACTCCGGGGCACAGCGACTTCGGTGGTGAAGTAGAACGTGTATTGAATATGGCTGATGGCTGTATTCTACTAGTCGACGCTTTTGAAGGCCCCATGCCCCAAACGCGTTTCGTATTACAAAAGGCATTGGAGATCGGCTTAAAACCCATTGTCGTTGTGAACAAAGTAGACAAACCGAACTGCCGTCCGGATGAAGTTTATGAAATGGTATTCGACCTCATGTTCAGCTTGGATGCAACAGAAGACCAGTTGGACTTTCCGGTTGTTTACGGATCGGCCAAGAATAACTGGATGAGCACTGATTGGCAAAAACCGACTGATAGCATTACTCCCCTATTGGACTGCATCATTGAAAACATACCCGCTCCCGAGCAATTGGAAGGAACTCCGCAGATGTTAATCACATCCCTGGATTATTCTTCGTATACGGGCCGTATCGCTGTAGGGCGTGTACACCGTGGCACATTGCGGGAAGGCATGAACGTTTCGTTGGTGAAACGTAATGGAAGTGCAGTAAGAGCAAAGATTAAAGAACTGCATGTATTTGAGGGACTGGGCCGTGTAAAAACAACCGCAGTTTCGTCAGGTGACATCTGTGCACTGATTGGAATCGAAGGATTTGAAATTGGTGATACCGTTTGTGACTACGAAAATCCGGAAGCTTTGCCACCAATCGCCATTGACGAACCGACAATGAGTATGTTATTCGCCATCAACGATTCACCATTCTTTGGCAAAGACGGTAAATTTGTAACCTCTCGCCATATCCACGACCGTCTGATGAAGGAGTTGGATAAAAACCTGGCACTCCGCGTTAGAAAGAGTGAGGAAGATGGCAAATGGATCGTTTCAGGACGCGGTGTACTCCACCTCTCCGTACTTATTGAAACCATGCGCCGCGAAGGATATGAGTTGCAAGTAGGTCAGCCACAAGTTATTTTCAGAGAAATAGACGGTGTAAGATGTGAACCGATTGAAGAGTTAACGGTTAACGTTCCCGAAGAGTATGCCAGCAAGATTATCGATATGGTTACCCGCCGAAAAGGTGAGATGGTCAAAATGGAGAATACAGGCGAACGGGTTAACTTGGAATTCAATATGCCTTCACGTGGTATTATTGGGTTACGTACCAATGTATTAACCGCCTCTGCCGGTGAAGCAATCATGGCTCACCGCTTCAAAGAATACCAACCTCACAAAGGAGAGATCGAACGCCGTACAAACGGTTCGATGATCGCTATGGAAGGTGGAACAGCTTTCGCTTATGCGATTGACAAATTGCAAGACCGTGGTAAATTCTTCATCTTCCCGCAAGATGATGTTTATACCGGACAGGTAGTAGGTGAACATTCACATGACAATGACTTGGTGATTAACGTTACGAAATCGAAGAAGCTGACAAATATGCGTGCTTCTGGATCGGACGATAAGACTCGCTTGATTCCACCCGTACAGTTCTCACTTGAAGAAGCGTTGGAATACATCAAAGAAGATGAATATGTGGAAGTTACTCCCAAAGCAATGCGTATGCGTAAAGTGATTCTGGACGAAACAGAACGTAAACGTTCCAATAAGACTAAGGTTATTCTACAGCATTATATAAAAAGGAGCGCCCCATTCATTATGAGGCGCTCCTTTTATATATGAGTAAATATAGGATCAATCGATATACTTCACTTTGGAAGCATCTCTCGGTTTAGCATCCGGTGTTTCGTTCGGATGGCCGAAAGCAATGCAATAGAGCAGTTGGTAACCTTCGGGAATATCCAATTTCTTCAAGTACTCAGCAGCTGCAGTTGGTATTGATGAAACGCACCGGGCCTCCCAAGCAACAAGAGCCGATTCCCATAGACCAAGCTGAAAGAATCATATTCTCTCCCATCAATCCACAATCGATCGGAGACATATCATAAGAAGTATCATTGGCGATAAAAACAACAGTCGGCGCATTACGGAACATATTCTTAAAACTTGGGCCTTTCTCAACGCCCGGGTTCTCTTTCTTGTAAACTTCGGTAATACCATCGAGGAATTCCGGATTATCAACCACGCGAACCGCCCATGATTGTTTATTCTGTCCGTTAGGAGCATTGATACCACAATCCAGAATGATCTGCATCGTATCACGGTTTACTGCCTGTGGATGATACTGGCGGATGCTTCGACGCGACTTCATCGTTTCAATTACCGCATTTTCTTTACTTTCATTGGCACTCGAGGCTTCATTTCCTTTCTGCACTTGCATGCCGCAGCTACAGAACAACAGCAGACTAACGCCTGCCAACATCAATTGGAGTCTTTTCATATTGCTTCGTTTGAGTAATGTTTCCTGCAAAACTAATGAAAAAGAGCCACCAAGGAGGTGTCTAGTTTCGAAAAAGAAGTTTTTTTATATTAAATCTTTCAGTTTAGTCTTCACCAGCCAATGCCCGACTTTCGTCTCTGAGATACCTTCAAGCAATTGATAAGAGCATATAAAGTTTTCTTGTTCAATCCTTGAATCCATATAGTAAAAGCAGCAAGTAGCATCCTTCTCGAATGTCTTTGCATATTCCAGTATATGAGTAGAGATCAAAAACGAGCAATTCCGGTACTTTTTTAGGAGGTTATTAACAGCTACCGACGACTCAAAAGCATCGTCCGCATTTGTTCCACGAAACATTTCATCAAGTATAATCAGACAACGTTTTCCGGTGGCTGCTTTTTGAAGTACTTCTTTGATCCGTAGAATCTCCGCCAAGAAATGGCTCCGCCCGTCACGCAGTGAGTCGGGAAGGTTTATGGATGTATAAATTCCATCAAAAACGGGACAGGTCATCGAGCGTGCCGGAACCGGTAATCCACAATGCGCCAACCACACAGCGAGCGTGATAGCTTTTAATGTAGTGGACTTTCCTGCCATGTTAGACCCGGTCAGGATGCAGATATTGCTGCCAGACATTTTCCAATCGTTACTCTTGGCGTCTTTTATAAACGGATGGGTGAAGTCGGATATCGAGAAGTTCATTGTTTCCACCATTTCCGGAGTACAACAAAAGTCTTTATTCTTTGCGACGCGGTGTGCCGTGTGGCATACATCTAACACATAAAGTTCCGCGAGCAGCGCTCGGATGGTTTCCAGACGAACACATCGAAATAGGTAGTCGTACTTATCCACAATATAATTAGATAGCAACTGTTTCTCATCGCTAGTCTGCAAAACGACTTCTTTCAGTTCACTGGCGTATATGGAATCGTGAATATGCTGCGCCATCTCTTGCAAAAGCAATGGCGCATTTTGGGGAGTCCCTTTTCGCAATATTTCTAATTGATGCAACAAACGGATTATTAAGTGAACGCCTCGCTTGATGATGTAGCGTTTCGGGTCCCTTCGAAAGATACGGTCGAATGTGGTAGCTAAGGAGAGCAGCCAATAGGGTCGAGAAATCTGATCCCGGTATTCTAAATAATATTCGATGAAGTCGAGTTCTTCTTCAGCCAAAGGTATCTCCGGCAGTTCCTGCCAGGCTATGGCTTCTTGCCTTTTTCGTATATCGGTTCTGTTATTCAGCGGAGAAGAAATCCACGCCTGCATCAAGCGTTTCCCTTTGGGGGTCTTCGTACCACCATACAAGGAAAAAAGTGGGTATCCATCATATTGCACTTCATCGATGCTTAAATCAGCTTTTGTCTGCTTATCAGTATCCAAGTATGTCATGATTTTGTGTATTAGATACAGCAAAAATAGTACTTTTAACAGGAAAGTAAGCAATCCTGAATATCGCCCCGATTTTTACGATCTTTACGGAGCGACAGGCCCTCAGCGAGTTCAAGATGCGACCAACAACCAATCTTTTATACACGGATTCCCACATAGTTCCATGAGGTTTCATCCTGCTACGTATCAAGATACGGAACATGATATCTACTCTTATAATTTGCCTTCTGGAAAAAGTGGTAAGTTTATATGGAAAGCTACTGGGAATAATGACAATGAATGGAAAGCATATACGATGCCCTATGAACCCATCATAGCTGCACCCGCCGGCATAACAGATGAGAATGGAGTACTCTATCGATTTGGAGAACAACAATTTGTGGATCACGATAAGAATGGGAATATAACCACATGGCACTTAACATCTATTATTTCTCAGAATAGGCAAGATGTTATACTTATAGACTATGTGCGTTGTGGGAAAATAACTAATGTAAGAGAAAATTAGTAACGATATGCGACCGTGCCTACCCTGGAAGACTTTATATGGTACCTAGGAGTGGTTCAACGGCCTATAATACAGATCCCGTAAACTGGTTCCTTGGTGAGAAATTATTAATGGGCTACTATAAGGAAAATATTGAAGGCGCTGATGGACACAAAGATATTCCTTACTCGATCCGTTCAATTCGTGTACAAAGTGGCGGAAAATTGGTATGCAGTGTTGTTTTCACTTACGATAAAACTATACTTAGTGGAGAGATCTATTTAAAAGAAATCCTTGTTAAGAATTCATTAAACCAACCTATAAGAAATATACAATTTACGATAAAGAAGAATACGAGGGGGGTGGGTTTTCTCGACAAAGTGTCATTTGTTGATAGTAAGCTAACTCCTAAGGAAGTATATACGTTTGATTATTACAATTGGCAGCATATGCCTGTGTGCGGGGATGGTTTATCATATAATTCTGACTGGTGGGGATTTTATTCATTAGTAGGCGGTTGGGCTTATTCCGGAAGATTAGATATAATTCCTCCTAATGGGGGAACGATTTCTCAAATGATAGGTAATGGAAGTAAAAATCCTCATTTTGTAAGTGCACTAACCGGTATGCTACAAAGTATAAAATATCCTACAGGTGGACAAACAAATTTCGAATATGAGAGTCATTCCTGGTATGATAGATCTAAACAAAAGCAGGTTGAATATGGTGGATTAAGAATTAAAAATATTATCAACAGTTCGCCATTAGATAAAACAAAAGTGAAGCATTATGAATATGAAACAGGATATGTTCCTTTTTATTTAGATCCTCCGGTTAACAAATGGATAGTTTCTCAAGTAGAGGTTGATTGTTATTACGCTTATGAACGTGCTGCGGTAATGCCTGCGGCAACTGATTATCTTATGCGTACTTTTCATAGTCATTTCCCTAGTCGGTATACCGATTTATCATCCAATATTGTTTGTTATAATCAAGTTACAGAATACGACAAAGATGATAAAGAAAACATTCTTGGCAAAACTGTTTATAAATACCTTCTACCTGACAGGGAAAGTTGTTCAAGGGGCTTCTATGAGGAAGTGAATGGTTACGAGAGGGAGTTTAATGGGTGGTTAGGCTTTCAGATTCGACACATAACTCCCAAAGATTTTTGGAAGAAAAATGAGCTTGGAGCTAAAATTTACTATAAAGGGGAAAAGAAGATAAAAGAGTATTTATATGAATATAAAGAATTTTACAAGGAATCTATTTATGATCTTCCTGTTTATAAATATAAAGAGTATAATATATTTGTCGATGAGCAGTCTACTGGTCTGACTAACGAGCGGAAAGAAATGCTAATGATTTTCAACTCTTTAAATGAAACTTATGCTATTAAACATCAAGAATATACAATAGGTGCGAAACGACTAGCAAAAGAGACGGAGAATACTTATTTTGATGATAAAACGATGCTTTCTATTGTGAAAGAAATGGAGTACGACCCCGTCTATTTGCTACCAGTGAAAGAGACTGTTATTAATAGTGACTTTAAAAGAATAGATACAAACTACAAATATCCGTTTTCTAGTTTGCAGGTTTATGATGAAGACGTATATGACAAAATGGTTTCAAGGAACTTTCTTACTCCGGTCATAGAGAGGCATGTTTATAAAGGGGAGGACTTTAGCAGCATAATAACGGAGTATAAAAAGTCAGGAAATGGATTTTATCCTAGTAAAGCGACTTATAGTGATTTTAATACTACCATAGTTTATCATAACTATACTTCAACGGGTAGGCCAATATATATAAGTAAAAACAACAATACTGAGAATGTAGTTTATCTTTGGTCTTATCTGCAACAATATCCGATTGCAGAAATCAAGAATGTGACTTATGATGAGTTATGCAATGCTTTGGGTGGTGAGATTTATATAAAAGAGTTAGCTAGCAAATCAGTGCCGAATACTTCTGATTACACCAATATTCGAAATATTCGAAATGTATTATCTCATGCACAAATCACAACTGCTGAATACCAACCGTTAGTGGGTGTTACTAAAACAACTGATCCGAAAGGATTAGCTGTGTATTATGACTATGATGCTTTGGGGAAATTGACGAGATCTTATATTATTCTGGATAATAAGCAGCGAACTCTAGAGCAATATGATTATCATTATATAAACCAATAAACCTCGTGAAATAATGAAACGTTATTTATTTACATTTATTATATTATTTGCTTCGACTCTTCTTGCGCATTCGCAAGAGTGGTGGGATGGAAATTATTGCAGCATTGGTTATCATTCTGTTTCATTCAATTTCCAGACAACGTTTGATGCGACCATTCGCGGGAAAAATAGCCCAAATAATGAAGTAGTCTTTACTTTCTACTTAGAAAGAGAAATGCGCATGACTTTTTCCAGCCGTAGTATATCCTACGACACATCGAAAGAGACTTATATCCAATTAGAAGGTTATTCTCGTGATTATCTTGAATATCCAGCTGATGATTACTTCGAGAAAACATTATATCCCGGGCGATATAGTCTAAGCGTAACTAAATCTGATGCGAAGAAAATGGTTGCCCTAAGCATTATTGGTAAATACAATGATCCGGCGTCCACTTTTCACGCGGGCTATTATAGAGAAGAATTCACCTATTCCAATACAAAAAACACGATAAATTACAGCGATAGTTATGGGTTGCCTAGTAGTGATGTCACATATAGTTTTACACTGCATAGTGCTTTTGATATAACCGTAAGAGCTACAAGTCCAAGTCTGAAAAATGTCAAGGCTTATTTACTTGATTCCTCTCGGAAGCTTATACTTAACACTAATGGGTCGCTTTATTATGACAATCTACCAATTGGCAGCTATTATGTGGTTGTAGAAGGTGTTGATAGAGATGGCGAGATTACAACAAATATTGAAGGACGATATCATTGTCCTGACTATTATAATGATATAGGCAGATTTAATAACTCTTTCGTGTATACTGAAAAAGAGCGGATGGATAATTACCCGGACGTTGTAGGTAATGAACTAGGGGATATTATCTATAGATTAGAATTAGCAACTCCCATGATCGTAAATGTTTCTCATGAAGGTTCTGGAGAACAACATACTGCCATTCATCTTTGGAATGTTGAGTTAAATAAAATTGCAGATAATATTGGAAATCCCTCGGATATTTCCTGCAGTAATCCCAATCAAGCATCTATGAAACTCATGTTGCAGGCTGGAGTATATTATGTTGTTTCCGAATCATTAGAAGCTTTTAATGATGATAATCTAAGGGAGATTGTCACAAACATAGAAGGAATCGCTCCAAATGAGATGCAAGGTGATAGGTCCCAAAACTATATTTATACCCGGACAATGACCAATAGTGAGGGTACTAACTTTATAGATAATATTCAATATTTTGATGGATTAGGGTATCCGAGAGAGGTGGTGCAACGAAAAGCAAGTCCTTTAGGTATAGACTTAGTTACATATCAGGAGTATGATAATTATGGACGTGAATCTAATACATGGTTGCCACGTGTCGGTACTGACGGGAGTGGAAACTTTGTTTCATTGGAAAAATTCAATAAGCTTTCCCCCGATATTTATAATGGTGATACTAAAGCTTATTCTAAACTCGTCTATGAAGAATCTCAATTGAATCGTATTATTGAACAGTATGGTGCTGGGGAGGATTGGCATATTCATGCTAAAAGTACTAAAACCGCTTGGAGGTCTAATATTTCTGGCAATGATACACTGAATTGTATTCTTTTTGAAGTCACCAATGAATATGAAAGAGACACCCTACTTGTGATAAAACGAGTTGGGAATTATGAATCAAATCAACTTCTAGTCACTCGTGTAGAAGATGAAGACGGGAACTGTATTTTTAATTTTGAGGATAAATTGGGACGGCTAGTGCTAAGTCGTCAAATGCTCGGAAGAGAATCCTTGGATACCTATTATCTTTATAATGCACGAGATCAACCTTTGGTGGTTCTTCCACCTAAGGCTGTAGCTTCAATGAAAGTCGATTCAAGAACGGAGTGGAATAGTGACGATGCCATTTTGCAGCAATATGCTTACTTGTATAAGTATGAGCCGTCCCGCAAAGCTCTTTGTTGTGCTAAAAAAATACCCGGTTGTTCTTGGATATTCTATTTGTATGATTGCAGCAGTCGACTTTTATTCACGCAGGATGGAAATATGCGTCAACGTGGCGAATGGATGTTTACGCTACCGGATGTATCAGGGCGGATATGCATGACAGGTATTTGTTATAACACATTTAATGTGTTTAGCTCTTCTATTTCGTCTAGGTATATTATTGTTCGTCCCGATGCCAATGCAGAATTTGGCTATTCTATTGCGAACGATTTCATTACACTTGAACGTCCAACCGTTTTAAATGTGAATTTCTATGACAATTACAATTTTGCTAATGTTCGGTTTTTAAATAATGCGGAATTATTGTACAACCAGGAGACTGGCTTCGATAGTCGGCATTATATCGATAATGCGGTTGGTTTACTGACTTGTAGTTTGACTGCTGCCATAGGAGAAAAAAGTGTCAATGATTATTTGGTTAATGTGATGTATTACGATTATCGAGGCAGGCTAGTTCAATCAAAGTCAACGAATCATTTAATAGGCGGTATTGAAAAAGAATACATAGCCTATGATTTTACAGGAAAACCTCTAAGACGTAAGCATGTACATGCTGTGCAAAACAAACCGTCACAAACCGAACTTTATACATATACTTACGATCACGTTGGCCGCTTGTTAACTACCACACATCAGTTGAATCAGGCTACTCCGGTTGTTTTGGTGAATAATAAGTATGATGCTATTGGACGGTTGAAATCAAATAGTTATAATGGTAACTCGAATCTGAAAACAGATTATGCTTATAATGTTCGTTCTTGGGTAAAGTCTATCACCAGCCCATTATTTTCTCAAATGTTATATTACAATGATACTCGCGCAGCAAATCCGAATAATATCTCTACTTATAACGGTGATATTTCCGGCATGGATTGGCGAGTGGTTGCAGGTGGAGACAATAAGCAACGTGGCTATAATTTCACTTACGATAACTTATCCCGATTAATGAAAGCGGATTATTTGGAGAATAATGTTGTCAGCACAAAATTTGGTACTGCTTATAACTACGATAAACATGGTAATATTGTGTCTTTATCGCGTAGTGGGAATTTAGGTACTACTACTTACGGTGTTATTGACGCTCTTACTATGTCTTATCGCGGAAATCAATTAGTTAAAGTAGAGGACTCGGCAGCTGCTCCAAGTCTTTCCATGTCTTTAGATTTTAAGGACGGTGCACATGAAGATATTGAGTACGCTTATGATGATAATGGTAACCAGATTAAAGATTTGAATAAAGGAATCACTACTATTGAATATAATTTATTAAATTTGCCAAGACGGGTAAGCTTTAGCGGGGTGAACAAGCCGGAAACTGAATATGTTTATTCTGCATCAGGTACTAAGCTATCAGTTATTCACCGTTCCTCTACAGAGAAGCGAACCGATTATGTTGGTAATATGATTTATGAGAATGGCTTTTTGAAGCGTATCTTGGTCGATGGTGGATATATTGAAAGTGGACAATACCACTTTTACCTCTGCGACCACTTGGGAAATAACCGTGTTGTGGCTAAGGCAGATGGCTCGGTTGTTCAAACGAATCACTATTATCCTTATGGAATGACATTTGCTGAGAGCACCTTTATAGATAAACAGCCTTATAAGTATAACAATAAAGAATTGGATATGGAGAATGGTCTGAATTTATATGATTATGAAGCTCGTCAGTTAGACCTAAGTGTTCCAAGCTTTACTACCATAGATCCAATGGCTGAAATGTATTATAATATAAGTCCTTATGCATATGTAGCAAACAATCCTATAAAGCACATTGATGAAGAGGGAAAATGGATTACGAATGTAATAGGTGGTCTAGTTGGTGCTGCTGTAGAGTATGGATCTCAAGTTGCTGTGAATGTCGCTAAAAATGGATTTAATTCGGATGCTTTTACTAAAAATATTGATTTTGTTGATATTGGTGTTGCCGCCGTTGAAGGGGCTATTACGAGTGGAGCTTCTGTAGCTAAGAATGTTGTTAAGAAAACAGCAGTTACAGTTGTAGCAGAGGTTGCAAAGAATACTTTTGATGTAAGCACTGATAATAATGGAAATCTTACAGGCAAAATAAACGATGCTAAAACAGTCGGAAAGAATACAGCAATAGGCTTAACAACAGATGTTATCACAGGGGGAATAGTTCCTAAAGGAAAAATTAATTCAAATGTAACAACAACATCAAACACTAAAGTCACGAATACTCTGAAAAGTGCAGGAGTAAATGGGAAGAAAGCCCATGAAACATCTAAAAAGATAGCTCCCGTTATAAATAAAACAGGAAATGCTGTTAGAAAAGAAACTAATGAGTTACCTCAAAAAATAGTATCTAGTACAACTTCCCAAGGTGTACAAACGATTGTTGATGAAAGAGAAAAGAAAAGAAATTAAGTCTATGAAAAATATATACAAATGGACACCTATTATTCTATTGTCAGGAGTTATTCTTGCTTTTGCACTTAAAAATACATACTACAATATTATTTTGAAAAAACGAGGAACTTGTGTAAAAGCAAAGGTATTTAATGTATATAGAGCAGGAAGAAAGGGAACTATGAATATTGAGTATGAATTTAAAGTTAACGATATAACTTATACTAACTCTGATATGGGTTCTGACGAAGTTGGTGATACTATATCTGTAGTATATCTTCCCAATGATCCGACAATTAATAGACCTAGTAATATTCTACATATTGATTGTAATAATCATAAATAAATTAACAGAGCCTACTTTATGGTAGGCTCTGTTAATTTATTTATGATTATTACAACGCCGCGATATTTTTAGAAAAGAAATCTTTAAACTTCTTATTGGTCAGCATTTTGTCGATTAACTTGAAGATTGTCTGCTTATCTTCATCATCAAGTTGCTGTATCATCTTCATTTGCTCGATGGTTGATTTATCCTCGATTGTTACCTCTTTGGGTATCTCACCCTCGAAATTTACCAGCTGGTCGATAGCATATGGAAAATTGCGCAATTTTGTTGATTGCTTCGATAGATAAATCCCTGTCTCCCGTCTCTACCCTCGAATAATTAGAACGGTGCATCGAGATCAGGTCAGCAACCTCCTGCTGTGTATATCCTTTCTCCTCTCTGATCTTTCTTATGTTTTTTCCTATATGTTCCATATTACGATGATTTATATATGCAAATGTATCCATAAATCACATAATTGCAATATGTGCGTATTTGATAGAATTAAAGTTGTTTTAATGATACATTTATTTTACTTTTGTGATATATCAAATAAACACAAGTCTTTTTAGATATGGATATACAGGATATCAAGCAAGATTTACGCCTTTCCCGTTTGTTGGAATCGTACGGACTGCACCCCGATAATAACAACCGTTTGTGTTGTCCCTTTCATCGCGACCGTACACCCAGTCTGCAGGTCTATCCAGAGACCGATACCTGTTACTGTTTCAGCAGCAACTGCCAGACCCACGGCAAAAGCATCGATGTGATTGACTTTATCATGTACAAGGAAAATATCAGCAAACATGAAATACAAAGGTGGTAATGATCTTGCTGCTGCTTCAGTAAATTATTTAAATTCAATGTATGGCAATGGAGGTGCAAATGTTCTTGATGCTCTTATAGGTTCAACCAATAGCTTTAATATGAAGAATCAACTTCCAACAGATAAAAATGGTTATGTAGTTGATGCGATGCAGTATGAGGAGTCTGTGTCAGGCGGAGGAGACATATATGCTGGAATCATTATGAATAATAATGTTAGTGCCTATCGCAAAGTAGAAGAAACATCCCATGAATTGTTTCATGCATATCAATATGAAAATGGACAAGGAGGAGCAGTTTCTTCTTTCAAGACAGGGGCGAAAAAAATGCCTCCGGCATGTACAACAAATATCCTCAAAGAAAGCCAAATCAAATAAATTCATTATTGAAACCGTTATATCCACTTTTAAAATAGTTGATTTATGAAAAGAATCTTTTCATTGTCATTCCTTTTTTATCAATTTGTTTGTGTTTTTTCCCAGAGTTGTATCAATAATGACTCTATTCCTATGCTGCTTGAGATAGATAAGAATTATAAGGCTCAAAAAAAGATGATGATAGCTAATAGTGAGATTTTTGACACTTTGAAGATTTCATCTAAGGTTATAGTAAACTTTGAATATCCTTTAAAAGATACTTCGTCTGTAATCGAAGTAAAATCCATAGAGATAATAGACTTGAGAATTTATAAGATCAAAAATGAAAAACATATCTTTTTTGCAACATACCCCAATAAAAAGGCTATGTATAATAATGAGTCTTTTGTGATTGAGTTAGTTAAGAGTAAGTTGCGTTATTGGTATAGATATCAGCCTTACAAGTTGATGTTAGGAAAAGAATTCTGGGGCAATAAAGTGGCTCTTGTTGCTACTTTTTATATGATTCCTTGTAAAGGCTCTATTGAGCTATAATTTGATAAAGTATGCTTAGCAAGTTTGTGTTTCGGTCTACCCGAAACTAAGTAGATAACAAATCCTGTTGGTCTTACTAATCAGCGGGATTTTTTGTTCGGATTTGGCTCAAATTGCTATATCTGATTACCAGCGTTTTAGTAGGTTAACTTTATAGTAAAGTTAACCTACTAAAACGCCATATTCTTTTGGAAGAACTCTCTGTTTTTTTATTGGTCAGCATTTTGTCAATCAGCCGGAAGATAATCTGCTTGTCCTTCTCATCCAGTTGCTGTATAAGCCTGATTTGCTCGATTGCACTTTTATCCTCGATGACCACTTCCCGTGGAGTAATCTCTTCGGGATTGATCAGTTCATCCACTGTGATATTGTACAGCCTGGCCAGCTTCTGCAGTTCCACTACCGATAGTTCCCGGAATCCGTTTTCCATTTTGTTGTAGTTTGAAGGATCACCTGCAAAAGTATGTGAGTATACATAAGCCTTCCATATAGTGATGTCCAGTAAACAAAAGAAAGATTTCCACTGCAGATTATTACATCTTTAAGTACACAAATTAATTCATAGAACTATAGTATTTCTTTCAAAGAAGTATAGTTCGATGAAAGATTGACTATAGTCTTTCTTTCGTAGGAGTATAGTCCTACGAAAGAATTCAGGCAAAGCAGCCCACTATTTTTCGAATAACTAGAAAATAAGTATAACATGAGTATATATTACGATCTTTACAACAGTGGTAATCCACTTAAGAAGGAAAAAAAACAGCCGCTTCACGCCCGCGTCATTCCCTCAGGGACTATCGACGCCAAGAAATTTATCGGACTGGTATCCAATACGAGTGATTTCGACCAAACCACCATAGAAGGATACCTACAAGACATCGCAGACAAATTACACCATTGGCTGATAAAATCCTAGATAGTAAAAAGCCGGAATAATGATTAGAACCACCCATTATCAATGAATTGCATAGACAAATGCGACTACATTACCCATGCAGATTTCATACGCGAAACAGAAATTCGCTGTAACAAAGCAATCAAACTATTGAATCGTTTCGGGCACAAGGAGCCATCCAAAGAGACAGTGGAGGAAGAACTGTTGTATAAATTCAAAATGTTTTATCCAGTTTGCAATAGGCTTCTTGTGGCTCTATGGTCTTATTATGATTGTGTTATATAACATGGTCGTATATTTTTATTTAATTAAAGGTTGGGCTATATTTGAAAATATATCCTTATAGAATATACTTTTTAGAATTTTCCATGTTTTCGTATAAGTGTTTTTTGTCTATCGCTAAATATTATTTGTAATAATGACTATTTGTTTTGTTGAATGCAGCTTTTCAAACTTAGGGTTGTTATAATTTAGTAAAAACTTTTAAGAAGACTAATTATGAAAATAAACACACACATTTTAGCTTGGATAGCAATATTTCTATTGTATCAAATCATGATAGAAAGTAGTTCTAACTCTATTTCTGCTCAAAGTTTTATTCCAAGTTCTTTTTCTAACTACTATTTTTCACCTCAAAATCTGGGCTTTTCAACCCCACAGACTGCGGAACTCATTAAGTATAATAAAGCAAGTGTTGATTATTATAATGGTCTCCTTGATTTGGAGATTCCAATCTTGGACTTCAAAAATAGCTCCTTTAGTGTTCCAATTACATTAAAATACTTATCTGATGGCTTCAAACCTGGTAGACGACCTTCTTTGATAGGTAACAACTGGGGCTTAAATGTTGGAGGCGTAATAACAAGAAATGTATTTGGTAGTCCGGATGATGTAAAAGGATATAAAGAGACAAGAACGACAGGTAAGTATTTGTTGGACGGTCTTTTAGTTGCTATTAGAAATAATACGTATAGATATTATGCTAAAACTGAGCTATATGATCTGAATATAGCAACAACGACTGCTGGCAATCCTTATGTATCTGGGGATATTGAATATGATTATGCACCAGATATTTTCAGTTTTTCATTTGGCGAACATAAAGGTTCTTTTTTTATTGGAAACAATGGGCAAGTTGTATTGTCGCTAGGTGATGGATATAAAGTAGATATCAGCGGTATGGCGATTCAGGAATACTCAACAACAGCCTCTCCTGCAAATTCTATTATTAAAATTATAACTCCTGACGGGTGCGTTTATGAATTTGGTGGAGACACATCTTATTTAGAGTATAATATTCCTAATAATCCTAGTGGGATGAAAATAAACCCTGTTCAGATAACTTCTTGGCACTTGAAGTCGGCGTATAATGCAAATACAAAAAAGACAATGTACTTTAAATATAAGAACTATGAACAGAAAAATAAATATAACTTATTCCTTTTAGATGCTTTTAACCAGTCTACAATTAGAGTGTGGCAACATCCAAATTACTCGGGAAATTATCCACCTACATCCTTTAGTAGTGATATAAGTAAAAAACAAATTTTGGTAGAAGATAAACTATTGACACCGATACTTGAAAAAATAACGATAGATAATATAGAGATTAAGTTCAATGTGGGAAAATTTCCAGTTTCATTTTGGGGAGAAGATAATGTTTCAGATTTGTTGTATCTAGAGGATATAACGTTGACATCTAGTGGCTCTTTGGTAAGAAAAAGTTCTTTTGATTATTTAAGGAATGGGAGATACTTTTTCATGAAAAGCCTAAAGATTAATAATCAGAGTGCAGCCCCTGAAGTGTATCTTTTCGATTACAACCTTAATAATACAAGACTACCCGAACCTTTGACAATAGCTACTGATCATTGGGGGTTTTGGAATGGTGGTTATGAAACGAGTGAGGAGGCTAGAACGTATCTCATTAATGTAGATAGAAGAAAAACTGTAAATATAAATACGTGCAATCTGACGATGCTGAATAAAATTACACATCCCACCAAGGGAGAGACTCTAATAATTTATGAGCATAATCGATATAATTATTGGAAAGTAAAAAGTGAGAATTCAATATTGTGGAAGACGAACTTTAGCCAAAATAGCATACCTTGCGGAGGGGTTCGAGTGAAAAGTATAACTGACTGCGACTTATTAAGTAATAAAAATATTGTTCGTACATTTAGCTATATTAGCCCTGATGAAAAAACTGGTAGCGGGATAATTGGAGTTTTGCCCAAATATATGATGCCTGTAGAAACTATAGAATACTTTAACGTTGAAGCGACGTATAAAGATAAGGTCGTTCGCGAGGTATGAACTATGAGTAGCAATACGCTAGGGCGCTTGCATAATATTTCTGAATTTCATATTGGTTATAGTGATGTCGTTGAAACTTATAGTGACAAAAGTAGAATTCTTTATCATTTCTCATCATTAATAGATATACCAGATGATGAAAATATTCATGGGAAAATAACTCAGAGTAGCTCGATCAATCGATCGTTTAATCAAGTCCAATTATTAGATAAATTTGGATTATATAATTCTAATGATTTGTCCACATATAGAGGTCGATTGATTAAAAAGACTGTCTATTCTGGCTCCCAACAGAAGTTGTCAACAGAGTCATATTTGTATAATACAAATGAGGCGAAAAATAATTATGAGATTTCGATATTATCTACTTCCATAGGGCTTTCTGCGAATCGCTTGTATACTACTCCATGCCGGCTTGTTGAAGAAAGTCTAGTAGATCAAAATCAAATAGTGGTCACAAAGAGCTATTCATATAATGGTAAAAATTTAATTGCAGAGAAGAAAACGGTGAATAGTAATTCTGATACATTACTATTATCATATTTTTATCCATTTGATAACTCTGGGATAATAGTTGGAGTCCATAATATTAGTGATTTAATAAGGCTAAATATAATAAATGAACCTGTTGTTATTGTCAAGTCTATACGAAAAAAAAACACTAAAAACATACAAGTACTGTCTGCCATTAAATATGATTATAAAAATAATAATAATCAGATATGGAAGAGAAGTTTAGCGGAATTAGAAATAAATAGTTTATTGAAATTTGATAATACTGTAATAAATAATAATTTTGAGGTAAAGGAGGAATATTTAGATTATGATGAATATGGAAATATAATTCATCTTATGAAAAATGGACTCGAAGAATATGTATTTCTCTGGTCATATAATGGTCAGTATCCTGTAGCAGAAATAAAAGGGGCTACTTATGCAGAAGTCAGTCAAGCTCTTGGGGTCACTCCGAAATCATTATCTAAAGAATTGACTCCTAAAATGGATTTAATAAATTCGTTACGTACAAAACTTCCCAAAGCGTTAATAAATACGTATACCTACAGGATATTTGTTGGTGTGGAGAGTATGATTGATCCATCGGGTAAGACTACGACATATCAATATGATTCTTCTGGTCGTCTTTGGAAAATTAAAGATCATAGGGGTCGAGATATTGAGGTTTATCAATATAATTATCTTAATAAATAAAAAGAATTATGGTAAAAATAAAGAGCCTATTTTTCTTAATGATGATTCTTCCATATTTTATTTCATTTATGTATTGTCAAAATACTCAACAAGGAATGTCTCGTGCTAAAAGGATCGATATTGTTAATGCTACATTTGTTTATAATGACATCCAGAATACCGAAAGGCTTTCCAATGACTATGTTGGAGAACCTGCAAACGAAGCGTTTTATGCATTAACATTCTTTGTGAAGTCTACTTTAAGGATAAGAGCAAATTTTATAGATGATCTTTCTTCTGTTTATATTTATGTGCTAGATGCAAAGGGTAAATGTATTTCGAAGTTTCATAAAGCTGGCTCTATATCAGTAGATTCAGGAACTTATTATGTTGTTGTTGAAGGGACTTACAAGAATGGGAATATATTAACAGAAATAGATGTTTTAGCTGATATATTGTTGCAGGAAACAATAATTGATGTAGGTTATATTAGCAATAATTTTTCCAGTTATAGCCATACGCAGGACACTAAAACAACAGGTAAAGGGTTTGTCTGGGAACCACAAACCTCCACGAATGACGTGTTTTATAAATTTACATTAAATTCTCCTATGGAGCTTGTAATGACCCATGCTGGCTCAGAACTAAGTAATACCTATCTCATTCTGATGATGTCTTCAGGGTATATAATAACTCACACCTCTGAAAATAGAGATTGGGAGGATCAAACGACTTTCGCATCTACTTTAAGGTATAATCTTAATAAAGGGACATACTATGTTGTTTCTTGTGGTAAAACAGATAATGGAAAAATTACTACAACAATAAGGCGTCCTCGAACACTTTTTGAACTGGGGAATTACAATGATAAGTTTGTCTATGAAAACACTCAAGATACTAAAAGAACCTCAAATTCATATATTCCTCCTCGTTGGATATGGGACGCTTCTCCTAATGATGTTTTTTATCGTTTCACTTTAGATGCTCCTATGGACGTTTTTGTTGAGAATCAATCTGAACTGAAGTCAACTCGAATTTTTCTCATAGAGGAGAGTCCTGAAGTTGATGTTCAACATCAGCCTATAATATTGAAAGGGGGCGAGTCACCCTATATTGGGGATGGGAGTGGAGTTTATAGCCTTCTAAAAGGTACCTATAATATCATAGTAGAGGGGCATTCGGATAGTCAAAATAATATTCATAATGGATTAATAACAACGTTTATTCGAGGTATGCCATGCGAAAGAGTTGAAAAGAATTTAGGCGATATAACTACTCCAGGTTGCACAACTGTTGGAATTGATACTAGAAGAACATCTAATGCATATGGAAACCCTTTTTGCAATGATATATATTATAAATTTGAACTAAGCAGGCAAATGGATTTCCTAGCATCTCTTGGACAAAATTCAGAACTTGATTGTGTCAATATGTATCTTTTAAATCAGTCTGAGGCTCTTATTTCTTTTTCAAATGATTCTCTGTTGCACGTTAAAGATTTGCCAAGAGGGATTTACTATTTTGTAGTGGAGGGTACAAATGGAGATGGAAATATCTCAATTGAGATGAAAATATCAGGTCTTTTTGATTTAGTTGATCCCACAAAGAATAATAGCAATAATTATGTTCTTACACGCATTTATACTGATGAAAAAGGGAAAGAATCTCGTCTAAAAATGGAATACTTTGATGGATTAGGGAGGCCTTTTCAGAGTATTCTAGTGAGAGAATCTGCGATGGGAAATGACCTTGTTAGCCATAAGGAATATGATGGCGTTTCTCGGATGTATAAAGAGTGGTTACCTTGCGTTACGACGAATTCAACGGGGTTACCTGTTCCTGTTGAGATCCTTGAAAGCTTATCACCATCTCTTTACCAAGGCGATTCGCAAGCTTATTCGGAAATAATTTATGAGGCTTCTCCTTTGAATCGTATATTGGAACAATTTGGTCCTGGAAACGCCTGGCGATCTGGTGCACACAGTGTTAAGAGTATGCATTTGACAAATATTGTAGATGTGGATACCCTCAACTGTATTTATTACACTGCGACCTATGAGAATGATACAATATTTCATCTCAATAAGGCAAAGAGCTATGATACTGGATCACTTTATGTTATTCGGGTTGAGAACGAAGATGGAGATATTTCTTTTGAGTTTAAGGATAAATTGGATCGGTTAATACTCAGCCGCCAGATGAGGTGTGATGAGGGTGGTAGTAGTAGTCATGACACTTATTACATATATGATGATTTTGGTAACCAGACGGTAGTTCTTCCCCCTGAAGCATCAGATATGCTTAAAACGGGTAGTAGTACGAACAGTTGGAAAAGTAATGCAATTATATTGCAAAAGTATGCATACTTATACAGATACGACCATCGTAATCGCTGCATAGCAAAGAAGCTCCCAGGATGTGATTGGATACTCTATGTGTATGACCACAGTGACCGACTCGTTTTTTCTCAAGATGGCAACCAACGTATAAAAAAGGAATGGTCTTTCAGTATTTCTGATGTTTTTGGTAGAGAATGTTTTACTGGAATATGTATGAATGTGATGAATGCTTTCTCTAATCATTTAGATAAGATTGTTGTAAAAGGTGAGCGATCTGCTGCGGGATCTTATAAGGGATATTCTCTTTCTGGAGTGACTTTGGTTGTCCCAACAATACTTGCTTTTAACTACTACGATGACTATCAATTTATGGATGAAAGTGGAATATTGGAGAATACTGATGCTGAAATAATGTATGAGGGAGCGTACGAAAAAGAAGGATTTGGCAAACGCTATACGGCTAGTGCTAAAGGGCTTCTGACAGGAACCCTGATCGGTCAACTTGATAACTTTGGCTTAACATCCACTTATCTTTATTCAGTGATGTATTACGATGACTGTAGTAGGCTGATACAGACAAAATCCAACAATCATTTAGGTGGTTTTGAGAAAGAATATGTTGGCTATAATTTCGTGGGGCAGCCGATTAAGAGAATGCGCACCCATTCAGTTAGTAATAATATTCATTCGGAGCTTTATACTTATACTTATGATCATGCAGGGCGGTTACTAACCACCAAACATCAATATCAAAAAAATAATGATAGTGCTCTTTCCTCTACTTTAGTTGACAATAAATACGATGAATTGGGGCGTTTAGCTATTAATCAACGTAATGGACAAGAGGAATTAGAAACGTTGTATACTTACAATGTTCGTTCATGGGTGAAAAGTTTAGATAATAGTCTATTTAAACAAACGTTGTTCTACACAGAAAAGCGCCCCAACGGGACGAACACCCCGTTTTATAATGGTAATATTTCCGGTATGGATTGGCAATCCAATGATAGAAAGCAGCGTGGCTATGACTTTGCTTACGATAATCTTTCTCGTTTGACGCAGGCCTCTTACCTGGAAGATCATGCTCGCTGCACTAAGTTTGATACCTCTTATAGTTATGATAAACATGGTAATATGTTGTCATTACGTCGCAATGGGAATAAGGGGACCTCCACCTATGGCGAAATCGATAATCTTACTTTGTTCTACTGCGGCAATCAACTACTCAAAGTGGATGATTCAGCTGCTAACCCTAGTCTCTCTATGTCAATGGATTTTAAGGATGGTGTTAATCAGGATAATGAATATAGTTATGACAAAAACGGAAATTTAACCAAAGATTTAAATAAAGGGATAAATAACATTTCATATAATTTCTTAAATTTGCCAAGACGGATAAGCTTTAGCGGGGTGAACAAGCCGGAGACTGAATATGTTTATTCCGCATCAGGTGCTAAGCTATCAGCCATTCACCGTTCCTCTACAGAGAAGCGAACCGATTATATTGGTAATATGATTTATGAGAATGGCTCTTTGAAGCGTATCTTGGTCGATGGTGGATATATTGAAAGTGGACAATACCACTTCTACCTCTGCGACCACTTGGGAAATAACCGTGTTGTGGCTAAGGCAGATGGCTCGGTTGTTCAAACGAATCACTATTATCCTTATGGAATGACATTTGCTGAGAGC
This sequence comes from Bacteroides reticulotermitis JCM 10512, assembly GCF_000517545.1. Lineage (GTDB taxonomy): Bacteria > Bacteroidota > Bacteroidia > Bacteroidales > Bacteroidaceae > Bacteroides > Bacteroides reticulotermitis. Next base: position 33,861 of record NZ_BAIV01000005.1, on the reverse strand, counting down.
ACCTTTACAGATAAACAGCCTTATAAGTATAACAATAAAGAATTGGATATGGAGAATGGTCTGAATTTATATGATTATGAAGCTCGTCAGTTAGACCTAGGTGTTCCGAGGTTTACTACGATAGATCCATTGGCGGAAAAATATTATTCGATTTCACCGTATGCATATTGCGCGAATAATCCGCTGAGGTTTATGGACCCGGATGGAAGGGATGTATGGGAAATCAATCAAAATGGTGAAATTGTTAATCGTATTAAAGATAAGACTCAGGATGCTTTTTATAAAGTTGACAGTGAAGGAAAAAGGCTGGAGGGTGACGGTTCTTCAATGGTGTTTGCGTATGGAACTATCAAAAGTCAAAGAGAGGTTACTATAAACGTTGAGGATGCAAATGGCAATATAAATAAAGAAACTATAGCTATATTTGAAGTAAAAGGCGATGAGAACGCCTCTAATTTGTTTAATTTCATAATCAGTCCTGAAACAAATAATGTTGAATGGGGTCTTGTTCAAGTAGGAAGTGCAAAAGCTGGTTTAAACCTTCTTGGAACAATGCAAGAAAAAACTCATTCAGGTATGGGTTCATACGCATTAGGGTATGGATACACCATTAGAAAAAGTGATCATAATCACCCTAGTGGTTCTACAACTCCTTCTGAGTCTGATGTCAATAATGCAAAAGCCATTAGTGATATATTTCCCAAAGCGCAGTTCAATATTTTGGGGTACCCTAATCAACCGATCCCATTTAATAAAAATTCGCCATATATAAAACCGGCATATCCAGGAGCCAAACATGGAAAGAGACAGCCGGGAAAAACATGGTAAAATACAATACGCCCATGAAAAGAATTCTTTTTCCTGTCACAATATGTTTGATTTTATGTGCAAATTTACATGCACAGTATAAGTCTAAAGAGAACATACAATATATATATGAATTAAAGGTTGTTAACAAGAACTTGTTTCCAATACTAGATAGTATTATCAATACGAAATCCGAAGTGACCTATTTTAGAGATGGCCCTTTATTAACTATGTGGTTTGGCTTGGATAGTATTAAGCCTGATTTAATCATGATTTGGGCAGAAGGAAAAGAAATAATGGGAGCTAATCATGATTTGGGTTTGTTTGATTATAAAGAAAACACATTCGTTGTTAGAGGAATCTCGTTGGATACAACTGTTTTTTTAAAGACAGATTCTAAGCGTAAATTTAAATTTTCATCAAGCCCTATTAAAGTACTCAAAAACGGAACAATGGTATTTGATTTGGGTGCAGACAAAAGATATTGTACATGGACATGTCGATACCGGAATGGTAAATTCAAGCTATTATCTTTTGGTAGTTTTGATGATAAGGTAAAGCGATTTGATAATATAGAACAAGAATATCATCAAGAAGGCATACAAGATCCTATTAGATGCAATCAACCATAGTTCAACGGAGACTGGTGAATTATGTGCTGGCAAGTCCCTTGCGAAGAATGTAATAGTTCAGCATAGCCTTTGTCAGTTGGGGAAGAGTGTATTAATTTTAGAATAGCAAGTTTGTGTTCTGGTCTGACCAGAACTAACTTATGGCTAAATCCCATTGGTCTGTAATGGCTAACGGGATTTTTCTATTTTTACAATGCCGCCATATTCTTCTGGAAGAACTCCCTGAACTTTTTGTTGGTAAGCATTTTGCCAATCAGCCGGAAGACCGTCTGCTTGTCCTCCTCATCGAGCTGCTGTATAAGCCTGATCTGCTCAATGGCACCCTTTATCCTCGATGACCACCTCCCGCAGAGTCACCTCTTCGGGATTGATCAGTTCATCCACCGTTATATTGTACAGTTTGGAGAGCTTCTGCAGCTCCGCCACCGATGGCCCCTGACCCATTCTCCATTTTGTTGTAGTTGGAATATCCGATACCCAGTTCATGGACCACCTGCTTCTGGATTAACCCTTGCTGTTCCCGTAATCTTCTGATGTTCGTTGCAATATCCATATGTTTACCCATCCTTTGTTATAGCGAAAATATAGATTTTAATAGTTCGATATCGGAATTTTAAATCTATTTTTGCAGTGGAATAAATCGAATAAAATAAGCTATTATATGGATATCCCCGAAATCAAGTCCCGCTTAAGCATCGAATCCGTCCTCCGGTATTACGTTTTGCGCATGGACGGCAACTCCCGCCTCTGCTGCCCGTTCCACAGCGACCGGACTCCGAGCCTGCAGGTTTACCCGCAGACAACACCGCTTATTGCTTCTCTTCCAACTGCAAGACCCACGGACGGAGCATGGACGTGATTGACTTTATCATGCTCAAGGAAGGAATCAGCAAACACGAAGCTATCCTGAAAGCTCAGAGCCTGCTGGGAGAAGTGCCGGTGGTTCCGTCCGTCCTTGTGAGTACCCCTGTAGTTAAAGCAGAACCCATTGCAGTAGATATTGCTTTCCTAGAACGCATGTTCTCCTACTTCCATAACTGTCTGTTCAACAGCCACCCGGCACTGGACTATCTGGACAGCCGCGGATTGGATGGAAAATCCGCGGCAAGTTGCCCCCCTTCTTCCAATCGAAATTGACCCCTTATTTCCAATTCAAACTGCCCCCTAAAATCATCCGATTGATTTGTTTTATTGGCTGCTTACTTCTATCTTATCTGTTAAAAACAGAAGTATGTCTAATAAAACAATTGAAATGAGTAAGATCCGTCAAGTCTTGCGTTGTTATGCCTCCGGCTATGGTACTAAATCCTTGAGTGACATGCTTGGCTTATACCGCAACACCATCGAAAAGTATTTACATTTATATCAGAAAAGCGGTTTGAGTATGGAAGAAATCCTGCGCATGATGATTCCTGTCTGCATTCTTTTTTTCAAGAGAAAACCAAACCCAAAGAAGTTGTCAGTGCCCGTTGCAAGACCCTCCAAACCCTTCTGCCCGAATACGCCAAACGCCTGAAGAAAAAAGGCGTGAGTCGTCAGATGCTGCATGCTGAATATCTGGCGGATTATCCCGACGGGTATCGCCGTAGCCGTTTCTGTGCCTGCCTCCAAGAATATATGTCTACTTCACGTCCTGCCGCCCATTTGGAACACAAGGTAGGGGACAAGATGTTTATTGACTATGCGGGAGACAAACAAGGATCACTTGTAAAAGTATGTAAGTATACATAAGTCTTCCATATAGTGACGTCCAGTAAACAAAAGAAAGATTTCCACTGCAGATTATTACATCTTTAAGTACACAAATTAATTCATTCAGGCAAAGCAGCCCACTATTTTTTGAATAACTAGAAAATAAGTATAACATGAGTATATATTACGATCTTTACAACAGTGGTAATCCACTTAAGAGGGAAAAGAAACAGCCGCTTCCCGCCCGCGTCATTCCCTCAGGGACTATCGACGCAAGAAATTTATCGGACTGGTATCCAAAACGAGTGATTTCGGGCAAACCACCATAGAAGGATACCTACAAGCCATCGCAGACAAATTACACCATTGGCTGATAAAACCCTAGATAGTAAAAAGCCGAAACAATGACTAGAACCACCCATTATCAATGGATTATGCAGACAAAAACAACTACATTACCCATGCAGATTTCATACGCGAAACAAAAATTCGCTGTAACAAAGCAATCAAACTATTGAATCGTTTCGGGCACAAGGAGCCATCCAAAGAGACAGTGGAGGAAGAACTGTTGTATATTTAAAGAAAGCATGATGAGAAGCGTGAACCTGGTATTCCTTCCATCCCAAGATATATTGATAGAAACTATTATCCAAGATGGTTACTCATCTTAATTGCATGTAGAATAGACATTACTGCATTGCAATTCTGGTGGCATCCAACCACTATAAACCTGACCCCTTATTTTAGCGTTTATTTTTAACCACTTTCCTTCAAAATCTGTAACCTCATACATTTCCGGATTGTATTCCTCATCCACCAATACCACTTCGCTTCGTTTATTAGGTTCTTTATATAACACAAAATTCTGATCGTATGCAGCAGAGAAAATACCTAAATGACTCTCCTTATGAATCCACCCCTTAGCAATTATATCGTTGTCAAGAGCCCAATATGCTATAACATAAAACAAACTGTCGTTTTTTGCCAACAAATCAAACATTACGATGTTTTCTCTTTCAATATCATTTCTTACAGTTTATCCTTTGCGGCTATTAGCTTCATCAAAAACCCAAACTTCTCCTGCAAAATCAGAATCCAAAAACACAGTCACAAAGCTTGTATCATTACGAATAACCTTTGCACCAATATTAACATGGTCTGTATCTTTACGTAAATCATCAGCTTGTGTATTTCCGTTTTTAGCGCTACAAGAAATGAGAAATAGCAGATATATAAATAGGAATGACTTCATCTTTTTATTGTCTAATAATTGATTTCATACTAAAAGCATTTGGTACTATCCCTGTTACTCCTTGAAGGGGCACTTTTACAGTTTGTTGACGTGTAACCTTTACTGTAAAATTACTTACTCCTGACATTATCGGATTAAACGTCTCAAAATCTTGCGGAGTCAACTGTAGATACAACTCCTCCTACAAAAGCCTATTTCGACACTTCTTTGCCGTTTAATTCATTATCCGCATTAGATACCTCTCGCCAATCGCCCCTTGTTCAACTGCAGAAGTCATTGTATAGCCCGTTAAGGAGTCATATCAACCCTCTCCACTGTAGCAAACCTCGGGACAGCTAGGAGGCTGTAAGTAAGCTTGCTAGGCAAATTTAAGAAATTATATGTAATGCGGCCTACCCTCTTATTCAAATCTTTTATTTACCCCCCGTTTTGTCATACCTATAAGAGATGCCAAACTTAGTGTAACGAACATGATCTTATAAATAAGTACCTGCGTCAGACGAAAAAGATTATCGTTAGTAAAGTCATAACGACGCTACTGCCTGTCAATGGATTGCCAATCTATATCAGAAAGCCACCATAACACGGAGTATTTATGAATCACACGCAAAAGTATAAGGTTCTGCTGAGCCTCAATTCTCCGGAGTACGACTTAAGTTCCGACTCCTTTTGCAAACCGGACATATTCGTGTAGCTATTTTGCGTACCTAGTTTCATCAGCGAGGCTTTAATACGCACTTTGCACAATGATACAACACTTTCATGTCATAATCACTTTTTCGCGTATCGCTCAGTATATCAGCGTATTGCAATGCGCCTTCTTTTTTTGATCACTTTATTCTGAGGAACGATAGCTATTGCTCGCTTCCCCCAAGAACAGAGCCTTCAATTCACCAAATAAGTCTTTTCTCAACCCGTATCGTGCGCAACTATTCGTAGATTTAAGCAGTCGTTTTTCAGGTTTATTTTCTTCTATTTCCTGTTTCACATTATGTGCGACAGGTGTTCCACATTATGTGCGACGCCTGTTCCACAATATGTGAGTCAGCTGTTCCACATTATGTGGAACACGAAATGTAATGAAAAAAAATGCCTTCTACGAGTTTTTCACTACTAGCTGGCGGGAGATTTTAGCCAAGTACACAGCCTTCGGAAATCGGTATTATCTATTGAGTAGATCAGTCCGAGAAAAGAAGACGCAATATATAATACTATAATTCAGCCACTTACATCAAAAAGTGATTATGACATGAAAGTGATGTATCATTGTGCAACTCGCTTAAATTTCATATTTTACCGGTTAAATCGTTTATAGATGCAAGTTATTTCCCTCGATTTAAAGCTGATTGCAGCTAAGGAGAGTCATGGATATCCTTCTTTCAAATAGCAGAAGCGAGGCTGCCTCAACCCTAAATGAGACAGCCTCGCTTACAATATACCAATTTTCGCTTACTGTAAATAGCAGTAAGCAGCGTGATTAAGAGACTTATTTTGTTTTTATCCGAATCACTGTAAATGAATAGGCAGGCAATTCCTGTTTGAATGCCTCTCCCACTTCGATCGTATCCGTCACCGGTACAGGAGTAGATTCTGGCGTACCAGTCAATAGAGTGCGGCTAGCAGCAGTTTGTATGGAACCTATTGCCGGAAGCTGAATATCTGTATCAACACTCACCGGAAGCAGATTCACGAGTTTCACAATGAGGTCTCCGGTCTTAGTATCACGTACAATTGAAGAAGCGACACGCAACTTCACACGCTCATCCTGATTATCCAACTTGATCTGAGAAGGTATATAACGATCCCCCGCATGTTCTCCATATAGTTGCTGCACATAGTATCCGGTAGTGGGTTTTACTTCCCGGTTATTGAAGTAAATCAAATCCGGATTCCATTGGGTATGCTTTTCCTTCGCCAATAGAGGAGCATAAGACGTCATATGTACAATGTCTCCATTCCGTTCCAAAGAGGTGAGGTAGATGGCCTCTGAAAGAGCTGTTTCCAGATTAACCTTGCGTCCCGGAATGTGAGAAGCATATTCACCCAAATAGACTTTCGCTTTCTTACGGTCGTACTTATCATAAAAGTCTTGATTGTGTAGGAACCAACCGGGTGAGAGATAGTAGTGTTCGTCCACCATAGGAACGCCAAGCTTATCTGCCAGTTTCCATCCCTCCTCGTAGTCCGTTCCTTCAAAGAAAGGCCCGACTGTACCAATCACGGTTATCTCCGGGTGCTTCTCTTTAATCGCTTGGAAGATCATAGTGAATCGTTCTTCAAAAACATCCGTAATGAGATCTTCGTTACCGATTCCAATATATTTCAGGTTGAACGGTTTCGGGTGACCGGACTCCGCACGGATCTTTCCCCACTTCGTCTTTTTGGCATCACCGTTTGCCCACTCAATTAAATCCAGAATATCCTGCACATAAGCGTCCATCTCGCACATGGGAATGCCGCCCTGCTGACCACCTCTCAACTCATGTCCATTATGTCCGGAGTTCTGACAAGGCACGCCGGCAGCTAATACCGGCAGAGGTTCGGCATCTACATCTTCACAGAATTGGAAATATTCAAGATATCCCAGCCCCATGCTTTGGTGATAGCCCCAAAGGTTTCGGGCAGGTTTACGAGTTTCCAGAGGCCCGATGGTATTCTTCCAACGATAGATATTCTCCAATCCATCTCCATGAGCTACACAGCCACCCGGAAAGCGAATAAAACGCGGGTGCATATCTGCCAATGTTTGCGCCAGATCGGGTCGCAAGCCATTTATACGTCCTTTGAATGTCTGTTGAGGGAAAAGAGAAATCATATCCAGATTCAGTTCTCCCACATTTTGCATTTGAAGTTCCAGATGCGCATCGGCAGAAGTCTTTGCCGTTAAAACCGAACGATACGTTTTCCATGAACGGGACGAAACTGTTAGTGTTGTTTCTCCCTGTACTGTCCCGTCGGCGGCAACCAAACGTACCCGTACCTTTTGTGCTTTTCCATCTCGCACGCGAGCAAACAATGAGAAATCATATTTCTCACCTGCTTTCAACGCAATCCCGTCAAAGCCTGCATTGGTTAAGACTGCTCCAGGTTGATCGACTTTCAGAACAGCATAATGCGGATTATTCGGATGAATCGGAGCAACTGTATCAATCGTAAAAGCTGCATGTTCACCTTTCAAAGCCCAAGAGTGAGTACTGTTCCAGTTCTGATCTCCACCGCGGTCCGAAGGAACATACTCAAAGCCCCGGTTCTGAATCAGTTCCGCGTACAAGCCACCATCCGCGGCATAGTTAATGTCTTCAAAGAAGATTCCCATCAGCAGATCACTAATCGCCTTTGTCTGTTCAGGCTGCGCTGTAACGGTTGCTTTTACAGGCTTTAGTCCGGCAAAACGCGAACCATCGTCCAACAAACGTTCATCGTAAATCGAATTTCTATATTGTGTAGCCTCGTATGACTTGATTAGTCCGTCCACCAGACTCCATTCTACTTTGTTAACCGTTCCGGTTTGAGACTCCGAACCGATCAATGCGCCTACTCTTTCACGCTCAAAATCAGGAGTTGTGCGAGGATATGACTGTCTTCCCCAATAGAGTAGGTTTTTAGAGATAACTTGTCCGTAACCATCTTCCGCATTCAACTTCCATGTACAAAGCCACTCTCCGTTCGGTTTGAGTTTCAAACATGGATCAAGCATTTTCTTTTGTGAACCCCAGCGACCGTAATCGCAGCGCACATAGCCATGGCCTTTTCCTATTTCAAACCAACTCTTCTGATCCGCACTCCAAGCGAAACGAAGTCCACTACGCCCATCGTCCTGAACGGTAGCATAAGCAAACAGATAAACAGAATCGGGTACATTCGTCACTTCTTTCACCGAAGCAAACACTTGTTGCTGAACTGAACCAAGTAATATGCCTAAAATAATAAGCAGTTTATTCATAGTATTTTGCAATTAAACATTAAAACTCTTCGAGTTAACAATAAACAGTCAACACCCCTGATAATAAGGAGTGTTGACAAAGTTATCTATTTTTTCAAATATTTCACCAACGATCTTAATATTTAAACCCCGTTGGTTGTACATATATACGATATTCCTTAATCATGCCCGGATAGCCTTTCTCGGCACGTGGCAAATAGCGAAAGCCGGTTACGGTTTCTATCTTACTCAGGTCGATGACTACTTGATGCGGGTAAGCTACATTATCAACTGTCATCCAGAAAGTAGATTCCTGCAAGTCGAATATCTTATCAGCCGTACGGTTACCGCTCCGCGTCTCTTCGCTATCAGCATATCGAATCGTCCAATGTTCGCGAGATACAGGTTTACCGTCCGCTCCCAATACATCAAATTCGGCAATAGCAGCTATATTATCCTCAGCTTGCGGAGTAAGAGCTTCCAGACAGAAGAAACGTCCTTTAGCCGGAGTTGCGAAGCGAACCTCTTGCCAACCGTTACCCGGAGTGAATGCACCTTCGTATACCGCTTTCTCTCCGGATAGTTGTAGTTTCTCCCCTTCCTTTCGGTGCGTTTCAGGAGCTTTTTCGCGTAGAACGTCCAGAATAGGCTTTTTCAATCCTTTGATTGACGACTTCTCCGGGCCTTTCAAATCGAGAACCACAATTTCGTTCTCGCCTTCTTTCAGCCAGCATCCCGGCATGAAAAGAGTTTGTTGAGGTCCGATTTCCCAGAAACGTCCCATAGCACGTCCATTCACCCATACCATACCTTTTCCCCAGGTACTCATGTCGAGGAAAGTATCTCCCACTTTATTCAGTTTGAAAGTTGCTTTATAGTAAGCAGGCATAGACGGCAACGTCTTTTGATCACGATAGTTTTTATTCTTAGCAAATGTGTAATCTACCGGTAAATTATATACAGTCCAATTCTTTAAATCCTTGCTTTGGTTATCGGCAAGCAATTCGACCTTTTCTGTGATACCTTTGCGGTCGTGAATCGATTTATCAAAATTCACCCGGCCCATAGCTTCTACTAATATGTCCAGACGAGTACCTTTCTTCAAAGCCGGAAGAGTTGTTGTAAATTCTCCTTTGCGACGATCCAAGCGAGCCAACAGTTTACCATCGGCGTAAATCTGCGCCCAGTCGTGTACCTCAGTAATTTTCAGTACCGTACCGGCTTTCACCGCTTCCGGTAAGTTTGTACGGTATAGAATACTTCCCCAACCTTGATTGAACTGTTCCATCGGTTTGATATCCACCGTTTGTTTGGGTGCAGGCAGGTTGTCAAAAAGCGGAGCTACCTGCGTAAATTGTATTTCAGGCACTTCAATGAGGGAGAATGCGGCAGGTACTTCCGACAACGTTTCTCCTTCCGAAAGATAATTCTTTAGCAAATCACGTAGCAGGAAGTATTTATCGGTTGTCCACCCCGCTTCGCTGATCGGAGCATCATAATCATACGAACTACACATCGCAGAATAAGCGGGATTATTAGCACCTCCCCAATGTCCGAAGGTTGTTCCCCCATGAGTCATATATAAGCTAAACGAGATATTCCGGTCCATCATATCTTTAATACCCTGTACCATATCCTTAGCCGGACGCGTTTCGTGTTTCCGTCCCCAATGATCGAACCAACCACTCCAGAATTCGCTACACATCAGTGGTGCTTCCGGACGCAGTTCTTTCAGCTTTTTAAATTGCTGGTCGATATTGGCCCCCGTACCGAAATTTATAGTCCAGATCAGATCGTCAAGTGCATTGTTGGTAAAGTTGCTATTCCAGTCACATTGAAACAACGGTACATCGGTAAAGCCCGATTCGCGTACCAAATCGCGTACAGCAGATACATAAGGCTTATTCGTTCCGTAAGATCCATATTCATTTTCAACTTGAACCATGATGATGTTTCCACCTTTATTGACTTGCAACGGAGCTAGCTGCTTACCCACCTCTTTCATAAAGACACCTACGCGTTCCATGAAATAAGGGTCGAGTGTGCGCAAAGCCACATCTTTCTTCTTTAGCAACCACCACGCAGCCCGCCCATTTCCCACTCGGCACACACATACGGGCCGGGACGTACAATGACATACATTCCATTCTCTTGAGCAACCCGGCAGAAAGCTGCAATATCGTTCTGACCGGTAAAGTCAAACTTTCCTTCCTCTTGCTCGTGGATATTCCAGAATATATAAATACAAATGGTATTCATGCCCAAAGCCTTGCACATCTTGATGCGATGTTCCCAATAGGCTTGTGGAATTCGGGTATAGTGTAGCTCCGCAGCTTTTATTACAAACGGATTACCGTCCAATAAAAACGTGTTTTTACCCGCTTCAAATTTGCGGGCAGTAGTCTGTGCTTGCACACTTCCTCCCAAGAGGAGAGTAAAGAGTACGAATAAAGCAATAAATCTGTTTCTCATGGTTTATAGTCTTATTATTATATTACATAGTATACGGCAAAGATAGCCGATTCACCTATAGCTGAGTACCAATTTTCATTCAAAAAGGGCTAGATATGAAGCAAAAAAGGGGAATAGAGTGTAAATTTAACTCCATTCCCCCAACTTATTATATATAATCGATTATAAGCCGCTAAAGTCGACTCCTTCAAAAACCAGTGAAGGAATGCGCCATGAAGAGTTCAGGCGCGGGTCATTTCCCTTACCGATTAATGAGGCCCATAAAGACAACATATTACCGGTCACATTCATTTCGGTCACAGCCTGTACCAGCTTACCGTTCTCAATCAGGAATCCTTCAATCCCATAAGAGAAGTCACCGGTCGAACTGTTGCAATTACCTCCATTAAAGCCTGTCACTAAAATACCTTTGTCAACACCAGCCACTAATCCGTTCAGATCTTTATCACCCGTTTGCATAACCATTAACGAAGGCGAGCTGATAGTTGGCTCCACGCCCATCTTCTTAGCATTGTAGGTATCAATAAAGTACGTTTCCAGTACGCCGTTTTCAAGAATCGAACGACGTTTAGTCGCAACTCCTTCGTTATCGAAATAACGGGATCCCGATGATTTAAGCAGATGAGGTTCATCAACCAATGTCAGTTGCTCCGATACGATCTTCTCATTTAGCTTATTCAAAAGGAAAGAATTCTTTTGTTGCAAAGCCGAACCATATAAAGCACTGATCAACGGGCTTAATAATTGACTGGAGTTCATCGGATCCACAACCATTGTATATTTGCCCGACTGTACCTTCTTTTGCCCCAACTTGCGTAGAACACGTTCCAAGGCAGTTTGTCCGATACCTTTCTTGATCAAGTCATCGTAGAAAAGAGCAGAGTCATACCAATATGCAGACGGGCGTGCTTCTCCTTCTCCTTTAATCGCAACATCTGCCACAAGAGAGAATTGAGTGCTTTTACTTTCTCCTTCAAACCCATTACTGGTTATGCTATACGAGAAGTTTTCTCCATCGCTATAAGACGTAGAAACCGAGATGATGCGTTCATCTTTACCCAGTACTTCTTCGGCTACAGATTTGGCCAATGCCATTTTATCATCGGGACTGATAGAAGTCAGTTTAGCGTCGAACAGTTGCAAATCAGGCTGTCCTCCCTTATAATAGCGGGAAGCATCCGGCAACCCGCGTGCTTCGTCTTTAGCCAAATAGCGTGTCGACTCAATACCGTTACGAATAAAAGTCTCCAACTCTTTTCGATCCAACCGATTGGTAGAGAGACTTCCGAAACGACCGTCTACATAGAGAGAGATGCTCATTCCACCCTCTGAGGCTTGTTGGAGTTTATCAATTTTGGCATCGCGCAACTCAAACGAAGTATTCGAATTGGCATACACAACTACTTTTGCAGCCTGGCAACCATTCTTCAGCGCATAATCCATCGCTCCCTGTGCCAGTTTTTTATTACTTTCTGTTATCATAACATACTGTAGATTAAAAGATGGAAGAATTAAGAATTACCGCCGACAGTCAGTTTACTAACCAACGCTGAAGGCATACCACACGTCACCGGGCAAGATTGACCGTCCTTACCACAAGTCCAAGTACCATTGTCAATCTTATCATTATCGGCCACCATGGTGATATCCGCCAATGCTTTCGGACCGTTTCCGATGATATTGATATCTTTAACCGGCTGTGTCAGCTTACCGTCTTCAATCAGGTAGCCCGATTTTACGAAGAATGTAAAGTCACCGGCACCGATCTGTACCTGTCCGTTCGTGAAGTTATCTACATAAATACCCTGTTTTACCGTAGCGATAATATCAGCTTCCTTCATATTACCCGGCTCCATATACGTAGCGCGCATACGCGGAAGGGGTGAATTGCGGAAAGACTCCCTGCGTCCGTTACCGGTAGGAGCCACTTTATAATGCTTCGCACTGATTCGGTCGTGCATATAACTTGTGAGTACACCATTCTTAACCAGGTACGTTTTCTGTCCATCAGCTCCCTCATCGTCCATATTAATCGATCCACGATTGAACGGAATAGTACCATCGTCAATCACCGTAATATGCTCATTACAAACCTTTTTATTCAATTGATCAGAAAAGATAGACACATTCTTGCGATTGAAGTCAGCTTCAAAAGCGTGTCCGATTGCTTCGTGTAAAAGGATACCCGAACCACCGGCACCCATCACTACCGGCATCTCACCACCTTTCGGTTTGATTGCCTTGAATAGTAGAGCAGTCTTCTCTACCGCCTCATTAGCCAATACATCTACTATATCATCGGTCAAGAATTCAAATCCTTTCCGATAAGCACGTGCTGCATAGCTATTTTCGGTTTTACCGTCCTCTTCCATAATACAAACGGCTCCCAAAGTAACCATCGGGCGATAATCGTAGTACATCACTCCTTCCGAGTTACAGAAGAAGATATGCGAAGTCGCATCGCTTTGGAAGGCTTGCACTTTGCTAACCCGCTTATCCAAAGCAAAGATACGGTCATTCAGTTTTTGCAGATAAGGCATTTTATCTTTCAACCCCGTATCTTCCCAAGAGGAAGCGATGGAGTAATAATTCTTTTTCAGTTCTTTTTCCGACAAGTTAACCGGCTTATTTCCCCGATTGGAAGAAGCAATACGGGCAGCTGTACGAGCCGCTTTGAGCATTTCATCCAACGTGACATTTTCCACATAAGCATAGCCACTCTGGTCACCTGCCAATACGCGTACGCCCACTCCGAAATCGATATTGGAACGTGTGCTGTTTACTGCACCATCCATCAAGCTAATGCTATTGTTCAGGGTATGCTCAAAGAATAGATCGGCATAGTCTCCTCCCTTTTCCAATGCGGCAGTCAGCACCTTACGCAAGTCGCTTCACTCACGCCGAAATGGTTCATAGCTAAACTCACGGCAGTTTTCCGGTCTGCTTCTTTTCCTCCCAATGCTCCGGGAGCAACAAAAGCTAATGCTTGCTCTGTAGCTAATGAGCCGAACAAAGCCATTCCTCCTGCTTTTAAAAATTTCCGTCTGTCCATACTTGTATTATTCTAAATATTCTTTTCCTGTTGAAACTATATAATTAAATCACTTTCGTCAGTAAGCTTTCCAGTTCTTCTGCATTCAGGCGCAAATGAAACTGCCCGCGATAGGCCACCGAAATAGCTCCGGTTTCTTCGGATACAATAATGGCATGCGCATCTGATTCCTGGGAAATTCCCATGGCTGCCCGATGACGTAATCCTAATTCTTTGGGTATATCCAGATTATGAGAGACAGGGAGAATACATCCGGCTGCCTTGATACGTTTCTTGCTGATAATCATTGCACCATCGTGCAGAGGGCTGTTTTTAAAGAAGATATTCTCAATCAAGCGTTGATTGACAAGCGAATCAATGACTTCTCCCGTACGCACGACCTCGTCTAAAGGGATGCTATGCTCGATCACAATCAGCGCACCCACTTTCTGCTTACTCATATTCAGGCAGGCCATTACCACAGGCATAATATCATCTTGTTGCAACAGCTCCCTCTTCGCACCGGTGAAGAAGCGCAACAAAGCATTGACATGCCGATGAGAACCGAGTGTCAACAGAGATCGGCGTATCTCATCCTGAAACAATACGATCAACGCAATAACTCCTACACTCATCAAGGTGTTGAAAATAGAGCCTAACAGCCGCATCTCCAACACATGGATCACGACCAGCCAAATCAAGATAAAAACCAGAATACCGGTAAATACTTTGATCGATCCGGAGGCTTTCATCAGCTTGTAAGTGTAGTACAGCAGCAAAGCGACCAGCAGTATATCTATAAAGTCTTTTATTCCAAACTCAAAAAACACAGTTCAACTATCGGTTTAAATTATTAATTACGTTTCATCTTCTCAACGATGCGAACCGCTTCCACGGCCTCACGCACATCATGCACACGAAGTATATGGGCTCCTTTCATTAAAGCTACCGTATTGAGCACCGTTGTCCCATTCAAAGCATCCTTCGGAGTGCCACCAAGTAGTTTATATATCATCGATTTACGCGAAACGCCTACCAGCAGAGGGAGTTCAAAGATACTGAATTCTTCCAACTGATCCATCAGTTCATAATTGTGCTCCAATGTTTTGCCAAACCCGAAGCCCGGATCCAAAATTATGTCCTTAGCACCCAGATCACATAGCTGTTGCACTTTCTTGGCAAAATACATGAAAACCTCTTTGAGTATATTATCGTAGTGCGGCTCTTGCTGCATATTTTGGGGAGTCCCCTGCATGTGCATGATGATATAAGGTACCCCTAACTCGGCAATCGTTTGAAACATTCGTTCATCCATTTCACCAGCGGCAATATCGTTCACCATAGCTACTCCGTACTCCTTTACACATTGTTTGGCTACATCAGCCCGAAATGTATCCACAGAAACAATCGCATCCGGATGGTTTCGGTTGATAATTTCAAGTCCCATTCGCAAGCGGTTCATTTCCTCTTCCGCCGAGATGTGTTCGGCATTCGGACGCGACGAATAAGCACCTATATCAATGATGCTGGCCCCCTCATCTAATATCTGTTGTGCTCTTGCAGCAATATCCACCTCGGTTTGCATTCGACAGCCGGCATAAAAAGAATCGGGAGTAACGTTCAAGATACCCATCACTTGCGGCGTGGAGAGATCAAGCAAACGCCCCTTTACATTTATATATTCAGAACCTGTTGGATTCATTTTTACACATACTTCAATTAGGTTGATGCAAATGTATAGAAAAAAAGCAAGCAAGCACACTCTAAAAGATAAATTAATAATCTGCTTTTCAATAATTATTCATCAAATCACTATTCTATTGCCTACAAGACTTCCTATCAACCCTAGAACCGAGTGATTTTACTGAAACAACTGCCATAATGAATATTAACACCCGTGCTTCTACTCTGAAATAAAGCTACATATCCGTTTTCGCCACGGTAAGTATCAATGCAAGACAATTATCTTTAGGAGGGATAATAGCACGAACGAGGTCCGAATAACGACATTAATCTTAGGTTGAAAATCACCTATTTCAGCCAAGATAATATAGCCCGGATAAAAACCGCCACTTACTGAGTCAAATTGAAGAGAATGCCTTATCTTTGCTTCGTCTTTTTAAAAGCATAAGAAACATGGAAATTGCTGCTCTTTACCAGATATTTCTGGATTGCCAAACAGTGACTACCGACAGTCGGCATTGTCCTACAGGTTCACTGTTCATCGCCCTGAAAGGCGAATCATTCAATGGAAACAGGTTTGCCGCACAGGCTTTGAAAGACGGATGCAGTTATGCAGTCGTTGACGAAGCATCCTACGTAGCGGAAGGAGATCAACGATATATCCTCGTAGACGATTGCCTTCAAACCCTGCAATTGCTGGGCAACTACCACCGTCGTCAGCTGGGAACACCAATTATCGGAATTACCGGAACCAATGGCAAAACAACGACCAAAGAGTTGATATTCGCCGTGCTGTCTCGGTCGTACCGAGTACTTTGTACGCAAGGCAACCTGAACAACCACATCGGTGTACCAACCACCTTACTCCAACTAAAGCCGGAACATAATCTTGCCGTTATCGAAATGGGTGCCAATCATGTCGGAGAGATTAAAATACTTGCTGACATAGCCGAGCCAGACTACGGAATTATTACCAATGTTGGGAAAGCACATCTGGAGGGATTCGGTTCATTCGAAGGAGTAATTAAAGCCAAAGGAGAACTATACGATTTCCTCCGTGCGAAAGAAAGTTCTACCGTCTTTATTCATCACGACAACCCTTACCTGATGAAAATGGCGCATGACCTAAATTTGGTTTACTATGGCAGCGAAGACAACCTCTATGTCAATGGACGGATTACCGGCAATTCCCCTTATCTCACTTTCGAATGGAAAATAGGAGAAGAAGGAGTATACCACCAAGTGCAAACTCAGCTGATTGGTGAATATAACTTCCCGAATGCATTGGCCGCTATAGCCATCGGAAGTTTCTTCAAAGTGGAAGCATCGGAAATAACCAAAGCGCTAACGGACTATACCCCACAAAATAACCGTTCTCAATTGAAAAAGACAGAGAGCAACACCTTGATTATCGATGCCTACAACGCCAACCCAACCAGCATGATGGCAGCCTTAATAAACTTCCGGAACATGGATACCCCGCACAAAATGTTGATATTGGGAGATATGAGGGAGCTCGGGGAAGACAGTTTGACAGAGCACCGGAAAATTATAGAATATATCAATGAAGGAGGTTTTGAACAAGTCTGGTTAGTAGGCGATCAGTTCGCTGCCATAGGGCATAAGTACAGACTTTTCAAGAACGCACAGGAGCTCATCCACGAGTTACAGTCTGCTGGTAAACCGGAAGGAAAGATGATTCTAATCAAAGGATCGAACGGAATAAAGTTAAGCTCGATCGTTGACTATCTATAAAGCTTTGCCTCTGGAATCTTTCCGCTTGATAAAAGGTATTAACCCGAAATAAGCAATCAGGCTAGCCAATACTACTCCGGTGGTATTGGCTACAAAATCCATCCAATCCCCACCCCGATAAGTAGTACAGTATTCCTGCAACAATTCTACACATCCGCTAAAAAGTATCGGGCATAGACAAGCACCAATCCACGCGTGCCACATCGGAGCATGTTCTTTCCGGTGAGCCCGAATAAACTCTAACCATAACATACCAGACACCCCAAAATACATACAAAAATGTACCAGCTTATCCAAGCCAGGTATATGGTCTAATTCTGTTTGGGGCGGTTTGAAAAAAGACAAGTAAATGACAGCCAAGATAATCAGTAAGGAGATGGGATATCTCTTTATATAGTACAACATCTTCTTTTTTTGTTTAATTATAGGGCAAATATATGTATCATTTTTTAATTTTGCATGTCGATAGACCTTATTTATAATGTGGAAAGACTTTTTTTACTTTACTAAGACTCAGCGAAGAGGTATCCTCATACTGATCCTGCTGATTATAGGCGTGAATATGATACCCTTGTTGCTATTCCCTCCAACTGTCGAGCCGATCGATGAGCAAGTTCGGACACAGAGGGAACTAACGTATAACCGCTTCCTCACTTCTGTGCGCAAGACAGAGGCAAAGAACAGATATACGAAGAACTGGTACTCAAAGGCTTATTCCCCCAAAGAGATTCGGCTAACCAGCTTCGACCCCAACACAGCAGATTCCACCACTTTTAGCAACTTGGGACTTCCACCGTGGATGATCCGAAACATACTCCGCTACCGAAGTAAATCCGGTAAGTTTCGTCAGGCAGCAGATTTCGGGAAAATATATGGACTCACAGAGAAGCAATTCCAAGAGTTGCATCCGTATATTCGAATTGCGGAATCATTCAGTCGAAAAGATACGATAAACCTTCGCATGGAGGTCAAAGAAAAGTACGATAGTATCTACAAATATCCGGCAGGCACATTAGTCAATCTAAATGAGGCGGATACCACCGAACTGAAAAAGATTCCCGGCATAGGTAGTTCGATTGCCCGTATGATAGTAAATTACAGAAGAAAACTGGGAGCATTCTATTGCATTGAGCAGCTACAGGAGATTCACTTGAAAGTGGATATGCTACGCCCCTGGCTAAGTGTTGAAAGCAACTCTACGAAACGTATCAATATCAATACAGCCGGCATAGAGCAACTTATGCGACACCCCTACATCAACTTTGCACAAGCAAAAGCCATTGTGGAATACCGAAAGAAGAAAGGTAAGCTCAAGAGTTTCACCCAACTCAGTTTATACGATGAATTTAGCCCAGCCGATTTTGATAAGTTGAGTCATTACATCAGTTTCTGACTTTCGGGTTCAGCTCTACTACTAAGGCTTTCCCGAGTCTAATAGGCGCCTAGACTTTTATCACTCCATCCACAATATGGATCGTCCGGTCGGTTATTTTAGAAAGTGCTTCGTCATGCGTTACAATGACAAACGTCTGCCCCAACCTTTCGCGAAGTTCGAAGAACAACTGATGCAGTTCTTCTTTATTATGCGTATCTAAGCTACCCGATGGTTCATCCGCTAGAATCACAGCCGGATTGTTTATCAACGCACGTGCTACTGCCACCCGCTGCTTCTCTCCACCTGAGAGTTCGTTGGGTTTGTGCGAAGCCCGGTCGGTCATTCCCATAAAGTCCAGTACCTCCATAGCATGCATGCGAGCTTCTTTGGAAGGAACTCGGGCTATAAAAGCGGGAATCATCACATTCTCCAAAGCGGTGAACTCTGGCAAAAGCTGATGAAACTGAAAAACAAAGCCAATACGATGATTCCGAAAAGCTGAAAGTTCTTTTTCTTTCATTCGGCTAACCACAGTACCGTCTATCTCGACTCTACCCGCATCCGGTTCGTCCAGCGTACCCATAATCTGGAGCAGGGTTGTCTTACCTGCACCACTAGGACCTACAATGCTCACTATTTCGCCTTTATTAATTTCCAGGTCAATGCCCTTCAATACTTGCAAAGAGCCGAAGCTCTTGGTGATTCCTTCCAGTTTTATCATAATAGCCTCTTCCTAGCCCTCTTTGCTAGAGAGGAGATAAGGATACATTTATATTATAGAATTATTCTTGTTCCGAATTTAGTCCTTTTCGCTCCGTCTTCTTCTTCGGAGTCTTCGATGTCAAATTCTTAATCACATGGGCTGCCAGATAACATCCAAACACGGCCGGCATATAACTAACTGTTCCGCACGTCGATTTCTTATTACGCTCATTGTCGATCAGCAACACCGCACTCGAGTCAGCTTGTTCAGTGCTAAACACAACCGGATGCTTACGTTTCATCCCCATCTTTTGCAAGCGCTTCCGTACCGCTTTGCTCAAACCGCAATGATAAGTATCCCATAAATCGGCAAAACGAACCTGCGTGATGTCACTTTTAGCACCGGCTCCCATACTCGACACAATCTTTATCCGCCGCTTCATGGCCTCATAGATCAAATAGCACTTGGGACTGACTGTGTCAATCGCATCGACGATGAAGTCATAGTGATCGGAATCCAGCAATTGCGGGATATTTTCATCCTTCAGGTAAAGCGGAAGCACCTTGAGCTCCAGGTCGGGATTAATATCTTTATATCGTTCGGCCAACACCTCTGCTTTCGGCCTTTCCATCGTAGAATGCAAAGCGGGCAACTGCCTGTTAAGATTGGTCAGCTGCACCGTATCGGCATCTATTAGAGTCATCTTTCCTACTCCGGCACGGCAAAGCATTTCAGCGGCATACGCTCCCACTCCACCTAAGCCGACCACTAATACATGCGACTGTCCGATATGTTTTATATTTTCTTCACCCAGCAACAGTTGGGTGCGTTCTTGCCAATTTTCTTTCATTAGCTTTTCTTTAGCCATTTATTAAACCATTTACCTACTTTATCGTAATGCTGCGATTCGTTATAGCCACGAGGATCGGAAAAGGAGACGATCTCCTGCGGATCTCCAAACTGATCAGGATACAGAACCAACAGACTGTTGTTACTAAAATACCGACTGAGTTGATTCGGCAAGCGTTCAAAAGAAGTATCATAAGAGATGGAACCGCGACGTGCACTAACTACCACCAGCAAATGATCGTAATTAACCTGACCGGTGAGCATTAGTAAATCATTCCATTCCTCGAGTACGCTAAATTCAGTCAACGTTGCACTATGCTTCTTGCTGATCAGCTGTTGCAAATGTTCCAGCGTACGTCTGGTAGCAAAGAAGTGCACCCGACATCCCAAGACACCTCCCATTCGGCAAAAGTGTTGTACCCACTTTGGAAAGCCTGTTTCATACTCCGCCTTTGGAGGCACAGCTATATTGATGCGCCGAAGTGTATTGACTGGCATCAAGAACTTGGCAATCATCACTTCCCGATGTGTTCCTTTCAACAGGTTTTCGGCCAGGCTACCGAAAAAGGAGTCAACCAGATTGGCTTTACGATGCAAGCCGATCACAACATCAGTTGCTTCGTATTCCTTAACGGTATGAATTATACCGGAAGCTATGTTCAAATCGTATCGACTCACGGTGGTTACCGGAACATCGACCGCAGCAGCAATCATTGCTGCTTTTTCTAGATTTCGCTTACCCTGTTGTTCTTTCTGTTCCGAACTATTGCTATCGTTTATGACGTTCAGTGCAATCAAGGCGTTTTTATTCTTCGTATCCTTAATCAATAACGATAAGCTTATCAAATGCTCAATAGTCTCCGGGTTAGCCAATGGGATTAAAATGCGTTCCGGCATTTCCGTAGCATCTTTTTCAACAGGAGCCGCTATTTCGTTCAGCGCAAAACGTCGGGCCGAACGTTCGGTAGCGAACGAGCTGATGATACAAGTAAAGAGAATCATCACGATCGTACCATTCAGCACATCATCATTCAGCAACCGCTCACCGTTTTCCATTATGATATTGTGCCCAATCAATACAGCAGCCAAAGTAGCCGCTGCCTGCGCACTGCTCAATCCGAACATCATGCTGCGTTCATTGGGCTGCATCCGGTAGGTTTTCTGCGTAAGCCAAGCCGCCAACCATTTACTGACAACTGCCACAACAGTCATCACGATAGCTACCTTTAGGCTTCGCCACCAGCAAATAAGGCTCTGACATCGATAAGCATTCCCACCCCAATCAGGAAATAAGGATGAATAAGGCATTTCCCACAAACTCCAACCGATTCATCAAGGGCGAAACGTGCGGTATAAGCCTATTGAGTACCAGTCCGGCAAGGAAAGCTCCCAAAATCCCTTCCATCCCGACAAACTCCATCAAGCCTCCACCAAGGAAAACCATCGCCAGTACAAACACGAACTGCATCACGCTATCCTCGTATTTGCGGAAGAACCAACGTCCGATACGAGGGAAGAAGAAGATTATCAGGAAGCAGAGGAAAGCAAGCTTGAGCAATAAGAACAGCCAGAATAGCCCATCAACCGTGCCCTTGTACATGCCGCCGATAAAAGCCAGAATCATCAATGCCAAGGTTACCGCAATGACTGTTCCCCCAATCGTTATATTGACACTGCGAAGTCTCGATAGCCCGTAGCGGCTTATAATAGGATAAGAAATCAGCGTATGAGAAGCATACATACTTGCTAGCAGCACAGAAGTAGTCAAGCCGTAACCGAGTATACTCATACCACTCCAGATACCGAGCAGCATGGGTATGAGGAAAGTGAAACATCCGAAAACTATTCCTTTGGTTCGATTCTTTCGAAAGTCTTCCATATCCATTTCAAGGCCCGCAAGGAACATGATATAGTAAAGCCCCACCTTTCCAAATAATTCAAAGCTACTGTCCCGATCCAGAATATGAAAGCCATATTCTCCAATCATGACTCCTGCCAAAATCATTCCGATAATATGAGGGATGCGCAAGCGTCCCAGTATCATTGGAGCAAAGAGTATGATGATGAGCACCAGGAAAAAGACCCATGTAGGATCCGTAACCGGAAGCGTCCAAGAAAAGTCAAACAGGTTCATAAACTGTATTTTTAGGTTTTCCTTTGCAAAGAAACAAAAAAGTTAGCAGACCTCCAATACGAAGAGAAAGAGAATTAAGCTATAAATCTTCTAGCAAAAGATGCGGATTATACGCCAAATTGTTCTAATTTTGCAGCCGATTCCTTTGATTAGCAAGAAGAATCAAAGAATTTAAGTATTCACATTATAACAAAAGAAAAGATGAAAGTAGCTATTGTTGGCGTAAGCGGAGCCGTAGGACAAGAGTTCTTGCGCGTGCTTGATGAGAGAAATTTCCCGATGGATGAGTTAGTATTGTTCGGTTCTAAACGTAGCGCCGGAACAATGTATACATTCCGTGGTAAACAGATCGAGGTCAAACTCTTACAACACAACGATGACTTTAAAGGGATAGACATTGCTTTCACTTCTGCCGGCGCAGGCACCTCCAAAGAGTTTGCCGACACCATCACTAAATTCGGTGCGGTGATGATTGACAACTCAAGTGCTTTCCGTATGGATAACGACGTGCCATTGGTAGTTCCTGAAGTAAATGCAGCCGATGCATTGGAACGCCCACACGGCATCATTGCTAATCCCAACTGTACAACAATTCAGATGGTTGTTGCATTGGAAGCCATCGAAAAGCTGTCTCATATCAAAAAGGTACACGTATCTACTTACCAAGCAGCTAGCGGAGCCGGTGCTGCAGCTATGGACGAATTGTACGAACAATACCGTCAGATATTGGCTAACGAACCCGTAACGATCGAAAAGTTTGCTTATCAGCTGGCATTCAACCTAATCCCTCAAGTGGATGTATTTACTGAAAATGGATATACCAAAGAGGAGATGAAGATGTACAACGAAACACGCAAAATTATGCACTCTGACGTTAAGGTAAGCGCAACTTGCGTACGCGTTCCCGCATTACGTGCTCACTCTGAAAGTATCTGGGTAGAAACAGAGCGCCCTATTTCGGTAGAAGAGGCTCGCGAAGCTTTTGCAAACGGTGATGGTTTGATTCTCCAAGACAACCCTGCTGAGAAAGACTATCCGATGCCATTGTTCATCGCCGGTAAAGATCCGGTTTACGTTGGACGTATCCGCAAAGACTTGTCTAACGAGAACGGCTTGACTTTCTGGATTGTAAGCGATCAGATCAAAAAGGGTGCAGCTTGAATGCTGTTCAAATAGCCGAATACCTTATCAAGGTAAAAAATGCATAGGTGAAATATTCGTAAAAATAAAAATAAGTCCGGTTTCTTTATCGATTCCGGACTTTTTTATTATACATTTGCACAGACAAACTTATCTGTGCCGCAATTGCCCCTGCGTCATACACATACAAATACGGTAGCCAGATAGCAAACACACAAACCGTATGAAAAGAAGTGAAGTATCTTTTTTTCTAATTGCGTCCTTATTCATTTTCTGCGATTGTTCGCTACCAATAGATGAAGAGGATAGTTCTGAGGAAACTGACCTCACTAGCCAATTAGCCTGGTCCGGAGAGACGGATAAATTCGTAATCAACCCTAAAAAGGGCGTCCACTTGGATGACCCGCAAGCAAGTGGAGGAACTGCGTATCTCACTTTTCCCTCCACGGCCCTACTAGACACATCCTGGGAGTTCGGCGTACAGTTAAGCTTCAACCCTTCAGCTAACAATCACGCCCGGTTTTACCTCGCCTCTTCTTCAACAACACTTTCGGGTGACCTCGATGGGTATTATGTCCAAATAGGAGGAACCAAAGACAATCTTGCTCTTTATCGGCAGCAGGGAGATCGTGCTACACTCCTACTCAGCGGAAGAGAGCTGATGAAAAAGAACAATTCACCGAAGTTTTACGCAAAAGTTGAATGTGACTGCAACGGTTATTGGACATTATGGAGCCGGTTAGAATCGGAAGCGGGCTATGTCAAAGAGGGACAAGTGAAAGACTGTAAAATAGACAGTTCTATTTGTTGCGGCCTGTTTTGTGTGTATACCCAAAGCCGCAGCAACGGTTTCACATTCCACCATATTACACAAGGCACAACGTGGAGACTGTCACCGACCCGGGAGAAAACCCTGAGCCACCGACTGATCCGAATATTAGCGAACTCCCTGACGATGTCCGAGGTTTATTGCTGTTCAACGAGGTGATGTATTACCCCGAATCGTCCGGTGCCGAATATGTAGAGATATTCAACCCAACCGAGAAAGACATCATCTTACCAGCCATCTATCTTTATAAGATGTATGAAAATGGGGAGGTCTATAATACAACGGTCTTACAACCGGAAGACACGGCACGTCTCCTGAGTATTCCGTCCAAAGGTTATCTCTGCTTTACAAAATCGGTAGCTTTGATTAGTAAGAAGCATAAAGTCGCTGAAAAGAATCTGATAGAGATAGCCAAGTTCCCGTCTCTCAACAACAGCGGAGGGTATTTAGCCCTGTCGAGTAGCCAAGAGCCGGGGAAAGGACATACATTCGACACCTGTTGTTTTAGAGACGAGATGCATAGCCAGTCTGAAACTATAGGAATTTCACTTGAGAAAAAGTCACCCGAAAAAACATCGGTGATAGCCAACTGGCATTCGTCTCAAAACCCCACAGGCGGGACTCCGGGAATAATAAATTCAGGGATCAAGTGATTTTATATGATAAATTTCCTACATTTGCATGACCTATGCGTATGGATTGGTATTGAGTCGTAAACCCTATTGAAAATGCAGATATGAGCCCAGTAATCTTATCAATCACGATCATAGCTTACTTTGTAATCTTGTTTACCGTTTCGTATATAGCAGGACGGAAAGCAGATAACGAGGGCTTCTTTGTCGCAACCGCAAATCAACATGGTATATTGTTGCTTTTGCCATGATTGGTTCTTCCATTTCCGGTGTTACTTTCGTTTCCGTTCCGGGCATGGTTCAGGCGAGTGGTTTTTCTTATCTACAAATGGTATTGGGATTTATAGTCGGTCAGTTTATCATTGCTTTTCTACTCGTCCCCCTCTTCTACCGAATGAAATTAGTCTCTATCTATGAGTATCTGGAAAATCGTTTCGGTGCAATGTCTTATATAACCGGTGCCTGGTTCTTCTTCGTCTCGAAGATGTTGGGAGCAGCGGTGCGCCTTTTCCTAGTATGCTTAACACTGCAACTTCTTATATTCGAACCATTTCAACTTCCTTTCCTACTGAATGTAGCGCTTACCGTATTTATTGTTTGGCTTTATACCTTTCGGGGGGAGTTAAATCACTGATATGGACAGATAGCTTAAAAACATTCTGCCTGGTCGTGTCTGTCATACTCTGTATTTACTACATAGCGTCCAACCTGCAACTGGACTTTAAAGGCTGATAACAACCGTTTCCGAAAGTAAGTTTTCAAAGTTATTCTTCTTCGACGACATCAATGACAAGCGTTATTTCTTCAAATATTTCTTAGCTGGAGTCTTTACAGTCATAGCCATGAACGGACTCGACCAAGATATGATGCAGCGAAATCTAAGCTGCAAGAACTTCCGGGATTCGCAAAAGAATATGATTACAAGTGGAATTCTACAGTTCTTTGTGATTTTGCTATTTCTAATGCTGGGTGTTCTACTCTATACGTTTACAGCACAGCAAGGCATTATCAATCCCGACAAGAGTGATGAACTATTTCCGATGATTGCTACTGGAGGCTACTTCCCGGCGATTGTAGGTATTCTGTTTATCATCGGTTTAATATCTTCGGCATATTCTGCCGCCGGCTCGGCACTTACCGCCTTGACGACCTCCTTCACCGTGGATATTCTGAAAGCGCACAAAAAAGAAGAAGCGATCCTGAGTAAGATACGCAAACGGGTACATATCGGTATGGCGATCGTAATGGGTCTTGTCATTTTTGTCTTTAACTTAGTGAACAGCACAAGTGTGATTGACGCCATATATACACTCGCCAGTTACACATACGGCCCAATTCTCGGTTTATTTGCCTTTGGCATTTTCACGAAAAAGCAGGTTTACGACAAATATATTCCAGTGGTAGCCATCCTTTCTCCTTTGCTTTGCTATGTCTTGCAAAGAAATTCGGAGGCGTGGTTTGCCGGTTATCAAATTAGTTACGAATTATTAATACTCAACGCTTCTTTTACTTTCGCAGGGCTTTGTGTACTCATTCGAAAGGAGAAGAAGGTAGGGGTATCCGAACCTAACAAAATAAGCGAACAATGAAAACAAAAATCACCTGTTTCATTCCATTCAACGGAATAGAAGAAACGACACAAACGATTAGGGGGTTACGTTCATCGGAACTAGTAGACAAAATCTATTTATTAGTATCAGAAACTATCGATGCATGCTTGCCAGGGTGTGAATGGCTTCCCGCAAGCAACATTTGTTCCAGCCATACCATGGAGGTGATTGCCGCGCAGTCTGATGGCACGCACACACTGCTTTGCACGAAATATACAAACTTAAAGCTAGGGTTATTTGCCCTCGAGCGGATGATACAGGTTATGGATATGACGCACGCAGCATGGTATATGCCGATCACTACAAGGTGATTGATGGAGTACGACAAGCAGCTCCGACTATCGATTATCAAGCCGGTAGCTTGCGTGATGATTTTGATTTCGGTTCGTTACTATTGTTCAGGAGTAATGCTTTCAAGAAAGTAGTCAAGTCCTTCAAAGAAAAATATCAATATGCGGGACTATATGACCTAAGACTCAAACTTTCTCAAAAGGACAAGTTGATACATATCAATGAGTTCTTATATACGGAAGTAGAGAGTGACCTGCGGAAAAGCGGTGAAAAACAGTTTGACTATGTAAATCCTCGGAACCGTCAGGTACAAATAGAGATGGAGCAAGCCTGCATCAATCATCTCAAAGCGATAAACGGTTATCTGAATCCGGTTTTTCGTCCGGTTAACTTCTCGGATACATCCTTTGCAACCGAAGCTTCGGTCATCATTCCGGTGCGCAACCGCATCCATACAATTAAAGACGCTGTGCACTCAGCACTCAGCCAACAAACCGATTTTCCTTTTAATGTGATTGTCATTGATAACCATTCGACAGACGGAACATCCGAAGCATTGCGGGAACTCAGTAGCGATAGCCGACTCATCCACCTAATGCCGGAAAGAGAAGACTTGGGTATAGGTGGTTGCTGGAATTTAGGCATCCACCATGAGGCTTGTGGCAAATTCGCCATTCAGCTTGACAGCGATGATGTGTACAAAGATGAGCATAGTTTACAAATCATGGTCAATGCATTCTATGAACAGAATTGCGCAATGGTCATTGGCACTTACCGAATGACCGATTTTCAGATGAACGAAATCGCACCCGGCATTATCGACCACAAGGAATGGACTCCTGATGACGGACGAAATAACGCGTTACGCATAAACGGGCTTGGAGCTCCCCGGGCATTCTATACGCCTGTACTACGCGAGATCAATGTTCCAAATACAAGCTACGGAGAAGATTATGCACTCGGACTTCGGATTTCGCACGACTACCAAATCGGACGGGTATATGATGTTGTCTATCTCTGCCGCCGATGGGAGGGAAACTCGGATGCAGCACTGCCTATTGAAAAGATAAATCAAAATAACTTATACAAAGATCGGCTTCGCACTTGGGAATTACAGCAGCGAATTCAAGAACAGAACGCCCTGCTAAAACCGCAGAAGTCTATAGAAAAGATGCTTGACGAACAGATGCAATCCTGGCAATTAGTTCAAGAAAGCTACAAAGCATTGGCTCAATACCGGAAGCAAATGAAAGAGATTGAACTGCATGGCGAAGGGTTTTATATGCTTGTGCGGGCGTTTCCTAATCCCAAACGGATTCTTTCTGCTACAGCACAAACTGATGCTTCAGCAGTTAATGCGCGTCCATGCTTCCTCTGTGCAGGAAATCGCCCACAAGAGCAAGCGTTTATAAATTACAAGCATTATCAGATACTGGTCAACCCTTATCCTATATTTCAACGCCACTTGACAATTGCTGAGCAGAAACACACTCCGCAATCAATTGCCGGTCGTTTTGAAGATATGATCGAGTTAACTGATGCGCTAAAAGACTATTACCTCATGTATAACGGACCGGAATGTGGAGCTTCTGCACCCGACCATGCCCATTTTCAGGCAGCCGGCAAAGAAGAACGTTTCGCTGCTTCAATCTGGCTTGATTGGCAAGAAAGCGATATATATAGCAGTGGGACGCGAAAAATCAGTTATGCGAACGAGCCGGTCAGCGCTATTTACATTCAGGCCAAGACCCGAAAGAGCATGGTGCATACTTTCAAACAGATCTACGATGAGCTGGCAGCCGATTCTCAGGATAAAGAGCCCATGATAAATCTGCTTGCTTGGTACGGATTGGAAAAGCTTTCGACATCGTACTATGATTATCAGGAAGTGCTAGATGAGGTGCCTCTTCATTATAATTGTGTCATCTTCTTACGGAGCAAACACCGCCCGGCATGTTATTATACTCAGGGTGACGAACAAATACTGATCAGTCCGGCGGTTGCCGAGATGAGCGGGGTATTTCCGGTGGTTCGTGAAGAAGATCTTCTGAAGCTAACTCCCGAAAAGACGCATGAAATCTGCCGAGAAGTATCCATGCCTAAAGAACAATTAGAGGAACTAATAAACCGCATCGTAGAAGTATTATGAGAGAACCACAAATAACTGTCGGAGTCGTTTCGGGCAGAGAGGTAGTATTCTTTTTCCCCGAAACGTTCATTTCATCGGACGGAATAGAGACGACAGGTGTGCAAAAAGCTATTTATCAAAAAAAGAAAGTCTACTGGCAGGGAAAAGCGTATGAAGAATTATCTTTTTCTCCTCTAGCGGGCACTAATACCTACTTTGAATTACGAGATGTTACCATCGGTATAAACTTTCATTGGGAACGAAAAGAGAGTCAACGCTTCAAGGGGCAATTGAAACTGATTACCGAAGCGGAACAACTTACTGCTATCAATGTCATTTCTATCGAGGACTACCTGATCAGCGTAATCTCATCAGAGATGAGTGCGGCAGCTTCTCCGGAATTGTTAAAAGCCCATGCGGTTATTTCCAGAAGTTGGGCGCTCGCCAACCTTCTCTCTCCCCTCACTCAATGTGAAAAGAAAGGGAATGCTGTACCGACTGATAGCGTCGCGAACAGTCCCTCGGCTAACGAAGAAGGAGACGACACCTTCATCCGCTGGTATGATCGCGAAGCGCATCTTCATTTCGATGTTTGCGCCGACGACCACTGTCAGCGTTATCAGGGAATAACACGGGTTTCTACTTCGCGAGCTATCGAAGCAGTTTCTTCGACTCGCGGTGAAGTACTGATGTACGAAGGAACCATTTGTGACACCCGCTTCTCCAAATGCTGTGGCGGCGCTTTCGAAGAGTTCCAAAACTGTTGGGAGAATGTGAAACATCCCTACCTCACCAAGCAGCGAGACTTTCAAATAGAATCCGTATTACCTGATCTAACACAAGAGCCGGAAGCGGAGAAATGGATACGGACAAGCCCCGCTGCCTTCTGCAATACAAAAGATAAAAAGATACTGAATCAGGTACTTAATAATTACGATCAAGAGACTGTGGATTTTTATCGTTGGACGGTTTGCTACACACAACAGGAACTTGCCAAGCTAATTCATCAGCGTTCCGGAATCGACTTCGGAGAGATAATTGATCTAATTCCCATCGAAAGAGGAACCTCCGGTCGGATTATCCGACTGAAAATTGTAGGTACTCTGCGCACACTTATCCTTGGGAAAGAGTTGGAAATACGCCGTACGTTATCATCATCTCATCTTTACAGCTCAGCTTTCGTTGTAGATAAAGTAGGAGAAACTCAGATACCTACGCAATTCATTCTGACCGGAGCCGGCTGGGGGCATGGCGTCGGACTTTGTCAGATCGGAGCCGCTGTTATGGGCGAACAGGGACACAGCTACGAGCATATATTAGCCCACTATTATCCGAAAAGTATTTTAAACAAACAATATTAATACAAGCAAACGAATTTTATGATACTGATAGCAGACAGTGGTTCTACTAAAACTGACTGGTGCATTGCCCACAATGGCGAGCCAGTTAAGCAAATGCGAACAAAGGGAATCAATCCCTTCTTCCAGTCCGAGGAAGAGATTCAACAAGAATTAGCTCACTACCTTTTACCGGAACTTCCGGATGGAGAACTTAAAGCCGTCTATTTCTATGGCGCAGGATGCACGCCGGAAAAAGTACCGGTGCTCCGACGTGCCATTGCCGATAGCTCCCGGTTAATGGAAATATAAAGACGGAATCGGATATGGTAGCGGCAGCTCGTAGCTTATGTGGACACGAACCCGGTATAGCCTGTATCCTAGGTACAGGATCCAACTCTTGCTTCTACGACGGTAAGGAGATCGTAAACAACATTTCGCCTCTAGGATTTATCCTCGGTGATGAAGGCAGCGGTGCGGTTCTGGGAAAGTTACTTGTAGGTGATATACTCAAGAACCAATTCCCATCTACATTGAAAGACGCTTTCTTCGAGCAGTTTGATCTCACAGCACCCGAAATTATTGATCGGGTCTATCGGCAACCATTCCCCAATCGTTTTCTAGCAACCCTATCTCCTTTTCTGGCACAACACTTGCATGAACCCGTGGTTCGCACGCTAGTTTTTAATAGCTTCATTGCTTTCTTCCAGCGGAATGTAAAGCAGTACGACTATAAGCATTTACAAGCTCACTTCATCGGTTCGATAGCATACTATTATAAAGACGTATTGCAAGAAGCAGCGGAAGAAACCGGTGTGAAGATCGGCCAAATCATTCAAAGCCCAATGGAAGGACTGATTCGGTATCATAATCAGACTTCGTCCGACAATAATTTAGAAAGTTCAATCACGTAGGGTGTATTCAGTGAGTCCAATGATAAAGGAGTATCTGTCAAAGTCTGCGGAAACGATAAGCAGAAAGCGGCTTCATTCATAATATTTCGCTCTGTTTTCTGTCTCTCACAGAAGTTGTTTTCGTCACATGCTCTGTCATCTGTCACAACCATCTGTTGCCAATTGACTACAAATGAGTTAATCGGCAACAGATGGTTGTGGCAAATAGGTCAGAGTAATATAGCCGATCCGCGTTCCTAATTTCATCATCGGGAACTTGACAAAAGCACTTTGCACAATGAGACATCACTTGTTGTGTTCCTCGTTTTCTCGTGTATTATTCAGTATATCAGTCGTTCATTTTACGTCTTCTTTTTAGGCACTTTATTCTGATGAGCAACAGCCATTGCATGTTTCTCCGGAAAAACGACCCCCTATTTAAGGCGAAATATGCCTAAAAAGTATGAGAGATATCTCAAAATACATGAGAGATACACCCAAAAAGAAGTAAAAATGCGGGAAAATGATGAGAGATGCCTCTTTTCAAAAGTATCTCTCATAGCGCAATACGCTGATTAATTGATTATTATGCAGAAAACTATGAGAGCATGAGAGATGAAATATTTTTTCTTGTATGTAGGGGGAGTGGAAAGTTGGCTTAAACGACCGAAGAAGCCGGACTTTACATAAATTCCTTTCCAAAAAAGATCTAGACGTTTAAAATAAAGATCTAGATCGCCTCACCCAAAGACCTAGACGTTTATTTTAAACATCAGGTTCTTTTTTATCAGCTCCTTTGTTTTACAGATTCAGGTATTCAACCTATTGCAGTTAGGTTCTCAAGTATTAATAGCTTGGTTCTGAAACATTAATAGTCTATCTCTCAAGTATTAAGAACCAAGTACTTGAGTACCTTGAATCAAGTACTCAATTTACTTAAAAGCGAGCGGGCGATTCATTTGAACACCCGTGGGAATTATCTGTTTAAGTAAACAGGCTTGCATCCAAATTAACGAAAAGCCTGTGCATAGCCTCATTCTTTTACACGTACGACTTATGGCCAACCAGTTCGCTTCTTTACAGTCTGCACAGAAGGTAGAACCACCAAAGAGAAGGGATTATGAAAAACACATCATCGGCACTTAGTTGCGAAAGAACCATCCGGCTAAAAGGGAGCATTGGAATACAAAAGTGGCATTACTTACCGGCCAAAATCAAGACAGAGAAACAAAAAGGCAGAAATGCATTGGATTTTCTCCGGAATATATACAGCCCATGCATCCTAAGTAAAAAAAGCAGAGCGAGCGGCTGCATAGTTCAAAGAGAATGGCTATCAAAAAAGGAGTCTATCAACAGCCTTCGAATGCTAATGCTCAAATGTAATGGATGTAGCGTTAAAAGGGACCAATCCACCATATAAAACGAAGCGTAACGCCTCTCTAAGATGAGACATTACGCTTCGTTTATATGAATTGAAAGATCTTAAATTCGACCATAATGGGACTTTTTTCACCCTTTACAGATTTTCAGAATTGATAAGTTTGCGTTAGTTATTAAATCTAACAATATGAAAAATATACTAAGTTTCCTTTTCAATTTCCAGAGGCTCTGTCTTTTACTAATTAGTCTTTTACTTTGTACTCCACTGCGCCCGACGATGTCATCTCGAATCTAAAATTTAAGCAGCTATCTATTTTCAATAGCCTTCCTACCGATGAGGTGCAAAAAGTCTATCAAGCTAAGGATGGCTTCATGTGGTTTGCTACCAGATATGGATTTTGTCAATACGATGGCTATCGGACTACACTTTATAAATCAAACCTGTATTCACCGGATTTATTGACTAACAATAATGTGTATTGTTTAGCCGATGATAATGACTCTAATCTTTGGATAGGTACACAGGGAGGATTAAATGTATTGAATAAGAAGACAGGAGAGATACGTAAATACCTCTCTCCTACTATACCCAACAATACGGTATCTTGTTTACTGATTACTCAAAATAGTTCAGTCTGGATAGGTACAGACACCGGCCTATGTCGCTATATACCCGAACAAGATTCTTTTGTCACCTACACCATTGAAACAACGGGCGGTATCTTGGGGAGTTATGCCATTAAATCCTTATTTGAGGATACGACAGGAGACATATGGATTGGTACATGGTGCAACGGACTTTACCGATATGCTTCCGCCACTAAAACGTTTGTTGCTTATCCTCAGATTAATGAACGTAATTCAGCTCATGCAATTTATGAGGATTCTCAGAAGAATATCTGGGTAGGGAGTTGGGAGTGTGGACTTTTCTTGCTTCAAAATCCGAAGGATATGAAGCGGGTCTCTTACATTCGTTACCAGCATAAAATTGGGGATGAACACAGTTTGTCAGACAATATTATTTATGATATTGCAGAGGATTTGAATACTCATACCCTTTGGGTGGGTACCCGTACGGAATTAAGCATCATGCAACATGAGCAACCCGGACATTTTATTAATTATAAATCTCGAAAATCAGCCTACCATATTCCTTGCGATGAGATAAACTCCATCATACGAGATGACTTTGGGAATATGTGGATCGGGTCGATTGGAGGAGGAGTCTTAATGACCGACACGCATGAGTCTCCATTTATGTTGCACAAATTAAATCTGTCGGATGAAGAGATACCCAGCACTTCGGTTCGCGCG
>NZ_BAIV01000006.1 GCF_000517545.1 Bacteroides reticulotermitis JCM 10512 | reverse complement strand
CCATCCCTGCTCGGGATTGACCCACACACGCAAACGGATCGCATTCATTCCCAGATCGCGGAGCAAGGACATACACTCTTGTGAGTTACCTTCGGCATCATAGAATTTATAACTCTTCTTTTCCATCTCCGTCAACCAGCTTACGTCAGCTCCCCGCACAAAACCGGACATATCATATTCTTTATCCGGCGATTCCGGGAATACCGGTTTATCATCGTTGTCGTCGCAAGCGGTGAAGAAGGCTCCGCACAATAGTGCGGAAGCCGTTAATATCATATATTTGAATCGTTTCATAATTGTTTACTTCCTCTAAAATTAGTGTTGAGTAGTCGTATAGGTACCGCTAATCAGATTGACTGTAACCAGATAGGTACCTGCCTGTAAAGCGAATCCGCTGTTACTGTTGTAATATAGTTTTCCTTCACTTCCCCCATAGGCGCCTGTCCAATCATTATAGATGTAGAATTTCACTCCCCAGTTGGAGTTTTGGGGTAACGTGATTGTTCCGGAGTACTCGCCCGGCGTGCTAGTGGCAGCAATGGGGTACAAGTTGTTGTCACCCTCTATACCATAATAGCAATAGATATTATTGCCTACCGGAGAGGTCTTGTAAGTCATATCTTTCAGTGATACCTCAAATAGATGGAGTCCGGTGGCAGGAGCAGTAATGTTTTTGTTGGCTCCTTTCACAAGCGTACCACTTTCGGCCGTACTAGCAGCGTCATCATTGGCAAGCGTATACATCTTATCGCCATCCCAAGCATCACTTGAAGAGAATGCATAGTTTCCCCATTTTGAATTTACATCTACCACGCCGGCATACTTCTGCTCTTCTTTGTAGTATAACTCAATCTTCCGGTCGTAAGTCCAGTTGTCATCCGGTCCGATACCGGGTAAATAGAGATATTGACTGAGTTCCGGTTCGGGGTCAACCGATCCTTGAGTTACAGTTGCTGTCCACACGTGCGAATCACTTAGGTCGAGAGTTAATGTACAGTCACCCGTCTGCGGGATATGCACAGTCAAGTTGGTTGCTGTCGTACCGAAAGCCAATGCAGTGCTATTTCCTGAGAATGCAACAGGCGTATCTTTCGCCTTCGAATCATCAATGTCGTAGCCGCCACTACCATTTGCCTTAGCACAGGTATGGTCATAGAGTTTACCGGTTCCGCCGATTTGAATACTCACATCACCGGCTGTTGCAGCGTTGAAGCCGACCGACCATTTACGGGTTGCTTTGTCGAATACCAGTTGAGCTTCGATATCCCCGCTTACGTTCAGCGAAGGTATTGACAAGCCACTCCATTGTTTATTGCCGGTATCGAAGGTTATGTAATAACAGCCGCTAATTCCGGGGAACCAGCATTTCCAGTCTCCTGCCGTAGTAAGCAAGAATGGCATTCCCGTTTCATTATCGTTCCGCCAAACAGTTCCGTTGGCCTCTTTGACTAAGAAGTTGAACCAGGCATCAACGCCTACAAAACCTCTATACACCCCTTTATCTTCGATAGAGAAGAGCATGGTACCTGTGCTATTCGAGTTTTGGTCGAGCACAGTAGCAAAACGCGTATCCAGCTTGTAAGGAGTCACCGTAACCGCTTCTACATTACTATATGCAGGTGCTATGTTATTTCCTGTAGTCCCTTTTAAGCGGAAGTAGAGTTTGGAAGCTACATTCGCTTCCGCTCCCAAGTTGCTGGCTACGATATTCAGTTCCGCAGCATTATAGGTTTTAGAGAGCGATGTTTCAGTCGATTCTTCCACAGTACCTGAGAAGTCCTCGGACATCGAGACCTGCATTGCTGTTTTCAGCAAGTCGGTCGGTTTAAAATCCGGGCTGCTTACCGCTAACGTACGGTCAGTCCATGCGAGCGATAACACATTCTTATGCGCGATATCTTCGGTCAATACGATGTTGTCGGTCGAAGCGATCAATTCATTGCTTGTCAAACTCGACAAGAAGTATTTGTCTCCGTCCTCATCGCAGGCACTCCATATAAAGAGTCCTGCCAGCAAGATCATCAGCCTATTTAATGTTTTCATATCTGTTGTTTGTATTAGAGGATGATTAATAATTTTCATTGTACAAGTTCGGATTGGCAGTCAGTTCAGTTGTTGGTATCGGGTAGATATTATACTTACTGTTCACAGCTGTGCCACCCTTTTCTCCACCTTTCCATTGCCACAGATATTTATCGGTCGTAAAGCTGCCGAAGCGGATGAGATCCGTGCGGCGATACCCTTCCCAATACAATTCACGGGCACGTTCCTTGAGTATGAAAGTTTCGGTCAAGTCTGCATCCTCCTTCTTATGATTATCATTACCGTATGCACGTCTTTGCAGATCGTTGATATAGCCGAGTACGGTTGCCCTGTCGCTACCTGATCCGCCACGCACTACGGCTTCGGCCATCATCAGGTACACATCCGCCAGGCGGAACAAGGGGTAGTCGGTATTCACACCACCTTCTGCCGTGTTCGAAGCCGTTTCTCCGGCATCCGTCAGGTTAGTCCATTTGGTTACAAAGAAGCCGTTCGATTGATCGTCAATTTTGTCGAGGTACTGTGTTTGCCCATCGGTGAAGAACATATAACGCTGATCGTCGACACCTGTAAACAAGGCCGGAACCTCTCCACGCACGCGGAACATTCCCCAGCCGCTCTTCACTCCATAGTCTTCAGGCTTTTGCTCGTCGGAGGTATTACTTACCGCACCACACACGATATATGTGGAGGAACCCCATGAAACCGTGTGTACAGCATCCACCGGCAAGGTGAAAATTATCTCGTTCGCTGTCCGCTTGTCATTGTCGGCATTGAAGAGTTTCGCGTAATCATCTTCCAGTGAATACCCTTGTTTAATCGCATTTTGGCAAGCTGTGATGCACTCCGTGTATTTAGGCGCATTGATATATACTTGCGCATTCAAATAAAGTTTGGCCAACAGGGTATAAGCTGCTCCCTGAGAAGCCCGTCCGTAGGGGCAATCCGCTTTGTTGAGCATATCGCTCACGATGCCGGTTAGCTCGCTCTCGATATAGCTGAATATCTGCGTAGCCGTATAACGGGGAGGCAAGTAGCCCACAGTAGGGTCATTCTCGGTGATGAACGGAATGTTGCGGAACAAGTCGAGTGCATGGTAGTAGAACAACGCACGCATGAAACGAGCTTCGGCCCGATAATGACGAATTTCAGTCTGTTCCTCTTCGCTGAAGCGTGCCAGCTTCTCATCGGTGGCATTGCGGAGGAACTCATTGCACAAGGCGATGTTGTAGTAAATACGGTAATACATATCCGATACCCAAGGGTCGTTGGCATCCCAGCGCAGGTAAGTCAGCCCGGTAACGTTGTCACCCGACAACCAAGTCGAAGCGACTTCGTCAGTTCCGGCTTCCTGTAAATTGAAGAAGCAACGCATATAATCCTGCCCGCTGTTACTACTTAGGTCATTGCTGCCGTTTTTCTCTTGTCCGGTAGTGACCATCGAAGCATAAATCTTGCCCAGTACTGCTTTGTAATTCCCAGCGCTGGTATATATCGTCGAAGCCGTTTCGTCTTCATGCGGATATTGATCCAAATCGCCTATGCAAGATGCCAGCAATAAAGTGCTGCAAAAGAATAGGGCTGTATAATATATCTTTTTCATAATTGGCTCGTTTTAATAATTAGAAGTTGAAACCTACGTTGATAGAATATGTACGTGGGCGCGGATAGAAAGAACGGTCGATTCCATTGGGAACTTCGGGATCTACACCGCTATAATTGGTGATGCAGAATACGTTCTGAACCATGGCACTTACATTCAGGCTACATCCTCTGTAGATTTTGCCGAAGTTATATCCCAGCGACAAGTTATCCATTTTCAGGAAAGAGGCGTTCTCCACATAATGATCGGACAAATACTGACGAGACTTGAATCCCGTGTTCAGATAACTGGTCGATAAGTTATTCAGTTGGTACGAGTTGTAGCTTACCGTTTCCCAGGCACCTGTATTCATAGCCATGGCATTATACACATAATTGCTACATTGGCACGTAAGCTTGTGCTGAGTGTCCACTTTTTCCATTGCAAAGAAGTGCTGAAGCCGAATATATAATCGGGAGCAGGAGAGTGGTAGCGATATAAATCGGACGAATTGATTTGCCCGTCCCCGTCGAGGTCGAGATAAGCCCCTTCTACCGGCTTGCCGGTTTTCTCATCATACAGTTGGTGATACACATAAAACATGTACGGCGCATAGCTTCGGTCAGAGTCTGTACCTGATAACTGTCGATGTAAGGCCCTACCGATGTATTGGTCGCAGCGGCTCCGGCTGTCAGTGAAAGGTTTTTCACTTTCATCTTCTGCCAAGTCATGTTGAAGCTGACATCCCACTTCCAATCTTCGGTCTGTATGGGCGATGCGTTCAAACTGAACTCAATACCTTGGCTGTCTACATTTCCAACGTTAGTCGTTATGTTCCGGTCGAAAGTAGTTCCGGCAGCAGCAGGTACTGTAGCAATCAAATCCTTTGTTTTGCGCGTGTAATAGTCGAAGCTACCGGTAATGCGGTCTTTTAGAAAACCGAAGTCGAAACCGATGTTCCACGAAGTAGTAGTTTCCCATTTCAGGTCCGGTACATAGGAACTCGGGCGATACGTGTGAATGTATTCGTTGCCCATGCTTGCCTCGGCACCGTTCTGACTTCCGGTATAGATCGGGAGATAATTGTAGTTACCGATACCGTCTTGCTGCCCCGTTACCCCATAGCTCGCACGTAGTTTCAGGTTGCTCAACACCTGATTGTCTTTCAGGAATGACTCCTCTGTAACTCTCCAGCCCAAAGCGAGCGATGGGAAAGTACCCCAACGCACATTCTTGGCGAAGCGTGATGTTGCATCCCGACGCATTGTAGCCGTAAGCATATAGCGAGAGTCGAACGAATAATTCAAACGTCCGTAGTACGATAGCAATACGTGACGCTCATCTGTTGCTTTAGAAGTCTTTTGAATATCGCCTAGCGTATTCTGTTCCGTGTAGAGCGGTGCGGTAGCTTTCCAGTATTGATAATCATAACCGGCAGTTACATCAAAGCTACTCTTTATTGATTCTACGAATTTATTGTAGTTGGCATATAGCGTCAACAGCCTATTCTCTTTCTTCTGCGGTCCGTATTGATAGTTCAATCCGGAGACTGTATAGTTCTGCGCAGCTTCCGCCGGTACGTATACACTACCTTTGCCTTGTGCGTAGTCGTAGCCTAAGGTTGCGTGCAGTTTCAGATCCGGGAAGAAATGTACCCGGTAATCAGCGTCGATGTTACCAATGAAACGGCGAATATTACTGCCGGAATTATTCATCTTTAGTAAGCCTAGCGGGTTCAATACGGCACCGTTGACAGGCGCACCCGTATTGTCGACCGCTTCGGTATAACCACCGAAAGCATCCGAACCGGAATAGACCGGAACAGTCGGATTCATAGTTGAAGCCGCCCAGATAGCTTCGGAGTTGGCGAAGTCGTTGTTGTTGATAGACCCTTTGGCATTTACGTTCACCTTGAGATGATCGTCAAAGAAAGAGGGGCTCAGGTTGATGCTTCCCGTGTAGCGTTCCGCTTTATCCGTACGGAGTAAACCACTTTGGTTGTAGTAACCCACCGATACACGGAACGGCCAATTGGGAGCTATCTTACCGGCAACGCTCAGGTTGTTGTCAGTACCGAAAGCGTTTTGGTAAATCTCATCGTTCCAGTTGGTTCGTGCGGTACCCAATAAAGCTTGTTGAGCGGCCGTTCCTTCTGTGCGGATGGTATTGACGAACTGATTATAGCTCAGCATATCGGCCAACTTCGTACGGGTTTGTATGGAGTTGGTGGTGCTGAATGTTACTTTCAGTTGGTCGGAAGTTCCTTTTTTAGTCGTAATGAGGATAACCCCGTTTGATGCTCGCGAACCGTAGATCGCCGTTGATGAAGCATCTTTGAGGATGGTCATGCTTTCGATATCGTTCGGGTTGATGAGGCTCATGAAGTTGTTGTCGTTTCCGCTGATACCCCCTTGTTCCAGTGGAACGCCGTCTAAAACAATCAGTGGATCGTTACTGGCGTTTAGAGAGGCACCTCCACGGATGCGGATCGTGCTGCCCGCAGTAGGCGAACCACTGTTGGACATAATCTGTACGCCGGATATCTTTCCGTTGATTAGTTGCTCGGGCGAACTTACCAGCCATATTGAAGTCTTTGCTGCTGACATTGGTCACGGAGCCGGTTAAATCACTTTTTCGTTGCGTACCGTATCCGATAACAACCACATCGCTTAATAGCTGCGAGTCGCTCTTCATCTGGATGTTCAGCACGTTGCCGCTAGTCGGCATAGCAACAGTTTGCGTTACGTAACCGACATACGAGAACTGCAACGTTTTATTGGCTTTAGGTACTACCAATGTATAGTTGCCGTCGAAATCAGTCACTGTTCCCTGAGATGTGCCCACGATAAGGATACTTACTCCAATCATGGGTTCTTTGTTCTCATCAATCACTTGCCCTGTGATTTGTTTGCCTCCTGCCTGTTGTTGGGCAAAGGCGGAGACTGTAGTACCTATGAGTGTTGTACACAACATAAGGAATACAGCCAGATGGCGTAGATTTAAGATGTTACTGTTCATAATTACTGTGTTATTGAATAATCGTTTTTTATGGTATTTCTTAGTATGCTATATTCGAAAGCTTATTCCAGCCACACATTTCCCAATTCTATTTCCACCGGCTTTCGGTTGTCGATCTCTTCCGGTGTGGCAGAGAAAGAGATCTCCAGTTTCTCTATTTTCTCTATCGAGAAAGGAATGTCGGTAGACGGGGTAAAGTATTGTTGCAAGAAAGTCGGATAAGGCACCGGTAGCAGTGCTGTTCGCGTTTGCTGCAACTCCTTGAGCGGTATTCGGATAATTCCGTCTGCCGGGATCGATGTGCTCACTGCCTTGTACGTATAGCCGTCTGAACTGATAAAGCCTGCCCGGAAATCTAGGGGAATCGCCTTATGCGGATTGATGCGGATGCAAAGCGTTGTACAGCTTTTCAACTTCTCTTTTCGTTCCGCTACCGTTGATTTGACTAGTGTACGTAGAAAGTATACCGGATTGGACTGCTTGGAAGTGAAACTGAATCGTAGCAGCGGCTTTTCTACAGGTGAAGCATCTAACAAGGTACGTTGAATGGAACTCCATTCCGGTAGCGTGTAAGCTTCTGTGTGGCTGTATGAATCGGTCACGGTTAGTAACCCGATCACACTACCCGGAGCGACAGCCTGAGTTTCCCAATACCGGGTGGAAGTGAAGTTCCAATCCAGTGGGTTACCGCTTATGCCCGCAGAACATTCTCCGGTTACTCCGGGATAGGTGCGGATGCTGTCGCCCCGACAGACGATGATGTTATACCTGAAACAACCTTCTACCATTTCCGCGGCCGGTACGGTTGCCTGATACCTGTAGCCGCTCATGCGTTTCATCTTTATGTACGGATTATGTTCGTTCCAAAAAGATATTTTATCTGTATAGATAATGACAGAGTCCGGAATGCTCGGACCTACCACCTCTGCGTTGATTACGAATGGTTGTCCGGCTTCAACGGTTGCTGCCGGCTTGTGAGTCACTTTATACGAATTGCTTCGTGCAACCGGAGCCACATATTCTCCTATCCGGATGTTACCCCATGAAGAGTCGGAACTCCACGCGTGTACCGGATTCACACCTTGGCGTTTCAGCAAGTAAACGCCCGGGCGAAGAGCTGCGATGGTTCCGTTTGTCGATACGCCTTCTGCGCGTTGATTGTCTCGATCAATAGCCAAGACACTGAAGGTAGTGCCTAGGTCGGGTAAGCGTAAAGTCAGGTCCCAGCTCCCGTGAGCGATGGCAACTACTTCTTTTTGCAGAGAAGGTTTGGCAAACGGGTCGTTGACAACTACCGCATCCGGCATTACTTCCAAACGCCATACGCCGGATTCCAACCGATCGATAAAGTAAGCACCCGTACCCTCGTAACTAACAACCGGCGAATGTCCGCATCCGGCAACAGATTCTAGCCGGGACGCATCTTTAGGTTGGGTGCGTGTGGAATTGGAGTAGTAGAACTTGGTACCGTTGTTCCACTCGCTCAAATCATCGTTGTAGCTCACCCGGAAGCCATTGCCAAATAAGGTGTCCTGCGGATAGCTTCCGTAAGATTCTCCTCTCTTTAGTACTTGAGCAGCCTCGGCGGCTATTTTCATACTGATCGCTTTGTGTGGGGTATAAGCCAGATTCAGGAAGTGAGTCTGATACTCCGTATTGGCATATGCAATGTCTATGGGGTCGTAAGCAAACTGGGTAATCCACTGAAAGCCTGCTGTGCGGAAAGTGCGTACCATGGCCGGATACATATACGAATACATAATGTCCGCCGGATCGAACTCATACACCATGCGAGCTTTGGTGTTGAAGCCTTTCACGTTGGCAAAAGGTATGTCGTAACGGTCGACGTACGGAAGGAAATTACCCTCTTGCGTCTGTCCCGAAACCAGACCGATGGGGTACCACTGATAAGTTGTTCCCTGCACAGCCGTTTCGTAATAGGCATCGACCACATATTCGTTGTGGCTTACATTATAAAATACAGGTTTCCGGTTGCCGGCATCATGGAGTGCTTTCAACATTCGGTTGATGTAGGCTTTCACCTCCTCCTTCGTTCCCGAGTGACAAGGTTCATTGTTCACCTCGAAGCCTATAATGGCCGGATCGTCTTTGTAAGCACTTCCCGTATACGGATTGGTGTGCTGCACCAGTTGGCGCAAATACGTTTCCTGGGCGGCAATAGCCTCCGGATTGGCGTGCATGTTGCATTTATCATATTTATACGAGAATCCTCCGGTGGGGATATTGCGCTCCGGATAGCCGTTGCCGAAATTCGTTTGCGCGGTAATTACAATATGTATGTTACGCTCTTTTAGCTTGGCTATCAGATAATCCAATAAATCGAGATGTTCGTTTCCGAGCAGATTACCTTTACCGTCTGTCAGCTCCACATCCCATAAGTGGACGCGGTATGCATTGAAGCCTAAACGTGCGAAGTGATATACATCTTTATCTATGGCGGCTTTGTGGTCTAAGCCCAAATAGCCGATTGCCCGGTAGGCGTGCGCAAAAGGAGGCGTGTAGTTCACACCGAAGAAGGAAGCTTCGTGTCGGGTGTCGCTCCAACG
Organism: Bacteroides reticulotermitis JCM 10512; assembly: GCF_000517545.1. Taxonomy (GTDB): domain Bacteria; phylum Bacteroidota; class Bacteroidia; order Bacteroidales; family Bacteroidaceae; genus Bacteroides; species Bacteroides reticulotermitis. The sequence continues at coordinate 198,668 of NZ_BAIV01000006.1, read as the reverse complement.
CATAACTCCTTTGCTGTCTATATAGATAGTTGCTGTCTTCGTCGATTGCCCCTTGCCCGAAACAAAGGAGAATAGGATGCAGATGCAGGTAAGAATAAGCTGTTTTTTCATGCCATCAAATTTTGCGGTTTAATAACAAAGGCAAAGATAGCCCACCCATACTTTTGGTGAAAGCACAGATTGGACATATAAGGATAAAATTAGGACGAAAGCCTTCGGAAACTACTTATGACTCCTCATTCAAGTACTGCCGAGGCGTTTTGCCAAACTCCGCCTGAAAACATTTGGAGAAATAAGAGTGATTGGAAAAGCCTACCATATACATCACTTCGGCAACCGTGAATTTCTTTTGCTGCAACAGCATTGCGGCCTTTTTCATGCGGATCGATTTGATGTATTCCACCGGAGACATGCCGGTCAGTTGTTTCACCTTTCGGTAGATCTGTTTGTTGCTGATGCCGGATAGTTCGCATAGCGCGTTTACATTCAGGTCAGCGTCGGAAAGATGGTCTTCGATCAGCCGGATAATATTCGACAAGAATTTCTCGTCGAGTGATTCTGCTTCAATCGGTTTGAGCACCGGGAGCGACTCCAACTCTTTTTTCGTAGGAGCCGTAACCTGAACTTCTTCTTCGGCTGAGGCGGCTATCGGAATACTCAGGCCGATGGATGTTCCTTTACCTTCCTCGGAAGTAACTCCGGTCATGTACCACCGTGCAGTTCCGTGTAAGTTTTCACCAGATAGAGGCCGATTCCAGTTCCTTCTTTCTTTATTCCTGTGTGTGGTGATTGATAGAAGCGCTGGAATATATACGGAATATCCTGCTGAGGTATGCCTATACCACTGTCTGATACGCATATATCCAATAGCTCGGATTCTGAATGGTATAGAAGTGAGAAGCGGACAATCCCCCTTCGGGTGTGAATTTTACCGCATTGGATAACAGGTTGTCCAGAATGACTCCCAGTTTGATGGCGTCCATATCGGCATAAATCTTCGCTTTGTTAGCTTCAAAATGAAATGTCAGCTGCGTATTCTCGGCATGTACAGAGAACAAGCTGCGGCAGAACGATACCAGCTCGATACGCGATATAATAAGGAGAGAATCTTCGTTGCTCTCTATCCGGTTGAAGTTGAGCACCTGATGAATGAGCGAGTTGATCTTCATCGCGTTGCGCTGTACTTCTTCCAATGTATGTTTGTCACTAGCTTCTCCGGCTACAGGTAGCAGTTGGCTTATCGGTGCGATAATTCCGCTAAGAGGTGTTTTAAGCTCATTGGAAAGGTTGGTGAAGAAAGCCATCTTCTGCCTTGATTGCTCGAGTATTTTTTCTTTCTCCATCCGTTCCATCTTTAACCGGCTTTTTACGCGGAAGAAGTTTATCGTCCAGGCAACCAGACTGAGCAATAGGAGCGCGTAACAGATTTTAGCCCAAACGGTATAGTACCAGGGTGGGAGAATCTTGATGTGAAGGATGTAAGGATGCTCGGAAGGTAGCCCGCTCTTTTCCAATTTGCTGATGATCAGCTGATAGTCTCCGTAGCCGAGGTTGCTGTATGTGATGCGGTTGGTATTTGGCTTCAGCATATTCCACTCTTTGTCCATTCCTTCCAGCCGGTAGACGAAATTGTTTTTCTCCTCCAGTGAGTAAGGCAGGTCGGAAACATCGAAAGCCAGGTTGTTCTGATTGTACGCCAACTCGATTGCATGGGTGTATCGGATGTTGACTATATCTTCCCGGTTGAGAGGAGTGACCAGCTGGTTGTTGATGTATAGGGCGGTCAGGAGGATCGGCTTTTCCGGTTGCTTGCTCGTCAGTATGTCCGGATTCGTTATGGCAAAGCCATCGGCTCCGCTAGGTAAATGTTGCCGTCTATGGAGTCGAATAGCAAACTCGTGAAACGCTTGTCGGTCATGTTCTGCTGACGGGCATCCAGCGTTTGCCGGTCGATAATCCAAAGCCCGTTGGTGGTAGAAACCCAAATATGATTCTTGATCGAAGCCATCGACAGGATCTCATTACTTCCAAAACTGCCAAAGGCAACAGTCTTTGCACTGTCGTCTTGGGGGTTGATCCGCATCACACCGCCGTTGTAGCCTGCCCAAAGCATACCTTCATCATCACACAGGAGGTAGTTGGGTGCTTTCTCTCCGCTTAGTTCTTTGGCAAACAGCCGGGTGACTTTTTGGGTGCGCGGGTTGATCTTATCCAATCCTGTGCTGTTGTAGAGTAACACCCATACGTTGCCTTCACGGTCGGGAATGATTTGATTGATAAACATACCCGAAAGGCCATTCTGGAGCGAGTAATTTTGCTCGGCTACGTATTTGTCGGCCTTGGAGCGGATTAATTGCTGCTTATCCACCACAAAAATCCCACCCAGACAAGTAGCAATCCACAGCTTGCCGTCGGCATCTTCGAACATATAATACGACCAGTTGGCGTTGTATGCCCCGGTTTTGTCTACAATGTTATAGTGTACAAATTGGCGGCTTGCGTAGTCATAGCGATTGATGCTTCCGTCGGTGGCTATCCAGAGTTGGTGTTCTCTGTCTTCGTAAATGTGGCGGATGCGGTTGTGCGGTAGGGGATAGGTCTCGTTTCCCATTTTATACCAGATGGCATCGTGCTGGTTTCCCTGTGGGCTGACAAAGCGGATCAAGCCGTTGGTCCCCCCGAACCAATACAACCCTTTGGAATCGCGAAACAGCGAATAGAACTGGTTGCCGTCGCCCGTTCCGGTGATTTGGGAAATAGGAATATGCTGCAAGGCACTGTTGTAGCGCGAAAGTGAAATACCGTAATCCGTACCCAACCAAATGTTGCGATTCTGATCGGTGTATATATTCCAGATGATGTTATTGGTGAGCGACTGGATGTTGCGCGAATCGTGTATGATATGTTGTAAACTTCCTGATTCGGTGCGATAGACATAGAGTCCGTTGTCGGTTCCCGCCAATAGCTCGCCGCTTCCGTCCAAGGCCAGCGATTTGATCGAGTTGTTGTGGAAAGCATCTATCTGCTTCATCTCGCCCGTTGCCGGGGTGTACCGGAAAAGATAACCTTCCGTACCTATCCATATGCATTGCCGGGTGCTGTCCTCTAGCAGGGAATTGACGAATAAGTTATTCTGGCTCCGGTTGACGGGTAGGGGGATGCGCTGGAAGGTTTTATCAGACGGGTTGAAGCGGCATAAGCCGTTGTATGTTCCTACGTACAACCGGTTGTTTTGGGTTTTAAGAGTTGAGTAGATGGTGTTGTGCGGCAAGCCGTTGTGGCGGGTATCGAAGAGGCTTAAATGTCGGCTTTGGAGCTGATAAGCATACAACCCGTTCAACGAACCGATCCAAAGTGTGTCTCCCTGCAACGTCATGGTGCGTACATCGGTGGGGAAATCGGTTTGCGGATGTTCGTATTTATCGGTCTTGTAGTTATAAACAAGTACCCCGTTGTCCGTTCCCAGATATAAATAGGTGTGGTTGACAATTACGCCGCAATAAATTCGGGTGTTGCTATGCTCGCCGTACGTGAAATGCTGCTGCGACGAATATCCGTCGTAACTGAACAATCCTTTGTTGGAACCGATCCATATCAGCCCTTCACTATCTTGCAGGAAGCAACTGATGACAGACGCTTCGGCTCCGAGATAGATATTGTCAAATTGTTGGTAGTTTGCTTTTTGTCCATACACCATACAGCTCATGCTGTAGATATATAGAATAAACAGTATATATAGGATTCGTTGGTACATAAGACTTAAGTTTGCTCCTTTACTTGATTATCAGTTGCCTAGCTATAGCTGACAGCTGTTGCGTAGGAACTTGTTATATGCAAATGTACATAAAAAATCGCGAATCGCAGGGTTGGAAAGATAAAATAACAGCCAGTGTTTGTGAGGCGGACTGCCAATTCCAATTCGTTTCACCCGGGTCGAACGAAACAAACACCCAGGCCGGACGAAAGGTACACCTAGGTCGAACGAAACAAATACCCGGGTCGAACGAAATCACATTGGCTACTGAAATGACTAAAACTAGCGGAGAAGAACGATAGAAAATAGGGGTTATACTTGTAAATCTCCGACGGTTTTTGTTCCTTTGCTCCTTATTAATAAACAGAAAGATCCAAATGAAAAAACTAAGTTTTCCGCTTTTGTTGGCGTTGACTCTGGCGATAACTGCATGCGGCGGTAAGAGTAACCAATCGGGAAATACAACGGAAACCGCTTTGCAAGATAGTACGGATATTCATGGAATACAACGTATGCAAAACTCCAAAAGCGAAATCGACATCAAGTTCAAAGGCAAAGAATACCACTCTTTAGTGAGCCGTACGCCCGACGAGAGTCTGCCTCATGTCACCAATGAAATGGGCGATACGTATTTGGATAATAAAATCGTTCTGCACCTCACGCGCGGTGGCGAAACGGTTGTCAACAAAACATTCACGAAAGAAGACTTCGCATCCGAAGTGGATGCCGCTTTCCTTGCCAAGTCGGTATTGGAAGGAATTGTTTATGATAAAACGACTTCGGCGGGAATTGTTTACGCCGCCAGTGTTTGTTATCCGCAGACCGATTTATATATGCCCCTTTCCATAACCATCAATGCGGACGGAAAGATGAGCATCCAAAAGGTCGATCAGTTGGAAGAGGATTATGAAGAAGAAACACCGCAATAAAACAAATGTGGGATTCTGATAGCGGAATTGCACAAATGTGCTAGCATTTGAGACAAAAGGGAGGCAGCCGAATAGGTTGCCTTTCGTATTTTTGTATCGTAAACAAACTTAATATCGAAATAGAATGAAGAAAAACATTTTTACGATTTGTCTGATGCTTGCCGGATGCTCCATACTGACCGCTGAGGACCACCCTACAAAAACGCTGGTTCCGTTGACCGAACGGGTTAATGTTCAGGCTGACTCCGCACGTACAAGTCAGGTTATAGATAACGTTTGGGTAGCTGTCGGCACGAATAAAGAACATGCTATTCAGCGCGACTTTACGCGTCCTTTTCAAGGGGAAGCATCCTACCGCTTTGAACTACGGGAAGATGACAATACACTGGAGGGGTATGCGAAGGGAGAGACCAAAGGACGGGCAGAATTTTCCTATTGTTACGCAACCTCGGCCGACTTTGCGAACTTGCCGGCAGATACTTACCGGAAGGCGCAGATCACCAAAACGGTCTATCATCATGGTAAAGGCGCGTGCCCGCAAGGTTCCTCACGCGACTATGAGTTTTCGGTTTACATCCCTTCGAACTTAGACCAACAGGTTGCCACCATTTTTGCCCAATGGCACGGTATGCCCGATCGTACTTTGGTGCAGACTCCGGAGGGTGTGGTGAAGAAATTGACTATCGATGAGTTTTTAGAGTTGGAGCAGCGTACCATTTTTAAGAAGAATGTGGGTCATGAAAAGGTTCCTCGTTTAGATAAGCAAGGAAAGCCAATGAAGGACAAACAAGGTAACCCTATTTACCAGGCCGGAAAGGAAAACGGTTGGCTGGTAGAACAAGGAGGATATCCGCCTCTTGCATTCGGGTTTTCAGGTGGATGGTTCTACATCAAAGCCAATTCGGACCGGAGATGGCTGACCGATAAAGACGATCGCTGCAACGCCAATCCCGAAAAGGCTACTGTGATGAAACCCGTAACATCCACCTACAAAGCGTCTACCATTGCTCACAAGATACCTTTTGCCGAGTTTCCTAAAGATTGTTGGGTCACGTTCCGCATACATATCGATTGGACGGTGTATGGCAAAGAAGCCGAGACTATCGTAAAGCCCGGTATGCTGGATGTACAGATGGATTATGCGGATCAAGGGAAAACTCTCAGCCGCCATATAGTAGATAACGAGGAGATCTTGATTGGCCGGAACGATGACGACGGCTACTATTTTAAATTCGGAATTTATCGGGTGGGCAACAGTACGGTTCCTGTTTGTTATAATCTGGCAGGGTATTCGGAGAAATAATACGCGATATTCCTGAGAGAAAAACTAGAATCAGGCTATTTATAATACAGCGTCCGTATGTTTTGAAGGAAACATACGGACGCTTTGCTTAGCAGTAATACGGTCCGTTTTTAAAAGTTTTGAAATGGAAAAATGGATTCCGTAGGAGACATTTATGAGTACCCATACTTTTGCGGGTGAGTCGGAAACGATTGCCTGGTTAAACACAAACAACTATACGATTGAGAGAAAATAGACTTGATTTATACGGAAAAGATCCCTTATAAAGTCTCATGTAATAATGTGAGACTCTATGAAGTGATTACGTAAATCATTGATTAGTAATGCTTGTTGGTTTTATTACCTCCCTTCCAATAGGGCGGAATCTATCTTACCTCTTTTCTTCGCCTTTTATGAGTGTTCGCTTCTATATTTGCCAATGTTATGATAAACAAAAATCTAAGAAATGGAAAATATAGACACAACATCCACTCAACTGGTTGCCGATTCTTATAAGAGTTATCAACGGTCCGTTTATCTTTATATCTATTATAAGATAGGTAAGGACGAAGAAGCAAAGGACCTTTCCCAAGATGTGTTTGTACGTTTGATGAGCTACAAACAAATGCTGCGCCCGGATACTGTGAAGTATTTCATATTCACGATCTGCCGCAATCTGGTGGCGGATTATTTGCGTCGTTATTATAAAACTCAGGAAATAGCATCCTATCTCTTAGAACAATCCTCCTCTTGTACCAATGATGTAGAGAGCCAGATTATAGCCAATAATCTGTCGGCATGTGAGCGGGAAAGAGTCAAACGACTTCCCAAACAACGCCAGAAGATTTACGTCATGAGTCGTTTCGAACATAAATCGTCAGCTGATATTGCCGCTCAGTTGGGAATAACTTCCCGTACCGTAGAGAATCATCTGTTTATCAGCCGGAAAGAAATCCGTGAGTATATCCAAGAATGTATCTAATATTAGAGTAAATAGTATAAATGTTAGTTTTAAATTTTATGTATATGAAAAAAAATCACTTCAGACTTTCATCGGGAAGGATTCTATTCTCTACGATGATGGTCTCTGCTTTGTTGGCGGGTGGTCCTCAGGCAGCATTTGCAGATGTCATAGAGGTACAATCTGTTCAACAGTCGGGGGCGCTAAAAGGGAAAATCGTAGATTCCAATGGCGAGCCTGTTATCGGTGCCAATGTCAAACTAAAAGGTTCGACGCATGGTACTATTACCGATATGGATGGTAACTTTATGCTGAACAACGTGTCTGGCGGTACGCTTGTAATCTCATTTATCGGTTATAAAACACAAGAAGTACCTGTAAAAGGAACTAATCTGTCGAAAATCGTCATGCACGAAGATTCCGAAGTGCTGGACGAAGTAGTAGTAGTGGGCTATGGTACAATGAAGAAGGAGAGCCTTACCGGTTCGGTAGCTGTGGTAGATTCTAAGATTTTTAAAGATAAAGGAACGTTAGCCAATCCGCTCCAGGCAATGCAGGGACAAGTGCCGGGCGTTCGCATCACACGTTCGTCTGCTGCTCCGGGTGAAGAAGGATGGAATATTTCTGTTCGGGGAGCCGTTTCGAAAAACAGCACAGAACCGCTTGTTATTATAGATGGAGTTCCGGCAGACGGCACGTCTGTTTTAGCGCAACTGAATGCATCGGATATTGAATCGATTAACTTTCTAAAAGATGCTTCGGCCGCGATCTACGGTTCAAAAGCCGCAGGCGGTGTCATTCTTGTCACCACGAAACGCCCTGACGCTGGCAAAGCAAAGATCGAATATAGTGGTTCGTATACGCGAAAGATAGTAGGCTTGCAACCCAATCTAATGGGATATGATGATTGGACGGATACAGTGATACAGGCAGTTCAGAATGACCCTCAATCTACTACTGCTGCGTGGATACAATACGCCACACTGGCAAAAGCTTTGAAAGGGCAATACTTAGATTTGTTGAATGGTCAGAATCCTTCCGAACCGATGCCCGGATACTTCGCCGGAGTCCCCGACCTGGTCTTTATGGATGTTGACTGGAATGATGTTTTGTGGGGTGGGGCTGGCTCTACTCAACATGATCTAAGTATATCCGGAGGTACGGAGAAATCAAATTATCGGTTATCATTCGGCTATCTGTATGACGGTAGTACATTGCAGTGTGGCAATAACTCGAACGAACGCTATAATTTTCGTTTATCCAATAACTTTAAAGTCACCGACCGGTTTAGCATAACTTCTGTCATCTCGGCTAGTCGACAGAATCAGGTTGCACCGACTATGCTTGGTTCGGTTGCGTCTGCTATGCCGCTTCATCCCGGATTTCCGGTTTCTACAATTGATGGGAAACCGTATCAGTGGGGTTCTGAATATGGTCCTAACTGGTTAGCCGAATTGGGAGGAGATAATAAATTGCTGGTTACTGCCTTGAATATAAACGAGACATTTAAGTTCGAGCTAATGAAAGGACTGAATCTGACAACCACTTTAGGCTATTCAACCAATGATGCTACCCGAGATGAACAATATTTATCAATCGACTGGTACAGTTATAATGGAAATAAACTAAAGACCGATAGTAACCCTTATCCTACTACGGCGGAGAGTGCTTATACCAAGAGTTCCGCAAAAACAGATAACTATACTGCTTCTGCCTATTTGAATTATACCCAAAAGTGGAATGACGTTCATGACTTTACTGCCATGGTGGGTACGCAATATGACCGTAAAGCTTATCAATATAGTGCAACGAAAGCGAAAGATATTCAGAAGCCTTTGGAAGTGTTGAATGGTAGCGGTGAGGTGAGCATCAATAAAGTGGAGAAATATGAGGAGGCGTTGATGTCTTATTTCTCTCGCCTAAACTACAGCTATAAATCGAAATATCTTGTAGAAGCTAACGCACGTTATGACGGCTCTTCTAAATTCCAACCGGAGAATCGGTGGAACTTCTTCTATGGCTTTTCCGGAGGTTGGCGAATCACTGAAGAACCTTTTATGGCGGGCGTTAAGACTGTGTTGAATGAACTGAAACTGAAAGCATCCTATGGCGAAGTTGGTAACCAAAGTGGTATCGGACGTTTTGACGGAATTCAGCTTTATGATTACAGGTCAGGTAGTGGTGCCTATATCGGTGACGGACGTATCACGTATGTAGCCGCTTCCGGCTCATTGGTAAGTAAAGACAGAACCTGGGAACGGATTCATAATTATAATATCGGGTTGGATTTCTATGCGCTCGATAGTCGTCTGTCGGGTAGTATCGATTTCTATATGAAGAAAAACAACAATATGTTGATCGAACGGCTTTATCCGGGAGTATTAGGTGGAAAGGCACCATCGGGTAACGATGGTAAATTTGAAAGTAAAGGGTATGACGGTACGATAAGCTGGAAAGATAAGGTTCGTGATTTCTCTTATCATGTCGGAGCGACTTTCAGTTACATGACGAATACACTTAAAAGTGGCGGTACAGATGTTATTACTGCCGGATACAATACAGCTGTAAACGGTTACCCGTTGAATTCCGTATTTGGCTACCAGTATGTTGGCAAGATTCAGAACGAAGAACAACTTAAAAAATACAAAGATAAATTCTTGGGAAGTAATACGATTGATATGCCTTCCGTCATACGCTTGGGAGATAATATGTATCACGATGCTAATGGTGATGGGCAGCTGACGCAAGAAGATATGGTTTATCTGGGTTCTGATGATCCTAAGTTTTCTTACTCTTTCGATTTAGGCTTTGCCTGGAAAGGTTTCGATTTCTCAGCTAACTTTCAGGGAGTAGCTAAACGAACAGTCTTCCGGGAAGCAGATGCGTATAAGATTCCTTTTAGAACGGTTTACCGCAATACCTCAGATTATACGCTGGGAAAGACATGGAGTCCGGAAACTCCGAATAACCGTTATCCGGCGTATACGACGAACTCTCGCATTAATAATTATAACTATATGGCTTCGTCTTGGTCGGTAGAGAATGGTTCTTATCTCCGTTTGAAAAATATAGTTCTGGGATATACCCTGCCTGCTGTGGTATATCAAAAGCTAAACAATGTGATTAGTAATATGAGAGTCTATGTATCGGGGGCGGATCTTTGGGAAATATCCAAAATTAACGACGGATGGGATCCGGAAACTACCCGTACCGTGAAAGGTGGAAGAGAACGTTATCCGTTCAACAGAACATTTACAATAGGTTTAAATGCAACATTTTAAATTATACGATTATGAAATTAATTAAACTCCATACAATATTACTCCTGGCCATAGGAATCTCGGTTCAGTCATGTCTGGATATTGATCCTAAGGACCAACTTTCTGAAACTAATTACTGGCAAGACCCGAATCAGTTTACACTGTTCTCCAGTCAGTTCTATGGTTGGACTCATAATTTCAAAGATATTGTGGGTGATGGCCCTCACTGCGATCTTCGGTCTGACTTATTGATGACCAGCACATTGAGTGAATATAGTAATGGTACGAATACGATTCCTTCGGAAGATAAGAACTATACGGATACGTATGACCGCATCCGCCAGGTAAATATCTTACTCAAGCATGCTCAAAACTTCTCTTCGCCGGCAGATATCAAAGTAGCGGTTGCGGAAGCACAATTCTTCAGGGCTTATTTGTTTTTCGATCTGGTGCAGATTTATGGAGATGCGATTATTGTGAAAGAACCGCTGGATATTAATTCTCCAGAATTGAAGAAAGCACAAAATTCGCGTGAAGAGGTGATCGATTTCATCATGCAAGACCTGCAAGATGCGATTAAAGGGTTACCTGCTTATAAGACTCTTACGGCTGCTCAAGCAGGACGTGTATCGGTAGAAGCCGCTCAAGCTTTTTTATCTCGGGTTGCTCTCTATGAAGGTACTTGGCAGAAATTCAGAGACAATAAAGGTGAAAGAACCAAAGAACTGTTGACAATTGCAGTAGATGCTGCAAAGGAAGTTATGGGCAGTGGGATTTTCTCTTTATTCAAATCGGAGAAGCTGGGCAATTTCTCGTATAAGTATCTCTTTATACTCGAAAATACGCAATCAAATCCGGAGAACATTACCAAGAGTGGCAATACAGAGTACATCTTCACCAGAAGATATGATGAGGTCATTAGTCCGATAGGATTCAACATCACACAGGGCTTTTTAAACAAAGCTGTTTTCATGACACGTAAAATGGCAAATCTGTATTTGACCAATACAGGTATACCCGTTGATCCTACCAATGAAACAATGTATGCTAGTATGACTTCCGAATTTCAGAACCGCGACAATCGGATGCAGAATTCCATGATGATAGCTGGACGTCCGTATTGGGGAAATGCGAATGGCCGAATTACTTGGAAAGAAGATGCGACTGATTTAGAAATTGCTTTCTATAAATCATTCGAGCCTACGTCAAGAAGTGGCTATTTCTGTCAGAAATGGGCTACGGAACGCAAAGTTGCCAGCGGTAAAGAAGGATATGATTACCCGATTATTCGTTATGCGGAAGTCTTGTTGAACTATGCCGAGGCTGTATATGAACTGCATGAGAGTGAAGGGAAAGCTGATGATCAGGCGGTCACGGATGCCCTCAATCTTACGTTGAATCTGGTCCGCAAACGTGTCAATCCAACTATGGAAGGCTTGACAGTCGAATTTGCTAAGAAACACAATTTGAACCTTCGGACTGAAATTCGCCGGGAACGTACGATAGAGCTAATTCACGAAGGCTTCCGAATGGATGACTTGAAACGTTGGAATACGGCAGTCAGCGAGATGAACCAGAGTCTGTTGGGCATAAAATGGAAGGGAACGGAATTTGAGAAGAAATGGAGTGATATGTCGAATGCTACGGATGCCGAAGGTTGCATCGTGATGGAGAGTGGCCGACAGTGGAGTAACAAGAATTACCTCTATCCGTTGCCCGCTGACCAATTGAGACTTAATACGAATTTAAAGCAGAACCCAGGATGGGGTGAATGATGCACTGAAACATAATATAGGTGATTATGAAATACATTAGTATACAAATAAAGAAGGCATTAAGAGCTTCGTGACGGTACCATGCTTATTAGTGATACTAGGAGCATGTACGGATGATAAAACGTATGAATCGTTAGGTGAAGCATCCATCTTAACTACTATCAAACTGAATGTTACCAATCCTCTACCGCTTCTGGTCGGTACCGATTCGTTGGTGTCGTATTCGGTTGCTCCTGATCATGCAACCACCAAAGAGGTGATTTGGGTATCCGATAATACGGAAGTGGCAACAGTCGATTCTGATGGACGCATTTCTGCGCATAAAGTGGGAGAAGCCAATGTATTGGCTCGTTCTAAAGTAGGATATGTAGCTACTGCTTCGCTAAAGGTTCAGGTCGTAGCTGAGATTATTAAAGTGAAAGAACTTATAGTTACTCCCAAGAATCCGGAGACCTTTGAAACCAGTACTTTACAATTGAATGCTGCTATTGTTCCTGAAAACGCAACTTATTGGACCGTGAAGTGGACTAGCGAAACGCCAGCGATTGCATCAGTGTCGGAAACTGGAATGGTGACAGGCTTAAAGTCGGGTATCGCACGGATCAAGGTCGCTGCACTGGATGGTAGTGGAGTGACGAAAACCATTGAAGTGAAAGTGAATGAGGTGATACCGGTGACGGATGTAGTTGTTGAAGATGCGGATCGTGTCTTAGCATTGTCTGAGGTCTCCAAACTGAATATTAAGGTACAACCCGAGAATGCTACTTCGTCGGCTTTGCATTGGTATAGTGCGAATCAGAACGTGGTAAGTATCGATGAATATACCGGAGTCTATACGGTGAAAGCGTATGGAACTACTACGTTGACTGCCAAGCTGGGAACGTTTGAGAAGTCTTTTGAAGTAACGGTTGCCGAAGGAAAAATCAATGATACATTTATGTATGGTAATAACAACTGGGATATATGGTCCGGTAACGCTTCGAAACTTGAAGTAACCGGAGATACGGAAGCAGAAAAGAGATTAACCGTGAGTCCTGTATTTGTTGGCGGTGTTAATTATAAAGGACTTATCTATAGGAAAGGAGAGACGACTTTCGCGCCTGATGCTTATCCGATTATCGCGACTCGCTTTAAGTATAAAGCAAGTCGGAGAAAGGTCCTAATTACCTGGTGAATATCTGGGATACAAAGAATAAAGGTTGGGGAGGATATTATACCCCTACAGGCGGAGCTAAAAACAATGCGATGCATCAGATTAATCTCAATAATAATCAGGGAACCATTCATTATTTCGACTTATCCCGCGAAGGGTATACTTTCGGATCTGTGAGAATTACTTCCAAGGTTATCATCGACCGTTATATCTATGAAATATGGGAAATGAAGGTAGACGAAGCGGGTGATAATTACATGGATATGTATTGGGTGAAATCATTCAAATCGGAAGAAGAACTGAATAACTTTTTGAGAAAAGAGAACTTGATAGACTGAAAACAATCGGGATATGATAAAATATTAAGATTATGAAAAGGATTTTTATTTATACGATACTGTGCACACTGCTGTCTTTGAACACGAGTTGTGCACCCGAATTTACAGAAGAAAAGACTTCGGGTATTGACAATTGGCCTTCTTCGCCGACCTACACATTCACACATCCCTGTATGTTGCATACGGATGCGGACTTTGAATATGCACGTCAGAAAGCGATGGTAGAAAAGAAACAGCCTTGGTTGATGGGATTTGAAAAGTTACAGGAAAGCCCGCGGGCTAAAAAGACGTATCAGCCGCGTCCTGTTTCAAAAATAGAGAGACCGGGTGGTGGATATAATGCGATTAGTGACGATGGAGCGGCTGCGTACCAGTTGGCCCTGATGTGGAAGATGACTGGTGATTCCGATTATGCGGATGCTTCCATCCGGGTGTTGAATGAATGGGCGAAGAACTGCAAGTCGATTGTTGGCAAAGAAGCGATCTTGGTAGCAGGATTTACCGGTTATCAGTATGCGAATGCTGCCGAAATTATGCGTAGTTACGAAGGGTGGAATAAAACGGATTTTGAGAATTTCAAACAGTGGCTTGTCGATGTGTTTTATCCAGTATGTTATACCTTCTTGTTCGACCATAACGGAAGTCCGGCTAATGAAGCATGGATGAGTTGGGACCTTCCTGCCATGGTGTCTATTCTGTCAATTGGTATCTTGTGCGATGATTCGGACAAAGTGAATATGGCTTTGAACTATTTTTATAATGGAGCAGGTGCCGGATGCATTAAGAATTCGGTAGTGGCCCGTCATAAAGATCCGGATGGAAAGGTGGAAACATTCGCGCAGAGTCAGGAGATGGGGCGTGATCAGGGACACTCTACGCTGAATATTCCGCAACATGGTTATTTCTGTCAGATGGTGTATAACGCGATTGAGACCGATCTGTTTGCTTATGATAATAATGTGATCCTTGATTTGTGCGAATATACGGCGAAATATAATCTGGTGTCGAATCAAATACCTGTGATGCCATATACTCCTTATTTTTCCTATAAAGAAGGATGGCACAATGTAGTTGATCCCGATGGACAAGGACGGGCACGTCCGGGCTGGGAACTGATCTACAATCATTATAAAGTAAAAGGAGCTAATCCTTATTATTCAAGAGCGTTTGCACGCACGTTGAGGCCGGAAGGTGGCGGGCATCGTGGCAGTGCGGAATCGGATGACATGGGTTTTGGTACGTTAATGTATACCAGAGAACCGATTGAACCCGGAGAAGATCAGGTTGCTGATCCTATAAGAGAGTATTAAACAGATGATTGTGCCAGAAGTTCATTGTTGCGTAATAGCTTGAGCTTTTGGCACACTGTTTACTGATAACTCGTTTCGTTGAACTTATTTAATTGAAAAATATGAGAAGAAGAATCCTTATCTCGTTCGTTTTTACTTGGTTGTTAGCAACGGGCTTGGTACACGCCCAACAGAACGAATGGGAAAATCCGGTAACGTATGAGTGGAACAAAGAAAAGCCACATGCCGATTTTATGATGTATTCATGTCGAGAAGATGCCATCAAAGAAGACGTAACGCTTTCTCCTTGGTATAAATCATTGAATGGTAAGTGGAAGTTTGCTTATTCGCCTACTATAGAAAGAAGTGAGAAACATTTTTATCGCGAGGGGCTGCCCGATGCTGCTTGGACTGATATTGAAGTTCCTTCCAACTGGGAAATGCAGGGCTTTGGCGAACCTATCATTCGCAATATCCAATATGTTTTCTCACCTAATCCACCTTATATTGATGTCGATAATCCCGTAGGAACCTATCGCAAGACTTTTACCGTTCCGGCTGGTTGGGAGGAAAAAGAGATTATTCTTCACTTTGGCTCCATTGTCGGCTATGCGCAGATATACATCAATGGGCAAAAGGTCGGCATGACTAAGGCTTCTAAAACACCGGCGGAGTTTAACGTAACCCAATACCTGAAAGCAGGCGAGAACTTATTGGCAGTACAGGTTTATCGGTGGCACGATGGTAGTTATATGGAAGATCAGGACTTTTGGAGATTGACAGGCATTGAACGCGATGTGTTTCTGCAAGCCTATCCCAAAGTTTCGATTTGGGATTTCTTCTTAAAACCGGATTTAGATGCGGCCTATAAGAACGGTGTGTTTCATGCGACGGTTGATTTGCGGAAGTTTGAGAATCACTCGATTGAGAAAGGTGCGGTTAAATTAGAGCTTATCAATAAAGCAGGTAAGCCGGTCGTGTCCCTACAAAAGAAGTTTGATGCAAGCGAAGAAATAACGACTTTAGCTTTCTCCGGGCTGATTCGGAATGTTGAGAAATGGAGTGCCGAGACTCCAAACCTTTATGATTGCGTCATGACATTACTGGACGATCAGCATAAAACGGTAGCCGTCACTGCTTATAAAACAGGTTTTAGAAAGGTAGAGATCAAGAATGCTAAACTGCTGGTCAACGGTGTGCCTGTATATATAAAAGGTGTAAACCGACACGAACATAATGATAGCTTAGGGCATGTGCAGAACCTTGATATTATGATGAGTGACTTGAAACTGATCAAGCAACTTAACATGAACGCTGTGCGCACAAGCCATTATCCGAATCATCCTTTATTCTATAAGCTGTGCGACCGGTATGGAATTTACGTAGTCGATGAGGCGAACATAGAAACACACGGCATGGGCTCAGTTCCCTATTTTAAAGATACGATTCCACATCCGGCTTATCGTGCGGACTGGTATGCTGCACATGTTGATCGCATAACCCGGATGGTAGAAAGAGATAAAAATCATGCCTGTATCATTGGCTGGTCATTGGGTAATGAATGTGGCAATGGCAAAGTATTCCATGATGAATACAACCGCCTGAAAGCCTATGACCCCAGTCGCTTTGTACAATTCGAACAAGCGTGGGAAGATTGGAACACAGATGTAGTCTGTCCGATGTATCCCAATATGTGGAGAATAACCGAGTACCGTAAATCCGGGAAGCAGCGTCCGTATATTATGTGCGAGTATGCCCATGCTCAGGGGAACAGTAATGGTAATATCAAAGATATCTGGGACGTTATTTATGACAGTCCAAATCTGCAAGGTGGTTTTATCTGGGATTTTATGGATCAAGGTTTCAGGATGCACACGGAGCCCAGAGATGGACGGACGTATTGGACTTATAATGGCCGAATGGGTAGCAATAAGTGGCTCGAGGATAAACAAAGCGAGCATAATACCGGAACGGATGGCATTATATCTGCGAATGGAATTCCTAAACCTCAGGCCTATGAGGTGAAGAAAGTCTATCAGTATATTCAGTTCAGTGCCCAAAGTGCGGATCGAAAGACGGTATCGGTTAAGAATCGCTATGACTTCACGAATCTGAATGCCTATGACTTTACCTGGCAGGTGGTAAAGAATGGAAAGGAGCTTGCGACAGGAGACTTTAAGGTCGACCTGAATCCACATCAGGAAAAAGAACTACATTTGAATCTTCCTGAAACACCGGAAGATGGAAACGAGTATTTCCTCAACTTATATGCGTATACAAAACAGGCTACCGATTTAGTTCCTGCACGCTATGAAGTAGCTAAGGAACAAATAAAACTGACTAACGGAAGTTTCTTTACTTCGCTTCCTGTTGCTTCGGGCAATTTGTCTTATGAGACCGTAGGCGATATACTCTCCTTCAAGTCGGGTGCGGTTTCGGGAAAGATCGATCTAAAGAAAGGTTTGTTGTTCGACTACGGCATGAATGGTAAACGCCCTATCAAGCAATACCCCGAACCGGCTTTCTGGCGTGCCCCGGTTGATAACGATTTCGGGAATAAACTGTCTAGCTTGGCAGGGGTGTGGCGTACAGCTCATCTGAATCGGTATGTCAAGGATGTGGCCGTAGGCGATAAGAACGAACAGGGATTATCCGTTAAAGTCGATTGGGTGTTGAGTGATGTTCAGGTTCCGTATACAATGGAGTATCTGATACGCGACAACGGATCGGTTGTTATAACAGGAACGATTGATTTGACCGGAACAAGATTGCCCGAACTTCCTCGTTTCGGAATGCGGATGGAATTGCTACAACCCTATGATAATCTGAGTTATTACGCAAAGGGCCTTATGAAAACTATATAGACCGCAATTCAAGTTCGTTCATCGGTTGCTATAACGACAAGGTTGAAAATCAGTTTTATGCGTATATACGCCCGCAGGAAACGGGGAATAAAACGGAAGTTCGTTGGTTAACCTTGTTAGATAAAGACGGTAGCGGAATACGAGTTACAGGCTTGCAGCCGATAGCTTTCTCAGCTCTGCATTTCTCGCCCGAGGATCTCGACCCGGGACTGACGCGCAAATTGCAACATACGATTGATGTAATACCTCAAAAGAATGTATTTCTGCATGTTGACTTGAAACAACGCGGGCTGGGTGGAGACAATAGTTGGGGCATGTATCCTCATAACCAATACCGCTTGCTTGACAAAAAGTATAGCTTCAGCTATCTCATAGAGCTAATCGAACGATAGGACTGACCGTGTTTGTAGCGATACGTAAACGAGCTGAATCCGACCGAATAATGTGGAATAAGTGAAAAAAGTTAAGGTTTGTATCATACTTTCCGCTAACTTTAAGTATATTCAGCACGTTAAACGTAGATTTATAAAAACACATAAAGACAAGGAAATGAAAAGAATCGGGTTATGGGTGTTGGCGTTGCTGGCTATACCACTGAGTGCGCAAGAGAATTTGAGACTCTGGTATGAGCAACCCGCGACACAATGGGTGGAAGCTTTGCCAATTGGTAACGGACAGATTGGTGCCATGATATTTGGCGGTGTAGAAGAAGAATTGATACAGCTGAATGAAGGAACTCTGTGGTCCGGTGGTCCGCAAAAGAAGAATGTCAATCCTGAAGCGTATAACTATCTTCAGCCTATTCGAGATGCGTTAGCTAAGGATGATTACCAAACGGCAAGCAATCTTTGCCGGAAGATGCAGGGGCATTTTTCGGAAAGCTTCCTTCCTTTGGGAGACCTGCGTATTAAGCAGAGCTTTGAAGGTAAAGCTTCTCCTCACGGGTATGTGAGAGAGTTACGCTTGGATGAAGCAATTGCCACGACCTCTTTTGAGGTGGGCGGCGTGAAGTACATCCGCGAAGTGTTTACTTCCGCTCCGGATAGTGTGTTGATTGTCCGCTTTACAGCCAGTCAACCCGAAAAGCTTACGTTAGATATCAGCTTGAGCAGCTTGGTAAAGAATGTCATTTTGCCCCACGACGATAACCAACTTTTCATGAACGGTCAAGCACCTGCCTATGTGGCTCCGAGCTATTACAACCGACCGGACAAGAAAGCCATCGAACAAGAAGATGCGAACGGACTCGGAGGAATGCGATTCCAAGCAATTCTGAAAGCTGTACCTGTCGGAGGGACTATCTTGTCCGATGAAAAAGGTATTCATGTGAAGAATGCCGACCAACTGACCCTTTTCTTATCTGCCGCCACAAGCTTCAACGGGTTTAACAAACATCCCGATTCGGAAGGGAAGGATGAGAAACTGATCTCGCAACGCCGCATGGATAAAGCGGTTCTTTCTGACTTCGACGTGTTGAAGCAAAGACACGTTGCAGATTATAAATCCTATTTTGATCGGGTATCGTTGCAGTTGACCGATACATTAAATAATAAAGTGAATGACAAACTGCCTTCTGACTTCCGCTTGAAGTTATACTCGTACGGCAATTATGATCCGGCTTTAGAAGTGCTTTATTTCCAGTACGGCCGATATTTATTGATATCTTCTTCACGTCCCGGCGGTTCGGCAGCTAACCTGCAAGGACTGTGGAATAAGGATTTTCGCCCACCATGGAGTTCGAACTACACAATCAATATTAATACGCAGATGAACTATTGGCCTGCCGAGGTCGGCAACCTGTCGGAGATGCATCAACCTCTTTTGCGCTGGATTAAAGATCTGTCGCAAACCGGTAAGGTAACTGCTAAAGAGTACTATCATGCAAGAGGATGGGTGGCGCATCACAACTCAGACATTTGGGGGTTGAGCAATCCCGTTGGCAATTGTGGCGATGGCGATCCGGTTTGGGCTAATTGGTATATGGGTGGCAATTGGCTTTCTCAGCATTTGTGGGAACACTACTGCTTTACAGGCGACACGCAATTCTTAAAGAACGAGGCCTATCCAGTGATGAAAGAGGCTGCCTTGTTCTGTTTCGATTGGTTGATAGAGAAAGACGGTTATCTGATCACTTCGCCGTCCACTACGCCCGAGAACCTTTTCTGGTTTGACAATAAGCGGCATGCGGTGTCGGAGGCAACTACAATGGATATCGCAATCATACGAGATCTTTTTACCAACCTGATTGAAGCTTCCGAAATACTGAACATCGACAAGAAGTTCCGCAAACAGTTGGTTGAGAAAACAGCCCGTTTGTTTCCTTATCGCATCGGTGCACAGGGACAATTGCAGGAATGGAGTAAGGATTATAAAGAAACAGATCCCCATCATCGACACTTGTCACATCTGTTCGGGTTGCATCCGGGACGACAGATATCTCCTCTGACCACTCCTGAACTAGCGCAAGCTGCCGATAAGACTTTTGCCCTTCGCGGGGATGAAGGTACCGGATGGAGTAAAGGATGGAAGATTAATTTTGCCGCTCGCTTGCTGGACGGCGACCATGCTTATAAAATGATTCGCGAAATCATGCGCTATTGCGAGCCTACGGCGGGTGGAGTAGGTGGAACGTATCCGAACTTTTTTGACGCGCATCCGCCTTTTCAGATTGACGGGAACTTTGGAGCAACAGCCGGATTTATGGAGATGCTCCTGCAAAGTCACTTGAAAGAGTTGCATTTGTTGCCCGCCCTCCCCAATGCCTGGCCGTCAGGGAATATAACCGGTTTGAAAGCCCGGGGCAACTTTGAGGTTGATATTGTGTGGGCCAACCATCAGTTGAAGCAGGCCAAGATTAAGTCGAATAAAGGAAATAAGTGTGTGCTCAGAACAGAAACGCCACTTCAAATAGAAGGTGCGGAGTCCAAACAAGTACGCGATGGAAAGTACTATATCAATACGTTTGAAACTCAAGAAGGAAAGACTTACCTGATTAAAGCGGGCAATTAGCCTGCATATCCATAATAAATCAGTTGGTATTGAGTAAAGTCCAACACCTCTTCGTATATATATTATAAATATGTATTCATATATGAAGAGGCGTTGGATTTTAATTTTATGCTTAGTTTGTTGCTTGGGGGCTAATGCACAAATTA
Source organism: Bacteroides reticulotermitis JCM 10512 (assembly GCF_000517545.1). Taxonomy (GTDB): domain Bacteria; phylum Bacteroidota; class Bacteroidia; order Bacteroidales; family Bacteroidaceae; genus Bacteroides; species Bacteroides reticulotermitis. The sequence continues at coordinate 177,908 of NZ_BAIV01000006.1, read as the reverse complement.
AAGGTTACGATTATAACATCTTGACCTACGGAGCGTCTGCGGACTCTCTGCAAATAAATACACAGGCCATTAATCAGGCCATTGAGTCTGCTTCTCAAAACGGAGGAGGACGGGTTGTGATTCCGGCGGGCACGTTTCGCACCGGAACCATTTTCCTCAAAGATAATGTCGAACTCCATTTAAGTAATGGAGCTCGTCTGGAAGCAAGTGATAACTATGCGGATTTTCCACTTATTCCACCGGCCTCGTACCGCTCGCTCAAAGATGCCGGAGGGTGGACATCAATAATCTATGCCGAGGGAGCGCATAACATTCGCATTACTGGCCCGGGAACCATTGACGGAAAAGGGAAAGGTAAAAAAGGACGTGTGAGCGGTGTTGCCGGTGATTGTAACGGACGCCCGCGGAATATCCTTTTCATCTCCTGCCGAAACGTTACCGTCAGTGATATCACCATGCTTAATTCGGCCATCTGGAATCAGCACTATTTGAATTGTGAAGACGTACTCGTAACCAATACGCACGTCTTCAACCACGGCAATGGTAACAATGACGGCATCGATATAGACGGATGCCGCCGGTTTGTCTTGTCCAACAGTGTGATTGATTCAGATGACGACGGGATCGTGCTGAAAAGTACAGGAGAAGCCCCTTGTGAAAATATACTCATCCATAATTGCGTCGTCAGTAGCTTTGCCAATGCCATTAAATGCGGGACAGAATCGACCGGTGGGTTTAAGAATATTTCGATAACCGACTGCATCGTGACGCCCAGTCGCTTTGCCGGTCAACGTACTATTAAATCTACTCCGACAGGCATCACCGCCTTGTCACTGGAGATTGTGGACGGAGGGGTTATGGATGGCGTATCGATTCACAACATCTTGATTCAGGGAACAGCGTGTCCGTTGTATGTCCGGTTGGGCAACCGAGGGCGTAAGCACATCGAAAGCGCGCCTACACCTCCTGTCGGTCAAATGCGGAATATAAACATTAGTAATATTACGGCCTATGGTACGGGGAACTTTTGCTCTTCGATATCCGGCATACCTCAACAGAAGATAGAGAACATCTATCTGAATAATATTCGCTTGGTGAATAAGGGAGGCCTGACAGAAGGTAACTTCTTAACCCGGGAGCTGATAGAAGGTGTACGACATGATATGGCGAAGAATATGTTCCCGGATAAGTATTGGGCTTCTTTCAGAGACGTGATAGAAGATGAGAAGGGATATCCGCAACCTACTGTCTGGCGCAATTTGCCCAGTTACGGACTATTTATGCGCAATGTAGAAAAGGTTGAAGTCAATAATTGTTCGTTTATTTCTGAGTCGCCTGATCCTCGAACGCCGCTTGTTGCTGTAAATGTAAATGAACTATTATTAAATGGAATAACCGTTGGGGACGCCGAAAAGGCCGGAGTCATTCTGCATAATGTCCCCGTTAAATTAGTGGATTCGCGGCTAAACGTGCGGGTAGAAGAGTAAGGAGATTGCCTGTGGAATCTCTCTGTTTTTAATAAAGAAATAGTATCTTTGTAACAAGTTTAATCTGAAAAAAGGATCATACGAAGTGAAAGACGTAGTTAAATACCTCATTACAATTGTTGTTTGTCTGGTTTGCGGAATAAATTCGCAGGCACAGAACTATACATTTCGTAATGTTGTGATGACTGACGGCTTATCCGGATTGTTGGTTAACGCTATTTATAAAGATTCGGAGGGCTTCGTTTGGCTAGGTACCGACAACTGTCTGGATCGTTTTGATGGCGTGAAAGTCAAACATTTCGAATTCCGAGGCATAGACTTCGGTCGTAAGAAACGAGTCAACTGCATTGCCGAAACCGACAGCAAACAGCTATGGGTGGGCAATGGTATCGGTCTTTGGCGATTAAACCATTCGACTCACGAACTAGAACGCATCGTCTCCGAGAAAATAGACTTTACGGTAAACGCCCTGTTGGCTGATGGAGAAACGCTTTATATCGGCACCGATAAAGGGTTGTATATTCAGGAAGGCGGACAATTCACGCACGTTCCCATCGATAAAAACATGCTGGCTGCCTGCAACCGGATCATGGATATCTGTCTGAGCGAAGATAAAGATGTGCTTTGGATGGCTACGGTGCAGGGACTATATGCCTATTCGCTGAAAAGTAAAAAGATAGATTCCTGGCATTTCTGGGAGAACGTGCCCGAAGCAGATTACTTTCGTTGCTTAGCCCGCATTGGGCAAACCCTCTATTTGGGCACGATGAGCCAAGGAGTTGTTCGCTTCGACATGACCCGACAAGCCTTTTCGCATACCGTTTCTTTGGGGTGCGACGTTATTTCCGATATATCCAGTGATGGGAAAGATCTGATTTATGTGGCTACAGATGGCAATGGTGTGCATTTCCTATCGCATAAGAAAGAGCAGGTGGTACGTAGCTTCTGTCACGAACTGACCAACAAAGACGGCATTCGCAGTAACTCCGTCTACTCGCTGTTGGTAGATGATCGGAATGCGCTTTGGGTGGGACACTTCCAAGCCGGATTAGATTACTCGCTCTATCAAAACGGGCTTTTCCAAACCTATGCTTATCCTCCTCTGTTTAACTCCACCAACCTCTCCATACGCTCTTTTGAGAATCGGGGCGAAGAGAAAGTGATTGGTTCCCGTGACGGTTTGTTTTACATCAACGAGTCGACCGGCATCGTCAAGAGCTTCGTGAAACCGGTGCTGACGTCCGACCTGATCCTCACCATCTGTTTCTACGAAGGCGAATACTATGTGGGTACTTATGGCGGCGGCATGATGGTGCTTAATCCCCAAACCCTATCGCTTAAATACTTCACGCAAGGTGATGCCGAACTCTTTCAGAAAGGGCACATCTTCTGTATACGGCCTGATACAAAGGGGCATCTGTGGATCGGAACCTCTCAGGGATTGTTCTGCTACGACGGACAGACGAAGGAGATTAAGAACTACAACAGCGCCAATTCGCAATTGCCGGAAGGTAATGTCTACGAAATCAATTTTGATTCTACCGGTAAGGGCTGGATTGCTACGGAAACCGGGATGTGTATATACGACCCGACTTCCCAAAGTCTCCGCTCCAATGTGTTCCCTGAAGGCTTTGTCCACAAGGATAAGGTGCGAACCATTTACGAAGACAGCCAGCATAATCTGTACTTTATTCGTGAAAAAGGCAGTTTGTTTACGTCAACCCTGTCCATGGAGCGTTACCGCAACTTACCGATACTATCCGCTTTGCCCGACAATTCCTTGATGTCGATCGTGGAAGATAATCTGAACTGGCTCTGGATAGGTTGCAACGACGGGTTGATACGAATGAAAGGAGAAGGAGAGGAGTACGACTCTTTCAGCTTTAATGATGGCGTGCCAGGACCTACTTTTACGAATGGAACGGCTTATAAGGATGAGCGAGGAATCTTGTGGTTCGGCAACACCAAAGGACTGATTTATGTAGATCCTGCCAAAGTGAATGAAGTGCGTCACAAAGTACGTCCCATCGTGTTTACCGATGTATTGGCCAATGGAATATCGGTCATGGGACAAGAGTTGGCGCATGATCAGAATAACCTGACTTTCAGCTTTACCGATTTCGCCTATGGCCTTCCTTCCGCTCTTCTGTACGAATATCGTTTGGAAGGAGTTGATTCCGCCTGGAAGCTACTGACTGCCCAGAGCGAGGTGGCTTACTACGGACTAGCGGCGGGGAAGTACTCCTTTCGGGTACGTCTTCCGGGCAATGAGCAATCCGAGGCTGTGTATGAAGTAAAGATCTCTCCCTTAATCTTGGTGGGGCTGGGGACTTCTTTGTGTGTTGGTCGTCACCGGTGTTTTGCTTATCCGCTATTATGTCTGGCGACCGATACGCCGTGCCATGGTGTCTGCTCTCTCACAGAAAGAGAAACCGGAGGAAGAAACGGCTGTGGAAACTCTTCACGAAGAACCTCAGCCCGAAGAGAAGTATAAAACCAATCGGTTGACCGATGCGGAATGCAAGGAACTTTATGAACGTTTGGTGGCTTATGTTGAGGCCGAGCATCCTTACATCAATCCGGAACTGAAAATGGGTGATTTGGCAACCGCTTTAAAGGTCTCTTCTCACTCCTTGTCCTATCTGTTGAACCAGTATCTCAAGCAATCTTATTATGACTTCATTAATGAATATCGGGTGATGCGCTTCAAAAAGATTGTAACCGACAGTCAGTATGCCCGTTACACGCTGAGTGCGTTGGCGGAACTTTGCGGTTTTAGTTCGCGTGCTTCGTTCTTCCGTTCATTTAAAAAGAGTACTGGCGTTACTCCCAATGAGTATATCCGAAGCATCGGAGGAACGGATAAAGAGGAATAAAGGACGGTCTCGATCTGGTCTCTACCTGCTGTTTACCTTCCTATGAATGTGCTAGCCATTGTTTTCTATTTCCTTATCAATCGGGTATTTACTTTCAAAAGAATAACCTATGTGAGATTTCATTGCGTTGTGACAGCCTAATTGTTGTCACCTATCTGTCACGGGCTTACTTCCGCATACTTAATTGCCTGCAATCAGTCTGTTAGGTATATGCTTGTGACCGCTGACAAAGACCTTTTGAAAAGAAAAAATTACAGGAGGGCGAAAACTGATACTTTACGGGCTAATGAAAGGTCTTTTCCTTGGTCGGTTAGCGAAGGTTTGTGCTTAGTTCCCATCTTTCTACGAGTAAGTTGGCAATAGAACATGGGTGTTGCCCGAAAAGAAGCGGTGTACTGAACAGTTGCATCGCTTGGAAATTTCTGTTTCTGCCCAGAGAACTATTGTTTCCTCCATGGGAAACTTTTTTCTCTTCACGGTGAGAATTTTGTTTCATACCGAGGAAACAAAATTCTCACAGGCATGAAACAAACCGAAACAAGCCATGAGTTTCCGAAAAGCAACCCTCTTTCGGGCAGAAAGGTGCCGGACAATAGGAAATAAGTCTCATTTAATAATATGAGACTGCGGGTTTCTTTGTTTTATTTGGCTGGTATACAGTTGGTTGGTTGCTAATTAGTCTAGCTCGATACGTTGAGATCGATCCGTACCTTTTCCCGGTAGGTATCTTCATAATCCATTCTATATTTGCAATGTGATAGAAACCGAAAAAGATCGTATTATGAAGACAGCAACTAACACTTCCAACAACATCATTACCCGTTCTTACGAAGAATATTATCAGGTAATTCTTTCCTATATAACGTATCGCATCACCCATCGCTACGAAGCAGAAGATCTGACCCAGGATGTATTTGTACGTCTGCTGGATTATAAGCAAATGCTTCGTCCGGATACCGTGAAGTACTTCCTGTTTACAATCGCGCGCAACATTGTGACCGACTATATCCGTCGCTATTATAAGAAGCAGGAGATAAATAGTTATCTATACGACTATTCGGTTACTTCCACCAACGAGACAGAAGAAAAAGTCATCGCCAATGATCTGGCGCAGACAGAACTACGCATACTCGGTGCTTTTCCGGAGCAGCGTCGCCTGGTCTATACCCTGAACCGTTACCAAGGAAAGACTTCGACCGAAATAGCCGGTACGCTTCAACTCAGTCGGCGTACCGTAGAAAATCACCTTTTTCTGGGACGGCGTGAGATGCGCGAATGCTTTAAAAAATGCATTTAATTCATTGCTTAAATTACTTAATAACAACATTTTGCATATATGGAACAAGAGTCAGAATTAATTCGGAGCCATTCTTATACTCCGTCTAATTTTAGAAAAGAAGAAATAAATACTATTTTTAAACCTCAAATTTAATTTTATGAAACAAAGAGGATTAATTTTTAATTCGCGGCCTAACAAGACAATCGTGCTTGCATTAGGATTGATGTTAGGGCTATGTCCTGCTTCAAGGGCCTGGGCTAATGCTGATCAAAATGAAAATCAGGTAGTGGCACAAGCACAAAAGAAGATTCAAGGCAAGGTAGTCGACCCGAATGGCGAACCGCTGATTGGAGTCAATGTCAGTGTAGTAGGTGGAGTCGGCGGAACGATTACCGATATCGATGGTAACTACTCTATCAATGCTTCGGCTGGGACAAACTTGAAATTCAGCTACATTGGTTACAAGGATCAGATAATAACAGTAACCGCTCAATCGACTATCAATGTTAAATTGATGGAAGATAGCGAACTGCTGGATGAAGTCGTAGTAGTGGGTTACGGAACTCAAAAGAAAGAATCGTTGACAGGTGCTGTAACCGTAGTCGGAGCCAAATCCTTTCAAGAAAAGGGAGGCCTTTCGAGCCCCTTAGAAGCTTTACAGGGACAGGTTGCCGGAGTTATGATAACCCGCGGGTCTTCCGCACCGGGCGACGAGAGCTGGAGTTTGAATCTTCGTGGTTCTTCTTCTAAAAACTCGACCGAACCATTGATTATCATCGATGGGGTAGCGTGTAATAGTGTCAACGACATGCGTCTGCTCAACCCCAATGACATTGAAACAATCAACTTCCTTAAAGATGGTTCGGCAGCCATTTATGGTTCGCGAGCAGCCGGTGGAGTTGTTTTGATCACCACCAAAAAAGGAGTTGAAGGTAAGGTAAAGGTTGAGTATGGGGCTACTGCCACTATGAAAACCGTTGCTTGATGCCCGAATTGATGAACATCGACCAATGGGCGGACGGCGTAATGTCTGCTTTGTCCAACGACAATAATACATCTAACGTGTGGTATACGTATGCCCAGTTGGCTAAAAAATATAAGAATTCTTATATCGACTTGGAAACAAGTGCCAATCCTTTTGGATCAGCAGCTTTTACGGATGTGAAAGACTTCGTGTTTGATGATAGCGTAAACTGGTTGGGTTCACTCTTTGATACGACTTGGTCTACCGAACAAAGCCTGAGCATATCCGGCGGATCGGACAAATCTTCGTATCGTGTTTCATTGAACTATTTGTACGATGGTTCTACGTTGCAATACGGTAATAACAATAACAACCGCTATAACTTCCGTGTCAACAACACGTATAAGTTCAATCGTAATATCTCATTGGAATCCGCTATCTCATACAATCGTCAGGAGCAGGTGTCACCTACCTTGATCGGTTCTGTGCTGACAGTATCGATGCCGATGCCCGGACTTCCGTTGAAAACATCCGATGGAAAACCTTATGCTTGGGGAACATGGGGATCACCCGTTTCTAAAGTAGAACAGGGAGGAGACAACAAACTGTCTGTCTCGGCGATCAATATCAGTGAAACGCTGAATGCCAAAGTAACCGATTGGTTGGATGCCAGTGTTAACGTGGGTTATAATACTTCTACTGCCAGTCGCAGCACCGTGCAGAATGCAATTACGTATTATAACTTTGTCGGTAACTCGCAGACGCTTGTCGATCCTTCGCAAGAGAAATCATATTATCAGCAAACAACTTCGCGCACCGATTTCTACTCGTTCTCCGGTTATATCAATGCGCACAAGACTTTTGCTCAGAAGCATAACCTGAGTCTGACGTTGGGTACTCAATACGAGTTCAAGGACATGAGTTACTATGGGGCCAACTATACCGACATCCTCGCTGGCGTTGATATTATCAACGGTACCGGCTCGTTGACTTTGGCTGATAAGGACGAAGCCATGAAGAAAAATAATTATCAGAATGCTAATATGTCCTATTTTGGTCGTCTTAATTATGATTATGACAGCCGCTACCTCGTTGAGGTTAATGCCCGGTATGATGGTTCGTCGAAGTTCCAACCGGAGAACCGTTGGGATCTTTTCTACGGTTTCTCTCTGGGATGGCGTTTAAAGCAGGAAGCGTTCCTGAAAGATGTCGATTTCCTGAGTGATCTGAAGCTGCGTGCTTCTTATGCCGAAATGGGTAGCCAGAGTGGTATTGATAATTATGATGGTTATCTGTTTTATAAGCTAGTGTCCGGAACCGGCGCTTTTGTAGGTTCGGATAAACTTTCTTACATTGCTACTAATGGGAAATTCGCTTCTACAACCCGTAATTGGGAACGTATTAAAAACTACAACATCGCAGTAGATTTTGGATTCCTCAACGGTCGCCTCACCGGTACGGTAGAAGCTTTTATGAAGCGGAACAACAATATGTTGGTCGAGGTTACCTATCCGGGTATTTTGGGTGATAAAGCACCGACTTCCAATGCCGGTAAGTTTAAGGGCTGGGGATTTGAAGGTCAGTTAGCTTATCGCGGTAAGATCGGAGAAGTAGACTATCATGCGGGTGGAAACTTCACGTTTACTCGAAACGAATTGGTGGACTTTGGTGGTACAACGGTTATTAGTTCCGGGTACAAGGGGACACAACAAGGATATCCGCTGAATTCGATATTCGGACTGCGTTACGGTGGTAAGATCCAGAATGAAGAGCAGTTGGCGGCTTATCAAGCTAAGTATTATAACAATAACGGTATCGGTATGCCGGCTGAATTGCGTGTAGGTGACAATATGTTCTGCGACGAAAACGGTGACGGCGTACTCGATTATAAGGATTATATCTACTTAGGAAGTGATACTCCCGAAATCTCGTACTCATTCAATTTAGGAGCGGCGTATAAAGGATTTGATATTAATGTGATCTTCCAAGGTTCGGCCAACCGGTTTATTTATCGGGGTATCGACAACTGGACTGTTCCTTTCCGTTCCAACTATACCAATACGATAACATCTTCTATCGGCAATACGTGGAACACTTCTACTCCGAACGCCTATTATGCTCCTTATACCAACAATAGCGAGATCAACAATTATAACTACCAGGCATCTTCTATCACCGCTCAGGATGGACGGTACCTTCGTTTGAAGAATGTGACTATCGGATATACTTTCCCTGCTGATATGCTGAGTAAGACGAAAGTCATTCAGGGCGCTCGTCTGTATGTGACGGGAGCGGATCTTTGGGAAACTACTAAAATTAAAGACGGATGGGATCCGGAAGCTACTCGCGATGTTTCCGGTTTGAAACGTTATCCCTTTACCCGTAACTTTACTTTTGGCGTGAACTTAACTTTCTAAATTAATATCTGATGAAAAAGAAACAATACATAAAAATAGCTTGCCTTTCTTTATTGAGTATGCTGACAACTTCTTGTCTGGATCTTGAGCCGAAGGCAGAATTGAATGATGCTATCGTTTGGAATAAAGCATCTAGTTTCCAGTTATTCACGAATCAGTTCTATACCTGGACCCGCGACTTTCATAGCTCGACTACCTATATGTGCGGTACCAGTGATGGCCCTCATAGTGATTGGCGTTCCGACCTTATTGCGGGTGCTTCTGTAAACACATACAGTAAAGGTACGAATTCGATCCCTGAAAGTGATGGTAACTATACAACACTGTACACACGTATTTACTATACGAATCTGCTATTAAGCAAAGCGGAGTCTTTTGCCGATAAAGCGTCTATTGCCGTTCCGGTAGCTGAAGCCAAGTTCTTCCGTGCGTATTGCTATTTCGAACTGGTACAGCTCTTTGGAAACGTTATTAAGGTTACCAAACCGTTGGACTTAAATTCTCCCGAACTTCATGTAGCGCGTGACGATCGATCTGTTGTCATTGATCAGATTGTACAGGACTTGCAGGAGTCGATCAATGGATTGCCCGAAAAAGCGGAAGCTGGCAGAGTAACCAAGGACGCCGCTTGGGCCATGCTTTCTCGAGTAGCCTTGTACGAAGGAACTTGGCAGAAGTTCCATACAAACGGAAGTACTGCGACAACGAATACGGAACGTAGCAAGGCTCTGTTGACGATTGCTAAAGATGCCGCTTCTAAGGTCATTTCCGGCAAGCGCTTTAGTCTGTTTTACAATGAAAAGCTTGGGGTAGAAAGCTACCGCTATATGTTTATTCTGGAAGATGCCGCCTGTAACCCGGCTCGTCTGACTAAAACGGATAATACCGAATACATCTTATCGCGTCGCCATCGGTTGGAAGATGGTATTGGCACCAATATCACGAAGGGCTATCTGGCGAACGCTACTTTCGTAACCCGCAAATGGGCCAACTTGTATCTGTGCTCGGATGGACTGCCTATTGATAAATCTCCGCTCTTTAAGAAGTACGTAGGTGTAACTGACGAATTCCAGAATCGTGATAATCGAATGACAACTACCTTGATGCAGCATGGTGATAAGTATTGGAATAATACGACCAATAATTCACGTTCTACTTGGGATAGCCAAGATTTGACAAGAGCGTTGACTCTTTCCGTAACTTCAAATAGCGGATACCAGAATCATAAATGGGCGGTAGAACGCTTGGTGGCCGATACACAAGAGTCTATGGACTATCCGGTTATTCGTTATGCCGAGGTTCTGTTGAACTACGCCGAAGCTTGTTACGAATTGGATGGTAGCATTGAGGATACCGATTTGGATTTATCTCTCAACCTTGTTCGCACACGTATCAATCCGGATATGCCGAAGTTAAGCAATACGTTCGTTTCAAACAATCAACTCTCTATGCGTGAAGAGATCCGTCGGGAACGTACCTTGGAACTGGTACTTGAAGGTTTCCGTATTGACGACTTGAAACGTTGGGCTACTGCTCCGAAAGAAATGGTTGAGAATCAGCTTGGCGTGAAGTATACAGGTACTTGGTTCGAGTCTCACTGGACCAATCAGTCGCGTGCCTTGAATAGCGATGGCTGTATTATCCTTTATGATGGTCGGGTTTGGGCCGATAAGCTATATTTATATCCATTACCTTCCGATCAATTGCAGTTGAATCCGAAGCTGGAGCAAAATCCGGGATGGAAATAATAAGTCAAATTATATAATAAAAAGAGTATGATAGATAATATGAAATATAGAATGAAAACCAGACTGGCGCTCCTTATGCTGGGTGCTGTCTCGACACTCATGGTCTCTTCTTGTAGTGATGACGATGCTATGTCCGATCTACCCGGATCTATTTGTCCTTCCTCCATCGTGTTTGATTTGTCTCCGGCTACGCAGCAGCTTATCTATGCAGATGAAACAGGTGCTAGTGTATTACCTATGATAAAAGGAGAAAGTGTCGATTTAAAATATACAATGGCTCCGGATAATATAACGTATCAGGATGTTGTTTGGACTACTTCAAACCCTGCTGTGGCCACAGTCGATAATGGCAAAGTGACAGCCGTTAGCGGAGCCGGTACCGGATATTCCATTGTTCAGGTAGCGCCTGTGGCTATGTATTCGGGCAGTGGAGTCTATTGCAATCTCAAAGTGATGGTAGTAGATGAATTGGTTGCAGCGGAGGAAATAACAATCAGTTCGGCAGCCGACAATGTATATGGTGGTGAAACGCTGCAGCTTACTGCCACTATTCTACCGAAAACCGCAACGTACAGAACCGTTAAGTGGAGCAGTTCCGATGAAACGGTGGCTACGGTAGATATGCACGGACTTGTTACCGGCCTGGAGAATGATGAGATTCACTCCAAAGTTACCATTACGGCAACCTCGCTGGACGGTTCAGCTATTGTAGCAAGCAAAGAGATAACAGTTGATAGACGTGTACCGCCTGAAGATGTTACCATCGATCAGACCTATTCCGTAGACAATGGTTACGTGTTTGCCATTGCCGACAAGGGAATAACGCTGAGCTATACCACGGTTCCCGAAGATTGTACGAAGTCATTAATCGAATGGACTACCAGCAACGAAACAATTGCTACCGTCAGTGCGGGCGTAGTAACTTTCAATCAGAATGGTGTGTTTGGTGACGTTACGATTACGGCAACTTGTCCGGATACCAAAAAGAGTTCCTCTGTTAAATTACATCTGGAAGAAGGATTGGTTCGCGAACTGTTCCGTACGGAGAACTATACCTGGTATAATGCGACGAATGCAGAATCACACGAATGGAACAAAGAAGGTTCTTACATCAAGGTAACAACTAAAGCGAGTGGTTCGAAGTGGCGTGGTGACCTGAAATGCTACAGTGCCAAAACTTGGTTGCATGCCGGTACTTATCCTATTTTCGCGGTTCGTATGGACGATGTGCAAGATGCTACCGGAGGTGCAAGAAACATAACGCTCGATGCTTCCGGAACAGCTGCCGACGTGAAATACTCGGGTGGTCTGGATGGAAATAACAATAAATGGCTACATGATTATAAGTGTAGTGACAATAGCCATGTATTCATCTACAATTTGGCAACTCAGAAGTGGGCAACAGGTGGTGCTCTTCCGACAACTGCTGTTGCGGAGTTCCCGACTCTCCAGTTTAAGTATGCTGATATCGTTGGGGCTACCAAACCGACCTATAATGTTTACTGGGTACAGACATTCAAAACATTGGATGATGTGAAAGCGTACATTGAGTCGGAAGGATTGACCTACGATGTGATAAAATAATGATTTAATGAATTATTCAAAAGGAAATATATGAATAAGAAAAGTATAAAGCTACTAGGTTTGGCACTGCTATTGGCAGTGCAAACCAGCTGCCGGGAAAATGAATTTGGTGTGGTAGATCTAACGATGCCGGAAGAGGGAGGTAAGGTACCTGTTGAGGCTAAATACACATACACCCATCCGTGTGGAATGTACAACGGCGAAGACTTTGCCCGGGTAAAGACAATGTTGGATGATGGAACCGCTCCTCAGGCAGTTAAAGATGAGTTCACCGCATTAAAGAATAACCGATTCACACAACTGCCTTATGCGTCTAATCCGCAGACTTTGATCGTGCGTGGAGATGCTACCGGGATTACGGCTGACGGTAAAGAAAACTATGCTCCCGCTATGTACGATGCGGCAGCTGCCTACCAGATGGCTATGTTATGGAAGCTAACCGGTGATGAAAAGTACGCCGACGCTTCTGTTAAGGTGTTGAATGATTGGGCGACTACCTGTAAGGAGATCAAGTCGAACGATGCCAACCAGATGTTGGCTGCCGGTTGTCAGGGCTATACATTTGCCAATGCAGCTGAGATTATGCAGACTTATTCCGGATGGGCTCCTACCGACTTAGCTCATTTCAAGGACTGGATCGTAACGGTATTCGCTTCCAAAAACAAACAGTTCCTGACCTATCATTGGAGTAAGGAAAGTACATCTTGTATTTTCCATTATTGGTCTAACTGGGATCTGGTTAACTTATGCTCTTATATGGCTATCGGCATTTTGACCGAGAACGATGAAATGGTGAACTATGCTGTCAACTACTTCCATACTGGAGGCGGTAATGGAAGCATTGTAAATCTGATTCAGGGAACATTTACCGATCCTTTGAAAACAGGAGAAACGATTTGCCAGAATCAGGAAAGCGGCCGTGACCAAGGACATGCTATGATGTCGGTAGCTGTTACAGCTAACCTATGTCAAATGGCCTATTCGTTTTATAAATACAATCCTGCCGTTCCCGAATTAGACTTCTTTGCGGCTAACGACAACGCTGTGATGAAGATGGGAGAATATACCGCCCTCTTTAATCTGCGGGGAGGAGCCGACAATGTAAATTCGACAGGTGCTTGGTTGATTACCGCCGACAAGATGCCATTTGACGAATATAAATATTGCATTGATTGTGCGTGCAAAGACAAGAACCACGGTGCTATTCACACATCAGTAGCTGATGATGCCGGACGCGGTACGCCTCGTCCCGGATGGGAGATTCTGTACAATCATTATGCGAAGGTGAAAGGTATCAGTAGCGGATATACGTATGCTGAGAAATTTGCGGAGAAGTTACGTCCCGAAGGAGGAACAGGGGACACCCGTTACGGGTCAAATAGCGGTGCATTTGATCAATTGGGATGGGGTACTTTGATGATGTATCGGAAATAGGAGCATAAGCTCATTGAGTTTTTAGAGAAAAAGTTGCAAGGGGATTAGGTATTTACCTAATCCCCTTCGTATATATAAGCATAAAGGTCATTCAAAGAGCTTTAAGGTAAACAGATAATCAAGAGTTACGAAGTAAGGTAATGAGTTTTAAAGAGGTAAAAGGATTTTGTTTTTAGGAATGACGATTTAGTATTGAACGATTTATTAGGTATATATATGTGTAAAAAGATTCTGTTTTTAGCAGGGATAATAGCTTGTTGTACTTCAGTTGGTTCGCAAGAGATTTCGAAGACCTGGGTAGCTGATAAGGGAAACGGAACTTATCAGAACCCGGTTCTTTATGCCGATTACTCCGATCCCGATGTTTGCGCAGCCAATGGCGATTTCTATATGACGGCTTCCAGCTTCAATTGCATCCCGGGGCTTCCCATTTTGCACTCTCGCGACTTGGTCAATTGGTCGTTGGTGAATTATGCGTTGCCGGTGCAAGAACCCGAAGACTTTTTCAATAAAGCACAGCACGGCAAAGGGGTATGGGCTCCATCCATTCGTTTTCATAACGGAGAATTCTATATTTATTGGGGCGATCCGGATTATGGAATTTATAGGATAAAGACCAAAGACCCGATAGGTGCGTGGGAAAAGCCCGTATTAGTGAAAGCCGGTAAGGGATTGATCGATGCCACGCCTTTGTGGGATGAAGACGGAAAAGCCTATTTGATATATGCCTATGCCGGTAGTCGGAGTGGAGTAAACAGCATCTTGGTAATCTGCGAAATGAATGCCGAAGGAACCCAAGTTATCACTGATCCGGTGATGGTATTCGATGGCAACGATGGCAAGAACCACACGATCGAAGGTCCCAAACTCTATAAGCGCAACGGCTATTACTATATTTTCGCTCCGGCAGGCGGTGTTGCTACCGGTTGGCAATTGGTACTCCGTTCCAAAAAAATCTACGGGCCTTACGAGTCGAAGATTGTCATGGCACAAGGAAACTCAACGATTAATGGTCCTCATCAAGGAGCTTGGGTCGATACCCATACCAATGAATCCTGGTTTGTGCACTTTCAGGATCAGGGTGCTTACGGACGGGTGATACATCTGAATCCGATGGAATGGAAAGCTGACTGGCCGATTATCGGAGTGGATAAAGATAAAGACGGATGTGGAGAGCCCGTCACTACCTATAAGAAACCAAATGTCGGTCAGACATATCCCATAGCTACTCCACCGGAAAGTGATGAATTCAATTCACGCCGGTTGGGACTTCAGTGGCAATGGCATGCCAATAAACTGGAGACTTACGGGTTTACAACTGAACTGGGATACCTTCGATTGTACGCAGGAAGCCTGTCGGACAAGTTTGTCAACTTCTGGGAAGTACCCAATCTGTTGATGCAGAAGTTCCCGGCAGAAGAGTTTACGGCTACAACCAAGATGACCTTCACCGCTAAACAAGATGGGGAACAAGCCGGACTTATCATTATGGGCTGGGATTATAGTTACCTGTCCTTGCGTAAATCGGGTGACTCCTTTGTGTTGCAACAAGTCGTTTGTAAAGACGCCGAGTTGCAAAACCCCGAACAACTGGTCGAGCTAACCAGTTTCCCCGCCGAGCACTTGATAATGCCGGGCGTAGCCGATAATGAATGGAAGACGATCTATTTACAGGTTAAAGTACGTAAGGGAGCTGTTTGTACGTTCGCTTACAGCTTAGACGGAAAGAAATATATCGCAGCAGGTGATTCGTTTAAAGCCCGGCAGGGTAAATGGATCGGTGCCAAAGTGGGGGTGTTTTGTGTCACTCCTAACCCAGGTAACCGCGGCTGGACTGACGTAGACTGGTTCCGGATGAGCAAATAAAAGAGAGTTGAAAAGAATAAGAACTAACGGGAAGATATACGAATAAAAATGAAGAAGATTGTGGTAGGTATGGCTGTGATGCTGGGTTTATGTGCATGTACTCAACGCCCCTCCGGTATGCTGGATGTGAATAAAGCATTAGACTATTGTGCGGAGCAAACATTGCGCACGCTTACGGAGCTTAAAACCGATTCCGGGATTGATTATACAATGATGCCCCGTAATATAATGGCGGATGAAAATCACTGGAATTGTCGGAAAGCTACTAAGGAAGAATGGTGTGCCGGCTTCTGGCCTGGAGTGTTGTGGTACGACTATGAATATACGCAGGATAAGCACATTCTGGAAGAGGCTGAGAAGTTTACCCACTCGTTGGAGTTTCTTGCCAAGACACCGGCTTACGATCATGACTTAGGCTTTCTTATATTCTGTAGTTACGGAAACGGCTATCGGCTAACCCAAACACCGGCTTACAAACAAGTGATTCTCGATACTGCCGATTCCTTGGCTACCTTATTTAATCCGATAGTCGGCACAATGCTATCCTGGCCTCGGGAAGTAGGACCTCGCAATTGGCCACATAATACCATTATGGACAATATGATTAACTTGGAAATGCTCTTCTGGGCGTCCAAGAATGGAGGGAATCCGTATTTGTATGATATTGCGGTCTCGCATGCCGATAAGACAATGAAATGTCAGTTCCGCCCTGACTATACTTCCTATCATGTAGCCGTATACGATACCATTACCGGTAATCTGATTAAAGGAGTGACTCATCAGGGCTATGCGGATAGTACCATGTGGGCACGCGGACAGGCATGGGCAATTTATGGATATACGGTTGTTTATCGCGAAACGAAAGATACTAAATACCTGGATTTTGCACAGAAGGTGACCGATGTCTATCTGAATCGTCTTCCCGAAGATAAAGTTCCTTACTGGGATTTTGATGATCCTTCCATTCCCAATGCACCCCGTGATGCTTCGGCTGCTGCTGTTGTCGCATCCGCCCTTCTCGAACTGTCTACCTATCTACCCAACGGAAAGGGGAAACAATATAAAGATGCCGCTATTGAGATGCTGACCAGTATGAGTTCTAATGCGTACCAGAGTGGAAAGAGTAAACCGTCTTTCCTGTTGCATAGCACCGGGCATTGGCCGAACCATTCGGAAATAGACGCTTCCATTATCTATGCCGACTATTATTATATAGAAGCTCTGCTCCGATTGAAGCGTCTGCAAGAGGGTAAGAATGTACTCGGGTAAGTGACCCCGTACTTTATTTTCGCTGCTGTCACCGATCATAAACCGCCGAAAGAAGATAAAAAACTTACTAGAAGAGATATATAATGCAATAAAAGCTCCTAATAATTACTGTAAATAACAGAAAACCGTACCTTTGTCGACTAATAACAAAACGCAATTATATGTCAATAAGTGTATTTATCCTAATATTGTTTCTAGGAGCGATATTAGCGGGTTTTTTAGGAGCTCTGACCGGATTGGGCGGGGGAGTAGTTGTTATTCCCTTGTTGACTTTAGGTTTTGGTGTTGATATGAGGTATGCCATTGGAGCGGCTCTGGTAACATCGATAGCCAGTTCTTCGGGTGCGGCAGCGGCCTACATCAAAGAAGGGATAACGAATGTTCGCATTGGTATGTTTCTCGAGATCGCCACTACAACAGGTGCTGTTATGGGGGCAGTTATAGCGATTTGGCTTGATAAACAGTACATTGCTATTCTATTCGGGTGTGTACTCATCTTCTCTGCCATACGAACCATAACGAAGAAGGAAGATCATTCCGACCCCAACGCTCCTGAAGACAAACTTGCCGCTAAGCTAAAACTCAATAGTTCATATCCCACGAAAGATGGGGTTGTAGCATATAAAGTCCAAAACGTAGCAACAGGCTACTCCTTGATGACGCTAGCCGGAATCTTATCCGGATTACTGGGTATCGGCTCGGGTGCACTGAAAGTGTTAGCCATGGATACAGCGATGAAGATACCATTTAAGGTGTCGACCACAACCAGTAACTTTATGGTTGGAGTTACGGCTGCGGCCAGTGCTGTTATTTACCTACAGAGAGGATATATCGATCCGGGATTGTGCATGCCTATTGTAGTAGGCGTATTATTAGGCGCATTTATCGGATCTAAGATTTTGCCGAAAGCAAATGTAAAGCGGTTGCGCCAACTATTTAGTGTGGTTATATTTATTCTTGCCCTGTCTATGATGTACAACGGCATTACCGGGAAACTCTAATCTTAACTAAAAGTCAGAATTCAAGATGAAACATCTATTTTCACGAACATATTGGGAGCAACGGGATGTTGAACAATATATAGGTAAACTCCTTCGTTACGGAGTTATTTTATCAAGTCTAATCACAGTGTTTGGCGGGGTTATATATCTTTTGCAGCATCACTCCAAAACGGCCGACTATACACCTACGCCTTCGGGACAACCCTTTCCGGGAGTCGATCAGTATCTGAGAGAGTTGAACACGATTCTATCGGGTGTTCTGAGTTTCGACGGAGCGGCTATTATTCAGCTGGGAGTGCTTGTATTGATTGCTACTCCCATTATACGCGTTGCCTTCTCAGCTTTCTCGTTTCTTATCGAGAAAGACTATCTCTACGTGTGCATTACCTTGATTGTGTTGGCTATCATATTAGCCAATATGATACTGGGGCTGCATTAATCTTTCGGGTGGGATGCAACTCGGTTGACGTTCCACGTGATATAATGACCCACCGGGCCCAAACAAAGATGCTCTGCGAAATTAGATTTCACAGAGCATCTTTGTTTGGGTATAATTGTATCCAATTATTTCTTCACCTTAACCAAGTTGTAGTTCAAATTGGTTTGAGCTTCTTCTAGGTTTTCGTTTACTAAACGAAGAGTACTGTCATTCACAACTACAAAATAGACCGGTGTATCATCATGATCGGCACTTAGCTTGTAGCCGCGTTTCGTTTTTTGATTCACCACTTTGCTAATGCTTTCTTGTTTGCCTTTGAATGTGAAAGACTTATTCTTACCCGGACCTTCGGCATCTAAATAGGTCATCTCCAGGCTATAAATGGTATCGGTGCCATTGACAGCCGTATTGAGTGCCAATACATAATCGATACCCGGGCCATCGGCAGCGGGAAGTGTGCCTTGATATACTTCGGAAGTTTCTGAAAGAGGGCTGGCTACTTCTACGGCAAGACTATCCGAACCGGCTTCCGATCCTTTGTTTGCTTTTGATTGACAAGATGCCAGAGCAGCTACAACAGCTACCATCATAAATACTTTTTTCATTGTTAAGTTTGTTACGTTTATACTCATAAAAAGTGAGTTTATTCACTCACTTACTCTTCGTCATCATCTTGTTTGGTGACAAGTAATTTATCTACCCGGCCTCTATCCATATCGACTACCTCGAATTGCAGGTTCTTGTACGTAAAGATATCGCCTGCTTTCGGAACTCGTCCGATGAGAAACATAGTCAGTCCGCTTAGGGTTGTGAAGTCTTCCGAATCAAGATCATCATACGAAAAGATTCCCATCTCTTCCATGAAGTCACCGATGTTCATCGAAGCTTCCACTAACATTGAACCGTCTTTTCTACGGACAATTTCTTCCTCTTCCATTTCGTCCTCCTCAAGAATATCACCAAAGATACTTTCGGTCAGATCATGTAACGTGAGGATGCCTTCTATGCCACCATACTCGTTAACAACAATTCCAAACTTATTTTTGTTCTTTTTGAATAGCTCTAAAACTTTATTTGCGTATAAACTTTCCGGAATAAACAGAGGTGGACGCGCTATTTCCCGCAGATTGAATTCCTTGTCGCTGCCCACCATTAAGATGATATCTTTTACGGAAACCACTCCGACAACCTCATCTTTATGCTCATCTACGAGCAAGTATTTGCTGAAATGCTCGTTCTCGATGGTTTGTAATACCTCCTCTTTCGTGTTCTCCGGATGTAAGATGATCAGATCCCGGCGATAAGTCATCAGTTCGTTGGCACGTTTGTCGGAGAAACGGAATACATCGCGAAGCATTTCAGTTTCTCCCTTATTAATAACTCCCTGTTCGGAACTTTGGTGCAGAATCATTTTGATCTCCTCCTGAGTCATAGAGCGCTCTTCGCTTTTCAACCCGATCAGTCTGTTGAGCAGACGGGTGGAGACACTGAGCAACCATACAAAAGGATAGGAGATTTTGGTCAACATCATGATGAACGGACAGAAAAGAGTCGCATACCTTTCGGGGTTGCTAAGTGCTATGGATTTAGGAACCAGCTCACCGATAATAAGCGATAGGTAGGTGATTAGCGCTACGGTCGTTATCATGGCCAGGTTGCGGGCATACATTTCCGCACCCGGTATCATGGCAAATAGGGGAGTCACCTCATCGGCGATAGCAACACCACCGAAAGCACCCGAAATAATACCGATTAATGTAATGCCGATTTGGATTGTAGATAAGAACTTTTCCGGTTCTTCCAATTGTCTGAGTACGTTGCGAGCCGATTTGTTGCCTTTGCCGGCAGCAGTCTCGAGACGTGCTTTACTGGAAGAGACTAAGGCGATTTCGTACATGGCGAAAACGCCGTTGACTAAAAGGAGAAGAATGATTATTAAAAATTCCATAAATGGAGTTAAATGGTTAATGCTACGAATTTAGATGAAATGGCGGCCGGATGCAAATATCCGGCTGCATAAGCGTGAATATTTAATAATATTTGTCTGTTTTCCTATCCAACGAAAACCGGGAATTACGACGCTTATACAAACGCAATAACCCCCGGTTAGTAATTTAGCATAAAAATACTTTATTTCTTCGTGTAACTGTCAGCCTTGGCGGTTGCACGTTGAATGCGTTTCGCTGTGTCCGGATGTGAAGAAAACATTCTTTGCACATACGATGATTCAGCTGCTCCACTCGATAGTTCAGACAATTTAGTCAACGATTTAGCCATAGCGTGCGGGTCGATATTGTTCTTTACACAGAACTCAACGCCATAATCATCAGCAGCGTTTTCCTGCTTCTGAGAGTACTGTGCGCCCGCCAGCGCTTCCGCCATAGCTCCCAGTTCAGATTCCGTAAGCTTGGCTACTTTCTCGTTAGTCGCTCCGGCGGCATTCTTAACTGCCGAACGAAGATACGCATTCTTCATCGCGTCTTTGGAGTCCGTATTCACTACGTGTCCGATCTCGTGTCCGATTACGGCCATTACTTCGTCGTCGGTCATGATGTCCATTAGTCCGGCACAAATGCGTACGCTACCATCGCCACAGGCAAAGGCGTTCACGTCCACCACTTCATATACACCGAAATTCAGTTTCATCCCGTCTACTTCTTTAATGTTGCCGGTCAGCTTTTCTAGACGTTTTCCATACTCAGTCTCCGGTTTGGTCAGCGGATTATGTTCATCCATCCAGACCATGTACTCTCTACTCATCGCGGCAATATCAGCATCGGATAGTGTTATAGCCTGTACAGCATCTTTGCCGGCTTGCAAAGCTTTGCCCAAATTGATCTTTTTACCAAATTGTGCCGACGCATTAAAACTGTTCATAGCTAATAAAAGAAGAGCCATTACTGCAAATTGCTTTTTCATCATTGTTGTTTTTGTTGGTTTGTAATATAAAAAATAATTAATATTCAAAAGTGATTCCCAGTGTGGGAAGTAGCGTTCCGCTATCTTGTTTGATTGTTTTCATGTTGTACCGTCTTTCTGCCTGCGGAGCTTCCGGGTTGGCTATCACGCCTGTGCTCATGAGTACATCCGCCTGTTTAAGTTTGCTGGCTGTGATATTTTGCAGATCGATATAGAATCCCAGCATGCAATGTTTCAGATAGAAAGTCTTATCGATCCGGATATCAGCTTGGGCAAATGTCGAAAGCCGTTCCTCGTTGTATCTGCTATAATCATAATAAGGCTTTGCCTGCGCATCCCATGCGGTAACCAAGGACGACTTATCCACGTCATAAGGCGTATAAGGCGCGCCACCTATGCAACTGATCTTCATGCCCACGCTCCAGTTACGGGGGAGGTTATACGTTCCCCGAACGTTAAAAATAAAGCGGTTATCCCAGGCCGAATTGATATATTCACTCTCCTTATTCGTACGATACTCGCTCTTGAAGAGCGTTATGGAAGAAGCTAAATTCAGCTTTTGGGCAATCAGCCATTTAAACAAAAGCTCAACGCCGTACGAACGTCCCTGTGCGGTAGATGCCAGCGCTTCGTTGCCCACGACTCCGTATTCATTCCCTTTACACGTTAGCGGGATACCGTCGGCTATTGAAACCGGTACCTTATTATAATCTTTATAGAATCCTTCCACAGTCAATTCGAACATATTGTTTTTCTGCCAACTCAAACCGGCACTGAACTGGCTGACGCTCATATACGACAACTGCTTATTGATCAGGCGGTCGTGCGAATCCTTAAAACCCATGCCGGTGTACGGCGGGAGTTGATAATACAAGCCGGCACTTCCGCTGGCAGAAAGCTGCTCGGTGAGTCGATACGAAAGCGAGAGTCTGGGCGAAAGCTGGTCGGACAATTGCTTCATGGCAGCAGCGTGGTTGTTGGCATCCGCCCTCAATCCCAACGATGCGGTGAAACGTTCGTCCTGCGATGTATAGTTGATTGTGCCGAACAATCCCCAGTGGAGTATGCCCAGGTAGGTATGATAGTCGTAAGTTTGCCCGCTCCGAATGAAAACCCGTTGGAAAGTCGTATTGGTGTACTGCGTATAGTTCAGGTTGGCGCCTATGTTTATTTTCCAGTTCCGGAAAGAAGAGGTGTTCTCCAACCGTAACTTCGTGTCCTGCTCCACCGAACGCAGGCGAAGAATGAGATTCTCCGGTAAACTCTCGTCGTTGTTCAGAAACTTGGTGTTCCGGTTATTCAGATAATTATGCTTACTACGACCGTCTGTACGTGCGCGCCGGCATAGTGTCGGTAAACCGCTCCCAATGTGAACGTCTCCTGCTGTATCTTAGGAAGATAACTCAGGATGTATTGATTGTCTTCGTCGTCGGCTTTGGTGTTGAGCTTCATCTGATCAATTCCGCCCAGTCCCAAAACTGTTAGCTCGTTATACGCGTTCAGGCGGGTTTTGATTTTGAATTGCGCGTCCGTAAAGGTCGGCAAGAAAGGCAGCCCCAGCTGGTCAAACAGGAATTGCAGGTACGATTGGCGTACCGACACCAGATAGGATGTCTTCTCGCTTAGATGTCCGTTGGAAGAGAGCGAAACCTCCGAAGCACCCAAAGTAGCTTTCAGTGAGTTGCGGTCCATGTTGCCGTCCCGAAGTTTGAAGTCGATCACCGAACTCAACGCATTATTACTGTAACCGGGGAAAGCTCCCGAATAGAAGTTTACTTCGCGGATCAGGTCAGCATTGATGATGCCTACCGGTCCCCCCGACGCACCCTGCGTACTGAAATGATTGATATTGGGAATCTCTACGCCATCCAGATAAAAACGATTCTCCGACGGGCCACCACCGCGAACAATCAGGTCGTTGCGATAACCGATGGGTGAGAAGCCGACTCCCGGATAAGATTGTACGATGCGGGAAATATCGCGATTGGCCCCGGGACTCTTCTCTATTTCCTGTAGACCGATGATGCGCAGTCCAACCGGACTTTCTATATTTCGCCGGATAGGGGAAGAGGTAACGGTGACTCCTTCCAACTCGGTTAAGTTCTCTTCTATTTCGATTGAAACGTAGAGATCTTTCCCCGAAAGGATGTACTCCGGTGTAAGGTTCGTTTGATACCCGATGGCTGAGGCTTGCAGGCGATAAATGCCTGGTGGTACGCTTGTAATGGCAAACTGTCCGTTGGCGTCGGTTACGGCTCCTTTACTCAGTCCCATCACTTGTACATTGATGAATTCCAAAGGTTGCCGACTGTGTTTGTCAATAACAATACCCTTCAACGAATGCTGTGGTTGAGCTATAAGAACTGTCATAACACAACTTAGCATGATCAAAAAAGAGAACAGTCTACGCATACCCAATAGTTTAGTGGGACAAAGTTAAGCAAAAAAACTTTGTGTTTACATTTTTTTCCTTTATTTTTGCTTTACTAATCTAACTAATATCTTGTTAAATGAAGACAATTCGACTGATTACTTGTAGTAATGCGGCCCAGGCACACATCCTTCAAGGGGCATTGGCGAATGAGGGGATCGATTCCGTTTTGCATAATGAAAACTTTTCTTCACTATTGGTCGGCTTTGTCGATTACATTTCGGGCGTGGACATTTTAGTTGATGAAGAGGATTATGCGGAGGCTATCCGGGTGTTGAAACGTAATCAGGCTTGGCCCGACGAATTCAAGTTGTGCCCGTATTGCGGCTCCTCCAATATTAAGTTTGTTCTGAAGAAAAAGAATCGTATACGTGCTATCGGGGCTGCTGTCTTTGCTGCTTTAGCTCCATTCCTCCGGGAAAGAATCACTGGGAATACATCTGCCGGGAGTGCGACCGGGACTTTGAAATGCCTGTGTCCGAATTTCCTGTGCCTGAGAAAGATGAAGAATTATGTGATTAACTAATAATACAATGAAGAAGAAAAAGAATTTACTTGTTCTGGCCTTGCTGCTTTGGACAATTTCCGGTTATGCAGCTAAGGTCGATACATTGCTCGTGAAAAGCCCTGCAATGAATAAAAATGTAGAAGTCGTTGTCGTTGTGCCCGATGCGGGATTGGGCAAGAAAGCAACCGCTTGTCCGGTTATTTACCTGTTGCACGGGTATGGCGGTAATGCTAAAACATGGATTCAGTTGAAACGCAACTTGCCCCAGATAGCCGATGAAAAGGGGATTATCTTTGTTTGTCCGGATGGAAAGAATAGCTGGTACTGGGATAGTCCGAAAGATCCGGCGTACCGATACGAAACCTTTATCTCCTCGGAACTTGTGAACTATATCGACGGACATTATAAAACCGTAGCCGACCGCAAAGGGCGTGCCATCACAGGTTTGAGTATGGGTGGCCATGGAGCGATGTGGAATGCGCTTCGCCATAAAGACACCTTTGGAGGAGCAGGCAGCACAAGCGTGGAGTGGATATTCGCCCGTTCCCGCTGAACTGGGAAATGGCTAAGCAACTAGGGGAGTTCGCCTCTAACAAGAAGCAGTGGGATGAGTACACGGTGATTAATCAGCTTGATAAAATAGAGAATGGCGACTTGGCCATCATTGTTGATTGCGGTGAGAGCGACTTCTTCCTCAATGTAAATAAGGACTTGCACAACAGTCTGCTGGCAAGGAAGATCGGACACGACTTCATCACGCGTCCGGGTGGACATACCAGCGATTATTGGAATAATTCGATTGACTACCAGATCCTGTTCTTCGATAAATTCTTTCGGAAATAAAAGCGTGGCTAAATTCGCTTTGACTTACTACTTAAGCGAACCGATTGCTCGCTCCTACGAGTTGTTTTAAATAAAGCGCTGTCACTTGTCACAAAGTGATGCTTAACGGATTGATTCTAAGTAGTTAAGTTTGTGACAGCAGGCGGTGACAGCATTGTGACGGCAAATTTGCCGTCACAATGCCGGGCCGTCCTCCCAAACCGTAGTCGTTTTATAGGCAAACAAGCATCTTTGGGGATCAAGCGAAACGGATGTACGGACTTCCTTGGGCGTTCGCTCTGAATATTCCGGGAGTTCGGATGCAATCGGCCGCTCGGTCGGAGTAAGCTGAATGCTCGTTTAGGCTAATTTGTTTGCTTGTTGGAGATAACTTAAATACTTGCTTATAGAAACCTTAGTGCTTGCTTATGGTAATTCAGGTACCTGAATGTAACAGCCCGAGTACTGGCACTAGTTAGTTGAGTACTGGGGTATTAATAGCTGAAGGCTAGACTCTTAATACTTACCGGTCAGGCTATTGTCGGCCAACGTTTCCGTTTCCTACTTATATCATTCCCCTCTACAAGAAAGAAAAAATATTTCATCTCTCATGGTCTCATTGTTTGTTGATTAATAGGCAGTAAATCAGTGTGATACGCAATGAGAGATACTTCCCAAAAGTGCTATCTCTCATCATTTCCTCCTGTTTTTGCCCTTTTTTGAGCCTATCTCTCATCAATTTTGAGGGATCTCTCATTCACTTTGAACCGTATTCCGTCTGAAGTATGGCTTTGTTTTTCGAGAAGTGGTGGCGGTTGCCGTGACGCTCGCTCGGTTGCCGAGGTGCGAATGCTAGTTCCAGTTAATTGCGGAAGTCCGTTGATTGGCAAGGTTTCTCCCTTTGTTTTAGGAAAAACAACCGGTTGTCTCAGTTGTTTCATGCCGATGAGAAAAAAGTTTCATCTAGGTGAGAATTTATTCTCTTAGTGATGAGAAAAAAGTTTCCTGCTGGAGAAACAAAAGTTTCGGCCGAGGAAACAAAAGTTTCACTGGCATGAAACAGGCAAGTACAGTACTTCTTTTTGCGTGTTTGATAGGGAATCAAACCGAATTACTCGATGGTAATGGCGATATCCCGTTGGTTGGGATATATATCTTGCTCCTTACCTCCCGTATACGTCATACGTTTGCGGATGGTGGTTGGTTTCTTCTGAGCATTGAATTCGTATGTATAGGCAGTCGATTCGGAATACTTGCCAATTGTTTGCTCCGGGTATGACCGGGCTATTAAGTGCTGTGAAACTTTACCGAGCATACCGGCAAAGAGCGCTTCGTGATGGAAAGTGAGCGGATATGTGTCCAGAAGTTCCAGACAAGGAAAAGCGTATACATTCTTGTCCGTGCCTGCTTCGCAGATAGTCCGGAATTGATTAGTTGGGGTGGTTGGGGAGTCCCTGAAAGAAGAAGATGCGATAGAAGCAAGGCTGCCATTACTGTAAGCCAAGTCGAGCGTATGAAAAAGAGCGCCTTCTCCCGAACCGTATGCCGGAAGTAACTTCTCAGTAAGTTGCGTCAGATACCCGTTTGTGTAGGAAAAAGTATAGAGTCGGCGATCTTTATAAGCTTCGTAGAGGCATTCGGTAGCATAACCATCGGCATCAAGTGAGTAGTTGCGCTTGGTATCGACCTCGTCGGTCAGCGTCACCGAGTTGTGATCGTCAGCGTATGCGAAAGAGACACGAGTGCTTTCTACAGGTTCGGTACCCGGTGCTATAAATTGTTGGCTGACGGTACGACTCATCATCCGTCCGCCGACATACCGATACTCTTCGCTCCTTTTAATATTATAGCTAGATGCTCCGTTGCATACTTCCGTCAACAGAATCCGGTTGAACGAACGGGGTGTCTCGTTATCGTCAGAGTCGGAACAGCCCGCTAGGCATACAGAAAATAGTAGAATTGCAGCGATTTTCCTCATGCTTATTTGATTTGCAGGCCTTTGGCGAAGCGCAGGCTAGCCGGACTTTTCACGCTTTTCTCTATTTTTAGTGGGGCAGTTACACCGTTTGTTTTGGACGTTTTTGAGGTAACAACTGTTCCCGTTTCCATATACTCAATCGCTTTGCTTAACAACGTTTCCTTGGGATCGCCAAACGGAAGGAAGTTCGCGTAATCGGTCGAAGCATTGCTTACCGCGAAGGTTGGTTGGAAAGAGCCGTATGTTTTGTTCTCTGCATCGACTATGGTACATACCACTGGGTTGACTGCCCATCCGAAATCTTCATGAACGAATCGTTCCGTAGCCACATTTTGCCCCTTGGTGGAATTACCTATACCAACCACTTTCCCTATTTTGCCATTGACTCCGAATATCATCATCTCCGGTGCACCGGCTGTCTGGCTGCTAAATAAAACGACGAGCGTTGTCAAATCCAGATTCTTGCCGGAACCCAGCAACGATTGGTCGAAAGTTATAGCCTTGTCTTTAGCCGTGTTCTTATCGTTGTATTTCAGGTTCACCATCGGTTGGTCGAGAAAAGAAGGAGGTACCATAAGTGTGCCCAGTAGTTGCGCACAGTCCATGCTTCCGCCGGCGTTGTAGCGCAAGTCCAGAATGAGCCGGTTAATATTCTTCTGGCTGAGTTCGACGGAGATCGCACGTAGCATATCGTTATACTTTTCCGGTTCGTGGTTTGTCCCGGCGGTGAAGCTGTTGTACATTAGATAACCCACTTCGCTTCCGTCTTTGAGCGACAGCGTTTTATACGTATGGATAGGTGTATCTTCTACAATAGCGGCTACGCCCAGATCCAATGTATCTTTAGTGGGCAACACTTTGTATTCGTATACCGGTTCTGTCGGTTCCTCTTCTCCGGGGTCGGGTTCGATTTCGATTTGCGTCCATTTACCCATCACCAATCGGCGCATGTCAACTCCTTGCAACCATTTTGCTTCATACTTCTTACTAATAAAGGAAGTATCTACTTTCATGATCCAGTTACCTCGTTTCAGTCCGGCGACATCTGCGGGAGAGTTGGGGATGACGTACGTAATAAGTGCGTTATAGGCTGTATCGTTATCCGGATTGCGCACCAGCGAATAGTCGAAACCATAGACCGGCAATGGAATTGGCCGAATGGAGTCTACAGAAGAGTAATTGTCGGTGCTGATCTTCGCTTTGGCTAAGAATTCGGCTGGTCTCAAAAAAAGATTTAAATCTTCTTGCGAAGCCATTTGGTTGTACCATAAGTAATTTTCCTGCATGACATCGTATATCCAACTATCTAAAGCGATACGCGGTGCATACTCCGGCCAACGGTCTTGACCGCAGGATACGAAGCTGCATATTACTATAACCGTAGCAACCGGTAAAAGGATTATCTTTCTTAAATTCATCGTCTTTATAAGCTTTTCAGTTCGCAAATGTAGGAAATTCTTCGTGATTTACCACGATTATGGTACAAAAATGACTTCAATATGTGATTGGTAATACGCTGATCTTCCCTTATCTTTGCATCATCGAAGTTTTCAATCGGTATTAACTAAATATAGAATGCAAATGGAACCAAAGAAATTACACTTTGAAACACTACAACTACATGTAGGTCAAGAGACTCCCGACCCCGCAACTGATGCGCGCGCCGTTCCTATTTATCAAACCACTTCGTATGTGTTCCGCAACTCGGCGCATGCTGCTGCTCGCTTCGGGCTTCAGGATCCGGGTAACATTTACGGACGGTTGACCAACTCGACACAAGATGTGTTCGAAAAGCGCGTTGCTGCCCTCGAAGGAGGAGTTGCCGGACTGGCTGTCGCTTCCGGTGCTGCCGCGGTTACCTATGCTTTCGAAAACATTACCCGTGCCGGCGACCACATTGTGTCTGCCAAAACAATCTACGGGGGAACATACAATTTGTTGGCACATACGTTGCCTACCTATGGAGTAACTACAACTTTTGTCGATCCGACTGATTTGCAGAACTTTGAACGAGCCATTCAGGATAACACCAAAGCCTTGTTCATTGAAACGTTCGGCAACCCGAACTGCAACCTGATTGATATTGATGCTGTGGCTGAAATAGCTCACCGGCACAAAATCCCTTTGCTTATCGACAATACATTCGGTACTCCATACCTCATTCGCCCCATCGAGCATGGTGCTGATATAGTGATTCATTCGGCTACTAAGTTTATCGGTGGACATGGTTCCTCACTCGGTGGCGTTATAGTAGACTCCGGTAAGTTCGACTGGGTGGCCTCCGGCAAATTCCCGCAACTCACCGAACCGGACCCAAGTTATCACGGCGTTCGTTTTGTCGATGCGGCAGGCCCGGCAGCTTATGCGGTACGTATCCGTGCGGTATTGTTGCGCGATACGGGTGCGGCTATCAGCCCGTTCAATGCTTTCATCCTTTTGCAAGGATTGGAAACACTCTCTTTGCGTGTTGAACGTCACGTAGAGAATGCGTTGAAAGTGGTCGACTACTTGAAAAAACATCCTAAAGTAGATCTGGTCAATCATCCGGCTTTACCTTCGCATCCCGATCATGCACTGTATCAGAAGTATTTCCCTAACGGGGGAGGCTCTATCTTTACATTTGAAATTAAAGGGGGACAGGCAGAAGCGCATAAACTGATTGACAGCTTGGAGATCTTCTCGTTGTTGGCTAACGTGGCGGATGTGAAATCGCTGGTGATTCACCCGGCTACCACCACCCACTCGCAGTTGAGCGAAAAGGAACTGTTGGAACAAGGTATTAAGCAAAGTACAATCCGCTTGTCGGTTGGTACGGAGCATATTGATGATATTATTGCAGATTTGGATCAGGCCTTGGCTAAAATTTAATAGCATGACGCTATGAACGAGTTGAGAATAGAACTGTATCAACCCGTTTACCTAAGAGATTTTTGTTCGTCTTAATTTAGAATGGATACAGACTTTCTTCCATTTGGAGAGTTCTGATCGTGTCGTACTTAACGACCCCGAGCGATACATTCTGAAGCAAGGCGGACAAATCTTCTTTGCTGTAAACGGACAGGGGAAACCGGTGGGGTGCTGCGCGCTTATCAAGCATGCTCCCGAAGGTTATTATGAACTGGCTAAAATGGCAGTGTCTCCCCAATATCAGGGAAGAGGAATCGGAACTCTTCTGGGCGAAGCATTATTAGCGTATGCGCGTGAACATGAAGTCCGGAAAATTGTTTTGGAAGGGAATACGCGTCTGGCTTCGTCTATTGCACTCTACCGTAAATTGGGTTTTCAGGAAGTGCCGAACCTGAATGCTGCTTATGAACGTTGTAACATTAAAATGGAATTAAATATTGTATAGATAGATTCAGGTTTCGTCCTTCCATCGGATGATGGCTGTCGGCAGAGCAACGTGCAGGCAGGCTTTGGCAGGGGAAGGCGAACTTGTAAAAAGGAATTTAATGGAAGATAATAAGAAGATAGCTGCATTGTTATCGGGAGGTGTCGACAGTTCAGTGGTCGTACACCTCCTTTGTGAGCAAGGGTATAAGCCCTCTCTTTTCTACATCAAGATTGGTATGGACGGCGCCGACTATATGGATTGCTCGGCGGAAGAAGATATCGAACTGGCAACGGCTACGGCTCGCAAGTATGGCCTGCCGTTGGAAATCATTGACTTGCATCGCGAGTATTGGGACAACGTGGCGGCTTATGCGATTGATAAGATCCGCAAGGGGCTGACTCCGAATCCCGATGTGATGTGTAACAAGCTGATTAAATTCGGCTGCTTTGAACAGAAGGTCGGAAAGGATTTCGACTTTACCGCAACCGGGCATTATGCCACCACACAAATCCGAGACGGGAAGACGTGGCTGGCTACGGCTAAAGACCCGTTGAAAGACCAAACCGATTTTCTCGCGCAGATAGATGCTTTGCAGGTGTCTAAGCTGATGTTCCCCATCGGACATCTGATGAAACAGGAGGTTCGCCAGCTTGCTGTTTCGGCCGCACTGCCCAGTGCACGGCGGAAAGATAGTCAGGGAATCTGTTTCCTGGGAAAGATTAACTACAACGACTTCGTTCGTCGCTTTTTGGGTGAGAAAGAAGGCCCGATCATCGAACTGGAGACGGGAAAGAAAGTAGGAACGCATCACGGATATTGGTTTCACACCATTGGACAACGGAAAGGCTTGGGACTGAGTGGCGGGCCTTGGTTTGTGATCAAGAAAGATGTGGAAGCCAATATTATCTATGTTTCGCATGGCTATGGCGTGGAAACCCAATACGGCAACGAGTTCCGTTTCGAAGATTTCCATTTCATTACGGAGAATCCGTGGGGAGATCGTACCAGCGAAGTAGACATAACCTTTAAGATTCGGCATACGCCGGAGTTTGCCAAAGGGAAACTGATCAGGGAAGATAACGGATACCGTATCTTGTCTTCGGAGAAACTGCAAGGCATTGCTCCCGGACAGTTCGGGGTGATCTATGATGAAGCGTCCGAACTGTGTATCGGTAGCGGAGAAATTACGATTTAGATATAGTATTCTGCCAAATCGACAATTCCTGCCCGCATGGCATATTTGGTCGCTTCGTGTACGTTGTTTACACCCAGTTTCCGGAATATGTTCTTGCGGTGGCTGTTGATGGTGTGGAAACTCAGGTTCTTTTCCGAAGCGATCTCTTTGGTAGTTTTGCCTAAAGCGATTTCTTTGAGAATGTTTTTTTCTGTTTGTGTCAGCAGATGATCGTTGACGGTATTGCTGACGCTTCCGGGAGAACCTGCCCCTGAAAGCAAGAGGTTACTGACATGATTGCAGATGAATCGTTCTTTGCGCGAAGCACATTGAATGGCACTCAGGATTTCTTCTTTGGAGTTGTCCTTCATGACGACACTAAAGGCCATGCTGCTGAATAGAATCTGTCGTAAGAAGCTCATACTCAGTTCGTCGGAAAATAGAATCCAGTTCACTTCTTTGAACCGTTGCTGGAGCACGATCAGTTCGTCGGCACCGGCAAAGTCGAAGAGTGTATAGTCCAGAATCACCACAGCCTGGGGGTGTAGGCGTATCTCGCGAATCAGTTCTGTTTTGTTATCTGCTTCCCGAAGAACATCTATTTCCTTTATTCTGCTGAGCAGAAACATAAGTCCGGCTCTGCTAATATCTTGGTTGTCTGCGATGATGTATTCTCTCATAATGTTTGCAAAAATAGAAAAACTCCGCTACAAATGTACGCTTTTTATGTAATTTGTAGCGGAGTTACCCGAGTTTCTTCATTTCTTCTTACCAGGAGCGGCCTTTGAAAAGGTTCGATTGCTCCAAGGGAACGATCTCTCCGTTGAGTGTCAGATTGCGGTTGCTGAAGTTCGGATTGACCGTAACGCTGGCTTTATTACTACCACTGGTCATCGTTATAAAGATTTGTGCGGAGATGCCTATTCCTTGTGCATTGAACGAATAGTTGACATTCCCTTTCTTGTCGACCGTCATTTTCAGGTTGGATGCGTTCCCGTCCACCGTAACGCCACCGATACCGTTCGGACCGGGATAGGCTGTGTCGAAAGCCACCTGAACCGTACTCCTGTTCTTATCCATCAAAACAAAATTGGTGTTCGATGTCACAAATGTGCTCATACCGTTGCGGAAGGTCACTTTGTCGGCTTCCAAAACGAATTGTTTGTTTTTCAGGGCATCCAAGGCCAGCTCGTAGGAAGCTTGGTTAATCGCTTCCTCTTCGGCACGCATCTTGGCTTTTTTAGCTTCTTTTTGTACTTTTTTATCTACGGTGTTAGAAACCGTATTCCCTTTTTGGGCATAGGATGCTGTATGGCCCGCACCCACTAATGCCATTGTTACGAATAGAATAAGTGTTTTCATCTCTTTTTATTGTTTAGGTTTATATTCTGTTTCTCTTTTATCGAAGTAACAAAAGATGTACCACTTTGTTTAGCTTTGAAGCCTTATTAACGGTCGCAGCTCGAATTCCCCCGAAGCGAATCTGTTCGGGGGGGGAACTTGGAAGTACTCGCAGGGCCTCGCTCTTTGAGTACGGGAGATGTTTTTTAGTTAAGCGTCGATTCCTGTAAACGTTTTGAGCGCATATCCTATCAGGAAGCTGATCGCTGCGACACTAAAGCTGAGTACTGCCATCTCGGTGAACCGCTTGCGGAAGCTTTCTCCCCGGGCAACAGCATAATAGTAGTTGAATAAAGCAATGATAGTCAACGCCATGAACAACATAACACCCAGTGCGGCTATTACATTGCTGATTAAAATGAAGGGAGTTACAAGTGCAACGACCGTAATCAGGTAAGCGATGCCGGTGTAAATGGCTGCTTTTGCCGGCTTCTTGCCTTCTCCACCTTCCGATTTAGTCGACAGATATTCGGAAGAAGCCATGGATAAGGCGGCTGCAATACCGGTAATGCTACCGGTGAGCGCAATCAGTTTGCTATCGCTTAAGGCCAAGGTGAATCCTGCCAATGCACCGGTGAATTCTACAAGTGCGTCATTTAAACCCAAGACGACAGAACCCATATAATCCAGCCGCTCTTCATTGATGAGTGCGATCAGTTTGCCTTCATGTACTTTTTCCTCCTGAGCTAATTCTTGCAGATCGGGCAGGTAAGTATACTTATCATAATTATTGTGCGCATTTTCTTCGCCGGACTCCATCAGCTTAATGGCAAATGTGATGCCTAATATACGGGCAAGCAGATAAAAACGCACTAAACGTTTCCGGCTGGGAGCTACGTCTTGGCCGGTATATTTCTTGAGTATATGGTAGTGTGAACGTTCCTCTGCAGCAATCAGTCGGAGGGTTTTCCGGTTCGATTCATCTTTTTCAATAGAGGCCAAACGCTCGTATACCAGGCTCTCGGTTATCTCATTGCGTTGGAAGCGGAGGAAATCTTTTCTATCTTGTTCTGTTAGTTCCATATATTTAATCATTTAAAAAGTCGGCTTGCTCCATCCGATCAATTACGTCTCAGCCACCAATAACGAAGAAACAGTATGCCTGTCAGTATGAGAGCAGTGGACAATCCCGTATAAAACACCGAAATAAAACTTTCGGGAAGTAGTTGGAAACGCCGGATGGTAACCCCTAAGGCAATCATGAATGCATGATCAACCAGCCTTTGGTATCGAAAAAGGAAAGAGGGGCGTGTTTCTCCGATTCCTTTTCTTCGATTCGGCGGGTATGCTTGATATAGAGCTTACGGAAGATCAATAGATAGAATAAAAGGAATACAACAGTCGCTTCTCCAACTTCCAATAACCAGTTTTCGGTACAATTCATCCAAGTAATAATTCCTATTCGTAACACATTGACTCCGGCTATTATCCAGACAAGTCCTGCTGTGATGAGTAAGAATTGCTTGCTGACTCCATATTTCATTTGCTTTCGGGTTTTATATTAAACGGTTTTGCCGACAGTTTGTTTTAATCTGCTTTACTTTTTGCTGAGAATGGTAATCAACAACGATAAACTGGTTAGGATAGCACCGACTCCCACAACACCGTGCCACCCATGCAATTGCCAAAAGG
The DNA here is from genome assembly GCF_000517545.1 of Bacteroides reticulotermitis JCM 10512. Classification (GTDB taxonomy): domain Bacteria; phylum Bacteroidota; class Bacteroidia; order Bacteroidales; family Bacteroidaceae; genus Bacteroides; species Bacteroides reticulotermitis. The sequence continues at coordinate 143,345 of NZ_BAIV01000006.1, read as the reverse complement.
TTCCCGCCAGAAAAGTACCCAACGATCCTCCGATGAAATAAGTAGTCATGAAGATCGTATTGATACGGTTCGACGCCTTCGGACAAAGTTCGAATATACTGGTTTGGTTGCTTAGCTGAATACATTGCATGCCAACATCGATGATTATGATACCTGCTATAATGCCCGCATACAGGTTTTCTCCCATATAGAGTAGCAACCAGGCGAAGAGGAGCAATGCGCATCCTATAAAATTGAAGGGACGCACGCCGACTTGTTTTACATATTTTCCTACGAGCGAAGCCGATAAGGCACCGGCCACACCGCAAAGTCCGAGTAAACCGATGACATCACTGCTGGCGAAGAAGGGAGCTTCTCCCATTTTGAATGCCAAACAAGACCACATCGCCAGAAAGGAGCCGAAGGCCAATCCGGAACGAATGGAGTAAATACGTAGTTGCGGATATTCTTTGAGCAGTGAGAAGAGTGATTTCATCAGATCACTGTACTTCCCTTTAAAGTTAGGTTGTATGTTGGGTAGGATGCTGAGTACTACGATGGCGCAGATGAACATGAGTCCTGCGGCGATGAAGTACATCTCACGCCAGCCGAACCACTCGCCGACAAAACCACTGACTACTCGCGAAGCGAGAATACCTGTCAGCAAACCGGAAACGACAATGCCTACATTGCGCCCTTTGTTCTCAGGCTTAGAGAACTGAGAGGCTATCGGAATAAAAATCTGTGGAATTACGGAACAGATACCGGTGAGGAGCGAAGCCCCTAGGATCAGATGAATGTCATGCGATAATCCGATGGTCAGCAACGAGAGAATCAGGATGGTGAAGTTTACCAGAATAATCTTCTTGCGCTGGTATAAGTCGCCCAGTGGATGATGAATAACAGCCCGAGCGCATAACCGATTTGCGTTACCATCGCAATCAGGTTCGTTTTAAACTCAGATACACCGAGTTCGTGGCGTATCATATTCAGTAGTGGCTGATTATAGTAGAGGTTGGCTACCGATACACCGGCTACGATAGCCAATGTCCAAAGTATAGATGCGGGTAGTCCTCCGTTTTCTTTAAGCGACTTTTTCATGCTACAAAGATAACGAAATCATCGCTTACTCGATAAAGAATGTGGTGGAAACCGTATTGCCTTCACTGTCAACGGCAGTCAGCGAATGTTTGCCCGGCGCAGGTTGTAGCGAAAGCTTGTGAAAGTCTTGTGTCTGTGTAAGATAGGTGTTGTCCAAATGCCAGAAGATAATTGTGTTTGGATTGCTATGCGCAAGCTCCACAGTCAGGAATCCTCTACTGCCATCAAGCTGTTTGGGCAACTTGATACGAGCATTGGGCGACGGGTAAATAAACTGCATCGGGAGGAGCGAGGCTTCTCCACATCCGGCCTTGAAAGGAGGAAGCGGTTTGTACTCGGGATGGTGTTGCTTGTAGTACCATTCCCATACGGGAGGCAGACTAAACCAGGATTTACGGATTGTAGGTTCTGCATTGGCGCAATTCTCATAAACCCGATGTGTCTCGTCGGCTGATAACGTTACGAGGTGATGATACGGACAGGCTTCCGTTTTCAGTCCGGCCGGTAGAATAAGGAGTGTATCGGTATCAGCACAGAAGCGGCTTTTCAAATGTCCCGACTCCCGGCAGACTTCAGCTTCAACGAATATCCCTGTGGGACGTTCGAACCAATGTGCAGATGGAAGGATATTAAACACATCGAACAGAACCGGACCGGCTGTACGAGCACCGATTAACTCGGGTTTGCCTTCGCCCGTTGCGTTGCCCACCCATACTCCGACCGCATAGCGGGGAGTGACGCCAACCGCCCAGGCATCGCGGAAGCCATAACTTGTTCCGGTCTTCCACGCTATGGGTTGCATGGAGGGGATCGCTTTCCAATCAATTTCTTCGGGACGGTTTACCTCTTTGATCGCATCGAATACCTGCCATACGGCACCCGGCTCAAAAGTTCCCGGCAGAATTGTCTCGGGCGTGTTGAGAAGTAACCTGGCGGACGTTTGCGGTTGCTTTAATAAACTGCGTCCCATATTGGCATAAGCGTTTGTAACATCCCAGAGTGTGGCTTCCGCTCCACCGAGGATGAGTGACAAACCGTAATGCGATGGCGAACGGGTGATGGTTTTCAAACCTATCTGTTGCAGGAAGTGGTGGAACTTCGGAACTCCGTATTGTTGCAACATGGTGACTGAGGGAATATTCAGTGAACGTGCCAATGCTTCCGAAGCAGGAACTGCTCCTTCAAAGTGCAAATTGAAATTTTGCGGGGCAAACCCGTTGATGTTTATCGGAATGTCGGGCAGCAGGGTATGCGGCAACAACGATCCTTCCTGAAGCATCGTATAGTAGAGAAAAGGTTTCAGGATGCTACCCGTACTTCTTGGTGCCTGAATCACATCTACTTGATTCCCCTGCTTTTGGCGTGTGAAGTGTACATTTCCACAATAGGCGACAACCTGATTGGTGCGTATGTCAATAACCAAAATAGCCATATTCCGAATGTCACTCCGGTTAAACTCGTTGCTCCAACGTTCGGCTAATTCTTCGATCTGCTTCTGAGTACTTTTGTCAATGGTCGACACATTGTATTCACCGTTCTTTTCCTGATAAAAGCGACTGACCAAGTAGGGTGCCACTTGTGGAAGTGGGTGTGGTTCGTCGGGAAGAGGTTCGCTGATCGCCAACTCATAATCGGAAAGAGGCAACTTTCCCTTTGCAAGAAGTTGTTTCAACAGGCGATTCCGTTTGGCGAGTAAGGCTTTTCTGCCTTTGGATAAATGGATCATGGCGGGAGCATTCGGCAATACGGCAAGAGTTGCCGACTCAGCCCACGACAAATCCTCGGCCGAATGACCGAAATAACGCCAGGCCGCCGCATCCAACCCTACCACATTTCCTCCGAAGGGGGCGTGTGAGATGTATAGAGAGAGTATCTTCTCTTTCGAATAGCGAAATTCCAACCGGGTAGCCCAGATCATTTCGATTATCTTCTCCCCGAAAGTACGTGGCTCGTTTCGTGCAAGTCGGATGGTTTGCATGGTAAGCGTACTTCCACCACTGACAATACGCTTTTCTTTCAGATTCTGATAAAAGGCCCTTCCTATTGCCAGCGGATTGACTCCCCAATGGCGGTAGAAGTGGCGGTCTTCGAACTCGATGAGGCATTGTTTTATTTTATCGGGTGTCGTTTGTCTGGGAGGAAAACGCCATTGCCCATCAGAAGCAATGCGTGCTCCCAAAAGTTCCTCGTTCCGGTCGGTCACGACGGTCGAATAGGGGAAATGGAATAACTGGCGGGGTAAGCAGAAAGCATACCACGTAAGCAAAATGATACTACACCCCAGTATAACTTTCTGCTTGCGTGATATGCTTCTACGTATTTTCATTCGTTCTTATCGGATAACCTGACACTTACCGGCTTTAGTACGTGCTTGTGCATTGGAATCGTACATGGCCTCGCATTGGATGGCGGGCAATACAAAGTTACCCGCATAGCTAGCTTGTAACCTTGCGATGAATGTTTTCGATTCTCCCTGACGTAGATTGAAATAGGTCAGTATGCGGTCATCCCGGATATCCCGATAATCATACTTATCTGAGGAAGTGGCAGTTTGTGCTGTACTAACCATTCGCTCGTTGTAGATTTCCCAACCCGACGGAATGATATGAGTCAGAGCCAGGTTGTTGTAATCAGTCGTTCCACTGATATTGGAAACCGTAACTACTGCTTGGAAGTCGGTACCTTGTCTGATCTCTTCCACATGAATCAGCGAACCGTTCATATCGGTATACCTTACGGTCAGGTGTAGATTATTGGCGATGGCGGGCAACGTATCGTTCAACAAACGTGTCCGGGTTACCAAATCGACATGCAATACACCTTTACCTTTATTGCTTACGCTCACTGTTCCGTGACCCGGCTTGTTAGGCAACTCGGTAGTGAAAATCGCTTTCGCTGATTTAACTGCCGCTTGTTGTTTGTTGTTGAGTTTCCAAGTAAAGTCCAGTGTACCGGATAGCTTTTCAGCCAACCGTCCCATTGCCATTAACGAGAATGCCGTCGATTGCGTGCTGAACCAACTCTCTTTCGTCAAGTTTGCCGATACGATCTTAGCTTGAGTCAGTGCGTCTTTCTCTCTATTCATCAAGATCAACGTTTCCAGAATCATAGCTTCGTCCCGATCGTAAGAGCCATACACCCAATTGTTAGACGAGTAGGGTTTGACGGTTGTCTGGACTTGGAATATCAACTCATTAGCGGGTTTCGTCTTTCCGGTTAGCGCATAGGCGGCTGCCAATCGCCAACGGGCTTGTTGAGACAGGTTGCTCATTTCTTTCATTCGGTTCATCGCACCTTGTTCGGGAGCACCGGCTAAGGCAAGCGTGAAGAGACGGAATGATTGTTGCAAGTCAGACTGCCAATAATACCAAGTGTTTGCTTCTTGAGGCGCACGCCAGTTCTGAGCAGCAGCCCGTTGGAAGCGCTTCCATTTGTTCAACACATTGCTATTCACCGCATATCCTTTTTCTTGCGCGAGACTGAGGAACATACCTGCGTAGGAGGTCACCCATTCATCCGCAGAAGCATTTCCCGGCCAGTAAACAAATCCTCCATTCGGAAGTTGGCGGCATATAATTGCTTAACAGCTTCTTGCACGTTTTCTTTGATCCGCTTGGATTCTTTATCATCTACCGCTTTGAATTGTCCGATAAATAATAGCGGGAGCCCTTTGGAGGTAATCTGCTCCGTACAGTTATGTTGATAGTCATATAAGAAGTCGAACCGGCGACTTATATCCACAGATGGTATCCGCGAGGCTTCCAGTTGCGCATGATTCTCTTGTGCGGATCCTTCGATAGTATAGCTCAGCTCTTTGCTTTTTCCGGACTCGATCCATTGGCTTTCTCGAAGCGTAACTGCCGGATTCGGATTGCGTACATCTATTTCGATCGTCTCTTTGGTCTGTTGTCCTCCACCGGAAGCGGCTAGGTGAATGGTTACCTTACCGGTTTTGCTTCCTGTCTTGATTTTGAAGAACACCATCTTATCTCCTGTCTCCGTAAATGTAAGAGACTGTTGGCTGCTACCGACTATCTGTGTGGGGCCATTGCTACTGAGTGTAACTGTTACCGCCTTTACATTCTTCTCCATCGCGAAAACATTAACCGGCACCAAGATTTCTTCTTGGGTACTGATTACGCGTGGAAGTGTAGAAAGTAACATCAGTGGGGTACGTACGAAGGCGTTTTTCTCCGCTTTACCGTAAGCACCGTCTTGTCCGGCTACGACCATGGCGCGCACCGAACCTACGTACATCGGTAGGGTGATCTGATGGGTTTGACTCTTGCCTTTACCTATATAGAAAGGGCCGAGGTATTTCACAACCGGCTTGAAGCGATTGGCTTTGGTATCTGCCGGTTTCAACGTTTCATCACCTCCGGTACTGAATAGCGAACTGTATCTGCCGGCTGATGCACCCAATACATTATCATACATATCCCAAGTTCGGATGCCTAGTGCTTCGCGTGCATAGAAATCATTCCAAGGATCAGGCGTCTTGAAGTTAGTCAGATCCAGCAAACCATCGTCAACAATGGCCAGCGTATAGGTCATAGGCTTACCATTCTTCTCGTTGACCGTCACATTGAAAGCTGTTTCAGGACGGAGAACATCCGGCATCTTGATTTGTGGTTGCAGCACAGTCTGCTTATCAGTAACAAAGACAGGCATTACCCCGTACATACGGATCGGAAGATCGTTAACCGTCTGGGCATGTGGCTGCAATAAACTGATATGTAGGTAGACATTCGGAGCCATTTCAGAAGTTGCCTTGAATTGGTATTTGGTATCTCCCTTATCGTTTACCTCAATCCACTCCCTACGGAGCACAGACGTACCATTTTCGAGTGAAACGAGTGCACGGCCTCCTGCCGCAGCCGGAATAGTCGCTGTTATGTTTTCGCCAATTTCATAGCTGTCTTTATCCAATGAGAAAGAAAGCATTTTGATTCCGCTCGGATCTGCTTTGTTTGAGCGGCCACGTGATTCGGGCCAATCAATAAATACGGCTCCTCCGGTGGCATGTCCGCTTTCCCGATCTTTCACATATACCAGATAACGTCCCCATTCCGGGTAGTTACGCGGAATGTAAATGAGCCTTTTCCTCCTTTGGTCGATACAACTCCACTTGATACGGGAGTTATGGACGGACTATTGATATAAGAGCCGAAGGAGTCACTACTGTTCTCCCACCACCAGCTCCAACTGATGCGATAAATCTTGTATTCCAGGTTGGAGCGACTTATTGGTTTGCCTTCTGCATTTACAGTTACAAGGTCAAACACATGGTCTTTATCTGTTTCAATGTATTTGCCTTTGGGCTGATTCAGATTAATACCGACATACGACTGGAAGGGTGAGAACGGTACAGACAACGTATGTATGCTTGCATCTCCTCCCGGTTCGAACACGCGAGTCGTTATACTGGCATTCAGCATACCCGGAGCATTTTCGGCATTCGGAAGTTTCAGCGGGAAGCTTGCGTTACCGCTTGCATCTAAAGTGCCGCTGAATACATCTGTCTTGACTGTCGAGAATTCGCTCGCCGGATTATTGAATAAGTATTGGTTATAGTTCTTGAATTGTGTGTTTACTCTCGACAATGTCATTTCGGATTTAACTTTCAATCCGGATGCGGTGGCCCCGGTCAGCCAGGCTGACGAGAGGTTCGCGTGTACTTCACTATCGGCTGCTTTGATAATACTTCCCGGAAGTTTGAGGTTAATCTTCAAACGGTTCGGCTTGATGGTTTCAATACGCAACGATTTATGGAAGGCTGTTCCACCTATTTTAATATACGCATTCCAAAAGCCGGTTGGATCTTCCGCTTTGGTAGGAACACTGAATGTGTAGAAACCATGAAGGCCGTTGGTCGATATTAGTTTGGTATAGAACTGTCCTCTTGGGTTAAAGAGTTCCAACGCTACCGGGTGTTTATCAGGAATCCGTTTTTCCTGATCTTGCAAGATGAATGCGATATGTAAGGTGTCTCCCGGACGCCATACACCTCTTTCACCATAAATAAAGCCTTTCAATCCTTTTTGGACTTCTTTACCGCCTACATCAAATCGGCTGGTGGATTGTTCTTCTCCATCGACAACTTTCACATAAACTTTTTGCTTGTCGGATTCCGCCATTACAATGAAAGGAACTCCTTTGGAACTTATCAAAGCGAATCCATCACCATCTGTCTCAGCAGTTCCAATGGGTTGCAACTGATAGTTGTAGACGGTCACTTTTGCTTTCCCCACCGGCTCGGTAGTCAGTATGTTGTTGACTGCTATCCATAGCTTATTTAGTGAGTTACGCTTTACAATCATTCCCAGATTAGAAGCCAACACATTGCAAGAGGCTGCTCGGAAGATTGCATATAATAGGATGGATGACAAGGGTTGTCACGCTCTTGCCAATTGTAGTCGTTCCAGTTGATCGGTTCGTTGCCGGTATAGTAATAATAGGAGTTTGGTATATCCCACGCTTCCTCCTCTTCATCCGTTATGCCTGACGATACCTTTGTCAGACTAGGCCCATCGTCGGCAAAGCTGATAGCCTTCTCTTGCTCACCGCCTCCGCAAGGATAGGCGGAATACTCTTGTTTGAAAGAGAGTACGATGCGGTAAATTGCTCCGGGTTCTTGCTGAATTAGTCCGGCCAAATCAATGGAATAGTCTTCCCATTTATGAACGTCTTTCGACGCGTCTTTGCTTAACCACAGAGTTTTCTTATAAATCAATCGTCCAAAACGACGCAGTTCGCTTGCCGAAGCGAGTGAGTTGCTTTGCATAAACCCAAGAATGTTATTCTCGTAAATACGAATGACACTCAGGTCGACCGCATAAAGGTTGACTGCACGGAAAGGAATGATTAAGTTCTTAGAGTCGGGGAGTATAGCGCCTTCTACCGGCATTTCCACTTGCGGCTTCAGGTTCATTTCACTGAAAGAAATGGAATGGGAGGTTCCCAATCGCTTATCTTTTAGGTTTTTAATTCCTTCATTAATATTCAAAGTCGCTTTGTTAAGCTGTCCGGCTTCAAAATAGATATTGACTTTGTTGTCTTTGATCTGGAATATGTAATTTGTGATTTCCGGTATTTCGATCAATCCTTTTAAATCTTGTGACTCGCTTAAAGGCTCGGAGAATACGACTTCTATTCCATTTTCAGGTTGCTCAATGCGTCGGGCCGATAGGAATTGGAATGCGTCTTTTGCCGGAATTGTTATCTTCTCAACCTGTTCCCGTTCGATGTTTACCGCTTTCCCTTGCACCTTTATTTCAAGGGTGAAGTCTTGCTTAGCTTTCGAAATGCTGTTTATGGCGAACTGGTACTTAGCCGGATTATCTGTAGCGGTAATCTTGACGGGGTACTTTTGCCCATTATCAGCAGTAACGGTGAACATCTGCTCGACCTGCTCTTTGGCTACTGCATCGCTAAAATGGATTTCACCTTTGATATTAGCGACATCAGGTTGTGAAGCCGTAATATTTATGGGTTCTGTGTAGAGCGTAAAGTTCCGTTCTTGTACCCGGAAGGAAAAGTTGAATTCTTTCAACTTGCTATCTACTTTGACAAAGTCGCCAAGTTGAAAAGATGCTTCATAAAGCTTTCCCGGTTTCAACTGGCCTTCTTCAGGGACAAATTCAATGGTATTGTTATTTACCCAATAAGCTTTTCCTTTCAACGAAGGGGAGAAACTGAAAGGGTTTTCTTTCAATTCGTTGTTCAGATCAACCATTGACTGTTCTTGGGTCAGTTCAATACGCACACTTGAGGTTTGCGAGATGACCCCGCCTGTGTAAGCAGTTACGTATGGAGCATATTCAGCAGAGGGAACAATATCTTTTGGAGTTCCGGCACATGAATAAAATCCGAGGATGAGAATAGATACCCAAAGAAAGGATAAGGATTGTCTAACTTGCTTCATGGTTATGCATTTTTGTGTAACAATGAAGCAAATATAGTCTTTTTTTATTTTGGACAGTCCTTTTTATCGGCTTTTTTTATCTACTAGGTATTCGAATCGTTTTACTATTTTGTTCGATTAATTGGTTCTGTTCAATATGATCTTTAAGATTGATCTTCTGCAGCTCTTCCTCGTCGGCGATGAGACTATCCGGCAAGACGATTGCTACAGAATCGGTATCTCTCGGAACCGGACGATAATCTCCATTACAACCGTATGGTTTGCTTATTTTCTCTTTGGGAGTGGTCGGAAACTTACCTCGGTATTGCGGAAGATCTTTATCTTTTAGAACCTGCTCCATGAAGTAAGCGAAGATAGGGAGTGCCGTACGACTTCCTTGTCCAAGCTCTCCGGTGCGGAAATGGATGCTACGATGTTCGCCACCGACCCATGCACCGCCTACTAGCTTAGGTGTTACTCCTACAAACCAAGCGTCGGAGTGGTTGGAAGATGTACCGGTCTTACCGCCAAAATCGGTATCGTATCGGAAAAGATCATAGGCCCAAAGAGCTTTTGATGTACCTCCGGGTTCGGTCATACCTCCTTTTAGCATCTCAGTCATAAGGAAAGCGGTTTCATAGGGGATAGCTTGCGTGGGGGGCGGAGCCTTGTATTCATAAAGTATATTCCCGTTTTGGTCCTCAATGCGGGTAACTAAAACCGGATCATGAGATTGCCCGTCATTGATCGGCGTAGTGTAAGCATTTACTAATTCGAGCAATGAGACGTCAGAAGCTCCAAGCTGATAGCCGGAGTTTCCTCTAAAGGCGTTTTAACGCCCATTGCATGTGCCGTTCGCACAATAGCGGGAATGCCCACTTCTTTGGCTACTTGCACGGCGATGGTGTTGACCGATTGGGCGAACGCGCATTTCAGCGACATCGTGTCACCGGTTGCTCCTCCATTGGCATTATGAGGAATCCATTGCGCAGGTTTGCCGTCTTCGATAACATCCCATACTACACTTTGATCGATACGCTCATCGCAAGGTGACATACCGGCTTCCATTCCGGCAGCATATACAAAGAGCTTGAAAGTCGATCCCGGCTGACGCTTGGAAATTACTTTGTCATATTTCCATGAGTTGAAATTGACGTCACCCACCCAGGCTTTTACATAACCGGTTTGTGGTTCAATGGCAACAAATCCGGTATGCATGAAGCGCTCCATATAGCGAATGGAGTCCATGGTGCTAATAGTTGTATCTCGGCTGCCTAAATTATAATCAAATACTTTAAGGCGGTGGGGGAGATTCAGGTAATACTGAATAGAATCCGGTTGATTGGGGAATTTCTGCTCTAACTGTTTGTAGGAAACTGTGCTTTTTGCCAGGTTCTCTATAAAGTTAGGTATCTCCTGATGATTACGATCACGCCACGGGTTCTGTTTTCCCCAGTGGTTGTCGAAGTTTCGTTGTACGATGCGCATTTGCTTATCTACAGCAGCTTCTGCGTATTTTTGCATGCGGCTGTCGACCGTCGTGTATATTTTCAGTCCATCGGTATAAATGTCTTTGTCATTCTCTTTGCACCACTTTTGTAAGTCATTGGCTACCGCTTCACGGAAATAGAGAGCTTCACCGTTGTAGTTGCTTTCAATATTATAGTTTAACTGAATCGGTATCTGTTTTAAAGAATCAAACTCTGCGCGCGACAGAATTTTATGCTGAAGTAAGTTCTCCAAAACTACATTGCGACGCTTTAAACTATTCTTTGGGTTGAGGCGTGGATTGTATGTTGTGGTAGCTTTTAGGAGTCCGACCAAAGTTGCCGCCTGTTCGTATGTGATATTTTGAGGAGTTGTGTGGAAGTAGGTGGATGCCGCTGTCTTTATTCCATAAGCATTACTGCCAAAGTCGACGGTGTTTAAGTACATCGTCAGGATCTCTTCTTTGCTATAAAAGCACTCGATCTTTACCGCGGTAATCCACTCTTTTGATTTCATGACCAATAATTTCAGTCCGGGGAGCTTGCCAAGTAGTCCGGTAGAGTATTGGGAGCGCACCTTGAACATGTTCTTGACCAACTGTTGGGTGATGGTACTAGCTCCACGGGCTTCTCCACGCATCATGTCTTTGATAGCAGCAAATACGCCTTGAAAGTCAATGCCGAAATGCTGGTAGAAACGCTCATCTTCGGTGTTGATTAAGGTCTTTATCAGCACCGGAGAGATTTCCTCATATTTCACCGGGGTTCGATTCTCGCGAAAGAATTTTCCAATTAGTTTTCCATCGGAACTGTATAATTCAGAGGCAATGGGTTGCTCGGGGTTGTGGATGCTGGATAGACTGGGTGATTTACCAAATAGCCATAAGAAGTTTACGTCTACCATGATCAGGTAAATGAGAAATAAGGCAATAAAGGTAGTGAGTGAAACTAGGCCTTTTTTATACCAACTTGCTTGATGAAAGAGATGTTTATACCACTTCCAAAAGGCATTACACTTACTCTTTAAATAATGAAAAACGCTTATTCCGCGTGATACCCATGTGCGGGAATCAAATTTTACCATAATGTATTGGTTCTAATACGGCGCAAAATTACGAACTAGTTTTGAGAACTCAATGATTCTGGTTCGAAATATACAAAAAAAAGAGAAAATATCCAAGGGACATCTTCTCTTTTTTTACACTTATTGAGTAGTGCAATTATTTCTTTTTACGGTCTCCGTAACGGCTCATGAACTTGTCAACACGTCCGGCTGTATCTACCAATGTAGATTTACCTGTATAGAACGGGTGAGAAGTATTTGAAATTTCAATCTTTATCAACGGGTAAGTTTCACCTTCAAATTCAACGTCTTCTTTAGCGTTTACAGTTGAACGAGACAAGAACATATCACCATTTGACATATCTTTGAATACTACTGGACGGTAGTTTTCTGGATGAATACCTTTTTTCATTTCAGTATCTAATTTTTAAATTATTATATTCGTACTATTTTGGTAAGAAATAGTGTAATGGTTACTTTCAGGGCGCAAAGATAATGCATTTACCTGAATAAGAAAACGTTTTGCTGAAAAAGATTCAGTTTTTTGTCTGCGGATACCTTTTTTACTATATGTTTTAAGATCGCTGACCTTGGTCTCTGTTCCTTTACTTATATATCGGCCAACTAGGCTTTTTAGCTTATCTTTTGCATGCGTGAATTCCGCGAATAGAGAGCCTTTATTGCTATTTCGACATTACAATCTGATATTAAGCCGGTTCTTTATTCAAATAATTGGCGTCGATTTAAAGCTTTTTCTACTATATTTTCTTTTCCGGCTTCGCTATTAGAAGGATAATGCTTACTTTTGCGTAGAATTTTTATTCACTAACAATAAACTTTAAACAAAATGATTAATTACAAAGATTTAGGGCTGGTAAACACTAGAGAAATGTTTGCTAAAGCTATTAAAGGTGGATACGCTATCCCGGCTTTTAACTTCAACAATATGGAACAGCTGCAGGCTATTATCAAGGCTGCTGCAGAAACTAAATCACCCGTGATTCTTCAGGTTTCTAAAGGAGCACGTCAATACGCTAACGCTACTCTGTTGCGCTTCATGGCTCAAGGTGCTGTTGAATACGCAAAAGAATTGGGCTGTGCAAAACCAGAGATCGTTCTTCATCTTGACCACGGTGATACTTTCGAGACTTGCAAGTCTTGTATCGATTCAGGCTTCTCTTCAGTAATGATCGATGGTTCTCATCTTCCTTATGATGAAAACGTAGCTCTTACTAAGAAAGTGGTTGAATATGCTCATCAATTCGACGTAACTGTTGAAGGTGAACTTGGTGTATTGGCTGGTGTAGAAGATGACGTAGTTGCTGAACACCATACATATACTAAACCGGAAGAAGTGGTAGACTTCGTAACTAAAACAGGTTGCGATAGCTTGGCTATTTCTATTGGTACTTCTCACGGTGCTTTCAAATTCACTCCGGAACAGTGTCATGTTGACCCGGTTACTGGCCGCATGGTACCTCCTCCTTTGGCATTCGATGTATTGGATGGTGTAATGAAAGAACTTCCAGGTTTCCCTATCGTACTTCATGGATCATCTTCTGTTCCTGAAGAAGAAGTGGAAACAATCAATAAATTTGGTGGTGCTTTGAAAGCTGCTATCGGTATTCCGGAAGAAGAGTTGCGTAAAGCAGCTAAATCTTCTGTTTGTAAGATCAACATCGACTCTGACTCACGTTTGGCTATGACTGCTGCTGTACGCAGAGTGTTTGCTGAAAAACCGGCTGAGTTCGACCCACGTAAATATTTAGGCCCAGCTCGTGACAATATGGAGAAACTGTATAAGCACAAAATTGTGAGTGTACTTGGCTCTGATAACAAATTGGCTGAATAACTCAACCTATAATTAATAGGAAGAGGGCGTATCTGAAAACGATATGCCCTCTTTTTTTATGCGCTTATTAGGGTCACTTGCAGAAGTATGGGATCTCTCTTTTTACCTGAGTACTATTTAAGTTTTGACTCTTTTGGCAAACTGTACAATATCCGTGTAGCTCTTCTGTGTTCCTAATTTTATCAGCGGGGCTTGACAGAAGCACTTTGCACAATGATACAACACCTCATGACTTTATCACTTTTTTGCATATCGTTCAGTATATCAGCTGCTTATTTTGCGTCTTCTTTTTTTAGGATCACTTTATTCCAATGAGCGATAGCTATTGCTCATCTTCTCAAAAAACAGACTATTCAATTTACCAAACAAGTCTTTTCTTAAACCGTATTGTGCGCAACTATTAGTGGATCTAAGTAGTCTTTTTTCAGGTTTATTTCCTTTTATTTCCTGTTCCACATTATGTGCGACGGGCGTTTCACAATATGTGCGACACCTGTTCCACATTATGTGAGTCAGCTGTTCCACAGATGTGGAACAGGAAATGTAATGGCAAAAAATGCCTTTTACTAGTTGATTACTACTATCTGCTGGGAGATTTTTGCCAAGTACATAGCCTCTGGAAATTAGTATTATGTATTGGATAGATCAGTCTGAGAAAAGTAGACGCAATACATCAAACTATCAATCAGGTGTTTATAGCAAAAAGTGACCATGGCTAGACATCTGTTTACATTCCATCACTTGTTTCAATTGCGTGTCTTACCGATTAATTAGTTTGTAGATGAGTCTATTCCCCTAGATTGTATCACTAAAATGCACCTAAAATGAATGAGAGATCCTTCAAAAAACATGAGAGATACCTCCAAAAAGGGGTGAAAATGCGAGAAAATGATGAGAGATACCTCTTTTTGAAAGTATCTCTCATTGTCTAATGTGTTGATTGTTCGATTGTTAATTGAAAAATGATGAGACTATGAGAGATAAAATATTTTTTCTTGTATGTAGGGGGAGGGGGAGTGGATGTCTGGGGAAACAGACTTGCATCTAAATTGATGAAGAAGCCAAACAGCTTCGAGGAGAGAGCAGAAAAGGAATATTAATAAATTGGTAGGGAATCCAGTGACACACTTGTGGGAGTAGTCGGGAAAGTGTAGAGAACATTTATAAGAAACGATGCGAACGTTTATTATAAACATCCGCATCGTTTCTTATAAACGCTTGTATCGTTAGTTAACGAAAACCAAGTGCGTGTAATATCTACCGATAAAAGCCATTACCATATACTCAGAAGCACGATGTTTATCAATCCGGCATAAATCCGGGGAACAAGCTTAATCGTTAGCTGGTAAGTTGGCTCCTATACTTTATTCGATAATTATCAGGTCGGTTCCTTCAAGCACAGAGTCACCTCTGCTTACATTGATAGCAGTCACTTTACCATCCTTATCGGCATTGATATTATTCTCCATTTTCATGGCCTCTAGGATAAGTATAGTCTGTCCTTTCTTTACGCTATCGCCTACGTTGACTTTGATATCGAGAATTACGCCTGGTAGCGGAGACTTAACACCTGATTTGCTTACCGGGGCGGCTGGCTTTACGACTTGTGTGGTCGGTGGAGCAGGCGTAGTAGGTACCGGACGTACAACTGGCTTAACAACTTTCTTAACGGGTTGCTTTTCCAATTCTACGTTGTAGGAGGTACCATTCACTTCTACTTGAGCAATATTATCTTCGATATTTCCGATGGTTACTTTGTATAAGTTACCGTTGATTTTATATTTATATTCTTTCATCGTTTTTACTATTAAGGAGTGAATTACTTTCTGTGAGGAGTTTCACGCAACGTGTAGATTTTAGAACTCCATGGCGAATAGCTGCGTTTTACGCGAGTGATAGTTAGTACTGTTTCTTCTACGTCATGTACTTCCTCTTCTTGCATTTCGTGCAAAGCCATTGCTATCGCTGCATAAACCTCACCTTGTGCTTCTTCCGATGGCTGTTGTACAGCTTCGTACTGTTTGTCAGTATCTACGGCTTTCGACGCATTCGGGTTACTTGTGCGGTTGGCAGGTTTACCAATAATTTTAAAGACAATGAATAGAAGAATCAATCCGACAAATACGATTGCTATTGTCGAAGCGGACATTCCGATACCTGCTTCGGTATATTGCCCGTAATTTTCAACTTTCAGACAACGTCCGGCTGTTTCATCGTTTGTACTTGGAGTAACAGCTGATTCGGAGCTGCTATATGAAGAAATGTTGAATGTTTCAATCCATGTACTGTGAAGCCCGTCGTCTTGGAGGTTGCTCTTGGTATCCATTTGCACTTCGTTCAACGCCAGCTTATTGCTTGAGTTTCCTTCTTGGAAGAAAGACAAACCAAGCATCAGTAACAAAGAAAAGAATATTCCGATTTTGGTTTTGTTCATAATCATTCTTGTTTTAATAAATTAAGTTCGATTACAATGGAATATTACCATGCTTCTTTGCTGGGTTTATCAGTTTTTTAGTCTGCAATTGTTGCAAAGCGCGGATAACACGGAAACGAGTATTACGCGGTTCGATAACGTCGTCGATATAACCGTATTTGGCTGCATTATAAGGATTAGCAAATAATTTGGTGTATTCCGCTTCTTTTTCTGCCAGGAACTGAACCGGATTCTCTTGCTCTTTGGCTTCTCTCGCATACAATACCTCTACGGCTCCTGCACCACCCATTACCGCAATTTCGGCTGTAGGCCATGCATAGTTCATATCACCACGAAGTTGTTTACAACTCATCACAATGTGTGAACCACCGTACGATTTGCGTAAAGTTACCGTTACTTTAGGTACCGTAGCTTCTCCATAAGCATAAAGCAGTTTGGCACCATGCAGAATTACTCCGTTGTATTCCTGTCCCGTACCCGGTAAGAAACCCGGAACGTCTACCAACGATACGAGTGGAATATTGAATGCGTCGCAGAAGCGAACGAAACGTGCGGCTTTACGCGAAGCATTGCTATCAAGTACACCGGCTAAATATTGTGGTTGATTGGCAACAATACCTACTGATTGTCCGTTGAAGCGGGCAAAACCGATAATGATATTCTTTGCATAATCTTTTTGAATTTCAAGGAATTCGCCATTGTCTACAATTGCACCTATTACTTCGTACATATTGTATGGCTTGTTAGGACTGTCGGGGATGATTTCATTTAATGAGTCTTCCAGACGGTCGATTGGATCGGTACAATCTAGATAAGGGGGTTCTTCTAAGTTATTTTGAGGAATAAAGCCTAATAGTTTGCGAATCAATGCAAGGCCTTCTTCTTCGGTAGTAGCTGTAAAATGAGTCACGCCCGATTTGGTTGAGTGTACACTGGCACCTCCCAGATTTTCCTGACTAACATCTTCACCTGTCACAGTCTTCACTACTTTCGGTCCGGTAAGGAACATATAAGAAGTACCTTCCATCATTAAGGTAAAGTCGGTTAGGGCAGGAGAGTATACCGCACCTCCGGCACATGGGCCAAAGATCCCTGAAATCTGAGGAATAACTCCTGAAGCCAGAATGTTTCTTTGGAAGATTTCGGCATATCCTGCAAGTGCATTGATACCTTCCTGGATACGTGCGCCACCCGAGTCATTGATACCGATACAAGGAGCACCCATTTTCATGGCTTGATCCATGACTTTACAGATTTTCAGCGACATGGTTTCTGAGAGAGAACCTGCTGAAACAGTAAAGTCTTGTGCGAAGATGTATATCAAACGACCTTCAATTGTTCCACAGCCGGTTACTACACCATCACCCGGGTAGTGTTTTTTCTCCATGCCGAAGTTAGTACATCTATGTTCTACGAACATATCCATTTCTTCGAAGCTTCCTTCATCCAATAGCATAGCTATCCGTTCGCGAGCCGTATATTTACCTTTCTCGTGTTGTTTCGCAATTGCTTTATCGCCGCCGCCAATACGTGCAATGGCGCGACGCTCAATAAGCTCTTTAATTTTTTCAAGTTGATTACTCATAACTTCTTATTGTTTGGTAGTTTTAAAGATTAGTGTTCACAGAGTTCGGTCAGTACACCTAAGGTAGACTTGGGTGAAGGAAAGCTATCTGTAATCCTTCGGCGCCTTTACGGGGGCTCTTGTCAATCAGACGAATTTCTTTACTCTCAGCTTCTGCCAATGCATTGGCTACGCCATCTTCTACGGCAAACGCAACGTGGTGAACACCTACTCCTTTGTTTTCTATAAATTTAGCGATTGTACTTTCGGGGCAAGTTGGTTCCAGAAGTTCAATTTTAGTGTCGCCTACTTTCAAAAAGGCGGTTCGTACCTTCTGGTCTTCCACAGTCTCGATGTTGTAGCATTTCAAACCTAATACATTCTCATAATACGGAAGGGCTTCTTCGATGCTTTTTACAGCGATACCTAGATGCTCGATGTGTGAAATCTTCATAATTATCTTTTTTAATTTGAGTTTAAACATGTGCCTGCATAGCATAAAACAGCACAAAGGAAATCAATTCTTGCTTAATAAAGAAATATTTATGCAATTAATTTAAGCTGCTGGATGGACAAAGAAAATGGTGTGTTCGGTCTGATTCCCTTGAGAGAAGCGTAAGCGGTGTTATATCCTCTTTCTTGAGTATGGAGATTAATCTTTAAGTTTCTGATTATATCTCGGTTATGAGAAAGAATGGGGTGATAAACGGCGATGAAAAGTATTCGAATAGAGTTGTCTAAATACTCTTTTTAGACATAGAATTTTATCATTAATTTATTGAGCCATGACCAGCTGATTCGGAACCACCGGCGAGTACTGCTTTGTTTGCCGCCAAAGCGGAGAACGAAGTCACGATAACCATGTTTTCTAAATGGTAGTCCCACATCCATGAACTCCATGTGGCGGTATCCTCGCTCGTGAGCATCATTTAAAGCTTTCCATACAGCTAGGATCCCAGGGTATTGCAGGGCATATGTTTTTCGCATTCCTCCGGAAAACCATAAAAAGGCATTGTCGTCTGAGTATATACAAACAGATCCTCCTATGATTTTCTCCTTGTATCTCACAACGAATATTTTTCCGTGGCTACCTTTTATCAACCATTTATCCATGTGATTGAAAAAGTTGTTGTTCGGGAAATACCTGCGTATGCGAGAAGAATATACTTTATGCAGCATTTTCGAAAAGGCTTTAATATCCTCAGGGGAGTTAGTCTCTTCTACTTTGGCTCCATTCTTTAGCCCTTTTTTATTTGTCGGAGAGAGACGGACTGAAACGAGCTTCCGCACTTTTCGAACTATGCAGTGAGTTGCGTACTCGAAGCCAGTTTACCGGAAAGAATTGGTTCGCACGAAAAAAACGATACCCGAACATGGCATTATCTAAGTTACGGAATTCAATCAGTACACATTTACGCGCTGCTTCTTGAGTCAGGCTTTTCAGAATCTCACCAAACACCTCTTCTTCCTTTTCTTTATCGTTGGCAAGGCTCTCGTCCAGAAATTCGCCGGAACCATACACTATGCATTGGCGG
The DNA here is from genome assembly GCF_000517545.1 of Bacteroides reticulotermitis JCM 10512. Classification (GTDB taxonomy): domain Bacteria; phylum Bacteroidota; class Bacteroidia; order Bacteroidales; family Bacteroidaceae; genus Bacteroides; species Bacteroides reticulotermitis. Next base: position 124,427 of record NZ_BAIV01000006.1, on the reverse strand, counting down.
ACTAGAAAAGCGGGTAGCCATCTTTTTGATTTGCGGATAGCAGCCAATAACCTTGCTACTGGGCGATCCTTGTCGAATGCTACAATAAGAACAGGTGTATATCCCGGTGTCGCTTCATAGATATGAAACAACTCTTTGGAGTGGAATGTGTTTTTCCCAGGTAACTCTGGAATATCTTCTCCGCGATAATATGTAGTCAGTTTAAGTGGCATAGAATGGCAAATTTACATTTATTTTCTAATATTCAGCAAAATACAAAGAAATTAATAACTTATTGGGTCATAAAACAATTCTCATGCTTACTTTTAAGTGTTTGATTTCTACTCCTTTTCCGCGTATTAGATTGTTGATTGGCCTATATTCTGACCGTAGAAACGATCTCCTCTTCCCCCTCCAGAACGCACTTTAGCCATTGTGACGCTCTCTTTTTTATTGGCTTCTGAGTACAACGTTGGGGGTGGCTCGTCTTAATATTGGATAAGTGATTTATACAGTGATGCGAGGCTTCGCAAAAGATGTATAATATATACTAATATTAACTTTAAATTGAAACGAATGAAAGATTATGCTTTTATTGAAGCATGGCAAACGTATTCCAGACGTGCGGCCATGATCTTAGGGCTTTCTTTATTATCAGCGCCACTGCTATCTGTTTATGCGGAAAAAGGTGTGGATAATATTGCTCCACAAGCCATTACACAAACAAAAAATGTAAAAGGAACAATTATTGATGAAAATGGTATTCCTTTGATTGGAGTTTCCATTCTAGTGAAAGGAACTACTACCGGTACGATTACTGACTTTGACGGTAAGTTCTCGGTTGATCTCCCTGCGGGAAAAAAAGAACTCGTTATCTCTTATATCGGGTACAAAGACGAAACTGTAACTGTCAGTGGAAATGCGCCCTTGAATATCAAGATGACTCCGGACACAAAAACACTGGATGAGGTAGTTGTGATTGGGTATGGTACTGTGAAGAAGCGTGACCTTACCGGTGCCGTTGCTTCTGTAAAAGCAGAAGATATTACGAGAAATCCGGGAGCTAATCCGATGGATGCTTTGCAAGGTAAAGTTGCGGGTTTGGATATTACGAAATCTTCAGGGCAGGCAGGTGCTTCGCCAACTATACAACTTCGTGGTACTCGTTCATTGCAGGTTGATAAAGATGGAAATATATCTTCCAGCTCCTTTAATCCGACTTACATCATTGACGGAATGCCGGGTGATATTTCAACACTGAACCCCAACGATATTGAGTCTATCGAGGTTTTGAAAGATGCCTCTTCGACAGCAATATACGGGTCGAGTGGTGCGAATGGTGTTATTATTGTAACTACCAAAGGATCAAAAGCCGGTAAACCGGTCATAAACTTTAATACCTATGCCGGAACTTCTTTAGGAGCAAAGAAGCCCAAGATGCGTTCGGGAGATTCTTATATCCAATACGTGACCGATTCCTATAAATTAGTAGGTACTACTAATCTGGAGGAAATATTCGGCGAGCGCTATGATGCGATTCAAAATAACCAATGGGTCGATTGGGCGGATGAGGTATTACATTCCGGTTTGAAGCAAAACTATAGCCTTTCTGTTACCGGTGGTACTGAGAAAACAAAAGCCTACTTCTCTCTGAACTACAGCGATGAGAAAAGTATGTATAAGAACGATAATTATAAAGTATACTCAACACGTGTTCGCGTAGATCAGGAAATTAATAAATGGATCAATGCCGGTATTAATGTGCAGGCTTCTTTTACAAACAAGAACTCACGTAGTGGTGTGTTGGAAACCGCTCTATTTGCTACTCCGTTGGGGCGTGCTTATGGAGATGACGGTACAATCAATGATTTCCCGATAGCAGGTTCATCGGCGGATCCGAGTCCGTTGGCTGACGAACAAGATGGGGTCTTTAAAAACAGCACAAAGGCTGGGAAAGCTTATGTCGATACATACATTGAGTGGAAACCGATGAAAACCTTGTCGTTTAGAACACAACTGGGTGGTAGCTATTCAAATTCCCGTTCGGGTAAATTTATGGGAGAAGGCTCTTATAATGTTTTGAAAGGAAGTACGACTCCATACGGTTCGGTTAATAACGGAACAGGTTATAATTATAAGTGGGAAAACATTATCACGTACCATGAAACGTTTAACGAGGTTCACGACCTGACTGTAACAGGGGTAACTTCTTATAATTACAATCAGAGCGAAGAATATTATATTTATGGAGAGAATCCTGCGACTAATGATATGTCGTGGTATGCTTTGCAAAATGCGAACAACAAGAGTCTGAGCAGTAAATACCTTATGTCGAAGGGAATGGGATTGATTGGACGTATCAACTATTCTTATAAAGGAAAATACTTATTCTCGGCATCAGGACGTTATGACGGAAGTTCACGTTTGGCTAAAGGTAAGCAATGGAATATTTTCCCTGCTGTATCCGGAGGATGGAGAATTTCGGATGAAGCTTTCATGGAAGGAACTAGAAATTGGTTGGATAATCTGAAGATACGTGTAGGTTATGGAGTTGCCGGAACCAATGCCGGTATCAGCGAATACACTTCTATGGCTTCTATGGAAAACGTAACAACCTCTTTGGGTGGGCAGACTGTACCATCGGCTAAATTTACGGAATATATAACCAATCGCAATCTGACATGGGAGAAAACACATGATTGGAACCTTGGTATTGACGCCAGCTTCCTAAATGGCCGGATCGATATGACCTTGGACCTGTATAAAACAAATACGAAAGGCGTAATTATCGCACAGTCTCTTCCGTCTTCCATTATGGGAAATTATAGCGGAACGACTCCTTATAAAATGAATAAGAATGCTGCCGGAACAGAGAACCGTGGTATTGAGCTTGGCATAAACTCGCGTAACATTGTGAAGAAAGACTTCACTTGGAATTCTACTGTGACATTTACGGCGAACAAGGAGAAAATTAAAACGTTGATCGACGGACAAGATATGGCTTTTAGCGCACAAAAGGGAGATATGGTATTCAAAGTTGGCGAGGCTGTAGGTTCTTATTACAAATACAAAGTACTTGGTGTTTGGCAATATAGTGAAAGAGAAAACGCTGCTTTGTTCGGTTGTGAACCAGGTGATATCAAGTTAGATCTGCCGAGTGTTAAACAAGACGGAGCCGGATATTACTATACCAATCCTGATGGGGAACGCGTAGATATCAATGCTGAGAATCCGTATAAGGTACGTGCAGACTATGACCGTCAGGTGATTGGACATACTACTCCGGACTGGACTATGGGCTTCAAGAATGATTTCAAATACAAAAACTTTGATCTGTCTGTATTCTTCTACGCACGTTGGGGACAAATGATGAATTATGGGAAGGTGATCGGAAAATACTCACCAAATCCGGATTATAACATTCCTACGTACTTTACTTATTATGATAAGACGATTGAGGCTGATCAGAATGTATTGTTCTATGCCATCGACCAATCCAAAGATAGAAGTGCTTATGAGGGATATGATTCTATGCACTATGTAGACGGCTCTTTCTTTAAACTTAAAAATCTGACATTGGGTTACACATTACCCGACAATCTGGTTAAACGTTTGGGTATAGGCAATTTGAGAGTTTATGCAACAATGACCAATCTATTCACTTACTCGCCCAATAAGTATGTGAAGAACTATGATCCGGAAATGAATGGTAGTATCGACTTCCCATTATCACGTGATTTTGTATTTGGTCTTAATTTAACTTTCTAAATAACAACGACATGAAAAAAATATATACTTTAGTTTTGTTTTTTGCTGGCGTTCTTTCATTGGGGTCTTGCGATCTTGATGAATTTAACCCCAACAATTCAGGTCAGCTTTCCGACGGTTCTTATACCTTGGAAACGTATAAATCATTTGTTAACTCTTGCTATACAGCGCTGATTAACAATCTCTACCAGAGTAGTGACTACCTGGTTTGTACCGAAGCCGGTACGGATATTTGGGAAGAGCCTAAGTCCGGTTCCAGTTATCAGCGTTACCATAGTTACAACAGCATGAAGACCGATGATAGCTATTATTATAAGGTATGGCAGTACTCCTATTTGTGCATCAATAGCTGTAACATCGTAGTAGATGGTGCGACGAATGTAACAGGTGGCGAGGAAGAAATCAGAGAATGTGTGGCACAAGCCAGATGCTTGCGTGCTTATTACTATATGAACCTTGTTGAGCAGTTCGGAAATGTATCTTTGCAGTTGAAAGCTGCTGATAGCGATAATATCTCTTTCAGTGCCGAGCGTTCTACGGTACCTGAGATCTATGCCGCTATTATTGAAGATTTGAAATTTGCCGTTCAATACTTGCCGGTAAGCTTCAGCGATTATTATAGCCGTGTGACGAAGAAGTCGGCTATGGGATTGTTGGCTCGTGCGTATATTAACGGAGCTGGATATGAATTGGTAGATACCGATGGCAAAAGTTATTTGGAAAAAGCTTATGACACAGCTACATCGATGATTCAGAATCAGGCAACTTATGGATGGGAGATGTATTCCGCGTTTGCCGATGTCTTTAATGAAAACAACAACCGTAACAATAAGGAAGCCTTATTTATCGCTGCCGGTGCGGAGAGAAACTCGGACGCTTACACAAATGGTAATTATTCCCAGAGTGAAATGTTCCGTCACTTCTTGCCTGCATTGGGTACGTACACTGACTTAGGTTTGGTTGATAAAACGTCCAACTTCGTATACGGTCGTCCTAACAGTACCATATTTTTGCCATCTAAATACCTGATGGACTGCTTTGCGGATGATATGAATGACAGCCGTTATCGCTACTCCTTTATCTCTGCTTACTCTTCATATTCTATTCCTGCTTGGGGAGCAACCTATGAGTACGGAGGAACTGCATGTGCGAAAGAAATTACCACTAAACTAAGTGATAAGTTTGGTATTCCTGCTTCGAATATCGGAAAGACAGTTTATCCTCACTTCAACTTGGAGTCCAACAACACGGCCGATGCTAACTATTGTCAGTTGGCTATTTGGAATGCCAACGGAACCGCTAAAACTACGCAGGACAAAACCGAAGGTAACATTCTGCATCCAGCTATACCGCTTAGTCCCTCGGAAGCTCATCAGTACGCTATTTACTGTTCTTTGAAGACCTTGACCGATGCGGAAAAAGCACAATACCCCGGCTTGGTACTCAACGTATCTGAACTTTACGACGAGAATGGTACGGCGAGAGCGGTATATGACAAGCCTGCGGCTAACAGTGCTTTGTGGTTGTCTATCTATCCGGCCCTGTCTAAATTCAATATGCCGGGCAATAAGTATGTAGGTAGAGACGCGCAACGTAAAACGCTTGATGTAATGGTGATGCGTATGGCGGAAGTTTACTTGATTGCTGCCGAAGCCTCTGTGCGTTTAAATAAAGGTGATGCTTATAAATACCTGAACGAACTTCGTACACGTTCGGGCGCATATAGCGTTAGCCAGTCGGATGTTGATTTGGATTTTGTATTTGATGAATATGCACGTGAACTTTGCGGTGAATGTGGACGTTGGTATTTGCTGAAACGTAATCATGCTTTCGAAACTCGTTTGGCTGATTACAATAAGCGTGCTGCCACTACATTCAAGAAAGAATATTACTTGCGTCCTATTCCGACCAAGTATCTGGAAACGATTAATAACCCTGCAGAGTTCGGACAGAACCCAGGATATTAATAAATAATTATTATACTCTTCAAAGGAAAGGGGGTAAAGTTGATCTTTGCTCCCTTTTTCTGTTTGTATGCGTAGTCGTTCTAGTCTTTTCTTTATAATAAATAACTTCCGAAACGTAGATGTGAAAAACAAAAGAGCTTTTCTTGTGTTAGATACCATGTTTTATTTACTTTTGTGCATTACCAACCTTAAGAGATAAGTCATGTTAGAAAAGATATTAGCTTATAATAAGCAGTTCGTTGAAAATAAAGGATATAAGGAGTATATAACGACCAAGTTCCCGGATAAAAAGATTGCCATCATCTCTTGCATGGATACCCGTCTGACCGCTTTACTACCCGCTGCCCTGGGATTAAAGAACGGAGATGCCAAGATGATTAAGAATGCCGGAGGTATTATTTCGCATCCCTTCGGAAGTGTTATTCGCAGTCTGCTTGTTGCCGTATTCCAGTTAGGAGTCGAAGAGATTATGGTCATTGCCCACTCCGATTGCGGAGCCTGTCACATGCATAGTGAAGATATGATTGAGAAGATGATAGCTCGCGGAATCACACCCGAAACCATCGATATGATTCGTTTTTGTGGAATCGACTTCCATGCTTGGCTGGATGGTTTTGAAGATACTGAAAAGACGGTAAAGGCAACAGTCAATTCCATTGTCACGCACCCTCTGATTCCAAATGACGTGAAAGTATATGGCTTTATCATTGATTCTTTGACAGGAGAATTGACCCGAATCGTGTAGCGTTACTACCTGTTACGCTCCTTAGTTATAGGAACAAAGAACAAATGTAAACTACGTTTTACTGTGCGGAGTGATAAATACTTTGCTCATTTTTGTATGTGGAAAATATGTCTTTGCTCTGTTTTATCAGGGAATTCCCTATCTTTGCAAATACTAATTACGAACCGTAAGTGAATTATGAAAGATTTTAGCGAACTAATCAAGAATCGCCGCAGCATGCGGAAGTTTACCGAAGAAGAGTTAACACAAGATCAGGTAGTCACATTGATGAAAGCGGCTTTAATGTCGCCCACATCCAAACGTACAAATAGTTGGCAGTTTGTCGTAGTAGACGATAAAGAGACCTTGAAAACACTCTCACACTGCAAAGAACACAGTGCTACATTCATTGCTGACGCAGCTTTAGCCATTGTCGTAACAGCCGATCCGTTGGCGAGCGATGTGTGGATTGAAGATACTTCAATAGCCTCCATTATGATACAGTTGCAAGCCGAAGATTTAGGTTTGGGCAGTTGCTGGGTACAAGTACGCGAACGTTTTACAGCTAACGGTATGCCGGCTGACGAATTTGTGCGTGGCGTTCTCGATATCCCTTTGCAGTTGCAGGTACTTTCGGTCATTGCCATCGGGCATAAAGCTATGGAACGCAAACCTTTTGATGAAGAGCATTTGCAGTGGGAGAAAATACATCTCAATAAATTTGGAGGTAAAGAGTAATGGCGGCTGTAAAATCGAACAATAAAAAAGATACGTATCGGGCTACCGCTGTCGCCTTTATGATCATTGGCGCACTGTTCCTGATCGATAAATTAATCCTTTCGCATCCATCGGATTGCCTTGGGTTATGGATAAAGACAACCTGTTGCTATATGCCTCCATCTGTTTCCTTATATTTAAGAATGACAAATCCGTGGGTTTTGTCTTGTTAGGACTTTGGTTGGTTATGAATATCGGAATGGTCATTTCCTTATTGGGTACTCTTTCCGGCTATTTACTTCCATTGGTATTACTGATTATAGGAGTAGCCTTATTCTGGGCGTCGAAACGATGAAGCGAAGTATAGAAGATACATCCATTGTGTTTGTCGGTGCCGGCAACCTCGCCACAAATCTGGCGAAGGCTTTGTATCGAAAAGGTTTTCGTATCATGCAGGTTTATAGCCGTACGGAAGAATCCGCCCGTGCATTGGCCGAAACCATAGAAGCCACCTACACCACAGACTTACAACAGCTTGCGGATAATGCCCAACTGTATATCGTCTCGCTGAAAGATACCGCTTTTGTCGAGCTACTTCCACAGATTACCAGCCGAAAGGCGGATGCCTTATTTGTACATACGGCAGGAAGTATTCCCATGAATCTTTGGGAAGGATATGCGAAACGTTACGGTGTTTTTTATCCAATGCAGACTTTCAGCAAACAACGGGAAGTGAGTTTTCGAGAGATTCCGTTTTTCATTGAAGCAGCTTCGGCAGAAGATACGGAAATGTTGAAGACAATCGCCGCAACTCTTTCCGATAAGGTCTATGAAGCAACCTCCGAACAACGGAAAAGCTTGCATCTGGCGGCGGTCTTTACCTGCAACTTTACCAATCATATGTATGCGTTGGCGGCTGATTTGTTGGAGAAATACAACCTACCGTTTGACGCCATGCTTCCTTTGATTGATGAAACAGCCCGTAAAGTGCACGAATTATCTCCTCGTGATGCGCAAACCGGTCCGGCTATGCGCTATGACGAGAATGTGATTCGCAAACATCTTGCGATGCTGGATGATGATCCGGCCGTGCAAGATATTTATAAACTAATAAGTAAAAGTATTCATGAGCACCATCAATTATGATTTATCCCGTATCAAAGCGCTAGCTTTCGATGTGGACGGCGTACTGAGTTCGACAACCATACCACTCCATCCTTCGGGAGAGCCGATGCGTACCGTCAACATCAAAGATGGCTATGCCATTCAGTTGGCTGTTAAGCAAGGAATCCGTATTGCTATCATTACCGGTGGACGGACAGAAGCTGTGCGTCTTCGTTTTGCCGGTCTGGGTGTTACAGATCTTTATATGGGTTCTGCCGTTAAGATACACGACTATCGGGAGTTTCGCGATAAATACGGATTAGTTGATGAAGAAATTCTCTATATGGGTGATGATATTCCGGACATCGAAGTGATGAAGGAGTGTGGTCTGCCCTGTTGTCCCAAAGATGCTGCGGCAGAAGTTAAAGCTGTTTCCAAGTATATCTCTCATGTTGAAGGAGGATATGGATGCGGTCGTGACGTTGTGGAGCAAGTATTGAAGGCACAAAGTAAATGGATGGCGGAAGATGCCTTCGGATGGTAATCAACAAATAGATATAACATGCTTAATAATCTAAAGAAATTTAAGATCATACTGGCTTCTAACTCACCTCGCCGGAAAGAACTCATGTCCGGTCTGGGAATTGACTATATTATCAGAACTTTACCCGATGTAGATGAAACCTATCCTGATACGTTGGTCGGAGCTGAAATACCCGAATTTATAGCCCGTGAGAAAGCGGATGCTTATAGACAAATCATGGAACCAGGCGAATTGCTTATTACAGCCGACACCATTGTTTGGCTGGATGGAACCGTGTTAGGTAAGCCGAAAGATCGGCAAGAAGCAATCGAAATGCTTCAGCAACTTTCCGGAAAGCTACATCAAGTATTTACGGGAGTCTGTCTGACTACGACGGAATGGCAGAAGAGCTTTACAGCTACCTCTGATGTACTGTTTGCCGAATTGACCGATGACGAGATCGAATACTATGTCGACCGCTATAAACCGATGGATAAAGCGGGTGCTTACGGTGTGCAGGAATGGATTGGATACGTTGGTGTAAATTCAATATCCGGTAGCTTCTATAACATTATGGGGTTGCCAATACAAAGACTATATACGGAACTCAAACGTTTATAGGCTGTTAGCTTCTAATTAATATATACTTCCTTTGGCACAAAGTACGGTATTCCTAGTTTAATTTGCTACGTTTGTGCAATCTATAGAATGCTGAGACCCGTGTACGTCTTGTTCTATGTTCCAGACTACCGGTATTGGCATTATTCATAGCTATTAAAAGATAGTCTCTTTTAATTTGAAATGAACAGTACCTATGGGGAAAGGAATCTTTGTTTTGCAATAGTTTTACTGATATACTCATCTGATGTATATTTGTGCTTTAAGTCTGGTATGTATAGCTTCTATAAATGAGACTCCCCATACAAAGGCTGTACGGGGAGTTGAAAAAACTAGATTAAGTCAAGCATTAACGGAATGTCTTCTTCTCGGATACCTTGTTCGAGAAGAGTTTCTTTATCCTTGCGGAAAAACTCAAGGAATCGCTCTTTAGTATCGCTTAGTGCGCGCGCTTTTTCGTAATATCCGCTTGCTCTGTCTATCTCATTCATACACCAGGCTGCATGTCCGGCATTCATATAGTCTATGGCTAAGGGTTTGCCCTGTAATACCTTCTCATAATACCTCATGCTTGCTCATATTTCTTACTGATGAACGAGCACCAGCCGATGCCACGCCATGCTTTGATACTATCGTTTTCGAGGAAGTCCAGCTTGAAGAAGTAATTGAGTGATTCTTCATATCGTCCCAACTCAGCCAAACAGCTCGCAATATAAAACACCGCACTCGTATCTTCGGAATTCACTTCCTCCACCTTCTTATAGTAAGCCAACGCTTGCTCATAATTGCGCGTCAGACGATAGCAAATAGCTAGGTGGCGAATTGTCCAAATGTTGTCCGGTAGAATCGTGTCGGCTCTTAGGTAAGCCTCAATGGCTTCTTTATAATTTCTCACTTTCTGCAAAACGTAACCCATCTTTTGATAGAAGATAGGAGCCTCTACTTCCGGACGATCTGCGTATTCGATATGCTTGTATATATCGATAGCCTCCTGCCAGCGTTCCTTACGTAGGTAAAAGTCGGCGATAGGAAGCAGGTACTGATCGGAATACAAGATCGGTGATAATATCGGATTCGTATAAAGATCGAGTTTCTCTTTGAATATATCGCGGAATTCACTTCGGCGTACGTTTAACTTGAAGAAACGATAGAGATCGTGTAAGTACTGGCTACTGATCGTCGACGGACGTTCGGAGAACGCTTTTAAAGATTCAGCATTGGTTTGCTCGGTGAACTCTTCCATTTGTTGTTCCGTGAGCTGGCTCAACATCATCTCCCGTTGCGATTGGGGTAGCTGTTGGATTGTGAAGAAGAGCGAATACTTGTCGTTGTTACAGAAGAAGCCGGACTGGAGGATCAGGTCCAATACACTACTCTTCTCACTTACATCCTGTTGAGCTTCTTGCATCACATTCGATTGACGTTTGTCGAACGGGTAAAACCAGTTCTGTACTTCGCGGAAGAATGGATATCCTTTAAGCTGAGAAAAAGTACTCATGTATATATCGGCACCTTCCAACTGAAGTTCATTCATCTCGCGTAGCTTATCACTTAACCCGGTATCTTTAAAAGCTTTCTCCCAATCCGGATTAATATCATCTTTCTCCTCTTCATTCTCATCTGGACCGAATCGCATATTACGGAAAGAAGAAACATTCTTCAACATTTCAGGAATAATTTCCTCTCTCATCTTCCGATCTATCTTCTCGGTTTCCTGACAGAGTAAGAGTTGCTTGTAAACACGCACAACATCATCGGCAAAGGAAGGACTTTCGTTCAGTACATCTATTCGCTGGGTTAGCTCCGGATACAGAGCAATCCGCTCTTTATAGAAATGAAGCAGGATCGTTATTCCGACCAGTGCCCGCTGATTAATCTGCGTGTTTGCATGCTGGTATGCTTCTAACAGCCACGTGAGTTTTTTAAGGTCAAAACATTCCATCGCACTCAGCGTAACCGCACTGACAAACAAACACGCATCATTGGTCGGCAACAATTCCGACGTCAGCATAGCTTGCGCATGCTCACTTTCCTGAGCATCCCACGCACTGTTGGTCCATGTAGACAGGAACATATACTTCAATGTGCTTTCATGCCGTTTCAGTACATTCATTTTCTTGGCGTCCGAAACGAATTGGCTTACAGCCAGATCGTCATTAAAAGATTCCAGTATATGCCGTACTGCTTCGAGATTATAATCTTTTAATTCTTCCGAGCGTGGTATAGAACGTACCTCATGATAATAATGTGTAGAAAGACCGTCCAACACATAAATACGTGCTCGATCGGCAATTTCCCACGCATCTGTCATTAATTTCTTGTGTAATTTCCAACGCTCAGGGTCCTCTACTCCCTCACGCATGTATTGCAGCATATAGTTATAGGAAGTCTGTGCTTGTTCCAACTGAGTACGTATCGTCCAGTCTGAACACATCCACAGAAAAGCATCCAATTCGATCAAAGCTTCCTTTAACCTTCTTTCTGCCAGTAATGTGCATATATAGGAATATTGTTCGTTAACAGATTTCTCATTCATAATTGCTTATTTTTTATTGCTCCTAATCCAGGTGAAATATCTCCATATACCTTCAAACGGTCCATGCTTATAGCGGCTTAGCCACCAAGAACAGAATACCATCTGTAGGAGTACAAAAAGGATGCCAAAAAGAAAACTATACGTTATCCCTAAGTAGCGTCCTAATTCGAAACCCCAATGATAGAACAAGAGTGAACCGAAAAAAGATTGCCCCAAATAGTTCGTAAGGCTCATCTTACCATACGATGTAAAACGCATGAAGAAACTGCGATTTTTGGTTCGGTAGAAAGTGAGTAATAATCCGGTTACTAGCAATACCATGAAACTCAAACTACTCAGTGAGCCTAGAATAATTTGCAGAGGAGCGAGAACCGCACTTCTTTCTATAAACTCAGGTAGCATGTTGTTGAGCCGTAAATAGGAAGAAGCAGATTAGTGAGATTGCTAATGCTTTTAGCCACAAACGCTCATTCCGCTCGCTGTATAAGAAAAGGCCTTTGCGTCCTACCAGCATACCAAACAGAAAGAGTCCGGGAGTTTGCAGAATACGTCCGTGCTCCAAGGCCCAAGTCATGTTTGCCAGCTGTCCTTCGAACAGATTCATGCGTACCGTTTCGAGAAACGTTCCGTTTTTTTGAACCTCGAAAGCTAAACCAAAATAATAACTTGCCAAACCTTTGCCTGCCACATAGTCAGGATTGCATAAAGCATAAATGACCTTAACCCAGTCAACCGGTTGTAATATCAGTATGGTCGCAAAGATAGCTACCGTGCGGTTGCTCATGCGACAGAATATAGGAAGAATGATTCCCAGAATGGCGTACATCGTCAATATTTCGCCTGTAAAGAAAGCCGCATTGAACTGACCGATGATAAAGAGAAGGAATAATCTCCAGAGAAAACGCAGGCGAAAATCCTTTCCCCGTCGCTGTTGGTTATTGTCCTGAATGTAAAAGCTGAATCCAAATAGCAAAGCGAATACGGCATAAGCCTTATTGCTGAAGGTGAAGAATAGTCCCCGCCAGATAGCTTGGTCGGTGAAGTTCATCCATTCAAACGGATTCTGCTCGGGAAAAGAATAGAAGTTGAAATGCTCGATACTGTGAAGAAGGATAATCCCCATCACAGCAAGGCCTCTTAATACATCGGCTACGTCTACGCGGGCGTTTGGTGCGGTAATTTTATTTTCCATGGTCTTCGTTTTTATTGTGAAATGTTTTGTGAATGTATATAAGTAGTGTCTATTAAATGAGTTTCCGAGTATTGGTCGGGAATGCGGTGTTTTTCTTTTAACCATCGAATAGCTTCCCCTACATCCTTAGTAGAGGGGCGTGATGCCTGAGAGTAGGAGGGGAGTGCAATTAATCCTGTGATGTTTTCCGGTACCCCCAATTCCACCAGTACTTGTTCCCACTCTTTTTGTGGGTGCTTTTGTATGTAGTCCACGCCTACATTGTATCCGGTAATTAGCAACTCTATTTCTTTTCTTTTCTCACTGATCGATTTTCGGGAGAAAGCGGTACCGATAAAGTTGATGCCTAACTCCTGTGTACTGATAAGTGATTTATGTCCCCCCTTCATGGCAATGGACGCATAGGGCTCGGGAAGAAAGGAAGCATCTACTTGCCCGTATTGTAACATTTGCAGGCGAAGAGATATGGGAGCTATTTCGGGTAAGTTTACGACATCAGGTGAGATGCCTGCTTTTTTCAGAATTTGGTCGGTAGCATACTCTACGGTCGTGTTGTGAGAGATGGCTACGTTGTGGCGAGGAAGTTCTTGCAGCCGTTTGATGCGGCTTTCTTTCGATACAATGAAACAAGAATACCCCTCTGTTCGCATGATGAGGCTTATGTCATGATAGCGGGATTCAAGAATAGCGGCACTGGTATAGTCGGTTATCATGCCATCTATTTGTCCGGCTTGGAATGCGGCATCCCGGTCGTTAGCGGAGTTGAATTGGATAATGTTCAGGTCGAGTCCCAGTGAATCATATACTCCCTGCTGTTTTGCCATATAGAAGGGGAGCCCATCCAATGTAGTCATCATCCCTAATCGCAACGGTTGCAGTTCGGCTGAAGAGATGGGTGGCGTATCGTTCTTCTTATGCTGGCAAGCAGTGAATAAAACGATATAGACAGAGAGAAAAAGGAGTATATTTTTCATGGTTAATGAAAAAGAGGCAACTCTTTGTGTAAAGAGCTGCCTCAAACTTTATGTTAACTCATAAATAAAACATTGCGAATTATTCTTGAATAGCAGCAATTCCCGGAAGAACTTTACCTTCAATAGCTTCGAGTAAAGCGCCGCCACCGGTTGATACATAAGATACACCGTCAGCAAAACCGAACTTGTTTACACAAGCTACTGAGTCACCACCACCAACAAGTGAGAACGCACCGTTCTTGGTTGCTTCTACAATCGCTTCACCTACTGCGAATGAACCATGAGAGAAGTTATCGAATTCAAAAACTCCTGTTGGGCCATTCCAAAGAATTGTTTTCGATTCTTTGATGATGTTAGCGAATATATCTTCTGTTTTCGGACCGATATCCAGCGCTAACCATCCGTCTGGAATTTCTTCAGCTTCGCAGAACTGCGAGTTAGCTTCGTTAGAGAATGCGTCAGCGATTTTAGCATCAACAGATAGAACCAGGTTCACACCTTTCTCTTTTGCCTTCTTGAGCAATTCGAGAGCTAGATCCAACTTATCGTCTTCGCAAAGAGAGTTACCGATTTTACCGCCCAAAGCTTTGGTGAAAGTATATGTCATACCTCCGGCAATAACCAGGTTGTCTACTTTATTCAGCAAGTTCTCAATGATTTCAATCTTGGAAGAAACCTTAGAACCACCCATGATAGCTGTAAACGGACGTTTGATATCGTTCAATACTTTATCGACTGCTTTTACCTCTTTCTCCATTAGGAAGCCGAACATCTTGTTTTCGGTAGAGAAGTATTTCGCGATAAGAGCTGTAGAAGCGTGCGCACGGTGAGCTGTACCGAATGCATCGTTTACGTAGCAATCTGCGTATGAAGCAAGTTTCTTCGTAAATTCTTTCTGGCTTTCTTTTACAGCTTTCTTAGCTGCTGCTTTTTCTTCGTCGGTTGCGTCTTCTGCCAATCCTCTTGGTTTACCCTCTTCTTCAGCGTAGAAGCGTAGGTTTTCTAATAATAAAACTTCGCCTGGTTTCAAAGCAGCTGTTTTGGTAACAGCTTCTTCGCCCATACAGTCATTTGCGAATAGAACTTCAACGTTCAATAGCTCAGAAAGATGTTTCAGGATATGTTTCAAAGAGAATTTGTCAGTAACGCCTTTCGGACGGCCTAGGTGAGAACCGATAATGATGCTGCCACCGTCTGCCAAAATCTTCTTCAAAGTAGGAAGAGCCGCACGCATACGAGTGTCATCTGTAATGTTAAAGTTCTCGTCCAGAGGCACATTGAAGTCCACGCGAACGAATGCCTTTTTTCCGGCAAAATTGAATTTGTCAATTGTCTGCATAATACTCTAATTTATTTAAAAGTGTTAGTCTCTCTTATAATTTTAATGAGTGCAAAGTTACTATTATTTTCTCTTTTTTGCTATGAATTTGTTATTTATTCTTGCCCTCTGGCTTCTCTTTACTTACTTTATACGTATCACAGAAATATTTGCACATCATTTGCAAACCGCACACTTCACATTTCGGTGTTCTGGCCTGGCAAATGTAGCGTCCGTGAAGTATCAGCCAGTGATGAGCAATGGGAATAAGATCTTCCGGAATATGTTTTACCAACTCTTTCTCCACACTATACGGGGTAGTACAAGTCTTTGAGACTAAGCCGATGCGATGACTGACGCGAAAAACATGCGTGTCTACTGCCATGGCCGCTTTCTTGAATACTACGGATTGAATAACGTTGGCGGTTTTACGTCCCACCCCCGGTAACTTTATTAAATCGTCCAGATTGTCTGGTACCTGACTGTCGAAATCCGCCACGAGCATACGTGCCATGCCAACTAAGTGTTTGGCTTTATTATTGGGATAGGAAACCGTACGTACGTATTCGAATATCACCTCCGGGCTACTGGCAGCCATCGCTTCCGGAGTGGGGAAGTCCTGATAGAGTGGCGGAGTGACGATGTTTACCCGTTTGTCTGTGCATTGGGCCGAGAGAATAACAGCGATCAGTAGTTCGAATGGATCGTTGTAGTGTAACTCCGTTTCGGCTACCGGTACATTTTCCTGAAACCAGGTTATTACTTTCTCATAGCGTTCTTTCTTTCTCATCTTAACTTGTTTTTATGATAATGCGGCGTTACTTTCAAACCGAAGTAGAGAGCGGACAACACCGTCAGGCAGGCACCCACAAGGTAGGCTTTATCGAAACTACTGATTTCAGCAATATATCCACCCGATAACATACCTATGCCAATGCCTACATCCCAAGATGTAAGGTAGGTTGAGGTAGCTGTTCCCCGCTGATTGTTTGGTGCGAGATTGACAAACAACGTGTTGAATGCCGGGAACATAATGCCAAAGCCAATGCCTAACAGCAAAGCTATGCAAAAAAACAGAATCGTGCAAGCCATGCTGTCCCATTTTATGATATATACACAAGCGGCCAGTAAGAAAAAGCTAACCACAACGACGTATAAACCTGCGGATATAACCTGCGTTATTTTCCCCCGGTCTACGATTCTCCCGGAGAATATGCGGGAGATTGCCATTCCTATGGCCATGAAAGTGAAGAAGAATCCGGTTTGTGCGTTGATACCTATCTGACGGGCATACATGGCTACGTAATTGGTTGTCATTCCATAAGGAATGGAGAGTAGGAGTAGACTGAAACCTGCCGGCATGCCTTTCAATAAAATAAAGCGGTCGAGTGAGATCGGCTCACGGACTACAGGCGGCTTATAGGGCGTTTTGACTAAACTGGCGGATAGCAGCCCGACTAAACAGGCTCCGAAAGCAAAGCAGAAGATTGTGGGAAAAGATACCCCGGCGTCGTGCAGGAATAACCCGAACATGGGGCCGATAGACATCGCGATGTTGTTTGTCAAGCCATAGTAGCCAAGCCCTTCGCCTCGACGTGAGGAGGCATAATGTCGATAACCACCGTATTGCCTCCTACGGTCACCATACCGAATGATACGCCATGCAGCACCCGGAAGAGTATAAATAAGGTAAGAGAGCCGGCAATCAGATATCCGCCAAACATCATGGCAAAGATGAAATAGGCGAATAAGTAAAGCGGTTTGCGAGCGAATGTATCGAGGAGATAACCGGAAAAGGGGCGGATGCATAGAGCGGCTATGGTATAGCACGACAGGACGATACCGATAGCGGAGTTGCCTACCTGAAATATTTCGGATAAATAGAACGGCAGGACGGGGATTAGCAACCAAAAGCCAAAGTAAAGTAGAAAGTTGGCTGCTAAGATGAAACAGTAACCGGAGGTAACAAGTTTATCTTTTGCCATGATGAAATAAAGTCTCCCCCATCTCATTGCGAGAAGGGGGAGTAGCTTTCATATTAGTATTGAGTTATGTCAGAACTGACGTAAATACGTATTGACTTCGTTAATAGGCCGCTTCGAACTCTTTGAGGAAACGTGTATCGTTTTCGGAGAACATACGGAGGTCTTTCACCTGATATTTGAGGTTCGTTATACGTTCGATACCCATGCCCAGTGCGTAACCGCTGTATACCTTGCTGTCGATTCCGTTCGCCTTGAGTACATTCGGATCTACCATGCCGCAACCCAGAATCTCTACCCAACCGGTATGTTTGCAGAACGGGCAACCCTTTCCTCCACAGATGTTACAGCTGATGTCCATTTCAGCGCTAGGTTCTGTGAATGGAAAATAGGATGGACGGAGGCGGATCTTTGTATCGGCTCCAAACATTTCTTTAGCGAAGAGCAGCAGAACTTGTTTTAAGTCGGTAAAGGAAACGTCCTTATCGATATATAACGCTTCTACCTGATGGAAGAAACAGTGTGCGCGGTAGCTGATCGCTTCATTACGATAGACGCGTCCCGGGCAAATGATGCGGATAGGAGGTTGAGTCACTTCCATTACACGGCTTTGTACCGAGGATGTATGTGTACGTAGCACCACATCCGGTTGAGCTTCAATGAAGAATGTATCTTGCATATCGCGTGCCGGGTGATCTTCGGCAAAGTTAAGTGCCGAGAACACATGCCAATCGTCTTCTATTTCCGGGCCTTCGGCAATGCTGAATCCCAAACGGGCGAAGATATCAATAACTTCGTTTTTAACGATTGTGAGGGGGTGACGAGTGCCTAACTTGATCGGATAGGCCGAACGGGTGAGATCCAATCCATCGCAACTGTTATCTTGATTCTCAAATTGTTCTTTCAGAACGTTAATCTTATCCTGAGCTTTGTCTTTTAGCTCATTCAGTCTCATGCCGACCTCTTTTTTCAATTCGGCAGGAACGTTGCGGAAGTCAGCCATCAAGTCGTTTATGGCTCCCTTCTTGCTGAGGAATTTGATGCGGAGAGCTTCGAGTTCTTCGGCATTGGAGGCTTTCAATGCTTCCACCTCTTTCAGAAGTTGTTCAATCTTAGCTATCATATTTTTGATGTATTGTATTCGTATCTTTGATAAAAACCCTGCAAAGATATAATTTTATCGCAATACATCGAAATAAATCCTATCTTTGTTATCAGATTATACAGAAAACGGACTGCGTATGAAAAGGTTTGTTGTCATTTTACAGATATTGCTTTTTTCCTTTCCTTTGTTTGCTCAGGTGGATTACCTCGATCCGGTACGATCGGTCGATAAGTACCCCGGTGAGCTTGGCGAATATTACCGGAATGTATTCTCTTTACTGCATACCGGATTTCAGAAAAAGCCTTATGCCTGTTTTACGGTAATTCCCTCTTTTTCGCCCGAATATGCCATGTCGGTAGAGAAAAGAAATGGACGAACTTGTTTGATCTCAAACACGTTGTCGCGTACTTATTGGCAAGCCGATAAGAAAATGGTTAAAGTGAATAATCATTCGGTTGTAATTAGCCCGTCTCTTTATCAATCTTTGGGCCTGATCTTCCGTTTGGTTACCAGTCAGATACAAGATATGGACGGCACAGCGGTCGGATTGGATGGAACCGCTTACTATGTTTCATCTACAGATGCGCAAGGTCATGTGATGATGGGGCGGAAATGGATGCCTCAGAAGGAAATGCTGATGGGACGTCTGGTTCTTCTTTGCGAATCGGCCTATCTGTTGTCGACCGGAGGGAATATATCGGAAAAGACATTGGCTGAGGAGGCCACCGCTCTGCTGAAGGAATTGCAGAAACGTAGTAAAGAACAGCCGAATGCGCATAAACGACCTATCTACATGGGGATTTATACGCTTGGTGTCCAGCGTTCGCCGAATCGGAAAGCGGTGGAGAAAGGGCCTACATTTCCTCGTGTAACTCCTGAACGCTATGTGTTCGAACAGGTTGTGTATCCGAAAGAACTATTAGCGAAGGACATTAAGGGATATGTTCTTTGTGAATTTACAATCGACAAGGGAGGCGAAATTCTACGACCACATATCTTAGAGTCAACTCATCCTCAGTTTGCGGAAGAAGTTTTGCGGGTTGTCAAGCAAATGCCTGTCTGGAGTCCGGCACTGGCTGCGAATCAGCCTTTGGAGTGTAATTATATTCTATATGCTCCCTTTCGCGTACAAGACTACAAACAACGGCTTCTGAATGGGAAGTAACACGGATTGATGATGATTGCCAGATTCTAAAAGAGTATACAATATAATAATGGGAAAGAAAGAAGTTTATAAAGAAGATAATTTGAAGTTTCTTCAGGAGCTTGCTGTGCAAGAAGAGGTCTTTGCATTGCCGTGTGGTATCTATTATAAAGTCCTGGAAAAGGGTACGAGCACTCAGAAGCCCGGTGCCCGAAGCATCGTTACGGTGCATTATAAGGGTAGTTTGATTAACGGACGTGTATTCGACAACTCCTATCAACGTGGCTATCCGGAGGCATTTCGCCTTACCGAGGTGATTGAAGGTTGGCAATTGGCGCTTCAGCAAATGCGCGTTGGTGATAAATGGGTGGTTTATATCCCTATACAATGGGATATGGTGGTCGCTCTTCCGGTCCGATTCCGGCCTTCTCAACCTTGGTTTTCGAAGTCGAGTTGCTGGGCATCGCCTAACTTTTCTCGCAAGGGCTTACTTACGCTGCTTTTTCTTCGCCGGATGCGTCTTTATCTTCGGCCAACTCGCGTATTTCTTTATTCAGGAATACAGATAGCACGGTTCGGACCACTACAACGCCTCCCAGTATGGCGAGTTCATCGAGTGCGGGGTCTAATACTGTTTTTAGTATATCCGAGGCGATGAGGAACTCGAGTCCCAGTAGCAGGTAGCTACCGAAGTTTACTCTAAGCTGACGGATATTATTCGTCGTATAGGTGCCATCGAAACGTTTGAATTCATTGCGCAGGAACGCTATAAATCCAATGAGTACACCATAAGTAACAATCAGCAAACTGATAATGCTGATGATAGTTGCCAATAAGTTTAAAAAAGTCAGTAGCATCGTTGTACAATCGTTCGTTTAGGATGAATAAATAGATCGGCCTTACAAAGGTTTGTAAGATGTGGTAAAGGTAATGAAAAAAACATTGGGACGATAAAAAATCCAGCGCAATATTTTGTTTCAGTCGCTGAGGCTGATTTAATAATCCTGAGTAAGCCGCTACATCCGGTGATATTTAAAACGATTCCGGTGTGTTTGGCTTTCTCGGAAATTGGCCGAATAGATGCATGCAAATGTTTTTTATATTGAATAGCCTTCGCTGCGATTGAAGGTATGTGTCGAAGAGTCTTTTTTATAAGGTTAGTTATCTTAGTCATTTGCTGTACACGAGTTAGTCGTTTGTTGTACTTGAATCTTTTTGTCTTTCGACTTCTTGTAATGAGTTATGGCTTAATTATTCGATATATACATTTAAATAAGGTTTCACTAAACTGGCAGCTGCTATTCTTTTACAATTTGACTTTTATTGCTTTATATAGGAATGTTTGTTGTAAATATTTCACTTATAAAACCGCTGATTCGGTTCGGTGAATTTGCACGAAGATTTACTATTCTCATTGATGCTCCATAAGCTATCAAATAGACCAGCGTATTGTTTCTCAATTGCTCTTCGTCGTATGAGTATTTATCATCCTGCTGCTTTATGGCAATATTGCAGTGAGTAGGATTGCGCCCATCATATCAGCATAAATATGGAGAGATGGCTTGTATTTATGAATCAGTAAACCGGTAAAATATGCAATTTAAGCGAGTTGCACAATGATACAACACTTTCATGTCATAGTCACTTTTTGCTGTAAAATGCTGATTGAAAGCCTACTACAATGCGCCTACTTTTCTTATACTGATTTACTCAATAGATATTGCCGATTTCCAAAGGATTTGTACTTAACAAAAATCTTCCAGCAGATAGTAGCAAACAACTAGACAAAAGCATCTTTGCCTATTATATTTCCTGTTCCACATCTGTGGAACGGCTGACTCACATAATGTGGAACACGCGTCGCACATATTGTGGAACAGCTGTCGCATAATATGTGAAACAGCTAATGAGAAGATTATCAGCACAATAAAGACTGCTTAAATTTACGAATAGTTGCGCACAATACGGTTTAAGAAAAGACTTGTTTGGTGAATTGAATAGTCTGTTTTTTGAGAAGATGAGCACTAGCTATCGCTCCTCAGAATAAAGTGATTCCAAAAAAGAAGGCGCATTGCAATTGATTGATATACTGAATGATACGCCAAAAAGTGATTTAGTCATAAGAGTGTTGTATCATTGTGCAGAGTGCTTCTATCAAGCCTTGATGATGAAATTAGGAACACAGAATGGTTACACGGATATTGTACTGTTCGCATATACTCCCATCATTTAGAAGAGAATGTTGGGTATGCAGCTACTCGGATTCAAGAGTTAACCAAACAAACGGTTCTTTAGGTTACGTTTCTTGCACAACGGTTCCGGAACTTCTTTTAGCAAGCAGGGTAGTTGAGTATAACTTCACTTTAAATAGTGGTGGGAAAGTTTATCTATATTTTTACTATATACTTACGCTTAGTGTTGGATTTTATCAAAAAACACTCGCTGGGAGAAACATAAGGTGGCAGTTGGTCGTTGTGGCAGTGAATTGACCGTTTTAATTGGCGTTTTATGAATTAATTAGTAGTTGATAGGGGGCGCATAAAAATGGTTCTGATAATTCTTACAACCACAATCTCTGTTGTTGGTACTGTTTTTGAGATTAGGAAATATTTTATTTTTATTAGTCTTTTAGAGGACGGCTTTCGACTCGAGGCGATTGTGTTTCGCTGGAGGTGATAGTTAGTGTAAAGTCTGCTTGAAGGCTTCGGTATATCGGTAAAGATAGTCGGCTGATTCTTCAGGGTAGGGGATAGAGTAGGGGGCTATCCGATTTCTCAGACAGCCCCCTCGACAGTTATATTCGTTATCAGAACTTCGCTGTAAAATACAAAGCAGAAAAGTATTACCCAAACATGCTCTTCAGCTCAGTCGCAGAAGCTCTGTTTCTAATTCTGCCGGATTACTTGCCAAAAAGCTCGCCCAGTTTATTGGCTAAATCTTCTCCGCGAAGGTTTTCTCCAACCATTACCCCTTGTGCATCGATCAGATACATGGTAGGTACAAACTTAACTTTGTATAAGGTGGCAATTCCTTCTGTATCCCGGTAATTAGGCCATGTAAGTTGTTCCTCTTTCAATGCTTTCAGCCATTCAGCCTCCTTCTTATCAATGGAAATGCTTACGATCTGGAAGCCTTTAGCGGCATACTGTGCGTAGAGCTTTTTCAAATTAGGGATTTCTTTGCGGCAAGGATTACACCAGGAAGCCCAGAAGTCGATCAGGATATACTTCTTTCCTTGGCATAGTTCTGCTAATGAAACTTCTTTTCCATCCTGTCCCTTGGCTGTAAAACCGGGCACTTTTGCTCCAACTTTGCCGGCAGGATACAGTTCTTCTTTTACCTTCTTACCATAATAAGATTCTTTGGCTGCGGGACTGAGTGCTTCGTACCAAGGCTTCATCTCTTCGCTTAAATAACTGGTCAGGCTTATCATCAACAAAGGTCCCCAGAAAGAATCTTTATTTTCCATCACAGCTTTCTTATAGGTACTGTCGACCGTTGCAAAGAACTTCTTGTCGGCTTCACCATACGCTTTATAGCTTCAGTTGTGGCTAATGAATCCAACTTAGCCTTGTCTTTCGCACCACGAGCAGCAGTTAAGGCCTCGTTGATGTCTTTAAACTTTTCAGCATTCGCTTTGTAGATAGAATCCATCTGCTCGCGTACATTAATCTTTTTCAGGTACTCTGTTGTCAACGGAGAACCTACCACTTTCATGTCCGCAAATTGAGCGAACGTATTGTCGCCTTGTTTGTTAACAGTTACCTTGCCGGTGATCATCAATTTCCCGTTTTCGAGCATAAATGCATAGCGTCCATACATGTCATTGATGCTGAGGCCTACTAATAGCGGCTCTTTGGCACTCCCTTTGAACGTGAACTTTCCATGAACGGCTACTGTGTCGACTAGCGGCTTTTCGTCGTCGTGACTAATTGGGACCAACTGCACACGTGCCCCCTCCGGCAAGCCTTCAAGGTTACCTGTAATTGTGTAAGATGTAGCGGGTTGGGATTGGCAACTCAGCATACAAAGAGTTGATAAGCAAACTCCTAGAACTGTTTTTAACTTTTTCATAATAATTATTATTTAGCTGCGATTGATTTAATCTTACCGAAGCCGGTAGTGATATGCGGATTTTGATGATCCGGACTGAATGAGCTTCCCCACATCCATCGCGGAGTACCATTGTTCGGATCTATTTCGAACTCAACCAATTTGCCCTCTTTGCCGGCTTCATCCCAAACACCGATCCAGAGAATAACTCCAGCTGTTGGGAAACCGCCGCCGCCATGTCTGTAGAAAATGTCGGTACACGTCACGGTTTCACTACCTGTACATTCATAAAGCAGTGAGTTCGTGGTTTGTCCGGATGAAGGAGAGAAGGAGTAAACCGCCTTATCTGTAGCGTAAAAGAATGCCGAACCGTTATGATTGGATACGAAGTACTTCATGTTCATGATGTCTTTACAACCGCTTAAGTTGATAATCGAATTTCCTCCGTTACCACTTAAATCTCCATCGTCTATTACATTGCTGAATTTCATAATGTATAGGTAAGGAATGTTGTTAACAACAACGACAGCATACGTCTTTCCTCCTTCTGCACCTTGCATGGCAAGTGGAACCGCAGGCAGTTTCTTGGCATTGATAATCGCGTCGGAAGCGGTCGTTTTGAATTCACTGATCTCTGTTCCCTGTGCGAAATACGGACGGAAGCCTACGCTCTTCTCATCGAAAATAACTTGATCGGAGTTAATAGCTCCCGATATGGCTCCCCACGAGACGCGCGTTTCGTCGCTCAGGTAAGTAGCTGCTTTGTAGTTTCCTCCAATTGGAGCCGAGAATTTACGATCGTTCGTCTTGTTGGTATAGAGTACATGCAACTTTCCGTCGTTTACAAGGAATTCGCAATTGTTGATGTACTTCATGACCTGAGGGTTATAAGTCGGAGCATCATAAAACATTCCTTCAAAGTCTTCCATCAACTCCAGTCCGGATACGTTTAAGCGATAACCGTTGTTCTCGGTAAAAGCATAATAATAGTCTTGTCCCCAACTGATAAACTTGGGCTTGCCGGGAAGCAAACCTTGCTTGCATACCTCACTGTAATAATGAGGAATTACCGTATCTTTTCCGTAAATAAGGCAAAGCGAGCTGGTATAGAAGTCAATATCTGTCTGGCCATTGTATTCCGACAGGACATATACACCGTTTCGGTTGCCCGGTTTCAGAATCTTAAAATACTGTTCTTGCATTTTCATGCTGGCACTAAGACCTCTTACAGTGTCTTCAACAATTAAGTGTGTAGTCCAGTTACCCGGTTTTAAATTCACTTCCCAGGCTAGGCTCAGTTCGTGGCTTAGCGTATCGGCTTTGGGATACATCGTCGCATTACCTACCTGAACAGCTTCGTAGGGATATGGATACGCAATCCATGAGTATTTCAGATTCTCCGGATGCGCGTATTTAATTTTGGGTGTGATGTTTATTACATCGCCCGGATAGTAAGACTGGTTAAAGGCGGTTCGGTTAGGAATTCCTGTGGTATCTATCTCAATGATGCCAACTTGTTCTTCCGTCTGGTAGTCGTAGTTGCCATTATCATCATTGCAGGCGGAAACTCCTGCTATCAGTAGAATCGCAACCCATATATGTATCAATATTTTCTTCATAATCTAAAAGTTTAATAAAGTTTAGAAACTGACTAATTGCCCGTTCTCATCCTTTAAGGGTTCTGTGGGGTGTGCTTCGTTGTATGCAGTCAGTGCATTCCGCATTTTGATTTTATAGTTGTTCAATTCGGCCCAACTCATCGTTTCGGAACTAAATGTTGCTGTGTCCAAAATGTCGATCATAAAGCGGTACTTCACCAAACTATATTCGCCAAACACACTTTTAAGTTCGGTTTCCCAGTTTTTAGGTTTACTCAAAACGTCATTCCATTTAAAGAGGAAATGATCTTGTTCTACCACTCCTGTTTTAAAGTCGGCGGACTCTGCTAGTTTGATATAAAGCCGCACCGTCTTTTCCTGTAATTCAACTGTACGCAATAGGTCGACGGTGAAATCAACGGTAAGCTGGTTGGCAGGAACGGTAACTTGCAGCGGTATGCTGTATTGAGAACTTGTGGCTGTGCTCTGAGCGGATACAAGCTCCAGATTTGCCACGCGGTCTTTGTTTACAGGATTTCCCATGACGTGCAGCGTCATTAGCATTTCTTGTTTGGTCACCGTAGATGGCGAAGAGGCAAAAGAGAATTCGAGCGAATCAGTATTCAATGCCCATTCATACGGCCCTTTGAGGCGAACGCGCGGTTCATCCTGATAGTAAAATCCATCGTTTTCGCAGGCAGACCATAGAGTTATCGCCAACACTGATACTATGATTATTCTTATTTTTTTCATGATTCTGTCATTTTATAAGTCAATTACGTCCTCCAAACTCAATTTCATTGTCCGGCATTGGCAATACATAAATAGCATCGCCTGCATTTACGGCAGCACCTTCAATTCGGGCTGAGTTCAAACGCTTATAATAAAAGAACATCTGCCTTCTCCCAGAAACTCTTTCCGGTATTCCTTGCCGACTTCTGCCTGAATTTGATCAGCGGTCAGAGTCTCGCTAAGGGCATAGTCTTTCAAGTTACGCGCAGTACGTACGATATTCAGTAATTCAACGGCACGTTTGGGGTTGCTATCCTTCAATATTTCGGCAGCTATGTAGTAAGATTCCGATTTGCGCAGGATAGGCATGATGTCGACATACGATCCGCCTTCATACTGATGGTATTTCCAGAAGTATTTATTCTCGCCATCGTAGGAGAAGCCTTTCAGCATCCGGTAATCGTTACCATATCCTTTACTGCTCTTCTCGAAGATATGATCGGCTTTGTTGTCCGATGGAGTCAAGGTGTTGTTTCCGGAGGATGCGGTGAAGTAATGTTTAACGATGTTATTCATGTCCTTGATGTTTAAGTAGAAAAGGGTTTCACCGCTGAAAATACGGTTGACCTGTTCTTCTTTAGCGGTTTCCAAAGTCGAGTAATGCGTCCATGCGAAGTTGCTATTCTCTTTTTGCCCTTCTTCAATAATCATCTCAGCATATTTCAACGCGTTTGCTTTGTCGCCTTTATACATATAGGCACGTGCGAGTGTACCAACCACTGCATAGTAGTTGAAGTAAACTCTGCGGGCATAGCGTGTTTTATAATCCTCTTTCGCGTTGAGAAACGGATCAACTTGCAATAAATCGGCGGCTTGCACTAAATCGGCGATAATCAGATCCAATGTTTCACTGACCGGTTTCTGAGTGGTTATCACTTTATCATAAGCTGTCACATAAGGTACTCCCAACGCGCTCGGGTTGCTGGCGAGTGATGGCGAATAGAGGCGAAGCATATCTAAGTGCAGGAAGGCGCGTAAGCCTAAAGCTTCTCCTTTGTACAGATCGTGATTGTTGTCACTGAATATATTCGCGTCTACTTTGTCGATATATTGAAGCATAACATTTAAGTTCGCAATACAGTTGTATGTATCGACCCAGATGGAGTCTATGATGTTCTTAGTAGACGTTTCCTGATATTGGTATTCGGCAGCATATCGATATATACTGTTCGATTTTAAATCATAGTCCTGTGAAAGTACGGAAGTCAAGCCGAAGCTCATATCGCGGCCATACATGCGGGTATTACACATTTTGGTGTAGACACCGGTCAGCTGATCTTTAAATCCACTTTCGTGTTCGAAATGCAATTCGACTGGAATCTCCGACTTAGGGCGCACGTCCAACCAGTCACTGCATGAGACCATTAATACGGTGATGCTCAGTAAAAATAGTCGGTTTATATTTAATCTATATATGTTCATATTCCTAAAGTTTTATGAGAAGTTAAAAGGATGCTTGTACGGCAAATGAAATGGTACGCGCAAATGGATAATTGGTTCCGCGTTCAGTCTTTACAGACGAGACAACGAATACATCATTCATATATGCACTAACTTTCAGACGTTCGAGAAAGCAACGTTTCATGAAATTGCAATTGCGGAAGTCGTAGTATACATTTATCGAGGAAAGTGTCAATGTATTGTAGTCTTCAACAAAGCGTGAAGTAGGACGTGTGTACGACTTATCGGTGATTGCTTTGTACAGAGCCACGTCGCCGGGCTTTTGCCAGCGGTCAGTGAACACGCGGCGGTCTACATTGTAATACGGACTGGCATTTTCAACTTTGTTGATTAGCGTGCTATTATATATCTGGCCTCCCACACGGTAGCTGAATGTGGTTCCGAAACCAAAACCGTTTACTTCTGCATTGAAGCCGAAATTGCCGTTAAACTCGGGTTGGGTGTCACCACATACAACCTGATCGGCTGCGTTCCACTCATAAGTCACACTACCATCTTTTTTCAGATAAATCTCTTTACCATTCTCCGGGTCGATACCCAGTGAACGAACTGCCCAGATAGCTGACATCGATTGTCCTTCTTCAAAGCGAACAGAAGGCGTGGTGATGCTGGTCTTGTATTTCTCGTCATCATCTTGGTTCTTATTGGCATCCTGATCTTCATTGAACTTGCGCAGGCTGTTGGATATCTTTTTAATTTTATTCTTATTGCGTGCCAATGAAGTAAATACATTGATGTAGCTGCGGTTCTCTTTGTTTTCCCATACACGGGCGTTCAAATAGGCTTCATAACCTTTGTTCTCGGTTTCGCCCATGTTTTCGCGATAGGTGGCAAAACCGGTAGACTGAGGTACGGTAATGTCGGTCAACATACCTTTGGTGGTCGATGTATAGTAGTCGAACCGTCCGTTGATACGTTTATTCATGACCGTAAAGTCAAGTCCGACACTATTATCATATTTCTTTTGCCAGCGTAAGTCCGGATTGGCCAATCCTACCAGATACGATCCGATATTTCCGTTGTAAGAAGATGAACCGTAATATTTAACTGTAGCTAAGGCTTCATAGGTGCTGAACCCTTGGGAACCGGTATAGCCGGTAGATAGCCGGAGTTTTAACTGATTAATCCACGCATTATCTTTTAGAAACGCTTCATTATGAATGTTCCAACCGGCTCCTAATGACCAGAAAGATCCCCAACGACTGTTGGCACCAAACTCGGAAGAACCGCTCAAACGGTAGTTCGCATCGAACAGGAAGCGGTCGTCGAAAGAGTAGTTGATTGAACCGATTCCACCTACACTACGGGAAATTCCTTCATTACCTGTCGGCTTTCCGGTTTCCGTGTCATACTGAACACCGAAAATAATATGATCCATATTATCATTCGGAAAACCTTCTGCTTGCATGGCGGACAGGTTGTATGTGTAGTTGGTGAAGTTTACCTGTCCGTTGAGGAATATCAGGTGCTTCTTCAATTGCACGGAGTAGCTAATGCCCAAGTCTCCATTGATGTTGAAGTTGTCGCCGTTGGCTTTGTAATATGTTCCTTTGCGATACAAGTCTTTCGACTCATAATTGATGAAATTGGTATGCGATGCCGGCCTGAAGTTATCAGTGGACGTATTTTTCTTGCTTAAGCCCAAACGTCCTGTTAACTTTAAGTTGTTTTGGATATTCCACTCTGCATAAAAGTTATTCGTTATATCCGTATATTTGCTCAGATACACCGTATTGATCGTAGAGTCCCATATCGGATTGGCTGTTTTGCTTCCTCCGGTTACATATTGGTAGCTTTGAATCAATTGGCCTTTCTCATCATACAAGCGGCTATAAGGATTCATTTGCGTATAGGTAGAGAAACTTCCCCATGGCGAATCGTTTGATTCATTATAGGTAATTGAAAGCTTATTGCGGAATTGAAACTTTTTCAGTCGATACGCCAGTGTAACTCCTCCGGAGAAGGTGTTACGGTTGGAGCCTTTCATCACACCCTGAATGTTGTTGTACGACAAATCCACGCCATAAACCATATGCTGGTCGCCTCCGTCCAAATAGACTGAGTGCTTCTGACCGATACCGGTTCGTACAGGCTGTGACTTCCAGTCTGTGTTTACTCCCGCCAAGACCTCTCTCAGTTTCTTTTCAT
Source organism: Bacteroides reticulotermitis JCM 10512 (assembly GCF_000517545.1). GTDB lineage: Bacteria > Bacteroidota > Bacteroidia > Bacteroidales > Bacteroidaceae > Bacteroides > Bacteroides reticulotermitis. The sequence goes on along the minus strand of NZ_BAIV01000006.1, from coordinate 94,724 downwards.
ACTCTTGTTGATAAGCAATTTGCGTTTGAGCATTATCGCTGGTGTAAAGCCCTGCCATCTTTTCTACTTGTAGCTTTTCAGCTGCGTTAGTTAGGTCATAACTGCTTAGATCAGGCATTTCAATGCTAAGGCCGCCCGTATAATATACTTTCATGCGTCCGGCTTCCGGTCTTTTTGTTTCAACAACAATTACCCCGTTTGCTGCCTTTGATCCATAAATAGCTTTAGCGGTGGCATCTTTAAGCAAGGTGACACTCGCTACCATATTCATATCAAGGTCAATGATCTTGGTAAGGTCTGTTTCAAAACCGTCAAGGATAAACAGCGGTTGATTGGGGTTCGATTCATACTCGCCTTTCAAATCGGAAAAGCCTGTTTGACCACGCATCTGGAAGTCCGGCAGGGCGTTAGGATTCGAGCCTGCGGCCAGATTGTCCAACAGGGTAAAAGAAGGATCGATGTTGGCTAAACTGGAAAGCAAATTCTGATTTCCGACTTTTAGCAGATCGTCACCTTTCACTGTTGTCACCGATCCTGTATAAGTATTGGCTTTACGTGTAAATGCACCGGTTACTACTACCTCTTCAATCATTTCGGAAGATGGTTTCAGATCTATGCGATAAGACATTTCTGATGTTAACTTGACTGTCTTTGTCTCATAGCCTAAGTAGGAGATCTCAATTTCCTGAGCTGAATTAGCAAGGGTCAGACTGAAGTGTCCGTGGATATCAACAATTACCGCATTCAGACTCTCAGATTTATTCGCTCTCTTTTGAACAACACTTGCACCGGGAAGCGGCTCACCGGTCTCATCGACAACTATCCCACTAATTGTGCGAACACCTTGTGCGTAAATGTCGGTTTGCGAGATTAGGAGCAAAGCGACAATCAATAAAGGGATTCTGTGAAATAATTGTCTGAAATAAATCAAAATAGTACAGTTTTCTTTCATACTCGACAGATTATAATGGGTTACTTAACGTTTGCGAATTAATCCATAAATCTTTGAATTACCTATGAAAGAGTGTATTCAATTACGGCAATTGCCGTAATTGAATGAAAAATGTCAGCGAATTTATATATTACTTATCTTTATGCAACTTTTGAACGCGCTCTTTGTACTGAGCTGGTGTCATTCCGACAGCGTTTTGGAAGAGTTTATAGAAGGTTGTCATCGAATTAAAGCCTAAACTAGACGAAAGAGCTTTGAGTGGTGTCTGGTTATATGGGTCACTTAGTAGGCGTACAGCTTCGTTGATCCGGTAGTTATTTATGTACTGGGTAAAAGTTTGTCCGGTTTGTTCGTTGATGACCTGAGATAGGTACGTGCGATTGCTTTCCAAACGTTCGGCAACCTTTTCTTTGGTTAGCAAATTATCCTCATAGACTCGTTCTTCGCTCATCAGCTTTTCCAAGTGCAGGAACAGGGAGCTTTTCTTTTCTTCGGTCAACGAGGAAGAAGCATATTTCTCCGTCGCTATTTCTTCTTTTACCTCATCGTTCTGGTCCGGATCGGTGTTCTTTAATGCGCGTATTTGTTTCTGCAATTGTTGCTCACGGCGGATAGCTTCCTGATTTTGGCGTACTATGGTTAGGTAGAAGTGGTTTTTGCGCCAATACATATAATATAAGGAGAGCGATATGAGGATAATCACTGCTATGATCGAAATAAGAAGTTGCTCTTTTTTCTCTTTTTGCAGCAGAATAAGCTTGTTTTTCTTTATCTCGTTCTCTTGTCGCTCTACATCATATCTCACACGGATTTCTCCAACAGCCCGTTCTTTATCGGCATTATAAAGACTGTCGTTTTCGATCTGGAATAGTTTGTGATAGCTTAGTGCTTCCTGAAACATGCCGGCTGCTTCATAGCATTGGGAGAGGGATTTCAGCAAATCGCTTCGATATATCGGGCTCTCCTGTTTATTGGAAAGCTCGATACCAGCATTCAACATCCGGATTGCCTGCGGATATTGATGACGCTTGATTAGGATTTTAGCATACCCTAAATACGCATTCATAACGGATGACGTCTGCCCTTGTTCTCTTAAATCCAATGCTTTTTGGAAATAGGAGATTGCTTCCTCATCTCTGTTTAGGTTAGACAGAATGTATCCGTAAAGATTATAAATGTTAGACTGGTCATAGAAGTCGTTCTGGATCATGACAAACTCGGCTTCCTGAATGTATTTGAGGGCAGTTTGATAATCTTTCTTCAGGTAGTACATATATGCCACGTTTGTCGAACCACTATATATAAGGTAAGGGTCCTTCTGTTTGTGTCCCAACTCATAGCACTCCAATGCATATTTCAAGCCGCTGGCATCATTCTTCAAATAATAAATACCGGCTATGTTGACCAGTATAATCGAGTACAGCCTGTCATACTTAGAACGTTTAGCAGCTTCCACTCCTTTGAAGAAGTACGTGAGTGATAGGTAGTAGTCTTTCTGAACGTTGGATGCGTATAGGCCCAACCCATTGTAAACTGAACAGAGGCTGAGTCGTTTTTATTGCTTTCACCAATGAGTTGCGCTTGTGCCAGGTGGCTATATGCTTCTTTGGTGTTGCCTTTCATCATCTGTGCCTGTCCCAAACAAATGTGCGAGTAAATGACGGCGTGATTATAATCTTCTTCGGCATAACCGATATCGAATAACTTTTGTCCATACAGAATCGCTTTGTTATAATCGGCTTTATTAAGAAAGAGAAAGCTCACCTTGCGAAGTGCTTCCTTATCTTTAGGTTTTTTCCTCAAGAGTTCCAACTGAGTGCTAATGGCGTCATTGATCTCCTCTTGCCCCAATACGATAGCGGGCAGGAGTGATAGCATGATGATTATATAGCATTTGAAAGACTTCATTTTCTATTCATTCTTGTGCATACTAAATTCACAGCCACAATACTGCTGGTTATAGAAGTTATATGCTTTGATTATCTCGATACGGCGTTCGCTCAGTCCGCCTTTACGCCAATTCTGCTTCCAATAGGTTACATCGGGATATGGGGCGACAGCATGCGCACCGGCCTCTTCTATTTGTTCCAAACTCTTCCAACGGCTTGAAGCTAGTGTTGTTGTTATGACGGAAATCCCATGCTCGTGTGCATAACGGGCGGTTTCGAGCAAACGCATTTTGAAGCAGCGCAGGCATCGGCCTCCTCGTTCGGGTTCTTCTTCCATACCCTTTATCCGGCAGAGCCACTCGTCATGATTGTAATCCGCATCTATAATTTCGAGTCCCAGCGACTGAGCGTAGCGGGTACATTCTTCTTTTCTGATGTTATATTCTTCCAGTGGATAAATATTCGGATTGCAATAATAGATAACCGGGGTTATATCATTTTGCATCAGACATTCGATAATGGCCGATGAGCAGGGAGCGCAACAAGTATGAAGCAGAATCTTATCGGCTCCGTTAGGCACTTCTATTTGGAGTTTCTTTTTCACTTTACAAATTTAAGGGATATTTTTGAAATAGAATAATGCTTCCAATAGTTTTATGCTTGTCAGAAGTTTGATGTGGAAGAGATATTATTTGAAAAAGCTGCAAATTGATGCGAAAATTGGTATGATTGAACAAAATTAGGAAGCTGGGTTGTGGAAATCGCTCCTTCCGTTTCTCTCTCTTAATAGTTGTTTTCTCTTCTTTAATTGCTTAGGTATATATAGAAAATCCCCATAACTCATAGAGTTACAGGGATCTCCTATGTTGTAATTAGTTAGATTACTTGTTCAAAGCTTGCGAAATGTCAACCGCACAAGCTACTGTACAACCTACCATCGGGTTGTTACCAATTCCCAAGAATCCCATCATTTCTACGTGAGCAGGAACTGATGAAGAACCAGCGAACTGAGCGTCTGAGTGCATACGACCCATTGTGTCTGTCATTCCGTAAGAAGCAGGACCGGCTCCCATGTTGTCCGGGTGAAGTGTACGACCTGTACCACCACCAGAAGCTACTGAGAAATAAGGCTTTTTAGCAAAGTGCGTTCTTTCTTATAAGTTCCTGCAACTGGATGTTGGAAACGAGTCGGGTTGGTAGAGTTACCAGTGATAGATACATCTACACCTTCTTTCCACATGATAGCTACACCTTCGCGAACATCATCTGCACCGTAGCATTTTACTTTAGCACGAGCACCGTCAGAATAGGCGATTTCACGTACTACTGTCAGTTCGCCTGTATAATAGTCGAATTGAGTCTGAACATACGTAAAGCCGTTAATACGAGAGATAATCTGGGCAGCGTCTTTTCCAAGACCGTTCAGGATGCAACGCAAAGGTTCTTTACGTACTTTATCTGCTTTTGCTGCAATTTTGATAGCACCTTCGGCAGCTGCAAATGATTCGTGACCGGCAAGGAACGCAAAGCATTTTGTTTCTTCACGAAGCAACATAGCAGCTAGGTTACCATGGCCAATACCTACACTACGATCAGCCGCAACAGAACCCGGGATACAGAATGCTTGCAGGCCGATACCGATAGCTTCGGCAGCGTCAGCAGCATTTTTGCAACCTTTTTTCAAAGCGATGGCAGTACCTACTACGTAAGCCCACTTCGCATTTTCAAAACAGATTGGTTGAGTTTCTTCACATGTCTTATAAGGATCGAGTCCGGCAGCTTCGCAAATAGCGTTAGCTTCTTCAATATCTTTGATGCCGTTAGCGTTCAAAGCTGCTAAAATACCTTTGATACGACGGTCTTGACTTTCAAATTTTACTTCTCTAATCATTGTTTCTTCCTCCTTATATTATTCGTGACGTGGATCAATGTGTTTAACTGCTCCCTGTTCCGGCGTTACGCGACCGTAAGTTCCGGTAACTTTCTTCAATGCTTCGTTCGCATCGGTACCTTTCTTAATTTCGTCCATGAATCTGCCCATGTGTACGAATTCGTATCCACAGATTTCATCGTTCTTATCCAGGAAGATGTTTTTGATATAGCCTTCTGCCATTTCAAGGTAACGAGGACCTTTTGCTAATGTACCGTACAAAGTACCTACCTGGCTGCGAAGACCTTTACCTAAATCTTCCAGACCGGCACCGATAATCAAACCGCCTTCAGAGAAAGCTGATTGAGTACGTCCGTATACGATTTGCAGGAACAACTCGCGCATAGCAGTGTTGATTGCATCGCAAACTAAGTCTGTGTTTAAAGCTTCGAGGATAGTTTTGCCCGGAAGTATTTCAGAAGCCATTGCGGCAGAGTGAGTCATACCCGAACATCCGATCGTTTCGATCAATGCTTCTTGGATAACACCTTCTTTAACATTGAGTGTCAGCTTACAAGCACCTTGCTGCGGAGCACACCAACCGATACCGTGTGTCAAACCTGAAATATCTACAATTTCTTTTGATTTTACCCATTTGCCTTCTTCGGGTATGGGAGCTGGTCCGTGATTAGGACCTTTCTTTACAACACACATGTGTTCCACTTCGTGTGAATAAGTCATAATTAGCTCTTTTTTAAGTAATATAATTAAAATACGTAGTCACGATTCTCAAAATCGCATACAAAGTTACTTCTTTTATTGGTTTATGCAAACTGCCTTTTATTACTTTTTTATGAAAAGAGACAAATAGATCATTCGTTTGATGCGGTTTGCAAAGTAGAGATTACATTTATCAAAGATGGAAGGTTGCAAGCAAACTTTTTGAAATAGTAGTTGGCTTTTACAATGCAAAAACGGCCTCAGTTCTGTATCAGAATGAGGCCGTTGGGGAATTTATATCACAAAAGTTACTTTGCCTTTTGGAAGTTGTTTAATCCGGTTTGTAGGAATTCGATATATTTAGGAATATCTTCATCATACGCATAGGATTTGTTTAGCGGTTGTGCGGCATTGTCGAGCAATACATAGAAAGGCTGGGCATTTGCACCGAACTTAGAACGTTGCAGATAACTCCATTTATCACCGATGGTGCGCAAAGTACGTTCTGTACCGTTTTCCTGTATCTTGATATGCTCAGGTAACGGAGTCTTGTCGTCTACATACAGTGTGATAAGTACATAGTCATTGTTGATGATGTCACTCACTTTGGTATCGGTCCATACGGCCGCTTCCATTTTACGACAGTTTACACAGCCGTAACCGGTAAAGTCGATCATAGCTGGTTTGCCTTGGATGCGGGCATATTCCATTCCCATATCATAATCGTCAAACTTAGCACGTACTTCGTTCTCGTATAAGTTGAAGTCTTGAGTCTGCATCGGAGGAGCGAAAGCGCTTACTGCTTTCAGAGGTGCGCCCCATAATCCCGGTACCATATACACAGCAAAAGCTAACGATATGAGTGCAAGGAAGAAACGGGTAACTCCGACCTTATTGCTATCGTCATCGTGTGGGAATTTGATCTTGCCAAGTAGGTAGATTCCGAGCAGGCCGAAGATTACAATCCATAAAGCAAGGAATGTTTCACGGTCGAGGATTCCCCATCCGTAAGCCAAATCGGCAACCGATAAGAATTTTAAAGCGAAAGCTAACTCAAGGAAACCTAGCGTAACCTTAATTATATTCATCCATCCTCCCGATTTAGGCATTGATTTCAGCCAAGATGGGAAAAGGGCGAACAGTGTAAACGGCAATGCAAGCGCAATGGCAAAGCCAAGCATACCAATTGCCGGAGCTACCACACTACCGGTAGTAGATACTTGTACCAGCAAGAAGCCTATGATCGGACCTGTACAAGAAAAAGAAACCAACGACAGCGTGAAAGCCATCAAGAAGATACTTAATAGCCCACTGGTTGATTCAGCTTTGCTGTCTACTGCATTGCTCCATTTAGAAGGCAGGGTTATTTCGAACGCTCCAAAGAAGGAAGCGGCAAATACAACCAACATCAGGAAGAAGAAGATATTGAAAATGGCATTAGTCGATAGAGCGTTCAGAGCACTGGCACCAAAGATTAGGGTAATAGCCAGTCCTAAAGCAACGTAAATTACAACGATCGATGCCCCATATGTACAAGCATCACGAATACCTTTCTTCTTATCTTTACTCCGTTTCAGGAAAAAACTAACTGTCATGGGTATAATAGGCCACACGCATGGTGTGAATAAAGCAATCAAACCTCCTAAAAATCCGGTAGCGAATATGTATATCCAAGACATATCGCCCGGTGTGTTTTCTTCACCCAAGTTCTGCAATTCGGTAATAACCGGTTTCCAAAGATCTGTCGAAGATACGGTAGGAGCAGTAGTTGCGGCAGAGTCTGCAGCGGTTGTTGCTACCTGTGCGGTGTCTTCCGAAGTAGCAGTAGCAGCCGGTTCGGCTGCTTTGCTATCTTCAGTTTTTACTTCCGCTGTTTTTACAGCAGCCGGTGCACTTGCTTTGGCTTCGCCTGAATACTTAAAAGGTACTTCAGTCGGAGGTAAGCAACTTTCGTCATCACAGGCTCCAAATTCCAAATAACCTTCAATGGAATACTTGCCACCTGTTAATTTCAACTTCTGCGAGAACTTTGCACTATGTTCAAAATAGCGCACTTTCATTTCGAAGAGTTTGTCGTAAGTTGCAATCTCTTTTCCAACAGGCTTAAGTTTTCCAACTAGTTCGACGCCTGCTTTTTTATCGACATTAAATGTAGCGGAAATTGGACCTCCCTCACCTAAATCGGTAGAATAAACATGCCATCCTTGGTCAATAGTAGCTGTGAAAAGAACTTCGACCTCTGTGTCAGAAAGCGTTTTTAACTCGGTTTTGAACTTGACTGGTTCTTTGATCTGCGCTTGTATTGTCCCGAATGCAAGACACAAGAGCAGGAGAGAGAATAGTTTTTTCATTATTTTATAGGGGTTAGAAATTATAATCTACGCATGCACGGTTTTCCTTGGCATCGGCCAAAATCTTTCCGGCAGCAACGTGGTCGGGGTGTGTAGCATAAGCCTTCATATCTTCTAAAGAGTCAAACTCACTGTAGAGAGCTATGTTCCATGTTTCACCCGGATTCATGTTCAAACCGACCTCAATGTTGCGGATGACAGATATTTTAGCGGGTAGTGCCTCGATCGCCTCTTTGAAATTGTTCATGATGGCGAGTTTCTCTGCTGTAGGGACATCGTCTTTTAACTTAAATAATACAATGTGTTTTACCATTACGTTGCTATTTTAATTAAATGTTTCTATATTTGTCTGGTCAATATTACATATTGATCTTGCAAAATTACTCTATTTAGTTTAAATATACACTTAAAGAGATGTTAATTATAGGAATAGCAGGCGGGACAGGCTCAGGAAAAACCACCGTCGTACGGAAAATTGTCGAAAGCCTTCCCGCAGGAGAGGTCGTGTTGTTACCTCAGGACTCTTACTATAAAGATAGTAGTCATGTTCCTGTAGAAGAACGTCAGAATATAAACTTTGATCATCCGGATGCTTTTGAGTGGAGTTTGCTTTCAAAACATGTTACCTCGTTGAAAGAAGGAAATAGTATAGAACAGCCGACTTATTCGTATCTTACTTGTACGCGTCAGCCCGAAACCATTCATATCGAACCGCGTAAAGTGGTTATCATTGAGGGTATCTTGGCACTATGCGATAAGAAGTTACGCGGCATGATGGACTTGAAGATATTTGTAGATGCCGATCCCGATGAGCGACTCATCCGTGTGATCCAGCGTGATGTTATAGAACGTGGCCGTACTGCGGAAGCCGTTATGGAACGCTACACCCGTGTGTTGAAACCGATGCATTTGCAATTCATCGAACCTTGCAAGCGCTATGCCGATCTGATTATCCCCGAAGGAGGAAGTAATAAAGTAGCTATCGATATATTGACTATGTATATTCAAAAACATCTAAAAGAGTAAGGAGATCAAGCCAATGAGTTCCAGGGCGATAAGTATTGTTTTGTTTTTCTTTGTTTTTCTTTGTTGTATGTCCGGCTGCAGAAATAAAAAACATAGCAGGGAAAAAGAAAATATACGCGATCTGGCACAAATAAAAGATAGCGGAGAGTTGGTCGTGCTGACTCTTTACAGCTCTACTTCTTACTTTAACTACCGCGGGCAAGAGATGGGCTTTCAATACGAGCTCAGTGGACAGTTTGCCAAAAGCCTGGGAGTAACGCTACGTGTCGAAGTGGCACGAAATGTAGATGAACTGATTCATAAATTATTGTCCGGCGAAGGCGATATCATCGCTTACAACTTGCTATAACCAAAGAATGGAAAGATAGCCTGCTTTATTGTGGGGAGAAAATCATTACGCATCAAGTGATTGTACAGCAAGGAGGCGGAAAAGGGAAAATGTTGAAAGACGTCACCGAATTGATCGGCCAGGAAGTTTATGTGAAGCCCGGCAGATATTATGATCGTTTGGTTAATCTAAACAATGAGCTGGGTGGGGGTATTCAAATTCATGAAGTGACGAATGATAGCATTACCACAGAAGATTTGATTACTCAGGTCGCTCTGGGGAAGATCCCTTATACGGTGGCCGATAATGATTTAGCCAAACTGAATAAAACGTATTATCCGAATCTGAATATTGATCTTTCTATCAGTTTTGACCAACGTTCGTCTTGGGCGGTGAGAAAAGACTGTCCTGAGTTGGCGGCTTTTGCCAATAAGTGGCATAAAGAGAATGTAACTTCTCCGGCCTATACGGCTAGTATGAAACGTTATTTCGAAAGTAGCAAGATGATGCCTCATTCACCCATTCTGTCTTTAAAGGAAGGGAAAATATCTCACTTCGATCATTTGTTTAAAGAATATGCTAAGGAAATAGGATGGGATTGGCGTATGTTGGCTTCTTTAGCGTATACGGAGTCTAACTTTGATACAACTGCTGTTTCTTGGGCAGGAGCGAAAGGACTTATGCAATTAATGCCTGCTACAGCACGTGCAATGGGGGTACCTCAGGGAAAGGAACAGAACCCGAGAGAAAGTGTCAAGGCGGCAATTAAGTACATAATGGCAACCGATCGGAGTTTTAATATGATTGCTAATAAACACGAGCGCATTAATTTTATCTTAGCTTCGTATAATGCAGGTCTGGGGCATATTTATGATGCAATGGCATTGGCTGAGAAATATGGCAAGGACAAATATGTTTGGAAAGAAAATGTTGAAACGTTCATTCTACTCAAAAGTAATGAGGAGTATTTCACCGATCCGGTTTGTAAAAATGGTTATTATCGTGGGATAGAAACGTTCAATTTTGTACGAGATGTCACTTCTCGGTATGAAAACTATAAAAAGAAGATCAAAACTTGATATTTTCTGTGTTATACTAAACTGCTCCGATATTTGAAACTAGGTATCGGAGCAGTTTTATTTTATAGCTTTGGAACGCTTATCGCTTGGCGGTAACTAAGCTAACCGAAACAATGACTAATATGGATAAAGGGAGAGCAAATAAAATCGGATCAATTACCGGAAACGGATAGGTCGCTATAAGTACATCGCGTCCGAACAAAGCTTTGCATATACCCAATGCTGCTGATTCCTTTTCGTGTAGAAAGATTAATGCAAATATGCTGGCGATGGAACCTGTCCATAAGCTGGCCATAACTCCCTGCTTGGTAGCCCTCTTCCAATATAGAGCACAAAAATAAGCCGGCAGAAAGGCAGCCGCACAAATTCCCATAAAGATGGCTGTCCCCCGGGCAATAATATCATTGGGTAGCATATAGCATACGATATAGCTGATTAGGATTGAAATCAATACACCGAGGCGGATGACGTTGGTCAGCTTCCTTTTGGAGCGAGGTCTATACGTACCGTAGATATCCGAACCTGCGGAAGCACCCATCGTGTGAAACTGGGCACTCAGTGTAGACATGCTGGCGGAAAGAATACAGAGCATGAATAGTGCCGTAAACCAGTCAGGCATTGCTTTGTCTATAAAATACGGAATAATTTTATCGATGTCTTTCACGACTTCTGTGGCGATAGCTCCTTCAGTTTTCAGGAAAAACAAATTGCTTAATGCGCCTGCATGATAAATAACGCCCACGGTTACGATGAGAAATAAGCAACCGATAAATATTCCACGATTTAGTTGCTTGCTACTTTCCACCGTCATGAAACGAACAATCAGTTGAGGTTGCGCCAGGCAGCCGATCCCAACCCCTAGAATAAGTGAGGTAACCAATGAATACCATTGAGGAGATCCTGCTATCGGCATGGTAGTCCATCCTTGATGTCCCAATGCTTTATAGTGTTCCGGTACCAGTGGTGCAATGTCTTTCAGTGCACGGTTGGCTTCCGTGAAATTCATTTCGAGAACATTGTATAAGGAAAAAAGAAGAAATAGCATGCAGCAGAACATGATGATAGCTTGTAAGGCATCGGTGTACATGACTCCTTTCATACCTCCGGCTATAACATATGCAGCTATTACCAAGGTAAAGATTAACAATGAAATATTGAAATCGACTTGGAATATCTGTTCAATAAAGACAGCTCCTCCTTTCATTACGACGGCAGCATAGAGTGGCATACCGAGAAAAATAACGACCGCAATAAACACTTGTATGTTTCGCGATCGGTAATGCCTTCCGAGTAGTTGAGGGAAGGTACTTACATTTAATTTAGCTCCCATGCGACGGGTGCGCAGTCCGAAGAAAAGAAATGCGATTATTACTCCGACAAACATATTTAGGTAGCAGAGCCATTGAATACCCATACCGAATGCGGCGGCTACTCCTCCAAATCCCACAATGGCGGAAGCGGAGATGAAAGTGGCACCATACGAAAGGGCCATTACGATGGGGTTCATCTGACGTCCTCCTACCAGATAATCGCTGGTGGAAGTTGTCTTTTTATATCCTAGAAAACCAAGGTAAGCTAAAGAAAGCAGATAAGCTATGACTATCAGTCCGAGTGTAAATGTACTCATTTTGTTTCATCTTTTTGATCGTCCTTATTCCAATACTTAATTCCATACCAAGCGGAGAATACTACACATATCACTGATAGAAGATATGGCAAAATGATAAAAGGGTCGTCGATTCCAAACATTTGTGTTTTGTATTTTGGTTAATAAAACTACAAATGTAAATATTTTATCGGAATAGCAAAACTTTTGTTTGCTAAATGAAAGTACAATAGATCTCTGGCATGGAAATACTATCTCTGTAACTAGCTTGAAGAATAGATAAAAAGGGCTCATCTTTGTATTCCTAATTTCATCGTCGGGATCCGATATAGGCATTTTGCTAGTTGATTTTACTACTTTCGATAGAGCGATTTTAGCAAAGTATACAGCCTTTGGAAATCGGTACTAGGTATTGATTAGCCAATATCAGAAAAGTAATCGCAATATATGGATTTATATATCAGCTATTTATGGTGAAATCTGTCTATATCTTAGTTTGCATTCTTACACTATCTCAAATTATGTGCTTTACCAGACAATAAGTTTATCGATACAGTTCACTTCTCAGATTTCATGTTGCTTTCAGTTGTAGGAACATGTCTGTCTTTCTGCGTAGATTAACGAAGAATAATGCAGAGTCTACATAAATTTACCGGTAAGCCTGTAAAAAGTTAAAAGCCACCTTCATCTATCGGTAGATGAAAATGGCTTTTAATGATGTATTATTAAGTCGAGCTTTAAGAATACTCGTTTGCATACTCAGATTTAAGTAACGACTCAATCGAACAAGTTCAGTTTGTTTTTCTGAGCTTCTTCCAATGAAACGGTCTCTCGCTTCATTAGCCCGCTTTTATCTCTGAGTTCCTGATATTCCTCATTTAGCTCGCTAATGATTTTTTCTTTCTGTACCGGATTTAATAGGCGTGAGGCTACCCCTGCATTTAGAGAGGCATCCTTTAAATGTATAACTGGAGCATGATATACCGGCGCTATTTTTAATGCGGTGTGCATTTTGGACGTTGTTGCTCCTCCAATCAAGAGAGGGATGTCTAAACCGGCTTTCTCCAATTCACTTGCAACGTGTGACATCTCCTCCAAAGAAGGAGTGATTAGACCACTGAGTCCAATCATATCTACCTTTTCTTCAACGGCACGCTGTATGATCGTTTCTGCAGGTACCATCACGCCCAGATCGATTATTTCGTATCCATTGCACGCCATCACAACGCCTACTATATTTTTGCCAATATCATGCACGTCTCCTTTAACGGTAGCCAACAATATTCTTCCTGCCGAACTACTTCCTTCCTGTTTCTCCGACTCAATGATCGGTTGAAGAATGGAAACGGCTTTCTTCATTGTGCGAGCGGTCTTTACTACTTGGGGAAGGAACATTTTACCGGCTCCGAAAAGTTCTCCGACATGATTCATTCCATCCATCAATGGGCCTTCAATTACATCTACAGCTTTTGAGTAGAGTGGAAGGGCTTCTGCCAAGTCTTCTTCCAGAAAGTCGCCAATCCCTTTCATTAATGCGTATTTTAAGCGTTCTTGCACGGCTTCGCTTCTCCATGCATCCTGTTTCTCTTTTATTACGGAAGACGTTGATGATTCGTCTTTTAATGATTCTGCTAATTCGATTAGCTTTTCGGAAGCATCTGGGCGACGATTCAGAACTACATCTTCAATTTTCTCGAGAACATCGGCTGGAATATCACTATATAATACTGAAGTGGCCGGATTTACGATACCCATGTCCATTCCTTGTTGGATGGCATAATATAAGAATACGGCATGCATCGCTTCGCGGATATAGTTGTTACCGCGAAAAGAGAAAGATAAATTGCTTACTCCACCACTGACATGTGCTCCAGGTAGGTTTTTACGTATCCATCCGGTTGCATTAATAAAGTCAACAGCGTAGTTATTGTGCTCTTCGATACCCGTTGCCACTGCAAGTACATTCGGATCAAAGATAATATCGTTGGGGTTGAAGTCTAGTTTATCAACAAGCAAGCGGTAGGCCCGTTCGCAGACTTCTATTTTGCGTGCGGCGGTGTCTGCTTGACCTTTCTCATCGAAAGCCATAACTACGACTGCAGCTCCATAGCTTTTAACAGCCCGTGCATGTTCCAAAAACATTTCTTCTCCCTCTTTTAGCGAAATGGAGTTGACAATGGACTTACCTTGTAGGCATTTCAATCCGGCAACTATGACATCCCACTTTGAAGAGTCGATCATGATTGGGACTCGTGAAATCTCCGGTTCTGACATTACCATATTTAGGAAAGTTGTCATTTCTGTTTCGGCATCCAGTAATCCGTCATCCATGTTGATGTCAATAATCAGCGCTCCGTCTTCAACTTGTTGACGTGCTATGGAAAGAGCTTCTTCATACTTCTTTTCATTAACAAGTCGCAAGAATTTACGTGATCCGGCTACGTTGCATCGTTCACCTATATTCACGTAGTTGATCTCCGGTTTAACTTCGAGCAATTCAAGGCCGGAAAGCCATAGACAATTTGGTTTTGGAGCAGGTGTATGTGGTTTAGCCCCTTCTATTAAAGCCGAATACTCTGCTATATACGCATCCGTTGTACCACAACAACCGCCGATGATGTTAACAAGCCCCTCATGGATATACTCTTCTATTTCATGAGCCATATCGGTTGGACTTTGGTCGTATTTTCCCAAGCTGTTCGGGAGTCCGGCATTGGGATAAGCACTGATGTAATAGGGAGCCCGTGAAGCCAATTGTTCTAAGAAAGGCTTCAATTGACGTGCACCAAACGAACAATTAAGGCCAATTGAAAATATGTTAGCATGTTGTACGGAAGCTAGAAATGCCTCTAGAGTTTGTCCCGATAATGTGCGGCCCCCAATATCAGACACTGTAACCGAAAGCATTATGGGCACATTTATTCCTGTAACTTGCATAGCCCGTTCAGCTGCATAAATAGCTGTTTTGGCATTTAGTGTATCAAATATTGTTTCAATTAGAATAGCATCAACTCCTCCTTCCAGAAGAGCTTCCATCTGCTGCTGATAGGCTGCTGCCAGTCCGTCATAACTGAGAGCACGATATGCAGGGTTATTCACATCCGGACTCATGGAGCAGGTCTTATTTGTCGGACCGATGGCACCTGCTACAAAACGAGGTTTATCTGGATTCTTTGCAGTATATTCGTCCGCTAGGTCACGCGCTAATTTTGCTGCTACTAGATTCATTTCACGTACATATTCTTCGACATGATAATCAGCCATTGAGACTGTTGTCGAACTGAATGTATTCGTTTCAATAATGTCTGCGCCAGCTTCAAGGTATTTGCGGTGAATATCTTGAATAATATCCGGACGAGTCAAGCAAAGTAAATCGTTATTTCCTTTTAATTGTCCGGGGATATGCGCAAAGCGTTCCCCGCGAAAATCCTCCTCTTTGAGGTTATATTGTTGAATCATAGTACCCATTGCGCCATCTAATATTAGTATGCGCTCGGATACTAACTGCAAAATTGTTTTTTTCATTTTTCCCTAATCACGTTAATACCTAAACCTTTAAATCTCTGCCTTGATTTATCTTTTGAATAGACGCGCCATATCTCTGCGATCGTCTTTCTCTTTTAATGCCTCCCGCTTATCGTACTGTTTTTTCCCTTTTGCCAGTGCGATAACAAGTTTCGCTAAACCTTTTTCGTTGATAAACAATCGAGTGGGTACGATTGTAAACCCTGGATCTTTCATCCCTCGTTGAAGCTTCTCTAATTCTTTTTTACTTAGTAACAACTTCCTATCTCTACGGGCTGTATGGTTGTTGTATGATCCATAGAAATATTCAGTGATATGCATATTCTTTACCCATAACTCGTTTTTGATGAAGATACAAAATGTATCTACCAAACTGGCTTTTCCAGCACGAATCGATTTGATTTCTGTTCCGGTTAGTACAATGCCAGCGGTATATGTGTCGACTAACTCATAATCGAATGTGGCACGTTTATTTCGGATGTTTATAGATGGTTGTTTCATCTTTGCATTTTCTTAATTGAGTATCGTTGTCAGTTTGTTGAATATAAACTGTATTATGGCTGGACAGAATATTAGCAAAGCCGACGAAATAAGAGTGAACTTTAAACGTATTTTCTCCTCAGTTTTCATCAGAATAGGTGCACCTTCCCATATAACATAAACAATATAAAACTGTAGTAACCAAGCTATAATTCGGAAGTCGGGTAATAGCCCGGTAATGATCTGGAGTAGAAAGGGGACAACGAGTGCATAACCGGCAAAACGTTGTACCAATGCTTTGTTGGATACTAAACCAAACATCTTTACGCGCATTTCATTGATGGCGTAGGCTGCCAAAAAATAGCCTCCAAATAGGGCAACCGCTACTGCACAGCAGGCGGTCATTGCTATTTGAAAACTTTGAGGTCCGCCCCAGCCATTTGTTAATAAGGATCCAATGAAAACTGATAGGGCACATAAACCAATCATAGGATAAACAAAGGCAATATATACCTTTTGTCTATCCTCTTCTATAGAAATTTCCTCCCAAGCTTTAGCCGGAGAGGAAATTAACTTCATTGCTGTTTTGAATAATTCTTTATAATTCAATTTTTACTTACTGGATAATCTAGAGACGCTTTTTGCGTGGTTGCTCCCTCTAAAGAATTTTTATTCGAATTTGTTTCCGCCTTGATAGTAACCTTGGTCGGTGCGCTACCGGTCTCGATCTTGAAGTCATTTATCACATTTCTGATTTCATACACTTTATATGTATACGTGTATTTATCTCGTGTAACTTCTTTTCCCTCAGTGACTTCACCATCATCAATGATATGGTTGAGCGTTAAGACCAACTCTCCATTTTTCATTTCTGATTTTTTATAAGTCATTTCAAATGTATGTTTGGCCAATTCTTCCTTCATTTTTGTTTCATCAGTTTCGCTCTTAATCCAATATACTACCGGGACGATGATATAGTCGTCACTGTACATTGCAGGGTTTACTTGGCCTAAACCTGAAGCATAGCCATTTAGAGTGTGTATAGGTGCATTAGCCGGTTGAACATCTGTGTCCTCTAAAGGTGCAGGCTGCTCTTCGTTTTTAGCACTTATGGCAGTAGGCGTACTTCCACCATAAAGGGTTACATTTATACTTGAAGCTGTTGGAGATTGTTCAGCTGTATCGAACTGAAAATAGAATGCATAAAAAACACCTGTACTAAGATCAGACAGAGTCGCATCATTTACTATAAGTTTCTGTCCACTTGCTAATACAAAAGTAGGCGGAAAGTAATCTGTACATTTAGCGATGGCCAATTGCGTATATTTAGTATTGTTGTCTCCGTTACTGATGCAAGAAGTAAAAGATACACTGATTAATATAGCTAACGTTGCCAAGAAAAATTTCATCTGTTTCATAAACATATTTTTTAGATTTTGCAAAGATATAATTTTTGATTCATAATAACTAAATACAAGTACTTAAAAAATACTGCATCAATTACTTTATTATTTTCGCAAAAAGCTCTAAATGCTCATCTACGTAACTTGCGAGTGAAGCTGTTACCAGTTCTTCCATGTCGAGATACTCTTCTTCCAGGTCGTCAAAAACTTCATATTGTTCATACATTGCCATGAATTCGTCATCCGTACGCTCTTTTTCAAGGTCGCTCCGATTCGCATCATATATTTTTTTTGCTTTATAGATCAATTTTTGAAAAGTCCTCAGCACCCCACAAACGCATAACTTTAGCAAATGGATTATCAAAGATGTATCCTCCGTAACCATTTTGAATCAATTGGCAAAAACCTCCCACCATGATTTCGTCACGGAATATCTGGTAAGCTAGCAACGAATGTTGCTCTCCGGTTAGTAAAGGCATTGTTGCGGCGGTTAACTCTCCACCGGTCACTTCTTTGTACTTGTCGGTAAATACTTGGATAAATTCATCCATACCTTCGCTGGCAGCCACCTGCAATGCAGAATCAGTAACTTCTATCATACTTTGTCTATATAAACGTTTGAAGAGGCAAATTTACAAACTTTATTGATCAGTTGGTTCATTTGGGGGCAAAAGATATTAGTGTTTGTTGGATTAGGGTATATGCCGGATTCTGATAGCGCTTCACCTAGCTGTGTCTTTGATGATTGAGTAACTCATTCTTTTACTGCACTACAGATTTGTTGTTGGTAGGAGAAGTTTACACGATTAATTTAAATATTTCAGCATTATTTCAGTTTCATATTTTATCTTTGCCTGAAATTGGAATGTGATTTTGGATATAAAGTAGCTATGTTTATGATTAAAATATATTATAGTCGTTTTTTTTGTCTAAGTTTGTTTTTGTTGATAACGTTTGTCGGATGGGCGCAAAGTGATGATTTTACCAGTTGGACTAAACTAAATGCCAAACATAAAATTAATTCTCGCTTTGCCGTATCGGGCAATTTGGAATTCCGCACAAAGGATGATATGAGTCGGATTGACCGTTTGGGGATAGCGGTTGGAGGGGATTACAGAGTATCATCTTATCTGAAACTAGAGACCGGTTATGAAATGCATTATCGAAACAGAGGAGAATCGGAGTGGAAGTTTCGCTATCGTTACCAAATTGGTGCGTCAACAAGCCTACAATATCAAAATTGGAAATTCTCTTTGAGGGAACGCTTTCAGCAAACATTTGATCAAGGAAGTACAAGCTCTCGTTTACGCTCACGCTTAAAAATAGCTTATGCTCCTGCGAAAGGAATTGTGTCTCCTTATTTTTCCGCTGAGCTTTATCAAAGCATTGGTGGAGCTTCTTTCTGGAGCATAGCGCGTATGCGCTATCGTTCCGGATTGGAAGTCGAGTTGTCTAAAAAATGGATGCTTGATCTTTATTATTGCCGTCAATATGAACCGGCAAAAAGTAAAAATATAGTTGGTTTGGAAGTGTCCTATTCCTTCTAAAGAAAAAGTAAGCTTCATATAAAAAATAATGATTGCCTCTTTTTTGTATTATAATAAGGTAGACGTGTTTTTCTTTCAGAAAACACTTCCATTTATAAGTATCTCATAATGAGTATTATATATCTTTTTATTGAAAAAATAGAAGATAAAATAAGCTATTTTGATTTTAATATATATATTTGTCGCAAGCATTTCATTCTGAAATGTATAGTTGAAAAATGGCTCAGCACGACAGGCCTGCCGCATATTATTTCATAACCGAAAGCCTATTACTTCCCTTTATGTAATATTTCTCTGCCATTCTGATGTGGACTTATTAATATTAATGTAAAATAACATGAAACGACAAAGTGCTTTTCTAAAAGTAAAGGGAATTCTGTATTTATTGTTTTCATTAACAGCATGTGTGAATACAGTTTCTGTGGAGAATGGATCGGAAAATCAAAGGGAAATACCGGTCAAGCTTATGGCTACTGTTCAATCGGGAACATCGACTCGGATGGCTGGTAATAGTTTTGAAGAAGGAGACAAAATAGGCTTTATGCCATGATAGGTTCTGGTAGCTTGGAGGGAGAACGTTATGCTGATAATAAGTGTTTTGTGCATTCAGCAGAAAACGAGTTTGTTCCTAATGAGGTGATGTATTATCCGGAAGATGGGTCCGATTTGAATTTGGTTAGTTATTATCCTTACGCAGAACAGGGGATAGCTGCGGGAGAAAGTAGTATGTCGGTTCGTGTAAAAACTGATCAGTCTAATCAGGAAGATTATTCAGCTTCAGACTTTTTGGTTGCTTTACAAAGGGATGTACAAGCTAGTGAAAATCCGATTAAACTGACATATAAGCATCGTTTTTTTCGATTGAAATTGACTCTCAATCCTGGTGATGGAGAAGATGTTCAGCAAATGCTTGCCGCGGATCCTAAATTAACTATATGTGGTTTCTTTACAAAATCGAAGTATGATTTTAATGAAGAAGAGTATACTGGCTTTTTAGATGAAGAGAATATTTATCCGGCTGGAAAGTGGAAAGTGTCTGACGGCAAGTTGGTGGGCCAGGAAGTTATTCTCATTCCTCAGGACATATCGAGCCGCTATCAATATATCTCCTTGAAGGCTGGTGGGAAAATATATACTGCTTTTTTGCCTTCTGCATTAGTGTTGCAGAGTGGTAAGCAACAAGAACTTCAAATAACTTTTGTTTCTGATGAAGAGGTGTTGCTGGATGCGATCTCTGGAGAAATAGCGGATTGGGAGAATACGGGTATGGAGGAGACTGAGTCAGAAACTGCTCATGAATATATCAATATCTCCAAGCTGAAATTTGAAAATTCTCAAGTTTGCAAAGTTATGTCTGGTGGTCGGCAAGTTGCGGAAATTTGTAAGGAGTTTCTAGTGAATCCGGAGATTACTTCCCAAGCAATTGTGGCTTATCCCATGAAAGATGATAAAACGACTGATCTATCTAAGGGTATAGTTATGCAGTTGATTGGAGAAACTGGAAAAGTGCATGGTGGCGCAGTTGCATGGGATTTAGAAAAGAAGACATTGAATTATACTGCAGGAACAATAGCTGCTCAAAACTATTTGTCTGTATTGGCGGATGGGCGTATTGTTTTGTCAAGGGCTGCATCAGATGATGTATTGTCGCTTACTTATTTGGATGATGTAATTCGTGATGTACGGGGTGGAGTTATTAATAATTATTCAATTGTAAAAGTGGGAACTCAATATTGGATGAAGAGTAATTTGGAGGCTGGTTCATATATTGACGGGGAACAAATCCCAAGTTTGAAAGAGATGCATGAAGGCGCTGTAGGATATATACGTTCGGATGTGGGAAACTATTTTTATAGTGCTGATGTGGTTACAACTCATCGAATGCTACCTAAAGGTTGGGAAATACCTGTTTGGGAAGACTGGACGTTGTTGATGTCTTATTTAAATGATGATGTCTCTACGCTTAAATCTGGTGATTGGAAACCTATGAAAGAGGGGACTACTATTGCAGAAGTCAATAATCTTTCGGGCTTTTCTGCAGAACCCGTAGGTATGTGCTTTGGGAGTTATAATGTATCAGAATATGAAGGCAAATATTTAGCTACTGGACATTGGACGATGCAGGTGGAGTACCAACGGAGGTGTTTTTACTAAAAACGGATTCCAATGAGATGATAAAAGGGAATACTGCCAAAGATAAAGCTTATGCAATTCGTGCTATTCGCAAGTAAAAGAAGAATCATGGTACATTTTCTCATATTTTATTTATATTTGGGGATCGAAATATTAAATACATTGAGATAGAATCATGAAGAAAATTATAAATCCTTGGAAAGGTTTAGATGGATACAACTGTTTTGGTTGTGCTTCTAAAAACGAAGCTGGTGTAAAAATGGAATTTTATGAGGATGGTGATGAAGTAGTAAGCATCTGGAAACCTCGTCCTGAATATCAAGGTTGGATTGATACATTACATGGTGGCATTCAGGCGGTATTGCTTGATGAAATATGTGCATGGGTAGTTATTCGTAAGTTACAAACGGCCGGTGTTACATCAAAGATGGAGACTCGTTACCGAAAAGCTATTTCTACGAATGATTCTCATATAGTGCTTCGTGCTTCTATAAAAGAGATTAAACGAAATATTATAATTCTTGAGGCACGTTTATTTAATGAAGTGGGTGAGTTATGTACAGAAGCTGTCTGTACGTACTTTACATTCTCTAAAGAAAAGGCAAAAAATGAAATGCATTTTGAAGAATGTGAGGTCGAACCGGAAGAACTGTTGCCTTTAATTTGATATCTAAAATGAAGTTTTTGTGATAAATGTTTGGCAGTATAGAAGAAAACCTTTATTTTTGTCGCAGTAAATATGAAAAGTATGAAATATACAGCAGCACATCATCATCATCATTTTCCTAGCGAATAACTCGGTGGGCGTAGATGATATTGTGTATAACGCTATATAACGATAACTAAGGCTTGCCGATAAGGCGAGCCTTTTTTTATTTCTGTAGTTGCAAATAAATATATAACCAAAATAATAGAATAGCTTTATGTTAAGAATCGCAGTGCAAGCCAAAGGTCGTCTGTTTGAAGAAACAATGACACTTTTAGAGGAGTCGGATATTAAACTAAGTACAACCAAGCGCACACTACTTGTGCAATCTTCTAATTTCCCCATTGAGGTATTGTTCCTTCGGGATGATGATATTCCACAAACTGTAGCAACCGGAGTTGCTGACTTAGGAATAGTAGGTGAAAACGAGTTTCTGGAAAAGGAAGAAGATGCTGAGATTATCAAGCGATTGGGATTTAGTAAATGCCGTTTATCTTTAGCGATGCCTAAAGACATTGAATACTCGGGTCTGACTTGGTTTGAAGGAAAGAAGATAGCAACCTCTTATCCGGTAATTCTTCGTAATTTCCTAAAGAAAAACAAGATAAAGTCTGAAATACATGTCATTACTGGATCGGTGGAAGTATCTCCGGGTATTGGACTTGCTGATGCGATTTTTGATATTGTTAGTTCCGGTTCTACTTTGATTAGCAACCGTTTAAAAGAAGTAGAGGTTGTGATGAAGTCTGAAGCTTTACTCATTGCTAATAAAGATATGGATGAGGATAAAAAAGCTGTATTGGAAGAATTACTGTTTAGAATGAATGCGGTTAAAACGGCGGAAGATAAGAAATATGTGTTAATGAACGCACCTAAAGATAAATTGGAAGAGATTGTCTCTGTACTCCCCGGTATGAAGAGTCCAACTGTGATGCCGTTGGCACAAGAAGGATGGTGCTCTGTGCACACTGTTTTGGATGAGAAAAGCTTTTGGGAAATTATCGGAAAACTGAAAGCTCTTGGAGCGGAAGGCATTCTTGTATTACCGATTGAGAAAATGATTCTTTAATTTGATGGTGTTATGAAGCTAATAAAATACCCTTCGAAAAATCAATGGGGAGAGTTATTGAGACGCCCTGCTCTGAAAACGGAAAATTTGTTTGATACGGTTCGTTTGATTATAGATAAAGTCAAAGCGGAAGGTGATAAAGCCGTTTTGGAATACGAAGCCACTTTTGACAAAGTAAACTTATCTGTTTTGTCTGTCAGTGAGGAAGAAATACTGGCTGGTGAAAGCCAAATTAGTGAACAGTTGAAAACAGCTATCATTTTAGCCAAGAAGAATATTGAACTGTTTCATGCTGCCCAGCAATTTGTAGGGAAGAAGATCGAAACAATGCCTGGAGTAACTTGCTGGCAAAAGGCTGTAGGCATTGAGAAAGTTGGGCTTTATATACCCGGTGGAACTGCTCCTCTTTTTTCAACCGTACTGATGTTGGCCGTTCCTGCCAAGATTGCCGGATGTAAGGAGATTGTGCTTTGTACTCCTCCGGCTAAGGATGGGAGTATTCATCCGGCTATTCTTTTTGCAGCCCGATTGGCAGGAGTAAATAAAATATTTAAGGCCGGTGGTGTTCAGGCTATTGCTGCTATGGCCTATGGAACGGAAAGTATTCCTAAAGTATATAAGATTTTTGGACCGGGAAATCAGTACGTTACGGCTGCCAAACAGTTAGTCAGTTTGCGTGACGTGGCGATCGATATGCCGGCCGGCCCCTCTGAAGTAGAAGTCTTAGCCGATGCCTCCGCCAATCCGGTATTTGTTGCCGCCGACTTACTCTCACAGGCAGAACACGGTTCGGATAGTCAAGCAGTATTAGTGACAACATCCGAAAAGCTAATGGAAGCTGTGCAAATCGAAGTGGAGCGTCAGTTGATGGAACTTCCTCGGAAAGATATTGCTTCACAAGCTTTAGAGAACAGTAAGTTGATTTTGGTTAAGGATATGGAGGAAGCGTTGGACTTGACAAATGAATACGCCCCCGAACACTTAATAATAGAAACGGAGAACTACCAAGAAGTTGCCGAGCGTATTATAAATGCAGGTTCTGTCTTTTTAGGTTCCCTGTCACCCGAAAGTGCAGGCGACTACGCTTCGGGAACCAATCATACCTTGCCAACCAATGGGTACGCAAAAGCGTACAGCGGAGTCAGTCTGGATAGCTTTATCCGAAAAATAACCTTTCAGGAAATAACATCGGAAGGCATGAAAACTATTGGTCCCGCTATTGAAGAAATGGCAGCTAATGAACAGTTGGATGGACATAAGAATGCAGTAACTGTCCGCCTGCAAATGATTAATAAACAATAATAGAATACGAATGAAAACTTTAAAAGAACTGACTCGTCCGAATATTTGGGAGTTGAAGCCCTACTCTTCTGCTCGTGATGAATATAAAGGTGCTGTCGCATCTGTTTTCCTCGATGCTAACGAGAATCCGTATAGTTTGCCACACAACCGTTATCCGGACCCGTTGCAACGTGATTTGAAAACGGAGCTTTCGAAGATTAAAAAGGTTTCTCCTGAACATATCTTTTTAGGTAATGGAAGTGATGAAGCCATCGATTTGGTTTATCGGGCATTCTGTGAACCGGAGAAAGACAATGTTGTTGCAATCGATCCGACATATGGCATGTATCAGGTGTGTGCTGATGTGAATAATGTAGAGTATCGCAAGGTTTTACTGAATGATAAGTTTCAGTTCTCGGCCGAGGATTTACTTGCTGCAACGGACGAACATACGAAACTAATATTTCTCTGCTCGCCGAACAATCCGACAGGCAATGACTTGAACGGTTCTGAAATCGAAAAAGTATTGAGTAAGTTTGAAGGACTGGTAATTTTGGACGAGGCTTACAATGATTTCTCAGCAACGCCTTCTTTTCTACGTAATTTGGAGCAATACCCTAATCTGGTTATTCTTCAAACATTCTCTAAAGCATGGGGTAGTGCTGCTATTCGTTTGGGGATGGCTTTTGCTTCGGAAGGGATTATTGGTATCTTGAATAAGATCAAATACCCTTATAATGTAAATCAACTGACGCAACAACAGGCAATGGAACTGCTTCGTAAATACTATGAAGTGGAACGTTGGGTAACAAGCCTGAAGGAAGAACGTGAAGTCTTGACTCATGCTTTTAAAAAACTTTCTTGTACGGAGAAGATATTTCCTTCCGATGCGAATTTCTTTTTGGCGCGGGTGACTGATGCCGTGAAAATATACAATTACCTGGTGGGTTTGGGGATTATAGTTCGTAACCGTAACTCCATTGCACTTTGTGGCAATTGTCTGCGCGTAACCGTCGGGACGCGCCGTGAGAATGAGATACTGATAGAAGCACTTCAAAAATATAAGGGATAAGAGGATATGAAAAAGAAAGTCTTGTTTATTGATAGAGATGGTACATTAGTGATAGAACCTCCTATAGACTATCAGTTGGACTCGTTGGAGAAGTTGGAGTTTTATCCGAAAGTATTTCGGAATTTAGGATTTATCCGAAGCAATCTGGATTATGAGTTTGTGATGGTAACCAATCAGGATGGATTGGGAACGACATCTTTTCCTGAAGAGACATTTTGGCCGGCCCATAACCTGATGCTGAAAACATTGGCAGGAGAGGGAATTACTTTTGACGATACACTGATCGATCGTAGCTTTCCGGCAGATAATGCGCCGACTCGTAAACCTCGCACCGGCATGCTTACCAAATATATAGATAATCCGGAGTATGACTTAAGCGGAAGCTTTGTGTTGGGCGACCGTCCTACGGATGTCGAGTTAGCCCGGAATCTGGGTTGTCGTGCTATCTATTTGCAGGATACTGTGGAATTGTTGGAGCAGCAAGGGTTGGCGGATGTATGTGCTTTGGCTACAACCGATTGGGATAAAATAGCCGAATTTCTTTTTGCCGGAGAACGTAAGGCGGAAGTACGTCGTACGACTAAAGAAACAGATATTTATGTGGCACTAAATCTGGATGGAAAAGGTTGCTGCAATATTTCTACCGGATTGGGATTCTTTGACCATATGTTAGAACAGATTGGCAAACACTCCGGTATGGATCTCACGATCCGTGTTAAAGGAGACCTTGAGGTGGACGAACATCACACGATTGAAGATACCGCAATTGCTTTAGGCGAATGTATTTATCAAGCAATAGGCAGTAAGCGTGGGATAGAACGTTACGGTTATGCGCTACCGATGGATGATTGTCTTTGTCAGGTGTGTCTTGATTTTGGCGGTCGCCCCTGGTTGGTTTGGGATGCAGAGTTTACGAGAGAGAAAATAGGGGAGATGCCTACAGAGATGTTTCTGCATTTCTTCAAATCCTTGAGTGATGCTGCTAAAATGAATCTGAATATCAAAGCTGAAGGACAAAACGAACATCATAAAATTGAGGGAATTTTCAAGGCACTTGCCCGTGCTTTGAAGATGGCAATTAAGCGTGATATCTATCATTTTGAACTTCCGTCGAGTAAAGGAGTGCTTTAATGCAGGTTACATCTAAAAGGTTTTTCTCCGGCATAGTCTTATTATTCGGTTGTCTGATTTCACTTTGCGGTCAAGAGTTTCAGGCCAAAAAGATAGAATTGCCGAGTAGTAAGCTGGTAAACTTATACCGGATAGATGACGGAGTTTATCGTTCGGAACAGCCTGAGAAGAATGATTTTAAAGCGCTGGAAGCATATGGTATAACTGAAGTCTTGAATCTGCGGAATAGGCATAATGATACAGATGAGGCTTTGGGAACATCGCTGGTTCTTCATCGGCAAAAGATGAAGGCTCATCGTGTGAATGAAGATCAATTGATTAAAGCCTTGCGGGTTATTCACCAGCGCAGGGGGCCTATTGTAATTCATTGTCATCACGGGTCCGATCGAACAGGAGCGGTTTGTGCTATGTACCGGATCGTTTTTCAGGGAGTTTCGAAAGAAGAAGCCATTCGTGAAATGAAAGATGGAGGTTTTGGCTTTCACCGGATTTACAAAAACATAGTTCGTACAATACGCAATGCCGATGTAGAACGAATACACCGTAAAGTTTTGCAGGAATAAAGAACTGCCCGTTGGTAGATGCTTTACTCAAGCAATCTATTAAAAATATAATCCCAACTAATTTATGCAAGTTAGTTGGGATTATGTATTTTATCTTCTTTCTATTGATTGTTCTCGATCAGTTTTTTGTCACCTATCACAAATGCATTCAATAGCTTGATTATTAGTATTTAAACATATGACGGATTGCTGTGATCGGAATGTGACAATCGAAATACTGTCACATGAGGTTAACGTTGAGCCTTATTTAAAGCTTCTCGCATTCTTTCAACCAGCTGGCAGGGCTGGCATCACTCGGCATCCTCCAGTCCCCTCGGGGACTGATTGAAATACTTCCGACCTTCGGTCCATCGGGTAGACAAGAGCGTTTAAACTGCTGTGTAAAGAAGCGTCTAAAGAAGGTTTGCAACCATTTCTTTATGGTTTCATCGTCATAACTACCTTTAAAGGCAATAGTTGCCAAGAAGAAAATTTTAGAGGGGCGGAAGCCAAAACGGAGAACGTAATAGAGGAAGAAGTCATGTAGTTCGTAAGGTCCTACCAGATCTTCGGTTTTTTGGTTAATTTCTCCGTTTTCATCTGCCGGGATCAGTTCCGGACTGATTGGTGTGTCCACAATGTCCAAAAGTGTCTTCTGAGAAGTATTGTCTATTTCATTCTCCGCTACCCATTGCACCAAGTGTCTGACAAGTGTTTTGGGAATACTCGAATTGATGCCATACATAGACATATGGTCGCCGTTGTATGTGGCCCATCCTAAAGCTAACTCAGATAAATCACCTGTACCGATTACCATTCCTCGAGTTTGATTGGCGATATCCATTAAAATTTGCGTACGTTCACGAGCCTGCGAGTTTTCGTAGGTTACATCGTGTACGTTGATGTCGTGATTGATATCTTTAAAGTGTTGGATGCATGCCTCTTTGATGCTGATTTCGCGCATCGATATTCCCAGGGATTTCATTAATTCAATGGCATTGAGGTAGGTACGATCGGTTGTACCGAATCCGGGCATTGTAATTCCCAGAATATCTTTTCGGGAAAGCCCCAGTTTATCGTAAGTCTTAACACAAACTAATAGAGCAAGCGTTGAGTCCAGTCCGCCCGAAATCCCTATTACAGCAGTTTTTGCCTCGGTATGTTTCAACCGTTGTGCCAATGCGCTAACTTGGATTGAGAACACTTCTTCGCATCGTTCATTCAATTCTGCTCCTTGTGGAATAAATGGGTGTGGATTGATTGGACGAGTCAGGGTCAATTCCCTCTTGTTCACGAATTCCGTATAGATACGAATCGGATCTAGTCGTCCGAGATTGCCTCTGTTAGCTGCGTAAGTCGTATTAACTCGCCGTTCGGCACGAATACGTTCTATATCGATTTCGCTGATGGTCAGTTGTTCTTTGATGCTGAAGCGTTCGCTATGTGCCAGTTGAGTACCATTTTCATAAATGATACCGTTACCGGCAAATACTACGTCCGTAGTAGACTCTCCAAACCCGCAAGACGCAAATACATATCCAGAGATGCAACGTGCCGATTGTTGGCTGATTAAGGAACATACATAATTATGTTTGCCGATTCCCTCATTGTCTGCCGACATATTGAAAATGATTTCCGCACCTTGCAATGCTAATGCAGAACTGGGTGGTATGGTTGCCCACAAATCTTCGCATATTTCAATGCCGAATGTTGTAGAGGAAGTTTCGAACAGCAGGTTCGCGCCAATTGGAATAATTTGTCCGCAAAGACGTACATTGCTTCTGGTCAGTTGAGTGGAAGAGGTAAACCAGCGTTGTTCGTAGAACTCTTTATAGTTTGGAAGATAAGTTTTCGCTACCGCTCCTAAGACTTTGCCTTTTTGAATGACTACAGCGGCATTGACGAGTGTTGAGTCAACTACTATTGGCATGCCGATAATTGAAATAATGTCCAGTTGTCTGGTATTATTTAGTATTTGTATCAGTCCCATTTCGGCTTCCTCCAACAATAGTTGCTGGCCGAATAGATCGCCGCATGTATATCCGGTTATGCTCAGTTCGGGGAATACGATTATTTGTACTCCTTTTCCATCGGCAATAGCAATCTGGCCTTCTATTCTCTCTGTATTAAACTTGCAGTCACCTACTCTGACATGTGGGCTTGCCGCAGCTACTTTAACGAATCCGTAGTTCATTTGACGTCTTATTTATATAATATGAATGCAAAAGTAAAAAATAGTTTTCATTCCTCATAGGTTTGTAGGTAAATCCTAAAGGAAAGACTGAATTATAGTTAATACCCTTATGCTTTACCGCTTGATTTGTGAAATTGTATTTTTTATAAAAAAAGCTTGTATTTATTTGTATATTTCGAATAACTCATTTACCTTTGCATTAGCTCTATAGTTGTAATAACTACAATATTGTAAATAAAAAGAAGACAATGGAATCCTATGATCGGTTACTGAAGTATAACATTAAACCCTCTATGCAAAGAATTGCAATTATGGAGTATTTAATCGAACATCGTACGCATCCCTCAGCTGATGAGATATATACAGCTTTGTCACCAAAGATGCCGACTCTCTCGAAAACAACTGTTTATAATACGTTGAAACTCTTTGCTGAGCATGGTGCGGCATTAATGCTCACGATTGATGAGCGAAATGCCAATTTCGATGCTGATACTTCTCCGCACTCGCATTTCTTTTGCAAGTCTTGTTCACATATCTACGATCTAAAAGCTCCGGAAGGAGTAAAACAGGTGGAAAAACAAGATATGGGTGGTCATGAGGTGACAGAGATACATTACTATTATAAAGGTACTTGCCGGAATTGTTTGACTGAACAATAATATACAAAATGACTAATTAATTAAAATTGAAAAGAAATGAAAAAATTTAGATGTACTGTTTGCGGTTACGTTTATGAAGGTGACGCAGCTCCAGAAAAATGCCCTTTGTGTAAAGCACCTGCTAGCAAATTTGTAGAAGTGGTTGAGACAGAAGGTGGAGCTCTTACTTTTGCCGATGAGCATGTAATTGGTGTAGCTAAAGGATGCGACGAAGAAATGATTAAGGATCTTAATAACCATTTCATGGGCGAATGCACAGAAGTAGGTATGTATTTGGCTATGAGTCGTCAAGCTGACCGTGAAGGTTATCCTGAAGTGGCTGAAGCTTTCAAACGTTATGCTTGGGAAGAAGCCGAACATGCTGCTAAATTTGCAGAGTTATTGGGTGACTGCGTATGGGATACTAAAACCAACTTGCAAAAACGTAAAGATGCTGAACAAGGTGCATGCGAAGACAAAAAGCGTATTGCAACTCGTGCTAAAGCATTAAACTTAGATGCTATTCACGACACAGTACACGAGATGTGTAAAGATGAAGCTCGTCACGGTAAAGGTTTTGAAGGGCTATACAATCGTTATTTCGGCGATAAGAAATAAGTCATTTTATTAATGGCTTTTGAAAGGCTTGTATTCTTGCGGAATACAAGCCTTTTTTATGGATCACTTGTCAAAGTATGGGGGCGATGTGGGCTCATGCTTTCTGAGTACTAGCTAAATTACACCCCATACAATATCCCTACATCCGATTTTTGTCTATATTTTCATCTCGGGGCTTGACTTTGCACAATGATACAACACTCTTATGACTAAATCACTTTTTTGCATATCGTTCAGTATATCAATTAATTGCAATGCGCCTTCTTTTTTTAGATCATTTTATTCTGATAGGTGATAGCTACTGCTTATTTTTTCAAAAAATAGAGCTTCCAATGCACCAAACAAGCCTGTTTTAGAACCGTATTGTGCGCAACTATTCGTAAATTTAAATAGCTTTTTTCTATATTTTTCTCCTTCTATTTCCTGTTTCACATATTGTGCGACGCCTGTTCCACATTATGTGGGACACGTGCTTCACAATATGTGAGTCAGCTGTTCCACAGTTGTGGAACAGGAAATATTATGGGTAAAGATGTCTTTTACTAGTTGTTTACTACTATCTCCCGAGGGATTTTGTCAAGTACTCAATCTTCGGGAATCGGTATTATCTATTGAGTAGATCAGGCTGAAAAAAAGTAGACGCAATATATTGAACTGTCAATCAGTCGTTTACGGAAAAAAGTGATTATGACATAAGAGTGTTGTATCATTGTGTAACTCGCTTAAATTGCGTGTTTTATCGGTTACTTAGTTTATAGGGCAGGCTATATCCCTAGATTTAAGTTAAGGGGAATAATGAATATTCTCTTATTATTGTATATATTAATAAAGATTCAGGCGTAATCCCCATACTTTTGCAGGTGATCCGAAACATGGCTTGAGTTTCCGAAATGCAATAATAAAAAGAGCCATCAACAAGGCGACTTCTTCCGAGGCTGCCGTTGTTGATGGCTTTATAAACTAATTAACTTCTTATTTCTTTAATAGAAACTCATCGATAGCCTTTTTGTAAGTTGCTTTATCGGCAGCTCCACGAAAAAGTTGCGGGTCACCATTCATGGGTATGAACACAAATAGAGGAATACTGCTTACATTGAATAAGGCTGCCAGCTCTTTCTGCTTATCCACATTCACTTTATAAATGACAATGCTGTCAGCATATTCTTTAGCTAGCTCTTTCATGATAGGCGCTATCTGACGGCAAGGTCCGCACCAATCGGCATATAGGTCGATAATGGCAGGTTTGTCTCCGGTATAATTCCATTCCTTTGAATTCTCGTAGTTGAAAACTTTACTCAGAAACATGGCTTTATCCATTGTTACAACTTCACCGTTACCTGTATTTTCTTGTTTACCCTGATTTGTTTTAGCCCCGTCATTGAATGCATACACAATCACACTGATCATGACAAGGGTTACTGATACTAATACTTTCTTCATTTATTGTTTTTAAATTCTTTATACGTAATGCTGAGCCAATACTCCTTTCAAGATATTGGTCTGGATAACACCGGAATGTCTCCATACCGGTTCACCGTTCTTGAAAAGAATAAATGTCGGTACTGCCTGTATCTGATAGTCACCAGCCAGTGCCGGGCGCTCATCTACATCTATTTTTACGATTCGCACTTTATCACCTACGGCTGCCTTCACTTCTTCTAGAATCGGTTTCATAGCCTTGCAGGGTCCACACCATTCAGCATAGAAATCTACTAAAACGGGAGTGGGGGATTGTATTAAATCTTCGAACTTTTCCATGATTTTTCCTTTCTTTATGGTATTCACATCTATCAGGAGCTATGAATACGGTGTATATTAACTGATTTATTACTATAACGGTGAAATAGGCATATTTGTTCATCAAATAGTCATCTCGTAGTTATTCCATTGTAACATGGAAAAAGGATCTTTGCGTAAAGAAAAAAACAGAAACGGAACCAATAACTATTGCTTATGAAATTTTTATTTATTGTTCAAGGAGAGGGCAGAGGCATCTTACACAGGCCATCACGCTTGAAGATATGTTGATACGTAACGGGCATGAAGTTGTGGAGATATTGGTTGGTAAAAGTTCGACGCGTACTTTACCGGGATTCTTCAATCGAAGTGTTCAAGCACCGGTAAAGCGTTTTATCAGCCCCAACTTTTTACCCGAAGCAGATCATAAAAGAATGAATCTGAAGAAAAGCTTCACTTATAATCTCATGCATTTTCCGGAATATCTACGTAGCATTCGCTATATCAATCGCCGTATTGAGGAGAGTGGGGCAGAAGTTGTTATCAATTTCTACGAACTATTGGCCGGACTGACTTACGCGTTCTTTCGTCCGTCTGTTCCCTGTGTATGCATTGGACATCAGTATATGTTTTTGCATCAGGAGTTTAAGTTTCCGGAAAGGAGTTCGCTCCAATTATTTATGCTTCGGTTCTTCACTCGACTGACAAGTCTTCGGGCAGATAAAAAGCTAGCTCTTTCTTTTCAGCAGATGGAGAAAGATCAAAAGCAGGAGATTGTTGTAATTCCTCCTCTGTTGCGGCAGGAAGTTTTGGCGCTGCAAGCTGCAAAGGGAAATCATATCCATGGTTATATGGTTAACTCCGGCTTTTCGGACGCTATAGAAGCCTTTCATGCCTTGCACCCCGAGGTCTCTTTAAAGTTTTTTTGGGATAGGGCTGAGGCCGAAGAAGTTACACAAGTTGACGAAACATTGAGCTTTCACCAGATAGATGATGTGAAATTCCTCAATGGCATGGCCGGTTGTTATGCTTATGCAAGCACAGGTGGGTTTGAGTCGATTTGTGAGGCAATGTATTTAGGCAAACCGGTCTTGATGGTGCCGGTACACATCGAACAGGAATGTAATGCGTACGATGCTCAATTGTCCGGTGCCGGTATCATTAGCGATTCTTTTGATTTAAAAGCTTTGCTGAGCTCGGCCGAAACATATACGCCTAATCGGGAATTTATGTATTGGACTCGAAGTTGTGAACGCAAAATTCTCTTTGAATTGGAAAACATGTTTACGACGCAGCCAAGTATTACTCCAATAACAACATTAACTAACTATTTATCAACATGAAACTGGAAAAGAATGATTATGTACTCGCGTTTGCGGTAGACGGTCGGTATTATGCGTGGATGGTAGCTAGTATGCAATACAATGCATCTGGGAACTCGAAAGAAGAAGCGGTTAAGAATCTGGAAGATGTGATCAATACGATCATTTCCGAAATGTATATGGTAGAGGAGTTTGTTTAGCGACTAACTAAAAACCGGAAGCGGACTTGCTAGTATTGATTGAATCTGCAAGTTACCTGCTTCCGGTTCTATCTTTTTTAATTTACCAGGCTTAGCTCATCAATGATGTGCGATGCTCCGGCATATTTATCAATAAGAAACAGGATGTAACGGATGTCTACACACGCAGCCCGCTGAGAAGAGGGGCGGAATGCTATATCACCGGTAAGCCCTTCGTAGTTGCGATCGAACGCAGTACCTACGAGTTGTCCCTTGCCGTTAAATACCGGACTTCCCGAATTACCTCCGGTATTGTCGGTGTTTACAATGAAGCAGACAGGCATTTCTCCATCTTTTCCGTATTTGCCATAATCTTTGGCTTTGTATAGCTGTTTGAGTTTATCAGGTACTACAAACTCCCAGTTAGCCGGGTCTTCTTTTTCCATTACCCCTTTGAGGGTGGTGTAATAATCATATTTCACTCCATCGGCAGGCTCATAAGGCAATACTTGCCCGTATGTCAAACGCAAGGTCGAATTCGCGTCCGGATAAATTGGAGTCCCTTTCTCTCGCTTTAGATCCATCATGCCTTTTACCCATACTTTATGTGCAGCATCATAATTGGCATTTGCGTCTTTCATGGCAATGGTTGTTTGCAATATTCCATCGGTAATTGAATATTTGAATAACACCATCCAGTCGTACTTTATCTTATAGAGACTAGGCTTCTGAATAAACTTTTCGAAGTTTTGTGGATTGCCGAAAATCGAACTTTTGAAACAGGCCTCTGCAAAAGCGTCTATACTTCCTTTGAAACGAGAATCAATGATCTTGAAGATATTAATTCGCTGCTCTTCTGGAATATACTTTGCATAAGTCTTAAGCATTTCTTTGGCTACTAACAATTCAACCTCGGGGAATGGCACGGAAGCGAAATATTTATCACCTTCTACTTTCAGGTTTTGAGTAGCCAGCTTGATCTTCTCTTTATCTTTCGCTTGAAGAGCTGCGACCAGTTCGGTTGTGGAAGGAATGCGCATAAAGTCGAGTGCACTGATAAGCGCCTCGTTGATGGCTTGCTGATGATAAAGTGCGTTGCGGCGATGAGCGACAATGGCGCGTATGTCATCAAAAGCTTTTTGATAGGCATCATTTCCTTTCTCGCGTCCGTAAGCTAGAAGGTCTTCTTGTTGTGTACGCTTCGTGTCAAGCACTTTCAGACGGGTAAGTCCTTCGTTCATGCCAATGGCATTTTTCCAATAGTTGGCAGATGATGCATATTTGCTGGCGTAATGAATACGCACAGCAGGATCTTTCAACATCTGTTCCATCAATACATCTTGCCGAACTTCACGTACATGGTGACGCATGAAATTGGTTGTTTGCATTCGTTCCTCAACTTCATCGGATATCATATAACGCCAGTTACGCCCCGGAAATCCCATCGCAAAGGTAAAATCACCTTCCTGAACTCCGGCAATACTGATTTTAAGATGCTTCTTCACATGAAGTGGAACGTTATCTTTAGCGTACGCTGCCGGCTTGCCATCTTTATCCGCATAGATACGGAACAAAGAAAAGTCGCCGGTATGGCGAGGCCACATCCAGTTGTCCGTATCGGCCCCGTACTTGCCTATCGAAGAAGGAGGCGCGCCGACCATACGTATATCGCTATAGACGGTCTTGACAAACAAATAATATTTGTTGCCTCCGTAGAAAGCTTTAAGTTCCAGCTTTGTACTTGGGCTTTCTTCTATCTTTTCTGCCCGTGCAAACCGCTCGGCTACTCTGCTGAGGTAAGTCGGAGAAAGATAATTAACGCCATTCGGATCTCCGTCTGTTTTCAATTGTTCGTTTACATAGCTGGTTACATCCAGTATACGGTCAATGAAAGTAACGGTTAGTTCAGGCGTAGGAGCTCGGCATCCCGATTCATGGCCCAGAAGCCATCGGTTAAATAATCATGCTCTACGCTACTATGTTGTTGGATAGCTCCATAGCCACAGTGATGGTTGGTAAGGATCAGTCCCTCAGAAGAGATGATTTCGCCAGTACAGCCTCCTCCAAAATGCACGACTGCATCTTTCAGAGATAATCCGTTGGCGTTGTAAACTTCTTCAATAGGAATTTCAAGTCCTAATTCTCGCATAGCA
This sequence comes from Bacteroides reticulotermitis JCM 10512, assembly GCF_000517545.1. Classification (GTDB taxonomy): domain Bacteria; phylum Bacteroidota; class Bacteroidia; order Bacteroidales; family Bacteroidaceae; genus Bacteroides; species Bacteroides reticulotermitis. The sequence goes on along the minus strand of NZ_BAIV01000006.1, from coordinate 59,173 downwards.
ACCGCATTCTGCGCTTTCAAGTCGGTAAGCATCCACATCCCTTCATCGGCGTGAATGCTTAAGGTTGCTAATAAAAAAGTAGTAAATAAAAATAGTTTCTTCATTATTCTACAATTGTCATTTCATTAATCAAATGTCCGCAGTTGCCTAGTTTATCCAAGATAAAGAGTACATAGCGTATATCCAAATTAATACAGCGTTGCAGGCTGTTATCGAAGTTAATATCACCACTTAGTGATTCCCAGTTACCATCAAAAGCACAACCAATCAGTTCGCCGTTTTCATTCAGAACAGGACTTCCTGAATTACCACCGGTGATGTCATTCGTCGACAGGAAGCAAACCGGCATTTCACCGTTGGGCAAAGCGTAACGACCATAGTCTTTGTTCTCGATCAATTCTTTCAGCTTGGCAGGTACTACGAATTCACGGTCTTCCGGATTCTCTTTTTCAAGTATTCCATTGGTTGTCGTATAGTAATTATAGTGCACACCGTCTTTAGGGCTATATGCTTTCACATTTCCGTAAGTCAACCGAATGGTAAAGTTCGCATCCGGATAGGAGGGAACGGGTAACTTCATCTCGTTTAGTCCGCGGATGTATGTTTTATGCAAAAGAGCTAAGTCTTTGTTCAGTTCTTGAAGTTGGCTTGCAAGCTGTCTGTAGGCATCGTACTTGGATTGACAATATTGTATAGCCAGATCCTGATCGATAACTTTAACAGTTGGTTTCTTAACGAAATTATCAAAGTTGGTTTGATTGGCCATGATTGAATGGTCGTACATCTCGTCAATAAACTTATTGTAATCTCCTTTATACTTCTGTTCGATAACCCGGTAGATAGACGGGCGTTGCTCTGCCGGAATCATTTCGGCATACAATGGGAATAAAGCTTTGGCTACCTTGCGGTCTACTTCATGGTCGTAGTCTTTGTTGTGAACTTCAGCATAGGCCTCTTTAAGTTCCTGTAAACGGACTTTAATTAAAGAGTCATTCTTGGCAACTAATGCTTCACGCAGCGTGGTTAGCTGATTATTACCAAATTCAATGGCAGCGAAGAATACTTCACGCAGGCTGGTAAACTGATAGTTTAGCGGAGAAGTCTGGGCTATGTGGTTGTCAATCTGACTCACAACCTTCACATAATCGCTGTTATTCTGTTTTTGTGCAAAAGCAGCAAACAGCGTTTCCTGTTCGGCTTTGGTGCCTAATACGTCATTGTCGATAATTGCTTTATTCATTCCGATGGAATTCTTCCAGTAATTGCTCGATCCGGCATATTTGTTCGCATACTGGATGCGTATTTTGTCGCTGGCATTCATAACTTCTTTCAGTACAGACAAGCGGGCACCCCGAATGCGGATACGAGGATCATTGGTCGACTCCATGCGCTCCTTAATTTCGGAAACAGTCAGATAGCGGCTTGTGCTTCCCGGAAATCCCATAATCATGGCATAATCTCCTTCTTTCAAACCTTTCAGTGAAATAGATAAATGTTTCTGAGTCTTTAGAGGTGTGTTGGTTGCAGCATATTCGGCAGGTTCTCCATTCGCGTCCGCATATATACGGAAGATCGAAAAGTCACCGGTATGGCGTGGCCACATCCAGTTGTCGGTTTCTCCACCGAACTTCCCAATAGAGGAGGGAGGAGCAGCTACCATACGTACGTCCGAATAGATCTTCTTATAAAAGATGTAGAATCTATTACCTGCATAAAACGGAAGAGCTTGTGGTACAATTCCTTTTTTGCCTTTCAAATCACTTTGTTGATAAAGGCTCATAGCCAGTTTTTCCAGAAAAGGACCGGTGAACGACTCGGACTCTGTAATCTCTTTAGCGGCTATCTTTGCATTTACAAGATCTGTAATATCTTCAATTCGTTCGATAAACGTAAACTTCAACCCCGGAGTTGCTAATTCTTTGTCTCTCGAAGCAGCCCAGAAACCATCTGTCAGATAATCGTGTTCAACACTGCTATGTTGTTGGATAGAGGCATAACCACAATGATGATTCGTCAGGATAAGTCCTTCGGGAGAGATAATCTCACCGGTACATCCTCCTCCGAAGATGCCTACTGCATCTTTAAGAGAGACTCCGTTCGGGTTGTATAAGTCCTTGGCGTCCAGTTTTAAACCTTGTTTTTTCATCATGTCTATCGAATGTTGCTCTTGCATCAACTGCAACAACCACATTCCCTCGTCTGCTCTTGCAGAGCATACTATTAGCGTTATTAACCCTAATAGATAAAGTCTCAGTCTGTTCATTATTATTGAATATTAATTTGGATTATTTATTTCTTATTGCAACTTACCACTTTGAATAGCTGCCATGATATTGGCAGGTGGGCGTTGGTTCATAAATTCATTTTTCATAAAGTCCATGTATGGTGCTACGTGGTCGAAGAATTGATAGTACCCTTTACATAAGTAATTGAGTCCGGCTTCTCCATCCGCGGTATTCATAAAACGATTCTTAGGACACTCTCCGTTGCAGGCAAATAAATAGGTACACTCCTTGCATTGGGTAGGAAGCGATTGACTCTTCATGAGGCCGAATGCATTTTGTTTTTCGCTGTACATCATTTCTACCAGCGACTTCTGATAGATGTTACCTAATTTATATGCTGGGAAAACAAAGTGGTCACACGAATATACGTCTCCGTTAAATTCCATAACGCCTGCGTGCCCACAAGTCTTTGCCATTGTGCAGACGCCCGGCTGTTCGCCTATCCAGTTGGCTAGTGTCGAATCGAATAATTGTATATAGTACTGACCCACATCCTGCTTGATCCATTCATCGAAAATGGCACAAAGAAAGTTACCCCATTGTTCGGGACTAATAGAGAAATCCGCTAGTTCTCCTTTCCCTTCTTCCGCCAACGACGCCAAATGACGTCCGTCATTGTGTCGATAAATTCGTTCCACAATGGGTGCAAACTGAATATAACGACAGCCTATCTCTTTGAAGAAATTATAAAAATCGAGTGGGTAGTCAGCATTAAAATCATTGATAACCGCCATCGCATTCCATTCCACACCGTGCTTCTTCAGTAGGTTAATGCCTTGCATAACCTTTATAAAAGAAGGCTTGCCTAGTTTGTTTTTTCGGTATTCATCATGAAACTCTTGCGGACCGTCGATCGATACACCAACCAGCCAATTGTTTTCTTTAAAAAAACGACACCATTCATCGGTCAGCATAGTGCCATTGGTTTGGATACAATTGTCAATAGTACGTCCGCCGGCATACCGTTTTTGTAACTCCATCGCTTTCTTATAAAAGGAGAGCGGACGCATTAATGTTTCTCCTCCATGCCAAGTGAAAAGAACCTGAGGCATGGTTTGTGAGTTAATATATTCTTCGATGAACTTTTCCAGGAGTTCATCACTCATAATGTGTTTAGGGGTATTCTGGTATAATTCAGCTTTTTCCAAGTAATAGCAGTATTCGCATGCTAGGTTGCATACAGCTCCTACAGGCTTTAACATCACATAAAGCGGCTTGGAAAAGGGGGCATAAGTCGAACTAATCATGAATGCAAATTTAGATAAACTAAATGAAAAAAAGTGAGTATTCGTTCTGTTTTAAAGGATTATTAAAGAAAATAGTCTTACAAGTTTTAAATATTGATAAAATGTTTCTTTGAAATCTCAAACCGTTGTACATTTGTGCCATGAATTCATAGATAATAAACAGATGAACGCCAATAAAATTTTGCCTTTCTTGTTTTTGCTTCCGTTTCTTGCATCATGTACGCATGCATATAAGATTGAAGGGACCTCTTCGGTGAATACCTTAGACGGGAAAACTCTCTACTTAAAGTCTTTGCGTGATGGAGAATGGGTGAAACTGGATTCGACAGAAGTTGTCCATGGCACATTTGCGATGAAGGGAAAACTAGATTCGGTGCAAATGGCGACATTGTTTATGGGTGAAGAAAATATTATGCCGATTATTCTGGAAAACGGTAAAACAGTTGTTACCATCAGCAATACTGAACTGAAAGCAGTAGGAACTCCCTTGAATACCGCTTTATATGATTTCATCCATAAGAAAAGTGAGATGGAAGCGAACTTGGCTGATTTGGAGCAGAAAGAAACACGCATGGTGCTAGAAGGTGGTGATCTTACAGATATTCACCGTCAGCTATCTTTGGAAGGAGATTCGTTAGTAACTGCCATGAATCAATATGTAAAGACATTCATCTCCGAAAATTATGAAAATGTATTGGGCCCTAATGTCTTCATAATGTTATGTAGCTCACTTCCTTATCCCATTATGACTCCTCAAATAGATGAAATTTTGAAAGATGCTCCTTATACTTTTAAGAGTAACAAGATGGTTCGGGAGTTTATCTCCAAAGCCAAAGAAAATCTAAAATTGATAGAAGAGCATCAGCGAATGGAAGAAAATACGTTCTCTACTGCTAAATAGAACTGTTTTTTGCTTACTTTTGCTGAAATTTAAGATGAAATGAATATCAAATCTGTAATAGATTCAGTTCTTCTATTTTTAATCGCCATTGCGACTGTATCCTGTAATAGAGATTCAAGTCCTTTGAGTGATACCTTCTTGAAGGTAGAACAGTGCATGGAGGGGCATCCGGATAGTGCGCTGATTTTATTAAACCATATTCCACATCCCGAAAAACTATCTGGTAAGTCGCAAGCTGACTATGCGCTTTTGATGACACAAGCCATCGATAAGAACTATTTGGATTTCAGCTCGGATTCATTGATTCGTTTTGCTGTGCAATATTACGCATCAGATAAAAATGATTTTCGCTCCAAAGGGAAAACCTATTTTTATTATGGTCGGGTGATGCAAGAATTGAGTAGGCATGAAGAAGCGATGAAGGCTTATCTTCAAGCTCGAACGATTCTCGAAGGCAGTAAAGAGTATAAACTACTTGGTCTGATATCCGAAAGGATCGGTGATCTCTGTTGGGAACAAGATTTTTTAGAAGAAGCGTTGAAGAACTACAAAAGTTCTCGAACTTATTATACCTATGCAAAAGATTCGTGTTGTCTGAGTTATGCCCTGAGAAATATTGCCAGAGTTCATTTCTATGAGCGTGAAAGTTTTGATACGATTCGAGCCTATTATCAGTCGGCTCTTGAGGTTGCGAGTTTAAGTAAGTCTGCTTCGGAATCTTCCATTATGCAGGAATTGGGCGTTTTGTATCGTGAACGCAAAGAGTATGGTAAAGCTGAAAGCTACTTTTTGGCTTCTCTGAATTTAGAGGAGAATATAAATTACCGTTATTCTACGCATTTGTCTCTTGGTAAATTATACCTATATACCAAGGAACTGTCTAAAGCTGAATATCATTTAATGAAATGTCTGAACTCTACTCATCTTGATCTAAAAGCTGATGCTTATAATTGTTTGTCAGGATTGGAAAAGGAAAGAGGAGATTTGCGATTAGCCTTATCTTATAAAGAGGAAGAAGATTCTATTCGTCAGCAGTCTCAAAAGGAGGAAATCGGCAAGGCTATGGCTGATTTGCAAAAGAAGTACGATAACGAGAAGCTACAGAAAGAAAATTTGCAGAATACAATCGCATATAAAAACAAATTGCTTCTATGTCTGGCTTTGTTGGTAGCTATGGTCTGTTTTCTGTGTTATTACTATTTTAAGTTGAACGAGAAGAAGAAACGCATCAGAGAAATTGAGCGGGTGATTGATTCCAACCGGGTTTTGATACGTATTTACGAAAAAGAAGTTCAGGAATATCGCCAGCGTGAAGATGAGTCTGATGCTACCCGCAATAAAATGGGAGCATTGAATGCGAAAGTTTTAGTTCTCTCCATGCAGAATAAAGAGTTGATAGGCCGAATCAAGACCTTAGATAGTGATCGGGTAATTAACGACTCGGAAATTACGGACTATTTGGTAGCCATGCGTCTGTTGCTCTCTTTGAAAAATGATTCTATCAAAGAAGATCTGAGTGGTGAAGATTGGGGACGTATTTTTACGCTATTGGATTTCATGCATCATAACTTTTATTCCCGGCTCCGGCAAGAATTCTCAAATTTGACTAAACACGATATTGAAATCTGTTGTTTGTTTAGGTGTGGATTTACGCACGAAGAGTTGGGGCGTATATTTCATACTGCTTCTGACTCTGTGACCAAGGCTAAAGGACGATTGAAAAAGAGAATAGGAATTTCAATTAATGATGATTTAGAAGAGTTTTTGCGGAAGTATTAGTGAATAATGATTTGGATTGTCCGGGTGATTCCACTTGCGTTTTAGCTTAATTGCTTTATAATAAGCGTGTTGCTTGTCTTTTGTACTCCTTTATTTGTCTGGGTGTATTTTTTTGTGTTTTCATAGGGAAACCCTACTTTTGAAAAATCAAAAATGGTAGTATATGAAATCACGTTTAATTCTATTAGTACTTGTCGCTATTATGTGTTGCACAAGTAATGTTAATGCTTTTTCTAGTGTTGAAGAGACCTCTGCAAATACTACAACGAATGTTCCTATGAAAGGGGAGTTTTCGCAGAGAGGTAGTCGTCGGGCTACAGAGCCTGATATTCCTGTCGTTGTTTATATAAACAATGATAAGATATACATAGAATTTACAAGAGCAGTTGATGCTTTCAATCTCTCTATAGATGGAGACTTGGAAGTAACGGGTGGAGTAGCTCAATTAGGGCAGGTATTTGTTTTTTCGCTTGAAGGATACGAAGCTGGAGAACATTTATTGGAAGTTCTGAATCCTCTCGGTGGATCTGTTTATGGAGAGTTTACGACCGAATAAATAATTGAAATTGGTTTGTGACTTTCAGATGTGAAACTTGTAAGTTAGAAATCGGCAGTTGCCGAGGCCTAGTCTTTATCAAGTTTGAATAGAGTTTTTTGATCAAGTTAAAAGATTTGTTTTTTTGATTTGATAGATTAATTATATGACTGGTTAGGTATGTGGGGGTGCGTGAGTACCTCCACATATTGTTTATAGGCGGTTTATCTGTCTTGATCTTCGTTTTTAACCATTCCTTTATATTTCTCGGGCAAGGCACTTTCTACCATAGAATAAGCTTCGGCCATTGTAGCTTTATATTTTCAGTGCCTTTACCTTTAGGCGGAATCGGATCATGTATTGTTAAGATCATGCGGTGAGGATGAATCCATTTGCCAGTTCGCGGAAGAATTTCAAACGAACCATCAATTGTGACAGGAACAACGGCTAGTTGTAAATCATCTGCTAGCTGGAAAGCACCCTTCTTGAAGTATCCCATGTGGCCGGTAAATGTACGTGCTCCTTCTGGGAAAACGACTAAAGATACACCATCTTTCAATGATTCCTTGGCTTTTTGGATGGTCTCTAATACTTTCTTCGGACCTGAACGGTTAACAAAAATATGTCCGGCGCTCTCACAAGCTTTCCCTACAAATGGAATCTTACGCAAACTTTTTTTCATCATCCATTTAAAGTTGCGTCCAATGAAACCATAGATAAGGAAGATGTCGAATGAACCCTGATGATTGGGGACAAATATGTATGAAGTTCGTTTATGCAGCTTCTCGCGTCCGTGCACTTTGACACGAATTAGCAGAAAAACACAAATTAGTTGCGACCATATTTTTCCAGGGTAATATCCCCAAATATGTGCTCCTCCCAGTAAAGAACCAAGGATCGTTACAACCGCTGTGAGAATAGTCAATACCAGTAATATAGGTAAAGCTATAAAGATCTGATAAATGTAGTACAAAATTTTCATAGGGGTCACTTAAATTATATGTGCAAATATACATGAATCTTTCAGAAAAAATTGCATAATGAAGGAATATAAATAACTTTGCCTATCCTAAAATGAAAAAAGATCAATGATACGAATTATCCATACATCCGACTGGCACTTGGGGCAAACTTTCTATGAATATGACCGCCGAATAGAACATGCCGACTTTCTGAAATGGTTAACTAGCTGTATTCAGGAACAGCAGGCGGATGTGCTACTGGTAGCCGGTGATGTTTTTGATACGCCTAATCCGTCTGCTGAATCTCAACGGGTATACTATTCCTTTCTGAAACAGATAACTTCACTTTGTCCCAAGTTGCAAATTATTATTATTGCCGGGAATCATGATTCTGCGGCGCGCTTGGAGGCTCCTAGTCCCTTGTTGGAAGAGATGAATATAACGGTAAGAGGAATTGTACGTAGGGATGCTAATGGAAATATAGACTTTCAACATTTGATTCTTCCGATTGCTAAAGATGGGCAATTGGAAGCTTATTGTCTGGCTGTTCCTTATTTGCGTCAAGGCGACTATCCACCCGCGGATAGTTATGCCGAAGGAGTACAGGCCTTATATACCGAATTGTTTCAAGAAGTAAAGGACGAGGGTAAACCTATTATCGCTATGGGGCATTTACAAGCAACAGGAGCCGAGATCTCAGAAAATGATCGTTCCGAACGTACCATAATCGGAGGATTGGAATGTGTTTCTCCCGAAGCTTTTGCCTCGGGTATTACGTATACAGCATTGGGGCATCTGCATCGTTCACAACGTGTATCCGGAAGGGAGAATGTTCGTTATGCAGGCGCACCTATCCCGATGTCTTTTGCCGAAAAGAATAATAAGCAAGGTGTCGTATTCATCGAATGCGACGAAAATAACGTTCGTCTGGAAAAGTTGGACTACGAACCCTTAGTGAACTTATTGAGTGTACCTTCGCAGGCACAACCACTGGACGTCGTACTAAAGGTTATTGAAGCTCTACCGGTAGGAGAAGTCACCGAATGCTCACCGTATCTGGAGATAAAAGTTTTGATGGATGGCCCGGAACCTGCTTACAAATATAAAATCGAAGAAGCTCTGAAAGGGAAATCGGTACGATTGGCGCGTATTGCTGCCATGCTGCCGCCTAAAACAGAAAGTGCTCTTCGTACACTAACATACGAGGAGTTGCAATCTATTCATCCGATGGATATCGCTTTAGATGTGTTCAAAAGAAAATATGGAGGTAATGAAATGCCGGATACAATGCAGCAGATGCTTCATGAGGTGATAGGAGGAGCCAGACTATGAAAGTTATAGCTATTCGTGGTAAGAATCTAGCCTCTTTGGAAGGAGAGTTTGAACTTGATTTTATGCAAGAACCTCTCCAATCAGCTGGGATCTTTGCAATAACTGGGCATACAGGAGCCGGAAAGTCCACACTGCTGGATGCGCTTTGCTTGGCTCTATTCGATTGTACGCCTCGCATGAATAAAGCGAAGGAAAATAATATCCTGCTATCCGATGTGCAAGACCGTTCCTTATCTCAGAACGATAGCCGCTCAATCTTGAGGCGGGGTACATCTGAAGGCTATTCGGAAGTTGATTTTGTTGCGTTAACGGGTGATACGTATCGTTCTCGGTGGAGTGTAAGGCGCTCCCGTGGTAGGGTTGACGGTTCTTTGCAAAAGGTTGAAATGACACTGACTAATCTGACGAGCGGAATTGAAGAACAAGGAACTAAAACCGAACTGTTAGCTCGCATTGCCGACTTAGTAGGACTTTCTTTTGAACAGTTCAATCGTTCCGTACTACTGGCCCAAGGTGACTTTGCGACTTTTCTTAAAGCCCGGCAATCTGAGAAAGCCGAAATACTGGAGAAACTTACCGGTACCGATATCTATTCACGTATCTCTGCTTCAATATACGAAAAGACGAAGCTGGCAGAAAATGAGTACGGACGTATATTGGAGCGCATTAAAGGAGTCGAATTATTATCGGAAGAGCAGAGGGAACAATTGTCGTTGGAACAGAGCCAGCTTCTTTTGCAACTGAATGCTTTGAAAAAGGAAGAAGAGGAGAAAGGTGTCAAGTTAAAATGGATTGAAGAGGAGCAGGCTTTAACTTTAGGTATAAGCCAGTCGGAGAATGAGTTGAAAGAAGTCAGTGAGCGTATTACAACTGCCGCTCCCCGCTATAACCGTCTGCAACGTATCGAGCAAGTTCAAGAAATTCGAGATACCTATATGGAACTCTCTGCTATCCGCAAGCAAACGGTTGAAAAGCAGCGTAACATCGTTGAACAAGAGGAAGTATTGCGTAAAAAGGAGGAATTGCTAACAGCTATCTTGAAGGAAGAAGCAATAAATCGGGAATCTGCGACAGCGTACAAAGAACTGCTGAAACGTTTAGAACCTGAGATAAATGCAGCCCGTGAGTTGGATGTGCGCATGGCGGAAGTGAAGAAACAAGTAGCTGAGGCAACCAAAGAAGCAAATGACGCCTTATTCAAAGCACAAAATCAGGATAAACTTTGGCGTAATTCCGAACAAGAATTAATTCAGTGTCGCACAGACAAACAGCGTATTGACGAATGGTTTGAGAAATATAACTCATACGCTGCATTAGTTCCGGAAACCGGATTGGTGGTAAGCCTGTTGACCGATATGGAAACAACAGAAGGGCAACGGCGCTTTAACCAGGAGATGTGGGAGAAGAATACAGCGAGTTGTGAAAAAGAGAATAAGCGACTCAATGATTTAAAAGCTGAGTCCGAACAGCTGAACCTTTTGTTGCCTACGGAGATTGTTAGCCTTCGCACACAGTTGCAGGATGGAGCACCTTGTCCGGTATGTGGAAGCTTGCATCATCCATTGAAAGACCGCACCGATGTGCAGACGTTGGAAGAAGAAAAGTTGAACAATGCTAAAGCGGAAGTAGCCAAAGAAATCGAAACGTTGACAGCGGCTATTAACCGTCGCAACGAAGACATAATTCGCTTGAAAACTCTCGTCGAAGACTACGTGCGTCACATGAACGCTACGAGAGAGAAGTTGGCTACATTCGTAAGCATTCTCCCGTCTTGGGAACATCTGCTTGAAACCGGACAGTTGAAACAAAGTGTGTTGGATTTCAGTCGGAAATGGAATGAACACCTTGCCGGACAAACTTCGATGAATGAGAAAATAACCAAGTTGCAGGCTCAGCAAGATAGTCAGCAGAACGAGTGGAAGAATAGTACGGCTGTCTATGAGGAACGTAAGCAGAAAAAAACAACGTTGATAGGAGTTGGTGAAGAATTGTTGAAAGAACGTTCTGCATTATTGGGAGGAAAACCAACGATCGAAGTCATAGAGACGCATAGTCGCCAGCTTACTGGACTAGAGAAAAAACTTTCTGATTCTATGGAACGGCGGCATCAATTGCAAGTGGAAAGAGAGGCATGCAAAAGCATCATCGATCAGCAAGGCAAAGAACTGAAACAGCTCGCTATTCAGGAGAAAGAAGATCAAGTTCGGATCGATAGTTGGTTGTTGCGTCACAGTGATATCAGTTCTGTAGAAGAACTGGCAGCTTTATTGGCGAACGATGCGGAATGGTTGGCCACAGAAAGAAAAGAATTGACCGGACTGAAAGAACGGGAAACTTCTTTATTAGCTGTTCATCGGGAGCGGAAACAGCAGTGGTTGCAGCATCAGGAGAAAGAAATCCGTCCGGGCGAGGAAGAGGTCAAGGAGGTATTGTTAGATCAACAAGCTGTTTGTCGCAATGAAATAGAAATTCGATCCAATCGTAAGATTCAGATTGACTTAGCTTTCGAAAATCACGAAAAAGGCAAGTCGCGTATTGTAGCTTTTGAGAAAGAACTGGAAGAGAAAAAGAACCTATATGAGGATTGGGCAAAGCTAAATGAACTTTTTGGCTCGCAAACCGGAAACAAGTTCAAAGAGATTGCCCAAGGATATACGTTAGAAGTGTTGTTAGTATATGCTAATAAGCATCTGCAAGATTTAGCTCCTCGTTATGAACTGCAGCGGATTACGGACACATTAGCTTTACAGATTGCCGATCTTGACATGATGGGTGAGATCCGAAGCGTGCACTCTTTGTCAGGTGGCGAATCTTTTCTGGTTTCCTTAGCTCTGGCTTTGGGCTTATCTTCTTTATCCTCTAACCGGATGAACGTAGAATCACTGTTTATTGATGAAGGTTTTGGGGCGCTAGATGTGGATACGTTGCGTATCGCCATGGATGCTTTGGAGCGCTTGCAGACTCAGGGGCGCAAAATAGGTGTCATCTCTCATGTGAGCGAGATGACAGAGCGTATTCCTACACAAGTACAAGTCGTGCGATTGTCTAGTGGAAAAAGTCAGGTTCGGATCGTTAAGAACGCTTTAAAGTAATGACTGTGATTTCCGGCCAAGCTCCAAAGCGGAAAGGAAGCCCCACATAACCAATTCCGATATTCACATACAGCGCGCGTGTTCCTTCGTAGTACATGCCGCTCCATTCGGGATAGACCATTGAAGCCGGTGAATAGTGACCGAATTGCAACTGCATGCCGTGTGTGTGCCCGGCTAACATTAGATCTACAGTTGATTCCGGAAGTACCTCTCTTCTCCAATGGGTTGGGTTATGGCTCAAGAGAAGTTGAAACATTCCCTCGGTGCCTTTGATGGCTTTGTGCAAATCACCGTGTTGTGAGAAAGGAGGTTCACCTTCATTCTCCACACCGATTAGTGCAATGCTATCTTTGCCCTGATGGATGATGGTATGTTCATTATTCAACAAAATCCATCCCATCTCTTTCTCTTTGCGTTTCAACTCAATAAGATTGGCAACCTGATCCCGTTTATCCTTCCAGCGAAAATAGGGAGCATAATCATGGTTGCCCAAGATGGAATAGACACCGTCTTTAGCCTGAAGGCCGGATAGGATATCTTCAAATCCATTTAGTTCCAAGGCACGGTGATTAACTAAGTCACCCGTAAAAACAATCAGATCGGCATGTTGTGCGTTAGCCAACTCCACCATTTTGCGAATCGGTTTGTCGTTACCTTTCCAACTACCGATATGGAGGTCGGATAGTTGAACGATGCGATAACCGTCAAAGGCTTCAGGGAGTCGGGAAGAAACGTAATCAACCTCTTTAACCTCGAACTGTGTACGCCCGAAAAAGGAACCATATAGAATCATAACAATACAACAAAGTGCTAGAGTAAGTCCGGTACAAATAAAAGGAGTACGAGGCCAACGCAACCATCTGTGAAAAGGAGCGCCGAGCAGCGTGAAGAAAACTAATATTAGCTTGGGAGCTGAAAATAAGAAAAAGCAAACAGAGAACCAACCGATTTGCAGAGTATATTCTTCGGAAAGCGTATCATTGGCAAAGAAGGTCAGGTAGACAATACCTGACGTTAGAAGTAAGCTGGGGATCCAATAGAGAATGCGATAAGCAAGATTCTTTGTGATCCGGACAATAAACCGGAAGTACAGATATAAATCCGGCAGAATGAAAAACAATAATAGAATAATAAAAACTCGTTGTAGCATATCCATATAGTGTTTGATGTCGCAAACTGTCGGTTACATCAGTTCTTTTAATTCGTCGAGATTCTTTTTAATCTCATGGATTTGTACTAGAAATTTGCGCTGGTAAATCCAAAGGATAAGTACTAAACCACCAGTCCATAAAAATACAAATAATGAGATAAAACCAACGCCGTACTGCCATACTTGCCAATGTACAAATGAAAAAGCGGCAATGCCCAATAAAAGCAAAGTACCCATAATACGCTCAACGATTACCCATCGGTGAAAACGGTTAACTCGCTCTACAATTTCAACCAATGGCATTACATCCGCTCGCGTATTACGTAGGTAGATGATTGTGAACAAATCCCAGAAGAAAGCGGGGATAAGTGCAGCCAGAATAACGAAATAGAATGTGTTGAACATATTGTACAGATAGATATCTGCCAAGATTAGGGCAAGTATGGGCAATGAAATCGCGATCAGCTTTATGTTAAGCCGAGCTATGGCATTGATTCCCTTCCCCGTATGCCTGATCAGTTTATTGATATCTTCCTCTTTGATCAGTTCTTTATCTTTCAGGTGTTGGTCCAGAGCATCCCAGGAATTTTTCAATTCATCCAGTTCCATATCTATTCCTCCTTTTTCATCTTTTTAAGTTTGTCTTTGATGCGGCTCAGTTTAGTCGCCACATTAGTAAGAGTCAGCCCAGTGATTTCCGCTATCTCCTCGTAACTCTTTTCTTCCAAGTAAAGTAGAATGATTGATTTATCCAGTTGACCGAGTTGGTTGATTAGTTGGTATAATTGTCTCAACATATCGTTCAAAGGATCATTCTCTTCAATTAGCCTGTCGAAATCTCCGGTTAACGAGATCATTTCGGGTACATTCTTCTCCTTACGGACAAAGCTAATGCAAGTGTTCAGTGCAATGCGGTAAAACCAAGTCGAGATTTTACATTCACCTCGAAACTTGGGGTATGCTTTCCAAAGGTTGAGTACCACATCCTGATAGAGGTCATTGAGCGGAGCATTGGGCCGCGCATACAAGTAACATACTTTATAGATGACGCGTTCGTATGTCCGGATGAGTGCCATGAACTCTCGTTCTGTATCGCCATTCACCTCTATGGATTTTGAACTCATTTTACTTTGGTTTTTATGATTAGTCGTGCGGAATGCAGGAAAATCACAATTGAAAGGCTAAAAGAAACTATTGTAAGTTCGCGGCAAGGAACTTACGCACTTCCTCCACACTCTTATTTCTTCTTGCAGCATAATCAATCAATTGATCTTCTCCTATTTTACCAACGGAGAAATATTCGGAGGCCGGGTGGGCAAACATGAGTCCACATACAGAAGCGTGCGGATACATGGCTCCATTTCCTGTTAGAGTAATACCGATCTGCTTCATGTCTAGTAATTCGTCCAGTAGGAAGTTAATCGATTGGTCGGGTAAAGACGGGTAGCCTACAGCCGGACGAATACCTTGGTAATTCTCAACTAAGAGTTCGGGAATACTCAGGTTCTCGTCTTTCGCATAACCCCATGCCTCTTTGCGAACATATTCGTGCATCTTTTCGGTAGCAGCTTCTGCCAGTCGGTCCGATAAAGTCTGTACCAACAAATGTTTGTACGGGTCTTGTTCGTATAGTCCTTGCATATCAGCATCTATGGATGAAGCAAAAGCGCCTATAGTATCTGAAATGCCGGAAGATAAAGGACGCACAAAATCACTCAAGCAAAGGAAAGGTCCGCTTTCCCGTTTCTTTACTTGTTGGCGCAGTAAAGGAAAAGTTATTCCGTCGAGAATTAGATTATCCCCGTTGGAGTTCGCTTTACAGAGCTTAAATATCGTTTTTACCTCATAATCCCGGTCCAGCAAGTCAAGCATGCGGTTGGCTTCTTTAAGCAATTGCATCGCTTCGGAGGCTTTGGGACGGTCTTCTTCCGGGAATGTAGTCAGCCAGGAAGCCCGACAGGAATCACAACCGTGAATGTTAGCTATGGCAGCAAACCGAGGTTGAAAACCCCAGGCATGGAAGAAATATATCCAATTGATGTAAGGAACTACATCATGTATCTTATGTTGTTGAATCATCTGAATCTTAATTCTTGTCCGCGATAATTTTCGTCTATTTCACCTTTATTGTATAACAGATGACCATTCACAAATGTTTTTTCAACTTTCCATTGGAAAGTACGCCCTTCGAGTGGACTCCATTGGCATTTACTGAGTATAGTGTCTGTCGTAACGGTCCACGGTTGATTGGGGCGAACTAATACTAGATCGGCCTGATAACCTTGACGGATATATCCCCGGTTCTGTATTTCGTAGATCTTAGCCGGCGCATGAGACATCTTTTCCACTACCGTTTCAATTGGAAATACTCCTTGGCTCGATAGTTCGAGCATGCTAACCAGCGAGAATTGGATCGTAGGCATACCGGATGCGGCCTTTAGTGCACCTCCTTCTTTTTCACTAAGCAGATGGGGCGCATGATCAGTTGCAATCGCATCGATTCGTCCATCGTTAATGGCAGCTCGCAGTGCACTACGATCATCAGCCGTTTTGATGGCGGGGTTGCATTTGATGCGTGCTCCCAAAGTAGCATAATCATTATCGCAAAAAAGTAGGTGTGAGACGCAGGCCTCGGCAGTGATGCGCTTCTCGGCCAGAGGGCGATTACTGAATAGCTCGAGTTCCTTGGCAGTCGAAATATGCATGATGTGCAGGCGGGCATTCGTTTGTTGAGCCAACTTTACAGCCAGCTCGGATGAACGATAGCACGCTTCGGACGACCGGATTTCCGGATGGCAGGCGAGAGGTACATCCTCTTCACCATATTTCGCTTTATACTTATCCGTGTTTTCTTTGACAATTCCCTGATCTTCGCAGTGAACGGCAATCAGTAAATCCGTACTACTGAATATCTTTTCCAAACTAGCCATTCGGTCTACCAGCATATTGCCGGTGCTAGATCCCATGAATAGTTTGATTCCGCATACCCGGTGCTTGTCCAATTGGCTGAAATCCGGATAGTTGGAGTTCGTTGCTCCGAAATAACAGGAATAGTTGACTCTCGACTTCTCAGCCATCAAGTTGAATTTCGCTTCAAGTGCATCCAGAGTCGTTGTTTGCGGATGCGTATTAGGCATATCCATTATTGATGTGACGCCTCCGGCTGCCGCAGCTTTACCTTCGCTACCTAAGTCCGCTTTCTGAGTCAGGCCCGGATCGCGGAAGTGGACGTGTTCGTCAATCGCTCCCGGCAATAGATAACAGCCGGTTGCATCAATGATTTCGTCGCAAGGAGTGGCAGGAGCTTGACCAACTGCCAATATTTCGGCTATCTTTTCGTTTTCAATTACGACAGAGCCTAGGGTGCTGACTCCTTCGTTTACGATCGTTGCTTGTTGAATTAGAATACGTTTCATTTCTTCTGTGGGAATTTGTGGAACCAACTGTTGACTTTCAATTTAATGACCCCGAACACCGCTTCGCCGAAGATGCTGCTATTCATCTTCGAGGTGCCTAGCTCCCGGTTGATAAAGATGACCGGAACCTCTATGATTTTGAATCCGCATTTGTAAGCCGTGAACTTCATTTCGATCTGGAAAGCATAGCCTTTGAAACGTATGTTTTCGAGGTCGATTGTTTCGAGAACCTCGCGGCGGTAACAAACGAATCCGGCGGTTGTATCATGTACGGGAACTCCGGTAATAAAGCGTACGTATTTGGATGCAAAGTAAGACATTAATACGCGTCCCATTGGCCAGTTGACTACGTTAACTCCACTTACATAACGAGAACCGATGGAGACATCTCCTCCTTGCTCCGCACAAGCTTTATAGAGACGGGGTAAATCATTCGGATTGTGACTAAAGTCAGCGTCCATCTCGAATATATATTCGTATTTATGTTCCAAGGACCATTTGAATCCGGCGATGTAAGCAGTACCCAACCCTAGTTTCCCTTTCCGCTCGATGATGAAGAGACGCTCAGGGAACTCTTGTTGCAGACCTTTTACAATTCCGGCAGTACCATCGGGCGACCCGTCTTCGATGACAAGGACATGAAAAACTTTTCGAGACCAAAAACAGCACGAATAATGTTTTCGATGTTTTCTCGCTCGTTATAGGTTGGAATAATAACAATACTGTCCGACGTTTGCATACCTTTACTTATTTTTAATGACAAATGTACGGCTTTTCCCTCAGTAACGTATAAAACTAAGGATAATTTAGTAATTTTGCGGTGGATTTACATCACTTGAAATACATACATTCACACCAGAAATATAATCTTGTGCAAATGTGTGCGATTTGTTGTGAGTTAACACAACTCTATTTATATGACAATTACCCAACTACAGCAACGATATGCTACGCATCCCAATGTGTCGGCTATGCTTCAATTGCTGAAAGATTCTTCTATTCAAACCCTTTATTGTGGCGGACTGTCAGCATCCGCGGCTTCTTTCTTTTCATCCCTATTGGTGCAACAAAATGTTTGTCCGTTCGTATTCATCCTTAGCGACTTGGAGGAAGCGGGCTACTTTTATCACGATCTGACTCAAATACTTGGAGGAGATAAAATACTATTCTTCCCTTCCTCATTTCGTCGTGCTGTAAAATATGGACAAAAAGACGCCGCGAATGAAATCTTGCGTACGGAAGTCTTGAGCCGTTTGCAAAAAGGAGAAGAGGGGTTGTGTATTATTACCTATCCCGACGCATTGACCGAGAAAGTCGTTTCGCGTGAGGGGTTGGAACGTAAAACTCTCAAGTTGGCTGTGGGGGAGAAGGTGGATACGGATTTTGTAACCGATATGTTGCAGCAGTATCGCTTTGAGTATGTTGATTATGTATACGAGCCGGGGCAATACGCCTTTCGGGGAAGTATCATTGATGTCTTTTCTTTTGCTTCCGAATACCCGTACCGTATCGACTTCTTTGGTGACGAAGTAGATAGTATTCGTACGTTTGAGGTTGAGACCCAGTTGTCACGTGAGAAAAGGGAAAGTATATCCATTGTGCCCGACTTGGCTGTGACGGGGGATGTAACCACTTCTTTTCTTGATTTTATTCCTTCGAATACGGTGTTGGCTATGCGGGACTTCCTTTGGTTACGTGAACGTATTCAGCAGGTGCATGATGAGTCGTTGACCCCGCAGGCTATTCTCTCGCAAGAGGCCGAAGAGGCCGGAGGCGTTACGCTAGAAGGCAAACTGATCGATGGAACTGAATTTACTGTGCGCGCACTCGACTTCCGTCGGATGGAGTTTGGTAACCGGCCGACAGGAAAACCAAATGCTAGTGTCAATTTTGAAACCTCGGCACAACCTATCTTTCATAAGAACTTCGATCTGGTAGCCAAGTCTTTCAAAGATTATCAAGAGAAAGGATATACCTTATATATATGTAGCGATAGTACGAAACAAACAGATCGTATCCGGGCAATCTTTCAAGATCGCGGAGATCAGGTAGAATTCACTGCTGTAGAACGTACCCTGCATGAAGGGTTTGTCGATCACATACAGCGTATGTGTATCTTTACCGACCATCAATTGTTCGATCGTTTCCATAAATATAACCTGAAAAGCGAAAAAGCCCGGTCGGGTAAAGTCGCCCTGTCCCTGAAAGAATTGAATCAGTTTACGCCTGGTGACTTTGTTGTACACACAGATCATGGTATCGGCCGTTTTGCCGGATTAATACGTATTCCCAATGGAGACACCACGCAAGAAGTTATAAAGTTAGTCTATCAAAACGAAGATGTGGTGTTTGTCTCCATTCACTCGTTGCACAAAGTTTCCAAATACAAGGGAAAAGAAGGAGAACCGCCCCGGTTGAATAAATTGGGAACGGGGGCTTGGGAGAAACTGAAAGACCGTACCAAGACTAAGATAAAAGATATCGCCCGTGACCTGATCAAACTGTATGCTCAGCGGCGGGAGGAGAAGGGCTTTGCTTATAGTCCCGATAGTTTTTTGCAGAAAGAGTTGGAGGCGTCTTTCCTTTATGAGGATACCCCCGACCAGAGCAAAGCAACCGCTGATGTAAAGGCTGATATGGAAAACACTCGTCCGATGGATCGGCTCGTTTGCGGAGATGTGGGTTTCGGCAAAACCGAAGTTGCTATCCGTGCTGCTTTCAAAGCTTTGGCAGACAACAAACAGGTGGCAGTACTCGTGCCGACGACCGTATTGGCCTATCAACACTTTCAAACTTTCAGCGAGCGGTTGAAAAACTTACCTTGTAAAGTCGATTATTTGAGTCGTGCTCGTACAGGTACACAGGCGAAAAATGCATTGAAGGGGTTGAAAGAAGGAGAAGTCGGTATCTTAATCGGTACTCAGCGAATCCTGGGAAAAGATGTAGTCTTCAAAGATTTGGGGCTACTGATTATTGACGAAGAGCAGAAGTTCGGCGTATCGGTGAAGGAGAAACTCCGCCAATTGAAGGTGAATGTCGATACACTTACAATGACGGCTACTCCGATTCCTCGTACGTTGCAATTTTCTTTGATGGGTGCTCGTGACCTGAGTGTTATTTCAACTCCACCACCCAACCGATATCCGATTCAAACGGAACTACATACGTTTAATGAGGATGTGATTGCCGAAGCTATTAGTTTTGAAATGAGCCGAAACGGACAAGTGTTTTTTGTGAATAACCGGATTTCCAACTTGTTGGAATTAAAGGTGATGATTCAACGGCATATACCCGATTGTCGAATTGCCATTGGACATGGCAAGATGGATCCGTCCGAGTTGGAACAAGTCATTTTCGATTTTGTCAACTATGATTACGATGTTTTGTTGGCGACTACCATTATTGAGAGTGGCATTGATATTCCGAATGCTAATACCATTCTCATCAACCAAGCTCAGAACTTTGGTTTAAGTGACCTCCACCAAATGCGTGGTCGGGTGGGGCGTAGTAACAAGAAGGCGTTTTGTTACCTGTTAGCACCTCCGTTGAGTACATTAACTCCGGAAGGCAAACGACGCCTGCAAGCTATCGAGAACTTCAGTGACCTGGGAAGTGGTATTCACATTGCCATGCAAGATTTGGATATTCGAGGAGCCGGAAATATGTTAGGAGCAGAGCAGAGTGGATTTATTGCTGATTTGGGTTATGAAACCTATCAGAAGATTCTTACCGAAGCTGTTCAGGAGTTGAAGAATGATGAGTTTGCTGAACTTTATGCTTATGAAGTTCAGGGGGAAGGACCGATCAGCGGCGAACAATTTGTGGACGAATGTCAGGTGGAAAGTGATATGGAATTGCTTTTACCCGCCAATTATGTGACTGGTAGTAGCGAACGAATGTTGCTCTACCGGGAATTGGACGGGCTGACGCTTGACAAAGATGTTGACGATTTCCGGATTCGTTTGGAAGACCGCTTCGGACCACTTCCGCGAGAAACGGAAGAATTGCTCCGCATTGTTCCGTTGCGTCGTTTGGGTGCTCGTTTAGGTGCTGAACGTGTATTCTTGAAAGGAGGGCGTATGACTTTATTCTTTGTTGCCAATCCGGAGAGTCCTTACTATCAGAGTCAGGCCTTTGGGAAAATGATTGATTATATGTCGAAGTACACGCGTCGATGTGACCTACGCGAACTGAAAGGTAGACGGAGCATGTTGGTGAAAGATGTGACTAATGTAGAGACAGCTGTCAGCATCCTGAAAGAAATTGTCGCTTTGCCTGCCAAAGAAGAAGTCTAAGCATTCGTTGCGCACTTAAGTTACCGCCTAGCTTTAAGTCGCTAGGCGCTAGAGTTGGATGAACTCTTATTTCTTCTTCCCGTAAAGTTTGTCAATCAGATCCTGACGGTTGATACGTCTTAAATCATTGATGATATTTTTTCGTTCCTCCGGCTTGTACCAGAAGAAGAACTGGCGTTGAGCCAACTTCTCACGAGGAGTCTTTGCACTAAATATCGGCTCCAGTGTATATGGATGAAATCCGGTATACCAAGCCTCGGTAGCTACGGTCATCGGAGTAGGGGTAAAGTCTTGAACCTGTTCCAAATGGAAGTCTAACCGTTTGGTGAGGACTGCCAACTCCGCCATATCTTCCTCCTGGCACCCGGGATGTGAAGATATAAAGTATGGAATGAGTTGTTGTCGAAGGTTCTCTTCCCGGTTGATGCGGTCGAAAACTCTTTTGAAAGTCTCGAACTGATCGAAAGGCGGCTTCCGCATAACTGCCAATACCCGGTCGCTGGTATGTTCGGGAGCCACCTTCAAACGTCCACTTACATGGTTGATAATTAACTCGCGCGTATATTCGGCCGTACTCTGGTTCGTTGCTGCGTCTTTGCTTTGATGCAGCAATAGGTCGTAACGCACACCACTACCGATGAACGACTTCTTGATACCCGGTAGAGCATCTACCGCCCGGTAAATATCCAGTAAGGGGCGATGGTTGTAGTTTAGGTTAGGGCATACTTTGGGATGAATGCATGAGGGGCGTTTACACTTTTGGCATATCGATTCGTCTATGCCTTTCATCCGGTACATATTGGCGGACGGGCCTCCCAAATCACTCAAATAACCCTTAAAATCGGGTAACTGGGAGACAGCTTTGACCTCTTTCAAGATCGACTCCTGACTACGGCTGACGATAAACTTCCCTTGGTGAGCCGAAATGGTGCAAAACGCACAACCTCCGAAACATCCGCGGTGAATGTTGATGGAAAACTTAATCATATCGTAGGCCGGAATCCGCTTACCCTTGTATTTAGGGTGAGGTAGCCGGGTATATGGAAGGTCGAACGAACGGTCAAGATCTTTTTCACTCATCGGAGGATAGGGAGGATTGACAACCACCACGCGACTTTCTACTACTTGTGTGATGCGCGAAGCAGCGTATTTATTAGATTCCTCTTCAATATGCCGGAAGTTGGCTGCTTGTTTTTTCTTGTCGTGCAGACACTCTTCATGCGTATAAAGCTGAATGTCATCGGCTACCGATTCCCAATCTTTGGCATGTGCCAAATAGGCTATCTGGGGAATCGTTTGCGTAACTTCTCTGAAATCCTTGATGCTCAGCGCACCGCCTTCATCCGGTAGGAGGCTGATTGTCTTTTGTGCGAGTTCGATGATGGGCTTTTCTCCCATTCCGTAAATCAACAAGTCGGCACCGCTGTCGCACAGAATACTTTTTTGTACTTTATCCTGCCAATAGTCGTAATGGCTCAATCGACGCATGCTGGCTTCGATACCACCCAATACAACTGGGACATCCGGATATAGTTGCTTTAAAATCTGGCTATAAACTATCGATGGATACTCCGGACGCATATCCGGACGTCCGTCCGGTGTATAAGCATCCTCGCTGCGCAGACGTTTATTAGCGGTATATTTGTTGACCATAGAGTCCATGCACCCGGCAGAGATACCAAAGAATAGGCGAGGACGTCCCATTTTCTTGAAATCGCGTAAGTCGTCGCGCCAGTTGGGTTGCGGGATAATTGCTACTTTGAGTCCTTCAGCTTCGAGAATACGTCCGATGACAGCCGCCCCAAAAGAGGGGTGGTCTACATAAGCATCACCGCTAAAGAGAATGACATCCAAATCATTCCATCCGCGTAATTCCATTTCTTTTTTGGTGGTAGGCAGCCAGTCGGTCAGTCGATATTCTTTCATGGCGCAAAGATACGGATAATAAAAAAACATCCCAATGATTTTTTAATCATTGAGATGTTCGTTTTTGATTATTGGGATATTTTTCTATTTCTTCCCATTGAGGGTGAATTGCAGAGTCATCCGCTCACCATCGTAGATTTCACGGAATCCTGTTCCCTGTTCCGATAGGTATTCTTTTAGGTCACTGAACGCCTCCGCATTATTCATTATAATCTCCACTTTCTCGCCGGGAGCGGCACCACAGATAGCTTTCATAGCCGGTATGAGGGGGTTATAAGCCGTCGTTCCGCAAGTGTCAATCGTAATCATGCATCCTCCTCTTCTTCCGCTTCCTGTGCGGCAAACCATGTTAGATAAAGCTTAATGAGCTGTTGCAGACCGAAAGCTTTCATATTGTTGTGGTAAATCACATCGATGCAGAGGTCGAGTAAGCCCTTACTGTCTTCTTCCTGACTGGCTATAAGCGATCGGATGTTGAATCTTAACTTTTCTACTACATTTTCGTCTACAATCCCATTGCTATCGATCAGGTGGCGAAATAGGGCATACTTTTCAATTGTTCTCAGATTTTCATCAGAAACTTCTATACAGCGGGTACCGCTGGAGTTTGCTTGTATAGTATACATATGCTTTAGTTTTAAAGGTTATAACTAGGAGCAAAGATAGAATTTAAAATGAAATACGAATGTAAAAGCCCGGAAAAAATGACCGGGCTTTTGAAAATCTTTTTTATTTCTGCGTAAAGAATCCCAAAATGGAGGCCATTATCTGGGCGCGGTCCGCTTCCGATTCGATACTTTCGAAAGGGAAACCTAGTACGAATGTACGGTAATCACCTTTGTATGCTATACCTGCCGATTGGTTTCCGGGTAGATAGGTAAATACGGGGAAAGCGGGAGCGAGCGGTACAATACAGTCAGGGGCCGTAACGGCATACGCTTGCTCGTTCGGTAAACGTGGAATAGTAACATTGCGTCCCAAACCACTGATTCGTCCGGACGTTTTATCGGTTAGGCTACCTTGGTAACCATACTTCAAGATCATTTCCGTAAATTCGCGGTTACCTTGTGTATTACTCATGTCGCTACCCACATACGCACCGCTGACCAAGAGATTACCTCCCGACTGACAATAACTGGTGATGATTCGTTGCATGGGTGAGGAGAATGTTTTGTAGTAAGCATGAGCCGCAGCGTCTTCTTTCTCAAGTCCCAGTATATAGTCCACGATCGGATAGTACTCCAGATTTACGATTCCGTTTTCTACCGCTTCATCGCTGCAAGAGACAAAGCTATAGCGAGCGGCTGCCTGTATGGCTTTGCCGTGAATGAAGGGATAATCGAACGAGTTTCCGGCTATTTTCATGCCCTCTAGCTCTTTGCCGCTATCACCTAAACTTCCTTTACCTTCTTTCCCTCCTTGCGAACGGTCGAAACCAATCTGTGCACCAGAGAAAGAAATGTTATAATGATCGGGAACTCCGGGGTCCTGATTCAGATCGAAGCCGGCTTGAGTGCTTGTATTGATTACGGCCGGACCGCTGATCCGATCGAATCCATTGACAATTAGCACGCGTGCACGTTCATGCTTAGCCTTATAAGATGCCAGTATCTCAGAAGGAAAACTTTCGCCCCCTCGGTTAACGGCAGTAACTTTGAACGAGTAGACCAACCCGGGCTCTATCTTGACCGTATGATACGGTTTACTCACAAGGGTTCCATTGTCGAAACCACCATACCCAACACGCGTATACACCATGTATTCACGTGGACGAGCTGTTGGTTCCAACGGATCATCTTCTCCTTTCCACGATAAATCCAACGTGTTCTTCTTATTTCCGAACCGGATAGCAAAGTTACTTACCGGTAGCGGCTGTACAGCATACTCTTTGTCATGTTGGGTACTCAGGAACTGGAGCATACCTTTATAGATAGCGCGTCCTACGGTAAATTTGAAGTTAGGATCATGTCCCAATTGCATATCGGCAAAGTTTTGGTGGGACAGAAGTTCGATGATAGTCGAAGGCGTAGCCGGTAGGCGCGTTTCGCTGTAGTTTTTGTCCCACATACTCCGCCGTGTCCAAGGCGTGTTATAAGCTGCCAGAATATCTTTTTGAATCTGGGTAAGTAGAATATCGGCCAGGTCACGCGAAGCGTAGCGATCAATTCCAGTGTTGAGTTTACCGTTATTAAAATCGGTCGTATAGATACCTAGCGAACCGATAATTTCGTCTGTGCGGCTGAACCCCGCATCACTGTGCAGAGCCAGGGTTGCTTCCAATGGCACACCTAATCCAGCCTGTCCCGGATTATAGACGGAACCTCCGGATAAGTAATTGATTACATTCGAACGGGTATTTATGTCGTCCACATAATCGTTCTCTCCCTTGCGTCCGGCATATATGTCATAAGGCATACCGTTCCACTGGGCAGCGTAACGGGCACCCTCCAGATAACGGGGAAGTCCGCTGGTTTTGCCCTTACGCGCAATATTACCCATACCACCTCCGAAACGTACGGCATCGGCACAAACCACGCCGTTTTCGTTGCTCTCATTGTTAAGAACCACCATGCCGTAGTCATTATTCCCCTTATCGAACTCGAAAGTACCGAGATATACCATGTGCCGTTGCCCATTTGCTGGTTAACCTTGAATTCGGTTACCCCGCCTTTGTGAAACACAAGATAAGTGGCGTCACTTACGCTGTTGGGTAGAGTCTGATAGGTAACATATACGGCATACTCTCCGGTAGCCGGAAGTGTGGGAATCCAGCTGGCAAAAGCTTGATCTTTATTTTTTTTCTTCTTTTTCTCTGTGGAGATAAATCGGCAGGTTCCGGTTTGAAACGGACTTTCACCATCGGTGTAGATCCGTTTGGTTTGCGCAAAACCTCTGGCCGATGCAGTTTCCCAACGGGCTTTCTTACTTGTTTCCTCCAGATAGATGGAAGCGTTCGGTGTGTCGTTGTCGACTATAATCTCATTTTTCTGAGTATCTCGTTCGCGCGGCGTGTATACGTATGCACCGGCATTTTCGAGCATCGGAATGACATAAGGCAGAATGAAAGATTGCGTAAACTGATCTTCGGTTGTGCAGAACAACCGGGGGCGTTGCCATCCCCATTCATTCTGATCGTTTTTGAAGTAATTGCCGTGGCTCTGCCAAAGAGCAATGTGACGGTTTTGAAGTCCGCGTGATATTTCATTTCCCCGTGACACGTTTTTCACCCAGGGATTACCTTTGTAGTCTATATGCAGTGAAAGTCGCTCTTTATCCTTTTTCTTTTTGCGGTAGATGTTCGGAATCAGGTCTTCTATAGGCTTTCCGTTAGCGCAAATAGTTAGGTTGAAGAAATTGACAGGGCCTGGTAATAGCGCTTTGATTTGGTCGTAAACGGCATCGACGGTTTCCGGCAAGAAAGGTTGATAAGCGAAACTCTCTGTTGCGTTGATCGTGATAACCCGCCGGTCGTAATCTACGTTTATATCTTTAAGTTTGGGAGCATTGATTTTCGCAGTAGGCTTATAGTTGCTGAAATAGTCAGTCAATCGTTCTTTAATATTTCTTTCAATGTCCTGTGCGTAAAAGGAATGGCTTATGGCTAGGAAGAACAGAAAGAGAGTAACAATCTTTTTCATGCGGTTTTTATATTATATATTGAGTACTGCAAAAGTAAACAAAAAAAGAGAGAGAAGTATCGAACTTCCCCCTCTTCTTCTTATGATTTTATATCATTTTATAGCTTATAGCGGAATATACTCAACGAAGGCCTCCATGGCTTCATACGACGCGAGTCCCAATTGATCATAAAGATTGGCACTAGCCCGGTTGCGATCTTCACTTCGTTGCCAGAATAGACGTTCGTCATTTCCTAAGAATGGTGCACTTTCCATTTGAGATTGATGTTTCAGAATGGAGTTACGTTTCGCACGAAGTTCTTCCGGACTAATGGGAACTGCCATTTCGATGTTTTCAATTTCCCATTCAGCCCACGCACCTCGATACATCCAGATGCGACAGTCTTTCAGCCATTTGGCTCCTTCCTCTTTCTCCAGATCGATAGCCGCGAATACAGCATCCGTACAAACGCGGTGTGTACCATGCGGATCGGCCAAGTCGCCGGCTACAAATATTTGATGAGGCTTTACTTCCCGCAGCAAATTGCGTACAATCTCCACATCGGCTTCACTGATGGGGTTCTTCTGAATCTTGCCTGTTTCGTAGAAAGGCAGGTCGAGGAAGTGGCAGTTCTTTAGCGGGATATTATTATAAGTACAAGCGATACGAGCTTCTCCACGACGAATCAGGCCTTTGATGGTCAGAATGTCTTTGGTATCCATATCGCCGTCTTTTTTCTCTTGCAGGAACTTCCGTATTTCCGCATATTTATCATTGATAACCAAAGCTTCACTGTTGTTGAATATTTGGTTGAATCCATTGATGAAATGTAGGAAGCGAGTCACTTCTTCGTCACCCACGGCAATGTTGCCGGAAGTTTGGTAAGCTACATGTACCTCGTGTTTCTGTTCCACCAGGCGACGTAGGGTTCCACCCATTGAAATAACATCATCGTCGGGATGCGGAGAGAAAATAATAATCCGTTTCGGATAAGGTTTCGCACGTTCCGGACGATACGTGTCGTCGGCATTCGGTTTGCCGCCCGGCCATCCGGTAATCGTGTGTTGTAGGTCGTTGAATATCTTAATATTCACATTGTATGCGGAACCGAAGAGAGCAAGCAATTCACTCAATCCGTTTTCGTTATAGTCTTTATTGGTAAGCTTCAGTATCGGTTTACCAGTCAGTTGGCATAACCATACAATAGCGCTACGTATCAGTTTGTCGTTCCATTCGCAGGACGTTACCAACCAAGGACGTTGAATACGAGTTAGGTTAGCGGCAGCCGATAGGTCAATCGCTACATGCGCATTGTTGTGAGTCTGCAGGTAAGATGCAGGGATGGTATCAGAGATAGAACCTTCTACGCACTCCTTTATCATAGCCGCTTTCTCTTCTCCCCAAGCTAGCAGAAATACCTTTTTCGATCCGAGTATGGTTGAGATCCCCATGGTAATCGAGCTGACCGGTGTATTTTCCATAGAACCGAAAGCTTTCGATACTTCATTGCGCGAGGCATTATCAAGCAAGATCAATCGGGTGGTGGAGTTTATGCGTGAACCCGGTTCGTTGAATGCGATATTACCTACGCGTCCGATACCTAAAAGAGCAATGTCAATGCCACCGAAACTTTCGATACGTTGTTCATACAAACGGCAATATTCAAAGATGTCATCTTTGGCAATGGTTCCATCCGGTGTGAATATGTTCTGTTTGTCAACATCGATGTGGTTTAAGAACATCTCTTTCAAAGCATTGAAGTTACTGTTGACTGCATCAGGCGCTAATGGTAGTATTCGTACATATTGAATACGATCACATTGCGGAAGCTGAGTCCATCCTCTTTGTGCATGCGTATTAATTCATTGAATACATGGCGGGGAGAGTTGCCTCCGGGAAGTGCGAGTACACAGAAACGTCCGGCTTTTTGTTTTTCGCGGATCGTTTGTGCTATTTCACGGGCAATACCGTTGGCACCTTCTTCTACAGATTCATAAATATCTGTTGGCATTTTCTCAAGTCTGGTCAGGACTGATTTTTCAAATGCATTCTCAGGTCTGTAGTATCTGGGGGAGACCCTGTTGAGAGTGATTTGAGAACTAAGATTTGTTTTCATAAAAATGTAAATTAAGTTATGTAGGACTAAAAAGTCCCTACGACTGTTTCTTCTTGACTACAAAGATACAAAAGAAGCTTATATAGTTAACTACCAATTTGTGGGTATTGTTGGTGGTTTCGCCCTTTTTTAACAATTGTTTTACAACTATTGTAACAATTGAAATCTGTCTGCATCTCTCCAGACCGGAAATTTATCCCGAAAGGTGTTAAGTGTGGAAAGGCTCAACGTAGTGGTAACTGTAGCCTCTTGATCGTCGGAAGTTGCGAGAATTGTTTCCCCGTAGGGTGAAATTACACAGCTTCCTCCATTGTAATTTAAACGATAGCCATCCGTACCGACCCGATTCACTCCGCACACATAACATTGGTTCTCAAGGGCACGAGCTTGTAGCAAAGTGTCCCAAACCCGGCGGCGTGAAGTTGGCCAGTTGGCTACATATACTAATAGGTCATATTCCCGATCTACATTGCGGCTCCATACGGGGAAGCGTAGGTCGTAGCATACCAACAGGCAGATATTCCATCCTTTATAAGATAAAATCAGTCGTTGATTACCTGCTGAGAAGTGGTCGGGCTCTTGCCCCATGCGGAATAGGTGACGTTTGTCATAGTAATACGCATCGCCCTCGGGGGGGAGGAAGAATGCGCGGTTGTAATTATGTCCGTTGTCGGTTGCGATATAGCTTCCAGCGATGGCTAGTTGAAATTCAGTTGCCCATTCTCTGAGTGAGCCGATGGTGGTCCCGGAAACAGGCTCGGCTAGTTGTTCGCTTTGCATGCTGAAACCGGTAGAAAACATTTCGGGTAAAACAACAATCTCCGTTGTTCCGCATAAGCTTTGTAGCTTTCCGCGGAGTAAACGGAGATTTTCTTGTTTATTTTCCCAAACAATATCGGTTTGTATAATGGATATTCGTATCGAATCCATAGGAAATAAATATCAGTTGGTTAAAGTTCGCCAAGGGCAAAATTCTCAGGATGTTTCCCTTTAAAGTCCTTGTAGTAGAGCTTTATCTCTCTCATATCTTCTTTTATATCTCCCGACGGCATGATCGCTTTAGTAGCTGATATGGTCTTTGTAGAATAGTCAATGCCGACAAGCACGATAGGTACCTGTGCTTTTTGTGCGATAAAATAGAAGCCTTTCTTCCAGTTGGGGTTTGCTTTACGCGTTCCTTCCGGAGTAATAGCTAAATGGAACTTGGTAGATTCGGCAAAACGTTTTGCCATTTGGTCCACCAAAGAAGTTTTTTTGCTACGGTCTACCGGAATACCTCCTACTGCTTTGAAGAAGATTCCGAGGGGAAAAAAGAACCAGTCTTTTTTCATCATGAAACTTGTCTTTCCGCCTATTGCTCCGTAAAACAATTTACCGATGAATAGGTCGAGGTTCGTTGTATGTGGGGCAGCACAGACTATACATTTATCGTAATTGGGTACCGTAACATTTGTCTTCCAGCCTAAAAGGCGGTAATAGATAAAGCTGTAAATTGCTTTCTTCATCCTATTTATTAGTTCAATTTCGCGATCGCGTCAATAATCTCGTTTACTTTAGCGTTGAAGTCTGAACGGAATTTCTTATAAAAACCTTTCACATTGCCCGGCTCCGTATGGCTGATTCGGCTAACAAACTCATTCTGGAATTTCAGAATATCGCACATCAACTTGTCGGCTTTCTCTTTATCGGTACCAGGTACATACGCACTGTTTACCAAACACTCGGCGAATAATTCTCCTGTAATATAGTTAACGTTCTTTTTAAGATTTCTTCTACTTGCCATAATATTTACATTTTGTAGTGAATAATAGAAATATCTGGGGGTAAAGATAGATACTTTCTTTGATTCTAACCAATAAATGATTGGAAAATTGATAAATCCGAAACTTGTCGCGTATGCAAACAAAACGCTTATATTATTGTATCGTAGCCTATTACGCATTCGATGTAACGGGAGAATACTATTCTGTAACACGCTATCGCGCCGATGTAACGTGCGTAGAAGAATCTGACCTGTTTATTAACGATAGAGCTAACGATTTGCGTTAACTTTGTGCTCGATGGCAGACTTGAAACGTCGAACTTTATTTCGGTCGACTCTTACAGCATCGTCATACCGGATGATATGTCTAATTAAAAATAGGAAGTATAAACATGGATCATTTGAAAAAAGTAGTGTTGGTTTTCTCTTTGATGGCGGTAGCCTGTGCTCAGCTAGTTGCACAGCAAGACGGCAAACGTCAGGAAGTTTTTAGAAATCCGGTTATTTATGCCGATGTACCCGATATGTCGGTTACTCGCGTGGGTAGCGATTATTATATGGTAAGTACAACCATGCATTTGATGCCCGGAGCACCTGTTATGCATTCGAAAGACTTGGTACATTGGGAAACGATTGGATATGTCTTTGATAAGCTGACCGATCACTCCCGATATGATCTGATTGATGGAACAGTCTACGGGAAGGGGCAGTGGGCTTCCTCCATCCGCTACCATAACGGGCGGTTCTATGTGTGGTTCTCGCCCAATGATGATCCTCGGAAGGGGTTTATTTATACAGCTACAGATCCTGCGGGGAAGTGGGAACTAGTATCCCGCCCACCTCATTTTCATGATGGCTCTTTATTCTTTGATGATGACGGACGGGTTTATATGTTTTATGGTACGGGAGAATTGCGCGAGTTGAAAAGCGATTTGTCCGATGTGAAGCCGGATGGCGTAAACATGAAAATCTTTGAGCGGGATGCAGATGAACAAGGTTTGCTGGAAGGCAGCCAAGTGGTAAAGCATGATGGGAAATACTATCTGCTAATGATCTCGATGGACTGGAGTATTCCCGGACGGTTACGGCGTGAAGTTTGTTATCGGGCGGATCATATTACGGGCCTTACGAGAAAAAGGTAATCTTAGAAAACGACTTTGATGGTTACGGAGGAGTGGGACAGGGTGCTATTATAGATTCGGAAGAAGGAGATTGGTATGGTCTTATCTTTCAAGATCGTGGTGCGATAGGCCGTGTACCGACTTTAATGCCTTGTCGCTGGATAGACGGTTGGCCTATGCTGGGTGATGAAAACGGACATGTACCGTTAACGATGCAAAAGATGACATATCCTTCTGAAAATGTGAAAGGCATATTGGGAAGTGACGAATTCGATAATGAGAAGCTTTCGCTCTATTGGCAGTGGAATCACAATCCGATAGATGATCGATGGACACTGACAGAACGCCCCGGTTTTCTGCGTCTGAAGACGAGTCGTTTGGCCGACAACTTGTATCTGGCTCCGAACACGATCACGCAACGCATGGAAGGACCCAAATGTGAGGCTACTATCTCAATGGATGTTTCGAAAATGAAGGATGGCGATGTGGCAGGATTTAGTGCCTTCAATGGGCATTCCGGATTACTCTCTGTGATAAAGGAAGGCAAGAAGAAACGCTTGGTAATGTCTACCAATGTGGTTAACTTTTCCGAAGGGCCTGGAAAGAAGATAGAAGGCATAGAT
This sequence comes from Bacteroides reticulotermitis JCM 10512, assembly GCF_000517545.1. Lineage (GTDB taxonomy): Bacteria > Bacteroidota > Bacteroidia > Bacteroidales > Bacteroidaceae > Bacteroides > Bacteroides reticulotermitis. Next base: position 27,013 of record NZ_BAIV01000006.1, on the reverse strand, counting down.
GTGGAAGAAAAAGCGGAAGTTGCGTTAAATAAGGAGGTTGTCTATTTACGCATTGTGGCCGACTTTACGTCCCATAAAGATACCGCAAGCTTTTATTATAGCCTGGACAACGCAAACTGGAAAAAGCTGGGTACGGATGTCAAGATGCGTTTCGACTATACCCGGCTCTTTATGGGGAGTAAGTTCGCTATCTACAACTATGCCACCAAATCATTGGGGGGATCTGTCGATATAGACTTCTTCCATTTTACTAAAAGTAATAGCCAAGATTGACGTAGCAGCTTACTTTATCGGTCTGATTGGAATATCCCAGAGAGATTTCCAACGGACCGAACATGCTGTCCATTCCATAGCCGGCACTTATGCCATAGATATTTCTACCCTTCAGCAATTTGAAGAAATGACTGTCGGTCAATCCGTAGTTACCGGTCAGTGTCAGGTAGTGAATGCTCCCCATACGTTGCCGAAACTTTAGAGACGCAACCGTTATGGAATTGTCCACCTGCTCGATATTGGTAATTCCGGCAAATGGTAGTTGCTGTGGGATATATAGACCGTATGTCTCGCCGCCAATCGTATTCATAAGTGGGTAAGCCATATCTTTGCCTATCAAGACGCGTCCATAAATGGAAGGGATAATTGAGAAACGCCGGGTTACCGGTATGACGCTTGACCATGATGCGCTTAAGGCAGAGAACGGAGCATGATCGTTGTATTGCGCCAGGTTATCTGTATACAATGAGTAGGCTGCTTTGAAGTCACTGCCTTTGGATGGGAAATGTCCTTTGTCGAACGTATTATAATGCACTTGGGCGAAATAGCTTAAGAAATGCTCCGATTCTACCTGCAAGTCCGCTACCTCAGGTTTCTTGAATAGAAAATCTTGGTATTTATAATATTCGAAACGGAACCCAAGCCCAAAACGCAAATTCTTATACCATACATCCGAGAAGCCAAACTCCCCTAGATGATATTTATAGGTTGTGTTATAAGCCCGATTCCCTTCCTCATAGATGTTGATATCGTTATACTGAAACATATACGAGAAGTTAAAGTTACGTTGACGTACCGGTTCGAGGGTATAGTCTACGCGGGCAGAATATCGCTTACCCAGCCGACCAGTGAATGAAAGACGTGACGGGATATGCGTTTTCAGTTCTGCTGTGGCGTTCACTAATAGCGAGGCTATCTCTTCCGAATCGAATCGTATTCCCAAATTAATTCTCTTTTCATATTTCTCTTCTAATAAAAAGGCGAGCTGATATCCTTCCGGAGTTTGCGTCAGGGTATAACTGGCACTGGAATACGACTGGCTTCCGCGTAGCTGAAAGAGGGCTTGTTCGATTTGTAGCGTCGTATTATCGCTATGCTCCTTCAAGTTACATTTCTTCATAAGCCATTTCTTATCGTCTTCTTCCACACCGGAGAATGAGATCTCGGTTATGTATATCGCGCGTGAGTCCGACAACGATGTGTATGGACCGTGGACTTTAGGTACATAATTGTCACTGATTCCTATTTCCTTTTTTAGGGCGAGCAACGAGTTCCACTGTCCGCGTGCGGCCTCTTCACCTCGCCTCATTAGTGAATCGATGGCGGAAGGGCTGAAACTGGCTGATGAGAATCCGTCTACATTTACCCGAATATAGGTGTCGGTAAGCTTCACATTTCGCTCATGGTTCGCTTGGCAAGTGAGATCTATAATTTGCCCCAGAATATCCGGTGCGCTGCTTAGCTTGTCGGCTTTTCGCAGCGTGTTTTGCACATCGACCCCGATAATAATATCGGCTCCCATTGCTTTGACTACATCAGCCGGGTAGTTGTTTACAATTCCTCCGTCTACCAACACCATGCTGTCTTTTCGTATCGGTGTAAAAACGCCGGGAATAGCCATGCTGGCTCGCATCGCCGTGGATAGTACGCCATTGCGAAAAATGATCTGATCTCCATTAACAACATTGGCCGCTACGCAAGCAAAAGGGATGGGTAGCTTGTCGAAGCAGATCGAGTCGTGATAGCCTACGGTAAGATCCGAGAACAGGTTGGCTAGGTTTTGCCCCTTCATAATACCTCCGGCTACCGCATCTTTGGGATTCTTGGTAAAGGGTAGCGAAAGAACGTACTTTTCCGAACGTTCCCGATCGGGAAGCGACATGGCGCTGCGCTTGATTCGATCGCTCAACAGGAATGTCCAATCTTGTTTTCGCACCATGCTATCCAATTGTTCGGTGGTGTAACCGATGGCATACAAGCCTCCGACAATTGAACCCATACTTGTGCCCGCAATATAATCAATCGGAATGCCCGCCTCTTCAATAACTTTTAGAGCTTTGATATGAGCTACTCCCTTCGCACCACCACCGCTGAGAACTACCCCCACTTTTTTACGTTGCCCTTGTGAAAATAGGGAAACAGAAAATGTCAGAAAGGATAGTAATAAGAGAATTGAGAAATGGGGCTGTTTCATTGAAATCCGGTTTAGAGTTGATGATTATGACTTAAATATAGGTTGGCGAGGTCTTACGCATCAACCCTTTAAAAAAACAGTTCGAGTCAGACAAGATGCTGAACAGTTGTTTTAACGACTTCCTGTTACACGAGTTTGTGCAAATGTAGCAATTTTGTTTAGATTTAGCTTTATTTTCTGCTTTTTCTCTTTCTATAATTCGCTACTAACAAGGTTTCAATTCTTTTCGCATCGACTATCGGTGTCGGCATGGGTCGTGGACTTGTTAAAGAAGTATGACATTAGCTGTTTTTTTATATCTCGGAGCTTTATCACTCCGGTTGCTTGTATTTACAAGCATCGAGCTTCTGCAAAGAATATGCATGGAGTAAACAACCTGCGAATTTCGGGTAAATAAGGCTGAAAAAAAAGTTTTATATTTCTTCTTTCAGCTTTCAGTTTAGGGTGTAAGTTGTTGTCTGTTAGCTTGTTTTGGCTGAAAGCGATGGCTGCTCTCGCTTTCAGCCTTGTCAGTTGTAGTGAGGCATGCCGTTTGAAACTTGAGGGTGAGTACGCTAAATATCGGCTATTTCTTTGGTTCACATATCGGCAAATTCCATAGCCAACCCGGGTTGCCGAATAGCGACCTTTGTTGGCTATACGGCTGACCTAGGTCGGCTGCTTTGTAACTCCTACCTATTAAAGAACTTTCTGTGAGAGTTTGGTTATTTGTCGGGAGTAGGCTATAAGCTGAAAGGACTGAAAGCAATATTACTTCTTTTTAGCGCTTGCTTTCAGGGTTATTTTTCTGTATTTTAATTAGTTACGTAGGTGGCTGAAGGGCTGAAGGCTGTAAAGTGAACTTTGTTTGTAGACTGATATACGATGTGTTGTGGTAGCCGGACGATCTGGCTGCTATACAGAGACACATTGCTCGATCGTTAACTTTAACAAAATAAAAGGAATTTGCGGCCTTGGGGGTAAGTTGGCGTAATCGGTCGGAAATTACACGGAAATGGCTTAACTACAATACATAAACGGGATAATTACTAACCTGCACAACCTAGGTGCAGAAAGCGGATACTTGGATACTCCGATTGAATTGAATCGCGAAATGCCTGATAAGCTAATGGCTGATATACAGTATTATAATATATGTGATGGGAGTCGAAACTTCGGCTCAACTATCTCTCAGAGAGAAATAATTCAGGGTTCTCTTTCTTTATTCACGAAAAAATGCGAAATTTGCAACGCTTTTAAAGTTTAAAATGAAACTAACTAACACCTTTAAATAAATAATTAGAAAGAAAATGACTAAAAGTGCATTGCAAATCGCGAGGGCTGCTTATCAGCCCAAACTTCCGAAAGCATTGGTTGCCGGAGATGTAAAAGTTGTAGAAGGCGCAGCTACTCAATCGGTGGCTGATCAAAAAGCCATTCAAGCTTTATTTCCTAACACGTATGGGATGCCGATTATTACATTTGAAAGCGGCGAAGCTGTTACGCTTCCGGCTATCAATGTAGGCGTTATCCTTTCCGGCGGACAGGCTCCTGGTGGACATAATGTGATCTCCGGTTTGTTTGACGGTATCAAGAAACTGAATGCGGATAGTAAACTGTATGGCTTTATCTTGGGACCCGGTGGATTGGTTGACCATAACTATATGGAACTAACTGCTGACATTATCAACGAATACCGCAACACAGGTGGATTCGATATAATCGGTTCCGGCCGTACGAAGCTGGAGGAAGAGAGCCAATTTGAGAAAGGACGTGAAATCATCCAGCAACTGGGCATCAAAGCACTGGTAATCATTGGTGGTGATGACTCCAACACAAATGCTTGTGTATTGGCTGAATATTATGCTTCTAAGAAGTATGGCATACAAGTTATCGGTTGTCCGAAAACAATTGATGGTGACTTGAAGAACGAAATGATTGAAACCTCTTTCGGTTTTGATACGGCTTGTAAAACCTACTCAGAAGTTATCGGTAATATTCAACGTGACTGTAACTCTGCTCGTAAATACTGGCACTTCATCAAACTGATGGGACGTTCGGCTTCTCACATTGCATTGGAATGTGCGTTGCAGGTTCAGCCTAACATCTGTATCGTGTCGGAAGAAGTAGAAGCTAAGGATATGTCTTTGGATGATGTAGTAACTTACATCGCTCAGATTGTAGCCGATCGCGCTGCTCGCGGACATAACTTCGGTACTGTATTGATTCCGGAAGGATTGGTCGAGTTTATTCCGGCCATGAAACGCCTGATCGCTGAGCTGAATGACTTCCTGGCAGCTAATGCTGAAGAGTTCTCTCACATCAAACGTTCGCATCAACGTGATTATATCGTTAGCAAACTGTCTCCTGAAAACTCGGCTATTTACGCCAGTCTACCGGAAAGTGTTGCTCGTCAGTTGACATTGGATCGTGACCCGCATGGAAACGTTCAGGTATCTCTGATTGATACTGAAAAGCTGTTGTCTGAAATGGTAGCTACCAAACTAGCCATCTGGAAGAAAGAAGGTAAGTTTGTTGGTAAGTTTGCCGCACAACATCACTTCTTTGGTTACGAAGGACGTTGCGCTGCTCCATCTAACTTCGATGCAGACTATTGCTACTCATTGGGCTACACAGCTTCTATGCTGATTGCTAACGGCAAGACAGGTTATATGTCTTCTGTACGCAATACGACTGCTCCCGCTGCTGAGTGGATCGCAGGTGGTGTACCTATTACGATGATGATGAATATGGAACGCCGTCACGGTGAACTGAAACCGGTTATTCAGAAAGCATTAGTGAAACTGGAAGGTGCTCCTTTCAAAGCACTAGTTGCACAGCGTGATCGTTGGGCTATTGAAACAGACTATGTATATCCGGGCCCGATCCAATACTTCGGACCGACAGAAGTTTGTGACCAGCCAACGAAGACTTTGCAGCTTGAACAAGCTAAATAAATAACGTTAAACGGTGATTGTTGGCAGCTCCTACAAGTCGTAGAATAGCTGTCACATCACCGTTTCTCATTTATCTTATACATTGTTTACAGCTATCATTAACTCCTAGCATGCCATTGCGTAATACCAAAACCTCAGTACGGAAGAAATCTACTGCTCCGCAGCGTAAACCTGCCAAGCGAAAGACTAAAAAGAAAGTGAACCACTCCATGCCAGCGTGGATCAGGAATATCTTGGTTTTTATTTTGGCTGTATTTTTCACAGGTGCTTTCTATTATTTCTTTATTCGTCCTTACGCGTACCGTTGGAAACCTTGTGCCGGACAAAAAGAGTATGGTGTATGTATTCCTTGCGGATACGAAGTGCACGGCATCGATATTTCGCATTATCAGGGAGACATTGACTGGAATGTTTTATCCATGAATCGTGAGACCGATTCACCGCTGCATTTTGTTTTTATGAAGGCTACGGAAGGAGGAGATCATGGCGATGATACTTTTTGCAATAATTTTACCGAAGCTTTGAATCACGCTTTATCCGTGGAGCCTATCATTTCTTTATCCCTTCGACAGATGCCTTGAAGCAAGCGGATTTCTTCATTCGCACCGTGCAACTGAAGCCGGGAGATTTGCCTCCTGTATTGGATGTCGAGGTCACCGGAAAGAAAAATAAAGTGGAATTGCAACGTTGCGTTAAACAATGGCTCGATCGGGTAGAGTCCCATTACGGGGTGAAGCCCATTCTCTATACTTCTTATAAATTTAAAACCAAGTATCTGGACGATTCGCTATTCAATGCTTATCCCTACTGGATTGCTCACTACTACGTGGATTCGGTTAAGTATCAGGGTAAGTGGGATTTCTGGCAACATACGGATGTGGGTAATGTGCCCGGTATTGAAGAAGATGTTGACTTGAATGTATTTAAAGGTACCCTGGATGAACTCAAGAAGCTAACAATTAAATAGCTATCCGACAAACTCATGTCTGGTTTTATAGGCACGAGCCTGCCGAATTGCTAGCTGATGAGCCTATTTGGTATATTCGAATTTCACTGCTGCCCAGTTATTCTTCTCCTTATACTCAATGAATTTTAATCCGTTCTTTTCGGCTTCTGACTGAATAACGGGAATGTCATCTACGTAGAAGCCACTCATATATAATTCAGCTCCCGGATGCATGCAAGCTACGTATTGCTTTAGGTCGTTCAGCAAAATATTCCGATTGATATTAGCAATAACTACATCAAAAGGCCCTTTGCCGGATAAGCTCGAAGCATCTCCCTGAGATACATTAATTTCATCAACCCGGTTGAGGGTAATGTTTTCAATAGAGTTGCGCACACACCACTCATCAATGTCAATGGCCGTGCAAGGACGTGCGCCGCGCATGCGGGCAAGTATGGCCAGAATGGATGTCCCGCATCCCATGTCGAGCAGCGATTTGCCTTCCAGATCATTGTCCAGCAACTCTTCAATGATGAGGCTGGTAGTTTCGTGATGGCCTGTCCCAAACGCCATCTGCGGATTGATGACGATGTCGTATTCGGCTTGGGGAAGCTCTGTGTGAAATGTGCTGTGAATTACACATCGGTTGCCTACAACAATTGGTTGAAAGAAGTTTTTCTCCCATTCCTCGTTCCAATCTTTATCTTCTGCTTCTACATACGAGTAGTTGATTTGAATATCGGGGAGGGGGAACTCGGTAATGGCACTTTTGACAGCCTCTTCCTCATACAATGCTTGTTGGATGTAGGCAGCTAACCCTTGTTCGTTTTCAACAAAACTTTCAAACCCAACTTCGCCAAGCGTTGCGGCGAGTACATCCTTGATTATCTCCGTAGAAGGATTTGTAGTAAATGTGAACTCAAAGTATTTCATATTTGTTTTATTCAAAGTAAATAATGTGCAAATATAGTTAGAAATAGGGATTTCCCTATAATCCTTTGGGGAAAATCACCCGTTGGTGGTGAATCTCTTCGCTATCTTTGTAACGTGAATAATAGAGTTTAAGTAATCATATAAACCGAGAGAATTATGAAAAAGATTGTTTATTTTTTGCTGTTTGCCTTGTGCCTCCCGATAGGCTTGATGGCACAAAGCGTGGATGACGACCTTTACTTCATATCTTCCAAAGATAAAAAAGAGAAGGTTGCAGCTCCGGTAAAGAAGGAGACTAAAAAACAGGTAACGACTAATGTTTATACCTCGCCCGGAACTACGGTGATTGTACAAGACCGTAAAGGGAAGACACGAGATATAGATGAGTATAACCGTCGCTACGAAGCTCGTGATAATGAGTTCGTGTTGGATGACGATACTTTATATATAAAGGAGAAGTCCAGACCCGATTTGGAAGGCGAGTGGGTAACCGGTGAGTTTAATGGTACGCAAGACGATTATGAATATGCCGAACGGATTATCCGTTTCCGCAATCCGCGTTTTGCCATCAGCGTGAGCAGTCCGCTATATTGGGATGTGGTCTATGGACCTAACTCATGGGACTGGAACGTCTATACCGATGGACTTTATGCATACGCTTTCCCAACATTTAGCAATAGGCTTTGGTGGGATTGGCGATATAATTCATGGGGATGGGGCTGGAATCGGCCTTATTATTCCTGGGGTTATAGTCCCGGTTATTGGGGCGGTTGGTACGGTGGCGGTGGCTGGTATGGCGGCGGCTACTGGGACAACTGGTACGGAGGCGGCTATTGGGGACATAACCACCATTGGGGTGGAGGTGGCTGGTATGGCGGTCGTGATAACATGATGTATACGAATCGTCGTTCTCCTAACAGAACCTCTTCGGGCCGAGGAAGCGCCGGAAGATATTCTTCAGATCGTTACCAGTCTTCACGATCATCCGTGCGTACCTCTTCAGATAGAACAACTAGCGGACGCGTGGTAGGAACGAGAGAAAGCAGTACACGTACAAGTGTAGGAAACAGAACAACGAATACTTCGAATCGCCGAGATACATATACTCGCCCAAGCAGTACTCGCAGCAGTACTTCCGGAACAGATCGGAGCAGCGTACGTTCTACTTCTACCAGAAGTGAAGGAACATACAACAGAGGTACTTCTACTCGCAGCAGTTCGACTAGAAGCGAAGGAACATACAACAGAGGTAGCTCCAGCTCTGAAAGAAGCAGTAGCTATTCAAGAGGTAGTAGTTCTTCCAGCCCTAGTTACACTCCTAGCAGCCGTTCTAGCAGTAGTTCAGGCAGTTCCTACTCTCCCAGCAGTAGTTCTTCCCGTGGAGGTAGCTATTCATCAGGAGGTGGTGGCGGAAGTAGTAGCCGCGGAAGTTCTTCTTCCGGAGGTGGAGGATCGTCCAGAGGTAGTAGTAGAAGATAGGACTATTGTACATCGTAAAAAGGAAAATAGATATGAAAAAGATTATAAATATAGCTGTACTTGCTTTTGGAATGATAGCAAGCACAACCGCTCAGACTATATATGATGGCGTCAAGTTTACGCAAAAGGACCTGAATGGAACAGCCCGTTTCGTAGGAATGGGTGGTGCCATGGGAGCCTTGGGAGGAGATGTCTCTACGATGGGGGTAAATCCGGCAGGTATCGGTATTTATCGGAGCAACGATGTAATGACTACCTTCGGTTTTTCGGCCTATGGGTCGGAAAGCAATTACGGAGGACAGAAGTTAAACATAGATAAAAGCCGTATGTCTTTTGATAACATCGGGTTTGTGTTTTCTTCCAAGATTGGAAATCAGACAACGTTGCGTTATCTCAATTTCGGATTCAACTATACCCGCTCCAAGTCATTCGACAAATATATGTCTATGGAGGGAATGATGAATTTGGGAGCAAACGGTGCGATACTTTCCCAAACCAATCAAATGGCAGCACAAGCCAATGATATGATTAAGTCTTCGGGTGATTTTATTCATAAACTGGCCGATGATAATGTGAATCTTTTTACCGACTCTAAAGTTGGTTGGTTGGCAGCTACCGGTTGGAATAGTTATCTATATGACCGCGATCTGGATAAGAATAACTATACAGGTTTCTTGCCTCAGCCGTATTCCTGGTTTAACTCACGTGAAAAAGGGGGAATTAACCAATATGATTTCAATGTTTCCTTTAACTTGAACGACCGAGTATATCTGGGGCTGACTGTAGGAGCTTATGATGTAAACTATTCGAAGTATTCAACTTATGGAGAAGATTTTGGAGATTATGAGAGTGGAGGTAAGAATTATGGAAATGTAGGTTACGAAATGTCGACCGAGAACAAGATCGAAGGTTCGGGAGTAGACTTTAAATTTGGAGCGATTGTACGTCCGTTTGAAGATTCTCCATTCCGTTTGGGAGTGGCTATTCATACACCGACCTATTATAACCTGACCATGAAAACGAATGTCAGAGCCGTTTCTAACATCTATTCACCGGATAATGATCAAGTAAACAAGCATATTGTAGATTCTTATGATTTTACCAATAATTACGATTACGGATATGATCTACGTTTCCGCACACCTTGGAAGTACAACTTCAGTCTTGGATATACGGCCGGATCGAGCTTCGCTATTGGAGCGGAATATGAATATCAGGATTATTCGGGAATGCACTTTAGCTTTTCGAACGGTGATGAAATGAATTGGGAGAATTCCACGGCTAAGGAAATGTTGAAAGGTGTTAGTACTTTCCGTGTCGGTGCAGAATTTAAAGTGGTACCTGAGTTTGCCCTTCGTTTAGGATACAACTATAGCTCGACTGCTTTTAAAGATAATGCTTATAAAGATTTATCTCCTAACTCAATTAACACTGATACCGATTTTGCCAATGCGAAGTCTCAGAGTAATTACACGTTAGGAATCGGTTATCGTATCTCTTCGTTCTACGCAGATTTGGCTTATCTATATAGTACTTATGATGACGATTTCTATGCTTTCAATGATGCAGCTTTGAATCGTACGAAAGTAACAAATACACGCAGTAAAGTATTACTTACTTTAGGACTGCGCTTTTAAGACGGAAGTAGTTTTCCATTTCATAAATAATTTTTTGTGTAAGTAGAATCCCCGGAGAGTGAGTATCTCCGGGGATTTTCATGTTTGAGCAGTATGCGTAATGCAACTCGCTTGGTTAATATTCTACTTTATCTTCTTTAGCTGTCCATGCTTCGAAAGCTTTGATTGCTTCATCATGTAGCAAGACTTCCGATGGTAGTTGTCTCTCAGTGGGGTTTAGTTCCAATTCATCGTAGATGAAAGAGTCATCAAAGCCGATGTTCTTGGCATCTGTCTTATTGTTTCCGTAATACATTCTATCCAGGCGTGCCCAGTAGATAGCACCCAGACACATCGGGCAAGGTTCGCAAGATGTATAGATTACGTGCCCGCTAAGGTTGAACGTTCCTAGTTTGGCAGCGGCCTCACGAATTGTACTTACTTCTGCATGAGCTGTCGGATCACATGAAGAGGTTACTCGGTTTGTACCCGCTGCAACTATTTCACCCTCTTTGGTTGCGATAACTGCTCCGAAGGGGCCTCCTCCGTTAGCTACGCTTTCTTTGGATAGCTCAATGGCTTTCCTCATTAGTTCTTCTTTAGTCATAGTTCTTTTTATATCGTTCGTATATTACTTGATTCACTCTCAGAACAAAGGTAAAGAAAAGCAGCGACAGATAAATGAGAGGTTAACCTCTTTTACGCTACCCTAGGTAAAGTTCTCGACTTTTATTAGCCGAATGAATCCGTAGTAAGAAAGGAAATCAGGTTAAACCGATCTATAGCTTTCCCAGTATTTTATCCATTACCCAGTTGGTCATAGTCGCACTCGGACCGTCGCAGGAGCAAGGCGCCTTACCCAGTAAATGATCGACTACCGCTTGGATAAGCGGTTGCTGGATATGAAGCGGATTGCTGATGATAAATTCTTCACGGCCGCGTTCAGTATGCAAGGCAATGGGTTCGTAGGTGAAGACCGAGAAGCAAATCATGCCTTTATCACCAATAATCTCGATACGATCTTCGCGTGCTGAATCATGAGCAACGAAACACCACGAACCACTGCCTACCAATCCGCTGTCGAACTGAAAGCATGCGCTTAAAGTGTCTTCAGTGGTGTAGAGCCCGCCTCGATTACTTTTGTAACCGCTTGCCTCCAGAATACATCCGAACATATCCTGTAATAAATCAATTTGGTGCGGAGCGAGATCATAAAAGTAACCTCCTCCGGCAATATCAGCTTGTACACGCCATGGAAGGTTTTCGCGATTATAGTCCAAGTCACGCGGAGGTTGAGCAAACCGAATCTGTACATTGATAACATTGCCGACTGATCCGTTTTCTACCAATTCCTTTACTTTTTGAAAGTAGGGAAGGTATCGGCGGTAATACGCAACGAAGCAGGGAACCCCTGTCTCTTGCGAAATACGGTTGATGCGTGTACATTCTTCGTATGTTTGCGCCATAGGTTTCTCGATATAAGCCGGTTTGCCGGCTTTCATCGCCATGATGGCGTATGTGGCATGAGAAGATGGAGGAGTAGCGATATAGATTGCATTTACTTCCGGGTCGTCAACTAGTTCCTGAGCATCGTCATACCATTTTTTAATGCCTCTTTCCTGGGCATATGCCTTGGCTTTGGCTCCGTCGCGACTCATTACGGCTATTACCTCTGAATGTTCTACCTTTTGAAACGCCGGCCCACTTTTGGTCTTGGTCACCTCACCGCAGCCGATGAAGCCCCACCTTATAATCTCTTCACTCATTATACTTGTTTTAATGCAAATACAAAGATAAAGTTATTTTTATAGGGAACAAACTTATTGGTTGGAAAGATATTGCCTCAGTGCTCCTTTACAGGGAGTTAGCTCATTTCTTGTCGTAGTATTTCCGGTAGATCGTTTGATACTCTTTGGTCTTCTGGAACGTATCGAGCCAAGTGTTCAAACTGTCGAGTAATGCGGGAGATTGTTTGCTGACAGCCCAAGAATAGAATTGCGTAAAGCTGATTGCGGTGGTAATGTCAATCTGCGGCAATGAATCGGCTACCGCGAGCGCGATGCTTTCATCGCAAACAACGTTGGCTATATCTCCATGCGCTACCATGGCAATGAGTTGTTCGGAGCCGTATCGGTCGATCTCTTCAACGTAAATCGTATCTCCGATCTCGTTGCTGAGGTTGCGGATACGCATAATTGCCGGAGAACCTTTTGTTACATATAACTTTCGTCCGGCCAGATCGAGTTGATTGCGTATATACATCGAATCCTGCTCGCTTGTTTTTTTACGCTGTACCAATACTTGCCTGTTCAGTACAATGGGTGAGGTGAACAACAGCGAGTCTTTCAGTTCGCTGGTCACCAATATTCCATAGGCTATGAGGTCATATTTTCCGGTACTGAGTCCTTCCAGGCGCGTGGTGAAACTCATTTCCGGTGTGATAAGAGCCTTCAAACCCTTATCATGCGCAAAGGCCTGTATCAGATCGTAGTGAAAGCCTGAGATGGAGTCGCCATCTACATAAAAGCTAAGTGAGTTATACTCGGTGGCAACCCGAATAATGCCTTCCTTTGCTATCGCTGCGTAATCGCGGGGATGTCCCGAAGGCTTCGTTTTACCACTGCAATAACGGAGTGAAAGAAACACAACTAAAGCGATAGCTGCTAGCAGGAGATATTTTGAAACGTTTGATTTGAGTCTGGCTGCCATAAACTTAGGAAACAATTAATCGTAGAAGTTCCAGGATAAACCTAGCTTCAGGATGCGAGGGTTAATCGGGTAGTGAGGAGCCAGGAAGTAATCGGGCTTGCTCATTCCTTTATTCACGTGATACATCATCACGTAAAAGCGAGTACGCTTCAAATGAAGGTTGGCATATACATTCACGATGGGGTAACCTCCAATTTCCACCCGGTCATTGTCCGGTTGTAAGTGGAATTGCTGAATAGCGGGCATATAAGCTGGTGCATTGTACTTCGTGAAGTAACGCACATCAGCTCCCAATTGCACGCTTAGTACCTTTTTGGCCAATTTGAACTGCATATAGAAGTTATGGTACAAAGAAAGATCCGGCAACGGCAATACGTTCTCATCACTTGTCTTCTGCCAGATAACTTCGTTGTCGAGATGGAAAACACCCAGGCGGAAGTTCTGGCTCAGTGTAGCAGACAGTACTTGTATGCTACCGCTGTTTTGTTCCGGCTTTGCTTCTTGATTAAAGTAGGTGTAGTTCTTGATGTTTTCTACACTTGCTTTTATACGAGTTTGCCAACGGGCAATGCTTAGTTCACCTTCAAGACGGGTACGGAATTCCTTATCCATATCATTATCCCACCAGAAATATTTGGAGTGGTAATGGCGCATATAGAACGGAGCGATCTGATTGCTAACTTCTCCACGGGCAATCAAGCTAACTGTATCCCGAAAGAGTGGGAAGTTGAAGTCGATGTCCGCTTTGACATTAAACTGACCGATTGCTTTGCCGGCTACTCCAATTTCGCCAATGGCATGGTAATGCAGGAACTTGCCTTGCGTTTTAGTCAGTTCACCCCCTGCATAAAACTCGGTTTCGTTGTATTGATCCCGCTGTAGCGAGTCGGTACTCATTAGCGAGTACCTGCTTAATTTGTGCGATACAAAAGCAGTCAGGCCGGCTTTGGCATATTTATTGAATCCTTCCAGTAAGGCGATGCCCACGGTGTTCTTGATACCTACATACACGGTGCTATCGCGGGCGACTTTATTTGTAGGAGATAGATAGATGTTGTCGTAATAGTTTGGTACATTATCACTTGAACGAAATGTATGGCGTGCCCGTTCCACTTGGATGGTATGAATAAAGCTGGTGACAGGTACATATTCTTGTTTGGTGGGAGTCGTATCGTTTTCCGCTTTCGCAATATCTCGATGGAACCCTAAATTATAGCGTTGGGTCAGGAATATATTCATACTGTGATTACGATTGGCCGTAGCATTCAGTACGGTTGGTATGTTGACCGATTCGTACTCCTTTTTACCTTCAGCCATCTCTTCCGGGGCAGTGATGTAACGGTCGTCCGTTATCCCTCCGTTTTCGTTTACTTTCAGGTAGTTGTTGCTATAAATCGTTTGCATCTGGTAACGGTCGCCCATATAGCTTCCGAAAACAGCGGCATTGAAGAAGGCGGTGTTCTGGTTGTTGTAATATCCTCTTCCGTATAGGTAGTCGATGTTAAAACCGAACGCTAGCCGTTTGTTGGCATTGACTGAGAAATATGATTTGAAACGTTCCTCTCCGTTAACTTTGTTACCGGCTTTATTGTAAGTCAGATTTGTGTAGGGAACGTTACTGTTGGTAAAGTAAAAGTCCATGGGGCGGACATAGAAGCTGGAAAAAGGTTCCAGAAAGAGAGCCGAACCCGGATCACGACGTTCCGAAAATATGCGCGAAATACGTGGCGATCCCATATTACCCAGATAATTGTAATGTCCCGTTACACCTTCCGTCAGGTTTGTATTCTGAAAATGGTGGTAAACGGTATCTGCCGGAACCAAGATTCGGTCTCCGAGTTGGTTCTTGATTTTCCACATGTAGAGTGTAGGGGGGAGGCCTTTTACTTCAACGTTTGCACTGTCCAGATTTTCGGGAAGTGTCGATGGGTCTATCTGGTTACCGTACTGGTCTCGTCCGTTTTCATCTACCGTTGTCGCATAGGGTTAAGCTGAGCTTGCACGGTAAGCAAGCCTACAAAGAACAGTGAAATATATGTAAGTAGGATTCGTCTCATAATTGAGCGCAAAGATAAAAGATAATTGATAATTGACAATTGACAATTGATAATTAACAAATGACAATTAACAAATAGTGATTGACAATTAACATCTGTATGCGTTGTTTTGCAAACTGTCAACTACCATTGTTACTATATCTGTCAACTTCTAACTGTCAATTGCCAATTATCAATTGTCAATTCTTTCAGGCCTCGCGGATCAGTTCCATGCCTTTTTTAATCGCCTCTTCATTCATTGGAATCAAGTGGTGATGGCGT
The DNA here is from genome assembly GCF_000517545.1 of Bacteroides reticulotermitis JCM 10512. Taxonomy (GTDB): domain Bacteria; phylum Bacteroidota; class Bacteroidia; order Bacteroidales; family Bacteroidaceae; genus Bacteroides; species Bacteroides reticulotermitis. Next base: position 11,609 of record NZ_BAIV01000006.1, on the reverse strand, counting down.
TCGGGGAGTGTTTTCTTCAATCCTTTGATTACACTTTCCAGCTTTACCACAGGGCGAAGTTTAAGCAATCCACCGAGTACAATCATATTGAAAGCCTTGGCATTATTCATTTCATTGGCAGCATCCATGGCATCGATGCGGTACACTTTGATATCTTTACGCGTGGGCGGATTATTAATTCCGTAGCCGTCGTAAATAAGAATACCTCCCGGTTTGACTTTGCTTTCAAACTTCTCGAGTGAGGGTTGATTCAATATAATGGCTGCATCAAACTGACTCAGGATGGGTGAGGAGATTTTGTTATCGCTTACAATTACGGTAACATTAGCTGTACCCCCTCGTTGTTCGGGACCATAAGCGGGCATCCAAGTCACTTCCTTGTCTTCCATCAGTCCGGAGTAGGCAAGGATCTTGCCCATTGACAATACGCCTTGTCCACCGAATCCTGCTATAATTATTTCTTCTTTCATTTTCTGTTGGGTTTTAGCGTTATTCTTTATCTTTTAAATCACCCAGCGGATAGAATGGGAACATATTCTCTACCATCCATTCGTTAGCTTGTTCCGGAGACATTTTCCAGCCGGAGCTGCAAGTCGAAACGATTTCCACCAAGTTAGAGCCTTTGCCGCTCATGGAGTTTTCGAATGCTTTGCGGATTGCTTTTTTAGCTTTGCGAATAGCCGGTACGGATTGTACGGATTGGCGGGTTACGTATGCCGTACCTTCCAATTGTGCTGCCAATTCAGTGATCTTCAGCGGATAGCCGTGAAGTTTAACGTCACGTCCGTATGGGCTGGTGGAGCTTTTCATGCCTACTAATGTTGTTGGAGCCATCTGGCCGCCGGTCATCCCATAAATACCGTTGTTGATAAAGATGATGGTAATGTTTTCGCCACGATTCAGTGCGTGAATTGTTTCGGCAGTACCGATACATGCCAAGTCACCGTCGCCTGATAAGTGAATACCAGACGGTCGGGCCATAGACGTTTGATAGCCGTAGCCAATGCGGGTGCACGTCCGTGAGCAGCTTCCTGCCAGTCGATTTCTAAATAGTTGTAGATGAAGACAGCGCAACCTACCGGAGAGATACCGACAGTCTTGTCTTCCATACCCATTTCCTCAAGAACTTCGGCAATGAGTTTATGTACCACGCCATGACTGCAACCCGGACAGTAGTGCATGGGATTATCATTCATAAGAGTCGGTTTCTTGTAAACCAGATTCTCGGGCTTGATTATTTCTTCTTTCGTCATGATTTCTTCTCCTTATCAATAAATCTACCGGTGAACCGGATGAATAGTTCCGCAATTTTCACAGCAATTGCTGCTCCGCATACATAAATGAACAAGGTTTGGTTCTTTAGTTCAATAAAATACATGATAATGGCGGCAATCGTCAATATCATGAAAAAGATATTTAGTATGCTTCTTATGTTTTGGGAGTTCATCGTTTACCTTATTTGATTAGTTTTTCTTTCAGTGCATTAACTATTTCGTCCGGATCGGGAACAATACCGCCCAAGCGTCCGAAATGTTCTACTTTCACTTTACCATTGACTGCCAGGCGTACATCTTCAACCATCTGTCCGGCGTTCAATTCGGTTACGAGCATCCCTTTCACCCGTTCTGCATAGTCAGCAATGACATTGGTGGGGAAAGGCCATAGGGTGATGGGGCGGAGGATTCCGACCTTGATTCCTTCTTCGCGTGCGAGTTCCATCGCTTTTTGTCCGATACGTGCCATCGATCCGAAAGCAATAATCAGATAATCGGCATCTTCGCAGTCGATCTCTTCGAAGCGCACCTCCTTCTCTTCAATCAACTTGAACTTAGCTTGGAAGCGAAGGTTGTTTTGCTCCATGGCTTCCGGTTTCAATTCGAGTGAAGTGATGATGTTGGGTTTGCGGTCTTTGCTCTTACCGGTGGTAGCCCACGGGCATTGTGCAATTACCTCTTCGTCGGTACGACGTGGCTTTTGCTCAGGAAGAACGAGTTTTTCCATCATTTGTCCCACCACACCGTCGGCAAGGATGATAGCCGGGTTGCGGTATTTGAAAGCGAGTTCAAATCCCAGTCCCACGAAGTCTGCCATCTCCTGTACGGATGCCGGAGCAAGCGTAATGAGTCGGTAGTCGCCATGGCCACCGCCTTTAACCGTTTGGAAATAGTCAGCCTGACTCGGTTGAATTGTTCCCAAACCGGGACCACCACGCATGACGTTAACGATAAGACAAGGAAGTTCCGAACCTGCCAAGTAGGAGATTCCTTCCTGTTTCAAACTGATGCCGGGGCTGGATGAGGAGGTTAGTACCATTTTTCCGCTTCCTGCGCCTCCATATACCATATTGATAGCGGCAACTTCACTTTCGGCTTGGAGTACTACCATGCCGGTTGTTTCCCACGGTTGCAATTCGGCAAGTGTTTCCAACACCTCCGATTGAGGGGTAATAGGATAACCGAAATATCCATCGGCTCCGCAGCGGATAGCTGCATGGGCGATAGCTTCGTTTCCTTTCATTAATACAACTTCTTCTGCCATATTCGTTTTCTTTTATTCTACTTTAACTTTATAAACTGTGATACATCCGTCGGGACAAACAGTTGCACACGAACTGCATCCGTTACATGTATCTTCTTTCGCTTGATAGGAATAGTTGTAACCTTTCATGTTTACCTCTTTGTTGAGGGAGATTACATCGAGCGGACAGGCCACAACACATAGATTGCACCCTTTGCAACGCTCTGTATCGACTACAATTGCTCCTTTAATTTTTGCCATATTCTTTGTCTTTATTACGTTTTCTGTTTATTGATTGTACATATCTTTGTGAAAGAAATTGAGGATATCCATCAGCATCGCGCGCGCTTGTATAGCGGGGCTTTCAGGATTGAGATCAATAGCGGATTGATAGTTGTTAAGGGCTTGTTGCCAATCCCCTTTCTTTCGGTAAGCGTTTCCGCGCAGATAGTAGAGAGTATCCTTTCCGCCAGTATTCGAACCCTCTCCGAGAAGTTGATCAAGTTGTTCGATAGCCTGATCTGTATTTCCCTGATTGATAAGTTCTTTGAGGTTATTCCATTGCTCCATTTCTATTGAATTTCTGGATTCTGAATTACAAAGATAGCTTTTATTTGAATACAGCAGATAAGTGCGGCGTAATTTTGTACCTTTTTATTTTTACGATTGCCCTAGAGAAGGCTTTTATTCTATTTTAAACAGGCTTTATATTTCTTTCTCTAAATTTACTTGCCGACGCGGTTTAGCCTTCGCACAAATGGACAAAAAAATAGCACGCTCTACCCGGTTGATAGCGGGTAATCAGTGAGTTGGAGAAGACTAATCCGCCACGGTTCGTTTCATCTTTTTATCTGACAAGAAAAATAGTGCGGCGTTGCTAAACCGAATGGACGGGAAAAGGGGTATATTTGCAACCTAATTATTAGTAAGCTAAGTGCAATTATATAAGAATGGAAATAAAAGAACGGATCCAACTGTTATTGGGAGAAATGAATCGGGGCGTATATGAGAAAGAGACCGAAATCGGACTTTCTTTGTTGGCGGCTTTGGCGGGCGAAAGCATTTTGTTGTTAGGCTCCGGGAGTAGCTAAGTCGATGGTAGCCCGTAGACTGAAAAAGGCCTTTGTCGGTGCTAATGCTTTCGAATACTTGATGTCCCGTTTCTCCACGCCCGATGAAATATTCGGCCCGGTAAGTATCAGTCGCTTGAAATCATCCGATAAATACGAGCGTGCTATTGAAGGATATCTGCCTACCGCCGATGTGGTTTTTCTGGACGAGATATGGAAAGCCGGACCGGCCATACAGAATACCCTGCTGACGGTAATCAACGAAAAGCTCTTCCGTAATGGTGATCAGGAGTTGAAGCTACCTCTCAAACTACTGGTTGCTGCCAGCAACGAACTACCTGCTCAGGGTGAAGGGCTTGAAGCCTTATGGGACCGTTTCCTTATTCGCGTTATTTCCACATGCGTGCAACAGGAAGATACATTTTATCGCATGCTGTTGGACGATACCGAAGAAGAGGAGGGAGATGTTCGGTGGCGGATTACCGACGCTGAGTACGCCGATTGGCAACAAGCCATTCGAGGCGTCGAAGTACCTGCTGATGTGCTAGCTTATATTACGGATATCCGTCGGAACTTGATGAAAGTAGAACTGGACGGTTCGGAAATGCACCGCAACGTTTACATCAGCGACCGCCGTTGGAAGAATGTTGTCCGACTGCTGAAAACGTCCGCGTTCATACACGGCCGCCCATCTGTTTGCGCGTCCGATCTTTTGCCAACGTATCACTGCTTATGGAACGAGCCGGAAGAGAGCAACGATATTCGCCGGATAGTGGTTCAGGCACTCTTTACCCCGTATGTGAAGGAGATCGGTTCCATAAGCCTTTCCCTGAAGTCCGACCTGAAAGTGAGCCGTGTACGGGAAGCTTTGGAGGCGGCACGTCGGCAAGGCGACCACCGACGATGACTTGGCGGTGACCGATCATTTCTACTACCAGATCGAGAATCATGGAACGGGGAATACCTATATATTTATTGTCGATTATAAAACAATGAAAGCGTACGACGGTAAAGACGCTCCTGCTGTGGGCGTGATGTATGCCGATCCGTTGCAACCCAAAAGAACCATCATACGGGCTTTTACCGACGCGTCGCAAATGAAAGAACAGGGAGCCGAGCGAATCACGCTCTATCGCGACGACAAAAACATCTATATCAATGGTGTGCGTTTCCCGATGAAGCGGCTGCAACGTGGCGAACAGCAACAGTTGTGGCTCGGAAACACTTCGCTGACCAATCGCGACTACGAGACGGAGCTGGAGGGCGTTAATGACCGGATAGATGTCCGTGTGAAAGAGTTGTCGGAAAACCTTTTTGTATCCGATGCGGACAAGCGCGACGTGACACAATATGTCAACACCATCCGTAAGGAAATTGCGTGGGCGCGTGTGGATGTGCGTAAACTGCGATACGGCGATGAGTAACCTCCGCTACGACTTAGCGTTTTATGTACAGGCTTTAGACCGTTATGTGGCAACGGGCGAATGTTCGGCAACCGACCGTGAACCCCTTTACGGCTATCTGTTGTCGGTAATGAACGATCCCGTTGTTAAACTTCAAGTACTCAATGATCCCATCTGTGCCCGTGTCTTTTATGATACGATGATCTCGTTTGTCCACCTGAATCTGGAGAAAGAGAAATACAATATGCAGCGGAGTCAGGCGGAGCAGGAAGGCATGCGGCTGGCATTGGAGTGGTCGTTGGATAAGCGGAAGGATGGGTGGCAGGCATTGGTTAAGCAGATCGGTGATAAGTATCAGGGTTACGGATTCGACCGTGCCTTTTACTTGGGACAACTGGGCAACGAGGTAAGTGTGCCGATGACGGACTTTGGGAACGCATGATCGAGGATTGGAAAGAGGCTTTACAACATGAACAGCAGGAACAGAAGGTGAAAGAGGTCGAGACACGGAAAGACGATTTCGACCGACGCTTGCGTGCCAATCTGAAGAATGTGCCCGAATACCTGCGGTTGCATGGCGTAGAGAAAGATGAGTTTTATCAAGCTTGGGGACTGATGAGCGGTATTTGGAATACGGTCGACTTTGAACGTTTTCGCAAGATCGTTCGCATCCAACGTGAATATCCCGATATTGTGAAAGTGGCCAATCGAATGGGGCGTATAGCCGATGATGAAGGAGAAGAACAGGTCTCCGTTTCGAACGGAGATATCTATCGGTTGGAGCACGCTTCGAAGAGCGACATTCTGGGCGTAACGACGGGCAATGACTTAAACGCTTTGCTTCCTGTGGAGCTGGCGCATTATGTCGATGAAGAGTTAGAAGATGTTTTTGTCTATAAATTCCTGACCCGCAACCTCCAGTCCTTCCGGTATAAGTCCGAAATAATGCAGCCTGCCCGTCGGTTGGAAAAGAAGCCGGCAACGACGAAAGGACCGATGATTGTGTGTCTCGATACCTCCGGCAGTATGGTGGGGAAGCCGGAGAAGATAGCTCATTCGCTTTTGGTTAAGTTGTTGGAGATAGCCGACCGCCAGCGACGCGCCTGCTTTCTGATTGCTTTTTCGGTATCTGTCAATCCGATTGATGTCCGCAAAGAACGGGCCCGACTGCTCGAATTCTTTTCGCATACCGCTACCGGAGACACGAACGCAACCCGGATGTTGAAGACAACTTTCGGTCTGCTCCAATCGAAGAAGGAGTACATGAATGCCGATGTGTTGTGGATTAGCGATTTTAAGATTCCCTTGGTTACCCCCGAACTGATCTCCCAAATGCAGGATTACCGGAGAGCCGACACGCACTTTTACGGGTTCCAGTTGGGAATAGCCGACAACGAATGGCAAACCTTATTCGATTACGTTTACCGGGTAGATTATACGCCCTCTCGTCGTTACTGAGCGGGTTAGGCCTGTCCAATCAAATAGATGCGCTTTAAAAGTTAGTCTTTTTGTACGCTACTTGTGAAATATTCGTATCTTTGACGGTACGAACCATTGATAGAGAATGTCATGACAGACATCATTTTGCTTGTAATAGCTGTCCTCTTTATGTTGATCGGATTGTTGGGATGTGTGATTCCCATGCTTCCGGGGCCTCCTTTGGCCTATGCCGGCTTATTTCTTTTACATCTGACCGATAAGGTTCATTTTCACATCAGTCAACTACTCGTTTGGCTGTTACTCGTCATTTTGCTGCAAATATTAGACTTCTTCACGCCCATGTTGGGAAGTAAGTATGGCGGAGGAAGCAAGTGGGGGAGTTGGGGGTGTCTTATCGGAACAATTGTCGGACTGTTCTTCCTGCCTTTGGGAATCCTTGTCGGCCCTTTTCTGGGAGCAGTTATCGGTGAGTTGCTAGGTCGCAGGGAATTGGATCAAGCACTAAAATCCGGTGTTGGTTCGTTGTTGGGCTTCCTGATTGGTACAGGGTTGAAGCTCTTGTTGTGCGGCTACTTCTGCTATGAGTTTATCGCTGCACTTGTTTAGCAGTCGGTTATTAAAACAATATACACTAAAAAAAATAAAAGCATGAGAAACAAATGTCTGTCCGGTATACTCCTATTCCTGTGTCTGCAATTGGTAGGATGTAGCGATGACGAGAAAGAAATCTATTCTTTGTCATTTGAGAAAGAGTACTATGAATGTTCTTTACTAAGAGGAAGCTATATCCCTATCCGAGGGGGAAACAGAGATTATACAGTGGAGGTTGCCGATCCCGGTGTTTTGGAAGTTAAGATAGACCTATCAAGCTCAATCGGCATGGGAAATCTTTATCTTACCTCCAAACAAAAGGGGGAGACGGTTATTACGGTACGCGATAATGTAACTAATGAAACGGTACTACTGAATATTAAGGTTGTGGATGCCTATATGGGTTTGAAAAATATAAGTTCGCATGGAGAGCCTTATGTATTAGATACCTATTTGTTCCTGACAAACAATGAAAATAAGGACTTCTACGTATATGATACTGATCTAAATACTGAAAAATATAAGGGGACCTATGCGTTTTCGGTGGAAAACTACAAGCCTTATCTGACTTTATCTTTTAGTAAGGAAGTGAATGGGAAAAGTGTGCATAAGTACAGCCTATTGGGAAGTCTCGATAACTTCTTCGCTGTATCGAAAATTCTACTTGGCATGGACTGGGGAACATCAACAGCTAATGTGAACAGTGTGGTAAGATCTGATGTCATGCCTACTGTTTATATGGTTGCAAGAGATTTGGATACAGATGAAGAGGTTACGTTTGTCTTTAATGCTTCCGCAGAAATGCCGTATAACGTTTTGTAGTTATTGATTTCTTCCTTTGGTTTTGAAATAACTTTACTCGTTCTGTTACTGTTTAGGGCGAGTGTCGATTCGGAATGATCGCCTTTTTATGGTGCGGATGGTGGTAAAAGGTATGATGAAATGAAAAAGGGGTTATCCGACTTTGGACAACCCCTTTTATCTCATAATATATGCAAGCTATTTACTTACACGGTATTTTATCAATCCGATTCTGGTGACGTCCCCCTTCAAACGCAGTGTTGAAGAACTCAGTCATAATCTGATCGGCTTCGTTTATGCTGATAAAGCGTCCCGGCATAACAAGTATGTTCGCATCGTTATGCTGGCGAGCCAGGCGGGCAATCTCTGCATTCCAGCAAAGAGCAGCGCGAACACCTTGGTGCTTGTTCAGTGTGATATTAATTCCGTTTCCGCTTCCGCAGATGGCAATACCGGGATAGCATTCACCCGTTTCTATTGCCCGAGCAAGCGGATGAGCATAGTCCGGATAGTCCACGCTAGCGGTGGAATCCGTTCCGAAGTCTTTGTAAGCCCAGCCTTTAGCTTCCAACCAACTGCGAACAAATAGTTTCAGTTCGTAGCCAGCGTGGTCGCTTGCTAATCCGATTGTTTTCATTAGAGCATTGCTTTTACTTGGTTGTACACATTCTCAGCAGTAAAACCAAGTTTTTCGTCTAACACTTGGTAAGGAGCAGAGAAACCGAAAGATTCCAATCCCCAAACTTTACCGTTGGAACCAGCCAATCCTTGCAGAGTCACAGGCAATCCGGCTGTCATGCCAAATACCTTAGCACCTGTTGGAAGAACAGCTTCCTGATACTCTTTTGGTTGGCTACGGAATAAACCTTCAGACGGAGCAGATACGATGCGGATCTTCACGCCATCTTTGCGAAGCAATTCAGCACCGGCTACCAACGTAGAAACCTCCGAGCCCGAAGCTACCAGAATGATATCCGGGTTTTCTTCCGATCCTGCTACGATGTAAGCACCCTTAGCTGCTTGTTCGTAATCAGTACCTGCCGGCAGGTTTACGATGTTCTGACGAGAGAAGATCAAACCGGTAGGCGTAGAGTTGTTCTCCATAGCCAATCTCCAGGCAACTGTTGTTTCTTCCGCATCAGCCGGACGAAGAACCAACATCGAGTTATGATCCTTATGGTTTTTCAACTTCTCCATTAAACGGATTTGAGCTTCCTGTTCCACCGGTTCGTGAGTCGGTCCGTCTTCACCTACGCGGAACGCATCGTGCGTCCAGATGAATTTCACCGGTTGTTCCATCAACGCTGCCATACGTACAGCAGGTTTCATATAGTCGGAGAATACGAAGAATGTACCGCAAGCCGGAATTACACCGCCATGCAGTGACATACCGATACAAACACAAGCCATTGTCAATTCAGACACACCAGCTTGGAAGAATGCTCCGCTGAAATCGTCCTTCTTGAAAGCGTGGGTCTTTTTCAGGAAGCCGTCTGTCTTGTCCGAGTTGGAAAGGTCGGCAGAAGCTACAATCATGTTCTCCACTTGCGTAGCCAATGCACCTAGTACAGTTGCCGAAGCGGCACGTGTTGCGCTACCGGCTTTTTGTTCGATAGCTGCCCAATCTACGGTAGGTACTTTACCGGAGAAGAATGCTTCTAGTTTGGCCGCTTTTTCCGGATTAGCTTTAGCCCATGCTGCTTTCACGGCATATTTATCGGCTACTATCTTCTTCAACTCTTCGGCGCGTTTGGCGTAGAGTTCAACAACTTCCGGGAAAATAACAAAAGCGTTGGCAGGATCACCACCTAGGTTCTTGATTGTATTGATGTAAGCGTCGCCGCCCAGAGGAGCACCATGCGTAGCACAGTTAGCTTCGTAGCTGCTACCGTCGGCTTTGCGAGCACCTTTGCCCATCACTGTCTTTCCGATAATAAGGATCGGATGTTCTTTTTCAGCTTGTGCTTCTTTAATAGCAGCACGGATTTGATCTACATCGTTTCCGTTGATGCTGATAACCTTCCAGCCCCATGCCCGATACTTCATAGCTGTATCTTCTACGGTAACGTCTTTGGTTTCTGTAGAAAGCTGGATATCGTTCGCATCGTAGAACATGATCAGGTTATCCAATCCCAATGCACCGGCAATACGTCCTGCACCCTGAGAGATTTCTTCCTGAATACCTCCGTCGGAGATGTAAGCGTATATCTTTTGATCCATTACCTCGTTGAAACGAGCTTTCATAAATTTGGCAGCAATAGCGGCACCTACGGCAAAGGTATGGCCTTGTCCCAACGGACTGATGTGTTTTCCACACCACGCATAATGTCTACCTCCGGATGTCCCGGTGTCGGGCTTCCCCATTGACGGAACTCTTTCAGTTCATCTAATGCGTATTTGCCTGTCAACGCTAACGTAGAATAAAGCATCGGTGACATATGTCCCGGATCGAGGAAGAAACGGTCGCGTCCTTCCCAACGGGGATTCTCTGGATCATATACCAAGAATTCGGAGAAGAGTACGTTTATAAAATCAGCACCACCCATGGCACCACCCGGATGACCGGAATTGGCCTTCTCAACCATTGAAGCTGCAAGAATGCGGATGTTGTCCGCTGCACGATTCATAAGTTTGTTATCGTTCATGTTATTTAGGATTTAATAAAATTCAGTATTAATGTTGGCAAAGATAACTCTTTATGCGTAAATCACAACACGAAAGAGTTATCTTTTTTAGCGCCATTTCGACGTTCTTCTTGTTTATTATACAATAAGTCTTATGCCTTGTTTTACTGTAACTCAAGTGTAACAATTGACTTCGCAGGTAGTTTAACCTTCAAGGTTCCTTTATTGATCTTCACCTCTTTGAAAGGGGCCGGTTTTACAGTATTGGGCTTTTCAAAAGAGTTGTGATCAGTCAGATTGGCAGAAGATAAGATCTCTCCAACCGCTTTCTTGGCGTTTACATTCGGAAGGTTGATCGTGATTTCCTGCTCATTGTCGGTATCTACATTGGAGAGTGAGATATGAACTACTCCGTCCTTGTTTTTGGAAGCGGTTGCACTGACCAACGGAACAGTACGGTTGTCGCGTACGCTCTTCTGCTCACAGTTTAATTCGATAGGCAGGTCGGTAGCATCTTGGTGTACTTTGTACATTTTGAACACATAGTAGGAGGGAGTTAATACAATATCTTTGCCTTTGGTCAGGATCATAGATTGCAATACGTTCACCACTTGTGCGATGTTTGCCATCTTCAGACGGTCGGTGTACTTGTGGAATACGTCCAGGCTGAGTGAAGCTACGAAAGCGTCGCGCAAGGTGTTTTGCTGGTACAAGTGTCCGCGAATTGTTCCCGGCTCTTCGTCCCACCAAGTTCCCCATTCGTCAAGCAGAAGAGCGATCTTTTTATCCTTGTCGTATTTGTCCATGATGGCGCAATGCTTTTTGATCACATCTTCTACTTCCAGACACTTGCCCATGGTCCAATAGAAATCGTCTTTGTTGAACTGAGTAGCCGATGTCTTGCTTCCCGACCATCCGGTCACAGTGTAATAGTGAAGAGAAAGGCCGTGCATACGATGGCCTACTTGTTTCATTAATACATCGGTCCAGTTGTAGTCATAGTCGCTGGCTCCACTGGCAATCTTATACAGACGGTTACCGTCGTAGTCGCGACAATAGGTCGAATATCGGCGATAAAGGTCGGCATAATATTCCGGACGCATGCTTCCGCCACATCCCCAACTTTCGTTTCCTACTCCCAGGAATTTGACTTTCCAACTGAT